>NZ_SLWW01000010.1 GCF_004342445.1 Rhodovulum euryhalinum
GGCACCATTGACCCCAGCATGAAGTAGCAAACATAACGACCGGGCGGGTCAGTTCTCGGTGACAACGCCGGGTCAGTTCTCAGTGACAGCCAACAGCCATGAACATTCCCAGCCAGCAAATGACCCCTGACGAACTGACATCGACCCTGTCGCGCCGTTTTGTCGAGCTCTACCTCGATGCCGTCGAGAACGCAGATTTCGCGATCGCGACGCATGCGTGGTTCGACAGCGATGTCGAGAGGCAGTTCGGCCAGGCGCGGGTGTATCTCGACACCGATACAGCCTGGATTTTCGTCGAGCGCGGCGACAGCGGGCGAGCGGAGATCGTCATTTTCGACAGTGATGGCGAGGTATTTCGCCAAGACATCGCCGAATTGCACCCGAAGGCTGCAGCGGAGATCGAGGCGTTTCTCTCGTAGAAATCACCCGATCGCGCGATTATGAGCCCCGGCAATTAGCCGGGGCTTTTCGCGAATGTTTCATGTGTGTCACTCCGATTTCCGGACTTCGAAATCGGGACCTAGTTCCCCTCCAGCACAGCTCTGGAGGGGCGAATGTATATCGACAAGCACGGCTATCCGCGGGTCTCATATCGCGGAAAACCCGAGAAGATCCACCGCCTGATCTGGCGCATGCATCACGGCGCGATCCCGCCCGGGTATGAGATCCATCACAAAAACGAAGACAAGCTCGACTGGCGTATCGAAAACTTGGAGCTGGTCTCCAAAATCGAGCACCGGAAGCGGCATGCTGGAGTGATGCTCAACGACGCCGGGCAGCTCGTGAAGCGGTGCGCACGGTGCGGAAAGATCAAGCCGGTTGATGGAGGGTATTATCGCCACCCGAAAGCTGCTGAGGGCTATGTGCGGCCTTACTGTAAGGAGTGCCATGTCCGCTCGGTTGTCGAGAGCGAGCAGCGTGTCCGAGCCGGAAGCAGGAAACCTCGGATAAAAGCCTGGCGCGACTGGCTCAATGATCTGACCCCGGAACACTTCGACGGCTCCGTCGGTGACGACCTCGCCCGCGCGATCGCGGCCCAACCCGCCCGCACCCGCCGGATTCTGCGGACGATGTTCGTCGAACAGAAGACGATGCAGGCGGCCGCGGACGACGTCGGGATCTCCGTCGGACAGGCGAGCCGGATCGTCAATCGCGCCGTGAGCGAGATCGACGAGGCCCTGACATGACGAACGAGGACCTCATCCGGAAATACAGACAGACCGGCGATCAGGAATACCGGGACCGGCTCGTGCTCGAGAATTTGGGTCTCATCCATTTCCTCGCACGGAAATTCTCCTGGGCGGGGTTCTCGACGGGCGAGATCGTGTCGATGGGGGCTGAGGGGATCCTCAGGGCCGCCGATGAATTCGACCCGGAGTCTGGAAGGCCGTTTTCGTCATACATGGCCGCCTGCATCCGTCGCGAATTCAGCGTCGCGGCCACGAAAGCGCGGTTCCAGACCTCGATCGGCGCGAGCCAGGTTCCAATCAAGGCGGTCAACCAGATCCCGAAGCGCGCGGCCGGAAATATCGCCAACGGGATGACCGAGGACGAGGCGTTTGCCGAGGCGTCCAGCTACTACGGGATCTCGGCCGGGACCGCCAAGGATATCCTACAGCAGGTATCAGCCGGCTATGTCGATGTCCATGATATCGAGATGGCTTGTGATCCTGGAATGAACGACCAGGATCGCACCAGGGCCGTGCTGCTGTCGGCGTTCGATGTCCTGAACGATCGCGAGCGGGATATCGTTGCGCGGCGGATTCTGGCGGTCGATGGCGAGACGCTGGAGGAGATCGCGCGGGACTACGGCGTTTCGCTCGAGCGGATCCGCCAGATCCAGCGCGAGGCACTGGGAAAGATGGAGACTGAACTCCGCCGGCGCGGATTGCGGTTCGACGATTTCGCGCTTGTGGGTGCGGCGTGATCACATGTATCCGTTAGCTTCGAGCCATGGCCGCGGGTCTTCCGCATCTGCGAACGCCTCTCGAAACCGGGCCCGCTCCTCCGGCGTCGGGTCCGCCCACACCTCGGCTGGGAAATGCCGCTCCACGAGCTCGAACATGTGCTCCGGCGATGTCGGGAAGAAGTAAGGCACTCCGGCAAGCCACCATTGCCTGGCCATGCGGAGCTGGCTTTCCTCTGGTCGCCCTCGCTTAGTCTTCGCCTCGAGCGCCGCCAGCCGTCCCCTGAGAAGGAGGACCTGGTCCGGCCATCCCTCGGGTGCGTATCGCATCAGGTGCGCTGACCCGGGCGGCGTGCCAAGGCCGGGGTTGATCCGGTAGACCATGCCGACCGGATGCCATCGCCGTTTCGCCGCCAGTCCGATCTGCTTCATGAGCGGCGTTTCAGGATTCTGCCCGCGCCTGCTCATACTGCAGCCTCGATGTCCGCCAGTGTTTCGTCGGCGACCTTCCGGTGGCCGTTGGCAGCGAGGTCGGCATGAATGGCCTCGGCTTCTTCTGTGCGGCCCTCCTCCACGGCTTTCCGCATGCGAGCCGCGAGGATCTTCGATGCGCTGGCCCTCGCTGAGTGGATGTTCCTCGTGCCCGGCCGTTTCGCGATCTCCGCCGCCAACGCCTTGAATGTCTTTGCCTTGCCCTGGGCCCGGCGTGCAGCGGCTGCGGCAGCCTGGCGCGCCGCCTCGATGTCAGCCGCCTCTTGCTCCCGAAGCTGGATTGCCTTCCGCTTCGAGATCCGCCGATCCTGACCATTCTCATGCCCGCATTCTGGACAGAATGTGGCAGCTCCCTCCCATGCGAAATTGCAGCAGCTGCAGACCCGCACGGAAAGCCGCTCGCCCTCTTCTGTCTGTCTTTCATCGTCGACCTGGTCGCCGTTTCGCCAGTCGCGATCTTCTGTCAGCGTGCCGTTCCGGAGGGTGTTTCCGGCGTGATCGAATACCCAGCCGCAGACCTTTTCTTCGGCGAGCCTGGCCACCCTGCCAAGCTGTTGCACCCAGAGGTGGGGTTGCCGGGTCGGGCGTAGGGAAATGATGGCGTGCAGTGCCGGGACGTTGAAGCCGGCGCTCACTCGGTCGACAGAGATCAGAAGACCGCCGGACTTCAGCAATGCGATCTTCCTGGCGGTCTCGTCCTCATCGTCCTCGCTTGTCAGCGTCTCGCATTCGATCCCCGCGGCCTGGAACTCCTCCTGGACCGCCTTCGCGTGCTTGATATTGACGGTGAAGACGAGGGTTGGTCTCCCGACGCAATGTTGCCGATAGCTCTCGATTGCATCGCCGCAGAT
The DNA here is from genome assembly GCF_004342445.1 of Rhodovulum euryhalinum. GTDB lineage: Bacteria > Pseudomonadota > Alphaproteobacteria > Rhodobacterales > Rhodobacteraceae > Rhodovulum > Rhodovulum euryhalinum. The sequence continues at coordinate 3,250 of NZ_SLWW01000010.1, forward strand.
GTCGCTGCGCTCCATCGCATCGACGAGCTCGTCCTCGTCGAAATCACTGCCGACGGTCCGGATTCTCGAGAAGTCGATCGTCTCCGGGCAGAAATACTTCAGTGGAGACAGGAAGCCGTGATCCGTGAGCCAGCGCGCGCTCTTCGCCTGAACATGCGCGTCAAAAACTTCAAACAGGGCCGCCTTCGGTGTGCCCGTGAATCCGATGACCAGCGCATTCTCGAAGACCTCGAAGACGCTCCGATATTGTCCTGCCGCCCCGCCCATATGCAGCTCGTCGATCAGGATTACCGCCGGCTTGTCGATGATGTCGAGCCGGTTCACGGCTGACTGCACCGTCATGATCTTGATCAGGTCGCTCTCACCGATCTCGTCGCGCAGCATCTCGATGACAGATGTCCTGTTGGAAAGGATCAGGACCCGCTTTCCGACCGAGACGTAGGCCATCGCGACCAGCAGCATGATGATCGTCTTTCCGTAGCCTACGGAAGCCTCGAAGATGATCCTGCGAGCACCGGAACGGGCGGCGATCCGAAGGGCAGACAGATCTTCGGACTGATATTGCCTGGGCGTGATCCTCATACTCGAAACCTCGCCCGCCACCCGCCGCTCGTTGCGCAAAACCTGCATTCGGGGCGGATATAGATGGGTGGGGTTCGGATCCTGCGGACTCAGCCTCGCGTGCGCTCATGCCCTCCGATCCGACCGAGTCCGGACCGCGCTTTTTCGACGAGATCCGACGCGCGCCGAACGAGCGGATGATCGAGCATTCCGACGGCGCGAGCGGCATCGCGGACCGCGTCCGAAAGCTCGAAAAAACCGTGGACGGCTTTCACAAGCATGCGTTCTCGGCGACTGACTTCAGCTTCCCTTTTCGCGAGCTCCGCCGCCCGGGCCCGCTGCTCTTCACGCACGCGCCGGGCCTCCGCCGCGGCGGCCATGCGAGCGGCTCTGGCCTCGTCTTCCAAGCGGCGGGCACGATCCTCCGCAGCCTGGGCGGCCTGCCGCTTCTCGTCCAGCTTCACGGCCTCTTCCTGACGCCACACGTGGCACGGAATATTGTCGCGCGGCAGCTCTGCCTCGCGCTCATTTTCGAGCGCCTCGCGTCGCCGCGCGGCTCGCCTTTCACCGCGGACCAGACCGGCGGGTGCGAAGTATTGCGCCACCAAGTCCTGACCCTTTTCATAGCTCGCAAGGACCGGAATTGACCCAGGGACAAGCATGCGCTGCCGCCCGGCGTTTTTCGTGCTCTTCTCCACCCATGGGGCGGCAACGGCATGGATGTGATAGGCCTCCTCATCCCGATCCACCCATGCGGCGACGACGGTTCCTCGATACTCTTTTTTCAGAAATTGCACCGCGCATTTCTCGAAGACGCGCTCACGTTCTGCGTCGCCGAAGCCGGTCATTTCGTCCTGAAAAAAACGCTTGTTCGCGGTGAGAACAATCTCCCTAAGTGGGCCTTCTGACCGGTCCGATTTCCACGGATCCTTTGGCCCGGCGCGGCGGATTTTCTCCGCCTCTTTCTTCCGCTTCCGGACCCACCGCCGCGCGTGATAAGCATACCGAAAATTCAGCTCTCGCGCTCGGTCGATTTCTTTAGCGAGCTGCTCTTTCCATCCCTCGTCGCCGATCAGGAATTCGTTGAGCTGGGTCCTGTGCTTCGCGATATGCGAGAGGTCTCCACCTTCCCTTTTTCGGTGCATTTCGATGCGCCCGAGTTCAGCAGACCAGATCTCTTCGACGCGATAGACAACCGGGTGCTTTTCCTGTTCAGTCATGTGGTGCCTCCATTTCCTTGGAAATGTGGCCCCAATCCTGGCTTCGCAGGTTGAACACTCACTAAGGTGCCTGCACTTCGCCCGCCTGCGGCGGGCTCGTTCAGGACACCCCGTTCGCCAGGATAAGGGAGGGGCTATCGCGCCGCCTCCCTTCCTGGACCAATCCCACCACTCGCCGGGAAGATCTCTTGCGACCTCCCCAGCACCCCACCACGCGCCTCCCGGCGGGCATAGGGGCGTGTGCCTGCCCCTATGAACCCTGCACCATGGGGAGCATCGCCGCTCCCCCTGGACCCCCATGCGCCCTGCGGGGCCTCCGGATCGAAGAAAGTTTCACTTCCAATCAATGTCTTAGCTTCTGTCGGGCAAGAAAGTTCCCGGAATCCGCTCACGATCTTGGCGCCACGTTGCAACTCCCCTCCCACGCCGACTGCGGCGGCTCAACACACAGTCCAAGGAGTTCCCGAATGACCGAGTCCAAACCCAACGGCTACTACCTCCGCTTCGTCGATGGAGAGGGTTACGAGCTCTTCTTCCGGAAGAACGGCGAGGAGTATTTTATCTACACGAGGCCGTGCATCTGCTGCGGCCACATGGTGATCGGTGCGACTGAAAACGGCAGCCAGGTGATCAGCGATGACACGCCCGCTCTTGACGCGAACGATCCTGAACACTCCCTGTGCGCGATCCACCATATCGTCTCGGAATACCGTCCGCCGAGCTTCGCAGACGATGCAGATATCAGGTTCCTCGCAGAGCGAATTCTCGCCGAGGCACGTCGGCTGAAATGCCGCGAATTCTGCGCCGCATAGAAAAATTCGCCAGGCGTTTTGGATGACCCTACGCAGTCCCTAGTATCCTCTTAGAAGACTGGAGGAGGTCCTTATGAAACGGCGCATGACAGGACTGAAGGAGGCACTCGAGCTCGCCGAGCATGCACCCGAAAATCGGGACTATCGAGATCTGCTGCTCGCGGTCATCGACCGGGCTGCAGCGTTCTCCGAACTCGAACTGAGGCTGCTTCAGTTTCTCGAGGCGGCCACGAAATACACCGCCGCTGAGGCAGCTCAGCGGCTCGTCGAAATCCGAGCAGGAATCAACCAATGACAGAATGGAGCGACATGAAGCCCGGCGTCTATGCCGGCATCTCGAATTCGGCGTATCACGCTGGCCCCGGGATCTCGAAATCTGGCCTTGATCTGATCCGGAAATCGCCAGCGCATTACCAGCATTCGCGGACAGCGGAGCGGCGCGAACCGACACCGGACCAACGGCTCGGCACACTCGCGCACGCACTCATTCTCGAGCCGGAAAGCTTCTGGGACTGCTACGCGCAGCCCTTCGTCGCGCCGGAGAACGCGCTCGCGACGACGGACGACATGAAAGCCCGCTTGCGTGAGCTTGGAGAGAAAATTTCCGGTTCGAAAGGGGAGCTGACGGAGCGTCTCCGCGCCGCAGACCCGTCCGCCGTTTTTCTCGACGACGCGCGCGCGGAATACGCCGCCGAGGTCGGCGAGCAGGAGATCGTGACGGCTGACGAGATCGCGAAAGTCGAAGCCATGCGCGGCGCGTTCTTCGCGAACGAGTCCGCCGGAAAGCTCTTCGCGCCCGGCGCCGGTGTCGCGGAACTGAGCTGCTACTGGGTCGACGAAGAGACCGGCGTCCTGTGTCGGTGCCGCCCAGACTTTTGGCGCTTCAACGGCGTCATCGCGGACCTCAAGACGTGCCGCGACGCCTCTTTCGACGGCTTCCAGAAAAGCATCTGGGATTGGCGCTACCATGTCCAAGCCGCCTTCTACCTCGACGGAATTCGCGAGGCTATCCGGCAGGGTGGATTTCACGGCGTCGAGGAGTTGCCAGAGCCCGCGCATTTCGTGTTCGGCGCCCTCGAGAAGGTCGAGCCCTACGCTTCCGCGACATACCTCGCGGTTCCGGAAATGCTCGAGATCGGCCGCCGCGAATACCGCAAAGACCTCCGCACCTACGCGGACTGCCTCTCGTCCGACAAGTGGCCCGGCTACGGCGACAAGATCCAACCCATCAGCCTGCCGGAGTGGGTTCTCCGGCGCGAGGCATACGCAACCGAGGAACAAGGAGTCTTCATCTCATGAACATCGACATCACGGCCGCGATCCGGCCGAAATCCGACCAGCTCAACGCGGATGACCTGCTGACGGGCCCGCGGACGATCCGGATCCGGGACGTCCAAGTCGTCTCCGGCGAGCAGCCCGTCTCCGTCTTTTTCGACGGCGACGAGGGGCGGCCGTGGAAGCCCGCGAAATCGGCGTTGCGCGTGCTCGCGGCTGTGTGGGGGCCTGACGCGTCTCGCTGGGTCGGCATGCACTGCACCATCTACAATGACGAGACGGTCACGTGGGCTGGCGTCGCCGTCGGCGGGATCCGGGTCAGCGCGATGGAGGGGCTTTCTCAGCCGCGGACGCTCATGCTGACGAAGACGCGCGGGCGGAAAGCGGGGGTCACGATCCAGCCGCTCGTTGTCTCGAAATCCGGAGCGTCGGACAGGTGGAGGGAGCGGCTGTTCGCGGTCGCGGAAAGCTCCGACGCTCCGACGGTCGATGAAGCGTGGAGCAAGGTCCCCGAAGCGGTGAAGTCCGAGCTCGGCGACGGTCTCTATGACCAGCTCGTCGCGCTCGAAACCGCCGCGCGCGAGCACCGCGAGAACGACCCGAACGCAGCGGTCGAGGCGCTCAACAACGAGATCGGGGGTGAGGCATGAGCAGCATGTCTCTTGCGTCCGCGCGGTCGCTCAGGGACCGCCTCGCCGCGCCGCATGACATCCGGCCGTCCCGGCAGACCTGGCGCGAGATCTCTGGTGAGAGCGGGGGCCTGATCATCCTGCCCCCGCTCACCCCGGAACAACGCGCCGACCTTCGCCGCAGAGCGAAGTTGTGGAAGCCGAAGGAGAAGGAGGGGCGCTAGCCCCAGCCCCTTACGGAAAATGTTGAAATAATTGCTTCTGTTGGCCGTTCTGTGGCCAACATTTCCTTTCAAACAAGACGCTTGATGCACTCTCGGAGGGAGAGATCGGGTGAGTTTCGTCTCGAAAATATCTTCGACAGCGGCGAGGTTACCGCCTCGCAAGCCGGTCAATGCCTCGGCGGAGGCAGTGGACCACTTGCAAATACACCACTATGGTGCTATGTGATGGAGAAGAAGAAACCAACATACGATCTCGGATCTATTCAAGCGTCTGCGGGCTCGACGATGGGAATCACGAACGCCGCCATACAAGGTGCGGCAGAGATGGGAATGACCCGCTCCGACATGATTGTCGTTATCAAGGGCCTAAACCCTCGTGACTTCTACAAGTCGATGACCACACACCAGAATCACAGGGTTTGGATGGATGTCTATCATGGGCGAGCGGATGGATATGAGATCTACATCAAGTTCGTGCAGGACACTGTCGCTGAGTTCACCTGCACGTCCTTCAAGGAGAAATGAGATGCCTGGAGTTGAGGAAACAAGAGTGCATCCGGAGACTGGCAAGACGCTCGTTCGCGGCGTTCGCACCGTCACGCTTACTTTTCGCTCTCAAAGCGAGACGGTTGAGTTGCCAGGTTGGTATCCAGCCGACGACCCCACTGCGGACCAGGGCATCCATGATGCCAAAGACATGCAGGTGTCGGATCGCGTGATCAACACCATGAAGGCTCGAGAGATCGGTGTGATGACTCCGGGGCAAGTCCGGTCGGTTCGCAAGAAACTGAGACTTTCCCAGCGTGACGCGGGTCGCCTCATTGGCGGCGGACCAAATGCGTTTCAGAAATATGAATCAGGGGATGTCGTGTTGAGCAAAGCCGCTGACACGGCTTTGCGACTTCTGTCGAACAACCCGAAGCGCCTCGATGAACTGCTGGGGGAGCAGCACATGGCTTGATCGTCAATCCCGCCAACTTCGATAGAGACATGAAGCCCGCAAATATTTGCGGGCTTCAACATTTACCGTAAGGGGCTGGGCGCTAGCCCCTCCTCTTCTCACTCGACCCGGAACCGCTCCAGGGCCGCCCGCTTCTCCGCCGGCGACATCTCACCGATCCCGGGAACCCTCTCCGCGAGCCACTTCGGGTATCTGCCGAGCCCGCCCCAGGTCTCCGACGGATCGTCCGGATTCGCGTATCTCGCGTCCGATGTGCCGCCCGCGGGTGCCGATTTCCCGGCAGCGCGCGGGTAGAGATCACCGATACGATAGCCGTATTCGTCCAGGATTTTCTGGACCTTTTCCTTAGCCTCGGCTTTCCGCCGCTTCTCCGCATCGGCCTTCGCTTTCTCAGCCGAGCGGATCAGCTCATCCAGCTCCGCGGGACTCATCTGCTCCAGCTCTTTCATGCGTCATCTCCATGGTTTCCTGCCTGACCCGTAGCCGGAAATTTCGCCTGTGGAAAGGGGGACTTCTTCCGGTCGCTCGAACTTTTTTCGAAAAAAATCTCCGGATCGTTTTTGTCGGACCAACATCCTTTCTAGTTCCCTTTCAGCGGCAGGGAATGATCCACACAACCGGGGCGCCGCTCCCCAAACCCAGGAGACGCAAATGCGCAAATCTACTTACCTCCGCGGCGTTTCGACCGCTGCTCTCGACATCGCCGACGCGGCTCGCTCGCACGCGGAAACGCTCGCTGAGTGCAATGATGAAGCCCTGCTCGAGGGTATCCAGTTCGGCGTGAAATGGGAGGACGGCCGCGCCGTCGGCGAGCACGGGGACTGCCCGGCAGGAACGCTCTTCAGCCAGGGCGTCGTCGAGTTCCATGGTGAACTCCTGACCTACGCCCGCGCTCTCGTCATGTCCCGCCGCGAGCTCGCTGGCGCGCTGATCGAGACGGTGAATGACCTCGCCGAAGCTGACCGCGAAGACGCCTGATCCTCTCTGTCTTTCTTTGTCCTGGCCCTTCGGGGCCAGGCCGCAACCACAGGAGAAACCATGATCTACGGATTTGAAACCGACGACGAGAACGCCGCGATTGCGGCCCTCATCGTCTACGTATGCTGGCGGTCCCGAGATCGCGCGAAGTTCAAGATTACCCCGGATGTCTGGGGGCAGATCGAGCGCTTCACGAAAGACGCTGCGAAGAGAGCACAGACGATCCAGGACTTCATCGAGGCCCTGAAGAGACCAGGCCGTATGAACGCGCCAACCCTTCAGCCTCGTTATCTGGAGGTCGGGACGAGGGGCGAGATCCCGATGATGACCGTCATCAATGAAGACGGGTCGTTCCGCGAGGCCATCCAGTTCGGCGCTGACCGAGATCTCGGACTCCGCGAGTTCGGCACTCGGGTAATCGAGCGCGCCGACGCGCATGCCGTGATCCGCACCGCATACCGCAATACCGCCTGGGTCGTGCTTCTCGTGCGCGACCGGCTCGAAAGGGAAAAGCCGATCGAGCAGCATCTTGAAACCGTCATCGAAGGGGAAACCGCATGACCAAGACCTACCGCCTGGACGGATATTTCCGTCTCAAGTCGCCGCTATCGCACATCGGCGAGAGCATCTCGAACAAATCTTACCTCGTCCAGGAGACCATCCTCCAGGATGACGGCACGACCGAGGAAGTCTTCGTCTATTCCGGCAACGCGTGGCGCGGACAGCTCCGCGACCTGTGCGCGTCCTATATGCTGGACAACCTCGGCGGCGCTCGGGTGCCGATGGATGCCTTCCACCTGCTTTTCTCGGGCGGCCGCATCGGCGGCACGCAGATTACGGATATCGGACAAGCGCGCCGGATTCGAGCGGCGATCCCGATGGTTGCTGTGTTCGGCGGCGGCGTTGGCAACCAGATCCTGCAGGGCAAGCTGCGTGTCGGCAACTGCTACCCCGTCTGCCGCGAGGCCGTGCCTGTCCTGCCGGCGGCGTTTCATGAGCAGGCCGCCGGTATTCCCTATGGTCGCTGCACGATGGAGAAGGAGCATTCGCGCCGCGACGATGCGAAGATCGACAGCATCCGCCGGCACCTCGCTGCAGAGGATTGCCTCCTTCTCGAGGGCGATGGCGGCAAGAAGAAAGGCAAGGGCGATGTCGCCGATCAGATGCGGATCGGCATGGAGCTCGTCAGCCCCGGCGTGACTCTCCATACCTGGATCACGCTGGAGGATGCATCGGAGGTCGAGCTCGGCGCACTGGTCGCAGGCCTGCACCGGTTCTCGGCAAATCCCGCGATTGGTGGGAAAAGCGCCATCGGCTACGGCCAGGTCGATCTCCACTACAATCTCACGTTCGACGGGGAAACGCAGTCCTTCCTCTCTATCCAGGACGGCGTGTCGCGTATGTCTCAGCCTGCCGAGGTCGCGAAAGAGGCCTACGATCAGCATCTCCGCGCGATGTATGACGCAATGCTCGCGGCGGAGAAGTCCGAGATCACCAAGCTTCTGGGGGCTGCGTAATGAAGCCCCTCATGATCACAGCGCACCTAAAGAACGGCTTCATCAGCCGCAATCCATGGGCACCGGCAATCGACGGGATCGTCGGCGCGGTTATTCAGCGTGAGCGTCTCGGAGATAAGGAATTCTGCTCGCCTGCGCCGTCCGATTTGAAGCCTGTCGAGGGATTGCCATTCGAAAGGATCGAGCATGAAGGACTGTGGTGGTATGCTGCGAGCTCCCCGATTATTGTCGGAGCTGTCGGAAAAGAGCGGCGCTATTTTCACCGCCGTTTCGACGATCATCGCGAGCGCCATCTCGAACACGACAAGAAGGTCGAAACGACAAAAGGACCATACAAGGCATACAGGCTCTACGATGTCCGCGTAATCTGCCGAGCGATAAGGTGGCACGCAATCGGCGATCGCGCTGAAATCGATCGCTGCGTCTCAAAGATATCTCAAGTCGGCGGAAAGCGCGGATCTGGCTTTGGCGAGGTCTTGCGTTGGGAAATCACCGATGACGGGGATCCGAGGATCGCAAGGGGGCATCGGCCACTTCCGGCGACTCTGATGGAGCGGAAAGGTGCAGTCGTGATGCCATACGGTCTGGTGCCGCCGGCGCGTGTGCATCAAGTCGAGTGCGTCATGCCAGAGGAGCGTCACGATGAGCGTTGATCGAAAATCGGCGCTACTGAATGCCAGGCTAGCGAGCCACCGCCGGAAGGTCGAGAAGGCCGAGGCGGTGGTAAAGGAGGCCATCTCGATTGGGAAAAACCCATACGTCGCTTTCAGCTGCGGCAAGGACTCTGCCGCAATGCTGCACCTGGTGCTCAAGCATGCCCCGGACACCGTCGCGCGGATTATTCTGTGGGATGAGAGCAAATTCATCGGAGACTTCGATGAGGTGATCGACGCGTGGCGAGCGCGTGGCGCCAGGATAGAGGTTTTGCGCCTGTCCAGGACCTCTCTTCTTGACAAAGTCTCTGACCGCTGGGAGCAGCTTCAATCTCAAGATAACCACGACATGTTTTTCGTCGGACTCCGAGCGTCGGAAAGCATGGCGAGGAAGAATACGCTCCGGCGGCACGGGCAGCTATATCTCGCTGCGTCCGGATTGTGGCGTGTGTGCCCGCTGGCGTGGATGACAGACATGGATATCGCGTCCATCGTCGAGACGAATGATCTGCCCGTCCTGCGCGTCTACAAAGATCACGGATACAGCGAACGGACTGCAACGCGGGTTCCTCGTGAGCAAGTCCGCGGCGAATTCCTGAGCGCGATTCAGGAGCGTGATCCGGTTCGTTATCTCGCTTTCAAGAGGGCATTTCCAGAGCTGGAGGGTATGTAATGGAAACGACAACACAATTCGTCGCGCGGGTCCTTGGTATTGTGCATGAGCCGCCTTTGCCGAAAAAGAAAAACTCATCGCGATATGCATCTGGAAAAACATGCTGGATGTGCGGCGGCGATACCTGCGGCAAGGGCTGGCCACGGTCGGCCGCACTATCCGGTGGTTTTACCGGTCATGACTTTGCGCTGGCGATGGATAGCGACGCAATTTGTCAGGGCTGCGCGGCAGTTCTGAGTGGGAAGGCGTGGCAAGGCATGGTCGCGCAAAAAGGGACTGATGTTAAGGTCTGGGGAGGCGCAGGTTGGAATAACTACTCTCATCTCATTGCCGAAGATGGCACGTATATCGTTCCTAAAAGGAAAGATATACGCCGTATTCTGCTTGATCCTCCGTACGGAAAATGGGTCCTGGCAATCAATTCAAGCGGACAGAAGCACACTGTATTCCGTGCCCAGGTTGCGGCAAGTCAGACGCACTTCCCTGTCCAGTTCGATGAGATGACCGTATGGATACATGCTGATCGTTTCCGTCAGTGCCTTGCGGATTTCGAAGCTCTCTGCGATCTCGGTTTCTCGAAGGACAGCATCCTGTCAGGAGAGTATCACCACGCACAGATGCTGAAGGTTGGAATCAAAGAATGGCGTGAAGCGGAGCAAAAAATCGCGCCCTGGCGGACATCCGATCCGGACATGATCACGATCGTCCATTTCTGCGCCCTGGGTCCTTCTCACTTCGAGGAAACGAGGAAGGAGTCATGACCGATCCTTGGGGAGAATGGAAAGGGATGCCGGCTTTCGAAAACCCGCCGCGATGCGTTCGAGAAATCAAGGTCAGGTTCCACAATGAATCTGACGTAGAGCGTTTTGCTGCGGCGATCGAGCAGAAGATCCCGAGCGGAGCGAAATCTATCTGGTATCCACCGAAAAGGCACCGACATCTCGAAAGCGTGCGATGGAAATCAAAGGATGCGGAATAGGTTCCCGATATATGTTGTGAGCAAGGGTCGTGCCGATCGCATGATCACATCGCGCACGCTCCACTATCTCGGCATCCCGCATTTCCTGATCGTTGAAACCGAAGAGGCAGGTGTTTACCGGACCGCGGCTGCAGGTCTGGGAGCAAACGTTCTCGCCTTGGATCCGGCTTACAAGAGTAGCTACGAGCTCTGCGATAATCTCGGACTCTCGAAATCGACCGGCCCAGGACCTGCTCGAAACTTCGCCTGGGATCATTCAGTAGCCTCTGGGCACGAATGGCACTGGGTGATGGATGACAACATCCGGTCTTTCCGGAGACTGCACCTCAGCGCCAGAATAAAAGTTTCCGATGGAGCGATATTTCGAGCGATGGAGGATTTTGTTCAGCGATACGAGAACGTAGCGATGGCTGGTCCGAATTACTCTTTCTTCGCTATCTCCGATCATATCCTTCCATTCACGCTAAACACCAGAATCTATTCCTGCAATCTCATCAGGAACAATTCGCCATTCAGATGGCGCGGCAGATACAATGAGGACACGATTCTTTCACTGGACATGCTGAAGGGCGGATTTTGCACAATACTCTTTAACGCCTTCCTCCAGGAGAAGATGGCAACACAGGTTGTTACGGGCGGCAACACAGATGATTTCTACGCCGTCGAGGGCACGCTGGCAAAGTCGGCGATGCTGGCGAGAGTGCACCCAGATGTTGCGAGGGTATCTCGCAAGTTCAATCGAGATCATCACCACGTCGACTACCGCAGCTTCAGGCGCATACCTCTCGTCAGGAGCGAGACGGAAGCAGTCGTCGAAGGTAACGACGATTATGGGATGCGGCTCGTGTTGTCCGGGTCTGATCAGCAGATAGCCCCATGTGAAATCCCAATGAAACCGTTCGGCCGTGGTTCCGGTTCAATGCAGTCCGACGCGCCGGACTGCATCTCGGCACCTTCGCCCATGCCCGGATGCGGACCGTTCGCGGCTGCCTGATCCAGGTCCGCCTGCGCCTGCCGCAGCCGTTCCAAGCGCTGCCCCGTGTGCGCGACCAGGCCGGTTCCGCGTCAGAAATTTCACCCGGATATCCTGACAATTTTTCCGATGTCGTGAGAAAAGTTCCGGAATTCGCTTCGGTCGAGGTGCTCGGGGAACGATATCCCCCTTAGCAGCATGACACACCCCGGCGACGCTGCCGCCGACAACAACCAGGAGGCACGCTATGCGTAAGACTCATCTCGCCACTTTCTGCAACATCGAGTCGGAATACGGACCGCGCGCTGAGCGCGTGACTGTCCGTCAGACGGACGGCTTCGGCAACACTGAGCGGAAGGTCTCTGTCCGGCTTTCTCGCGCTCGCTTCGACGAGCTTTATGACGAGATCGCCGCGGAGTTCAACGACGGCACTGCGCCGGAATTCAACGCGAACGCCGCGGAGCGGCTCCTGCTGCGCTGCGGAGCGCTCGACGCGCTCGAGAACCGCTGAGCCGAAGTTTCACCGCCGGGCCTTCGGGCCCGGCCCCTACCAGGAGGACATGACATGCTTTCAGCTCACGAAAAAGGCCATTTTCTCAAGCGTGTCAAGACGCTCGGCGACAACGAGCTTTCGCTTGTCGCACTCGGTATGAACATCGCCGCAGATGCGGCGATGGAGGGTGGCGAGGAGCGCGTGCGCGCGTTGTGCGACTTGCTCCGCAGAGAAGAGGGACGGCGGCGCACCGCGGCCGCGACAGAACGGCTCGCTCGGACGTGTGCGGCTCTGGAGAGCTACGAGACGCGCGAGGAGCAGCTCGACTGTCTCCGACGTATGGCGTGGCTGACGGACGAAGCGCGCGAAGCGGGGCTGCTCGAAGACGACGAGGAGCTGTAGCCACCAACCGCCGGGCCCGAGGGCCCGGCTGCTCCTCCGGCCGCCGCTGCGGGCGACGGCTCGACGAGCAGACCCCAACCGGAAAGGACCATGCATGGCAGGCTCAGTGAACAAGGTCATTCTGATCGGCAATCTCGGCGCAGACCCCGAGATCCGCAGCTTCGACAATGGCGGCAAGGTCTGCAACCTGCGCGTCGCGACTTCCGAGACCTGGAAGGATCGCAATACCGGCGAGAAGCGCGAGCGCACCGAGTGGCACTCGGTCGCGATCTTCGGCGAGGGCCTGGCCGGCGTTGCCGAACGGTTCCTGAAGAAGGGCTCCAAGGTCTACCTGGAAGGCCAGCTCCGGACCCGCAAGTGGCAGGACCAGTCCGGCCAGGACCGCTACACGACCGAGGTCGTGCTGCAGGGCCCCGGCGCCACGCTGACGATGCTCGACGGCCGCGGCGGCGATGCCGGCGTTGCGCGCGATCCGGCGCCGGCCGGGGCGGGAGATGACGAGGTTCCGTTCTGACGAGATACGCGTGTGTGCGCCCGGCCCGGGCGTGAAACCTCATGCGGCGCGGCCCGGGGTTCTCCGACCGGGAATAGCATGAGGAGGGCGACAGGCGGCCCCGGAGCGATCCGGGGTCGCTTTTCTGTGCCCAGGGCGAAGGCCAGACGCGCCGACACATGAGCCCACACTTGCGACCAGGGATGCTATCTCTGGTGCCTTTCCGTCGCATTTCTCGCAATATTTTGCCCCAGGTGTCTTGCTCCGACTCCCGATATCTGGCTTTACTCGGGGAAAACGAAGCAAGAACTTGGGAGACAGGCGGTGCCAAGGACATGCGTCGAGATATGCGCCGGGGCCGGCGGTCAGGCCTTAGGCTTGGAGGCTGCCGGGTTCGAGCCGGATGTGCTGCTGGAGATTGATGACAAGGCATGTGAAACTCTTCGACTGAACCGTCCGAACTGGAACGTAGTCGAAGGCGACCTCCGCGAATTCGATGGCACACCATTCAAGGGCGCTGACCTCCTTGCGGGCGGCGTTCCTTGCCCGCCATTCTCGGTCGCTGGAAAGCAGCTCGGGGCGGACGACGAGCGGGACCTCTTCCCGGAGGCGCTGCGGCTCGTTGAAGAGATCCAGCCACGCGCGGTCATGTTGGAGAACGTCCGTGGCTTCATGGGTGCCGTCTTCGAGGACTATCGCCTTAAGCTAAAGGCCCGCTTCCAGGAGCTTGGATACTGGTCGGAGCCTCGCTTGTTGAATGCATCCGATTTTGGCGTTCCTCAACTCCGGCCGCGGGTCGTGATTGTTGCCATCAGGGAGCATGAACGACACCACTTCCGCTGGCCGCAGGTCATGCAGGACAACCCGAAGACAGTCGGCGAGACCCTGTATGACATGATGAAGGCATCCGGTTGGAAGGGCGCGGCTAAGTGGAAGACGCGGGCAAACGACATCGCTCCAACGATCGTTGGGGGCTCGAAGAAGCACGGAGGGCCGGACCTTGGCCCAACCAGGGCGAAGCGCGCATGGGCAACGCTCGGCGTGTGCGGAATGGGTATCGCCAATAGCCCCCCTGATCGGGACTTCGTGGGAACGCCGCGCCTCACTGTCGAGATGGTCGCAAGGCTGCAGGGATTCCCGGACGACTGGAAATTCGCGGGACGGAAGACGCCAGCCTACAGGCAGGTAGGGAACGCATTCCCACCGCCGGTGGCCGCCGCAGTGGCAACCCAGATCGCGGCCGCTATGGACGCCGCGGACGCTGAGAACGGAAGCGAGCAAGCGGCCTGATTGGGCCAAATGACGGGCATGAAGCGACTTCTTTTCACCTTGATTAGGTGACGGCGCGCTCCGAGACTGCCCTCATGACAGGGAAGAAAAAGCCGTTCCGACTCGGACATATGGCGGAAAAAGCCCTGGAGCTGCTTAAGCAGTATCCAGAAGGTCTCAGCATGTCCGCAATGAGGGAAATGCTCGACGCGACAGCGGAAAACCAAGAGCATTTCAACAGGCGCGTGCGCGATATTCGAAAGCTATACCACCTCGACCGAGTTAGACGCGACGGCGTCGATGTCTACATCCTAGGTGGCCCCAAGGATGAGCCAGCCGCAGACGCCGGCCAAGTCTCGGAGAAGCTGCGCGCAGCGGTGATCCACATGGCGCACGGCAGGTGCCAAATGTGTGGCCGGACAATCAAAGAGGATGGAATCAAGCTTCAGGCCGATCACAAGATTCCACAGAGCTGGGGCGGGCCCACAACGTTGGAGAACCTGTGGGCCATCTGCGAAGCCTGCAACCGCGGCAAGCGCAACTTTTTCGCATCCTTCGATCAGGAGGAAATGAAGCAGGTTGTCAATATCGACTCCGTTCATGAGCGGATCGCGCACTTCCTGAAGCTTCATATGCCTGAACCGGTGCCCGCCTACGCGATAGAGTTCGTGGCGAACGTCAAAGACCAGCAGCTCGACTGGCGGAAGCGTCTCAGGGAACTCCGCTACGATCCGATTGGACTAGAAATTGAAGTATCGAAGAAGAGAGACCGCAAGGGCGTGCAGTCGTTCTATGCCCTCAAGAACTGGCGCGATATTCCACCTGACCATGTGCGGCTGATCAAAGACTTCGAGAAACGGAAAGGAAAGCCCTGATCAAGAGATGGTAGATAAGATCTCACGGGATCGCCGCAGCGAGAACATGCGCCGGATCCGGTCAATGGGCACCAAGCCGGAGATGGTAGTCCGACGCCTGGTCCATCGAATGGGCTACCGATATCGTCTGCACCGAAAAGACCTGCCCGGAAAGCCTGATCTCGTGTTCGGCCCGCGCCGCAAGGTAATCCTGGTGCATGGGTGCTTCTGGCACCAGCACGACCATCCCGAATGCAAGATCGCGCGCGCCCCGAAGAGCCGACTCGAGTATTGGCAACCGAAGCTCGAGCGAAACGTCGCCAGAGATCGAGCGAACCGGGAAGCTCTGGAATTGAATGGCTGGCAGGTTCTCGAGGTGTGGGAGTGCCAGATCAGGGATACGGAGGCGCTCGAAGCGAGGATCCGGGATTTCCTTGGGTGAAGGCCGGACCCTTCGGCCCGGCCTCGCCCCCTCATCCGCCTACGCCGCGACCGCGGCGGACAGACCCTCCGCGTATTCCTGCAGAGCCGCGAAGAACGGCATGTGATCGCGCGCCTGCCAGGAGCCGGACTCGAGCGCGTGGATCGCGAGCGCCGAGGCCTTCTGTGCCAGCTTGATGATCTCGGCATCGGTCATCTCGAACATCGCGTCCGGTTCCGGCAGGTAGGAACGGATGAGATCGGGGATCGTCGACGCCCGTGCGGTCCATTCGCCGGCCTCCTCGCTTTCCGATATGAGGCTGTCGGCCTCGAGCATCATCTGCCGCAGCCCGGGGCGAACGCGGTCGAGAGGAAAGGCGATGATCTGGGCGCTGGGGAGAGTGTGGGGCATGTGGGGCTCGCTGGTTGGTGGCGGGGCGGCGTGAGATATGGGCTATCGTGCGGGGTTCAAGGGTCGGAATTCGTACAATTGTCGTGGTCCAGTCGCCCCATAACCCATTGATCCATATAAGCTGTTTTCGCGCCCCTCGTGGTCCAACTCGTCCTTGTTTTCATTGCCTTTTTTGGCGCTTACGGTAGTCCCTCCGGGCCTACCACACCTCCGATTCAGTCCGTTTGAGCGCTGATACGCCGGTTCACACGGCGCGAAGCCGCGCGCCATGGATGTCGCAGAACCGTCAAGGAACCGCAAAGAAAGCCTTACACGCGCCGACGACCTTCTGATCGCGCAAAGGGCGAGTCGTGCTCGGCCGGACCGCATTTCCATGTGTCATACAAATCGACGAGGACAGAATGTCGTTCAGAATCTCCCGCCGCGCGCTGCTCGCGGCCTCCGTCTCGATTGCGATCGCAGCCCCCTTGACCGCACCCGCCGCGACGCTTGGCGGCGCGCAGAACGTGATCCTGTTCATTTCGGACGGCGCCTCGTGGGGCACCTGGGACATGGCCAGCTACTGGGCCACAGGCCAGAAGAACGGCCAGAGCTATGCCGATTTCGACATCAAGCTGGGCATGACGACGACGCCGCTGAACACGTCGACCACACCCAAGAACACCGGCGTGCCCGAGGTCTTCTACGATCCGGCCAAGGCCTGGGATGCCACCGCAAGCACCGGCAACTACGGCGGCCGGCCGAGCCATTTCGAGGGCTACGACTACATCAAGCGCGACTACACCGACAGCGCCGCCGCGGGAACCGCGCTCGCCACCGGCGAGAAGACCTATAACAGCGCCATCGACTATGACGATTTCGGCGCACCGCTGGCCTATGTCTCGGAGCAGCTGAAGGAAGAGCTCGGCAAGGCGGTCGGCGTCGTGTCGAGCGTGCCCTACTCCCATGCCACCCCGGCCACCTTTGCCGCGCAGAACATCAACCGCAACAACTATGGCGAGATCGCCAGCTTCATGGTGAACGAAGGCGTGGTCGACCTCGTCATGGGGGGCGGCCATCCGCTTTATGATTCGAACGGCGAGCTTCGTGCGACGCCGCGCTTTGCCAACGAAACCGGCGGCGGCGGCGGCTACACGCCCGAGAGCGTGTGGACCGCGCTGAACGATGGCACCGCAGGCATGACGCTGATCGAGACCAGGGCCGAGTTCGAGGCGCTGGCCGACGGCACGCTTACGGTCGACGGCCGCCTGTTCGGCCTGGCCCAGACCGGCGACACGCTGCAGCAGGGCCGCACGCTGGGTGTCCAGGGCGCCGATGCGGCCACCCCCTCGGGCGTGGCCTACAACCCCGACGTCCCGACGCTCGAGACCATGACCAAGGGCGCGCTGAACCACCTTGGCAAGGACGATGACGGCTTCTTCGTGATGATCGAGGGCGGCGCGGTCGACTGGGCGGCGCATGCCAACCAGACCGACCGCATCATCGAGGAGCAGGTGGATTTCGACAACTCGGTCAGCGCGGCGATCGACTGGGTGAACGCCAACTCGTCCTGGGACGAGACCCTGATGGTCATCCTCACCGACCACGGCAATGCCATGCCGATGGGCCCGAACTCGGACACGATCGCGTTCGAGCCGATCCAGAACAACGGCCAGGGCGTGCTGCCGGGCGTGATGTGGCACTACGGCACCCACACCAACGAGAACACGCGGATGTGGGCGCATGGTGCGGGCGCGGACCTGTTCCTGAGCGAGATCGTCGGTCAGGACCCGGGGCTCGTGCAGTTCACCGGTCACAATGCGGACGGGTCGTATATCGAGAACACCGCCGTCTACCGGGTCATCGCCCAGGCCACGGGCCTGAATGATGTCGCGCCGGTGCCGCTGCCGGCCGGTGTCTGGCTGTTCGGCACGGGCCTCGCGCTGCTGGCGGGTTTTGGCAGGAAGGCACGCAAGGCCTGAGCGGAAACGCCACGGCCGATCGCAACACCCGGTGCCGCCGCAGTCCCTGCGGCGGCACTTTCGCGCTTGTGCCCGGCGGCGCTTTCTGCATCCTTCCCCGAAAATGACAGAACACAGGGAGGAGGACCCCCATGAAACATACATTGATCGGCGCCGTTTCGGCCGCCGCGCTCGCGCTTGGCGCTTTCGGGGCGGAAGCTGCGGAAACCACGCTGAGGATCACCCTGCAACTGCCGCTGAAATCCCATCTCGGCCAGAACCTCGTTCTGTTCAAGAACGAGGTCGAGGCCGCCTCGAACGGCGAGATCGCGGTCGAGATCTACGATTCCGCCCAGCTCTACAAGGACAACGAGGTGCCCCAGGCGGTCGGCTCGGGCTCGATCGAGATGGGCGTGGCCTCGCTGACGCGCTATGTCGGTGACGCGCCGATCGTCGACATCTTCTACCAGCCCTTCCTGCTGGACACCGAGGACAAGGTCCGCAAGGCCGTCGCCCCCGGCAGCCCGGTGCGTGCGCCGATCGACGCGGCCATCGCCGAGACCGGCTCGACCGTGCTGTGGTGGCAGGCCTATGGCGGGTCGATCATGCTGTCGAACGGCGGGCCGATCAAGGGACCGGACGATCTGAAGGGCAAGAAGGTCCGCGTCTTCGGCAAGACGCTGGGCGAGTTCGTCGAGGCCGCGGGCGGCGCGCCCACGATCGTCTCGGGGTCCGAGCAATACCTCGCCTACCAGCGCGGCACCGTCGATGTCGGTATGACCGGCGTCTCGGGCGTACAGTCGCGCAAGCTGTGGGAGGTGATGGACACGATCACGATCACCAACAATGCCGATATCGAGTTCATCGTGGTTGCCAATACCGACTTCTGGAACAACCTGCCCGAAGACCACCGCGCGATCATCCAGGCCGCTGCGCTGAAGGCCGAGCAGACGGTGCGCGACGACATGGCGGGCATCGAGGCCGCTGCCTATGCCGAGGCCGAGGCCAACGGCATGGCGATCTACACGCCCACGGCCGAGGAAATGGCGACGTGGAAGGCCGCCTCGCAGCCCGTCTATGACGCCTTCATCGCGGCCACCGGCGAGACCGGGAAGGCGATGCTCGAAGCGGCCCAGTCCTTCTGATCCCGAACCGGCCCGCCCATCAGGCGGGCCGGTTCCCCTCCTGAAAGCCCGCCGATGCGCCTGCTTGACGCCGTGGAACTGATGGCCGCGCGACTGGCCGCGATACTGCTTGTCGCGACGGGCGTCATGCTGACCTACGAGGTCGTGGCGCGGTATTTCTTCGTCAAACCCACCATCTGGGCGGCCGAACTCAGCCAGCTCTGCCTGATCTGGGCCTGCCCGCTGGCCGCACCCTGGGTGCTGTCGGCGCGGCGCCACATCCGGGTAACGGCGGTGACGCAGCTTTTGCCGATGGGTCTGCGCCGCGGCCTGGAGATCGCCGCGATGCTGGTCGTCGCGGGCTTCAGCCTGATCGTGCTGTGGTTCGGTTTCGGAATCTTCCATGACAGCTGGGCACGCGGGCGGACCACCGGCACCATGCTGGACCTGCCGGCCTGGCTGCCCGAAGCGGCGATCCCGGCGGGATTTGCGCTACTGACGGTCTCGGCGCTGGGCAACGCGTGGCGCGCGGCGGCCGGCCCGCTGCCCGAGGAAGGAGAGATTGCGGAATGACCATCGCAATCATCCTTGCGCTGCTGTTCGGGCTGTTGCTGGCCGGCATCCCCGTGGCCTTCGCCCTTGGCGCGCTGGGGCTCGGGATGCTCTGGGCCGGAGGCTTCTCGCCGCTGATGGCGCCGCAGGCGGTGCTGTCCACGCTGGACGGCTTCATCCTGCTGGCGGTGCCGCTGTTCCTGCTGATGTCGAACATCCTGCTCAAGGGCGGGGTCGGGCGCGATCTGTTCGCCGCGGTGCAGGCCTGGGTCGGGCACTGGCCCGGGGGCCTCGCGATCGCCACCATCGTCTCATGCGGGATCTTCGCGGCGATCTCGGGCAGTTCGGTGGCCACCGCCGCCACCATCGGCACCGTCGCCGCGCCCGAGATGATTTCTCGCGGCTATGACAAGCGGTTCGTCTATGGCCTGCTGGCCGCGGGCGGCACGCTGGGGATCCTGATCCCGCCCTCGATCCCGCTGATCATCTACGGCTTCGTCACCGAGGAATCGGTGATCGCGCTGTTCATGGCAGGGGTGGGCCCGGGGCTGGCGCTGATCGGCCTGTTCATCGTCTATTCGGTGATCCACGCGCGGTTCTTCGGCGGCTATGCACCGGTGCCCCGTGCCAGCCGGAGCGAGCGGGTCATCGCGACATGGCGTGCGGCACCGTCGATGGTGCTGGCCCTCGTCGTTCTGGCGGGCATCTACACGGGCGCCTTCACCCCCACCGAGGCCGCGGCCATCGGGTTCGCCGTCGCACTGATCATCACCGGTCTGATCCTGCGCAGCCTGACCTTGCGCGCGCTGTGGCAAGCCATCTGGGAGTCGATGGTCACCACCGTCGCGATCCTGCTGATCATCGCGGGCGCCAAGGTCTTCGGCAAGGCGATCACGCTCTACCGCATCCCGCAGGAGATATCCGGCTTCCTCGCAGATACGGTCTCGACGCCGCTGGGGCTGGTGGTGCTGGTCAGCGGAGTTCTCCTGCTGATGGGCCTCGTGTTCGAGGCACTGTCGATGATCCTGATCATGACCCCTGTCCTGCTGCCCGCCGCGATGGCCATGGGGTTCGATCCGATCTGGTTCGGCATCTTCATGGTTGTGATGGTGGAATGTGCCCTTATCACGCCGCCCGTGGGGCTGAACCTCTACGTCATCCAGTCGGTCACGCGGTCCAGCCTGATGGATGTCTCGCGCGGCACCATGCCGTTCCTGGCTCTGATGCTGGTGCTGGTGGCGATCCTCTACGCCTGGCCCGACCTCGCCCTTTATATCCCGTTCAAACTGTGAAGGCCCGATGACCCCTCCCGACACGCTCCGCGCGCTGCTGGCGCAACCCGGCCTGATCACCATGCCCTGCTGCTTTGATCCGCTGTCGGCGAAGCTGATCGAGCAGGCGGGCTTTCCGCTGACCTTCATGTCGGGCTTCGCGGCCTCGGCCGCGCGGCTGGGGCTGCCCGACACGGGGCTCATGTCCTATGCCGAGGTGGTCGACCAGGGCCGCAACATCTGCAACGCGGTGTCGATCCCGGTGATCGGCGACGGCGACACGGGCTATGGCAACGCGATCAACGTCAAGCGCACCGTGCAGGGTTTCGCCCGGGCCGGGTTCGCCGCGGTGATGATCGAGGATCAGGTCTCGCCCAAGCGTTGCGGCCACGTCGCGGGCAAGGCGGTGGTCGACCGCGAAGAGGCCTATGCCCGCATCCGGGCGGCCGCCGATGCGCGCGCCGAGGGCGCCGATATCCTGATCCTCGCCCGCACAGACGCCCGGCACGAGCACGGGCTGGACGAGGCGATCGCGCGCGCCGCCCGCTTTGCCGAGCTTGGCGCCGATATCCTGTTCGTCGAGGCGCCGCGCGATGCGGCCGAGATGGCGCGCGTGCCCGCGGAACTGGGCAAGCCCTGCATGGCCAATATCGTCGAGGGCGGCCTGACCCCTGCCCTGCCCCCGGCCGAGCTGGAGGCCATGGGCTACAGGATCGCCGCCTACCCGCTGACGCTGCTGGCCGCCGCGATGAAGGCCATGGTGGACACGCTCGCGGCGTTCCGGACCGACACGCCGGACGAGGACCGCCTGATGGGATTCGCCGAACTCAAGCGCCGGATCGGCTTCGACGCCTATTTCGACGAGGAGGCGCGCTACGCCGGCAAGGGCTGACCCATCCGGAATAGGGCGTGGATTTCGGAGCGCAGGCGCGTTAACCTTTTAACTGGGAAATACGCGCCGATGGGGAATGCCATGAAGACACTCGTCTTAGCGTTATGCCTGATGCCCTTGTGGCTTGCCGGGCCCACATACGCCGCCAGCGCACCGGGCGGGGCGGCGACAGGCGATCTGGCGACCGTCTCCCATGGCGGCGGCTGCCGCAAGGACTCGCCCCCGGGCAAATGCTGTCACGCCGGGTCTCGGCCCTATCACTGCCACTGATCCGGCAACGCCGAGCTAGCGCGCCAGCACCAGCTCCGCCTTGAGCCCGCCCAGCCGCGCGCTTTGTCCCAGCCGCAGTGCGCCGCCATGGCCGCGCGCGATGTCCGACGCGATGGCAAGCCCCAGACCGACGCTTCCGCCCTTGTCCTGGGCGCGCGCCGCATCGAGCCGCTGGAACGGCTGTAATGCCTGCTCGCGCCGGTCCGCGGGGATTCCCGGTCCATCATCCTCGACGGTATAGACCACGCTCTCGGGGCTGACCGAGACCCCCAGCCCGGCGACGCGGCCATGGCGCAGCGCGTTGTCGACGAGGTTCTGCAACGCGCGTTCAACGGCCAGCGGGCGCAGCATGGCGTGCGTACCCTGCGGCAGTTCGCCGATCTCGACCGCGCCGCCCGAGGTCCGCGCCCGCGCGGCCACCCGCGCAAGAACCTCGGCCGGGTCGCAGGGTTCGGGATCGTCCAGCGCGTCGGCGCGGGCAAAGTCGAGAAACGTGTCGATCATCCGCGCCATGTCGTCGATGTCGCGCTGCATCGCCTGTGTCTCGGGCGTTTCCTCGGCCATCGACAGTTCCAGCTTGAGCCGGGTCAGCGGTGTGCGCAGGTCGTGGCTGACCCCCGACAGCATCAGCGTGCGCTGCTCGATCTGCCGCTCGATCCGGTCGCGCATATCGAGAAACGCGCGCCCCGCCGCCCGCACCTCGGTCGCACCCGACAGCTTGTAGGGCACCAGGCGCCCCTTGCCGAACGCCTCGGCCGCGGCGGCAAGCCGGGTGATCGGCCGCAACTGGTTGCGCAGGAAGAGATAGGCGATCACCGTCATCAGCAGGCCGGTGACCACCATCAGCACCAGCAACTGGTGCGGGTTCGAGGCCGAGACCCGCCGCCGGTCAAAGCTGACCTCCATGGGCCCCTGCGCCGTGTCGAGCCCGACCCGCACGATCCGCGAGGCGGCGCCAAGGTCGATGCCGCGGAACTCGGGCAGCCCATCGGCCAGCGTTCCGGTCACCACCCGGCCGGACAGGTCGTAGAACACCCGCATCTCGCCGCGCGGCGCAGCCTCGGTCAGCGCGACCCCCAGCGCCAGCGGCCGGGCCACCGCGCGCGCCTGTGCTTCGGCGGCGGCACGGTCCGGCGCCCCCTCGACCAGACGCACCAGATAGTCCAGCTCCAGCACGATGGCCTGCGTCATCTGCCGGGTCACATCCTCGAAATGGCGCTGGATGAAGACGACCGACACGACCAGCTGCAGGGTCACCACCGGCACCAGCAAGATAAGCGCGGCCCGGCCGAAAAGCCCCCGCGGCAGCATCCGTTTGATCCATCCCGACCGCATGCTAAAGCCATATCGGTCCCGCGCTTGCTTAGGAAGCCTTCACAGATGGACACAGCCTTCGACCCCGTGCCCGGCGCCTGCGCGCGCCTGCGCCCCGGCCTGCGCCGGGTTCTGGCACCGAACCCCTCGCCGATGACCTTCCGGGGCACGAACAGCTACATCCTGGGCGAGGGCCGCGTCGCCGTGATCGACCCCGGCCCCGCGCTGCCCGCCCATCTCGATGCGCTGCTGGCCGCGCTCGCCCCCGGCGAGACGGTGAGCCATATCCTTGTAACCCATTCCCACGTGGACCATTCGCCGCTGGCCCGCCCGCTGTCACAGGCGACCGGCGCGCCCGTGCTGGCCTTCGGCGACAGCCGCGCGGGGCGGCGGGCCGACCTCGCCGGGCTTGCCGGGCTCGGCGGCGGCGAGGGCGTGGACACGGGATTCGCGCCCGACCTGCGTCTGGCCGATGGCGAAGCGGTTGCCGGCGACGGCTGGCGGGTCGTGGCGATCCATACACCCGGGCACATGGGCAACCACCTGAGCTTCGCCTGGGAGGACGCGCTGTTCACCGGCGATCACGTGATGGGCTGGGCAAGTTCGATGGTCTCGCCGCCCGACGGCGATCTCGGCGCCTTCATGGCCTCGCTCGACCGCTTGGCGGCGCGGCCCGAGCAGGTGCTCTATCCCGGCCACGGCGCACCGGTGGCCGACGGCCCCGCCCGCCTCGCCGAACTGGCCGCCCACCGCCGCGCACGGCGTGTCCAGGTCCTGGATGCGCTGGCCGCGGGCCCGGCCACGCCCGCCGAGATCGCACAGGCGATCTACACCGACACGCCACCGGCGCTGCTGCCCGCCGCCACCCGAAACGTCCTCGCCCATCTCATTGAACTCGCAGACAACTTCCTTGCTGCCGCCGACGCCGAGATGGGCGCCGACGCCCGCTGGCACCGACTTTGAACCCCGTGTTCCTTTTTCTGCGATAACCCTCTGGACGGGGCTGACTCGTCTTGCTATATCGCGCCCCACGTTCCGGCGTAGCTCAGCGGTAGAGCAGTTGACTGTTAATCAATTGGTCGTAGGTTCGATCCCTACCGCCGGAGCCAATCACCCTTGGTTTCATTGGGAAATTGGCGCGACACGAATTCTACTAACAACCTACTCTTGCTTTCGCGTGGGTTGTTCGCGCCCTTCCAGCCCGCCGAACGCTCACGAAAGCGTGATAGCGCGGGGCTACGTCAGCTTCCATTGATCCGGCCCGATGTAGCCGCGTGACGCCTTGGCGAAGTCTTGGACGGCGGTTCGGTCGTTGATGTAGGTGCTGTGGAATTCGGCGAACGTGTTGCCTTCGCGCGGGCGTTCCATCACGTAGAAGTCGCAATATTGATCGCACAGCCGACACGAATACGACCACCAGTTGTCGGACGTGTCGAAGTAGTCTTTCGCCCCAACGACAAGTTCGTGAAGCCCGGTGATGTGATAGCCCGCAACTTCGGGCAGAAACTTCGTCATGTTCGGGGCTTTGACTTCGCAGATGGTTGCCAGCCCGAAAAACGTGTTCCAGTGCCGCCGAATGGAAAGTGTGTAGGCGTAGCCGTTCCAGATTAGCGGTTTGAGTGCCATGCACAGTTCCTTCGCGTCCCTGCCCGGTGTATGCTGCGCCACAATCGGTTGCGCTGCTTCGTTGTGCTGCGACTATATACGCGGATCGCTTCCTTTGCAGCCAGGAGTTCGTTGCATGGCCCAAGACACGCACGACGACCGACCGGGCTATTTCTACGTTGTCACGCAGCCCGGCAAAGATTGGGAAGTTTGGATGTGGACGGGGCACAAATGGTATGAACCGGGCGAAGCCGACGCCAAGGACGCACCGTATTGGTGCCATAGGGTTCCGCAAGCGCCAAACCCCAACGACACGTAGGAGTTTGCAGCATGGGCTACGTTTCCACGACAACCGACTATGTTGACCTAGACGGCGACTACGGCACCGTTGAAGGGGTCGAAGTCACTTGCACCAAGTGCGGGCATTCCGAAGAAAGCTTCGGTACCGACGAACCGTCGTTGAAACGGTGCGCTTATCTACTGCGGGAAAACTGCCCGCGTGGCGAAAGCAACTACTACGACGTGAACCCGTGACAAAAGGAAGCCCCGGCTGCGACGGTGAACGCAAACCGGGGCTAGTTGCCCTTGGCACTAGGGATTGGTTGTCAGGGGTGTTCGCAGAGGGCGGCGACGGTCGCGCGTTGATCGGCGGGCAGTGCCCAAAGCGGCACGCAGAGGCAGGCCACGACGTCAAGGTCAATGTCGCCTATCTGAGGTTCCACGCCGAGGTGGCGCGGGAGATTGCCACGGCCCTGCAACAGGTCGAGCACGGTGAGGCAGCCGACCGAGGCGAGGCGACAGAGCGGGAGGCGTATCGGGTCGCCCTTGCCCGTGCCGCCGAGTTGGCCCCGGAGGGAACCGCTTGGATCACCCGTGAGGCGATCATTGACCACATCGCCAGCCGCTACCGCCAAGACCCCGAGACGCTTGATCTCCCGTTCAAACTGAGCGATGCCGCCGAGGACGGTGAGAAGCAGCCGTCCCGTGGGTGTTCCGGTGTCTAGGTTCAGGTCCAGCACCCGCAGCGCCGCGCCGCGTTCCGTCAGCATGTCGAGGATGTCCAGAAGGTGGGCCACAGACCGGGCCAGCCGGTCCAGCTTGGTGACAACCAGCGTGTCGTCCTCGCGGACCTAAGCCAGCGCCTCGGCCAGCCTCGCCCGCTCCTTCACGCCCACCGATGAGACCTGTTCCACGAACAGCCGTTCGCACCCGGCAGCCCTCAAGTCCCGCTCCTGCCCCTCTATCACCCCCCTGTTCCCTGTTCGCCGACATACTCGGTTTGCACTGCATTGTAGGCATCTTCCGGACGTCCATTAAACCGATGGTCACGAACCTTTGCGACACGCGCAAGAGAAACCGGCACTGCAAGAGGCACCGACCATGAAAGACCTTCTGAAGACCGTTTCCGGGAAGCTCGTACTTGCGGCCGGGATTGCGATCACGGTTATCCTGGCAGGATACATCGGATACAGCGGCTGGCGGGCGTCGCAGCGGGCCGGGCAGCAGGTGATGGAACTGGCCACGGAGAAGGCGGGCGAGATCGCAATGACGATCGCCGTTCCGGTGACCGAGGCGACATCCGCGGGGGCCGCGCTGAGTGGCGGGTTGGCCGGCTACATGGCGACGGGTCATGCGACGGCATCCGACGTCATCGAGATCCTGAAGGGCGTACCCACTCAATACGAAACGATCTTCTCCGCCTGGATGGCCGGGGTGCCCGGTGGCCCGACCGACGACGTCGTTGCCGGGAACGAGGGACGGAACGGCGACGGCGTGTTCACACCTTACTGGACCAAGGCGAAGGCGGGGGGGCTGGATTTCTCGACCTTCGGGATCGACCAGGAGGCGCAGTGGTTCTCGGTCCCCATCAAGACCGGCAAGAGCGTCATCACGGAACCCTATCTTTCCGACGAAAAACGCCTGCTGACATCGGTCGCCGTTCCGGTGGTGGTCGCGGGGCAAACCGTCGGCGTGGTCGGCGTCGACATCGTCCTCACCGATCTGACCGCAATGCTGGGCAGGCTCGAGACGTTCGAGGGCGGGCGCGTCATGCTGGTCGACCAAGGCGGCAAATGGCTGGCCAATCCGGACGCGAACGATCTGACCAAACCCTATGACGAAGTCGGCGCCGACCTGATCATGGCGGCGCTGTCGGACGGAAACCCGCGGGTGATCGAGGGTCTGCCGGACGGTGCGACGCGGCTTGTCTATCCGTTCACCGCCCCGGGGATGAACACGACCTGGGCCACGATCCTGGACGTGCCCGGCGCCGTGTTCAGCGCGCCGGTGTTCGATGCGGTCGCCGAAGCGATCGCTGGCGGTGTGCTGATCCTGATCATGACACTTGCCACCATCTACCTGACCGCCACCTCTCTGGTCGCCCGACCGCTTCGGGGCATGCTGGAGGCCGTCAACGAGCTTGCCGCAGGCAAGTACGGCGACCCGGTGCCCGGGATCGAAAGAAACGACGACGTGGGGACCATGGCCACATCGGTCGAAGCCCTGCGGGAAGGTCTGCTCCAGAAGAACGAACTTGAGAAGCGGCAGGAGCACCTCCAGGAAGAACAGGCGCAGGTCGTCGAGATCCTGGCATCCAGCCTGAAGGCCCTGGCCGCGGGGGATCTGTCGCGGACGATCAATGAGAGGTTCTCGGGTGCCTACGAAGCCCTGCGCCTGGACTTCAACGCGACGATCGACACGTTGAACGAAATCATGGCGTCCCTGTCCGACAGCATCCGCGAGATCCGGGCGCGGTCCGACGAGATCAGCGCGGGCTCGGACGAGCTTTCGCGGCGCACCGAAACCCAGGCGGCAACGCTCGAAGAGACCGTCGCGGCGCTGGACGAACTGACATCCTCGGTTCGCTCGGCGGCGGATGCAGCGGCAAACGTCGAGCGTTCGATGGCCGCAACGCGCAGCGATGCGCAGACCTCCGGGGAGATCGTGCGCGATGCCGTCAGTGCCATGTCGGAAATCAAGAAGTCCTCCGACCAGATCACGCAGATCATCGGGGTGATCGACGACATCGCGTTCCAGACCAACCTGCTGGCGCTGAACGCCGGCGTCGAGGCGGCGCGCGCGGGTGAATCCGGTCGCGGCTTCGCCGTCGTGGCCTCCGAGGTCCGCGCGCTGGCGCAACGGTCCTCGGACGCGGCGAAGGACATCAAGCAACTGATCGACGCCAGTTCCGTCCAGGTCGAGACGGGCGTCGGTCTTGTGAACCGCGCCGGTGAGTCCCTGACGGGCATCGTCGAGCGCGTGGCAAGGGTGGCCGATCAGATGTCCGAGATCGCCACCGGAGCGCAGGAACAATCCGTCGGCCTCGGAGAGATCAATGTGGGTGCGACGGAGCTTGACAAGGTGACACAACAGAACGCGGCCATGGTCGAGGAGACCTCCGCCGCCGCGGCTACCCTTTTTCAGGAGGCAACCGCGCTTGAGCACCAGGTCGGACGGTTCACGCTGCGAGACACTGAAGGCGGCTTCGGGCATGTGACCCCGGTCTCGGCAAGCAAAGCAAAAGGCGCCATCACCGGCGACCATCATGGGGCGAAAGCGCAGAAACGGGTCGCCAACGGGGATGGCTGGCACGATTTCTGAGGGCTTTGCGCAATGGGCCGCGGTGGGCCTGCCGGTAGCGGGGCTGTTGCTGGCGGCGGCCTGGCTTGTCCTGACCCGGATCGCCCGGACCGTGATCGACACCCCGGGCCAGCCGCCCATCGGCTTCGCCCTCGACGACGACCGGGTGGCGCTGGATCCGCGCGGCATCTACACCCTGCGCGGCACGATCCGCCGCGGCGGACAGCTCATGTTCACCCCCGACACGATCACCCGCGTCCTGCAGTGGGGCGATCCTGCCGATGTCGAGGTCATCCTGAAGATGGTGCCGCAAGACTGATCCGGCGACACCTCGCCCAATTCGGGCACCCATGGCTTGCGCCTGCCGGCCACGCGTCGCACCACACTGCCGCGCAGATGCCGCTGTTCCGGGAGACGAAAGGGCCGGACCGGCCTCGCCGGAAGGACATGGCCGGAAGTCCCGCCGGGTCCGATCTCGGCCACGCACTGACACGCGATGCCACGCGCGAACGGGCGAAGCCTGAGCGCCTGATCCGGCCGGATATGCTGACCTGCCAGCCCGATACGGCGGCCGTCGAGGATTTCCGTTCCGGGCTGTCCTAGGATGTTCCGCCGACATGGGTGTAGTGATGCTGCCGGATATAGTCGCGAAGGCTGGCCGGATCGGGCTTGTCCGCGCGAACCTTGTCGAGAAGGATCGCAAGCGACGCCAGTCCGGCCACCAGCGCACTTGCAGCCGACGTGCCCGAGAAGAGCGTGTAGATCTCCGAGAGTTCGGTGCCCTTCCCGCCCACCGGCTCTTCCGGCCCCGGCGTGGCGGCGCGCCCATAGCTGCCGCGCACGTCCAGCGACAGCAGGCTCCACGGATTGAAGGTGTTGTCCCGCCCCGGCGCGATGGTGTCGTAGTCGAAATCGGTCCCGTAAAAGCCCCGGCGGTCGATGCTGTAGTGCCGCTGGTCCAGGGCCTCGCCATCGTCGCTCAGCATCCAGAAGATCTTGTCCTTGAGACCATCGCCATCGCCGTTCGTGTAGGCCGCGAAACGACCGCTGCGGTTCCTTGCGCCGACGACCACGAGATTGCCGAACCCGTCTTCGTTGATCAGACGCGCGGGGTAGGACAAGTCGTTGGCCAGACCGTCATTCCCCGCCGCGAGGATGACAAGGCGCTTGCTCGAAATCATCTTCAGAAGCGCCTCGAAGATCGCCTTCTGCGCCATCAGCCGCGACAGCAGCGCCTGGTCCTTGTCCTGGACAAACACCTCATCCGGTGCCGTCACAAGCGGCCGGTCGATCCGCGTGCCGTTCCCCGAGATCTCGACCATCTCGGCCCGCGCGGCGGGATCGGGCAGGCCGCGCGGAATGTAGATCACCTCTGCCTTCGAGACATAGGCCGCGATCAGCGCCCGGATCACGGGCAGCAATTCGTGGCTGTAGGGGGTGGCGTAGGACCGGATCTTGCAGAACGGATTGACCCCGAAATACGGGATCGGGCCCGGCGTGACGGGATCGACATCGGCGGGCGGGTGCCCGGCGACAAGCCCCGCGCAGGCGGTACCGTGGCTGCCGAAATAGCGGGAGGGATCGGGCAGCTTCAGTTCTGTGGCCGGGCGCATGTCTGCGACCAGCCGATCCCGTTCAGTCATGACAACAGCCATCTGATACCGGTCGGGAATATCAGTCAGATCCAGCCCGGCAAGCATGTCCCGGATCTCGTTGATCTGGCCGTCATTCGGGCGCGCCTGCGTCACGGGCGCTTTCGGCAATCCCAGCAGCTTTTCGACAAGGCCCTTGTCGGGCGGTGCGCCGGTCGGGCCAATCTTCTGCAACTCGAAGGATGCAAAGATCGCACCCTGGGCATCGACCCCCTGTCTTCCGTAAAGATCGAACACCTCGTCGAGCGCCCTTCTCGCAAGCTCAGCCCAATCCGCGCCGTACTCCCCCGCCTCATGGCAGCGGCGCAACGCGTCCAGCGCCGCGGTCGGCGGTGAATAGGTCACGCCGTTCACGTCGGGTCCGAAATCGACCTGCTCGATGCAGTTTCGTTCGAGATTGGGGTGGCCCGTATCCACCCCCGTGTCGATCAGGGCCACGGTGACAGGTGTCCTGCCATTCTTCTTGCGTTCCTCTGCCGCTTTGGCCGCCCGTTCCCAGAGCGGCGTGGGCACGTACGCGATCCTCTTGCCGTCCTGATCCGCCTCGTGCGCGGCCGCCGGCGCGCCGACAGGCGAGGTCGCGCCCTCTGCCCGGGTTTCCATCCCGTCGATCACAACGGCAAGAAGCCCCAATTCCACGAGATGCCACAGGTAGAAATCCTCCGGCGGGTTGGTCTTGTCGGAATAGATGGTGTTTGCGGTCATCACAGCCACTCCTTCAGGGCGTCGCGCATCTGCCGGCGGCAGGCGACGAAGAGATAGGGCGAGAACAGCCGAGCCAGTTCACGGCCCGCATAACTGTCGGAAGGATAGTGGATGCCCGCATATTCCCGGTTCTCGGCCACGCGCTGGGCCACGTAGAACAGCTCGGTCGTCGCAGGGTTCTCGGGCAGCAGGCGGGCCATCACCTCGGCCACCGAGTAGAGCTGGAAGGAATGGTTCGAGGGATAGGACTCGTGCGGCGGGTTGCCGAGGAAGGGGCGCAGCACGGGCGCGACCTGATTGGGGCGCAGCCGGCCGATCTTGCGCTTGTAGACGTAGCCCACCCGTTCGGTCAGATCGAGCACGGTGCGGATCAGGCCCACCGTCGCGGGATATCCGTCCTCGTCGATCGAGAGCGGTTTCAGTACCTCCAGAAGTTCGTTGGCGGCCACCTGAGAAAGGATCTCGCGCTGGCGGAGATCCCGGTCGACAAGCTCCTCCTCCATCCGCAACAGCGCCGTGACCTCCCTTCGGGTGAAGTCAGGGTCGGGCGGCGCCGGAAGCGGCAGGTTTTCCCAGGGCTGTGCGTGCTTGCGGTTGGCCGGGAACAGCGTGAGGAACAGCTCACGCAGCTCTTCCCAGGGTGCCGAGAGGATGTCGGCATCCTCGCCCAGACCAGCCATGCGCAGCGATTTCGACTTGGATTTGGACTTCGACTTGCTCTTTGATTTGGATTTGGACTTCGACTTGGACTTTGAAAACGTGCCCGAAAAGGCGACGCTGCCGCCCGAGACCCGAGGTCCGCCCCCCGCGGCCACCTCGGCGATCAGCAGCACGGCCGATCTGGACGGGAAGAGTTCGCCATCGCGGGTGATGCGCAGGTTCGCGATGGCCTCGGGAATGACGATCGGATCGGATGTTTCACTGGACATTCAGGCGCTCCATTCCTTGGCGGACAACCTTCAGGACGTCGGGGTTGGGATAGGGCGTGTCGCCCGATTTCAGCCGTTCGAGCGGGTCGTACCCGCCCTGGCGGCCCAGGATGTCCAGCGCCGCGCGGCCCTCGTCGCGCAGGCCGGCATGGCCGGCGGCCGCGGCAAGCGTCCGAAGCGTGGGCTCGTAGAGATGGCCGTTGCGCACCCGGTGCTGGGCAAGCGCCGCCTTGCAGTGGCGCGCGGCGTCCTCTGTCTGCCCGAGCATCAGCTCGCTCATCGCAAGCGACGTGGTAAAGCTGAAGCGAAACGGGCTGAACCGGCCCGTGTTCACGGCCTCGCGGGCAAAGCGATGGGCCAGCTTGTAGTCGCCGAGATAGAAATGCAGCATCGACAGCGTGTCGGCGAGGAACGGCGACCGGCTGGACGCGTCGCGCACGGGCGCGAGGATCTCCGCCGCCCGGTCGAGGTCGCGCAGAACAAAGCTGTAGACATGGGCCACAAGCGCGACGGTCAGCGGATTGTGACGGTCAAGCTCGGTGGCGCGCGCGGCGCACCATTCTGCGCGTTCGAGCATCTCGTGGTTGCGCTCGCGCCCCTCCTTCTCGGCACGGAATGCCGTGAGAAAGGCGTTCCAGCCAAAGACCGTCGACGCCTCCACCAAGTCGCAGGCCTCGTCCAGAAGGCGTCCGGCCTCGCCGAGTTCGCCGGGCGTCAGGCGGAAGATGCGGTCGACCGCCGAGACCACCATGCGCGCGGCATGGTGCTCGGCCGCATCAAAGCCGTCGAAGGCGGCAAGCCGTTCGATGAGCTTGTCGAACGTCGCCGCGGTCCAGCCATTGACCCATTCCTGCCCGAGATCGGCGCGCGCGACATGGTCGACGGCGGACCAGAGCACCCGGGCGGACCCGACATGGCTGGCCCGTGCGGCAAGGATGAACGTGTCCCCCAGCCCGGACACCTGAAGGCTCAGCATGACGTCGGGGCCAATCCCCGGGGGTGCGCCGGCCATATGCCGAAAATCATAAGGCACGATCAGGGAACTCTGGTCGAACAGCGTGATCAGGTCGTTGAGCAGAAGGTTGGCGATCCTGTCGGCAAGCCCGTCTCCGGCCGCGGAGTCGACCGGCAGGATGCCGACCTCGAACAGTGGACGCGCCGGCAGAAGCGTGCAGGGGGTGGACGACACCTGGCGCACCGGCGTTGTCCGCGACATGCCTTGCGCGTCCAGCTCCAGGCGAATTCTGCAGAGCCAGCGGTTGAATTCGTCGTCGGGAATGTCGATCCCTTCCAGGAAAGCAGGCTGGTAAAGGCCGCTTTCCACGCCGCACCGCGCGCCTTGCGAGAAGAGATCGATATCGAAGGCCTCGGGGCGCAACCGCACCGGCCCGCCTGTCGTTTCCAGGGGATTGGGCTCGACGGCCGACAGGCAAAGCCGCAGCTCGGCCAGCGCCTTGCGCAGGCTGTCGCGCCCCTGTTTCTGACCGCGATCGCTCCAGAGCAGGTCCTGCAATGCGGCTCGATTGACCGCACGTCCATCCGCCAGCGCAAGAAAGGCCAAAAGCGCCTGGGTCTTCGCCATGCGCGGCGTTGCAATCGATCCATCCGGAGCAACAAGCGTCAGTGCCCCGAGAAGTGACAGGCGAAATTGCATCTTTCGCCCCCCGCGTTTCCGAAATTAATCTGGAAATGTTCCATGTTTCGGCCATCAAATCAACGACGCTGCGTGAACGGGGCATGCAATTCACGCCCCGTTCACGCGCAAACCATCCACCTTCAAGGCACGCCGAAGACCGATGGCCGGGGCCGATATCGTTGTTCCAAAAGGAAACTCGGTGCCGGAACCGGCAGGGACACGGCACGCTGCCCTGCCGGTCGCCGGATTTTTCACGGCTCAGTCCGAGTCGGCCGCCGCCTTCATCCGGGTCAGCTCGGCCAAGGTGTAATCGGCCGGATCGACGCCGAGACCGGCGGCAATCTGCGCCTCGCCCTGCGACACGTAGCTTGCGCGGCGCGACGGGTTCGACGGATCGCGGTTCTTCCAGAACGCCGCGACCGGACCGGGCTGTGCCGTGCTCGTGGCAAGGCTCAGGCGATACATGTCGGCAAAGCTCATCGAGGTCGGATCGACCTCGATCTTCTCGGCGAACGCGATCCGCCCTGCGCTCGGTTGCGCCTTCGTGCTGAAGCCGCCGATCCTGAGATTGTCACGGATGTAGCGGAACGTGGTCATGTCGCCATCCTCCAACGCGCTTCGCATCTGCGTCAGTTGCGCCACCGAATGGTCCCCGGGCGCGACGCCGAGGCTCTTGGCGAGCTGGTAGGCCCCGCCAGTCACCGATTGTGCCTGCACGGCACCTGCAACAAGCGCGACCATCGCGGCCGTTGCTGTGAAAATGCGTTTCATGGCAATCTTCTCCCCTTCTTGGTTTCCCTGGTCGGATGCGACCCCGTTCGGGTGCCGCAGGAGGAGTAGGCCAGATGATCCCGGAACGCGGTGCGAAGCGCGCGGGTGCCGATCGTGAAATCACCGTGAATTCCGCCCCTGCGCAGTTGCGCGTTCGCTCGCCTCAAGGTGGTCGGAACCCGTGCGGCGGACCGACTGAAACAGCAGGCCTCGGTCATCCAGGGCAAGACGGGCCACCCCGTCCCGTTCGAGGTCAGCGCGGCCGTCGAACGACCTGCGCCGGGCGCTCTCGCGAAAATGGAGCGGCTCCACCACAGGGCACGAAATCATGGCCTTCGCCCGATCCCGCGATCATGGCCCCGTCATCAAGCCATCCATCTCGCGCAGCCTGCCGGGTGCACGCCCTACCCCAGCACCGAATTCACCGCCTTGGCTGTCGCCGCCACCACCTGGTCGGCCTCTTCCCGTGTCAGGCAGAGCGGCGGCGCAAAGCCCAGGATATCGCCCTGGGGCATGGCCCGGGCGATGACGCCCTGTTTCGCCATCTCGGCCACCACGGCGCCCGCTACCTTGCCCGCCGGGTCGTAGAAGGTCCGCGCACCCTTGTCCTCGACCAGTTCCACGGCGCACAGCATCCCCTCGCCGCGCACCTCGCCGACATGCGCATGCTCGATCAGCGCCGCGCGCATGGCCGACACGAAATAGCCGCCCACCTCGGCGGCGTTCGCCACCAGCCCCAGATCGTCGATCAGCTTGAGGTTCGCAACGCCGGCCGCCGCGCCGATCGGATGCGCCGAATAGGTCCAGCCATGGCCGATCGGGCCGAACTGATCGGTCCCCTGCTCCAGCACCTTCCACATCCGCTCGGACAGGATCGACCCCGACAGCGGCGCATAGGCCGAGGTCAGGCCCTTGGCCACCGTGATCAGGTCGGGTTTCAGCCCGTAATGATCCGACCCGAACATCGTCCCCAGCCGGCCGAACCCCGTCACCACCTCGTCGGCGATCAGCAGGATGTCATGCTTTTCAAGGATCGGCGTGATCGCCGCCCAATAGCCCTCGGGCGGGGGCACAATGCCGCCCGTGCCCATCACCGGCTCGCCGATGAAGGCGGCGATGGTCTCCGCGCCCTCGCGTTCGATCAGCGCCTCCAGCTCGGCCGCGCAGAAGGCCACGAAATCCGCCTCGCTCATGTCCAGATCGGGGCGGCGATAGTAATAGGCGGGCTCGGTATGCAGGATGCGGTCCAGCGGCAGGTCGAACTTGTTGTGGAAGACCGTCAGCCCGGTCATCGAGCCCGTCACCAGCCCCGAGCCGTGATACCCGCGCCAGCGGCTGATGATCTTCTTCTTTTCGGGGCGGCCGAGGATGTTGTTGTAATACCAGACCAGCTTCACGTTGGTCTCGTTCGCGTCCGACCCCGACAACCCGAAATAGACCTTCGACATGTGCCCGGGCGCGCGGTCCATCACCATCTTCGCCAGGGTGATCGCGGCCTCGGTGCCATGCCCCACATAGGCATGGTAATAGGCCAGTTCCCTTGCCTGCGCGGCAATCGCCTCGGCGATCTCGGCCCGGCCATAGCCCACGTTCACGCAGTAAAGCCCGGCAAAGGCGTCGAGGAAACGGTTGCCGTCGCGATCCTCGACAAAGCAGCCCGCCCCGCCCCGCATTACCCGTTCCGGAGCCTCGCCGCGGGCGAACTGGCCCAGATGGGTCGAGGGATGGAACAGGTTCTCGCGGTCCCACTGTTCCAGCATGTCGTTTCTCAGCATCGAACCCGTCCTTTCACACAGGGCAGGGCCGCAGCCCACCCTTCTTCTGGCCCTAAATATCCTCGCCGAAGGCACCGGCGCCGCAGGCGCCGGCCCCGCTCACGCCCAGTCGCGGCAGACATACTTGACCTCGGTAAAGGCCTCCATGCCCAGTCTTGCGCCTTCGCGGCCCAGCCCCGACTGCTTGTAGCCGCCGAACGGGATCGGCGCGCCGGTCACCTTGGTGCGGTTGACCGCCACCATGCCGAATTGCAGGGCGCGGGCCACGCGATAGATGCGCCGCGGCGCGCGGGTGTGCAGATAGGCGACCAGCCCGAATTCGGTGGCGTTCGCGCGGCCGACCACCTCGGCCTCGGTCTCGAAGCGGGTGATCGCGGCGACGGGGCCAAAGGTTTCCTCGGCCATGATCCGCGCACCGTCCGGCACATCGGCCAGCACGGTCGGGCGGTAGAACAGCGGCCCCGCCTCGTGCCGCGTGCCCCCGGTCAGAAGCCGCGCGCCTGCCGCCAGCGCGTCGGCCACATGGTCTTCCTGCTTGGCGACGGCCCTTTCGTTGATCAGCGGGCCGATATCGGCGTCGTCCAGCCCCCGGCCCACGGACAGCCGCGCCGTCGCCTCGGCAAAGCGGGCGCAGAAGGCGTCGTAGACGGGGGTTTCCACGTAGAACCGGTTGGCGCCCAGACAGTCCTGCCCGGAGGTGGCGAACTTGGCCTTGACCGCCTCAGCCACCGCCTCGTCCAGATCCGCATCGGCGAAGACGATGAAGGGCGCATGGCCGCCCAGTTCGAGGACCAGCCGCTTCACGGTCTGAGCCGACTGCCGGTACAAGAGCCGCCCGACCTCGGTCGAGCCGGTGAAGGACAGCGCGCGCACCCGCGGATCCTCGGTCCAGGGGGCGACCACGGTGGCCGCGTCGCCCGTGACCACGTTGAACACCCCCGGCGGCAGCCCCGCGCGTTCGGCCAGTTCCGCCAGCGCCAGCGCCGAAAACGGCGTCTCGTGCGAAGGATGGGCCAGCACCGTGCAGCCCGCCGCCAGCGCCGCGCCCGCCTTGCGGGTCAGCATCGCCGAGGGGAAGTTCCACGGCGTGATGCAGGCCGCAACGCCGACCGGTTCGCGCCACAGCTCCATCTCGGCGTCTGCCAGGTGGCTGGTGACGCCCTCGATGTTCGGGCGCTTGGCCTCTTCGGCGTAGAATTCCAGGAACGAGGCGGCATAGTCGATCTCGCCGCGCGCCTCCGAAATCGGCTTGCCCTGTTCCAGAACCATCAGCCGGGCCAGATCCTCGCGGTTGTCCTGCATCAGCCGGAACCAGCGGCGCAGCAGGGCCGACCGGTCCTGCGGCAACAGCCCCGCCCAGACCGGAAAGGCCGCGTGGGCGGCCTCCGCCGCGGCGGCGCTGTCGGCGGCGGTCAGCGCGGCCACCTCGCCCAGCCAGTCGCCGGTCGCGGGGTCGGTCACGGCGAAGCCCGCGCCGCCGGTCCCGCCGGTCCACTTGCCGTTCACATAGGCGAAGCTGCGCACAAGGCGCGGATCCGCAAGGTCGGCCAGCGGCGCGGTCTGGTGGCTCTGGTGCAGGCTCATGGGCGTTTCCTCCATGCTCGGGCCTCGCGCCGGGTTCGCGGCGCGGTCCGGGCAGACGATGCCACTTTCCACGCAGAGAGGGGGACCAAAGCCCGGCCGCCCGGCAGACGATCCGCCTGGCAACCCCCGCCCTGGCCAGTCAATCCTTCTGCAAACCCGCCAGCAGACCCAGCGGTGGCAGCCCCGGCCCCTTGACGGGCTTCGTCACCACGTAGGTGTAATAGCGCGCGAGCCCGATCCGGGCCTCCAGCATCCGGTCGACCAGCCGCTGATAGCTGTCGATGTCGCGCGTCACCACCTGCATCAGGTAGTCGAACCCGCCGCCCAGCGCCCAGCAGGCCGTCACCTCGGGATAGTCCGCCAGCGCCCCCTCGAAGCGGGTGAAGTCCTCGACCATGTGGCCCGCCAGTTCCACCGCAACAAAGACGGTGACATGGGGCCCCAGCGCCTTGAGCGAGATCTCGGCGCGGTAGCCCGCGATCAGCCCGGCCTTTTCCAGCCGCTTCAGCCGTTCCCAGGCGGGGGTGGCGGACAGGTTGATCCGCCGCGCCAGATCGGCCTTGGTGATACGGGCCTCGGCGGACAGGATGCGCAGGATTTCAAGGTCGCGGTCGTCGAGCCGGATCATCGGCCGCCCTCCGGCGCCCGGGCGCTGGCTGGCATGATCTCGGCCGGACCCCGGCGCATCGCCTTCCCCCTGTCGCTAACCGGCACATACGCGTCGCCCCGGGACAGACCTTGACGCGCGCCCGCGCCATACCGTCAGATGACCGTGACGCCCGGGCCCACGCCCGTCCGCGCCCCCCAACCCACCACGCGGGTCCGCCCGAAGTCAAGCACGCCCGACGCGTGCCAGCAGGAGCCATGTTCGCCATGAACGAGGAAATCGTCCAGTTCGGCTATGCCACCGAGGGCCGCGCGCCGTTCAGCCTGGGCGAGTATGAACGCCGCCTCGGCCTTGTCCGCCGCGCGATGGAGGCGCAGGGGCTCGACCTTCTGTTCGTCGAGGATCCGTCGAACATGGCCTGGCTGACGGGCTATGACGGCTGGTCCTTCTACGTCCACCAAGGGGTGCTGGTGTTCCACGATGCCGACCCGATGTGGTGGGGCCGGCAGATGGACGCAAACGGGGCGGTCAGGACCGTCTGGATGGCGGGCGTCCACATCACGCATTATTCCGACGATTACGTGCAGTCGACGACGCGCCACCCGATGCAGCAACTGGCCAGCATCATCCACGACCTCGGCTATGGCGCCAAGCGGATCGGGGTCGAGATGGAGAACTATTACTTCTCGGCCAAGGCCTATCTGACGCTGCGCGAGTCCCTGCCCGACGCCGACCTGGTGGACGCGACCGCGCTGGTCAACCGCCAGCGCACGGTCAAGTCCGACGAGGAACTGGCCTTCATGCGCCGCGCCGCGCGGATCTCGGAAAAGATCATCGACGGCGTGGTCGAGCGGATCGAACCCGGCCTGCCCAAGAACGAACTGGTGGCCGAGATCTACCGCGATGCGCTGACCGGGCTCGATGGCGACTGGGGGGATTACCCGGCCATCGTGCCGCTGCTGCCCTCGGGGATGGACGCCTCGGCCTCGCACCTGACCTGGGACGGGCGGCCCTTTGCCGAGGGCGAGGCCACGTTCTTCGAGATCTCGGGCTGCTACCGGCGCTATCATGCGCCGTTCTGCCGGACGGTGTTCCTGGGCGCGCCGCCCGACTACATGCGCGAGGCCGAGGCCGCGCTGGTCGAGGGGATTGAGGCCGGGCTCGACGCCGCGCGCGCCGGCAACCGCGCCTGCGACATCGCCAACGCGCTGAACGCGGCGCTGGCGCGGGCGGGCATCGACCGGGGGGCGCGCTGCGGCTATCCGATCGGCCTCAGCTACCCGCCCGATTGGGGCGAGCGGACGATTTCCCTTCGGCCAGAGGACGAGACCGTGCTGGAACCCGGCATGACCTTCCATTTCATGCCCGGCCTCTGGATGGAGACCTGGGGGCTGGAGATCACCGAATCCATCCTGATCCGCGAGACCGGCCCGGCCGAGACCTTCTGCAACCGCCCGCGCCAGTTGTTCGTCAAGCCATGACCGACCGGCTGGCCGATACCCGCGCAATCCTCGCCGACCTGGTGGCGTTTCCCACCGTGTCGTCGGACTCGAACCTTGAGATGATCGTCCATATCGCCGCGATGCTGGGCGAGCTTGGCGCGCATGTCGACCTGTTCCACGACGCGACCGGGCACAAGGCGAACCTGTTTGCCACGCTCGGGCCCCGCGCGGCGGGCGGCGGCATCGTGCTGTCGGGCCATACCGACGTGGTGCCGGTGACCGACCAGGACTGGTCCACCGACCCCTTCACGCTGCACGAGGCCGACGGGCGGCTCTACGGGCGCGGCACCTGCGACATGAAGGGCTTCATCGCGGCGACACTGGCCATGGCGCCGGTCTGGGCGGCGCTGGACCTGAAACGCCCGCTGCATTTCGCCTTTACCCATGACGAGGAGGTGGGCTGCCTCGGCGGGCAGGCGCTGGTGGCCGAACTGTCCGCCCGCGGTCTCCGCCCCGAGGTCGCGATCATCGGCGAACCGACCGAAATGCGCATCGTCGAGGCGCACAAGGGCTGTTGCGAATACAGCGTGGCGTTTCACGGGCTGGAAGGCCACGGCTCCAACCCCGACGCGGGCGTGAACGCGGCCGAGGCCGCGGTGCGCTATGTCGCCCGCCTGATGGACCTGGCCGAGGTGCTGAAGGCGCGCGCCCCGCATAACAGCCCGTTCACCCCGCCCTGGACCACGATCAACATAGGCCGGATCGCGGGGGGGCATGCGCACAACGTGATCCCCGGCCGCGCCGAGGTCGATTGGGAAATGCGCCCCGTCCAATCCTCCGACATGGCGTTCGTCAAGGGTGCGATGGCCCGCCATGTGGACGAGGTGCTGCTGCCAGGCATGCGCGCGGTCGAGCCCGCCGCCGCCATCCTTACCCGGACCGTGGGCGAGGTCGCCGGGCTGGAGCCGATGGAGGACAGCGCCGCCCGCCGCCTGCTGATGGAACTGACCGGCGAGGCCCGCGCTGAAACCGTGCCGTTCTCGACCGAGGCGGGGCTGTTCCAGTCGATCGGCTGCGCGGCGGCCGTCTGCGGGCCGGGCGCGATCGCCCAGGCGCACAAACCCGACGAATTCGTCACGCTGGACCAGCTTGGCCAATGCCTCACGATGCTGGACGGTCTGGCGACCGTCCTGACCCGCTAGACCCGGCCCCCTTGGCGGAGACCGGGCCGGGGCGCATTATTGCAGCGCCTGATCGGTGATCGCGTGGGTCCAGGCGCCCTCGGGCTCCTTGGTGATGACCGGATCCGACCCGCCCGACATCAGCGAGGCCACCGTGCGGTCGTAATCCGCCGGGTCCAGCGCGCCGTTCGATCCGGCGGTCAGCTTGGCCACCTCGCCCATCATCCGCTTCTGGTGGGTCTCGGTCTGGGCGCCGGTCTCGTCATTGTCCAGAACGATCATCGCCGCCGCGTCGGGGTTCTGCTCGGCCCATTTCCAGCCCTTCATCGACGCCCGGACGAAGCGCACCAGCTTGTCCACCTCGGCGGGATCGGCCAGCTTGTCCTCCATCACGTACAGGCCGTCTTCCAGCGTGGCGACACCCTGGTCCTCGTACTTGAAGGTCACCAGTTCGTCGGCGGAAATCCCCGCATCGATCACCTGCCAGTATTCGTTATAGGTCATGGTCGAGATGCAGTCGGCCTGCTTCTGCAACAGCGGATCGACGTTGAAGCCCTGCTTCAGCACCGTTACGCCACCCGCTGAGCCATCGGTCGGGATGCCAAGCTGGCTCATCCAGCTGAGGAAGGGGTATTCGTTGCCGAAGAACCAGACACCCAGCGTGCGGCCGGGGAAATCGGCGGGCGCCGCGACCCCGGTCTCCTTGAGGCAGGTCAGCATCATGCCCGAGGACTTGAACGGCTGGGCGATGTTGACGATGGGCGCGCCGGCCTCGCGCGCGGCCAGCGCCGAGGGCATCCAGTCGACCATCACGTCGGCCCCGCCCCCCAGCAGCACCTGTACCGGCGCGATGTCGGGACCGCCCGGCTTGATCGTGACCTCCAGCCCCTCTTCCTCGTAGAAGCCCTGGTCGAGGGCGACGTAATAGCCCGCAAACTGAGCCTGCGTCACCCATTTCAGTTGCAGCGTCAGGTCGTCCGCCGCCTGCGCCGCGCCGGTTCCGAAGGCCAGCGCCATCGCCGCCGTCGTCATCTTCAGTCTCATCTCAACCTCCAAGTTGCCCGTGTTATCTGCCCCGTTGCGAGGGGTGCCAGAAGGTCACCGCCCGTTCGGCCAGTGCAACGAGGCCGTAGAATACCGAGCCGGCCAGCGCCGCCACGGCAATTTCCGCCCAGACCATGTCGAGCGCAAGCCGCCCAACCTCGGTCGAGATGCGAAATCCCATGCCCCGGATGGGGCTGCCAAAGAACTCGGCCACGATCGCCCCGATCAGCGCAAGCGTCGTCGCGATCTTGAGACCGTTGAAGATGAACGGCATTGCCGCGGGCAGGCGCAGCTTCATCAGCGTCTGGCCGTAGCTGGCCGACCAGGTCCGCATCAGGTCGCGTTGCATCGCCTCGCTGGCCGCCAGCCCCTGCACCGTGTTCACCAGCACGGGGAAGAACACCATGGCCACCACGACCGCCGCCTTCGACTGCCAGTCGAATCCGAACCACATCACAAGGATCGGCGCGGTGCCGATGATCGGCAGCGCCGCGATGAAATTGCCCACCGGTAACAGGCCCCGTTGCAGGAAGGGCGAGCGGTCGATCAGGATCGCCGTCAGCACCGCCGCACCGCAGCCCATCACATAGCCCGACAGCGCGCCCTTGACGAAGGTCTGCACGAAATCGACCCAGAGGATATCGGTGCTGGAGGCGATCCGCGCGGCAATCGCCGTGGGGGGCGGCAGGATCACGCCCGGCACCCCCAGCCCGCGCACCAGCCCCTCCCACACCACAAGGATCGTGAGGCCGAAGATCGCGGGCACCGCCAGCCGCACGGCCCATGTCCGCCGCCAGGGCGAGTTGGACAGCCAGACGTTCAGCGCAACCGCAGCCGCCCAGAACAGGCCCGTGCCCAGCGCCCAAGTCATCGCGCCATCCCCATGCGTTTCAGCGTGATCCGCTGGACCAGCCCGATCAGCCCCACCAGCGAGGCGGCCAGGATCGCCGCGGCGAAGAGCGCGGCCCAGATCTGAACGGTCTGGCCGTAATAGCTGCCCGCGAGCAACCGCGCGCCAAGGCCGCGCACCGCGCCCGTGGGCAACTCGCCCACGATGGCGCCGACGAGGCTCGCCGCCATCGCGACCTTGAGCGAGGTGAAGAGATAGGGCATCGAGGCGGGCCAGCGCAGTTTCCAGAACACCTGCGCGGGGCTCGCCGACCAGGTGTTCATCAGGTCGAGCTGCATCCGGTCGGGGCTGCGGAAGCCCGCCACCATGCCGACGACCACCGGGAAGAACGACAGATAGGCCGAGATGATCGCCTTGGGCACCAGCCCGCTGACCCCGACCGAGTTCAGCACCACGATGATCATCGGCGCGATGGCGAGGATCGGGATGGTCTGCGACGCAATCGCCCAGGGCATCACGCTCATGTCCATCGCGCGGTTGTGCAGGATGCCGATGGCCAGCAGGATCCCTGCCCCGGTGCCGATGGCAAAACCCAGAAGCGTGGCCGACAGCGTGACCCAGCCGTGCCAGATCAGGCTGCGTTTCGAAAGCGCGCGGCCCTCCAGCACCATCGCACCGGTTGTGTTCCACAGCTCCGCGCCCACCTGGTGCGGCGCGGGCAGTTTGGGGCGGTCCTGCGCCATCGTGTCGGCGACGATCTGGGCCAGCGTCAGGTCCTGCCCGGCGCGCGTGGCCTGATCCAGCGTCCATTGCCGGTTCAGCATCACCGCCGCCCCATACCACAGCGCAAGGATCGCCATCACCACCGTCAGGACCGGCAGCAGGCTACGCATCGTCCCGCCTCCGCGGACTGCGCTTGGCGCCGAACCGCTTGCCCGCCAGATGCAACAGCAGAACAGCCGGCGCGACGGTGACCAGAAAGGCGATCCAGCCGATCAGCGGATGCGTTCTGACCCAGAGATCGAACACCCAGGCCAGCACCACCGCCAGCCAGACCACGGTCAGCCCGACCTGGACCCAGCGTCTAGTCGTCATAGGCATGCCCCGCCCTCAGCCCCTCGCGCACGCGGTGGGCGATTTCCAGAAACGCGGCCGTATCGCGGATGTCGAGCGGACGGTCGCGCGGCAGCGGGCTGTCGATCACGTCGGTGATCCGGCCGGGCCGCGGGCTCATCACCACGATCCGGGTGGACAGATACACCGCCTCGGGGATCGAGTGGGTGACGAACAGGCAGGTCTTGCCCGTCCGCGCCCACAGCGCCAGCAACTGTTCGTTCAGGTGGTCGCGCACGATCTCGTCCAGCGCGCCGAAGGGTTCGTCCATCAGCAGGATGTCGGCATCGAAGGCCAGCGCCCGCGCGATGCTGGCCCGCTGCTGCATCCCCCCCGACAACTGCCAGGGGTATTTCCGGCCGAAGCCCTTGAGGTCGACAAGGTCCAGCACACGCGCGACACGTTCCTCCTGCTCGGCCTTCGGAAACC
Organism: Rhodovulum euryhalinum; assembly: GCF_004342445.1. Taxonomy (GTDB): domain Bacteria; phylum Pseudomonadota; class Alphaproteobacteria; order Rhodobacterales; family Rhodobacteraceae; genus Rhodovulum; species Rhodovulum euryhalinum. The sequence goes on from NZ_SLWW01000010.1 coordinate 47,313, forward strand.
CCATGATCTCCAGCGGCAGGCGGATGTTCCCCGCGATCGTCCGCCATGGATACAGCCCCGCCGCCTGGAACACATAGCCATAGCTGCGCGCCTGCCGGGCGGCGTCGGGCGTCATGCCGTTCACCGTCAGGCTGCCGCCCGTGGGATGTTCCAGCGCCGCCACGCAGCGCAGGAAGGTGGTCTTGCCGCAGCCCGAGGGGCCGATGAAGCTGACGAACTCGCCCTTGCCGATGCCCAGCGACACGTCGCTGAGGGCATGGACGGGGCCGTCGTTTGTCTGGAACACCAGATCGAGGTGATCCGCCTTGATCACGGGGGTCTTCACACTGTCACCCTTCCCGGCCGCGCGCCCGCGGGACACGCGCCGTCACGTTCGCCTCAGACCCCGCTTGCCGGGATGCCCGTCCGTTCCACCTTGCGCGGCGCGGTCAGGTCCTTCCAGGACGACAGCGCCTTGTTCACCGCCCCGTTCGGCTCGCGCCGGACGAATTGCCCATGCCCTTCCTGCCCGACGAAGTCCCCGTCGTTCACGGCCACCCGCCCCCGGGTCAGGGTGAAGCGCGGCAGCCCCTTGACCTTGTGGCCCTCGAACACGTTGTAGTCGATGGAGGATTGCTGGTTGGCCGCTTGAATCGTCTTTTCCTTCTCGGGGTCCCAGACGATCAGGTCGGCATCCGCGCCCACCAGCACCGCACCCTTCTTCGGATAGCAGTTCAGGATCTTGGCGATGTTGGTGGACGTCACCGCCACGAACTCGTTCGGCGTCAGCCGCCCGGTCGCGACCCCGTGGGTCCAGAGCATCGGCAGCCGGTCCTCGAGCCCCCCCGTGCCGTTCGGGATCTTGGTGAAATCCCCCACGCCAAAGCGTTTCTGCGCGGTGGTAAAGGCGCAGTGGTCGGTCGCCACGACCGACAGCGAGCCCGAGGCCAGCCCCGCCCACAGGCTGTCCTGGTGGCGCTTGTCGCGGAAGGGCGGCGACATCACGCGCCGCGCGGCATGGTCCCAGTCGGGATGGGCGTATTCGCTCTCGTCCAGCGTCAGGTGCTGGATCAGCGGCTCGCCCCAGACCCGCTTGCCCAGCATCCGCGCGCGCCTTATCGCCTCGTGCGCGTCCTCGCAGGAGACGTGGACGACATACAAGGGCACGCCCGCCATGTCGGCGATCATGATCGCGCGGTTGGTGGCCTCGCCCTCGACCTCGGGGGGGCGGGAATAGGCATGCGCCTCGGGGCCGTTGTTGCCCTCGTCCAGCAGGCGGCGCTGCAATTCGGCAACCACGTCGCCGTTCTCGGCATGGACAAGCGGGATGGCCCCCAGTTCGGCGCAGCGGCGGAACGAGGCATACATCTCGTCGTCGTTCACCATCAAGGCGCCCTTGTAGGCCATGAAATGCTTGAAGGTGGTGATGCCCTTCTGGCGGACGACGGCCTCCATCTCGTTGAAGACCTGCTCCGACCACCAGGTGACCGCCATGTGGAAGGAATAATCACAATGCGCCCGCGTCGACTTGTTGTCCCACATCTGAAGCGCGTCGAGCAGCCCCTGTCCGGGGCTCGGCAGCGCGAAATCCACCACCATGGTCGTGCCGCCCGACAGCGCCGCGCGGGTGCCGGATTCGAAATCGTCCGCCGAATAGGTGCCCATGAAGGGCATCTCCAGATGCGTATGCGGGTCGATGCCCCCAGGCATGACGTAGCAGCCGGTCGCATCCAGCGTCTCGTCGCCCTTCAGGTCCGGCCCGATCGCGGAGATCCGGCCGTTCTCGACGGCCACATCAGCCTTGTAGGTCAGGTCGGCGGTGACGATGGTGCCGTTCTTGATGATGGTGGTCATTGGTGTTCCCCCTTATCCGGCGCATTCAGAATTCTGCCAATCTCTTGGCCAAATTGAGAATTTTCGAGATCCTCGGAAAAGAAACGGAGAACTTCTGCGTTCTTTTCGAGGATTTCCAAATCTATCCCGTTCAACGGATATCTATGCCCGTTGACTTCGATCTCCTGAAGTATTGTTCCCAAGCACATACCGTAGAGGCACAATTGCTCGAAATCTTCTGACCTGTCCCGCAGGGCTTTTCCAAATGCGGCAGCAGCGATAGACGATTTGAACGGGCGTTGCCCATAACGTCCATCAAAGAGATGTTCATTCTCAGACCATGCTGCTTCGACTAGTCGATTAGCGACCATTTGCGCGTCAATCTGTAGGTAGAACCTACGCGCATGCATTTCTAGCAGGTTCTGAGCTACAACCGCCCCTAGGCTCTTCTGATAGGTATTCTTTATTCCCTTAAACATTTCACCCCACGATCTCCGCCGTCTCGACCACCGCGTGGAACAGGACGTTCGCGCCCTTCTCGGCCCAGTCGGGGGTGATCTCCTCGGCCTCGTTGTGGCTCAGCCCGTCCACGCAGGGGCACATCACCATCGTCGTGGGCGCCACGCGGTTGATCCAGCAGGCGTCGTGGCCCGCGCCCGAGACGATGTCCATGTGGGAATAGCCCAGCCGTTCGGCGGCGTCGCGCACGCGGCCCACCAGCACCGGATCGAAGGCGGGCGGGTCGAAGAAGCCCACCAGATCGGACGAGAACTTGACCCCGATATCGGCGCAGAGCCCCGGCGCGCGGGCGAGGAACTCGGCCACCATCCCCTCCAGCGTGTCCAGGATGTGGCTGCGGAAATCGACGGTGAAGACGACCTTCTCGGGGATGATGTTGCGGCTGTTGGGGTAGACGTCGACATGCCCCACCGCCCCCACCGCATTCGGCTGGCGGGCGATGGCGATCTCGTGGACCAGTTCGATCACCCGCGCCATCCCGCGGCCCGCGTTCCGGCGCAGGTACATCGGCGTCGAGCCCGTATGCTGGCCCTTGCCGGTCACGGTACATTCGATCCAGCGCAGGCCCTGGCCGTGGGTGACGACGCCGATCTCCTTGCCCTCGGCCTCGAGGATCGGGCCCTGCTCGATATGCAACTCGAAGAAGGCATGCATCTTGCGCGCACCCACGGGTTCGTCACCCTTCCAGCCGATCCGCTCCAGCTCGTCGCCGAAGCGCAGCCCCCTGGCATCGCGCCGGTCATAGGCCCAGTCCCGCTCCAGCACGCCGGCGAAGACGCCCGAGGCCAGCATGGCGGGGGCAAAGCGCGTGCCCTCCTCGTTGGTCCAGTTGGTGACGACGATCGGGTGCTTCGTGCGGATGCCCAGATCGTTCAGCGTGCGGATGATCTCAAGGCCCCCCAGCACCCCCAGCACCCCGTCATACTTGCCGCCCGTCGGCTGGGTGTCGAGATGCGAGCCCACATAGACCGGCAGCGCATCCGGGTCCGTGCCCGGTCGCATCGCGAACATGGTGCCCATCTCGTCCACGCCCAGGGTGCAACCCGCCTCCTGACACCAGCGGCGGAACAGCGCGCGGCCCTCGGCATCGGCGTCGGTGAGCGTCTGGCGGTTGTTGCCGCCCGCGATGCCGGGGCCGATCTGCGCCATCTCCATCAAGCTGTCCCACAGCCGTTCGCCGTTGATCTTCAGATTCTCTGCGGGGGCTGTCATGGTCCTGTCGTCCTTACCTGTCCTGTCGTGTTTCGCGGCCCGGGCGCCGCTTGCCGGGCGCCTTCCGGTGCCAGTCTTGCGCCGCCCCGGGCCGAGTTCAAGCGGCGCGCCGCCGCCGCCGAGAAAATTTCCCGATTCGCCGCCGCTTGCGGTTAAAGTGGCGCCGTTCCGGCGTGCCGGGATCAACGAGACGAGGGGGCAGGCAGGCGTTTCGGACCGAAGATAAGGGAGGACAAGCAGATATGGACGGGAAAACGGTACTGATCGGGGGCGTCGTGGTGGTCGCGGCCTTCGGGTTCCTTGTGTCGCAGAACAAGTCGGGGTCGCAAGAGACCGCGCTGGAAGGCCAGGTGGCCACGCTGACCGACCGGATCAGCGACCTGGAAACCGCGCTGGCCGAGGTCACCGAACGCGCCGATGCCCAGGCCGCCGCGATCGCCGAAGGCGCGACGCTGGGCAGCCGCCTGGCCGAGACGGTGCAGGGGCTGGGCGCGATGGGCGACGCCGCCGGTCAGGACGCGGCCGCGCCTGCCGCCGAAACCGCCGCCGCGGCAGCCGAGCCGGAGGCGGCCCCCGCGGCGGCCAGCGACGCAGGCACGCTTTTGGCGATCGGACAAACGGCCGTGTTCGGCGATGGCTCGGTGCGGGTGTTCCTGTCGCGCGTCGATGCCGAGGCGGATGCTGCACGCATTGCCGTGAACGGGATCGCCACGACCACCCTCGCCGTCGGCGAGTCCGTCGAGGCGGGCGATGGCTGCACCGTCACGCTTGGCGGGATCGAGGGCAATCAGGCAAGTCTCGGCTACACCTGCGGAAGCTGAACCAGAGGCGCCCGCCCGGACCGGGGCGGGCGCCCCATGCCTCAAGCCAGCGACTTGAGCACCGCAGAGAGCTTGCCGAACACTTCGTCGATCTGCGCCTTGTCGATCATCAGCGGCGGGCTCATCGCGATGATGTCGCCGGTGGTGCGGATCAGGAGACCCTTTTCATAGGCATTCAGGAAGGCCGTGAAGGCGCGCTTGGTCGGCTCGCCCGCGATCGGTTCCAGTTCCACCGCGCCGATCAGACCCATGTTGCGGATGTCGATGACATGGGGCAGGCCCTTCAGCGAATGGAGCGCGTCCTCCCAATAGGGCGCCAGCGCCGCGGCATTCTCGAACAATCCCTCCTCGCGATAGGTCTGCAACGTGGCGATGCCGGCCGCGGACGCGATCGGGTTGCCCGAATAGGTGTAGCCATGGAACAGTTCGATCACATGTTCGGGGCCTTGCATGAAGGCGTCGTGGATCGCCCCGGCCGCCAGCACCGCGCCCATCGGAATCACACCGTTGGTCAGGCCCTTGGCCACGGTCATCATGTCGGGTTGCACGCCGAAATGATCGGCGGCAAAGGCGCTGCCCAGCCGCCCGAAGCCGGTGATGACCTCGTCGAAGATCAGCAGGATGCCGTGTTTCGTGCAGATCGCGCGCAGCTTTTCCAGATACCCCTTCGGCGGCATCAGAACGCCGGTGGAGCCCGCCATGGGTTCGACGATCACCGCCGCGATGGTTTCCGCGCCGTGCAGCGCCACGATCCGTTCCAGGTCATCGGCCAGATACGCGCCATGTTCCGGCTGGCCGCGGGTAAAGGCGTTCTGGTCGGGCAGATGGGTGTGCGGCAGGTGATCGACACCGGCCAGCAGGGTGCCGAACATCTTGCGGTTGTTGACGATGCCGCCAACCGAAATGCCGCCGAAATTGACCCCGTGATAGCCCCGCTCGCGCCCGATCAGGCGGGTCCGCGCGCCCTCGCCCCGGGCGCGGTGATAGGCGATCGCAATCTTCAGCGCGGTCTCGACCGCTTCGGAGCCGGAATTGGTGAAGAACACGTGGTCCATCCCCTCGGGCGCCATGTCCCGCAGCGCGCTGGCCAGTTCGAACGCCTTGGGGTGGCCCATCTGGAAGGCCGGCGCATAGTCCAGTTCCGCCGCCTGTTTCTGGATCGCCTCGGTGATCTTCGGCCGGCAATGGCCCGCGTTGCAGCACCACAGCCCCGCGGTGCCGTCCAGCACGTCGCGCCCGTCCGCCGTCTTGTAATACATGCCGCTGGCCCCGACGAACATCCGCGGCGCCTTCTTGAACTGGCGGTTTGCCGTGAACGGCATCCAGAAGGCGGACAGGTCGTTGGGTCCGGGGTTGCGGTCGAGCGCCATGACTGATCTCCATGCGGCAGGGCCGCCCGGGCGGCAGGCGGCCAAAATGTTTGACCATGTGGTCGGGATCACGCTAGCAGAGGGCCCGGGGCAGTCAAGCCGACCGCCGCCACGCCGCGCCGTCCGCATGGGCGACCGGCTTTCGAATTGCCTTGAATGACCTTTGTTTTTCGACCCGACGATTGCCGATGAGCCCCGAACCCACCCGCATCCAGCGCCGCAACCGCCGCGCGATCCTCGACGCCGCGCTCGCGGTATTCTCGCAGCATGGGTTCCGCGGCGCGACGCTTGACCAGATCGCGGCCGAGGCGGGACTGTCCAAGCCCAACCTGCTTTACTACTTTCCCTCCAAGGAGGCGATCCACGAAACCCTTCTGGCGGGGCTTCTCGAGACATGGCTCGCCCCGCTGCGCGCGCTGGACGCCGAGGGAGAGCCGGTCGAGGAACTGCTTGGCTATGTCCGGCGCAAGCTGGCGATGAGCCGGGATTTTCCCTGCGAAAGCAGGCTGTTCGCCAACGAGATCCTGCAGGGCGCGCCGCGCATCATGCCCGCGCTGGAGGGCGAGCTGAAATCGCTGGTGGACGAGAAGGCCGAGGTGATCGCGGGCTGGGCCGCCGCCGGCCGCATCGCCGATATCGACCCCTATCACCTGATCTTCTCGATCTGGGCGCTGACCCAGCATTATGCCGATTTCGACGTACAGGTGCGCGCCGTCCTCGGCACGGGGCGGGGCGATCCGTTCGAGGGCGCGGATCGCTATCTGGTGACGCTGTTCACCCGGATGCTCAGGCCCTGACCGCGCCTTCAGCCGGTTAACCAAGAGTCAAGTTTTTCCTCGCCACCCTCTTCTCGCATGCGGGGAAAAGGCGCATAATACCAAGTCGGTGGGGGCCTGAGCAGGAGCTTGGGACCAATGCAGATTATCGGCCCCCTTTCCGTGGCCGGATATCAGGATCACGGGGTGACTGCCGTCAGTCCCGCCGCACCGGTGGCCATTGTCGCGGCTGCCGGGCAAGGGAGTTCCGCGGGCCAGACGCGCAGCGAAACCGGCGAACGCGGCCAGCAAACGCAGCGCCAGTCCTTTCCCGCGCCCGATCCCGACCGACCCGCAGGCCCGCCGCCGACCTTTGACACCACGCCGCTCGAACTCGAGGCGGAACGCCGCGTAACCGATGCGGCGGTGCTGTGGCGCAGCGGTACGGCCAGCGCCGAGCCGCCCGCGCGGCAGCTCGACATCGAAGTGTAGGCCCGCCGCGGAGTCACTCCGCGGCGCAGGTACCGGGATTGTTGGGATGCATCGTCCAGTTCCCGTATTCCGCGGGAACGGGTTTTCCCGTGCGTGCATCCACCTCGCCCGGGGCAAGGCGGCGCATCGTGATGCAGCCCTCGACCGGGCAGACATCCACGCACAGGTTGCAGGCCACACATTCCTCGTCCTTCACCACGAACCGCCGGTCCGGCGTCATCCCGATCGCCTGGTGGCTGGTATCCTCGCAGGCCGCATAGCAGCGTCCGCATTTGATACAGGCCTCCTGGTCGATCTGCGCCTTGGTCACGTAGTTAAGGTTGAGATATTGCCAGTCGGTTACGTTCGGAACCGCCCGCCCGGTAAAGTCCGACAGGGTTGAGAACCCCTTGCGGTCCATCCAGTCGCCGAGCCCCGAGATCATCTCCTGTACGATCTTGAAGCCGTAGGTCATCGCCGCAGTGCAGACCTGCACGTTGCCCGCCCCCAGCGCCATGAACTCGGCCGCGTCCTTCCAGGTGGTCACGCCGCCGATGCCCGAGATCGGCAGGCCGCGGGTTTCGGGGTCGCGGGCGATCTCGGCCACCATGTTCAACGCGATCGGTTTCACCGCCGGGCCGCAATAGCCGCCATGGGTGCCCTTGCCGTCGATCGTGGGCTCCGGACACATCAGATCGAGATCGACAGAGGTGATGGAATTGACCGTGTTGATCAGCGACACGGCATCCGCGCCCCCCTTGTGCGCCGCGCGGGAGGCCAGCCGGATATCGGTGATGTTGGGGGTGAGCTTCACGATCACCGGCATCCTTGTGTTCGCCTTGCACCAGCGGGTGACCATCTCGATGTATTCGGGCACCTGCCCCACGGCCGAGCCCATGCCGCGCTCGCTCATCCCGTGGGGGCAGCCGAAGTTCAGCTCCACCCCGTCGGCGCCGGTGTCCTCGACGCGGGCCAGGATCGCCTTCCATGCCTCCTCGGTGCAGGGCACCATCAGGCTGACCACCAGCGCGCGGTCCGGCCAGGCGCGTTTCACCGACTTGATCTCGTCGAGATTGACCTGAAGCGGGCGGTCGGTGATCAGTTCGATGTTGTTGAGCCCCAGCAACCGCCGATCCGCGCCATAGATCGCGCCATAGCGGGGGCCGTTGACGTTCACCACCGGCGGGCCGTCCTCGCCCAGCGTCTTCCACACCACACCGCCCCAGCCCGCCCTGAAGGCGCGCACGACGTTGTATTCCTTGTCGGTCGGCGGCGCCGAGGCCAGCCAGAACGGGTTCGGGGACTTGATCCCCACGAAATCGTTTCTCAGATCGGCCATGGCTCAGCCCTCCACCAAAGCTGCGGCTGCGTCACCAGCGTTGGTCAGCCGCTCCTTCGCAGCCTGTCGAACATCATCTCCGAAGGCGTCGGGATGACGAAGCACAACCGCTTCGAACAGTAGTTCCGGGTGACCTCGATCAATCAACATTTGGAATCCCTCCGATGGGGACGCTCTCAAGACCAGATCCAGAACCGTCTTGATTTCTCCGTCCTTAGAAATCTTCTGCCTCGTCCTGGAAAGACGGACGGTCGTCCCCCTCTCGGTTTTGAGCATCTCTTCAAGCGCATGAATGGAGCACCAGACATCATGCTCAACCGTCCCGCGACGCGCAGATGGCAGTATCTCGCAAAGCCTTCGAAACGCGGCCTGCTCAACTGCAACAGCCCCCAACCGCCTAGCATTGTCGATGAATTTCCTGAGCTTCTCAGGTTCTTCAAGAATTGCAATTCTCTCCAGAGCAGCCTTTTCCCTGACAGAAGTATCGGCCATGGCTCAGCCCTCCCCCATCAGGGTCGCATGAATGTCCTCGGCGGCGTCGCGGCCCTCGGCCACCGCCGTCACGGTCAGATCGTCGCCGCCCTGGGCACAGTCGCCCCCCGCCCAGACGCCCGCGAGGCTGGTGCGCCCGGGCCCCGTCACGGCGATCTTGCGGCCCGACAGCGCCAGCCCCTCGGGCGCGCCTTCAAGGCTCTGGCCGATGGCCTTGAACACCTGGTCGGCCTTCAGCCGGAAGGTCTCGCCGGTCAGGTCCAGACCCGCTTCGGTTTCCTTCGTATAGGCGAATTCCACCGCCTCGACCGCCCCCTCGCCGAGGATGCGCAGGGGTGCGGCGCCGGTGACGATGCGCACGCCCTTGGAACTGGCGAGGTGCTGTTCCTCTTCGGACGCGCCCATCGCCTCGCGGCCGCGGCGGTAGACGATGGTCACCGTCTCGGCGCCCAGCAGTTTCGACTGCACCGCCGCATCCACCGCCGTCATGCCGCCGCCGATCACCACGACGTTGCGGCCGACCGCGATGCTGGACAGATCCTCGGCCTGCCGCAGTTCGGCGATGAAGTCGACCGCGTCGCGGACATGGGATTTTTCCTCGCCCTCGGCCCGCAGCGCGTTCACGCCGCCCAGCCCGATCGCAAGGAAGACCGCATCATAGTCCGACCGCAACCCGTCCAGCGAGATGTCGCGGCCCAGCGCCTTGCCGTTGTGGACCGCGATGCCGCCGATGCCCAGCAGCCACTCGACCTCGGCCTGGGCGAAATCGTTCACCGTCTTGTAGGCGGCGATGCCGTATTCGTTCAGCCCCCCGGCCTTGGGTTTCGCATCGAACAGGTCGACCGCGTGCCCCTTCATCGCCAGCCTGTGCGCGCAGGCCAGCCCCGCGGGCCCCGCCCCCACCACGGCGACGCGCCTGCCGGTCGGTTCGGCGCGCGTGAAGGGATGGGCGCCCTCGGCCATCAGCGTGTCCGTGGCATAACGCTGCAGCCGCCCGATCTCGACCGGCCTGCCCTCGGCCACCTCGCGCACGCAGACCACTTCGCAAAGCTGCTCGGTCGGGCAGACGCGGGCGCACATGCCGCCCAGGATGTTCTGGTCAAGGATCGTGCGTGCGGCCGCCCGCGGCGCCCCGGTCGCGATCTCGCGGATGAAGAGCGGGATGTCGATCGACGTCGGACAGGCCGTGACGCAGGGCGCGTCATGGCAAAAATAGCAACGATCCGCGGCAATGGCGGCCTCGTGCGCGGTCAGGGGCGGCGCCTTGTCGGCGAAATTGTCGCGATACGCCTCGGGCGCGAGACGCCCGGACACGACCCCGGGGGTAAGTTGCGTGTTGGCCATGCCGGCCCTCCCTGCTGCCTTCCCGTTTCGGCGAAGCCTGCCACAGCAAAGGATTTTATCAAACGGTAAATTCCAAGCACGCAGCAAACACCGTTCCTCCGCGAAAAACGGGGCATATCCGGCACAAGGATTGTGCAGCGGACGCCTCCGGGCGCGCGTCGGCAAAAACCGCCGCACCCGCTTTCCATGGGGGGATCCCTCGCGTATAAGCGGCCCAATTCACGAAGCGGATGGCCCCGGGGCGGGCCGGTCCGGGACCGATCGAGGACAGGCATGACCAAGACTTCCCACGAGGCGGACGTGGCCTTCATCCAGGCACTGGCCGAACTTCTGCGCGAACACGACCTGACCGAACTGCAGGTGAAACGGGAATACGGCGAGGACGACTCGCTGGACGTGCGGGTGTCGCGGTCGCTGCCCGCGCCCGTGGCCGCCCCCGTGATGCACGCGCCCGCGCCCCTTGCCATGCCCGCGATGCAAGCCGCCGCGCCGGCCGCGGCACCGGCCGAGGATCCCGCCCAGCATCCCGGCGCCGTGACCTCGCCGATGGTGGGCACCGCCTATCTGCAACCCGAGCCCGGGTCTGACTCGTTCGTCAAGGTGGGCGACACGGTGACCGAGGGCCAGACGCTTCTGATCATCGAGGCCATGAAGACGATGAACCACATCCCCGCGCCGCGGGCCGGAACCGTCAGGCGCATCCTCATCGAGGACGGCGCCCCGGTCGAGTACGGCGCGCCGCTGATGATCATCGAGTAAGGCGCGCGCATGTTCGACAAGATCCTCATCGCGAACCGCGGCGAGATCGCCCTTCGCGTGATCCGGGCCTGCCGCGAGATGGGCATCCGGTCCGTCGCGGTCCATTCCACCGCGGATGCCGACGCGATGCATGTGCGCATGGCCGACGAAAGCGTCTGCATCGGCCCCCCGCCGGGCACCGAAAGCTATCTGTCGATCCCGTCGATCATCTCGGCCTGCGAGATCACCGGGGCACAGGCGATCCACCCCGGCTACGGCTTCCTGTCGGAAAACGCCCGGTTCGTTCAGATCGTCGAGGATCATGGCCTGACCTTCATCGGCCCGTCGGCGGAACATATCCGCATGATGGGCGACAAGATCACCGCAAAGGAGACGATGAAGGCCTTGGGCGTGCCCTGCGTGCCGGGCTCGGATGGCGGGGTGCCGGATGTCGAGACCGCCCGGAAACTTGCCGGCGAGATGGGCTATCCGGTGATCGTCAAGGCGACCGCGGGCGGCGGCGGGCGCGGCATGAAGCTGGCCCGGACCGCCGACGACCTGGAACGCGCGTTCCAGACCGCGCGCTCCGAGGCCAAGGCTGCCTTCGGCAATGACGAGGTCTATATCGAGAAATACCTGACGAAGCCCCGGCATATCGAGATCCAGGTCTTCGGCGACGGCCAGGGCCGCGCGGTACATCTGGGCGAGCGCGACTGTTCGCTGCAACGCCGCCACCAGAAGGTCCTGGAAGAGGCGCCGGGCCCGGTGATCGACGCCGAAACGCGGGCGCGCATCGGCAAGGTCTGCGCCGACGCGGTGGCGCGGATCAACTATCGCGGCGCGGGCACGATCGAATTCCTGTTCGAGGATGGCGAATTCTACTTCATCGAGATGAACACCCGCCTGCAGGTGGAACATCCCGTGACCGAGGCGATCTTCGGCGTCGATCTGGTGCGCGAGCAGATCCGCGTGGCCGAGGGCCATCCGCTGTCCTTCGACCAGGATGACCTCGTGCTGAACGGCCACGCGATCGAGGTGCGCATCAACGCCGAACGCCTGCCCGATTTCGCGCCCCGCCCCGGCCGGATCACCGCCTATCACGCACCGGGTGGCCTGGGCGTTCGGATGGATTCGGCGCTCTATGACGGCTATTCGATCCCGCCCTATTACGACAGCCTGATCGGCAAGCTGATCGTCCATGGCCGCGACCGGGCCGAGGCGCTGGCCCGGCTTGACCGCGCGTTGGGCGAGTTGATCGTCGACGGGGTCGAGACCACGGCGCCGCTGTTCCGCGCGCTGCTGCTGGAGCCCGACATCCAGAAGGGCGACTACAACATCCATTGGCTGGAACGCTGGCTGGAGGCCGGGCCCGAACTCTGACCGGCCCCACGCTCCGGCCCGCCGGGAGCGAGTGCATGGCGGCCGACCGACTGACGCCCCGGATGCTGCTGAATGCCTATGCCTCGGGCATCTTCCCGATGGCTGAATCGCGCGAGGATCCGGAAATCTTCTGGGTCCAGCCGCGGCGGCGGGGCATCTTCCCGCTGAACGGCTTTCACATCTCGAACAGCCTTGCCCGTCACATCCGGCGCAATCCCTTCACGATCCGCATCGACACCGATTTCGCGGGCGTCGTGGCGGGCTGCGCGGAGCGGGACGAAACCTGGATCAACGACACGATCTTCGCCCTTTACCAGGAGTTGCACGCGATGGGCCACGCCCATTCGCTGGAGGTCTGGGAAGGCGAAGCCCTGGTCGGCGGGGTCTACGGCGTAACGCTGGGGGCGGGCTTCTTCGGCGAAAGCATGTTCTCGCGCCGGACCGACGCCTCGAAGATCGCGCTGGCCTATCTGGTGGACAGGTTGCGCGCGGGCGGGTTCCGGCTGTTCGACACGCAATTCATCACGCCGCATCTGCAAAGCCTGGGCGCGATCGAGATCTGCCGCGACGACTACATGCGTCGGCTAGAAGCGGCGCTGGCACAGCAGGCGGATTTCACCTGCCCCGAGACGCCCGCCTCGGGTCAGGCGCTCTTGCAGCGCAGGACCCAGACGTCATAGCGCGCGTGATCCAGCGGGTTCAGCGCCGGGCTCGAGGCCAGCATCCAGCCCGAGAAAAGCCGCGAAGCCCCCGCCACGTCGACGATCTCGATCAGCGCGAAGGCATCCGAGGCCGGGTTGTCCTCCGGGTAGCGACATTCCCTGAGCGTCACCAGCACCCGTCCGAACCGCGCGCTTTGCCCGGGGGCAAGGTCCAGATCGGCCGTTGCGCCCGAGACCTTGTCCAGCCCCCGCAAGACCGCGCCCGCCTCGGCGGTGCCGGTCCGGATCACCGGATCGGCCACCGGCTCGGGCGCGGCGGGGCGCATCACCAGCGGATCCTCGCGCTCGATCTGCGGCAGCGGCTCGCCACGCAACTGGTCGTCGAGCATGCTTTCGCCCGAGGGCAGGCCGTCGAGCGGCGCCACCGACCAACCCTCGGCGGTCCAGCTGTCCGGATCCCAAGTGGGCTGCTGCTGGGCGGCCAGCGGCGCCGCGGCGAGGATCAGCGCCAGCGCAAGACGCCCGGCGATCATTCCGCGCCCTCCTCGCCGGTCGCGGTGAAGACCTTCATCAGCAGCGAGATCAGGCTGACCGCGCCCTGGGTATCCAGAACCTCGTCGCCGGGGGACAGGTTGAACGGCGAGCCGCCGGGAAGGATCTCGACGAAGGTGCCGCCCAACAATCCCTCGGACGAGACCAGAACCGCGCTGTCGTCGGGCAACTCGATCCCTTCGTCCACGGTAAAGCGGGCGTCGGCACGGAAGGTCTGGGGGTTCAGATCCAGCGCGGTGACGGTGCCGACCTTGACGCCCGCAAGCCGGACATCGGTGCCGACGGTGACGCCCTCGACCGAGCGGAAGCTTGCCGTCAGTTCATAGGCGCCCGCAGTACCGCCCAGCCCGGCCGTCTGCGTCGCATAGGCAAAGAAGCCCAGCGCCAGTGCCAGAACCGCGCCCCCCGTGATCACCTCGGTCGTGGTATTATCGGCCATCGTTCTATTCGGGTTGCCAGGCCTCGTAGTCCTGCCGGCGGGCAGGCTCGGGCCGGCGGATCGATCCCGGAGGGGCATAGGCCAGCGGCGTGCCGGTCAGATTCTCCTGGTGGGGTTTTTCCCAGGGCTTCCGTGCCAGCGGCCGCTCGGTCGGGGGCTCGGCATAGGTGTGGTGCAGCCAGCCGTGCCAGTCGGGTGTGATCCGGCTTGCCTCGACCTCGCCGTTGTAGATCACCCAGCGGCGCGCGCCGTCCTTCGACTGGTAGAACACGTTGCCCTGGCCGTCCTCGCCCACCCTTTCGCCGTGTCGGGCGGTGAAGAGCCGTGTCCCCACGGTCTCGGCGTTCCACCAGGTGACGTATTTCAGCAGGCTGTCGATCACGCCCATCGGACCCTCCGCGTGTCTCTGCCCGACATATGACGCATGCGCGGGCCAAGGTCCAGTACCTGCCACCCGCGCCCTAGCCCGGCTTCTGGTCCGGCCTCTGGCCGACCGCCCGGCCCACCCCGTCGGGCCGCGGCTGCGCCGCATGCGCCGCGGCGATCTCGGCCAGCCGCCGGGCAAGCTCGGGACCGGGCGGCGCGGCACGGCGCGTCGCCAGGCTGACATGGATCAGCAGATGCTCGCCTGTGGCGGCCAGGGTGTCGTCCGCCAGCATGCGGTGGAACAGGTGCATCTTGCGGCCCGTCCCCTCCAGCAGCGTCGTTTCGATCCGGAACCGCTGGCCCGCACGCAGTTCGGCAAGGTGGCGGATATGGGTTTCGGCGGTGAAAAAGCTTGCGCCCGCAGCAATGTAGTCGGCATCACAGCCGATCATCGCCATGAACCGGTCGGTGGCGTCGGCGAAGGCGTTCAGATAGCGCGACTCGGTCATGTGGCCGTTATAATCGGTCCAGTCGGCCGGCACGGCGCGGTGCTGGGTGACGATCGGCCGGGTGATGTCGCCCAGCTCCGGCCGCCGTGCGGCATCGAAGGCGTTCAGCGGCGCCCCCGCCCCCGAATCCGTTCCCTTCAGCGCACGCAGCAGCGCCACGAGATCAGTATCGCGCTGCCGCAGCTGCGCGTCCGCGGGCAGATCGCCCACCGCCGCACCAGTCTGTTCGGCAAGGGTGCGTGCCAATGTCTCGGTGGCTTCGGGCACGTCGGTCAGATGCGACAGCGGCGCGCCCAGCCCCGAACCGAGCCGCGCCAGTGCCTGCGACAGCCCCTCTTCGCCACCCGCCAGCCGCCGCGCACCGAACAGCCCCCCCTGCGCCAGCGACAGGCCGGGGCCCAGCCGGATCGCCCGGTCGATCTCGCCGGTGGTCGCGATGCCGTCCTCGACCAGCCACAGCGCCTCGCGCCAGGCCGCCTCGATCAGGCGCCCCGCGACGTGGCCCTCGATCTCGTGCCCGATCTCGAGCGGCGCCATGCCGATCTCGGCCAGCAGGCCCCGGGCGCGGGCAAGCGTTTCGGCGGGTGCGTCGGGCGCTGCCGCCAGTTCGACCAGCGGCAACAGGTAGACGGGGTCGGCGGGACGGGCCACCAGGATCGGACAGCGCCGCGCGGCCGGGCCCTGCAACGCCGAAGGCAGGAACCCCGCGGTGGACGAAGCCAGGATCACCTCGTCGGCGCAATGTTCCTGCACCTTCTGGAAAAGCGTCCGCTTGAGGTCCAGCCTTTCGGGCACGCTTTCCTGGATCCAGTCCGCACCCCGCACCGCCTGCGAGATCTTGTCGGCGAGGATCACCGCGCCCTCGGGCGGCAGCGCGGTATCGAACAGCCCCGGCAGCGCGCGGCGCGCATGCCCGAGAACCGCGTCGACCCGCGCGGCGGCCGCCGGATCGGTATCGAAGACCCGCACCTCCCAGCCCATCAACGCAAATCGCGCGGCCCAGCCCGCGCCGATCCACCCGGCCCCGAGGATCGCCGCGACCCTGCTCATTCGGCACATCCCCCGATACCGTGGGCGCCCCTGCACCGGGCGCGGCGCAAGACTGCCCCGGCCATGCGGCGGCCCCCTTCGCGGTTCATGTTGCGCGGCATGCTTGTCCCCCCTGTCCGCACCCCAGGATAATGGCCAGCACGGGGGCCGCGGCAAGGCCCGGCCGGGGATCGGACGCGCACCGGGGCGCAAGCGTGCCAGAGATGCAACGCCCCCACGCCGCCGGGAGCCCCGGTCAGAAGGGCATAGGATGCGCCTTGTGGGCCAGCGCGATGTCGGCCAGCACCGCGTCGGACAGCGTCAGATCCGCGGCCCCGAGCGCGGTTTCAAGCTGCGCGGTCGACGTCGCGCCGACGATGGGGATCACCGGGAACGGCCGCTGGGCGACGAAGGCGATCGCCATCTGCGCCGGGTCCAGCCCATGGACATTCGCGATCCCCAGATAGGCCGAGACGGCCTCCCACACGCGCGGCGTGATCCGGCCGTTCAGGTCGGGCTGACGCTCGCGCCGGGTGCCCTCGGGCGTGACGTCGCCGGCGTACTTGCCCGTCAGCAGCCCTGCGGCCAGCGGCGTGTAGGCCAGCAGCGTCACCTCTTCGTTGACGCCCAGTTCGGCAAGGTCGGTGTCGTAGTGGCGGCAGAGCAGCGAATACTCGTTCTGGATCGACTGCACCCGCGGCAGGCCATGCATCTCGGCCAGGCCCAGCCACTGGCAGGTGCCCCAGGCGGTTTCGTTCGAAAGGCCGAAATGGCGGATCTTGCCCTCCTGCACCAGATCGGCCAGCGTCTCGAGGCAGTTCTGCATGTCGGCCAGCGTCGCATCGCGGTCCTGCCCCGAGGGATCATAGGCCCAGTTCTTGCGGAAATGATAGGATCCCCGGTTCGGCCAGTGGATCTGGTAAAGGTCGATATAGTCGGTCCGAAGCCGCCGCAGCGAGCCCTCGACCGCCTCGCGGATCGTCGCGGGCGAGAGGGGCGCGCCCTCGCGCACCGCCATCTGGCCCTCGCCGGTGGCCTTGGTGGCCAGGATCACCTCGTGCCGGCGGCGGCTGGTCTGCAACCAGTTGCCGATGATCCGCTCCGTGCGGCCGACGGTCTCTTCACGGACCGGGGCCACCGGGTACATCTCGGCGGTGTCGATGAAGTTCACCCCCCGCTCCAGCGCCAGGTCGATCTGGGCATGGCCCTCGTCCTGGGTGTTCTGGCTGCCCCAGGTCATGCTGCCCAGGCAAAGGCAGGACACCCTCAGCCCGGTCCGGCCCAGCGCGACTTTCCTCATGGTTATCCCCTGTTCTTTCGGTCAGGTGCCAGAGTTATCGGCTGGGCCGGGAAGAGCAACCCCTCAGGGGCGGACGTAGCTGAATCCGTCCTCCTGCAATTCGACCAGCCGGACCACGCCCGACGGCACGATCCGCGCCTCGTCCACAAGCGCGACCTCATGCCCGGCCGCGGCGCTCAGCTTGCGGTGGGTGTTGCCGCAGGCCGAGAAGACCAGCCGCTCGCCCATCTCCAGCGACATCGCCGCGATGCGGTCCTCGGCGGGGCTCTTGCCCGGGATCAGCATGTCGAGGCCGGGGCCGTAGGCGACCACCTCGATCAGCACCTCGTCCCCCTGCCCCTGGTAATGGGCGGCGAGGTTCTGGACGTTGTTCAGCGCCATCGCGATCACCTGCGGCTCGTTCTGGTTGACGTGGACCGCGATGCGATGTGTCTTGCCCTCGGCCCAGGCGGCCGGGGCCGCGGCCAAGGCCAGCAGCCCCGCCAAAGCGAGATGTTTCATGGATGTCTCCTCCCTGTTCGTCGCGCGATGATATCAGGGTTTCCGGGGGCACAAGCGGGGAAAATGTCGAGAGCACATGAAGACCGTCACGCGCTTTGCGGCCTGCCCCCCTGGCCCGTGGTGCCGCGGCGCCGACACACGCCAGCACACCGATACCGGGTCTGTCCGCGAACCGCGTCGCTCCGGCGTCCCGGCCGCGTCAGTAATCGCGTTCGTAGAAGATGCCGATCCCGGTATCGCCCTTGGCATCCACGCCGCCCCGGACCGTCACGCTGGGCGTCAGGTCAAGGTTGAGGTCGATCCGGCTGTTGCCGTCTCCATCCACCGTGACCTCGGAATAGATGTTTTCGGACAGGTACTTGCCGACGCTGACCTCGGTCTGCCCCTCGTCATTCTGGCGCACGTCGATCTCGTCGAGGCCGGTGCCTTCGCGCACCTTGCCGAGAAGCCCGCCGCCATTGCCCCCCGCCAGCCCGGCAACCGCCGTGGCAAGCTGCACCGCCTGGAAGGCCGACAGATCCTCGATGCTGCGGCCGAACAGCAGGCGGGACAGAACCTGGTCCTCGGGCAGGTCCGGGTCCGAGAGAAAGCGGATCTGGGGCGCGCTGGCGCGGCCGTCGATCACGATCCGGGCGGTGATGTCGTCGGCCCGGGTTTCGGCGGCGAAGCGCAGATAGGGATCAAGCGCGCCCTGCAACGACACCTGCCCCTCGGTCAGTTCGAACCGTTGCGACAGGATGTCGAGCCGGCCGCGGATCAGGTCAAGCCGGCCTTCGGGAACCACCGCCGCCGTGGTGCCGCGCACGCGCAGCAGCCCGCCCACCTCGGCATCCAGCCCGCGCCCGCGGACGAAGACCTGCCCGGGCGCCGAGATCGTCAGGTCCAGCGGATAGGGCCGCCCGGTGCCGCCGCCCCCGGTCCGTGCCAGAAGCCCCGCGCGGGCGCGGGTCGCACGTTCGGCCGCGGTCTCGCCGACATGGGTGATCTCGGGGATCGGGCCCCCGGCGGTGGCGCCGGTCGAGGGCAGGGAAACCTCCGTGCGACCCAGGTCGACCCGGCCCGAGATCGCAGCGCCCCCCGCAAGCGGCCCGCGAACAGACAGCCGTCCGTCAAGCGTCGTCTCGTAGAGAGGGGCGGCAATCCGGGCGCGGTCGAGCGCGATCGCAAGGTCACCCTGGAAGGGAGATGACAGGCGCACGGGGCCCGCGACGCTGACCTGGCCGCCGCCAAGCGCGCCGGCCAGGTCGAGCGCCTGGCCGCCGGACAGCGCGACCGTGCCGCCCAGATCGGCGACCGCAAGCCCCAGCGTCGGCAGCGCAAGCCGCGCGCCCGCCGTCGTCACCTGACCCGACAGCGCGGCAAGCCCCAGCGCGCCCCTCAGCGCAAGGTCATAGCGCGCCTGACCGTCCAGGCTTCGCGGCGCGATGATCCCGTTCGCAAGCGCAAGCGGCGCGGTGCCCGACGCCTTCAGATCGGCACGCGACCCGTCACGGGCAAGCGTGCCCTGCAGGCGCGCCGTCGTGCCGCCAGGCCCCGTTGCGTCGAGGTCGAGCCTCAGGTCGCCATTCGTGGGCTCGGCCCGCCCCTTGACCGACAGCGCCCCCGGGAAAGCCGGAGCGAGCAGCGCAAGGTCCGAAAGCCGCCCCGACAGGTCAAGCGCCCCGTCCCCCGCACCCTTGGCCGTCAGGCTCAGGACCGGGGTCGCAAGATCCAGCGCCTCGATGTCGAACGCGCCGCCGAGGCGCGCGCCGCGCGCGCTGATCCGCGTCGCGCCGCCGATCAGCCGGTCCGCCTGGCCAAGCCCCAGCGACAGCCCCTGCCCCCGCGCATCAAGGGCGGCACGGACATCGCCGCGGATCGCGCCCTCGCCGGTCAGCGTCGCCTCGACCGCGCCCCGCAGCGGCCGCCCGGCAAGCCCCGAGAACGGGCCGAGGTCACCCGCCGTCAGCGTCACGCGCCCCTCGGCGGGCAGCGCCGGGTCGTCGGGCGTCAGCGCGCCGGTGGCCGACAGCCGCGCCCCCGCGCCCGCGGCCTCCAGCCGGTCGACGCGGATGCGCCCGCCCTCCTCCCAGCCGAGGCTGGCATCGACGCTGCCGGGGCCCGACAGCCGCGCGTCGACCAGCGACAGGTCGCGGACCTGGCCGGTCACGCGGAACCCGGCGGCGGTGGTGGACAGATCGCCGCCCGCCTCCAGCGCCAGCGCGGGCGTGTCGATGGAAAGGGCGCGCAGCGTCGTGCCCTCTGGCCCGCGCGCGGCCCCAAGCGACAGCGTTCCAGGCCCCGCCAGCAGCGGGTCGAGCGGCGCGGTGCCGGTTGCTAGATCGCGGGTTTCGGCCGTCAGCGTCAGGTCGAAGACCCCGTCAAGCAGGCCATAGCGCCCCTCGACCCGCGCCTCGGCCGCCCCGCTCAACGGCCGGCCCGCAAGCGGCGCGAACCGGGCGAGATCGTCGAGCGACAACGTCGCGCGCCCGTCAAGCGGCAGGCCCCGGGCAAGATCGCCCAGCGTGCCTTGCGCGGTGCCGCGCGCCCCGCCCGACGTGATCGCCAGATCGTCCAGCCGGGGGTCCGATCCCTCGGCATAGGCCAGCCGCGCGGTGGCGCGCAGCGCCTCGCCCAATGCACGGGCAAGCGCCGGGTCGTCATGGCCCAGGCCCGTGGCGGCGATGGTCAGATCGGCGGTCAACGCCGCGGGACTTTCGGGCCGGATCGTGCCGGTGCCCGCGATCTGCGCGCGGCCAAGCGCCAGCCCCGCCCGGGACAGCCCGTCCAGCACCGCCTCGGCCTGCCACCGCTCGCCTTGCGCGGCGTCGAATCGTGCGCTCAGCCGCACGCCCTCGACCCGCGTCTCGGGCCCTGCAACGGGCAGCGCCACCGGGCCCGCCAGCCTGCCGTCGATCGCCACACGTTCCGGCAGGCCTGAGGGGGCCAGCGCCAGCGTACCCGACACGTTCAGCGCCCCGGTCGCCACCTCCAGCCGCGACAGGTCGGTGCCGCCATCGGCCCGGCGCGTGCCCGCGACCTGCACGCGCGCCGCGTCGCCAAAGAACGGCCGGAAACGTTCGGCCACCAGCGGCGCCACGTCCCCCGCGATGTCGAGCCCGAAGCGCGCCATGCCGGGGGTCTCGGCGGGCTCGTCCAGGGTGAACCGGCCCGTGACCCGGTCGATCCCGTCGGTCGCCAGCGCAAGATCCGCACCGAAATCCGACAGCGGTCCCGCCCCGGTCAGCGCCAGCGCAAGCGGCGCCCCCCCCGGCAGGCCCAGCCGCGTCGAGACCAGCCCCCCCGCCCCCTCGGTCAGCGCGATGTCGAGCGTCAGGTCGCGGGTGTCGTTCGCATAGGCGGCCTTCACCGCAAAGCGGCCCTCGGCATCGGTGCGGGCGGCGGTGATGTCGGCCGCGCCCGCGCCGCCCGCCAGCCGCAGGGCGGCGGCGATTTCCAGCACCGCCTCCTGGCCCAGCACCGCCGCGCCAAGCGCCAGGCGCGGCGTCGCCACCTCGCCGATCTCGATGGAAACGGGCAGGTCCGGCAGGCGGAAGGGCTGCGCCTCGGAATCCTTGACTTCGGGGCCGCCGCCGCCCTCGGGCAGCCGGACCAGCACGATCTCGTCGGCGCTCAGCGTCCGGACCTCGACCCGGCCGCGCAGCAAGGCCGCCCGTGACCAGTCCAGCTGGGCACCGCGGATCATCAGCCAGACGCCCTCGGCATCGGCGATCGACAGTTCCTCCAGCGTCGCCTGCGAGGACAACGCGCCCCTGAAACCGATGATGTTCACCTCACGCCCGGCATTCGACAGCCGATCCTCGAGAAACGCCTCGAGGATGCCGCGATCGTCCTGCTGCGCGGCGGCCGGCAGGGCGGCGAGGATCACCAGGACGAAGGCGCGCACGATCCGCATCAGAACGCCTGCCCGATGCCGATATAGATCTGCACGCCGTCCCCGGTATTGCCCGAAACCGGCGCGGCGATGTCCACCCGGATCGGCCCGATCCCGGTATCATAGCGCAGCCCCAGCCCCGCGCCGGAATGCCAGTCGCCGTCCCCCACCCACGAATCCGGCCCGACGAAGCCAGCATCGGCAAAGGCCACCAGGCCGAACTTGCCGCGCAGGGCGATCCGCGCCTCGGCCGACAGCCCGACGAAGGACCGCCCGCCGATCCGCGCGCCGCCCGGCAACTCGACCGCCAGCGATTCGTAGGGCTGCCCGCGCACCGAGCCGCCGCCGCCCGAGAAGAACAGCATCGCCGGAGGAACCCCATCGGCGCCCGCCCCGAGAACCGAGCCGAACTGCATCCGCCCGGCCAGCACCACCCGATCGCCGAACTCGCGATAAAGCCGGGCGTCGGCGGTGACATGTGCCCCGCTCTCGGCATCGCCCCCCGCGGCGAACAACGGCGTCACCCCAAGGTCGAGATAGCTGCCCGAACGGCTGTTCAGTGCACTGTCGCGGTCGTCCCAGGTCAGCGATACGGGCAGCATCGCGTGGCTCATACTCCGGCTGCCCAGATCGTCGCGCACATCGGAATAGCTGAAGGTGAGCGCCGCCGCCCCAGACAGCCGGTCCGAGAAGACATGGGTCAGCCCGACGCCGAACCGGCCGGTATCCTCGCGGAAATCAGGCTCGTCCAGGCGCTCGATGGCGGCAAGCGCGTAGAACCCGGTATCGGGTCCGATGACCGCGGGCCGGTCGAAGCGGACCGACAGGGTGTAATCCTGGCCGCCGCTCTCTGTGCCGCCGATGCCGCCGATCTCGGCGTCGAATCGCAACCGCTCGGCGCCTCCCAGCAGGTTGCGGTGCATCCAGAAGGCCGAAAGCGCCACGCCTTCGAGCGAGGACAGTTCGGCGCCAAAGCCGATCCGGCGCGGCTGGTCGTCCGAAACCGTCAACGCGATGTCCATGCCGCCGCCCGGCCCCAGCGTCTCGGCCTCGGCCAGGCTGACCGACCGGAAGGCGCCGCTGCGGCGCAGCCGCTCGGCGCTGCGTTCCAGCGCCTCGGGGTCGAAGCGGTCTCCGGTGGGCAGCCCGGCGATGGCGCGCAGCCGGCCGGGGCGCACCGCGGAGGGCCCCTCGATCACCAGATCGCCAAAGACGACCGGCGGCCCGGGCGCCAGGTCCAGCCGCGCGGCCAGCGTGGCGCTGGGGTGATGGGCGGTGATCCGCTGGTCCGTGACACGCGCCTTGGCATGGCCCGCCGCGCGCCAGCCGTCGATGCCCGCCTTGGCAGCCCGGCTGATCGTGGTGCTGCGCGCGGGTGCGCCCGGAACGAACCCGCCTGGCAGATCGGTGTCCGGCGCGACGGGGCCGATCCGCGCCTCGGAAAACGCATAGGGGCGGCCGGGCTCGACCACGATCTCGACCCGGCCGATCCGGTCCGGCGCGGACAGCGCAGAGATGTCGGCCGCCTCGCGCCCGTCCACCCGGATATGGATCACCGGCGCGTAATAGCCCTGCGCATAAAGCGCCCCGATCAGCCGGGCATAGTCGGCACGGGCGGCGGCAAGGATGTCCTGCGCGGTGCTGTCGGGGGCGCGCGCTGCCTCGAGGCTGAGAGCCGAGGCCAGCAGCGCCTCGCGCAGGCCATCGGGGGCGCCGGGGGCGGACAGACGCGTGTCAGCCGCGGCCGCGGGCAATGCGGCCAGAAGGGATACGGCGCAGGCCGCACAACGGACGATGTGGTTCGATTCGGCCAAGACACTCCCCCAGTCCCGGCCCATACTGGGCGAAGCAGGCGGGGGATTGAAGGGCGATCCTCGGAAACGTGATCCGGATCAGGTCGGCGCTCAGGTCGGCCGCCCCTCGGCGCCGAACACCTTGTGGACGATCAGCGGATAGACCACCACCACCGCCGCCAACAGGAACAGGAACTCGGCCCCGTAGACGAAGAAATAGGGCGTTGCCGCGCCGAACAGCGTCGAGAACGGCGAGACGACGATCAGGTCGCGCGCCACGCCCCCCAGCGCGATCGCAAGGCCCGCGGCGGTGGCCTGCACCGCGCCCCAGGCCCCGAGCGCAAGGCCCACCTGCTCTTTCGGGGCGGCGCGCATCGTGGCGGTCAGCGTGCCGTGGCCGAAAAGCCCCGCGCCGAACCCCGCAAGCGCGGTGCCCGCGATGAAGATGCCCTGCGATTGCAGCGTGGCCGAGAAGGTGATCAGCGCAAAGGCCGGCAGGCCCACCAGCGCCCCGCCGCCGGCCATCACCATCGGGTCGCCGCCGCGGCTGAGCACGCGCGAGGCCAGCGCAAACCCGATCAGGCTGCCCCCGGCCAGCGTCGCCGTCAGCTTGGTCGTGGACGCCACCGACATCCCCAGCACCTGCCCGCCATAGGGTTCGAGCAGAACCTCGGCCAGGCCGAAGCCCATCGTGCCCAGCCCGATGATCCACAACAGACGCCGCGAGTTGGCCCCGCGCATGAACAGCGCCCAGGCCTCGGAAAAGCTGGGATCGGGTTCGGGATTGACGCGCTGGCGATAGGCGCGGTCACGGTCGCGCGCCTCCATCTTCCAGATCGCCATCACGTTGAAGACCAGCGTCATCACCGCCGCGCCCTGGATCACCTGGATCAGCCGCGGGTGGCTGAAATCTTCCAGCAGCTTGCCGAAGACCAGCGCGCTGAGGATCATGCCGACCAGCATCATCACGTACATCAGCCCGACGACATTGGGCTGATCCTCGCGCGGCGCAAGGTCGGTGGCCAGCGCCAGCCCCACGGTCTGCACGACATGGACGCCCGCGCCGACCAGCAGGAAGGCAAGCGCCGCGCTGGTCAGCCCCAGCCAAAGCGGCGCCTCGGCGGCGAATTGCTGTTGCGACAGCACGATCAGCGCCAGCGGCATGATCGCGAAGCCGCCCCATTGCAGCAGTGTGCCCTTCCAGATGTAGGGCACCCGGCGCCAGCCGAGGGCGGATTTGTGGGTGTCGGACTTGAACCCGATCAGCGCCCGGAACGGCGCGAACAGGAGCGGCAGCGAGATCATCACGCCGACGACCGTGGCGGGCACCTCGAGCTCGACGATCATCACCCGGTTCAGCGTGCCGACAAGCAGCACCATCGCCATGCCGACCGAGATCTGGAAGAAGGCCAGGCGCAACAGGCGGGACAGGGGTAGCTGGTCGCTGGCGGCCTCGGCAAAGGGCATGAAGCGCACACCGATGCCTGCGATGCTCTCGATCGCAATCTTGCTCAGGCGTTTCATGGCGCGGCACTCCACACGGCCCGGTTATTCACCGCCCATGTCCCGATTGCCCGCTTGGGCGCGTTTCCAGGTCGACGGTCCGCTCGCCGGACCGAGATGCGAAGGCCGAGGACATCGCCCCGGCCTCCGCTGTATAGGTCTGACAAGGCACCCACCACGGTGAAGACCTTGCCATCCGCCGCAAGCGCGACTTATTCGGCCGAGGCCGAACCGTTGTGGTAGTCGGCCATCCAGGTGGTGTTGGCAACGATGCCAACGTGCACGAGGAACGAGCTGATCGCCACGGCGCTCAGGAAGAGCGGGATACCGACGGTCGGCTTAACGACGAGCCAGAGTTTCGCGTTGTTCATGAGTTGTTACCTCCTCTTAGCCGAGCCACGGCGTGCCAGCGGCAGCCAGGAAGTGCGCGACGAGCGCGATGGCGCCGAACACGCGGGTGCCGTCGATCACTTGCTTTTGGATCTCTTCGGCTTCGGCGAGCGTCAGGCCGGTCGGCCAGACTTTGTTAGGATCGTCAGACATATTGTCGTCTCCCCAATATGGTTTCGACTGCGTTGCGTGCAGAACCTGCACTTTCTTCGACAACACCAGACCGGTCAGCTGCTTCCGTTTTCAGTCAGCGACGCTTCCGGTCCGGCCTCGTCACTTAGAAACGATGTCACAAGGAATTGACGTTGGCAATGTCAACGTAGGCTTACACCCCCCCCAAATCGTGCGGCATATTGGACAGCGCTGACAGCCTGTCGCAGGCTTAACTTCCGGTTCACCCTGCGACCGCGCGGACCATTGATCTTCCCCCCGTGGGGTGGGGTAATGACGCGGCCTGATTGCAATTTGTCGTTCTCGTCGGGCCCGGGCCGAGCACATGCTCCCCGCCACGACGCGGACCCTATACCCTGGAGGAACCATGACAAACTACATCTGGGACGCCTGGCTGCCCAAGCTGTCCAGCAAGGACCGTCTGCTGACCGACGTGGATCTCGGCGCATCGAAATCGACGCCGTTCTCGGACATTCTGGGCTTTCCCTGCCTGTCCGAGCGCACGTCGTTCTCGACGCAGGCCTACGATGCAAAGGATGTCGAGCTTTCGACCGCCAATCCGACGCCGCTGTCCTCCAGGATGGGCTGGTCGCTGCTTGGCGGCATGGGCGAAGGCCATGTCGATCTGAAGGCGGTGGACCCCTACCCGCTGTCCTCCAGGATGGGCTGGAAGCTTCTGTCGGACCGCAAGTATTTCGGCGTCGCCGAAACCGCCCAGTAAACCGGGCCGACGACAGGGCGCCCGCGCCGGCCGACAGGCCCGCGCGGGCGCCTTGCGTTTCAGGGGCCGGCGCGCGCGGCGCATCTTGTCCCGACTCGGCGGACAACCCGGATGCCCAGGCAGGGATTGTTTCGCGTATTCCCTGAAATCAACTGGAAACATAGTGTTTCGGGAACGTTTCCGCCTGAACGGGGCCACAATCGAGGCGCCCTTCTGATCGGCGGCAGCCCCGCGCGGGGCCGCGCCACAGATAACGCCGCGAAAGGAGACCGCCATGGCAGCCTCGCGCCCGAACGACCCGCCCCCCGCACCGCCGAAACAGGCGCAGACCGGCGGCACCCGGCCCACGCCAGAGCCCATCCGCGAGCCCGTCTTTCCCGACTGGGCCAGCATCTGAGCCGCCCCGCGGACCCACGCACGGGTCATGCAAGAAGGGCCGGCCCATCCGGACCGGCCCTTGGAACTACGCGATGCAGAACCCTTCCGAAGGTTCTTGCCCGGGGTTTTCCCGGAAACCTCCGGATCCGTCAGCCGACGAGTTCGAGCCCCGAGAAGAAATAGGCGATCTCTTCCTTGGCCGTGTCCGCGCCGTCCGAGCCGTGGACCGAGTTCTCGCCGATCGACAGCGCGAATTCCTTGCGGATCGTGCCCTCGGCCGCCTCGGCCGGGTTCGTCGCGCCCATCACCTCGCGATTCTTCGCGATCGCGTCCTCGCCTTCCAGCACCTGCACGACGATCGGTTCCGAGGCCATGAACTCGCACAGCTCGTCGTAGAACGGACGCTCCTTGTGCACGGCATAGAAGACGCCGGCCTGCGCCTTGCTCAGGTGAATCCGCTTCTGCGCGACGATGCGCAGGCCCGCGGCTTCGAGTTTCGCGTTGATCGCGCCGGTCAGGTTGCGGCGGGTCGCGTCGGGCTTGATGATCGAAAAGGTGCGCTGGATGGCCATCTGGGTTGTCCTTGTCTGCTGCGGCGCCGCCCGGACCGGG
The DNA here is from genome assembly GCF_004342445.1 of Rhodovulum euryhalinum. Taxonomy (GTDB): domain Bacteria; phylum Pseudomonadota; class Alphaproteobacteria; order Rhodobacterales; family Rhodobacteraceae; genus Rhodovulum; species Rhodovulum euryhalinum. Next base: position 74,366 of record NZ_SLWW01000010.1, read on the forward strand.
GGCGCGGGAAAGATCGCGGCCCTGCTAGCATGGGCCCTTTCCGGTGAAAAGCCGCGATTGACGCAAGGCGGCGGCGCTGGCACATGCCCTGCATGCTGCGGATCGACGACATCTCCTTCGCCATCGAGGGGCGCCCCCTGTTCGAGCGCGCCTCGGCCGTGATTCCCGATGGTCACAAGGTCGGGCTGGTCGGCCGGAACGGCGCGGGCAAGACCACGCTGTTCCGTCTGATCCGGGGCGAGCTGGCGCTGGAATCGGGCGAGATCGCCCTGCCCCCCCGCGCCCGCATCGGATCGGTCGCGCAGGAGGTGCCGGGCAACGCGGTGTCGCTGCTCGACACGGTGCTGGCCGCCGATACCGAGCGCGCGGCGCTCATGGCCGAGTCCGGGACCGCGACCGACCCCCACCGCATCGCCGAGATCCAGACCCGGCTGGCCGATATCGACGCCTGGTCGGCCGAAGGACGTGCCGCGGCGATTCTCAAGGGTCTGGGATTCACCGAGGCCGAACAGGCGATGCCCTGCTCGGCGTTTTCGGGCGGCTGGCGGATGCGGGTCGCGCTGGCGGGCGTGCTGTTCGCGCGCCCCGACCTGCTGCTGCTGGACGAACCCACCAACTATCTCGACCTCGAAGGGGCGCTGTGGCTTGAATCCTATCTCGCGCGCTATCCCCACACGGTGATCCTGATCTCGCATGACAGGGGCCTGTTGAACCGCGCGGTCGGCCATATCCTGCATCTCGAGAATCGCCGCCTCACGCTTTACGCGGGCGGGTATGATGCCTTTGCCCGGGCGCGTGCCGACCAGCGCGCCGTACAGGCCGCCGAGGCGCGCAAGCAGACGGCGCGACGCGAGCATCTGCAAAGCTTTGTCGACCGGTTCCGCTACAAGGCCTCGAAGGCACGGCAGGCCCAGGCGCGGATCAAGATGCTGGAGAAGATGGAGCCGATCGCCGCCCCCGAGGATGCCGCGCGCACCGTCTTTACCTTTCCCGAGCCCGAGGAGCTTTCGCCGCCCATCGTGGCGATGGAAGGCGCATCGGTCGGCTATGACGGGCGCCCCGTGCTGTCACGCCTGACGCTGAGAATCGACCAGGACGACCGGATCGCGCTGCTGGGCCGCAACGGCGAGGGGAAATCGACCTTTTCCAAGCTGCTGGCCGGGAAACTGGCGCCGCTTTCGGGGCGGATCACGCGGGCCGCGAAGCTCAAGGCCGGCTATTTCGCCCAGCACCAGGTGGATGAACTCCACCTCGACGAGACGCCGCTCGACCATCTCCGCCGGGAACGGCCCGACGAGGCACCGGCGAAACTGCGCGCGCGGCTCGCCGGATTCGGCCTGGGCGCCGATCAGGCCGAGACGGCGGTCGCGCGGCTTTCGGGCGGGCAGAAGGCGCGGCTGTCGCTGCTGCTGGCCACGCTCGACGCGCCGCAACTGCTGATTCTCGACGAGCCGACCAACCATCTCGACATCGAATCCCGCGAGGCGCTGGTCGAGGCGCTGAACGCCTATACCGGCGCGGTGATCCTGGTCAGCCACGACATGCACCTGCTGTCGCTGGTGGCCGACCGGCTGTGGCTGGTCAGGGACGGCCGCGTCAGCCCCTATGACGACGATCTGGATGCCTATCGCCGGATGCTGCTGGTCTCGGACACGCCCGAGACGCCGAAACAGGCGAAATCCGCGCCGCAAAAGCCCCCGCGCGAGACGGTGCTGGCCGCGCGCGCCGAGGCGCGCAAATGCGAATCGCGCGTCGAGAAGCTGACCGAGATGCGCGAGAAGCTGGCCGACAAGCTGGCCGATCCCGACCTCTACGACACCGCGCGGCAGGACGAGCGGCTGATGTGGCAGCGCAAGTTCGCCGAGGTCGAAGAGGCGCTGGACCGGGCCGAGGCGATGTGGATGGCGGCGCTGGAAGCGCTTGAAAAAACAGGGGGCTGAGGGTTGGATCTGACCTTCTACATCAGCGCCTTCGTCACGTTGTTCGTGGTGATCGACCCGATCGGGCTGGCCCCCCTGTTCGTCGCGCTGACCCAGGGTTCGGGCACGCGCGAGCGGCGCGCGATCGGCCTGCGCGCGGCGGCGATCGCGGTGGGGTTGCTGACGCTCTTCGGCATCTTCGGCGAACAGGTGCTGGGATTCGTCGGCATCTCGATGTCCGCCTTCCGCATCTCGGGCGGGATCCTGCTGTTTTTGACCGCGCTCGACATGCTGTTCGAGCGCCGCAGCAAGCGGCGCGAGGACCAGGCCCATGACGACCGGCCCGACCCCTCGGTCTTTCCGCTGGGCACGCCGCTGATCGCGGGGCCGGGCGCGATGGCCACGATGATCCTCTTGAACGGCGAGGTCGGGCGCGAGCCGCTGGCGATGCTGGGGGTTCACCTGGTGATGATCGGGGTGATCGGGCTGGTGCTGCTGATGTTCCTGGCCGCGGGGCTGATCGAGCGGGCGCTGGGGCGGACGGGAATCAACGTGGTCACCCGGCTTCTGGGAATGCTGCTGGCCGCGTTGTCGGTGCAGTTCGTCCTAGACGGGCTGCGCGACTTCGGCCTCGCGCCGGTCTGAGCCCTCGCGATTCTTGCGCGCGGGCCTATATTCATCTCACCGCATCCCGGAAAGGACGCCCATGCCCGGCGACGACATTGCACGGCTGATCTATCTGGTGCTGCTCGGCGCGGTGATCGTCGGGTATTTCTTCGTCGCGAACCGCCACCGCCTGGGCCAGGTCGCGCAGCAGGCGGCGATCTGGGGGCTGATCTTCGTCGGCGCGATCGCGGGCGTGGGGCTGTGGTCCGACATCCGCCGGGACGTGATTCCGCGCCAGACGGTCTTTGCCGATGACGCGCGCGTCGAGGTGCCGCGCGCACCCGACGGGCATTACTACCTGACCGTCGGGGTCAACGGGACGCCGGTGCGGTTCGTGGTGGATACCGGCGCGACCGAGGTTGTGCTGACGCGGAAGGATGCGCTGCGGGCCGGGCTCGACCCCAAGTCCCTGAGCTATTACGGCGAGGCGCACACGGCGAACGGCGTGGTGCGCACGGCGCCGGTGCGGCTTGAGGCGATGGTGCTCGGCCCCTTCGAGGACCGCGGCGTGCGCGCCTTCGTCAATTCGGGCGAGATGCGCGAATCGCTGCTGGGCATGGGCTATCTGAACCGCTTCGAACGGATCGAGTTCGTCGGCGACCGGATGATCCTCAGCCGCTGACCGCCCGCGGCTGCGGACCTTGCAGATCGGCGGGCGGGCCTCAGGCGCCGCTGGCCCGTTTCATTTCCCACCGGCCCGATTCCTCCGACCAGTATTGCGCGGCCACCCCGGCCCCGGTCAGCACGCGCCACTGGCTGCGGGCGGCATCAAGGGCGGCCGGATCGTTGCCGTCGAACAGGATGCAGACCCGCTCCAGCGCCGCCGCCTCCTCGGGCGAGACCGGCGCGCCGTCGACCGCCATCAGGCAGGTCGCGCCGTTGGGAGTGTCGCGCCCGGTTGTCAGCAGCACCGGCTGGTCGGCGTCGAATTCGCCGCCCGCGCGGCCATGGGGCAGAAAGCCCTCGCCCATCCACAACCTTTCGTCCAGCCAGTCGAGATTCGCAGCCGCGCTGCCCCGCACCACCACGCGCCAGCCCTGCGCCAGCGCCTTGTCCAGCAGCGCGGGCAGCGTCGCCTCGAGCGGTCGGCGGGTGAGGTGATAGAACATCGCGATACCCATGGCCCGATGAAAGACCGGCGCGGCACACCGATTGCAAGCGGGAATCGCGGGGATGCATCCCGCACTGGCCACACACATTCAAATTCGTCTATGCTTTCCGCGAAAAGGGAGGACCCAACCATGATCCGCACGGCAACGATCCTTGCCCTGCTGGCCGCCCCCGCGCTGGCCAGCGAGGACATCCCCGACCAGTATCCCCAGTCGGTGCTCTATTCGAAACCCGTCGAGGTGATCCCGAACGTCTTCTCGGCGATCGGCGCCACCGCGCCCCCCACCTACGAGAACGCGGGCCACAACAACAATCTCAGCTTCATCGTCACCGGCGACGGGGTGATCGTGGTCAATGGCGGCGCGAACGCGAAACTCGCCGAGGCGCTGCATGCCGAGATCAAGGCCGTCACCGACCAGCCGGTGCGTCTTGTCATCAACGAGAACGGCCAGGGCCACGCCATGCTGGGCAACAGCTACTGGGCGGCGCAGGGGGTGGATATCCTCGGCCATGTCGAGGCGAAGAAGGTGTTCGAGGACAACGCCTTCCAGATCCTGGAAGGCATGAAACGCTACGCGAAGGAGAACGCCGAAGGAACCGAGGCGGTCGGCCCCAACCTGACCTTCGAGGACCGCCACGACATCGAGATGGGCGGCATGAAGATCGAGGTGCTGTATCTCGGCCCCGCCCATTCCGAAGGCGACGTTTCCGTCTGGCTGCCCGAACAGAAGCTGGTGATCGCGGGCGACATCGCGTTTCACGAACGCATGCCCCCGATCTTTTCGGAAACCTGTACAAGCTGCTGGATCGAGACCTGGGAAACCGCGTTCGAGCCGCTCGGCGCGCTCTACGTCATCCCGGGGCATGGCCACCCGACCAACATGGCGCAGGTGCGCCGCTTTACCCACGACTACCTTGTCTATCTGCGCGGCAAGATCGGCGCGCACCTGGACGCTGGCGGCACGCTGGACGACGCCTATTATGTCGACCAGAGCCCCTATGCGCGCCTCGATACCTTCGAGGAACTGGCGACCAAGAACGCGGGCATTGTCTTCACGGAAATGGAGTTCGAATGATGGCCGTCTCGACCCCCATCTGCGATTTCGGCTGGCCGGCCCCCGGTTTCTCGTTGCCGGGCACCGACGGGCGGACCTGGACGCTGGAGGATGTGCGCGGCCCCAGGGGCACACTGATCATGTTCATCTGCAACCATTGCCCCTACGTGATCGCGGTGCGCGACCGGATCATCCGGGATGCGGCCGACCTGCAGGCGCTGGGAATCGGGGTGGCCGCGATCAGTTCGAACGACGCCGCGGCCTATCCCGAGGACAGCTTCGAGAACATGCGGAAGCTGGCCGGGGATCTGGCGCTTCCCTTCCCCTATCTCTATGACGAGGACCAGTCGGTCGCGCGCGCCTATGACGCCGTCTGCACCCCCGATTTCTTCGGCTTCGACGCCGGGCTGGGGTTGCAGTACCGGGGCCGGCTGGATGCCTCGCGCAAGCAGGCTGGTCCCCCGGACCTGCGCCGCGATCTGTACGAGGCGATGAAACAGGTGGCCGAGACCGGCCATGGACCCGCCGAGCAGATCCCGTCGATGGGCTGCTCGATCAAATGGAAGGACGCCGCGTGAAGGCCATCATCTTCGATCTCGACGGAACGCTGATCCACAGCGCGCCCGACATCCATGCCGCCGTGAACAAGACCCTGGCCGAAACCGGCGATGGCGAACTGGACCTTGCCACCGTCGCCACCTTCATCGGGAACGGTGTGCCCGTGCTGATGGAACGCGTGATCGCAGCCCGCGGTCTGGACCCGGCCCGGCACGCGGCGATGACAGCGACCTTCCTGAAGCATTACGAGGCCGATCCGGCGACGCTGACCACGCTGTATCCCGGCGTCGAGGACGCGCTCGAACAGTTCCGCGACGAGGGTTGGGTCATGGGCGTGTGCACCAACAAGCCCGAGGCGGCGTCCCGCGCGATCCTGGATGCCTTCGGGATCGGGCATTTCTTCGGCGCGGTGGTCGGCGGTGACACGCTGGACGTCAGGAAACCCGACCCGGCCACGGCGCTGGCGGTCAAGGAACGCCTCGGCGCCGATGCGGCGGTCTATGTCGGCGACAGCGAGATCGACGCCGAATGTGCCTGGAAGGCGGGGATGCGCTTTGCCCTTTTCACCGAGGGCTATCACCGTGCCGAGGATGTGGACGACATTCCGCAGGACGCGCGATTCTCGGATTTCGACGTTCTGGTGGCTGTCGTTGCGCGGCTGGCCGACGAGTTGCGATGACGCTGAAGGCGCTGATCTTTGACGTCGACGGCACGCTGGCGGAAACCGAAGAGGCCCACCGGCGCGCCTTCAACGACACCTTCGCGGCCCACGGCCTTGATTGGGCCTGGGGCCGCGAGGAGTACCGGCAGCTGCTGAAGACCACCGGCGGCAAGGAGCGGATGGGTGCCTTTCAGGCCGGCCTGCCCCCCGGTGCGCGGCATCTGACCGGCGACGAGATCGCGGCATTGCACAGGGACAAGACCGCCCGCTACGGCGATATCCTGGCCGCGGGCGATCTGGAGTTGCGCCCCGGCGTGGCGGATCTGGTCGCCGCCGCGCGGGCGGCGGGGCTGCGGCTGGCGGTGGCCACCACCACGAACCTGCCCAATGTCGAGGCGCTGGCCCGCTGCTGCTGGGGCAAGCCCGCGACCGGGGTCTTCGACGTGATCGCCGCGGGCGACGAGGTGGCGGCGAAAAAGCCCGCGCCCGACGTCTTCGCGCTTGCGCTGAGGCGGCTCGGCCTGCCCGCGGATGCCTGCCTTGCCTTCGAGGACAGCCGCAACGGCCTGATGTCGGCAATGGGCGCGGGGCTTTCGGTGATCGTCACCCCCAGCGCCTATACCGACCACGAGGATTTCACCGGCGCGGCGCATGTCCTGCCCACGCTCGACCGCGCGCACTGGCCCGCGCCGCTTGCCACGGCGCTGGCGGGCGGCTGAGGCCGCAGAACCGGCCCGATCAGCCGCCCAGCGACAGGATCCGCCGCCCGGTGACCAGCCGCACCTTGGACTCGCGCCGCGAAACCATCGGAATGTAGAAGAACGACGAGAGCGGCGTCGGCCAGTCGGTGTTCAACTGCGTCTTCGAATTCCTGCGGGATACCATCGGCATTCCGAAGAAACTCGAAAACGGGGTGGCGCCGTTCCGGGAGAGATCCCAGTCGTAATCGGTCATCACGTAGTTGAACGGTGCGACGCTCTGGATGAAGCGGGAATCGTGATTGCCTGCCATGGGGGTTTCCTTTCGCCTGAACCCTGCTCGACTGAAACGCAGGTTACCCCAGCGCGCGCCGTCCCGGAAGGTGCGCGATTCGCGCAGGCCCGGCCCGGGCTCAGGCGGTCGGCATCCGGGCCTCGACGATGCCGGCGAACCACGAGCAGCCAAAGGGAATCGCTTCGTCCGAGAAGTTGTATTCCGGGTGATGCACCATCGCGGTATCGCCGTTGCCGACGAAGATATAGGCGCCGGGGCGCGCGTTCAGCATGTAGCTGAAATCCTCGCCCCCCATCATCGGCGGGGTGTCCAGCCGCACCTTGCCCGACACGGCCTCGGCCACCTCGGCGGCAAAGAGCGTCTGGTCCGGGGCGTTCTCGGTCACCGGGTAACCGCGGCGATAGTCGATCTCGGCCTGCGCGCCATAGGCCCGGGCGGTATGCGCGACGATTTCCTTCAGCCGCGTCTCGGCCAGCGTGCGCACCCCCTCTTCCAGGCTGCGCACCGTCCCCTTGAGCCGCACGACCTGCGGGATCACGTTGCTCGCCTCGTTGTCGGTATGGAAGGTGCAGACCGAGACGACGACCTGTTTCAGCGGGTCGATGCTGCGCGCGGCGATGGCTTGCAGCGCCACGACGATGTGGCTGGCCACCAGCGTCGTGTCGATGCAGTCATGCGGTTTCGCGGCGTGCCCGCCCTTGCCGGTCACCGTGATCTCGAAATCGTCGGTCGCGGCCATGATCGGTCCGGTGCGGATCGCGAAATCGCCCACCGGCAGGCCCGGCATGTTGTGCATGCCATAGACCTCTTCGATGCCGAAGCGCTCCATCAGCCCGTCCTCGACCATGGCGCGGCCGCCCGCGCCGCCCTCTTCGGCGGGCTGGAAGATCACCACCGCGGTGCCGTCGAAACTGCGCGTCTCGGCCAGGTATTTCGCGGCCCCCAGCAGCATCGCGGTATGCCCGTCATGGCCGCAGGCATGCATCTTGCCCGGATGCTTCGACGCATAGTCCAGCCCCGTCGCCTCGACGATGGGCAGCGCATCCATGTCGGCCCGAAGGCCGATCGCCCGCCCCCGGCTGTCGGTCCGGCCGCGGATCACGCCCACCACGCCGGTCCGCCCGATGCCCTCGACCACCTCGTCGCAGCCGAATTCGCGCAGCTTCGCCGCCACCAGCGCCGAGGTGCGCGGCAGATCGTACATCAGTTCGGGATGTTCGTGGATGTCGCGGCGCCATTCGGCGATCTCGTCCTGCAATTCGGCGAGGCGGTTCTTTACGGGCATCCGGGATCCTCCTTGGGGCGGCCGCACGCGATGGCGGCGGCCCCGGTTTCACGATGGGCGAGCGGCCCCTGGCGCACAAGGTGAGCCGCACCCCGCCCAAGGTCAAGCCGCGCCGGCGGCCAGACCGCGGCGCGAAATAAGAACGCCCGTTCCCGCGCCGCGCCGCGCGCCGGACCGCGGTCCAGCCCGGATCGCGCCCCGGGACGGCTATCCCCTGCGGCCCCGGTGCCCAGGAACGCCGTTCCCGCCCCAGCCAGGACCCGAGCCCGCCCGCCCCTTGATCGGCGCGCGGCACCGGGGCATCTGGCCCTTCTGACCCCAGCAGGAGCGCCCGGACATGTTCGAGACCCTCGGCTTTGAAACCCTCACCGCCCGCGACATCGCCCCGTTCTTCGGGCTGGGTCTCGGCCTGTTGTTCGGCGTGCTGGCGGAAATCACCGGCTTCTGCTTTCGCCGTGCGGTGGCGGGCCCGGCCGACGCGCGCAGGCCCGCGCTGGGGGTCTGGATGGCGGCGCTCGCCACCGCGATCCTGGGCACGCAGACGGCGGTCGCGGCGGGGCTGATCTCGTTTCAGGGGCACCGCTTCCTTGCCCCCGACCTGCCCGTGGTGGCGATCCTCGCCGGTGGGCTGATGTTCGGGGCGGGCATGGTGCTGACGCGGGGCTGCGTCGGGCGGCTGACGGTGCTGACGGGCGCGGGCAACCTGCGCGCGGCGCTGGTGCTGGTGGTTTTCGCGATCGTGGCGCACGCGACGCTCAAGGGCATCCTGGCGCCGGTTCGGCTGGCCGCGGGGCAGGCGACGCTGCCGGTGGGCAACTGGGGTCTGGCCGCATTGCCGGGCGGCGCGCTGCCCTGGGCGCTGATCCTTGCCGCGGGGGCGGCGGCGCTGGCCTGCTGCTCGGGGGCGCCACGGCGGATGCTGGCGCTGGCCGCGGCCCTGGGCCTGCTGGTGCCCGCGGGCTGGATCGGCACCGGCTTCGTCCTGTTCGACGAATTCGACCCGATCCCGCTGGAGAGCCTGTCCTTTACCGCGTCCGCCGCCGACACGCTGTTCTGGTCGGTCGCGGCCACCGCGATCGCACCCGGTTTCGGCGTCGGGCTGATCGGCGGCGTTCTGGCGGGCGCGCTTGTCGCCGCGCGGGTCTCGGGCCGCTTCCGCTGGCAAAGCTTCGAGAGCCCGGCGCAGACCGGCCGCTACCTTGCGGGCGCCGCGCTGATGGGCGTGGGCGGGGTCCTGGCGGGCGGTTGCACCGTGGGTGCGGGGCTGGCAGGCATCCCGACGCTCGGCCTCCCGGCGTTGCTCGCCCTGGCCGCAATCGCGGCGGGCGCGCGGGCGATGGATGCCGCCCTCAGTGCTCTACCCCGCGCCGGATCCGCCGGACCATTGCCCACACGCCCAACACGACAAAGGGCGTAAGCAGCGCGGTCAGCAACCCTTTCGAGACCGCCAGCGCATCGGCCAGCGGATAGACCATGTAGGACACCAGGCTGACCGCGTAATAGCTGATCGCCACCACCGACAGCCCCTCGACCGTGCGTTGCAGCCGCAACTGAAGGTCGGCCCGCCTGTCCATGCTTTCCAGCAGCTTCTGGTTCTGGGCCGAGCGCTCCACGTCGACCTGCGTGCGCAGCAGGTTCGCCGCCCGGACCGCACGCCGTGTCATGCTGTCCAGCTGCGCCTCGGTCGACTTGACGGTGCGCATCGAGGGCTCGTAGCGCCGCATCATGAATTCGCGGAAGGTCTGGCGATAGCCGAACCGCTCTTCGCGCAGGACCTCGATCCGCTGGTTCACCAGCGCCTCGTAGGCCGAGGTCGCCGAAAAGCGGAAGGCCGTCTGGGCCAGCAGGCTTTCCAGTTCCGCCGACACCGCCAGCAGGTTGCGCAGGGTCTCTTCGGGCTGGCGATGGCCCACCCGCATCTCGCCCACAAGTTCGGTCAGTTGCGGATCCAGCTCGGCGAGCCGCGCCGACAATTGCCGCGCGCGCGGCAGGCCCAGCATCGACATCGCCTTGTAGGTCTCGATCTCGGTCAGCCGCTGCACGATCCGGCCGACGCGGCGCTGACCCGTGCCGGGCCGCGCGAAGACGGCGAACCGCATGTGACCGCCCGGATCGATCCGGAAATCGGTCGCCATGATGCCCGCGTCCTCCAGGATCGACGAGGCGCACAGGCTGTCGGCCACGAACCACTCGTTGAGCCGGTCCTCGATGTCCTCGCGCCCCTCGCGCAGTTGCTCGACCCGGATCAGCGCCGAGGTCAGCCGCGCGCCCGGCGCCTTTTCCAGCCAGTCATCGGGAAACACCTCCCATGCGGCGGGATCGAAGGGCCGCTCGGCGACGCCCGGGGCGAAGATCGTGTAGGTCACGAATTCCGCGTGGCTCTCCCACTTGATCTTGTAGCGGCCCATCTGTCCGAAGAAATGCGTGTCGTCGGGCTTGGGATGCTGGGCGCCGTAGCGGTCGAGCAGGTCGATGATATGCGTCCGGTCCGCGTCGCGGTCGCGGTTCACCGCGTCCCTGGGCGTCTTGATCGCCAGGAACGCCGCGTGACAGGGCGTCTGCAGCGAGGGGAACGGGCGCGCATGCAGCTCGTTGGTAAGCATGTAGCGCAGCGGATGGTCTTCGATCGGGGCCATGGATGGGGTCTCTGTCTCGCGCGTCTGGTCTAGCTCTAGCGCATGACACCCGAATGTAAACGCGGCAGGGGGGCGCCCCCACGGCGTATGCAGCCGACCGGGACACCGGGACATGCGGTTGGACCCTTGATCCTTCCGGCTTCTTCTTGGCGGAAATACTCGAAACCGCACGAAGTGCCAGAAGGCTTGCGCCGAAGGCGCTCGATATGATGACGCGCGGAAAACGGAAACGCCCCGCCTGTGGGCAGGACGCTCCGGGTGCCGCGCGACGCGTGCTCAGCGCAGATGCGCCAGCAGCTTGTCGAGGCTGTCCTTGGCATCGCCATAGAACATCCGCGTGTTCTCCTTGTAGAACAGCGGGTTCTCGATACCGGAATAGCCCGTGCCCTGGCCGCGCTTGGACACGAAGACCTGCTTGGCCTTCCACACTTCCAGAACCGGCATCCCCGCGATGGGCGAGTTCGGATCGTCCTGTGCGGCCGGGTTCACGATGTCGTTCGACCCGATCACGATGGCGACGTCCGTCGAGGGGAAGTCGTCGTTGATCTCGTCCATTTCCAGAACGATGTCATAGGGCACCTTGGCCTCGGCCAGCAGCACATTCATGTGCCCGGGCAGACGGCCCGCGACGGGGTGGATGGCAAAGCGCACGGTCTTGCCCTGCTTGCGCAGGTGCTCGGTCAGCACCGACACCGCGTTCTGCGCCTGCGCTACCGCCATGCCATAGCCCGGCACGATGATGACGCTGTCGGCATCGTCCAGCGCCGCGGCCACGCCCTCGGCCTCGATGGCGATCATCTCGCCCTCGACCGCGGCCGCCGGCCCGCCCGTGCCGCCAAAGCCGCCCAGGATCACGCTGACGAAATGCCGGTTCATCGCGCGGCACATGATGTAGCTGAGGATCGCACCGGACGAACCCACCAGCGCGCCGACCACGATCAGCAGGTCATTGCCGAGGCTGAAGCCGATCGCCGCCGCCGCCCAGCCCGAATAGCTGTTCAGCATCGAGACCACGACCGGCATGTCCGCGCCGCCGATCCCCATGATCAGGTGATAGCCGATGAACAGAGCCAGCAGCGTCATCAGGAACAGCGCCAGGAAGCCGCCGCCATTGAAGTACCAGACCGCCAGAACCACCGACAGGATCGCCGCGGTGGCATTCAGCATGTGCCCGCCCGGCAGCTTCTTCGCCGCGCTGTTCACCCGGCCCGCCAGCTTGCCATAGGCGATTACCGACCCGGTGAAGGTCACCGCCCCGATCCAGACGCCCAGCACCAGCTCGACGCGCAGGATGCCGATCTCGACCGGCGTCTTCTTGGCAAGAAGCGCGGCAAAGCCTTGCAGCCCTTCGCGCGCCGCGTCGTCCATCGCCAGCACGCGGCCCAGCTCGATATCGGCGTTGAAGCCGACGAACACTGCCGCGAGACCGACCAGCGAATGCATGATCGCCACCAGTTCGGGCATCTGGGTCATCTGCACCCGGGTGGCCAGCTGATAGCCCACCGCCGCGCCGCCGCCGATCAGGATCAGCGACAGCGGCCACAGCCCCTGCCCCGGCCCGATCAGCGTTGCCAGAACGGCGATCGCCATGCCGACGATACCGTACCAGATCGCGCGCTTGGCGCTTTCCTGTCCCGAAAGCCCGCCGAGCGCGAGGATGAAGAGAACAGCCGCGACCACATAGGCCGCTGTCGTGAAGCCGAATTCCATTGTCTCCACCCCTATCTCACGATTTCTGGAACATGGCGAGCATGCGCCGGGTCACGAGGAAGCCGCCGAAGATGTTGACCGCGGCCATCAGGACCGCGAGCGCGGCCAGCAGGATCACCAGCACCGATCCGGACCCGATCTGCATCAGGGCGCCCAGGATGATGATCGACGAGATCGCGTTGGTGATCGCCATCAGCGGCGTATGCAGGCTGTGGCTGACGTTCCAGATCACCTGGAAGCCGACGAACACCGCCAGCACGAACACGATGAAATGCTGCATGAAGCTGGCGGGCGCCACCAGGCCCACCGCCAGCAGGGCCGCGCCGCCCGCGCCCAGCAGGCCGATCTGGGTGATCGTCTGCTTCCGGAACGCGGCCGCCTCCTGCGCCTTCTTCTCGGCGGGGGTCAGTTCCTTGGGCTTTTCCTTGCGCGGTGCGGCCGCGATCGCCTTCACCTTGGGCGGCGGCGGCGGGAAGGTGATCTCGCCCTGATGGGTGACGGTCGCGCCGCGGATCACGTCGTCCTCCATGTTGTGCACGACCTGCCCGTCCTTGCCGGGGGTCAGGTCGGTCATCATGTGTCGGATGTTCGTGGAATACAGCGTCGAGGACTGCGTCGCCATCCGGCTGGGGAAGTCGGTATAGCCGACGATGGTCACCCCGTTCCCGGACACGATCTTCTGGTTCGGCACCGTCAGGTCGCAGTTGCCGCCCTTTTCGGCGGCAAGGTCGATCACGACCGAGCCGGACTTCATCGCCGCGACCATGTCCTCGGTCCAGAGCTTGGGCGCAGGGCGGCCGGGGATCAGCGCTGTGGTGATGACGATGTCCATGTCGGGCGCCAGCTCGCGGAACTTTTCAAGCTGCTTTTCGCGGAACTCCGGCGACGAGGGCGCGGCATAGCCGCCCGTGGCGGCGCCGTCCTGGGTCGTGTCCTCGAAATCGAGATAGACGAACTCGGCGCCCATCGATTCGATCTGCTCGGCCACCTCGGGGCGCACGTCGAAGGCGTAGACGATGGCGCCCAGCGAGGTCGCCGTGCCGATCGCGGCAAGGCCGGCCACACCGGCGCCGACGATCAGCACCTTCGCGGGCGGCACCTTGCCGGCGGCGGTCACCTGGCCGGTGAAGAAGCGGCCGAAATTGTTGCCCGCCTCGATCACCGCGCGGTAGCCGGCGATATTCGCCATCGAGGACAGCGCGTCCATCTTCTGCGCGCGGGAAATCCGCGGCACCATGTCCATGGCGATGACGGTCGCGCCGCGATCCTTGCACCGCTGCAACAGCGCCTCGTTCTGCGCCGGCCAGAAGAAGCTGATCAGCGTCTGGCCCTTGCGCAGGTGATCCACCTCGGCCTCGGACGGCTCGCGCACCTTGGCCACGATGTCGGACGCCTGCCACAGCGCGGCGGCCGAATGGACCACCTCGACCCCGGCCTTTTCATAGGCGGCATCGGAAAACCCGGCCCGTGCACCCGCGCCGGTCTCGATCAGGCAGGTATGGCCAAGTTTCTGCAGCTGGGCCGCGCTGTCCGGGGTCATGGCCACGCGGGCCTCGCCCTCGAAAATCTCCTTCGGTGCGCCGATCTTCACGTTGTCTGTCCCCCTCTCTCAGGCGACGGGCCCGGCGGGCCCTGCGTCAGGTCGCCGTCTATTACCATCGCGTAATTAAGTTTCACAAGCCGATCGCCAAGGTTTTGGGCAATTGCGGCGTCACGGCTCAGATCCAGCGCCGCACGCGGGCGCAATAGGCCTCGAACGCGGCGCCAAAGCGGGCGCGGATGGCCGCCTCTTCCTTGCGGATGAACCGCCACTCGATCACCTTGATGAAGACCGGCACAAGGATCAGGCTGGGCAGCGCGTCCCAGATCAGGATCAGGCCCAGCAGGATCGCGGCATCGGCCAGGTAGATCGGGTTGCGCGAAAACCGGTAAAGCCCTGTCGTCACAAGCGTGTTCGGCGTCTCGCGCGGGATCAGCGAGGTCCGTTCCAGCACGAAGTGCAGCGCCGCCCAGCCCGACACGGCAAGCCCCGCAGCCACCAGCGCCATGCCCGCCATATCGCCCGCCCGCCCGGTCAGGTCCAGCGGCAGAAGGCGGGCTTGAAGCCAGGCGACACCGGCGAAAAGCGCCAGCCATGCGGGCGGCAGTTCGACATAATGAAAGAGCCGTTTCATCGCACCTTTCCGCCCATGCGGCAGCCCTGCAACAGTGCCGCGGTTTTCCGCCTCCGCGGGCTGGACGCCACGCCCCCCTCACTAAGCGCGCCGCGCCCGGGCGATCAAGGACAGATCGTCCCCTTGCGGGACCGGCCCTGCGCGGGCAAGCTCCGGGACGCGTGTCAGGAGCCGCCGATGACCGATTTCGCCGCCAAGCGCGGGTTGTTCCATATCCCCGACGGGGTGATCTATCTCGACGGCAATTCGCTGGGCCCGATGCCCGTGGAGGCGGCCGGGCGCGTCGCGCGGACGGTTCGTGACGAATGGGGCGAGATGCTGATCGGCGGCTGGAACCGCGCGGGCTGGATGGCGCAGCCTGCGCGTCTGGGCGACCGGATCGGCCGCCTGATCGGGGCGGAACCGGGCAGCGTGGTGATCGGCGACACGCTGTCGATCAAGGTCTACCAGGCGCTGGCCAGTGCGCTGGAGATGCGGCCTGACAGACGGGTAATCCTGAGTGATACCGGCAACTTCCCAACCGATCTTTACATGGCCGAAGGGCTGATCGCGACCCTTGGCCAAGGCCACGAACTGGTCACCGTGGCGCCCGAGGACGTGGCGGCCCGGATCGGCCCGGATGTCGCGGTGCTGATGCTGACCGAGGTCGATTACCGCACCGGACGGCGGCATGACATGGCGGCGCTGACCCGGGCCGCCCATGACGCGGGCGCGCTGACGCTGTGGGATCTGGCCCATTCGGCAGGCGCGCTGCCGGTCGATCTGGCAGGCGCGGGGGCCGATTTCGCGGCGGGCTGCACCTACAAGTACCTCAACGCCGGGCCCGGCGCGCCGGCCTTCGTCTATGTCGCCCCCCGCCACCAGGACGCCGTGCGCCCTGCGCTGTCGGGCTGGCTGGGACATGCGGCGCCGTTCGACTTCGACCCGGCCTACCGGCCCGGCGCGGGCGTGGAGCGCATGCGCGTCGGAACGCCGCCGGTGTTGCAGATGGCCGCGCTCGAGGCCGCGCTCGACATCTGGGAGGACGTCGACATGGCCGCGCTGCGCGCCCGCTCGGTGGAACTGACCGAGCTGTTCATCGCGCAGGTCGAGGCGCGCTGCCCCAACCTGACGCTGACCTCACCGCGCGACCCGGACCAGCGCGGCAGCCAGGTTTCGTTCAGATTTCCAGAAGGTTACGCGGCGATTCAGGCGCTGATCGCGCGCGGCGTGATCGGCGATTTCCGCGCGCCCGACATCATGCGCTTCGGCTTTGCGCCGCTCTATGTCGGCGAGTACGACGTGCGCCGGGCCGCCGAAATCCTCGGACAGGTGATGGAGGACCGGCTGTGGGACGATCCCGCCTGCCGCACCCGCGCGGCCGTGACCTGAGCGGGCTTCGGCTGCGCGCCGCACGGCCCGGAGACGGCCCCGCCGCCCATGCGGTGCTGTATGCCGCGGTCCATGGCGGGACCGCGGCGGCCTACGGTCCCGAGGAACGCGCCGCCTGGGCCCCCTCGCCCGACCCCGCCCCGGACTGGGAGGCGCGCCTGCTGGACTGTACCACAATCCTTGCAGAGATGCGGTGGGGGATCGTCGGTTTCATGGCGCTGGCCGGGGATGGCCATCTCGACCTTGCCTATGTCGCCCCGGACTGGATCGGCCGTGGCGTCGGCGGGGCGCTGCACGACGCGATCCTCGATGTGGCGCGGGGCGCGGGGCTTGGCCTGCTTGCCACCGAGGCAAGCCTGATCGCCCAGCCGTTCTTTACCCGGCACGGGTGGCGCCAGACCGCCCGGCAAAGCGTCATCCGCAACGGCGTCCCGCTGACCAATTTCCGCATGGAACTCGATCTCCAGGCAGCTCTCGCCAGGCCATAGGCTGCGGTTCTCCGCCGCCTGCCCTCAGGCCGAGCGCAGCACCGCCGGACGCTCGCCCGCCGCCCAGGCCGCGACCGCCCGGCCGAACGCCTCGAACAGCGGGCGCGAAACCGGGTCGCAGGCGGCCTTGTATTCGGGGTGCCACTGCACCGCGAGCGCGAAACCCGGCGCGTCCGCCACGTGCAACGCCTCGGGCGTTCCGTCGGGCGCCCAGCCCTCGATCACGATCCGGGATGCGGGTGTCTTGATCCCCTGCCCGTGCAGTGTGTTGGTCATCACCTCGGTCGCGCCCAGCAGTCTGTGGAACAGCCCGCCCTCGACCAGCGTCACCTTGTGGCGCAGGGCGAATTTCTCTTCCAGCGTTCCGTCGGGCGGCATCCGGTGGTTCATCCGCCCCGGCAGGTCGCGGATTTCCGGATGCAGCGTGCCGCCAAGCGCCACGTTGACCTCCTGAAAGCCGCGGCAGATGCCGAAGAGGGGCTGCCCGCGCTCGACCAGTTCGCGGATCAGTGGCAGCGCGATCGCGTCGCGCGCCCGGTCGAAGGCCCCATGCGCCTCGGTCTCGGGCTCGCCATATTCCTCGGGGTGGACGTTGGGCCGCCCGCCGGTGAACAGGAAGCCGTCGAAGCTTTCCAGCAGTTCGGGCACCGTCACAAAGCGCGGATCGGCCGGGATCAGCAGCGGCAGCGCACCCGCCACCTCGGCCACGGCCTCGGAATTCATCGTGCCGCCGGCATGCGCGGGATACTGATCGTTGATCAGGTAGCTGTTGCCGATGATGCCGACCCGGGGGCGCGCCATGTGATCCTCGTCTCAAGGGTTTCGGTCACGATACAGGGCATCGCGGTCGGGGTGAAGGCCCGCCCCCGCCGCGCGGCCCTTTCGGCAGCGGTCCGAGCAATACCGCACGTTTTCCCAGTCCTTCGCCCATTTCCTGCGCCATGTGAACGGTCTGCCACAGGTGGCGCAGGTCTTATGGGGCAGATCCCCCTTGCGCCGCATTCTCCCCCTCACAGATCGAGGCTCAACTGCCGCGCATCGCCCCGGCGCCGCACGGGGTCGCGGTCGTTGACGAAGCGACCCGTGCGGTCGGCGCGCGAGGCGTGCCGCGCAACGATCCGCGCGGCCTCGTCGCGAAAGCCTGCCCGCGCCCGCACCGCCCAGACAGCGCCCCGCGCCGCCCGGCCCGCCGCGGCCAGGTCCACGACCGGGGCCGGATAGCGGCGGCCCAGAAGCCGCCCCGCCCCCTCCCAGCGCCAGGGGTCCTGCAGGAACGCATCCGGCACCGCGGCAAGTTCCGGCAGCCATTCCCGGGTGAACACGCCTTCCGGATCCTGCTCTTGCCCCTGCTTCACAGGGTTGTAGATGCGGATCGTGTTGATCCCCGTGGTGCCCGCCTGCATCTGCATCTGCGGCCAGTGGATGCCGGGTTCGTAATCGGTGAACATCCGCGCCAGATGCGCCCCCGTCGCCCGCCAGTCCAGCCACAGGTGATGGGACGCGACAGAGACCAGCATCGCCCGCATCCGGAAGTTGAGCCATCCCGTCGCGATCAGCGACCGCATGCAGGCATCGACGAAAGGCAGCCCGGTTTCGCCCCGCGCCCACGCCGCCAGCCGCGCGGGGTCGGGATCGCGGGGGCGCAGCCCCTCGTAGGCCGGGTGCAGGCAAAGGTTTTCCAATCGGGGCTCGTCCTCGAGTTTCTGCATGAAATGATCCCGCCAGGCCAGCCGCGACGCAAAGCTCCCGAGGCTGCCCGCCCAGCCGTCCCGGGTGCCCCGCGCCTCGGTCCGGCGCCGCGCCGCCGCCTGCTCGACCTCGCGCGCCGACAGCGTGCCCAGCGCCAGATGGGGCGACAGCCGCGAACAGGCGGTGGTAGCCGACAGGGGCGAGGCCATGGCGCGGCGATAGTCCTGTCCGCGAACATCCAGAAAGGTTTCCAGAAGGCCCAGCCCCTCGGCCCGCCCGCCCTTTTGCCGCCCCGGGCAGGGATCGAAGCCAAGGCCCAAATCCCGCGCCTCGGGGATGGCGCCGGGCAGCATGCCGGGCAGACCGCGCAGCGCGGCCGGGGGCGGGACCGGCGGTGCGCGCATCCTGCGGTCGCGCGCCGCGGCCCAGCCGTCGCGCCCCTGCAACCGCCGCACCACGCCCGATTGCGGAACTTCCTCCCAGCGCAGGCCGCAGCCCCGTACCCAGGCCGCCACGCGCCGGTCGCGGGCATAGGTCCAGCCGTTGCCGGTTTCCTCGTGGCTGACCAGCCGCGCCACGGGCAGGCTGCCGGCCAGCGCGTCGAACACCTCGACCGCGTCGCCCACCACCACCTGCAGGGGCGCGCCAAGCCCCGCCAGCGCCGCCGACAGGTCGCGGAGCGATTCCGCCGTGAAACGCCATTGCCGGGCCGAGACGTCGGGCTGGCGCCAATAGTCGGGCTCGACGATGTAAAGCGGCAGCACCGCGCCCTCGCCCGACGCGGCCAGCGCCAGGGCGGCGTGATCGGCAAGCCTGAGATCGCGCTTGAACCAGAGAATCGTCACGTCCATGGCGAGAACATAAATCGAACATCCGGGGCCGCAATGCGGGCATCTTGCACCCGCCGCGCCAAAGGATAGGTCTTGGGCAGCCCAAGTGGAGAGAGTGATGAAAGACGCAAGCCCCCAGGCGCTGTACCTCGCCGACTACACGCCCCCCGCCTATCTGGTCGACCGGGTGGAGCTGACCTTCCGCCTGCATCCGACCGCAACGCGGGTCGTCTCGCGCATCGCCTTCCGCCCGAACCCGGTGACGACCGACCGGCGGTTCTTCCTGCATGGCGAGGGGCTGACACTGATCTCGGCGGCGATCGACGGCAGCCCTGTGACCCCCGCGATCACCCAAGAGGGGCTGACCTGCGACGTGCCCGACGCTCCCTTCACCTGGGCGGCCGAGGTCGAGATCGCACCGCAGGAAAACACAGCCCTCGAAGGTCTTTACATGTCGAACGGCATGTATTGCACGCAATGCGAGGCCGAGGGCTTCCGCAAGATCACCTGGTATCCCGACCGCCCCGACGTGATGGCGCCGTTCCGCGTGCGGATCGAAAGCGACCTGCCCGTGCTGCTGTCGAACGGCAACCCGGTAGCGCAGGGGCCGGGCTGGGCCGAGTGGGACGATCCCTGGCCCAAGCCCGCCTATCTCTTCGCGCTGGTCGCGGGCGATCTGGTGGCGACCTCGGACAGCTTCACCACCTGCGAGGGGCGCAAGGTGGACCTGAACATCTGGGTCCGCCCCGCCGACCAGGGCAAGGCCGATTACGCGCTGGACAGCCTGATCCGCAGCATGCGCTGGGACGAACAGGTCTATGGCCGCGCCTATGACCTCGACGTGTTCAACATCGTCGCGGTGGACGATTTCAACATGGGCGCGATGGAGAACAAGGGGCTGAACATCTTCAACTCGCGCTATGTTCTCGCCAGCCCCGAAACCGCCACCGACCGCGACTACGAGAACATCGAGCGCATCATCGCGCACGAATACTTCCACAATTGGACGGGCAACCGCATCACCTGCCGCGACTGGTTCCAGCTGTGCCTGAAGGAGGGGCTGACGGTGTTCCGCGACCAGCAATTCGCGGGCGACGCGCGGTCCCATGCGGTCAAGCGGATCGAGGATGTCATCACGCTGCGCGCCCGCCAGTTCCGCGAGGATGGCGGGCCGCTGGCACACCCGGTCCGGCCTGAAAGCTATACCGAGATCAACAACTTCTACACCGCAACCGTCTACGAGAAGGGCGCCGAGGTGATCGGGATGCTGCGCCGACTGGTCGGCCCCGGGGGCTACGACAAGGCGCTGGCGCTCTATTTCGACCGCCATGACGGGCAGGCCGCCACCATCGAGGACTGGCTGAAGGTGTTCGAGGAGGCGACGGGGCGGGATCTGTCGCAGTTCAAGCGGTGGTATTCGCAGGCGGGCACGCCGCGCCTCAAGGTGACGGACGACTTCAAGGACGGCACCTATACCCTTCACGTCGAACAGAAAACCCCGCCCACGCCCGGCCAGCCCGACAAGCACCCGCAGGTGATCCCGCTGGCGGTGGGCCTGCTGTCGCCCAACGGCGACGAGGTGGTGCCGACGACCGTGCTGGAGGTGACCGAAGCGCAGCAGTCCTTCACCTTCGAGGGGCTAGCCACGCGGCCGGTCCCCTCGCTGCTGCGCGGGTTCTCGGCGCCGGTGATCCTCGACCGCGAGACTACGGCCGAAGAACGCGCCTTCCTGCTGGCGCACGACACCGACCCCTTCAACAAGTGGGAGGCGGGCCGGGCGCTGGCCCGCGATGTGCTGGTGGCGATGGTGACCGAGGGCGCCGCCCCCGCGCCCGCCTACCTGGACGCGCTGGCCGCCATGGCGCGGGACGAGGCGCTGGACCCTGCCTTCCGCGCACTGGCGCTCGGCCTGCCGGGCGAGGACCAGCTGGCCGAGGACCTGCATTCCAGGGGAATCACCCCCGACCCGCTGGCAATCCACGCCGCGCGCGAGCGGCTGAAAGCGGCGGTAGCCGCCCATCTGCGCCCGCTCTGGGGCCCGCTTTACGACCAGATGACCTGCCCCGGCCCCTACAGCCCCGGCGCGGCCGATGCCGGGCGGCGGGCGCTGCGCCTCGCTGCGCTGGGCCACATGGCGCGGCTCGATGGCGGGGCGAAGGCGCGCGGCCACTTCGCGCAGGCCAACAACATGACCGACGAGATCGGCGCGCTGGCGATCCTGCTGGAGATCGGGACCGGCGAGGACGAACTGGCCCGCTTTGCCCGGCGCTGGGCCCATGACCGGCTGGTGATGGACAAGTGGTTCGCGCTGCAGGCCTCGCTGGCCGCGCCCGACCGCGCCGTCGACCGCACGAAGATGCTGACGGAACATCCTGATTTCACGTGGAAGAATCCCAACCGCTTCCGCGCCGTGATCGGCGGGTTCACGATGAATGCGGCAGGCTTCCACGATGCCTCGGGCGCGGGCTACGACCTGGTGGCGGACTGGTTGATCCGGCTGGACGCGGTCAACCCGCAGACGGCGGCGCGCATGTCCACCGCGTTCGAGACCTGGACCCGCTACGACGCGGACCGGCAGGCGCGGATGCGCGCCGCGATGGAACGGATCGCCGCGCGCGACGGGCTCAGCCGCGACATGGCCGAGATGGTGGGCCGGCTGCTGGCCGCCGGGCGATAACCCGCCGCAAAGGTGCGAATCGTTTTGACCCGGCGGGGGGGAATCGGCTCTGCTGTCACCGTGGCGTCACCGGGATATGGTGGGAAGGATCATGCAGGACCGAATCGACCCCCTGATCGAGGAACGCGCTCCGTGGCTCTTTGCAGACCACCCGTGGAGCGCCCCCGCGCGCCGCGTGCTGACCGGCCTGCTGGGCTATCCCCGTACCGTGGCGCTGGGTGAATTGCTGCAACACCATCCCGCCCCGGTCATCATGGACGAGATGGCCCGCCTGCTGGCGCGCGACGTCCGGGTCACCGGGCTGGACCACATCCCCGCCGCGGGGCCCGCGCTGATCGTGGCGAACCACCCCACCGGCATCGCCGACGGCGTGATGCTATGGAGCCTCTTGCGCGAACGGCGGCCCGACCTGTTCTTCTACGCCAACCGCGACATCCTGCGCGTACTTCCGCAGATGGAAGAGATCATCGCGCCCGTGGAATGGCGCGAGGAAAAGCGCAGCCATGCGAAGATGCGCGAGACCATGGCCTATACGCGCGAGGCGATCGAGGCCGGCCGGCTGGGCGTCATCTTCCCCTCGGGGCGGCTGGCCAAGCGGCGGGGGCTTTCGCTGCATGAACGCCCCTGGATGGCGTCGGCGGCGACGATCGCGCGCAAGTTTGACCTTCCGGTGATCCCGATCAACATCCGCTCGCGCAACTCGGTGCTGTTCTACCTGTTCGACCTGATCCACCCGACGCTGCGGGATATCACGCTGTTCCACGAAACGCTGAACAAGGACCGCCAGCCCTACCGGATGACGGTGGGCGCACCGATTTCGCCCGCGGCCCTGCCGGTGCGGTCCGAGGACGGAATCGAGTTGCTGCGCGCCGCCACGCTGGCCCTGGGGGGCCGTCACGCGCCGCGGGTCAGCCTGTTGCAGGTCACCCGCCGCCCAAGCTGGGTCAAGTCGACGGCGCTGGGCTGACCCACCCCCTCAGGCAGGGGCCGCGCCGCCCGCGGCAGCCGCCCGCGCATAGCGGCGCAACACGTCCTGGACCGCCTCGATCAGCACGGTTTCGGCATCCTCTGCCGCCTCGGGCAAGCGCGGCAGGAACTGGCGCAGCACCGGCGCGGGAATCCTGCGCCCGGCAAGGCGGTCCATCAGCGCCCCGACCGCCGCCTGCGCCGCGGGCGCAGGCCAGTAGTACCGGATACGGTCGGACAGGCTGAAATGGCGCTGAAGCCATTGCTCGGCCGGCGGTCCGGGATAGTAGGCCGACCAGTGGCCGGGGGCGGCCCGCATCACCGCATCCATCGTCGCCATCAGCCGTCCCTGCGGCGGGTGCCCGTCCAGCACGTCGGCCACGGCATCAAGCCCGTAGAGCGCCTCGCGCAGCGCAAAGGTCAGCCACGGCCCGACCTTGAGGATGGCGAACCCGTCCTCGACCAGCGCGGCGAGCGCCGCCTCGGACTGGTAGTCGGTGGAATGTGCCTCGAAGACAAGGCCGGGCAACCGGTGCAGGGTCTGCGACAGGGCCTGCGCCCCGGCACGGTCGTAATGCACCACGTCGGCATGGCCGAACTCGACCCCGGGCTGCACGACCAGCGCGATCACCCGGCCAAAGGCGTCATCGAGCCCCCGCGCGGCAAAGGCGTGGCGGTGCACCTCGTGGGTGCGCAGGACCGCGGCGGGTTCGGTGACCTGCAGATGGTCCAGCGCGTCGACCGCACCGCCCGGGACGGGCACCTCGGTGCCGATGACATAGACCGGCGCGAGCGTACCCGCCCGATGCGCCTCGGCCCGCGCGGCCAGCCGCGCCGCGCGCTCGGCCGTCAGCGCGTCGGACAGCGCCGGCGGCTCGCCCTTGCAGCCCATCGAGGTGTCGAGATGCAGCTTGCTGAAGCCCGCCGCCGCATAGGCCGCTACCATCGCCTCGGCCCGGGCCATCGCATCATCGGCGGGCAGGTGCTTCCACGGGTTCGGGCCAAGGTGGTCGCCGCCGAGGATCAGCCGCGTGCCGTCGAACCCGGCGGCCCCGGCGATGGCCTCGACGAAGCGGCGGAAATCGGCGGGCGTCATGCCGGTATAGCCGCCCTCCTGATTCACCTGGTTGCAGGTGGCCTCGATCAGCGCGGGCCGATCCAGGTCACGCGCCAGCCGCAGCGCGGCCTCGATCACCAGCGGATGGGCCGAGCAGACCGAGGGGATGCCGCAAGGGCGGCCCGCGTGAAACGCCCGGGCGATGTCGAGAAGGGGGTGCCGCATCAGGACGCCCCCCGATGCGGGCCGGCCAGCGCGTGCAGGCTGGCCAGGTCGGACACGCCCTCCATCGGCCCGCGCCGTGTGACCGCCATCGCCCCGGCCGCGGCGGCAAGCGCCAGCGCCTCGGCAGGCGCCGCCCCGCGCAGCCAGAGCGCGGCAAAGGTGGCGCCAAAGCAATCCCCTGCCCCGGTCGGGTCGATCTCGTCCACCGGGAAGGCCGGGCACCAGAGACTGCCCCCGGTGTCGTGATGGCGGGCCCCCGCGGCGCCCTGCTTGTGAACGACGGTGCGGATGCCGTCGGCCAGCAGCTCGCGCACCGCATCCTCGGGGTGCTGCGCGCGGGTCAGCAGGGTCAGTTCGTCGCCGCTGGGCAGGTAGAGGTCGGTCAGCGCCAGCACCCGCTCCATCGCGTCGCGCAGGCCGGGGGCATCCAGGATCTCGGGCCGCAGGTTCGGGTCGAACGAGACCGTGCCGCCCCGCCCCCGGACCGCCGCCGCCGTTTCCAGGTTGAGGGCGATGAGTTCCGGGCTCGACAGCGACGAGCCCATCACGTGCAGGTGTTCGGCGGCGTCCAGAACCTTGCGGACCGCATCGGACATCGGGATCCGGCCGCAGGCGGCGTGGCGGATGTTGAAGACGAAATCGCGCCCGCCATCCGGGCGATAGCGCACGAAGGCCGTGCCGGTGGGCCGGTCGGGATCGACGGCGATGGCCGAGATGTCGACGCCGTCACGGGCCAGCCTGTCGGTGTTCACCCGCCCGAAATCATCGTCGCCCACGGCCGAGACGATGGCCACGGGCTGGCCCAGCCGCGCCGCCTGCCCGGCAAAGATCGCGGGCGCGCCCGAGGGGAAAGGCCCTGTCAGCGGGATCGGTTCGCGGAACCCGTCGCCGGGCGTGTCGGCCATGATCTCGACGAGGATCTCGCCGATGACGACGATCTTCTTCATCTTTTCCCCCGTCGCATGGCGGCCGCGGCAATCCCTTGACCGGTGCCACCCGCCCCCCATAGTGTCAAGGAATTATTTTACGCGCGCCAATTTCTCTGATGAGTCCCGGGCCAGAAACCGCGTGGACGACGGAGGCTTGGGCCGCAGGCGGGCCGGAGACCGGGACATGGACGGACACAAGATCAGGAACATGGAGGAGTTCGCCGCGCTCAGCGGGATTTCCCGGCCGACCGTGTCGAAATACTTCAACGACCCGAACAGCGTGCGGCCCTCGACCCGCAAGCGGATCGAGACGGCGCTGGAACGCTATGACTACCGCCCGAACATCTACGCGGTGAACCAGAACCGGCGCCTGACCAAGAATATCGGCATCGTGGTGCCCTATCTCGCCGACCCGTTCTTCGCCGAGATCGCCCGCACGATCGAGCGGCGCTGCCTCGACGCGGGGTTCTGGCCGATCCTGTTCAGCGCCCATGGCGACCAGGGGGTCGAGAACAACATTCTCGACAGCCTGCGCTCGCTGCGGCCGGCGGGCGTGCTGCTGGCGCCGCTCGGCCGCGCGTCGGACCGCAAGGCGGTAGAACTCTTCTGCCGTGACGTGCCGACAGTCCTGTTCGACAGCGAGATCGAAGGCATCGGCGAAGCCTTTGTCGGATCGGACAATTCCCAGAGCATCGGCATGATCGTCGAGTATCTCTGCCGGACCGGAGAGCCGCCCTGCTTCTTCGAGATGCCACCGGTGAACCCCAATGCCAACAAGCGGCGGCGGGCCTATGTCCAGGCGATGGAGCGGCTGGGCCACACGCCCCACGTGATCCACGTGAACGGCTCGGGCTGGAATTTCGAGGAAGTGGGCCATTCCGAAGGCAAGCGGGTGATCGAAGCGGGCGGCCTGCCGTCCGACACTCTGCTTTGCAGCAACGACCGGCTGGCGATCGGGCTGCTGGCGGCGGCCTATGAAAAGGGGCTGCGGGTCGGGCACGGCCCGGGCTGCGCGCTGCGGATCGCAGGCCATGACGACCACCCCTTCTCGCGCTACACCTGCCCGCCGCTGACCACGGTTTCGCAGAACTACGATGCCATCGCCGGGCACAGCGTCGAGACGCTGTTCCGGCTGATCGAGGCGGGTGGCAAGGCCAAGGCGCGCGAGACGACGCTGTTCGAGGGCAGGCTGGTGATGCGCTTGTCCGCCTGAGGCGCAGGCGTCCCGCCCAAAAAATCGGCTTATCTGAATTTGACGCGCGTAAATAATTAATTGACTCACGCGGGAATTGGACCTTAGCTGCCCGAGGACCATCCAGAACACGAGAGGGAGGAGTCGGATGCGCCTGAGAAATGCCACGGTCGCGGCAACCGCGATCGCCCTGGTCACCGGCGGCAGCGCCGTGGCCGAGGACCTGACCATCGCCACGGTGAACAACTCTGACATGATCATCATGCAGAAGCTGTCGCCGCAGTGGGAGGAAGCCACCGGCCACACGCTGAACTGGGTCGTGCTTGAGGAAAACGTCCTGCGCCAGCGCGTGACCACCGACATCGCCACCAAGGGCGGATCGTTCGACATCGTCACCATCGGCGCCTACGAGGCCCCTATCTGGGGCAAGCAGGGCTGGCTGAACGCACTCGACGACCTGGGCGATGCCTACGACTACGCCGACATCTTCGAGCCGGTGCGCAACGGCCTGTCGGCCGACGGCACGCTTTACGCCGTGCCGTTCTATGCCGAAAGCTCGTTCACCTTCTACCGCACCGACCTGTTCGAGAAGGCGGGCCTGGAAAAGCCCGCCGAGCAGATCACCTATGACCAGTTCGCCGAGATGGTCGCGCAACTGCACGATCCCGAGAACGGCGTCTATGGCACCTGCCAGCGCGGCAAGGCGGGCTGGGGCGAGAACATGGCCTTCGTCGGCCCGATGGTGAACGCCTTCGGCGGGCGCTGGTTCGACATGGAGTGGAACCCGACCATCGACAGCCCCGAATGGAAGGCGGCCATCACCTATTACGTCGACCTGATGAACAACTACGGCCCGCCGGGTGCGTCCTCGAACGGGCACAACGAGAACCGGGCGCTGTTTGCGGACGGCAAGTGCGCGACCTGGGTCGATGCGACCTCGGCGGCGGGCTACATCTTCAATCCGAACGAAAGCTCGGTGGCGGACAAGACCGACTTCTTCCAGGCGCCCAAGCAGGTGACCGACAAGGGAACCGGCTGGTTCTGGGCCTGGGCGCTGGCGGTGCCGTCCTCTTCGACCAAGGTGGACGCGGCCAAGGAGTTCCTGGCCTGGGCGACCTCCAAGGACTACGTGACCCTTGTCGGCGAAAGCGAAGGCTGGGTCGCCGCGCCTCCGGGCACGCGGAAATCGACCTACGAGAACGCCGCCTATGTCGAGGCCGCGCCTTTCGCCAAGACCGTCGAGACCTCGATCCTCGCCGCCAACCCGGCCGATCCGACCAAGGACCCGGTGCCCTATACCGGCATCCAGTTCGTCGCGATCCCCGAGTTTCAGGGTATCGGCAACTATGTCGGCCAGCAGATCGCCGCGGCGCTGGCCGGTCAGCAGAGTGTCGATCAGGCACTGGCCAACAGCCAGACCTTCGCCGTGCGCGAGATGACGAAGGCCGGTTACATCAAGTAACCTCCTCCCGGGGGCGGGCCTGCGCGGTGCGCGGGCCCGCCCATTTCCCGGATTTTCGTGATAGTCTTGCCCCAAGGGCCTTTTTCAGGGCCCCGCCGTCAGTAAGTCCGCAGGGACTTTCCGGAGGAAACGCATGGCGACCAAAGCCTCCCGCGCCGCCGCCCGGCTGATGATCTCTCCGGCCGTATTGCTGCTGCTGGGCTGGATGATCGTGCCGCTCAGCCTGACGGTCTATTTCTCGTTCCTGCGCTACAACCTGCTGATGCCGGGCGACAATCCCTTCGTCGGCTGGGAGAACTACCAGTGGTTCGTCACCGACACCAGTTTCACCGCGGCGATGGTCAACACGCTTCTGCTGGTGGGGGGCGTCCTGCTGATCACGGTGCTGGGCGGCATCCTGTTCGCGCTGCTGCTGGATCAGCCGATGTGGGGACAGGGGGTGATCCGGATCATGGTGATCGCGCCCTTCTTCGTGATGCCGACGGTATCGGGGCTGGTGTGGAAGAACATGTTCATGAACCCGGTGAACGGCATCTTCGGACATATCGCCCAGGGGCTGGGCATGGCGCCCATCGACTTCTTCAGCCAGGTCCCGCTGTTGTCGATCATCGGTATCGTCAGCTGGCAATGGCTGCCCTTCGCCACGCTGATCCTGCTGACCGCGCTGCAATCGCTGGACCAGGAACAACTGGAGGCCGCCGAGATGGACGGGGCAAGCTGGCCCGCGCGGTTCTGGTTCATCATGCTGCCGCATCTGGCGCGGGCGATCACCGTGGTGATCCTGATCCAGACGATCTTCCTGTTGTCGGTCTTTGCCGAGATCCTGGTGACGACGAATGGCGGGCCGGGCACCGCGACCACCAACCTGACCTATCTGATCTACGTCTCGTCGCTGCTGCAATACGACGTGGGCATGGGCAGCGCGGGCGGCGTGATCGCGATCATCCTGGCCAATATCGTTGCGATCTTCCTGATGCGGATGATCGGCAAGAACCTGGACGCGTGAGGAGGCACCCATGGCCCGCGCCACCGCCCCCGCCCGCAAGGCCCTGACCACCGCGATCGCGGGCACGCTGGCCTTCGTGATGTTCTTTCCGATCCTCTGGATCGTGGTCTTGTCCTTCAAGTCCGAGGTCGACGCGATCCGCGCGCCCCTGCAGGTGCTGTCCTCGGGCTGGACGCTGGACAGCTATGGCGCGGTGCAGGAGCGGTCGGACTATTTCAAGCATTTCTGGAACTCGGTGATCATCTCTCTCGGCTCCACGTTTCTGGGCCTTCTGGTCGCAATCCCGGCGGCATGGGCAATGGCCTTCGTGCCCGGCAAGCAGACCAGGAACGTGCTGATGTGGATGCTGTCCACCAAGATGCTGCCGCCGGTGGGCGTGCTGGTGCCGATCTACCTGCTGTTCATCAATTTCGGCCTTCTGGACACCCGCATCGGCCTGGTCGTCGTGCTGATGCTGATCAACCTGCCGATCATCATCTGGATGCTCTACACCTATTTCCGCGAGATCCCGGGCGAGATCCTGGAAGCCGCGCGGATGGACGGCGCGTCCCTGCGCGAAGAGGTGCTCTACGTGCTGACGCCGATGGCGTTGCCCGGCATCGCCTCGACGATCCTGTTGAACGTCATCCTTGCCTGGAACGAGGCGTTCTGGACGCTGAACCTGACCGCGTCCCGGGCCGCACCGCTGACCGCCTTCATCGCCAGTTATTCCAGCCCGGAGGGGCTTTTCTACGCCAAGCTCAGCGCGGCCAGCGTCATGGCGATCGCGCCGATCCTGATCATGGGATGGTTCAGCCAGAAGCAACTGGTCCGCGGCCTGACCTTCGGCGCGGTGAAATAAGGGGGGAGAGATGGGCCGGATCACGCTGAACAATGTCGGCAAGTCCTTCGGCGCGGTCGAGGTGATCCCGCCGCTGGACCTGACCATCGAGGACGGGGAGTTCGTGGTCTTCGTGGGCCCCTCGGGCTGCGGGAAATCCACGCTCCTGCGGCTGATCGCGGGGCTCGAGGACGTCAGCGGCGGCCAGATCCGGATCGACGGCGCCGACGCGACCGGCCTGCCGCCGGCCCGGCGCGGGCTTGCGATGGTATTCCAGTCCTACGCGCTTTACCCGCACATGAGCGTGCGCAAGAACATCGCCTTTCCGCTGCGCATGGCCGGGATGGACAAGGCCGAACAGGACCGCCGGGTGGCCGAGGCCGCCCGCGTGCTGAACCTGACCGACTACCTCGACCGCCGGCCCGGCCAGCTTTCGGGCGGCCAGCGCCAGCGCGTGGCCATCGGGCGCGCCATCGTGCGCGAGCCCGCCGCCTTCCTGTTCGACGAGCCCTTGTCGAACCTCGACGCGGCGCTGCGCGTCGGCATGCGTCTGGAAATCAGCGAACTGCACGAGCGGCTGAAGACGACGATGGTCTACGTCACCCATGACCAGGTCGAGGCGATGACCATGGCCGACAAGATCGTCGTGCTGAACGCCGGCCGGATCGAGCAGGTCGGCAGCCCGCTGGACCTCTACCGCAGGCCGCGGAACGTGTTCGTCGCGGGCTTCATCGGCAGCCCCAGGATGAACCTGATCACCGGCCCCGAGGCTGCGCGGCACGGCGCGCATACCATCGGCATCCGCCCCGAGCATATCCGTGTCTCGGACGACGAGACCTGCATCTGGAAGGGCGAGGTGGGCGTGTCGGAACACCTGGGCTCGGACACCTACTTCCACATTCACATGGCCGGGCGGGACGAACCGCTGACCGTGCGGGCGGGGGGCGATGTCGACCTCTACCACGGCGACACGATCTGCCTCAAGCCGGACGAGGCCCATATCCACCGCTTCGACGAAAAGGGACATCGCATCGAATGACACGGCTTGAGGGAAAGGTGGCGCTGGTCACCGGCGGCGCGCGCGGCATCGGCCGGGCGATCTGCGCCGCCTATGTGCGCGAGGGCGCCCGGGTCGCGGTGGCCGACCGGCTGGAGGCCGATGCGCGGGAAACCGCGGCGGCGCTAGGCGGGAACGCGATGGCCGTCGGCATGGACGTGACCGATCTCGGGTCCATTGCCACCGGGGTCAGGGCGGTCGAGGACGCCTGGGGGGGCATCGACATCCTGGTGAACAATGCCGGCATCTTCAACATGGCCCCGCTTGGGGAAATCACCCCCGAGGATTACCGCCGCCAGTTCGACGTCAACGTGGGCGGCACCATCTTCGCTGCGCAGGCCGTGGTGCCGGGGATGCGCCGCCGGGGCGGCGGCTGCATCATCAATTTCAGTTCGCAGGCCGGGCGGCGGGGCGAGCCCAACATCACCATCTACTGTTCCACCAAGGCCGCGGTGATCTCGGTCACCCAGTCGCTGGCGCTGGAACTGGCCAAGGACGGCATCCGCGTGAACGCCATCGCGCCGGGCGTCATCGACACGCCGATGTGGGACGTGGTCGACGGGCTCTTCGCGAAATACGAGAACCGCGAAAAGGGCGAGAAGAAGCGGCTGGTGGGCGAGGCGGTGCCGCTGGGCCACATGGGGACGCCCGAGGAAATCGCAGATCCGGCGGTGTTCCTCGCCTCGGACGACGCGCGCTACATCACCGCGCAGACGCTGAACGTGGACGGCGGGAACTGGATGAGCTGATGCGCCTGTCAAACGCCACGCTGGGCGACCTGCCCGAGGGCATCACGCGGCCCACCTATGACCGCTCGGCGCTCACGCCGGGCATCGTCCATATCGGGCTGGGCAATTTCCACCGCGCGCACCAGTCGTGGTACCTGCACCGGCTGATGCAGCAGGGGCTGGCGCAGGACTGGGCGATCCTTGGCGCGGGTGTGCGGCCCCACGACCGCGCCCAGCGCGAAAAGCTGCTGGCGCAGGATTGCCTGACCACGCTGATCGAGCTTGACCCGTCGGGCAAGTCGGCCGAAGTCGTGGGCTCGATGATCGGCTATGTCCCGATCGAGGAGGGCAACGCCCCCCTGATCGCGCAAATGGCCGACCCCGCGATCCGCATCGTTTCGCTGACCGTGACCGAGGGCGGCTATTTCCTCGACCCGGTGACCAAGGGCTTCGACGCCGCGCATCCCGACATCCGCCACGATGCCGCGAACCCCGACCGCCCGCGCACCGCCTTCGGCGCCATGGTCGCGGCGCTGCGGCTGAGACGCGAGCGCGGCATCGGCCCCTTCACCGGGCAATGCTGCGACAACCTTCAGGGCAACGGCGCGATCCTGCGCCAGACGGTGGTGTCGCTTGCGCGGCTCTCGGACCCGGACCTGGCCGATTGGATCGACGCCAACTGCACCTTCCCGAACTCAATGGTCGACTGCATCGTGCCCGCCACGGGACCCAAGGAACTGGCGCTGGTCCGCGACCTTGGTATCGAGGACGAGGTGCCGGTCACCCACGAGAACTTCCGCCAATGGGTGATCGAGGACGATTTCTGCGCCGGCCGCCCGGACTGGGACCGCGTGGGCGCCACCTTCTCGGACCGGGTGCATGATTTCGAGGTGATGAAAATCCGCATCCTGAACGCGGGCCACCAGGTGATCGCGAACCCGGGCGAGGTGCTGTCGGTCGAGACCATCTCGGGCTGCATGGCGCATCCCCTGATCCGCGCGCTGTTCGACAAGGTCGAGCGCGAGGAGATCGCGCCCCATGTCCAGCCGGTGCCCGGCATGACACCGGGGGCCTATGTCGACCTGATCGCGCGGCGGTTTTCCAACCCCGCCATCGTCGACACCACCCGCCGCGTGGCCTTCGACGGCTCGTCCCGGCACACCGGGTTCCTGTTGCCGATCCTGCGCGACGCGCTGGCCGCGGGCACGCCGGTCGAGGGGCTGGCGCTGGCCGAGGCCACCTGGGCGCGGATGTGCGAGGGCACCCGCGAGGATGGCAGCGCCATCGCGCCCAACGATCCGTTCTGGGACGATCGGGTACAGGCGGCGCGGGCGGCGCGCACCCGCCCCCGCGCCTGGCTGGAGCAGGCGCAGATCTACGGCGACCTCAAGGACGCCCCGCGCTTTGCCGAGGCGTTCGAACGCTGGCTGGCGCTGATCCGGGCCGAGGGGATGGCGGCGGCGATCCGCCGTTACGTCGAGGGCTGAGGCGGTGCGCGCCATCCTCTACCCCGCCCGCGACCGGGTCGAGGTCACCGACCTGCCCGCCCCCCGCCCCGCCGAAGGCGAGGTTGTTGTCGCCATGCGCGCCAGCGGCATCTGCCACACCGATATCGAGGTGCTGCGCGGCAATTACGGCAGGTCGGCCTTTCCGCTGGTGCCGGGCCACGAATACGCGGGCGTCATCGCCGAGCTGGGCCCCGGCGTCACCGGCCTTGCGGTCGGTGACCGGGTGGTGGTGGACCCCAACATCGAGTGCGGCACCTGCCGGGCCTGCCGCCGCGGCTGGGCCCATCTGTGCGAGAGCCTCGGCGCCTATGGCGTGACCGCGAATGGCGGCTTCGCCGAGTTCGGCGCGGTCCGCGCCGGCGCGGTGCACCCGATCGGCGATCTGCCCTTCCCCATCGCCGCGCTGGCCGAGCCGATGGGCTGCGTGCTGAACGGGGTGGCGGCGGCGGATGGCGCCTCGGCGGCCAATGCGCTGGTATTCGGGGCGGGGCCCATCGGCCTTCTGATGGCGATCGCGCTGCGGACCCGGGGCGTCGCCGATATCGCGCTGACCGACCTTGACGAGACGCGGCTTGCGCTGGCCGAAAGCTTCGGCTTCACGCCCGTCGCCGCGGGCAGCGCCGCGCTGGAGCGGCTGCACCACGGGGTCGATCTGGCCGTCGACGCGACCGGCGTGCCCGCCGTGGCCGGGCGACTGACCCGCTATATCGCCAATGGCGGCACCGGGCTTTTCTTCGGCGTCTGCCCGTCCGACGCCCGGATCGAGATCGCCCCCTTCGAGCTGTTCCGCCGCCAGCTGCGCCTTGCCGGGTCACATTCGCTGAACCACAACATCCCCGAGGCGCTGGCGGCGATCCGCGCCTGTGGCCCGGATATCGGGCGCCTCGTCTCACACCAGGTGCCTCTGGACGAGATCGCCCGGATCCTGTCCGACCATCCCCCGCCGGGCAGCCTCAAGATCCAGGCGGTTTGCTGAATGGCGTCCGGCTTGCGCAGGCGGTCCCTGCCGTTCCGCGCGGTGCTGTGGGACATCGACGGCACCCTTGCCGACAGCGAACCACTGCATGAACGCGCGTTCGTCGAGGCCACGCGGGCGCTCGGCCTTGCGTTGCCCGCCGATTTCCACGCCGCGCTGCTCGGGCGGACCGAGACAGAGGCACATGCCTGGCTGGTCGACCGCTGCGGGCTGGAGCTCTCGCTTGCGGCCTGGACCGAACGCCGCCTTGCCGCCTATTTCGCCGGTCTGGAGGATGTGACGCCCCATCCCGTCGCGATCGGTCTCTGGCACCGGTTCGAGGCGCTGGGCCTGCCGCAGGGCACGGTGTCGAATTCCGACCGGCTGATCGTGAACGCCAATCTCGCCCGCCTCGGTCTCGACCGTCCCGGCCTTGTCAGCATCAGCCGCAACGATGTGCGCGCGGCCAAGCCAGACCCCGAACCCTATCTCAGGGGCGCGCATCTTCTGGGCCTCGACCCCGACGAAATCGCCGTGGTCGAGGACAGCGCGACCGGCCTGCGCGCGGCACAGGCGGCGGGGATGCGGGTCTATATGATGCCGGGATTCACTGGCGCGGGGCATGGGGACTGGCAGCCCCTTGCCGCCCTAGCCGAAGTTGCCGAGGACGGCTGAGCCCGCCAGGGAACCGCGCGGGCGGCCGGCTACAGCGTCGCGTTCACCGCACCGCCATCCAGCAGGATGTTCTGGCCGACGATGAAACCCGCATGCTGCGAACAGAGAAACGCGCAGGCCGCGCCGAACTCCTGCGCCGTGCCGTAGCGCCGCGCGGGGATGGTGGCTTCGCGCCGCGTCCGCGCCTCGTCCAGCGTGATCCCTTCGGCCTCGGCCACGCCCCGGTCCAGCGCGTCGGCCCGGTCGGTCGCGTGGATGCCGGGCAGCAGGTTGTTGATCGTCACGCCATGGGGCGCCACCTGCCGCGCGGTCCCCGCGACATAGCCGGTCAGCCCGGCGCGGGCAGAATTCGACAGCCCCAGCACCGGGATCGGCGCCTTGACCGACTGGCTGGTGATGTTGACGACCCGGCCCCAGCCGCGCGCCATCATGCCCGGCATCAGGGCCTTCATCAGCGCGATGGGCGTCAGCATGTTGGCATCGAGTGCGGCGATGAAATCCGCACGCTCCCAGTCGGTCCACATTCCTGGCGGCGGACCGCCGGCATTGGTCACCAGGATGTCGATCTCGCCCGCCGCCGCCAGCACTCTGGCACGGCCGTCTTCGGTGGTGATGTCCGCCGCGACCGCCGTCACCGTCACGCCATGCGCCGTGCGGATCGCCGCGGCGGCCGCCTCCAGCGCCTCGGCGCCGCGGGCGTTCATCACCAGGTCGCAACCCGCCGCGGCCAGCGCCTCGGCGCAACCCCGCCCCAGCCCCCTGGACGAAGCGCAGACCAGCGCCCGCTTGCCGGAAATCCCAAGATCCATCGAAAGCCTCCCATTCGCACATGTCGGACGCGGCATAGCAGCCAGCCGCCCCGCCGGAAAGCCCGGCCCGCGTGGGGCCTAGGACGTCAGCGCCGCCAGCAACGGCGTCCACTGGGCCCGGGTCGGCGCAAAGGCCTTTTGCGGCTTGTCGAACACCGTCAGCCCCGCCTCGGCAAGATCGCCATAGGCGACGCGCTCGGAAATCGCGGCGACCGGGGCCTGCCCGATCCGTTCGGCAAAGGCGGCAAGCCGGGCCGCGTCGCGCCCCCGGGGCCGCACCCGGTTCGCCACCAGTTCGACCCCCGCCTTGCCCTTGCGGATGCGCTTGATCCCGGCGATTTCCTTGAGGAACCGCCGCGTCGCGTCGGCGTCGAAGAAGGACGGCAACACCGGCACCACCACCGCATGCGCCTCGGCCACCAGCGCGGCGGCGTCCGCCTCGTAGATCGACCCGGGCGCGTCCACGATCACCCAGTCCAGCCCCTTGGCGCCCTTGCCCAGCGCCCCCGGCCCGGTCCAGTCCAGCGCCCGGATCGGCGCCACGTCCGCGGGCCGCCGCTTGAGCCAGCGCGAGGCCGATTTCTGCGGATCGGCATCGGCCAGCGCGACCTGCCATCCCCCGTCGGCCAGCGCCGCGGCCAAGGTCACCGCGATGGTGGTCTTGCCGCAGCCGCCCTTGCGATTGGCGATCAGAACCGTCTTCATGGGTTTCCCCTCCACCCCGCGCGCACCCGCCAGCATAACGTCTGCGCCTCGCACCGCAATCGCCGCGCCGCCGCTGCGCTTGACAGGCCCGCCCGCGCCGCCCGATCCTTTGTCGTCGATCCCACGGAGTCCACCGATGCCAAGGACCTTTCTCGTCGCCACCGATCTCAGCCCGCGCGCCGACCGCGCGGTGCAACGCGCCTTTCGGCTGGCGGGGTGGTGCGGTGCGGATCTGGTCCTGGTCTCGGTGATCGACGCGGATCTGCCCGCCGAGATCGCGGGCCAGATGACCGCCGCGGCCGAGTTGCGGCTTGCCCAGTTCGCCGCCTCGATCCCCCATTCGGGCGAGGTGCGCCATGATACCCGCGTGCTGAGCGGTGACCCCTGCGAGGCGATCCCGGCGCTTGCCGCCGAACTTGACGCGGGTCTCGTGATCCTGGGGCTGCACCGTCCGCGCGCCTTTCTGGATATCCTGCGCGAGACCACGATGGAACGGATCGTGCGTCATTCGCCGCGCCCGGTGCTGCTGGTGCGCGATCCCGTCGACCACGCCTATGCCAGTGTGCTGGCCGCAATCGACTTCGGGCCTGCCTCGACCGCGGCGCTGATGCTGGCGGCCGAGATCGCGCCCGAGGCCGATATCCACGGGGTGCATGCGCTGCACATCCCCTATCGCGGCTTCGTCACCCCCCAGGTGCGCGCGGGGGCGGCCGAACCCTTTCGCCTGGATGCCGAGGCCGCGCTGTCCGCCTGGCGCGACATCCACCCCCTGCCCGCGCGGCTGACGGACATCGAGATCGCCGAGGGGCCCGCGCACCGCGTGCTCGCCGACCGGATCGAGACGCTGTCCCCCGACCTGCTGGCCCTCGGCGCCCATGGTCGCGCGGGGGCGGCCCCCTCGCTGCTGGGCAGCCTCGCCAACGACCTGATGCGTGCGCCGCCCTGCGACCTGCTGATCGCACGGTAACGCGCGATTGCGCCGCCCCGCGCCCACCGCTATATCCGCGGCCATGCTGGACGCCCCCAAGAACCGCCCCGAGTTGCCGCCCGAGATCGCAAGGCGGCGCACCTTCGCCATCATCTCGCACCCCGATGCGGGCAAGACCACGCTGACCGAAAAGTTCCTGCTTTACGGCGGCGCGATCCAGATGGCCGGCCAGGTGCGCGCCAAGGGCGAGGCGCGGCGCACGCGGTCGGACTTCATGCAGATGGAGAAGGACCGGGGGATTTCCGTGTCGGCCTCGGCGATGTCGTTCGACTATGGCCAGTTCCGCTTCAACCTGGTCGATACCCCCGGCCACAGCGATTTCAGCGAGGATACCTATCGGACGCTGACCGCCGTGGATGCCGCGATCATGGTGATCGACGGCGCCAAGGGCGTGGAAAGCCAGACGCAGAAGCTGTTCGAGGTCTGCCGCCTGCGCGACCTGCCGATCCTGACCTTCTGCAACAAGATGGACCGCGAAAGCCGCGACACGTTCGAGATCATCGACGAGATCCAGGAGATGCTGGCGATCCACGTGACGCCCGCAAGCTGGCCGATCGGCGTGGGGCGCGACTTCCTCGGCTGCTACGACATGCTGAACGAGCGGCTGGAACTGATGGACCGCGCCGACCGCAACCGGGTGGCCGCCACGATCCGGATCGAGGGGCTGGACGATCCGAAACTGGCAGAACATGTCCCCGCCGAGTTGCGCGAGAAGCTGATCGAAGAGGTGGGCATGGCGCGCGAATTGCTGCCCGCGCTCGACCCAAGGGCGGTGCTGGACGGCCACATGACGCCGATCTGGTTCGGCTCCGCGATCAACTCCTTCGGGGTGAAGGAATTGATGGAGGGGATCGGCACCTATGCCCCCGAACCGCAGGTCCAGCATGCCGAGCCGCGCGAGATCGCGCCCGAGGAACCGACCGTGGCGGGCTTCGTCTTCAAGGTGCAGGCCAACATGGACCCCAAGCACCGCGACCGGGTGGCCTTCGTGCGGCTGGCCTCGGGCCATTTCCTGCGCGGCATGAAGCTGACCCATGTCCGGTCGAAGAAGCCGATCACGGTTTCGAGCCCGGTGCTGTTCCTGGCCGCCGACCGCGAACTGGCCGAAGAGGCCTGGGCGGGCGACATCATCGGCATCCCGAACCACGGCCAGTTGCGCATCGGCGACACGCTGACCGAAGGCGAGATGCTGAAGGTCACGGGTATCCCGTCCTTCGCGCCGGAACTTCTCAAGGTCTGCCGCGCGGGCGACCCGATGAAGGCCAAGCATCTGGACAAGGCCTTGATGCAGTTCGCGGAAGAAGGCGCCGCGAAGGTCTTCAAGCCGATGATGGGCTCGGGCTTCATCGTGGGCGTGGTGGGCGCGCTGCAATTCGAGGTTCTGGCCAGCCGGATCGAGCTGGAATACGGCCTGCCGGTGCGGTTCGAACCCAGCCAGTTCACCTCGGCCCGCTGGGTCCATGGCGACAAGGCGGCGGTCGAGGCCTTCACCCAGAAGAACAAGCAGCACATGGCCACAGACAACGATGGCGACGTGGTCTACATGACCCGGCTGCAATGGGATATCGACCGCGTGGCGCGCGACCATCCCGAACTGCGCCTCTCGGCGACCAAGGAAATGCAGGTCTGACGCGGAACGCGCTGCCGCCGGGATGCGGGTCCGATGCGCCCCCGCTTCGGGACAGCCACACCCTGACGATTGTCCTCCCCCGCCAGCCCGCGTGCCTCGGCACGCGGGCCCGGCCAGACGCCCCTTAGAGGCACGCCTCGTACAGCGCCCGGGTCGCCGCCGCGGTCAGTTCCACCGGGTTGCCCCCCGCGGTCGGATCCGTCAAGGCCGACGCCACCAGCACGTCGAGATCGGGATCACGGACCCCGAGCGCGGTCAGGCTTTCGGGGATGCCGAGGTCGGCGTTCAGCCCAACCACGAAATCCAGGAACCCGTCGAACCCGCCGTCGATGCCCAGATAAGCCGCGGCCCGCGCGATGCGGTTCTCGATGGCCGGTCGGTTGAAGCGCAGCACCGCGGGCATCACCACCGCGTTCGTCGTGCCGTGATGGGTGCCGTAATGCGCCCCGACCGGGTGGGACAGCGCATGGATCGCGCCCAGCCCCTTCTGGAAGGCGACCGCCCCCATCGCGGCGGCGGCCATCATCTGCGCGCGGGCCTCGATGTCGGTGCCGTCGCGATGGGCGCGCAGCAGGTTCTCCTTAACCAGCCGCATGCCTTCCAGCGCGATGCCCTGGCTCATCGGGTGGAAGAACGGCGAGCAATAGGCCTCAAGGCAATGGGCCAGCGCGTCCATGCCGGTGCCTGCGGTGATCGCGGGCGGCATGCCCACGGTCAGGTCCGGGTCGCAGATCGTGACGGCGGGCAGCATCTTGGGGTGGAAGATGATCTTCTTCTCATGCGTCTCGCTGTTCGTCAGCACGCCCGCGCGCCCGACCTCGGACCCCGTCCCGGCGGTCGTCGGCACCGCGACCACGGGCGCGATCCCCGCCGGATCGGCGCGCGTCCACCAGTCGCCGACATCCTCGAAATCCCAGACCGGCCGCGACTGCCCGGCCATGAAGGCCACGCATTTGCCGAGGTCCAGCCCCGAGCCGCCGCCGAAGGCGATCACCCCGTCATGGCCGCCCGCGCAGAAGACGGCGATGCCGGCCTCCATGTTGATCTCGGTCGGGTTGGGGTCGACGTCGGCGAACAGCGCGCGGCCCAGCCCCGCCTTGTCGAGAATATCGAGCGCCTGCGCCGTGATCGGCAGTTGCGCAAGGCCCCGGTCGGTCACCAGCAGCGGCTTGCGGATGCCCGCCGCGATGCAGGCCTCGGGCAGTTCGGCGATGCGCCCCGCCCCGAAGCGGATGGCCGTGGGGTAGGACCAGTTGGCGGTCAGGCTCATGTCTCAACTCTTTTTCAGGTGGTAGGATTTCGGACGGGTCAGCGCGTGGTAGCCCAGCACCGACAGCCCCGCGCCGCGGCCGGTGTTCTTGCAGCCGGTCCAGCAGAGCGCCGGATCGAGGTAGTCGCAGCGGTTCATGAACACCGTGCCGGTCTCGATCGCGTCGCCCACGCGGGCCGCGCGATCCGCGTCACGGGTCCAGAGCGAGGCGGTCAGGCCGAACTCGGAATCGTTCATCATCGCAATGGCTTCCGCGTCGTCCTTCACGGGCATGATACCGACCACCGGGCCAAAGCTCTCCTCGCGCATCACGCGCATGGAATGGTCCACGTCCACCAGGATCTGCGGCATCAGGTAGGCCCCGCCGTCGTTCGGGAACAGCGCCCGGTCGATCAGCGGCCGCGCGCCCGCGGCAATGGCCTCGTCGGTCTGGGCGCGGACCAGATCGGCGAACCGCACCTGCGCCATCGGCCCCATCGTCGTCTCGGGGTCGAGCGGGTTGCCGAGCCGGGCCTTGCTGACGATCTCGACGCATTTCTCGACGAAGGGCTCGTAGACCGAGGCGTGGACATAGATCCGCTCGATCCCGCAGCAGCACTGGCCCGAGTTGAACATCGCCCCGTCCATCAGCCCGTCGGCGGCAGCGTCCAGATCGGCGTCCTCCATGACATAGCCCGGATCCTTGCCGCCCAGTTCCAGCCCCAGCCCGGTGAAGGTGCCCGCCGCGGCGCGCTCGATCGCCTTGCCGCCGCCGACCGAGCCGGTGAAGTTGACGAACTGGAACGCGCCCGAGGCGATCAGCGCCGAGGTCGTGTCGTGGGACAGGAACACGTTCTGCGCCACGTCGTCGGGCACGCCCGCATCGCGCAGCGCGCAGATGATGCGTTCGCCCACCAGAGGCGTCTGGCTGGCGTGCTTCAGCATCACCGCATTGCCCGCGATCAGCGCGGGCGCGACGGTGTTGATCGCGGTCATGTAGGGGTAGTTCCAGGGCGCCACGACCAGCACCAGCCCATGCGGCACCCGCCGGATATAGCGGGAAAACGCCGCGCTGTCCTCGATGCGGATATCGGCCAGCGCGTCCGCCGCGATATCGGCCATGTAGTGGGCGCGTTCCTGGAACCCGCGGAACTCGCCGCCGTAGCGGACCGGGCGGCCCATCTGCCAGGCCAGTTCCGGCACGATCTCGTCATTCGCCTCGCCGATCAGCGCGACGGCGCGGCGCACGATCTCGGCGCGTTCGGCGATGGGCCGCGCGGCCCAGGCCGGTTGCGCGGCGCGGGCGCGGGCGACGGCGGCCCGCGCCTCATCCAGCGGCATCAGCGCACGCTCGGCATAGACTCTCCCGTCGACGGGAGAGATACATTTCAACGTCTCGGTCATGGGATCAGGCCCTCTCGAAACCGCGGGCGACTTCCCAGTCGGTCACGCGGCGGTCGTATTGCGTCTGCTCCCAGCGGGCGGCGTGGACATAGTGGTCCACCACCTCGTCGCCCAGAGCCGCGCGGAGCATGGCGGATTCGTCGGCGGCCGCAAGAGCATCCCGCAGCGTCCTGGGGATCTGGCGCACGCCCTCGGTGGTATAGGCGTCGCCCCGGAACTCGGGTTCC
This sequence comes from Rhodovulum euryhalinum, assembly GCF_004342445.1. Lineage (GTDB taxonomy): Bacteria > Pseudomonadota > Alphaproteobacteria > Rhodobacterales > Rhodobacteraceae > Rhodovulum > Rhodovulum euryhalinum. The sequence goes on from NZ_SLWW01000010.1 coordinate 115,780, forward strand.
AGTTCCAGCCCCTCGTCGATGCCCGCCATCCCCGCCGCGATCTGGACGGCATAGGCGAGATAGGGGTTCAGATCCGCGCCGCCCACCCGGTTCTCGATCCGGATCGCCTTGCTTCCCTCGCCCACGAGGCGGTAACCGGCCGTGCGGTTGTCGCGCGACCAGACCGCCTTGGTCGGCGCGAAGGTGCCCGCGACGTAGCGCTTGTAGCTGTTGATGTTGGGGGCCAGGAACAGGGTGAAGTCACTGGCGTATTTGAGCAGCCCCGCCACGTAGGCGCGCATCGTGGCGGACATGCCGAACGGTTCGTCCGGGTCGAAGAACAGCGGCTGGCCATCCGCCGACCACAGCGACTGGTGCACGTGGCAGGACGAGCCCGCGGGGGCGTCGGCATATTTCGCCATGAAGGTCACCGCGTGGCCCTGCGCCAGCGCGATCTCCTTGACCGCGTGCTTGGTGATCGTGTGGATATCGGCGCTGTCCAGCGCGTCGGAATATTTCACGTTGATCTCGTGCTGCCCGGCCCAGGCCTCGCCCTTGGAGTTTTCCACAGGTATTCCAGCGCCATAGAGGTCGTCCCTTACGGCCCGCATCAACGCCTCCTCGCGGGCGGTGGTCAGGATGTGGTAATCCTCGTTGTAGGGGCTGGTCGGCGTCAGCGCACGGTAGCCGCTGTCATGGACCTGATCGAAGCTTTCGCGGAAGACGTAGAACTCCAGTTCGGACGCGGTCTTGGCGACCATGCCGCGTTCCGCCAGCCGGGCCAGTTGCGCCCTGAGGATCGACCGGGGCGCGACCGCGATCGGGTGGTGGCCGTGGTGGTCCAGCGTGTCGCAGATCACCAGCGCGGCACCGGGCGCCCAGGGGGCGAGGCGCAGCGTGGCCAGGTCGGGCTTCATCATGTAGTCGCCATAGCCCTGCGCCCAGCTTGCCGACTTGAAGCCCGGCACAGGCTCCATCTCCTGATCGACGGCCAGGAGGTAGTTGCAGGAATGGGTCTCGTGGCCCGCATCCAGGAAATGGCGGGCGTGAAAGCGTTTGCCCATCAGCCGGCCCTGCATGTCGATCTGGGCCAGGGTGACGGTGTCGATCTCGCCCGCATCCACCAGCTTGGTCAGGGCGTCGAGGGTCAGGGTGCCGGGCATTCGGGCCTCTGTCGGTTGCAAGATGGGAAAGCGGGCGCCCCGGGCGGGACGCCCTTGCGGTCAGGCCTTGGATCAGCCGTAGCGGTAAGGCCGGCCCGCCTTCTGCATGTCGGCATTGTACTGCTTGAAGATCTGGACCACCTTCGCCTTGGTCTCGGACTCGGCGGCGATCTCGTCCCAGAATTTCTGGGCGGCGGCCTCGACCTGGTCCCATTCGGCATCCGGGATCGAGGTCAGTTCCATCTTGGTGCCGTTGACCCGAAGCGCCGCCTCGCCGCCCCAGTACCACCATTGGCGGTAGTAGTGCGACTGTTCCATGCAGACCTTCAGCAGTTCCTGCAGCCGTTCCGGCACCTCGTTCCAGCGGTCCTGGTTGGCGAAGAAATGGCCGATCCAGGCGCCCGAGATGTTGTTGGTCAGGAAATAGTTGGTCACGTCGGCCCAGCCGACCGTGTAATCCTCGGTGATGCCCGACCAGGCGATGCCGTCAAGCTCGCCGGTCTGGACGGCCACCTCGATATCCTCCCAGGGCAGGGTCACGGGGACCACGCCGAACTGCGACAGGAACCGGCCTGCGGTGGGGAAGGTGAAGACGCGCTTGCCCTTGAGGTCAGCGAGGCTGCGGATCGGGTCCTTGGTGGCGAAATGGCAGGGATCCCAGGCGCCCGCGCTGATGTGCTTGACGCCGACCTTGGCGTATTCCTCGGCCCAGATCTCGTTCAGCCCGTACTGGTTGAACAGCACCGGCACGTCCAGCGAATAGCGGGACGCGAAGGGAAAATAGCCGCCGAACACGGTGACTTCGGTCGGCGAGGCCATGGAATCGTCGTCGGACTGCACTGCGTCGATGGTGCCCTGCTGCATCGCGCGGAACAGCTCGCCGGTCGGCACCAGCTGGTCGGCGTAGAACAGCTCGATCTGCATCTCGTCGCCGGCGATCTTGTTGAAGCTGTCGATGGCGGGCTTCACCACATGCTCGGCCAGCGCGGGGCCCGCATAGGTCTGCATCCGCCAGCGGATCGTCGACTGGGCATGAACGGCGGGCGCGGCCAGGCTGGCGGCGGCGCCGACACCGGCGGTGGTCAGGAACTTGCGTCTGGTGGTCATCTCTCTCTCCTTGTTGGCGGGGTCTCCCCCGGGCTTGGGCCCCTTGCCGGGGCTCTGGTTACAATCCGTAGACATAATGGGGCAGCCACAGCGCGATGCCGGGGAAGGCCATGACGGTGGCCAGCGCCAGAAGCATCACGCCGACGAAGGGCACGATGGAGGCATAGATGTCCGTTAGCCCGATCTCCTTGGGCGCCATCGCCTTCATCAGGAACAGGTTGTAGCCGAAGGGCGGCGTCATGTAGGCGATCTGGGTGGTGATGGTGTAAAGCACGCCATACCAGATCAGGTCGAACCCCAGCGCCTTGACCAGCGGCACGTAAAGCGGCGCCACGATCACCAGCATCGCGGTGTCGTCGAGAAACGTGCCCATGATCAGGAACGACAGCTGCATCAGGATCAGGATCGTCCAGGGCGACAGGTGCATCTGTTCGGTGAAGAGATTGTCGATGGCGCGCACCGCCCCCAGCCCGTCGAACACCGCGCCGAAGGCCATGGCGGCCAGGATGATCCACATGAACATGCAGGAAATCGCCAGCGTCTGGCGCACCGAGGTCTCGAACACCTCGCGCGTCATGCGGCCCTTGAGGATCGCGGCAGCCAGCGCGGTCAACGCCCCGATGGCCGAGCTTTCCACCAGCGAGGTCCAGCCGTTGATGAAGGGCACCATCATCGCCGCGAAGATGCCAACGGGCAGAAGCCCCGCGCGCAGCAGCCGCATCTTCTCGGCGAAGGCGATCTCCTCGCGCTCTTCGGGGCCCAGCGCGGGGCCGAGTGCCGGCGTGATCCGGCAGCGAATGTAGATATAGGCGATGAACATCGCGGCCATCATCAGGCCGGGCAGGATGCCCGCCAGCCACAACTGCCCCACCGGCTGGCGCGCGATCATGGCGTAAAGCACCAGCACCACCGAGGGCGGCACGAGGATGCCAAGGCTCGATCCCGCCTGGATCACGCCCGTCACCATCTTCTTGTCGTAGCCGCGTTTCAGCAACTCGGGCAGCGCGATGGTCGCCCCGATGGCCATGCCCGCGACCGACAGCCCGTTCATGGCCGAGATCAGCACCATCAGCCCGATCGTCCCGATGGCGAGCCCCCCCGGCACCGGCCCCATCCAGACATGGAACATCCGGTAAAGATCGTCCGCGATCCGGCTTTCGGACAGCACGTAGCCCATGAAGATGAACATCGGCAGCGTCAGCAGCGGATACCATTTCATCAGCTTCATCGCCGCCGAAAACGGGATCACCGACCCGCCCGTGCCCCACAGCGCCAGCGCCGCGATTCCGGCCACCGCCCCGATGGCGCCAAAGACCCGCTGGCCGGTGAACAGCATCAGCATCATGGACGCGAACATCAGAAGCGCGATCATCTCGTAGGACATCAGATCTCGATGTCCCTGATATGCGCGATGTCCTTGAAAAGCTCGGAAATCGCCTGCAACAGCATCAGGAGCAGCCCGGCGCACATGATCGACTTGATCGGCCAGAGCACGGGCCGCCAGGCGGTCGGGCTGCGTTCGTTGTATTGCAGGCTGTAAAGCAGGCTGTCGATCCCGCCATAAAGCAGCACGCCCAGAAAGAAGATCAGGAACAGCACGGTGAAACTGTCGACCCAGGCCCGTTCGGTCACCGACCAGCGGCCATAGAACAGGTCCATCCGCACGTTCGACCCCAGCTGGATCGAGTAGGGCCCGCCCATGATGTAATAGGCCACCATCGCGAACTGGGCCATTTCCAGCGTCCAGAGCGAGGGCAGGAAGAACGTCTTCGAGATCGAGGACCACAAGAGGATCCCCATCATCACGAAGATGCCGTACATCATCACCCGGCCGATGTGATAGTTCACGCCGTCGACGATGCGGACATAGCGGCGCATGAAGGCGGTCATGGCGCCGCCCCCTGCCCCAGCCCGGCCAGCGCCGCCGTCACCAGCCCGGCCAGCATGACGCCCATCCGGGCCTGCGCCGCGTCCCCGGCGATCAGGTCGTTGCGGATTTCCAGCATCACGTTCAGGCGCCCCTTCCCGACCCCGTGTTCCCTCAGTGTATGGGTCACCCCGTCCTGCGGTCCATAGGGTTCGTTCCGGGCCACCACATGGCCGGTCCGGAATGGCGCGGCCACCAGCATCGCATCGGCCAGGCGGGCGTCGGCATCGTGCAGGATGCCGATCTCGACCGCGCGCGGCACCCCGTGCCAGATGGGCGTGAAGCTGTGCACCGTGACCAGCGCCGCGCCGGGCCGGGCGGCCAGCACCGCCTCGAGCGCGTCGCGGAAGGGCGCGTAGTAGCGCCGGGCGCGGTCGGCGCGGTCGGCCCGGGTCAGGTCGCGGTTGCCGGGAATGGCAATTGTCTCGGTCAGGGGGGGCATCGCCCCGGGTGATCCGCCGGGCCGGTTGCAGTCATGCACCAGCCGCGAGACGGTCGCCGCGACCAGGGGCGCGTCCAGCGCCGCCGCCATCGCCCGCGCCACGCCCAGCGCGCCGGGATCCCAGGCCGCATGGCTGGCCTCGTCGCCCGGGGCCAGGCCAAGTCCCGCGAACGCCGCCGGAATGGCGTTCGAGGCATGTTCGCAGACCAGCACCACGGCCCCCTGCCCCGCGGCATTCACGATCTCCGGCCCTTCGCCCACGCTGTCGGTCATGGTGACTCCCCGTTCGCCTGAACAGGTTTCTTCACCACCCCCACGGCTGTCAATTCCTTTCCTGAAACTTTCTCTTCAGAGGCGAGCGGCCTGACGCTATATTGTGCAGATGGAGACCCGCCCCATGCACGATCCGCAGCAGACCATCGCCGACCGGCTGCACGCCCGGCTTGACCAGTTGACCCGAGCCGAGCGGCAGCTTGCGGATTCGATCCTGGAGGCCTACCCGGTTTCGGGGCTCGGCTCGATCACCCAGGTCGCGCAGGCTGCCGAGGTCTCGACGCCCACGGTCGCGCGCATGGTCCAGAAGCTGGGGTTCAAGGGCTATGCCGAGTTCCAGGCCGCGCTCCGCGCCGAGCTCGAGGCCAAGATCTCGGGCCCCGTCGCCCGGCGCGAGACCTGGGCCGAAGGTGCGCCCGGCGCGCATATCCTGAACCGCTTCACCGAAGCCGTGATCGGCAATATCCGCCACAGCCTCGGCCAGATCGACCCCGCCCAGTTCGACGCGGTCTGCGACCTGATCGCCGACCCGACCCGCCGCGTCCATGTCGCGGGCGGGCGGATCACCCGGACGTTGGCGGAATACCTCGCGCTGCATCTCCAGATGGTCCGCCCCGGCGTCGTCCCCTTCCAGGGGGAACAGAACGCCTGGGCCCATCCGCTGCTGGACCTCGCGCCGGGCGACGTGCTGGTGGTCTTCGACGTCCGCCGCTACGAGAACGCGACGCTGCGGCTGGCCGAGATCGCCGCCGAGCGGGGCGCCGAGATCGTGCTGTTCACCGACCAGTGGCGCTCGCCGGTGCACCGGCTGGCGCGCGCGGTGCTGGTCAGCCGGACCGTGGTGCCGTCCGCCTGGGATTCCTCGGTCACGACGCTTCTGCTGGTGGAAACCGTGATCGCGGCGGTGCAGGAGCGGCGCTGGCCCGACACCCGCGCCCGGATGGAGGCGCTGGACGAGATGTTCAACCGCACGGGCTTCTTCCGCAAGTTCACCTGAAGGGGCTTCAGCCGCGGAACCCGGTCGCCACCACGAACTTCTCGGAACTGTCCGACCGGCTGGCCGGCGGCTTGACGTTGGCGACCTTGTCGAAGCGCTGCTTGAGGATCGTCTGCAACGCGCCCTCGGCCCCGCCCGCAAGAACCTTGGCGACGAAGGTGCCGCCCACCTCCAGCACGTCGAAGGCCAGTTCGGCGGCCGCCTCGCACAGCGCCACGATCCGCAGGTGATCGGTCTGCTTGTGGCCGGAACTCGCCGCGGCCATGTCGCTCATCACCACGTCGGCCTTGCCGCCGAGCCAGTCCTTGACCTTGTCGTCGGCACCATCATCGAGGAAATCGAGCTGGTGGATCTCGGCGCCCGGAACCGGCTCGACCTCCTGCAGGTCGACCCCCAGCACGCGGCCCACCGCCTTGCCCTTCTTCTCGCCGAGCGCGTTCACCCGCGCGACCGCAACCTGGCACCAGCCCCCCGGCGCACAGCCCAGGTCCACCACCCGGGCCCCCGGCACGAGAAACCGGAAACGGTCGTCCAGTTCGAGGATCTTGAACGCCGCGCGGCCCCTGTAACCTTCGGCCTTCGCGCGCTTGACATAAGGGTCGTTCAACTGCCGTTCGAGCCACAGCGTCGAGGACAGCCGCCGCCCCTTGGCCGACTTCACCCGCACCTTCAGGTCGCGCTGCCCGCGCCCGCTCGATCCCCGTTTCTCCGTCATGCCCGCCGCCCGCGCGCCCCCTGTCTTCTTCCTGGTTCAAATACTCAATTCCGCCAACGGCCGCCCGCCGTCCCGGCCGGGGGACCCGCCTCAGAACGGGCCGTCCTCCAGCACGCCATCGGCCGACATCTGCGCGTAGAGCAGCCCCTCGCGCAAGCCCCGGTCGGCCACCGACAGCCGGTCGGTCGGCCAGAGCCGCATCAGCGCCTGCAGGATCGCCGCCCCCGACATGATCAGCGCATGCCGGTCGCGCCCGATCCGCGGATCGTTCCGCCGCCCCTCGGGGCCGAGATACAGGTAGGTCCGGATCACCTGGTCGATCTGCGTCGAGGTCATGCGCAGCCCATCCACCTTGGTCCGGTCATAGCGCTTGAGACCCAGATGGCTGGCCGCCACCGTCGTCACCGTTCCACTCGTGCCGATGATCTGGAACCCCTCCTTCGCCTGCTGGGCCGCATAGGGCGAAAAATCGGCCAGGTTCTCCTCGAAGAACCAGCTCATCAGCGCGAACCGGGCGTGGTCGTCCTCGACATCGTCGAACTGTTCCTTCAGCGTTGCCACCCCCAGAGGCACCGAGATCCAGTCGACCACGCGCGCCGCCGGAAACGGGTTGTCGGGGGCGTGGAACCCGCCATGCAGCCGCATGATCGCCCGCGGCCGGTCGTGGCGCGGCACCGCCGAAAGGTCGATCCACACCAGTTCCGTCGACCCGCCGCCGATATCGACCACCAGCAACTGCTCGGTCCGCGTCGAAACCAGCGGCGCGCAGGAGACGACGGCCAGCCGCGCCTCTTCCTCGGGCTCGATGATTTCCAGGTCGAGCCCGGTCTCGCGGCGGACGAAACCGATGAATTCGCGCGCATTGCTGGCCCGCCGGCAGGCCTCGGTCGCGACCAGCCGCATCCGTGCGACCTGGTGCTTTTCCAGCTTGCCCTTGCAGATCCGCAGCGCCTGCACCGTGCGCGCCATCGACGCCCGGCCCAGGCGGCCCGACGCTTCCAGGCCGGTGCCAAGCTGCACCGACTTCGAAAAGCTGTCGACCACATGGAACTGGCTGCCCTTGGGCTGGGCAATCAGCATGCGGCAACTGTTGGTGCCGAGATCGAGCGCCGCATACAGCGAGGCCGGATCCGGCGGAGCAGGCGCGGGGGTCGCCACCGCCTTGGGGAACGCGCCCGCACCTTTGGGACGCCTGGGCGCCATAGGATCGCCCTCCAGATCGAGTTATCCCCAAGCTATCCCGCCCGGACCGTTCATGCAACGCGGATCAGCGGCGGTTACGCCCGGTCAGTCCCAGAAGCCCGAGCGCCGCCAGCAGGAACGGCAGGCTGGTGGGCAGCGGCACCACGGCGGGGCCCGCCGCATCCGGCAGGCCGCCCCCGACCGGGGGCGCCGCCGGCGGACTGGCGACCGGCACGAAGACGGGGCCGCCGCCCGTACCGGGTTGCGGGCCGACCGGCGGCAGGAACGGCGCTTGCGGCCCCCCCCCGCCGCCAGTGCCACGCGGACCAGCCACCAGAACGGGACCCACCCCGAAGATCGGCCCGCCGAGCGTCAGCGGCACGATGTCGGAAAGCGGCAAAAGGGCGGTCTTCGCGGGCGCGGCCGGGCCGGGCAGAGGCACGTCTTCGGACCCGGCCGCGGGCCAGGGCGCCAGCCTGCATTGCCCGGGCTCCGCCTCGCAGATCCCGCGCGCGGAAGGCAGGCACTGGCCCCCCTCGGGCCGCGGGCACAGGCCCAGCCCCCAGACGCCAAAGGTCTCGCGGTAGAGCGCGCCTGCCACGGGGAACGCGGCCGCCCCCGGCCAGCGCCCGGTCGCCCCCGTAGCCGCCGGATCGTCGCCCGGCCAACCGGTCGAGAGCGTCGCGCCCGCCGTCAGCACCAGCAGCGCCGCCGCGGTCGCGGCCGTTATCGTCTTTGCACGCATCTTTCCACCCCCAGATGGCCGGCCCGGCATCCCCCTGATGCCGGGCCGGCCTGACAGTCGGCCGTGCCCCCACGATCCAGCCTGCGCGTCAGGACCCCCAAGCCCGCCGCGCCGTCACGGGTTTGCCGCAAATGCCTTGAAACCGCCAAGATTTCCCGGGAACAAGGTTACTCCGGCCCCGGATACGCAACCATTCCCCGCGGCACGCATGATCGTTTCCGATCGGGCCGTTCTCGTGACGCCGCATCGGTGCCCCGCCCGCGACTCGTGCCAAAGGGCGCTGGCGCCGTGCGGCTTGCCCGGGGCCGAGGTCGCAAGCCGGACCCATCATGTCGAAAACCGCCGCCGCCGCGACAATCTGCCGGATTACAAGCGGGTGTCGGAAGAAGGGGGAATCGGATGCCAGAAGTCACGATCGTCTACTGGCGCGACATCCCCGCACAGGTGATCGTGGGCAAGGGCCGGGCGGCTGAAAAGCGGGTGCTGCCCGAACGTTTCGAACAGGCCATCGACCGCTGCGCGATGAAGGTCGGCGCCCGCGACAGCGACGCCTATCTGGCCGAGTGGCGCCGCGCGGCGCCGGTCACGCGCGAGGGCGACCCTGCTGTGCTGGCCGGGGCCGAGGCGGCACGGCTGGACGCCGAATACGACGCCGCACGGCTTGCGGCATTGATCGACGCGTCTGGATGGGACCCGGCGTGAACAGGCTTTTGGAGACGGCGATGGGCCTTTTGAGCTTCAGGAAACGCGACGTGTCCGCCCCCGCGGCCGGCACACTGGCCGAGTTCGCGCGCGGCTATTCAATCGAGGTAATGCCACGGACGCTGGCGGGCGTCGAGGAGTTCCGCCACCTGCTGCCCCGGGGCACCCGGGTCTACATCGCGCATCTGGACGGCACCGAGATCGCCGACATGATCGGCGCGGCCGCACGGCTGCGGGCCTGGGGGTTCGAGCCGATGCCGCACATCCCCGCCCGCTCGATCCCCGAGCGCGCCACCCTGGCCGACTGGCTGGCGCGCTATCGCGGCGAGGCCGGCGTGCGCGAGGCGCTGGTGCTGGCGGGCGGCCGGTCAAGCCCGGCGGGCGATTTCCACTGCTCGATGCAACTTCTCGAAACCGGGCTCTTCGACCGCCAAGGTTTTGACCGGCTGCATGTCGCAGGCCACCCCGAGGGCTCGCGCGACATCGACCCGGACGGATCCGACCGCATGGTGATGGAGGCGCTGCGCTGGAAACAGGCCTTCGCCGCACGCACCGATGCCGACATGGCCATCGTCACGCAATTCGCCTTCGAGGCCGCGCCGGTCATCGCATGGGCCGACCGGCTGCGGGCCGCGGAGATCGCCCTGCCGATCCATGTCGGCGTCGCAGGCCCCGCAAAGCTTCAGACGCTGGTGAAGTTCGCGATCGCCTGTGGCGTCGGCCCCTCGCTGAAGGTGCTGCAACGCCGCGCCCGCGACGTGTCCAAGCTGGTGCTGCCCTTCACGCCCGACGCGTTCCTCACCGAACTTGCCACCGCCGCCGCCCGGCGCCCCGACGATTTCCCGATCGCGGGCGTGCATTTCTTCCCGCTGGGCGGGATCCGGACCAACGCCGCCTGGCTTGCCGAGCGCGGCCTCGCCCCTGCCCAGGAAAGCTGAGGAATCCCATGACCCGCACCGTCATCGAGTCGAAATCCCGAACCGTCGTCATCGGCTTTGACGAGCCGTTCTGCGTGATCGGCGAACGCATCAACCCCACCGGCCGCAAGAAACTGGCCGCGGAACTGGAGGCGGGCGACTTCTCGACCGTCGAGCGGGACGCGCTGGAACAGGTCGCCTGCGGGGCGATGGTGCTCGATGTCAACGCGGGCGTCGTCTACAACTCGAACCCCAACCCCAACGAGACCGAGCCGCCCCTGATGAAGGCGATGATCGAGCTGGTGCAGGGGCTGGTCGACGTGCCGCTCTGCATCGACAGCTCGGTTCCCGCCGCACTTGAGGCCGGCCTTGCGGCGGCCGAGGGGCGGCCCTTGCTCAACTCCGTCACCGGCGAGGAAGAGCGGCTGGAGCGCGTGCTGCCGCTGGTCAGGAAATACAACGTCCCCGTGGTGGCGATCTCGAACGACGACACCGGCATCTCCGAGGATCCGGACGTGCGTTTCGCGGTGGCGAAAAAGATCGTGGAGCGCGCCGCCGATTACGGCATCCCCGCCCATGACATCGTGGTCGATCCGCTGGTGATGCCGGTCGGCGCCATGGCGAGTGCCGGCCAGCAGGTGTTCGCGCTGGTCCGCCGGCTGCGCGACGAACTGGGCGTGAACACCACCTGCGGCGCGTCCAACATCTCGTTCGGGCTGCCGCACCGGCACGGGATCAACGCGGCCTTCCTGCCGATGGCGATCGGCGCGGGGATGACGTCCGCGATCATGAACCCGATCCGCCCCGTCGAGATGGAGGCGGTGCGCGCGGCGAACTTCCTGATGAACCACGATGCGAACGGCAGTGCCTGGATCGCGTTCTCGCGCGTGCTCGACCAGGTGGCCGAGGGCACGCCCTTTGCCGAGGCCTCGCGCGCCGCGGCCGAGGCGGGCGCAGGTCGCGGCGGACGGCGTCGGCGGCGCGGATGAAACCGATCCTTTGCCCTGTTAATTCCCTGTTTTCCATAGAGGGTTTATCAGGGGCCGTCGGCGGCCCGAAGAACGGCAAAGCCGCGCAAAGGAGTGATAGAATGACCTTGAGCAAGCGGCTTGTCCTCGGCGGACTGCTTGGCGTCCTTGTCGCGGGCTGTTCCGGGACCTGGGCCACCGATTACAGCGATGCCATCGCGCCCGCGACCTCGCGCAACTGGCGCGTCGTCGCGCTCGATATCGTTGTGCCCGGAACGCTGACCGTCTCGGAAGAGGACGTCTACCGGCCGAACGCCGACATCGTCTGGCGTGACGACCCGCCCGGCGACCGCCACGCGCAGGTAAAGGCCATCGTCGAGACGGCGGCGCGGCGCGGCACCGCGGGCTTGCGCGGCAGCCGGCCGGTCCGCCTGTCGGTCACCATGGCCGAGTTCCATGCGTTGTCGGACATCTCGCGGCTGCGGCTTTCGCATGCGGGGGTGCACAACATCAAGTTCACCGCACAGGTCAGCGATGCGCGCACCGGCGCGGTTCTGGCCGGGCCGGAGGAGATCCGCGCCGACCTGCCCGCCTATACCGGCATGGATGCCATCCGGGCCGAGCGGCGGGGCGAGACCCAGAAGAAGCGGATCACCGACCACCTGGCGCGGGTCTTCGCGGGCTGGCTGGGCGCGGGGCCGGACGACGTGCGCGGCGCGTTCCAGCGGCTTGGCCGCTAGCCGCGCAGACGGAGGGGGCATGGCGCAAGGCGAGGCACTGGTCATTTTCACGCCGTCGGGCAAGCGCGGCCTTGTTCCGGTGGGAACGCCGGTGCTGGACGCGGCGCGCCGCCTCGGCGTCGATCTCGACAGCGTGTGCGGCGGGCGGGGCATCTGCTCGAAATGCCAGTGCACGCCCGCCTATGGCAGCTTTCCCAAACACGGGGTCACGGTGGCCGAAGGCGCGCTGTCACCGATGAACGCGGTCGAGCGGCGCTATGACGAAAAGCGCGGACTGAAACCGGGCCGGCGGCTGGGGTGTCAGGCACAGATCCTCGCCGACGTGGTGATCGACGTGCCGCCCGAAAGCCAGCTTCACCGGCAGGTGGTGCGCAAGGCCGCCGAGGCGCGCGCGGTGGAAATGGATCCCGCGACGCGGCTGGTCATGGTCGAGGTGGCCGAACCCGACATGCACGCTCCTTCGGGCGATCTGGAACGGCTGAACGCCGCGCTTGGCGCGCAATGGGACGTGGCGCCCGCAACCGCGCCGCTGGCGGTGCTGGCCGGGTTGCAACAGGCGCTGCGCAAGGGCGGCTGGCAGGTGACGGTGGCGCTGCACCAGGGCCACAGCGATGCCGCGCCGTGCCTTGTCGATGTCTGGCCCGGCTTCTTCGAGGGGCCGCTTTTCGGGCTGGCGATCGACCTTGGTTCGACCACCATCGCCGCGCACCTGACGGACCTGACCACCGGCGAGGTGCGCGCCTCGGCGGGGGTGATGAACCCGCAGATCCGCTTTGGCGAGGACCTGATGAGCCGGGTCTCCTATGCGATGATGAACCCGGGCGGAGCGGCCGACATGACCGCCGCGGTGCGCGCCGCGCTGAACGATCTGGCACACGGCCTCGCCGCCGAGGCCGGGGTGGAGCCGCGCGCCATCGTCGAGGCGGTTCTGGTCTGTAACCCGGTGATGCACCACCTCGCGCTCGGGATCGACCCGGTGGAACTGGGCCAGGCGCCCTTTGCGCTGGCGACCTCGGACGCGGTCGAGATCGCGGCGGCCGATCTGGGACTTGTCTCGATCAACCCTGCCGCCCGGGCCTATGTGCTGCCGATGATCGCGGGCCATGTCGGCGCGGATGCCGCCGCGGTGGCACTATCCGAGGCGCCCGAGCAATCCGACGACCTGGTGCTGATCGTCGATGTCGGCACCAATGCAGAGATCATCCTGGGCAACCGCGCCCGCGTGCTGGCCTGTTCCTCGCCCACCGGGCCCGCCTTCGAGGGGGCGCAGATCAGCGCGGGCCAGCGCGCCGCGCCCGGCGCGATCGAGCGGGTGCGGATCGACCCAGCGACGAAGGAGCCCCGCTTCCGGGTGATCGGCTGCGATCTGTGGTCCGACGAGCCGGGCTTTGCCGAGGCGGTGGGCGCGGGCGGGGTCACCGGCATCTGCGGCTCGGGCATCATCGAGGCGGTGGCCGAGATGCGGATGGCGGGGCTGATCGATGCCTCGGGGCTGGTCGGGTCGGCCGCGGCGACGGGCAGCGCGCGCGTGGTCCCCGAGGGGCGGACCCATTCCTACGTGCTGCATGATGCGCGCGCCTCGGGCGGGCCGCTGATCGCGGTCACGCAGGGCGATATCCGCGCGATCCAGCTGGCAAAATCGGCGCTTTACGCGGGCGCGCGGCTGTTGATGGACCGGATCGGGGTGGACCGGGTCGACCGGGTGGTGCTGGCCGGCGCGTTCGGCGCGCATGTCAGCCCCCTGCACGCGATGGTGCTGGGGATGATCCCCGACGTACCGCTGGACCACGTGCGCTCGGCGGGGAACGCGGCCGGGACGGGGGCGCGAATCGCGCTCTGTTCGCGGGCGGCACGGCGGCTGATCGAGATGAACGTGCGCCGGATCGAGAAGGTCGAGACCGCGATCGAGCCCCGGTTCCAGGAGCATTTCGTGGCGGCGAACGCCCTGCCCCATGCGGTCGATCCGTTCGCGGAACTCGCCAGGGTCGCACCGCTGCCCGTGGTCGATTTCGGGGCGGGGGCTGCCGATGGCACGCGGCGGCGCCGGCGGCGGAGCTGACGGGGACGGCTTGCCCCGCCCCGGCCTGACGACGACGGCGATTTAAGCCCGAACCGGGACGCGCAATACGCCCCCCTACGATGGCGAGTCGAACCGCAAGATGGCCCCTGGCTGCGGTCTTGACGGCGGACGGCTCTTTGGCTACCTCAGTCGACACGCGCGCGGGTGTAGCTCAATGGCAGAGCAGAAGCTTCCCAAGCTTACGACGAGGGTTCGATTCCCTTCACCCGCTCCACTTCCGATGATCCATGGATGACGGCGTTTGGCCCCGCACTCCGGCAAGGTCGGGACCGGGGTTTTCCGGTGCAGGATCGCGGTGCCGTGGACGGGCCTCGCGCCGCTACCCCTCGGCGCGCTTGTCGCGTTTCCACACGGCGGCGGTGATCTCTTCGCGGCTCAGCCCCTGGTCCTCGAGCGCCTTGATCTCGTGGAACATCTGTTCCGCCTCAAGGATCAGCGCACAGTTCTCGCACAGGGCGTTGGCGTTCGAGCCGAACAGCCCCAGCACCTTTCCACATTCTCGACAGGTTGCCATGTCTTCCATTCTCCCGGATCAACTGGGAGCCTAGACGTGAATCCTTAACGAAGCCTTCCCGGCGCCGAGGCTCAGCCCTGCTCGGCGACGAAGGCGACCAGGGCGCGGGTGGACCCGTCCAGCCCGTCGGGCGGTGCCGCGCCGGACAGGATCGGCGCCAGCGACGTGGCCAGTTCCTTGCCAAGCTCGACCCCCCACTGGTCAAAGGAGTTGATCCCGAGGATCACCCCCTCGACGAACACGCGATGCTCGTACAGCGCCACGATCTGGCCCAGCATCCGGGGGGTGAGCTGCGGGTAGATCAGCGTGGTCGAGGGCCGGTTGCCGGGAAACACGCGGTGGCGGGCCTGCCGGTCCAGTTCTGCCCCCGCAAAGCCCGCACGGGCGGCAAGCGCGCGTGCCTCGTCCAGGCTGCGCCCGCGCATCAGCGCCTTGGATTGCGCAAAGGCATTGGCCAGCAGCAGCCGGTGGTGATGTACCAACTCGGGCTCGTGCCCCTTTGCCGCCACCAGGAATTCGCACGGCACAACGCGCGGCCCCTGGTGGATGAGCTGGAAGAAGGCGTGCTGGCCGTTGGTGCCGGGCTCGCCCCAGACCACGGGGCCGGTGGGACGCAGCGGCGCCTCGCCCGCCATCGTCACGCCCTTGCCGTTCGATTCCATCTCGAGCTGTTGCAGATAGGCGGGCAGCCGGGCCAGCCGCTGGTCATAGGGCAACACCGCTCGCGTGGCATGGCCCAGCACCTGCGCGTGCCACAGACCCACCAGCGCCAGCAGCACGGGCAGGTTCTGCCCGAGCGGTGCGGTGCGGAAATGCGCGTCCATCGCAGCACCGCCGGCAAGGAAATCGTCGAACCGATCCGGTCCGATGGCAAGCATCAGCGACAGCCCGATCGGCCCCCAGACCGAATACCGCCCGCCAACCCAGTCCTCGAAACCGAACACGCGCCCGGGCGGGATGCCGAACGCCGCCGTGCGGTCAAGCGCCGACGAAAGCGCGACGAACTGCGCCGCCGGGTCCGCCACCCGCGCCGCCATCCAGGTGCGCGCGGTCTCGGCATTGGTCATCGTCTCGATGGTGGTAAAGGTCTTGGAGGCGACGATCACCAGCGTCGTTTCGGGACTCAGCCCCTTCAGCGTGTCGGCGACATGCGCCCCGTCCACGTTCGAGACGAAATGGCAGCGTGGCCCGTCGTGGAAGGGGGCCAGCGCCAGGCAGGCCATCGCGGGGCCCAGATCCGAGCCGCCGATGCCGATGTTCACCACGTCGGTGATCGCCCCGCCCTGCCCTGCGAATTGCCCACCGCGCACCGTTTCGGCAAAGGCCCGCATCCGGGCCAGCGTCTCGCGGACGCCCGGCATGACGTCGATCCCGTCGACCTCGACCGCGCCACGGGGGTTTCTCAGCGCGGTATGCAGGACGGCACGGCCCTCGGTCTCGTTGATCCTGGCGCCCGCGAACATCGCCTCGCGGCGCGTGGCCACCGCCGCGGCCCCGGCAAGCGCCACCAGCAGGTCCAGGGTCTCGGCGTCGATATTCGTCTTGGAGAAATCGAACAGCATGTCGCAGGCCCGGGCCGAAAACACTCGGGCGCGGCCGGGGTCGTCGAACAGCGCCGCGATCGGTCGGTCCACGGCCAGGCGCGCCCGGATGTCGAGCTTTTGCCAGATCTCTTCCATATGCTGCCCTACTCCGCCCAATGGACCGTGGCCGTCTTCAGTACCGCACAGACCGGCGCGAGGCGCGGGTCGTCCAGTTCGACCGCGCGGTCCAGCGCCGCGCGCTTGTCGGCGCCGGTGATCAGGATGTGTGTCGACATCGCACCCCTCAGGACGGGCGCGGTCAGCGTGATGCGCGGCTCGGGCTGGCCCGGCGCAGTGACCTGCATCACCGGCGGCGCGTCGGGGCCAAGCGCCGCCTCGAGTTCCGGCGCGCCGGGGAAAAGCGAGGCGATATGCATGTCCGCCCCCATCCCCAGCACCAGGATGTCGATCGGCAGCGCGGCACCGATCCGGTTGGAAACGCCCTCTATCCCGTCCGCCCCGGGACACAGCCCGACGACTTGCGCCGCGGCCGCCGCGCCGGTCAGAAGCCGTGACCGGATCATTCCCTCGTTCGATCGCGGATGGTCGGGCGCCACCAGCCGTTCGTCGGTCGGCAGCACACGCACCCGGTCCCAGGGCAGCGGCGTGGCGCAGAGATCGTCGTAAAGCGGGCCGGGCGTGGTGCCGCCGGGCAGCGCCAGCGTCACCCGGTCGGCATGGAAGAGCACGTTGTTCAACTCGCCCGCCAGAACATTGGCCAGGTCGATGATCATCATCTCGACATCGGGATAGGTGATCAGCTTCATGCCCGGATCTCCCGCCAGCGCCGCCCGTCGCGGTGCATCAGCATCAGCGCATCCTCGGGCCCGGAACTGCCCGGATCATAGCGCCGCGGCCGGTCGCCCCGGGCCTCTGCGGCGGCGACGATCGGATCGGTCCAGGCCCAGGCGGCCTCGACCTCATCGCCGCGCATGAACAGGGTCTGGTTGCCGCGGATCACGTCCATGATGAGCCGTTCATAGGCATCCGCGATATCCGCCGCACCGGGCCCCAGCGCCTCGGCAAAGGACATGTCGAGCGGCACCTCGATCAGCCGCATGCCGCCGGGCCCGGGTTCCTTGATCGTCACCTTCAGCTTGATCCCCTCGTTCGGCTGCAGCCGGATCACCAGCACGTTCGATTTCTGCCCCTCCTGCTCGCCAAAGATGGAATGGGGCGGATCCTTGAAGGTGATCGCGATTTCCGAGGTCCGCGCCCGCAGCCGCTTGCCGGTACGCAGGTAGAACGGCGTGCCCTTCCAGCGCCAGTTCGAGACATGCGCCTTGAGCGCGATGAAGCTTTCGGTGAGGCTTTCGGATTTCTCGGCATCGTCGAGATAGCTGACATGGCCGTTGCCCGCCGAATACTGCCCGCGCACGATGTCGGCGGGTTCCACGGGGTCCAGCGCGCGGATCACCTTGACCTTTTCGTCCCGGACCGCGTCGGGTTCAAAGGCATAGGGCGGCTCCATCGCGATCAGGCACAGAAGCTGCATCATGTGGTTCTGCACCATGTCGCGCATCGCGCCCGACTTGTCGTAATAGCCGCCGCGCCCCGCGACGCCCACGGTTTCGGCCACGGTGATCTGGATGTGGTCCACGTATTGCGCGTTCCACAGCGGTTCGAACAGCATGTTGCCGAAGCGGACCGCCATCAGGTTCTGCACCGTTTCCTTGCCCAGGTAGTGGTCGATCCGGTAGATCTGGTGCTCGTCAAAATGGGCGGCCAGCGTGGCGTTCAGCGCGCGCGCCGAGGCGAGGTCATGGCCGAAGGGTTTCTCGACCACGATCCGGCAGCCCTCGCGGTTCATGCCGTGGCGGTGCAGCCGCTCGGCCAGCGCGCCGAACAGGCCGGGGCCGACCGAGAAGTAATAGGCCTGCACGACGTCCGGCCGCATCCGGGCCGCCAGAATGTCCCAGCCATCGGCGCCGGTCGCATCCAGCCGGACATAGGACAGCCGCGCGAGGAATCGGTCGCGCGCCTCGGGCTCGATCCGCTCGGCGGGCACATGGTCCGCGATCGCTTGCGCCACCTCGGCGCGCCAGGCCTCGTCGTCGAACGCCGACCGTGCCGCCCCGACGATCCGCGCCGCCTCGGGCAACTGGCCCGCAAGGTCGCGCCGGTAGAGCCCGGGCAGGATCTTGCGCGTGGAGAGATCCCCGGTTGCACCGAAAATCACGAGGTCGAAGGGATCGACCGGGATGACGCGTGAGACCATGGGACACCTCGCCGGATCGGTGACGGGGACGCCCGCGCGGCCCCTGCCCTGTCTACCATGCCCTGCCCAAGGCGCAACGGGCGGTCGCAGCCCCCTTGCCCCGGCTTGACAGGGGGGGCGGCGCTGATACGCTCGCCGCAAATTCAGCGGGAGTGCATCGCCATGCGGTTTTTCGGACGGATCCTTGCCGCAGGCGCAGCACTTCCGGCCGCGCTGATCGCGTCCTCCGTCGCGGCGCAATCGCTTTCCGCCGCCGATCCCGAGGGTCTGGTCGCGGCCCTTCAGTCGCTGGGGTACCGCGCCACGTTGACCACCGACGGCGAGGGCGATCCCAAGATCGAAAGCGCCACAGGCGGCGTCACGTTCCACCTCTATTTCTACGGCTGCGACGACGCCCATCTGGGCTGCACCGGGCTGCAACTGTCCGCGGGTTTCGACCAGCCCACGCCGATGACGGCCTCGGACGCCAACAAGTGGAACTTCGACAACCTGTTCGGCGAGATGACGGTCGACGACGAGGGCGATCCCCGGCTGTCCTATTTCTTCACCACCGATGGCGGCCTGAACCACGACACCTTCGCCGATATCCTCGACTGGTGGGAAGTCGCGCTGGGCCAGTTCCTGGACTACATCGACTGGTAGCACGGGCATATCCGGCAAGCCCGCCGCGGCGGGCTCAACCGGCCATCCCGTTCGAGAACAGCACCACCATATAGGCGGCATAGGCCGCCAGCATCAGCCCCCCCCACAGCCGCCCGATCCGCCGCGTCGCGAACAGAAGCGCCAGAAGGGCGAGTGTCGCCGCCATCATCACCGGCGTGTCGACCTGGCGGAACCGCGCGCTGACCTCGATCGGCTGGAGCACCACCGTCACACCCAGGATGGCAAGGATGTTGAAGATGTTCGAACCGATCACATTGCCAAGAACCACATCTGTATGGCGCCGGATCGCGGCGACGATGGCGGTGGCCAGTTCCGGCAGGGACGTTCCGACCGCCACCAGCGACAGGCCGATCACCGCGTCGGGCACGCCATAGGCCCGCGCGATCGACACCGATCCCTCGACCAGCATGTCGGCGCCGAACACCAGCGCCGCGATGCCCGCGATCGCCAGGACCGGCGCAAGCCAGGCCCGCACGATCGGGATGTCCTCGAATTCCTCGGCCTCGCGCTGGAACATCCGCGCCGCGCGGTCGCGCCGCTCCAGCATGTAGCTCGTGACCAGATAGCCCGCGAGAACGACCAGCATGCCCCCCCCCTCGGCCCGGCCGATCACCGCGCCCTGGACCAGGACCAGCAGCACCAGCGCGACAAGCGTCGCCACGACCGCCTCGCGCACCGCGGTCCGCGGCCAACCCGCGATCGGCATGATGACGATCGCAAGCCCGGTGATCAGCAGGATGTTGGCGATGTTCGAGCCCACGACATTGCCCAGCGCGATCTCCGGTGCGCCATCGAGCGCGGCATTGACCGACACCAGCAGTTCGGGCGTCGAGGTGCCGAAGCCCACGATCACGAGGCCGATCAGAAGCTTGGAGATGCCCAACCGCTCGGCCATCGCAACCGAGCCACGCACCAGCCCCTCGCCGCCGACGAACAGAAGAACGAGGCCAGCGGCCACAAGCATGAGATCATGGAGCATTTTTCGTCCGGATTAAGGTCCAGCCACGACGGCTCGATCGCATATATGAGAGACGCCCTGAGAATACCATCCGGCCGGCAGCGACATGTCGGCTTGCCCCGGCCGTCGGCCTGTCCGCGGCGCGGGCGTTGCTGAAGCGGGAACCATCGTTTTCACATTTTCGGTCCGCAACATGTTGAAATCCTAAGCCCTCGGGTCTGGCCCTTTCGGGCCGGGAACCATCGTTTTCACCGGATGCGCCCATTTTGGTGGGTTCGGCATGATTTGCCGCCGTTTGCGCACTTTGAAAATGCTTTCGCTCAGGTTGGTCGGCACCCCAAAGCGTACACCCTTTCGCGCGAGGAACGCCTCGACATCCGCGCGACGGTAGAGCCGGACGCCGAGCGCGGCGGGGTCACGGACGGGGGCAAGGCGACCATCGAGGAAGACCCTGGCCGAGGACGCGTGCATCCCGATCGCCTCGGCCACCCGAGCAAGCGTCAGGTAGTCCGCCTTGAACCGGTCGAGCTCGGCCGAGGAGACATAGCCCCTGCCCAGAAGACCCTGACACTCCTGCGGCGGCACCAAGGTCAGCAGCGGCGGGCCATCCTCAGCCGACACCAGCCGCTTCACCACTTTGGAACCGACGCCGAGCCGGATTGCGACGTCGGACAGCCGGTGCAGGTCCGTCCGGGACCGCGCCCGCAGCAGGGTGCGGATTTCGTCGAGACTGAACCGCAAGCTGTCGATCCGGTGGGACGAGCCGATCCGCCGGGTGTGCCGCAGCTGACCCTCCAG
Source organism: Rhodovulum euryhalinum (assembly GCF_004342445.1). Lineage (GTDB taxonomy): Bacteria > Pseudomonadota > Alphaproteobacteria > Rhodobacterales > Rhodobacteraceae > Rhodovulum > Rhodovulum euryhalinum. The sequence goes on from NZ_SLWW01000010.1 coordinate 136,451, forward strand.
CTGCCAGCGCAGGATCTCGATGGTCGAGGATCGGCCCCGGGCGGCACGGGCGAGGTCCAGAAACCCCTCGGGAACCTCCTGCACCACCGGCACCTGCGCGCAAAGGCTCGCCTGGAACTCCGCAAGCTCGTCGAGATTGTAGGCGCCAACCGACAGGCCGACGCTGCCTTCGGCCACCGGGACCACCGAGGTGACGATCCCGGCCGCCGCCATCTGCTCGGCCTGGGTGTTGCTGCAGCCAAGCACGTTGCAAATCTGGTTCTGCGGAACGGAATTCATGATCCGACCGATCAGGCGTTCGCCCTCTTCGGCGGGGAACACCCACTGGTTCAGCGCCTCGGCGTCGCAGTTCGCCGGGATCATGCCGGCCTTCTGCATCAGGCGGTAAAGCCGCTTCGGATTGAGCCCGGTGGCCGCCCTCAGCGAATTGACGCTGTGGACCCGGCGGCGGTCGACGACTTCGCCCAGCACCGTCTCGCCCGGTCCGATGGCGAAGGACGTGACAATGGCCTCGCGCAGCAGATCGCGGATCGGTTTGGCGTCTTCTGCCCTTTCCGTGTATTCGAGCCAACGAAAGAGCTTGCCGAAGACCGCCTGCGGCCCGGCCCGCCCGCTGCGTCGACCGGAGGTCTGCCGGATCGTGGCCAGCGCCTCGGCGATGGCGTCGGCTCCGCGGGCGCAGATGCCGAAGCCGACATCGCCGGCCCGTGCCCAATCGAGATCGCTGTAGTTGAAGATCTCCGCCGTCGGGCCGTCGACGACGAGGCTGCCCAGCATCTCGCAGGCCTTGACCGCCTGCGCGAGGGGTTGTGCATCGAGCCAGGGCGCGGCGTCGCGCCGGCCTTCCATCCGCGCCACGACATAGGATTGCAACTCCCCCGGCAGGTGGTGCGCCGCGGGCGGCAGGGTCCGAAGGAGGGCCGCGTTTTTGGCCCGAAGCAAGGTCAGATCGAAGGCCTTGACCGCCTCCGGTTCAGGACATTCGACCAGGACCGTCCGATGGACGGGGCAAATGATCACCGGGCGCAGGAGCCAGGACCAGCGCAGGCGGCCCGCCCCCTGAGCCAGATCCGGATCGCGGGCCTGATCCGCCGCCAGGCATTCGGGGCAGAACCGCACCGTCGTCCGGCGCAGGAGCTGCACGGCCAGGGTTTCGCCGCGGAGGAGATAGTCATCGCCGGGCAATCGGCGCAGCAGGTTGTGCCCGAGACGTTCCGGGTCGAGACCCGCGAGGGCGGCCGCCTGGACCAGGAACGTCTCGGTGCCATCGCGGAAGTCGGCGGGTGGCACGGAGGTGTAGCGACAGAACCGGCCGACATCGACGCCCGAGTGGAAGCGGCCGATCCGGGCGAAGTAGCCTTGCGTCACCTCGTCGTCGTGGAAGGGCAGCGCCGGAAGCAGGGGACCGAGGGTCACGCCGGCACCCCCTTCCCGGCCTTCCGGCGCCGCCGCGTCTTGCTCGCGGCGCCGAAGTCGCTGTCGCTCAGCCCGCCGGCATCGCCGACGGCGGCCGTGGCCCGCGTGGCCCAGTCGCTCAGCAGGAACGGGTTCTCGGGGTTGAAGTACAGCAGATCGAGGTCGAAGACCCTCCGGAAGTCCTCGATGTCGAGCGCGGAGGCGCCCTCCTCGAGGGCAAGAACGATCGAGGTCGAGATCAGCCGCATCGATCGGCCGTAGCTGCCCCGGCACCCTTCGAGGATCCGCTCCGCAAAGTAGGGGTCACGGCGGATGCTGGGCGCAAGGCGCAGCCCGGCTTCGGTGCTGAGCCCGTCCAGCGCGCTGTTGATCAGCGCCAGCGAGGTGTCGTGGGGAAACCGCTTCAGCGACAGGTCGAGAAGCCGCCCCGCAAGCTCCTGGTTCTCTTCGCGCTCGTAGATGAACTTGCGCAAGACTTCGGTGCCGATAACGATGAGGCAGAACCCGCCCCCGTCCTGCAGGAAGGTCTTGAGGAAGAGGTTCACCGCCCGGTTGTCATAGCCGAGCAGGTTGTGGACCTCGTCGAGGATCACGATGCGAATGCCGGCCAGGCGCAGCCGGTGAAGGCCTCGATCATGACCGAGAAGACGACCCGGAACGGCTTGTCGCCCGTGATCCCGAGCGCCGCCACCCGCTCCGGGCCAAGCCAGTGGACGAGGAAGTCGAAGGGAACGACCGACATCAGGTCGGCGTCGTATTCGTCGATCACGACGATCTGCCCGGCCCGCTCGACCTGAAGCCCCAGGCCGGTGACGAGCTGGTTGCCCAGAAGCCAGTCCGGCCCCTTGCCGCGGAACGCCTGTTCCAGCGGGCCGAAGCGTTTCACGCGGATGCCGACGGTTTTCAGCGAAGGCGGCTTGAGGGCCGCCACCGCCTTGCGCTCCGTCTCCTCGATCCCTTCGCCGGCGGCTTCCCGGCGCCGAAGCTCCGCCTCGCGCTCCTCCCGCAGGCGCACCACACGGCGCTCGACCGCCTCGTGGATCGCCGTGTTGGGAGCGGTTTCCAGGCTGCACAGCCGGTCGATCTCATCCTTGAGGATCTCCGCGACCTCGGGCGCAAGCTTGCAGGTGTCATTGCCGGACACGTGCAGCATGTCGACAAGGCCGGTGAACCCGCGCGCCGTCAGTCTCTCGTCCCAGTCGAGGATGATCTGTGCGGTCGCCACATGCAGCGGTTTCTCCCGGCGCCGGAACGGGTGGCGCCGCAGCCGGTCGACCTTGCCGGTCAACTGGTCGATGCGGCCCGGCAGCAAGCGGAGGATCTCGGGCTCGAGCGCCCGCACCTGGCGCCGCGACGGCCGGCCAAGGTTCCGTTCCTTCGCGAGCTCCCGCATCAGGATGACGGTGGCGTAGCGCAGGATCAGGTTGTTCGCCGGCCGGTCGGTGAGCGAGGCCACGAACTCAGGCTTGAAGGTCTGGCTGTGGTCGATGAAGACATGATCGCCCTCGTCGATGTCGAGCGTGCCGTCGACCAGCGCCGCGGTCAGTTCGGCATGCGGGATCATCCGCCGGCCGGTGAACTCGATATCCGGCCGGGTGCCGCGCATCACCTCGGGGATGTTTTCCGCCTCGGGATGCGGCAGGACCTCGACCAGATAGCCGGTCGAGGCCGCCCGCAGGAAGGTGATCCGGCGCCTGCCGAGCCGGCCGGTGGTGCCAGGCTCGAACCGGAAGACCGGGCCGGTTCCGATCGCCGTCACGGCGCCCCCTCCCCGCGCGTGACGAGGGTCGTGTGCGCGATCTTTTCCGCGGACACCATCCGCAGCCGACCCGACCGGATCAGGCGCACGAGAGCCCGGAAGCCGCGCGGGCCGCGATTGATCTCTCCGACCAGCCTCTGCAGCGTCGCCTCGCCGTCGAGCCCCGCCACGACCTCGGCCGCGAGCGTGTCCACCTCGGGGTCGGCGTCCCGGCAGCCGCGGAAGAGGTCGGCATTATAGAGCGCGACCGGATCGCGGGCATACTCGGTGACGAGATAGAGCCCGTCGATCGCGCCCATGTTGCGCCCGGCCGCATCCACCTGGGCAATTTCCGCCTGAAAGGCCGGCGTGACCCTGCGGTAGGGCTTGTCGGTCAACCCGAGGCGGCGGTCGCCGGTCTTGACCACGACCTGGTCGATGTAATGGCCGTGGATCTTGCCCTTGTCGTCGGTCCAGGGAACGGGACCCACCTGCTCGATCACGTCGACGGTGTCGGGTTCGGCCAGCGCGATCAGCCGCGTGCGATATTCGCCGAGGCTGCCGCACAGAGAGATCTGACCCGGATCCTCGTCGCTGTCGTGGATCACCATCTGCACCACGAAATGGCCGTGGCTGGACTTGGGGATCGGCTTCGACGCCCGCGACGGGCGCGGGTCGTCCCAGACATAGGTCGAGCTCATGGTATCCTCCGGCCCTGATCTGCGGCGTGAGAGGCATGGTGAGGGTGGTCGTGATGTTCGGACATGGGATCTCCGGTCCCGGAAACGCTGATTCCGGGGGGGTGAGGTTGGATGCTGTGGGTTGGGGATGCCCTTCGGGATCGTCAGCGGTCTCTCGGGGGCGTTGGGGGAATTCGGGTCTGGCGCCGGCTCGGTCTGAGGCTCAAGGCGCGGTTCTGGCGGTCTCCTCGATCGGCGCCCTCGGGCGCGGGGTTCTGTCCGGGCACATTCATCGGGGGGCACGAAAATCCGCAGCGGAAAATTCGGGGGGTCGTGATGGGCTTCGATCTGCAGAAAACGAACGAAACTTCAACGCGTTGCGCAAAGTCATGCGCTCCTTCGCGCCGGAACTCGAAAATGTTTCGGCGCGTTTTCAACGAGAAATTTCGCAGGAACCACCGTTGGCCGAGAGCCGATTCTTCGTCCGACACGGCTACCGCGGGTGCTCGCCGCACTGGGGGTGACGCGTCCCTTCATTGCAGAACGGGCCGCCGTTCCATCATTTCAGCACGGTCCAGCATCCGGATGACCCCGCGCAGATCGGGCCGGTGCCCCTGCACCGCCGCCCAGTGGATCGCGGTGCAGACCGCGTCGATGGCAGCTTCGGACAGGTCCCGCCGCGCGCCCTCGCGGCGGGCGAAGGTCTCCAGGTGGTCCCGCGACGGCGACTCCAGCCGGATCGCGGGGCACCGGCTGAGCAACGGTTCCGGCAGACACCGCCGCTCGTTGCAGGACAGCACCCAGATGACCCAACCCATGTCGAAGGCCACCTCGAAATAGGGGCAACTCCAGCGCCGTGCGGACAGCGGTTCGAGGAGCGGGAGCAGCGCATCCGTCAGCGCGAATGTTCGCCCCTGGTGGGACCGCGCCTCACCGGCCTTTTCAACCTCATCGACGACGACCACCGGGGTGGCGACCACCCGGGTGAGGATCAGGTTCACCAACCGTCCGGGAACGGCATTGGCCCAGCCGCGCTGGCAGCCGACGAGACCGAAGCTCGCGTTTTCGGTCGTCGCCTCGAAGATCAGGTCGGGCACGCCGATCAATCCGGCAAGCCGCCTCGCCCAGCGGCTCTTGCCGATCCCGGGCGGCCCGTCCAGCAGCATCGGTGGCAATCGCAGGCCCGCGTCGCCGGATTGCACGGACCGCCGCAGTCCGTGCCAGATCGCTTCGGTCGCCGGTCCCATCCACGGGAACTCGGCATGCAACTCTGCCGCGATCTCGTCGGCGCGGTGTTCGGACGGGAGGGCGACCAGATCCACGCCGTTACGCAGCCCTTCAAAGCGATCGCGCTCTTCCCGTTTCAGGCGGGAGAGAGGCGACTGACGATCAACGCGCGCCGCGATACGTGCCGCCCGCCGGGCAATGCGCTCCCGCACAGCGCGCGACAGGGCGATACGCTGCTGCCACTCATCAAGCTTGCCCTCCGCGGCGAGATGGTCGGGAACTACGAGCCCCCTCTTCCGCACCTCCAGGCGCCGGGCATGGAGCGACAGCCGCTCCTGGATGGCGGACTCGCTCAGGGCGGGATCGGGGAAGATCGGCTCGGTGATCGGGATGCGGGGCATGGGGTTCCGTTGGGCATGAGGGGGCCGTCGGGCGGCTGCGGGGCCGTCCGGGAGATGCGCGAAAATGGTGATGTGACGGTCAGGCGGTCGGGGCGTGCGGGGTGTTCAGGACGGTCATGGCGCTTTCCTGCAGGTCGGCGGGCGGCGGTGATCCCTTCGGAATTGACTGCAATCCGAACGGACGATTCGAGTCAAGGCACTGATTTTCCTCGTAAATCCGAAAATCGGAGAAGTGGCCCAGTATTCCCGAAACTGCGGTACATGGCGCCGACCCGTGGTCCGCAACCATACCAGCGCTGCTCTCGTCGGCTAATGGACGTTCACCAACACGGTGGGGCGTGACCATTGGCAGCGCGCATGGAAACCAATGTTCGCCGGCCCCGGACCGTCGGTCGACCCTCGAGGCGCAATCCTCCAAAGCGGCCATCCGGGCGCGCCGTAGAAAGAGGCGCTCACAGCCCATTGCTGTCGGCCCTATGAGATGGCATTGTTGCAGAACTCTCGCCGTGAAGGATTCACATCACGAATCCATGCGGTTAGACGGGTGGCATGAGCAAGCCCAAGCCCGCCCGTTACCG
>NZ_SLWW01000011.1 GCF_004342445.1 Rhodovulum euryhalinum
TCGAGCCATGTGATCCTGGCCCTGCCCTGAGCCCCGGCGGGGGCCTGATCAGGCGCGGACCGGCATCGCCCGGCGGCACCAGTCGAGCACGGCCTGCGGCTCGGGCGCCAGCCAGTCGGCGCAGCCGACGGTGAAGTCCCCCCACGAGGCGATGCAATCGCGGCGGACCGCGGCAAGGACGGGGATCGGGAACGCGAGCAGCATGGCGCATCGCCCGCAGGCCGCCGGGTCGCGCGCACCCCACGTGCCCCGGGGCTGCGCCGGCATCGCGGCGCAGAACTTCGCCGGGAGTTATCGCCACGTGCACATCATCAAGGCCCGGCACCGATGACAGGCGGCCCGGCCAATGCTGTCACAGGAACGATACCGGACCGCCCCATCAATAGCGCGAGCCACCCCGAGTCGGGGCACGGACGGGATCAGGTCCAGAACGGACCGATGGGAACGGGGGTTACCATGACGCGCGATCTGGGAGACGTCTTTCTGGGCAAGGCCAGCGCCTTCGGCGTGCCGGCCATCGGCGGCATCGACACGGATGTGCTGGCGCTGCCGGCCTTCGGCGTTGACCGTGCGCTGACGCTGAAGGTCGGGGCGGCCACGGACTGGGCCATCGGCTTTGACCTCTATGTTCCGCAGCCCGCCGGCAGTTATGTCTCACTGCTTCAGACCGGCACCGGCGACGGCGAGCTGTTCCTGCGCGACAACGGTGACGGGACCGCGGGGCTCGGCATCTCGAGCGTTTACGAGGGCGCGGTGCCCTTCGACACCTGGGTGCGCCTCGTGGCCACCTTCACCGTCGAGGGCGGCGAGACGATCCTGCGCAAATTCGTGAACGGCGCGCTGGTGGGCGAACAGAACCTCGGCGCGACCGACCGCTGGGCGGTGCCCGAGGTCGGGCTGCGGCTGTTCACCGACAACGACGGCGAGACCGCGCCGGTCTTTGTCTCGTCGATCTTCTTCACCGACGAGGTGCCCAGCGCACCCGAGGTTGCCGCGATCCTTGGCGCCTATGCCAGCCCCGACGCCGCGGGCTTCTTCCCGGTGCAACCCTCGGAGGGGGCGGTGCAGGTCGACTTTGCCAACGAGGACGTGGTGCCGACCTATGGCACAGCCGAGGTGATCCTCGATGGCGCGGGCTTCCGCACGCCGGTGGTCTTTGGCGACAGCACCGTGGCCCTTGCCTCACAAATCGGGATCGAGGGGCCGGGCGGGGCCGATATCCCGGTGCTGGCCTTCCCCGCCTATGCCCGCGACGAGGGACTGCGGCTCGACCTGCCCGCGGGGCTGGGCACGGTGACGAGCTACACCATGGTCTGGGACGTGCGCGTGGGCGCGATGGAGTCGGGCTGGTTCGCCTTCCTTCAGACCGACGTCACGCAATCGGGCGATGGCGAATTCTTTGCCCGCGCCTCGGACCGCGCGATCGGCATCGGTGGCGATTATGACGGTGCTCTGCCCCAGGACGCCTGGGCGCGGGTGGCGATCACCGTCGCCGACCAGGGCGACGGCACCGCGCTCCTGTCGAAATACATCGACGGCACGCTGATCGATACGCAATCCGTGAACTCGGACCGCTTCGCGCTGAACAGCGACACCGGCTTCCTGATCCTGACCGAGAACGACGGCGAGACTGCCAAGGGCTATCTGTCCCATTTCGGCGTCAGCGCAGCGGTGCTGGATGCGGGTGCGGTCGCGGCGCTGGGCTCGGCCGATGCCGCGGGGCCGTTCGCCGATGATGGCCTGTCGGCGCAGATCGGCTTTACTGGCTATGTGCCCACGGTCGAATTCGGCTTCGCCGGGGTCTCGCTGACCGACACCCTGCCGGCCGAGGAGGCGGGGATCGCCAACCCGATCAAGGACATGCTGGTGGCCGAGGGCGCGGCCGCGATGACGTTCGACCTGGCCCAGGTGTTCGGCGCGGGCGCCACGGCCTTTGCCGTCACCACGTCGCACGGCGAGGTGGCCGCCGCCCGGATCGACGGCACAACGCTGAGCGTCGACTTCGGCGCGCTGGGTTTTTCCGATCTGGTGATCTCGGCCACAGCCGCCGACGGCACCGCGCTGGCCGACAACGTGCGCGTCCGCGTTGCCGGCGAGGGCGCCTATACCATCGCGATCCTGCCCGACACGCAGGATTACACATCAAACGGGTCGATCACGCCCACCTTCGCGCACATGACCCAGTGGCTGGCCGACAACGCGGACGGCAAGAACATCGGCTTCGTCACCCATGTGGGCGACATCACGCAGACCGCCACCACCGGCCAGTTCGATATCGCGCTGGCGGCGATGGACGTCCTGCGTGACGCGGGCATCCCGTTCTCGGTTCTGCCGGGCAACCACGACATTGGCACCGGCGGGTCGTCGGACGTTCGCGAGACCGACGAATACAACGCCGCCTTCTCGACCGTCTACATGTCCGGCGATCCGACCTTCGGCGGCGTCTATGACCAGGAACCCGGCCGCTACGACAACAATTATCACCTGTGGACCGCGCCCGACGGGACCGGGTGGATCATCCTCAACCTCGAATTCGGGCCGCGCGACGACGTGATGCGCTGGGCCGATGACGTGCTGACCCAGCACGGCGACCGCAAGGCGATGGTCCTGACCCATTCGATGATGAACTGGGACGGCCGCCACGACGCGCTGGGCGCCCCGCTGCAGGACGAGGGCGCGGGCTACGACTACGGCCTTGGCAACGACCCCCGGGGCGCCTGGGATGCCGAGACGCTGTGGCGCGAGGTGCTGTCGCGCCATCCCAACGTGGTCTTCACTGCGGGCGGCCACATCTTCGGCGACGGTGCGCAGACGCAGGTGTCCTACAACGATTTCGGCAACGCGGTGTACCAGTTCCTGGTCAACTACCAGAACGGCGTCGCGAACGAGACCAACGGCGCGGGCGATCCCGCCGCGGGCGGCAATGGCGGCAACGGCGCGATCCGTCTGGTGACCGTCGACCCGGCCAACAACGCCTTCTACACCGAGACCTATTTCACCGAGTTCGATGAATACTTCTCGGGTTCGCGCGGCTCGGACGAGCTGATCCGCGACGGCCTGCAAGGCCCCTATGCCGGGCACGAGGAAACCTATACCGGCGTCGATCTGGGCGCCCGCGAGGCCGAGGCCATCGCGGATGCGGGCGACGACATCGTGACCGCGGACCCGGTGACGCTGGACGCCGCGCGCACGTCAAATCCCCGGGGCGAGGAGTTGACCTATACCTGGACCGACGCCGCGGGCACCGTGATCGCCACGGGCGCGACCGCGACGGTTGCCCCGCCGCCGGGCGTCAACGATCTGGTGCTGACCGTGACCGCGCCCGATGGCGTGACCAGCCGCGACGACCTGCGGGTGATCGTCACCGACGCGAACACCCATCTGGCCGAGACCTTCGACGATGGCGATGCCGCGGGCTGGGTGCCCCCGGCCGCCGCGCTGGAAGGCGTGACCTCGGTCGGCACCGACCTGGGCTTCGCCCTGCCCTCGGCGGCGGGGCTGACGCAGGGCACCTATACGCTGGCCTTCGACAGCCACTGGCGCCCCGAGGACAGCCAGACCGCGCAGGTCCTCGTCTCGATCGACGGGGCGGCCCCGGCCGAACTGCTGCGGCTGGACAGCGATACCACCACCGATGACGGCTCGAACCAGAACGAGCATGTGGAGCTGTCCTTCCTGGTCCCCGACGCCGCCGCCTCGGTCGAGGTGTTCTTCCGGATGAGCGAGGCCGGGAACGACTGGTTCTGGGCGATCGACAACGTCACCCTGACCGGGCCGGACGGTAGCCTGCTGATCGACGAGGATTTCGAGGGCCTGACCCTCACCCCGGCGGTGAACGAATCCATCGCGGTGCCGGGCTGGACCCATGACGCCCCGGCGGGCTGGACCGTCGACACCCCCGCCAGCGTGCCGCAGGGCGCCGACGAATGGCGCGGCTGGTCCTTCACCACGCCCGAGTTCTGGACCTCGGCCGACGGGCAGGACCGGGCGAACTTCACGCTGGGCACCGGCATCATCGCGGTGGCTGATCCCGACGAATGGGACGATTTCAACGGCGGCTCGGAAACCGGCGCCGACTACGAGACGACCCTTGCCGCCCCCCGGATCGACCTGGACGGGGCAGGGGTCACCGGCACCGGCGTGCTGCGTGTCCCGGCGCTGGCCGACACCCGCGGGCTGAAGGTCACGCCCACGGTTTCGGGCCCTGTGACCGACTATACCCTGGTCTTCGATCTTTACGTCGAGGACGGGCAGGGCACCTGGGCCGCGCTTTTCCAGACCGACACCGGCAACACGTCGGATGCCGAGTTGTTCCTGCGTAACGCGGGCGACGGGACCGGCGCCATCGGCACGATGGGCGACTACGACGGTGCCGTGACCTATGGTGGCTGGACCCGGCTGGCCTTCACCTTCTCGGTCGAGGGCGGTGCGCAGGTGCTGCGCAAATATGTCGACGGCACGCTGGTCGGCACCCAGACGGTGGATGCGGACATCTCCGATGGATCGCGGTGGACCATCGACGGTGACCGGGGCTTCCTGCTGTTCTCGGACGAGGATGGTGAGACCGCCGAGGTCCATGCCGCCGCCTTCGCCTTCGCGGGCCGGGCGCTGGATGCCGCCGAGATCGCCGCGCTAGGCGGTGTGGACGGCGACGGCCCGTTCGACGCGGCGCCGGACGCGGCCGCGGTGCAGTTCGGCTTCGACGGCACGCTGGCGGGAACCGACTTCGGCACCGCGGGGCTGGAAGAGGTCACCTTCGGCACCGAGACCGGCACTCCGTTCTTCGTCAAGGGCTCGGCGCTGTCGCGCCCCGGCAGCGATGGCCTGGCCGCGCCCCAAGGGGCGCTGTTCGACCAGTCGAACGGGGCCGACAACCTGCTGCTGTGGCAGGACGGCGCCTGGGGCGATCTGGTGATGGACGTCACGCTGAAGTCGCTGGACAACGACACGATGGGCGTGGTCTTCCGCTATGCCGACGCGCAGAACCACTATCTTCTGACGCTCGACAGCCAGACCAACCTGCGCCAGCTGATCAAGGTTCAGGGCGGGGTCCAGACCGTGCTGGCCTCGGAAACCGGCGGCTACCGCTTCTACGACGAGGTCGACCTGCGTCTGCGCGCCGAGGGCGGCGAGATCGCCGTGGGCCTTGACGGCGTGCTGCTGTTCGGTGGCGCCGTGACCGATGCCGCGCCGCTGGGTGCGGGCACGGTCGGGCTCTATTCCTCGGGCCAGGACGGCACGATCTTCGACGATATCGTGGTGCGTGTGCCCGCGGCCGAGGCGGTGGTCGGCCCGCGGATCATGGTCGTCGATTTCGACGGCGACGGGCGCGAGATCGTGACACTGGACGCGGCCCTGTCGGTCGGGGCCACCGGCTGGAACGGCGGCGACGAGACCCGCGTCGAGATCGAGGCCGTGGCGGGCCGCACCCGCCACACGCTGACCGCGGGCGAGGATACGGCGGTGCAGGTCGTCGACGTGATGACCGGCGACCGCCTGATCGCCGCCGACCGGTTCGAGGACGGCGATGCCGCGGGCTGGCGGATCGTCGACACCACCGAGACCGGCGGCCCGGCCGACTGGCAGGTGATCGACGGTGCGCTGACCGAACTTTCGGGCGCCGCGTCGCGCGAACTGACCTGGGCCGGGGCGTCGAACCCCGATGTCTGGGCCACCGGCTGGTCGCCCCATGGCGACGGCGTCTTCGCACTGCACAAGGGCACATACGCGCTCTGGGAGGGCGACACCGCGCTGACCGACTATGCGATCGAGGCGCAGATCGCGGTGCCGGGCGCGGGCGGCGTCGGCTTCATGCTGAACTGGCAGGATGCGGAAACTTACTATAAGTTCGAGATCGACGCGCGGGTGGGCCTGACCACGCTGGTCAAGGTGGTCGAAGGCTATGAGAGCCATATCGGCCGGGTCCTGACCACCTATACGCCGGGCGACAGCTTCCACCTGCGGGCCGAGACGGTGGACGGCTTCATGCAGGTCTGGCTCGATGGCCAAGAGCTGTTCGCCTACGCGATCGAGGACCGCGACCTCGATGGCGGCGCCGCGGGGCTCTATGCCTGGGGCGCTGCGGGGGCGCGCTTCGACGATGTGGCAATCGTCGATCTGACCGGGCCGCTCCTGAACGAGGTCACCGGCACCGCGGGCGGCGACCTGCTGTCGGGCACCGCCGCGGACGATCTGATCCTGTCGATGGGCGGCACCTACGACCGTCTCGCGGGCGGCGCCGGGGCTGACGTGTTCTGGTTCGCCGACGAGCTGGCGAATGGCCGGCGCGAGCGCGACCTGATCACCGATTTCGAGGTTGGCGTCGACTCGATCCTGCTCGGCTCGGACGCGGTGACGGTGCGCGAGACCGCGTCCTCGCTGATCCTGCAGGTCGGGCCGGACGGCGACCTGATCTACGTGATCGGCGCGGGCCTGACTGAACAGGATCTGGGCCTCGTCTTCGGCACGCCGGACATGCTTGCCTGACCACGGGGTGCAATCAGGCGGCTCGAAACGGTCGGGCTGTCCCAGGTCTGGGGAAAGAACCATGACCAACCTTCTGAAAACCGCCGCGCTGGTCGCGGCACTGGCGGCGCCGGGTGCCGGTCACGGGGCTTCGCTGGGCGTCGTCACCGCGGGCGAGACGAGCCTTGGCGCGGGTAGCTTCGACTATGTTCCCGACTTCGACGACCTGTCGAGCGTCGACACCGCCTTTGCGTCGGGTCCGCTGGCCCCGGCGGCGGCCTTCATCGCGATCACGATCGGCGCCCCGGCGGCGGTGTTCGACTTCGGTAGCGGCACCGCGCCCGAGGTTCTCGACATGGGCTTCACCGACGATCGCATGGAATTCCTGCTCGGCGCCTTCACCGGTTTTGCCAATGGCGCGCCGGTGACGCTTCCGGCGGGCGCGGTGCCGCTGCTGACGGGTCTGGGCGACATCACCGCCCTGCGTCGGCGCCGCTGAGCCGCGCGCGCGCCCCCCGCCCGATATCGAAAACCGCGGGTCCGGCTCGGCGCCGGACCCGTTCATCTTGCAGCCGCACTCTTGCGGACACGAGTCTCGCCCTTCGCGGATTACGAGCGCCCGGCGATGCGGATGGCCGCGCTGATGGGCCTGCCCGCGCTCTTCGTCTTCAGCCATGACGGCATCGGGGTGGGCTCGAACGGCCCGACGCATCAGCCGGTCGAGATCCTCGCCAGTTTCCGCGCGATGCCGAACATTCGGGTGTTCCGCCCCGCCGACGCGGTCGAGACCGCCGAGGCCTGGGCCATCGCGCTGGAAGCCCGCGACGGGCCGAGCCTGCTGGCTCTGTCGAAACAGCCCGCCGAACAGGTCCGCCGCGAAACCGGCGAGAACCTGACCAGGCGCGGCGCCCATGTCCTGTCCGAGCCGGACGGTGCCCGGGACCTTGCGCTGATCGCCACGGGCACCGAAGTCGGTCTTGCGATACGCGCAGAGCGCGCACTCGCCGATCAGGGTCTGCGCGCGGCGGTCGTCTCGATGCCCTGCCGGGAGCTTTTCGCGGCAGAGGCCGAGGCGTATTGCGCCAGCGTGCTGGGCGACGCGTCGCGCATCGCCATCGAGGCCGCGCTGTCCTTCGGCTGGGAGAGATGGCTGCGTCCGGGCGATCGCTTCATCGGCATGCAGGGCTTCGGTGCCTCCGCCCGGGCCGAGGTGCTTTACGCGCATTTCGGCCTGACGGTCGCCAGCATCGTGGCGCAGGCGCGTGACGCCCTCGGAAACTCGCGTTCCTGAACCGGCAGTGGCGGTCGATGAAACCTGCGCCGAAATCGAGGCTGAGGTGTTCGATGGAGTGCCCGGCCATGTCACGGCAGGTCGGCGGGGGGACGGCGTCACTCATCGGGGATGACCGTCGTCCGCCAGGCCTCGGGCGTCTGGCCGAATTCTTCCCGGAACGCGCGGATCAGGTGGCTGGCATCGCAAAAGCCTGTCTCGGCGGCGATGTCGCTGATTGTCCGGTTGGTGCGTTGCAACAGGTGTCGGGCCTGGGCCAGTCGCACCTTGCGCCCGACCGCGCGCGGAGACAGGCCCAGAGCGTCCTGGAAATGCCGTTCCAGCTTGCGCCGGCTCACCTGCAGCCGCTCGGCCAGGCGTGCCACCGTCAGCGGTGCCTGCATCGTCTGCTGCATCAACAGCAGCGCGCGCTTCACCACCGGGTCGGCGGTCGTCAGGTCCAGCGGCAGGCCCGGCTGTGGCCGGTCGGCCTCCATCGCCTCGTCGATGATCATGATCGCCAGGCTCTTGCGCGCGGCGGCCGCGCCGATGTGCCGATCCACCAGGAACGCGGCCAGATGCGCCGACGAGACCCCGCCCGAACAGGACAGCCGGTTGCGGTCGACCACGAAGATACGGTCCGAGATCGGGTTCAGTCCCGCGAACTCGGTCAGGAAGTCGTCGTGGTGGAACCAGCTCACGCAGGCGCGGTAGCCGGTCATCAGCCCGGCCCGGTGCAGGATGAAGGTGCCGGTGCACACGCCGACCAGCGGCACCCCCGCTGCGGCGGCGCGTCGCAGAAACCGCACGCTGTCCGGGTGCAGCTTCTCGATCTCGTCGATCAGCCCGCCCACCACCACGATGTAGTCGAACCGGCCGGGGTCGCCGGGCCGCTCGTCGGGCGCGATCCGCACCCCGCACGAGGATCCGACCGGTTCCATCGTCGGCGACAGCACGCGCCAGCGGCACAGGATCGGCCTCGACCGGTCGCCCTCGTCGGCCGCCAGCCGCAGCACGTCGACGAAATTGGCAAACGCACACAGCGTGAAGCGCGGTGCGAGCAGAAAACCGATGCGCAGGCGGGGGGTCTCGGAACGGGGCATGGGGTGGGCCTCCGGCGGTCTGGCGATTGGCGCAATCCTACCACGTACCTGACGCACTGATACAGGCGCGCCACAGAATTCCGCGCGATACTGTTTCCGACCGCAGCCCGCCCGAGTGCCCCGATGACGCATTTCTCTGCCCGCTCGCTTCTGAAAAATGCCCTCTCCGGGCACAAGGACTGGCCCGCGCAATGGCCCGAATCCCAGCCAAAGGCGGAATACGACGTGGTGATCGTGGGCGCGGGCGGGCATGGCCTTGGCGCGGCCTATTACCTGGCCAGCCAGCACGGCATCACCAATGTCGCGGTGATCGACAAGGGCTGGCTCGGCGGCGGCAACACGGGGCGCAACACGACGATCATCCGGTCGAACTACCTCTACGACGAAAGCGCGCGGCTCTACGACCACGCGCTCGACCTGTGGGACAATCTCAGCCAGGAGCTGAACTACAACGTCATGTATTCCCGGCGCGGAGTGATGATGCTGGCCCACAGCGTCCATGACGAGCAGAGTTTTCAGCGGCACATCCACTCCAACCGGCTGAACGGGGTGGACAATTGCTGGCTGACGCCGGCCGAGGCCAAGGCATTCTGCCCGCCGCTCGACATCACCGCCCGCCGCCGCTTTCCGGTGGTGGGGGCCGCGCTTCAGCGGCGCGCAGGGACCGCGCGGCACGATGCGGTCGCCTGGGGCTATGCCCGCGGCGCCGCGGCGCGCGGCGTCGACATCATCCAGAACTGCCCGGTGACGGCGATCCGCCGCGGCCCCGACGGCGCGGTGACCGGGGTGGAGACGGCGAAGGGCTTCATCCGCGCGAAGAAGGTCGCCGTCTCGGCGGCGGGCAGCACCTCGGTCGTGCTGCAATCGGCGGGCCTGCGGATGCCGCTGGAAAGCTATCCGCTTCAGGCGCTGGTCAGCGAACCGGTCAAGCCCTGCTTCCCCTGCGTGGTGATGTCGAACACGGTGCATGCCTACATCAGCCAGTCCGACAAGGGCGAACTGGTGATCGGCTCGGGCACCGACCAATACGTGAGCTATTCCCAGCGGGGTGGCCTGCCCCTGATCGAACACACGGTCGCGGCGATCTGCGAGGTGTTCCCGATGTTCCGCCGGATGCGGATGCTGCGCAAATGGGGCGGCATCGTCGACGTGACGCCGGACCGCTCGCCCATCCTCGGCAAGCTCCCCGTCAAGGGGCTCTACGTCAACTGCGGCTGGGGCACCGGCGGCTTCAAGGCGACGCCCGGCGCGGGGCACCTGCTGGCCTGGACCGTGGCGAAGGACGAGCCCCACCCGATCAACGCGCCCTTCACGCTGGAGCGCTTCACCACCGGCCGGCTGATCGACGAGGCGGCCGCCGCCGCTGTCGCACACTGAGGTCAAAGATGCTGCTGATACACTGCCCCTATTGCGACGAAACGCTGCCCGAGGCCGAATTCGCCTATGCCGGCGAGGCGCATATCGCGCGGCCCGCAGACCCAATGGCGCTGTCGGACGAGGAGTGGCGCGACTTCCTCTTCATCCGCTCGAACCCGCGCGGCACGCATTACGAACGCTGGCGCCACGTCCACGGCTGCGGCCGCTTCTTCAACGCGGTGCGCGACACCGTGTCCGACAGGTTCGTCACGACCTACCGGGCGGGCGAACCGCGCCCCGACCTTTCCGCATCGACGGGGGCCGCCCGATGACCGCCTTCCGCATCCCCGGCAAGGGCCGCATCGACCACGCGCGCCCCGTGCGCTTCACCTTCGACGGCCGCGTGGTCGAGGGGCGGGCGGGCGACACCGTGGCCTCGGCGCTCTTGGCCAACGGCATCCACCTGATGGGCCGCAGCTTCAAGTACCACCGCCCCCGCGGCGCGGTCACCGCCGGGTCCGAGGAACCGAACGCGCTGATCCGCACCGCGCGCGGGCGCGGCCGGGCCGAGCCCAACACCCGCGCCACGATGCAGGAAATCCACGAAAGCCTCGCCGCCGAAAGCCAGAACCGCTGGCCCGCGCTGGCCTTCGACGTGGGCGCCATCAACGACGGCCTCTACATGCTGTTTTCGGCCGGGTTCTACTACAAGACCTTCATGTGGCCCCGCAGCTTCTGGGACAGGGTCTATGAGCCGCTGATCCGCCGCGCCGCGGGGCTGGGCCGCGCGCCCACCGACCCCGACCCCGACCTCTACGCCAGCCGCAACCTGCATTGCGACGTGCTGGTGGTGGGTGGCGGTCCCGCCGGTCTGGCTGCCGCGCTGGCCGCGGCGCGCACGGGCGCCGAGGTGGTGCTGGTGGACGAACAGGCCGAGATCGGCGGCACGCTGCTGTCCGAGCCGCACCTCGTGATCGACGGCCAGCCCGCGTGGGACTGGCTTGCCGCCGCGCTGGCCGAACTCGGGGCGATGCCCAACGTGCGGCTGATGCCGCGGACCACGGCCATCGGCTATTACCACCAGAACATGGTCGGCCTCTGCCAGCGGCTGACCGACCACCTGGCCGATCCCCCCGCCGATGCCCCGCGCGAGCGGCTCTGGCGGGTCCGCGCCGGGCAGGTGGTGCTGGCCCAGGGCGCCATCGAGAAACCGCTGGTCTTCGACGGCAACGACCGGCCCGGCGTGATGCTTTCGGGCGCGGCCCAGACGTTCCTGCATCGCTTCGGCGTCCGCGTCGGGCGGCGCGCCGTGGTCGTCACCACCCA
The DNA here is from genome assembly GCF_004342445.1 of Rhodovulum euryhalinum. Taxonomy (GTDB): domain Bacteria; phylum Pseudomonadota; class Alphaproteobacteria; order Rhodobacterales; family Rhodobacteraceae; genus Rhodovulum; species Rhodovulum euryhalinum. Next base: position 11,521 of record NZ_SLWW01000011.1, read on the forward strand.
CGACAGCGCCTGGCACACCGCCTTCGACCTGGCCGCGGCCGGGGTGCGCATCGCCGCCATCGTCGATCTGCGCCCCGGCGTCGATGGGGCGCTGACCGCACGCGCCGCCGCGCTGGGCATCGAGGGTCTGACCGGCCACACCGTCACCGACACGCGCGGGCGGCTGCGCGTCTCGGGCGTGCGGGTCAACCCCGTGGCGGACGGCCGCGTGGGGCCGGGCCGGATCGTCCCCTGCGACGCGCTTCTGATGTGCGGCGGCTGGACGCCCTCGCTGCATCTCTTCTCGCACACCCGCGGCACGCTCGCCTGGGACGAGGCCAGCGGCGCCTTCCTGCCCGACCGCAAGACCGAGGCTTGCCAGATCGCGGGCGCGGGGCGCGGGCTCTGGGGCGTTGCCGCGGCGCTGGAGGACGGCGCCAAGGCCGGGGCCGAGGCCGCCGCGGCCATCGGGCGCGCAACCGCCCCGGGCACCTTCGCCGTTCAGGGCGACCGCCCCGGCACAGGCCTCGTGGTCAGGGAACTGCCCACAGACGCCGACCCCGGCCGCGCCAAGGCCTTCGTCGATTTCCAGAACGACGTCACCGCCAAGGACATCCGGCTTGCCGTGCGCGAGGGGATGCGCTCGATCGAGCATGTCAAGCGGTACACCACCACCGGCATGGCGACCGACCAGGGCAAGCTCTCCAACATCAACGGGCTGATGATCGCCGCCGACGCGCTCGACCGCCCCGCGCCCGAGGTGGGCCTGACCACCTTCCGGCCCCCCTACACGCCGACCAGTTTCGGCGCGCTGGCGGGTTATCGCCGCGACGGCCATTTCGAGGTCACGCGCAAGACCCCCATCGACCCCTGGGCCGAGGCGCAGGGCGCCGTATTCGAACCCGTCGCGCTGTGGCGCCGCGCGCGCTACTTCCCCCGTCCGGGCGAGGACATGGACGCCGCCGTCGCCCGCGAATGCCGGGCGGTGCGGACGGGCGTCGGGATGTTCGACGCCTCGACGCTCGGCAAGATCGAGGTCGTGGGCCCCGACGCCGTGACCTTCCTGGAACGGATGTACACCAACCCCTGGGCCAAGCTGGGCGTGGGCCGCTGCCGCTATGGCCTGCTGCTGGGCGAGGACGGCTTCATCCGCGACGACGGGGTGATCGGGCGGCTGGCGCCCGACCGCTTCCACGTCACCACGACGACGGGCGGCGCGGCGCGGGTGCTGAGCGTGATGGAGGATTACCTCCAGACCGAATGGCCCGATCTCGACGTCTGGCTCACCTCCACCTCCGAGCAATGGGCCGTGGTCGCCGTGCAGGGGCCGAAGGCGCGCGCGCTGCTGGCCCCCTTCGTCCAGGGGCTCGATCTGTCCGAGGCCGCCTTCCCGCACATGTCGGTCGCGGAATGCACAGTCGCGGGCTTCCCCGCGCGGCTCTTCCGGGTGTCGTTCACGGGCGAGCTGGGCTTCGAGGTCAACGTCCCCGCCCGCCACGGCCGCGCGCTCTGGGAAACGCTGTGGCAGGCCGGGCAGGCGCACGGCATCGCCGCCTACGGCACCGAGGCGATGCACCTTCTGCGTGCGGAGAAGGGCTTCATCATCGTCGGCCAGGACACCGACGGCACGGTGACGCCGCAGGATGCGGGGCTCTCCTGGGCCATCGGCAAGGCCAAGCCCGACTTCGTGGGCAAGCGGTCGCTGGTGCGCCCCGACATCGTGGCGCCGGGCCGCAAGCAACTGGTGGGCCTGCTGACCGAGGACCCTGACGTCGTGCTGGAGGAAGGCGCCCAGATCGTCGCCGACCCGCGCCAGCCGGTGCCGATGAGGATGATCGGCCACGTCACATCGTCCTACCGCTCCGGGGCGCTGGGCCGGTCCATCGCGCTGGCCCTTGTCGAGGGTGGCCACGGCCGGATGGGCGAGACGCTCCATGTCCCGATGCCCGGCAAGACGCACGCCGTCCGGGTGACGGGCGTCACCTTCTACGACCCCGAGGGCGCGCGACTGAAAGGCGAGGAGGTCCCCGCATGACCGTGCATCTTCCCCCCCTTGCCGAAGCGGGCGTCACCCTCACGGAACTGCCCCCCGCTGCCCGCTTCTCGCTGCGCCTGCGCCCCGCGAACCGCAAGGCCGCTGCGAAAGGCCTTGGCGTCGCGCTGCCGGAAAGGGTGGGGGGGATTGCCGAGGGCAAGGGGCGCCGCGCGCTCTGTCTAGGCCCCGACGAATGGCAGATCGACGCCGCCCCGGGCGACACGCCCGATCTGCCCGCCGATCTGCCGCACGCGCTGGTCGAGATCACCGACCGCGAGATCACCTTCCGCATCGAGGGGCCGCGCGCGATGGAGTTGCTGTCCATCGGCATCGCCCGCGACCTGCGGAGACTGGTGCCCGGTACCGGCTGCCGCACCGCCTTTGATGGCATCTCGGCGGTGCTGGTGCGCGAGGGTGAGGTTGCGTTCACACTGGCTGTCTGGCGCAGCTTTGCGCCCCATGTCCGGGGGGTGCTTGAAGTCGGGCTGAGGGAACTTGCCTCTGGCCTCTGACGCGGCGCCACCCCGAAAGCGGGCGGCCTGTTGCGCGTGCAGGGTTGTGGCGTTGACCCTGCCGGGTATCTTGCGCGAACGGCGCCAAGCTGCTGGCGCGGGGTTCGGCGGCCCCGGAGATGGAGCGGTTGCGCATTGCGCTGCGCCGCGTGTGCGGGCGCGCAGGTCGGGTTCTCATGGTCCGCAGACCGCGACGGACTCATACGCCGATGTCCGCATGTCCTGGACGCCGGGGCACAGCGGGCCGAGCCCCATCTGTCGGCGCCAGGCGTTCGGGCCAAGTACCGGGCGAGCCATGTCGAACGGTCCCGACGCCAGCCGCGGACAAAGCGTCTGGAGATCCGCGCGGGTGGCGGGCGCCAGGTTTTTCCACGCCTCGGCGCCGGGATTGAAGCTTTCGGCACGCCTCCCCTCGGCGAACAGGATTTCGTGGCGATCCATCAGAAGATGGTAATAGGCGACTGTCCCGCCGGACTGGATCGTGACGCCGGGCCGCCCGACAAGGGCCTTGGCCGCCACCAGGATCTCCTGCCCCTTGCAGGTCTCGACCATGCGGTGCTGTTGCGACACCATGAGCCGCTTGCCGCCTTGCTCGTCCGGGGCGAACACCACCGGGGCGGCCGGGCCCTGCGCGATCACGCGTCGCCCGACGATCCAGCGCAGGGGCTGAAGCCCGTGATCGGCGGTTGCCAGACGGCAGCCGGGGCGCAGGTTTTCGACCGTCTGCCCACCGGTCTCGGTCAGGATGCGCGTGCCCTCGGCGAAGCAGACGTAAAGACCCGAATAGGCGGCCGCGGGGGAGTTGCCGGAGATCAGGATTACCTCGTAACTCACGCCGGGAACCAGCGGCCCGTCCGAGGCGACGCCCTCGATATGGTTGCCGATCTTCACGCCGTAGACGGTGATCCGTTCGCCAGGATCGGTCGACCCGGCGGGGCGGACGACATAGGCATATTCGGGCTTGATCGCCGTGTTCGCCGCGAAGGACGTGCCGTTGAAGACGGTTGCGCCCGTCAGCACCTGGCTCGAGGTATCGCTGTTGTTGAAGAACGCCTCGTTGTCGGTCACCTCGACCGGCACCGCCGATGCCCCCGGGGCGATGGTGAAGGACGAGTTGCCGACAGCACCCCCGTTGGCATCCTGCGTGTCCGAAAATACGTCGGGGCCGAAGGACGTGATGTCGGCCCTCTGCCAAAGATAGAGCGTCGCCATCTGTGACCCGTCCCGCTTCCCTGCCGGTCGCGTGGCTTGACCGATATGCTCAAGTATCTCGCGAATACGGTTTCTTCGGGGTTAATCCCGGGCAGGCAGGTGGGGGCCTAGTGCGAGATCATCCAGGGCCGCTTGCCCGGAAAGCTTTTCGACCCGTCGGGCCGGTGCAGAGTGCCGGATTTCTTCTTCGCCCCGCCCGAACAGCAGCCGCAGCCCGGCCCGTGGCCTGATCGTTTCGGTTCGTGGCTTGCGCGTTCGTTGGTCTCGTGCGCCTTGCGCACCGAGGCGCCGACGATGGCCAGCCTGGGTGGCGTGAACAGCGCGCGCCGGGCGGCGGCGCCGCAGGCGGGGCAGGGGGCGGGCTTGTCGTAATCGGCCATGGCGGCGAACCCGGTGAAGGGGCCGCATTCCTCGCAGAAATAGTCGTAGTGGGGCATGGGTCTCTCCCGTGGGAAGGGGACCGCGGCACATGCCGCGGCCCCGGTCTGTCTCAGAGATCGGGCGCGAGCGGCACGTCGACGGACCCGTCGAGGTATTTCGTCGGCCCCGCGCTGCCCGGCATGACGTCGAACTCGAAGATGTCGGTCGGCAGCCAGAGCGTGGCGCAGGCGTTGGGGATGTCCACCACCCCCGAGATGTGCCCCTGCACCGGCGCGGTGCCGAGGATCGCGTAGGCCTGCGCGCCGGTATAGCCGAACTTCTTGAGGTATTCGATGGCGTTGAGGCAGGCCTGGCGATAGGCGATGTGGACGTCCAGGTAATGCTGCTTGCCCTGCTCGTCGACCGAGATCCCCTCGAAGATCAGGTAGTCGTCGTATTTCGGCGCGATGGGGGACGGCTTGAAGATCGGGTTCTTGATCCCGTATTTCGCGCAGCCGTCCTTGATGAGGTCCACCTTGAGGTGCAGCCAGCCGGCCATCTCGATCGCGCCGCAGAAGGTGATCTCGCCGTCGCCCTGGCTGAAATGCAGATCCCCCATCGAAAGCCCCGCGCCGTCGACATAGACGGGGAAGTAGATCTTGCAGCCGCGGCTGAGGTCCTTGATGTCGCAGTTCCCGCCATGTTCACGCGGCGGCACGGTCCGCGCCCCTTCGGCCGCGGCCTTGTCGCGGGCCTCGCCCGTCATCTTGCCCATGTGGGCCGACTGGGTGTTGGGCAGCGCGGCCAAGGGCGGCACGCGGTTCGGATCGGTGTCGAACAGCGCCTTTTCGCGGCTGTTCCACATGTCCAGCATCTTGCGGTCGGGCAGACAGCCGATCAGGCCCGGATGGATCAGGCCCGCATACTTCACCCCCGGCACGTGGCGCGACGAGGTGAACATGCCGTGGAAGTCCCAGATCGACTTCTGCGCCTCGGGGAAGTGGTCGGTCAGAAAGCCGCCGCCGTTCTTCCTGGAGAAGAAGCCGTTGAATCCCCAGAGCATTTCCTCCTTGGCGCCGATGTCCAGGATCTCCACCACCAGCAGGTCGCCGGGCTTGGCGCCCTTCACGCCGATGGGGCCGGACAGGTAGTGCACCTGTTCCAGCTCAACGTCGCGCACGTCGGCGGCGTCGTCGTTGTTGGCGATCTGGCCGCCGGTCCAGTCATAGGTCTCGATCCTGAAATCGTCGCCGGGCTCGACCCAGACGGCGATCGGGATGTCCGGGTGCCAGCGGTTATGCACGCATTCGTTCGTATGCGGGCTGTCGCTGAGGTTCACCGAGATCAGGGTGTCTGCCATGGCGTGTTCCTCTCTTGCTGCCAGGGTTAAGGGTCAAACGGACAGGAATTTCGAAACCTTGGCCTCGTCGATCCCGTCGCGCGGGCTGTCATGGACGAAGCGGCCGTTCTCGATCACCATCACACGGTCGGCCACGTCGAGCGCGAAGCTCAGCACCTGTTCCGACACGACGATCGACAGCCCGCGCTGGTCGCGGATGCGGCGCAGCGTGCGGGCCATCTCCCGGATGATCGAAGGCTGGATGCCCTCGGTGGGTTCATCCAGCAGCAGCACCTTGGGGTCGGACGCCAGTGCGCGGGCGATGGCCAGTTGCTGCTGCTGGCCGCCGGACAGGTTGCCGCCGCGGCGGCCCTTCATCTCCAGCAGCACCGGGAAAAGCTCGTAGATGTCGCCAGGCACCTCCTTCTTGCCGGTGACTGTCAGGCCGGTCTCGACGTTTTCCTGCACCGTCATGGCCGAAAAGATCATCCGGCCCTGGGGCACGTAGGCCACCCCGTTGGCGACCCGCTGGTGCGGTTTCAGCCCGCCGATCGCGGCCTCGCCCACGCGGACGGTCCCGGCGGTTGCGGGCACGATCCCCATCAGGGTCTTCATCAGCGTGGTCTTGCCCATGCCGTTGCGGCCCATGATCGCCACGATCTCGCCCGGCGCGACGTTCAGGTGCAGGCCGTGCAGGATTTCCGATTGCCCGTAGGCGGCGTGCAGGTCGGTGACGTTCAGCATCTCGCGCCCTCCTCAATGGCCCAGGTAGACTTCGATGACCTTGGGATCGTTCTTCACCCGCTCCATCGAGCCCTCGGACAATGTCTGGCCCTGGTGCAGGACGGTGACGCGGGTGGCGATGTCCTCGACGAAGCCCATGTCGTGCTCGATCACGATCACCGAGCGGTGGTCGATGATCCGGTTCAGAAGTTCGGCGGTCTTCTTGCGCTCGGCCACCGACATGCCGGCCACGGGCTCGTCCAGCATCAGAAGCTCGGGGTCCTGGATCAGCAGCATGCCGATTTCCAGCCACTGTTTCTGGCCATGGCTGAGAAAGGCCGCCTTTTCGTCCAGCAGATCGGCCAGGAAGATCGTCTCGGCGATCTCGGCGATCCGGGTCTTCACCTCTGCATCGCGGCGGAAGAACAGCGAGCCGAAGACGCTGTGCCCGCGCGGATAGCTGAGTTCGAGGTTCTCGAACACGCTGAGATCCTCGTAGACGGACGGGGTCTGGAACTTGCGACCGACGCCCGCCAGAACGATCTGGTCCTCGCGCATGGTCAGCAGCTCCTTGCCCTTGAACCTGACCGAGCCCGAGGTGGCGCGGGTGCGCCCGCAGATCAGGTCGAGAACGGTGGTCTTGCCCGCGCCGTTCGGCCCGATCATCACCCGGCACTCGTTCGGTTCGACCTCGAAGCTGAGGCCGTTGACCGCCTTGAACCCGTCGAAGGACACGGTGAGGTCCTCGACCATGAGCACGAAATTGGGATTGACGTTGGTCATGGCTCACCTCACTCGGCTGCGGCCTTGCGGACCTCGGAAAGGCCAGCGACGGGGGCGGGGGATGCGGGTGCGCCGTTGCCGCCCCCGGTGCGCTTTCTCAGGCGCGGCATGATCTGTTCGGACCAGAGCCCGGCAAGCCCGTTCGGGAAGGCCATGACGACGGCGATGAACAGCGCGCCGAGACCGAACAGCCAGAGTTCCGGAAAGCTCTCGGAAAAGGTGGTCTTGGCCCAGTTGACCAGAAGCGTGCCGTAGACCGCGCCGATGATCGACAGCCGTCCACCGACCGCGGCGAAGATCACCATCTCGATCGACGGAACGATGCCGACCAGCGTGGGCGACATGAAACCCACCTGAAGGGTGAACATCGCCCCCCCGATCCCGGCAAAGGCTGCGCCCAGGCAGAAGACGAAGACCTTGAAGCTGGCCACGTCATAGCCCGAGAAGCGCACCCGGTCCTCCTGATCGCGCATCGCGATCAGCAGCCGGCCCAGTTTCGAGCGGCGGACGTATTGCGCCACGAACAGGCAGGCGAACAGCAGCGCGCCGTTGACGAAGTAAAGGATTTCCTTGGCCTCGTCGGACCGGATGTCCCAGCCCTTGAGGGTCCGGAGGTCTGTGATGCCGTTCAGCCCGCCGGTGAACCCCTGCTGGCCGATGATCAGGATCGTCAGGATCGCGGCAAGGGCCTGGGTGATGATCGCGAAATAGACGCCCCCCACGCGCCTGCGGAACATCGCCACCCCGATGATGAAGGCGACGGCCACGGGAACGATCACCACGGCGATCATCGTGAAGGCAAGCGAGTGGAACGGCTCCCACCACCAGGGCAGCGCGGTCAGCTGGTTCCAGTCCATGAAATCGGGGATTCCCGGCGTCGACTGGATCGCGGTCGCCTCGGGCGTCGAGGCCTCGAGCTTGAGGAACATGGCCATGCCATAGCCCCCGAGCCCGAAGAAGACGCCCTGTCCGAGGCTGAGGATGCCCCCCGCCCCCCAGCACAGCACCAGGCCCACGGCGACGAAGGCATAGGTCAGGTACTTGCCGAAGAGGTTCAGACGGAAGGTGTCCAGCGCCAGCGGCAGCACCAGGAAGATCACCACGGCGAGGATGGCAAAGCCGATCATCTCTTCGCGGGTCAGGAAGCGGCTCTTGCGGTCGATCAGCATCGGTCGGACCTCCCTACTTGCGAAGTTTCAGGGTGAAGAGCCCCTGCGGGCGCAGCATCAGGATGCCCACCACGGCCAACAGCGTCAGAACCTTGGCCATGGACCCCGAGAGGAAGAATTCGAGGATCGACTGGGCCTGGCTGATCGAGAAGGCCGAGGCGACCAGACCCAGCAGGCTGCCCGCGCCGCCGAACACCACAACAAGGAAGGTATCGACGATGTATTGCTGGCCCGCCGTCGGCCCGGTCGAGCCGATCATCGTGAAGGCCGATCCGGCGACGCCGGCGATCCCGCAGCCAAGACCGAATGTCAGACGGTCGATTTTCTCGGAGTCGATGCCCACGCCTTCGGCCATCGTGCGGTTCTGCACCACCGCCCGCATGCTGCGGCCCCAGGTGGACCGGAACATCAGGGCGCCGACGGCAGCGAAGATGATCACCGTCAGGCCCATCACGAACAGGCCGTTGATCGGCACCTCGATCATGTCGGTCAGATAGACCGAGCCCATCATCCAGTCCGGGATGGTCACGCCCACTTCGCGGGCGCCAAAGATCGAGCGGTAGGCTTGCTGAAGGATCAGGCTGAGGCCCCATGTCGCCAGCAACGTGTCGAGGGGACGCTTGTAGAGATGGCGGATAAGCGCCCATTCCACGAACATGCCCAACGCGCCCGACGCGATGAACGCCAGGATCATCGCGACGAAGAAGTAGATGCTGAACAGGCCGGGCATCACGTCCTGAAAGACATGGGACGTGATGTAGGTGACGTAGGCGCCGAGGATCAGGAACTCGCCATGCGCCATGTTGATGACGCCCATCTGGCCGAAGATGATGGCCAGACCAAGCGCCATCAGCACGAAAATGGAAAAAAGGATGAGGCCAGCGAAACCCTGCATCGCGAAGATCGCGGTCAGTTCGCCCATGGAATAGTCGGCAAACATGGGGAGGGTCCTCCTTCAACGGGGACTGATGGACGTGGGATGGACCGATCCGGCCCGGTCGCCGCAAAGACGGCCGGGCCGCGCGGGTGCCGCTTACTGGTAGCCGTCCGGGAACGGATCGGGCTCGACCAGGTCGGCGGTCTCGAACACCACGTCGAACTGCCCGTCATCGCGCGCGCGGCCGACACGGGTCGTCGACCAGAGGTGATGGTTCTCGTGAATGCGCACCATGCCGGCCGGGGTGTCGAGTTCCAGGCCGGGCGATGCGGCGCGCACCTTGTCGATGTCGAAGGATCCGGCCTTTTCGACCGCAAGTTTCCACAGCCAGGGGCCGATATAGGCGTTGTGCGTCACCTCGCCGACCACAGATTCCGGGCCCCACATCGCCTTGAAGTCGCTTACGAATTTCTGGTTTATCGGGTTGTCGAGCGTCTGGAAGTACTTGGCGCTGAAGAACATGCCGTTGGCGTTCTCGCCCCCGACCCCGAGGATCTCGTCCTCGGAGGTCGAGATCGACAGGACGATCGGCTTTTCCTCGGTCATCTCGATCCCGGCTGCCTTGAGCTGCTTGAAGAACGCCACGTTCGAGCCGCCCACGATGATCGCGTAGATGACGTCGGGCTTCTTGAGCTTGATCTTGTTGATGACCGAATTGAACTGCGTGTGGCCGAGCGGATAGTACTCTTCGCCCACGACCTTCTTGCCGAGGAAATTCTCGATGTGCTTGCGCGCGATCTTGTGCGAGGTGCGCGGCCAGATGTAGTCCGAGCCGATCAGGTAGAACGTCTCGGCGCCCTTGTCGCGCGACACCCAGTCAAGCCCCGCGATGATCTGCTGCGTCGCCTCCTGCCCCGTGTAGATCACGTTGGGCGACTGTTCGAGGCCCTCGTACTGCGTCGGGTAGTAGAGCATCCCGTTGTACTGCTCGAAGACCGGCAGCACGGCCTTGCGGCTGGCCGAGGTCCAGCATCCCATGACCGAGGCCACCTTGTCGTTGACCAGCAGCTTGCGCGCCTTTTCGGCGAAGGTCGGCCAGTCCGAGGCGCCGTCTTCCTGGATGAACTGGATCTTGCGGCCAAGCACGCCGCCCTGGGCGTTGATCTGCTCGATCGCCAGCTTCTCGGCCTGAACCGACCCGGTTTCCGAGATCGCCATGGTGCCGGTCACCGAATGAAGGATTCCGACTGTCACGGTATCGTCGGTGACGGCAAGCCCGGTAGTGTTCACCGCGGCGGTCGGGAAATCCTGGGCGCGCAGCCCCTTGGGCGTGAACAGCGACGCGGTCAGCGCGGCGCCGCCAGCCAGCACGGCCCGACGGCTCGGGCCGGCCGGTTGCCTGGGTTTGGTGAAATCGGTCATCTCGCCTCCTTGTCTGGTCAGGTCCGCTTTCGGGAGAACGGCGAGGGGTCGTCCCTCGTCCATGACAGGAAGGCTCGCAGAAAAGGTGGCGCAGCCTTATACGTCAAATGACGTATGCGATTGCGCGTTTTTCCTCCTATCATCCTGAGGTGGGTGGCGACCGGCGACGAGTGCAACCGGTTGCGAAATCACCGGCTATACAATGGCTTGGGCCAATGCCGGGCATGGCGCGCAGCGCGGCATGCACGGGCGGTCCACGAATGGGTGTTGGGTGCATGCAGGTTCCGTTCAGCGCGACCGGCGGCCGCCGAAGCTACAACCGATGGGTCGCCAACGAGACGATGGAGGATTTCGCGCTGCGCTTCACCGCGCGGCGCGCCCGGCGCTGGAGTCATGCCCGCGTGGCCAATACCGCGCTGGGCTCGATCTCGTTTCTCGCGCTCGAGGCGATCGGCGGCGCGATCACCCTGACCTACGGTTTCGACGCCGCCATCATCGCGATCATGCTGGTGGGCGCCCTGCTGTTCCTGACGGGCCTGCCGATCAGCTATTACGCTGCGCGCTACGGGGTCGATATCGACCTGCTGACCCGGGGGGCGGGGTTCGGCTATATCGGCTCGACCGTGACCTCGCTGATCTATGCCAGCTTCACCTTCATCTTCTTCGCGCTTGAGGCGGCGATCCTTGCCTTCGTGCTGGAGCTGTGTTTCGGAATCCCGGTCACGGTCGGCTACGTGCTGTCGGCCTTTGTCGTGATCCCGCTGGTGGCAAACGGGTTCTCCAAGATCTCGGCGTTCCAGATGTGGACGCAGCCGGCCTGGGTGGTGCTGCACCTGATGCCCTTCGTCCTGCTGGCCTGGGCGGGCACGGATCTTTCGGTCTGGACCGGCCACGCGGGCCTGCATGGCAAGGAGGGCGCCACCATCCTGATGATCGGCGCGGCCTCGGGCGTGGTACTGTCCCTGATCGCGCAGATCGGCGAACAGGTCGATTTCCTGCGCTTCCTGCCGGAACCGAAGACTGCCGCCGATCGCAGGCGCTGGTGGGCGACGCTGTTGGCCGCGGGGCCGGGCTGGTCGGTTCTGGGGGTGGCCAAGATGCTGGCGGGCTCGTTCCTGGTCACGTTTGCCCTTGGCGCAGGCATGTCCCCGAAGGACGCGAACGATCCGACGCGGATGTATCATGCCGCGTTCGAACATGTCGTCGCCTCGCCGGGCCTTGCGCTTGCGCTGACGGGTGGCTTCGTGATCCTGAGCCAGCTCAAGATCAACATGACCAATGCCTATGCGGGCTCGCTGGCCTGGTCGAATTTCTTCTCGCGGCTGACCCACAGCCACCCGGGCCGCGTTGTCTGGCTGGTGTTCAACGTGGCCATCGCACTGATGCTGATGGAGCTTGGCGTCTTCGGGGCGCTGGAACGGATTCTCGGCCTCTATTCTCACGTTGCGCTGGCCTGGATCGGCGCGCTGACCGCCGATCTGGTGATCAACAAGCCGCTCGGCCTCAGCCCGAAGGGAATCGAGTTTCGCCGGGCGCATCTCTTCGACGTGAACCCGGTCGGGATCGGGGCGATGATCGTCGCGGTGATCCTTTCCCTTCTGGCGTACATGAACCTTCTGGGCGAGATGGCGCAGGCACTGTCGGCCTTCATGGCGCTTGCCACGGCCTTTGCGCTGGCGCCGCTGATCGCCTGGGCCACCGGGGGGCGTTTCTACATTGCGCGCCCCGCGCCAGAGGGCGCCGCCGCCCATGCCGCCGGTGCCTGTGCCACCGAGGCCTGCAGCATCTGCGAATACCGCTTCGACCCCGAGGACATGACGCATTGCCCGTTCTATGCAGGGCCCATCTGTTCGCTCTGCTGCACGCTCGACAGTTCCTGCCGCGACAGTTGCAAGCCGCATGCGCGGCTCGACTCGATGGTCGTCGGTGCCCTGTATGCGGCATTGCCGGACCCCGTGGCGCGTGCCCTGATGACGCGCCTCTCGCTGTTCCTGATCGGCACGGCGGTTCCTGTCGCGTTCTGCGGCGGGTTGCTGCTGCTGATCCGGGCCCATTCCGTAAGCGCTGATCTGGACGCGATCCTGACGGTCATCTTTTGCACCGCGCTGGTGGTGATCGGGGTCATCGCCTGGACCCAGATCCTGGCCCTGGAAAGCCGGCAGAAGGCGCGCGACGAGGCCGATCTTCAGACCCAGAGGCTGGTCCGGGAGATCCGCGCGCACGAGCGGACCGACGCCGAACTGCAGCAAGCCAAGGAAAAGGCCGAGGCCGCGAACCTCGCCAAGACGCATTACATGACCGAAATCAGCCACGAGTTGCGCACGCCGCTGAATTCGATCTACGGTTTCGCGCAACTGCTCGAGATCGACCCCGGCATCCCCGCGGGACGGCGCGATGCGGTCCGCGCGATCCGGCGGGGGTCCGAGCATCTGGCAGGGCTGATCGAGCACCTGCTTGACATCTCGAAGATCGAGGCCGGGCGGCTGGAGATCTATCGCGACCGGGTCAACCTGCCGATCCTGCTGCGCCATGTCACCGAGATCTTCGAGGGCCCCGCGCGCGAAAAGGGGCTCGATTTCGGCATCCGCACCAGCGGCAACTTGCCGGAATGGGTCGATTTCGACGAGAAAAGGTTGCGCCAGATCATCATCAACCTGTTGTCGAACGCGATCAGCTATACCGAGCGCGGCTCGGTTTCGCTGCATGTCCACTACCGCAACGAGGTGGCGCTGATCGAGGTCAGCGACACCGGGATCGGCATCCCGCCGGACCAGATCGAGCGCATATGGAAACCCTTCGAACGGCTTGTGCCCAGAGGTGGATCGGGCTCGGGGCTGGGGCTGACGATCACCCGGCTGCTGGTGGACATGCTGGGCGGCGAGATCACCGTCGAAAGCGTCCCCGGCGAGGGATCGACCTTCCGGGTGCGGCTGATGCTGCCCTCGGTCATACCCGAGGCCGACCAGCCCCGCGCCGCGTCATCCGACCCCGAACGGCTCAAGGCGCAGGGATATCTGGGGCCCCGCAAGACGATCATGGCGGTGGACGACGATCTCGATCACCTGCGGCTGCTGGACAACGTGCTAAGGCCGATGGGGTTCCTGGTGCAGGCCGTGCCCGATGCCGAGACCGCGCTCGATGTCCTTGACGACTGCGTGCCCGATCTTTTCGTGCTCGATATCGACATGCCGGGAATGGGGGGCTGGCAACTGGCGCAATGGCTGCGCACCCGGGCCGAGCACCGGGCGACGCCAATCGTGATGGTCACCGGCCACGCGCTGGAAGCGCGGGCACCGGCCGACCGCAAGGGACTTTACGATGCCTTCGTGGTCAAGCCGTACTCGCTGCGGGATGTGCTGGTGCGGTTCGCGGACCTGATGAAGATCGAACTCGTGTTCGAGGATCCCTTCGCCGCAGAGACCGCCCCGGCCGCCGGGCGGCGGGCGCCGGCCGCCCCGGAGGCGCTGATCCGGCTCAAGAGCCTCGCGGCTATCGGCCATGCCGCCGGTCTCCAGCGCGAGCTTGACACGCTGGAGGCTGCGGCCGCGCTGGACGAGGACGCACTGGCGCGGCTGCGCGGTCGGCTGGCCGAGTTCGATATGGCCGGGCTCCAGCGCCTCCTTGAGGAGATGACACGCGATGCTGCCTGAGACCCCCTCGCCCGTGCTGCCCGCGCGGTCGATCGCGCTGGTGATCGACGACGCGCCCGAGACGCTGGGGCTTATCTCGTCGGCGCTGGAAGAGAACGGCATGACCGTGCTTGTCGCCCGATCCGGCATCGAGGGGATCGAACTTGCCCGCCGGGTGCGGCCCGACGTGATCTTGCTGGACGCGCTGATGCCGGGAATGGACGGGTTCGAGACCTGCCGCATCCTGAAAGGCGGGCCAAGCCCGGAACCGGCACCGGTGATCTTCATGACCGGACTGACCGAATCCGAGCACATCCTGAAGGGGCTCGGGGCGGGCGGTGTCGATTACATCACCAAGCCCGTGGTGGTGGATGAACTGATCGCGCGGATCATCACCCATGTCCTGAATGCCCGCGCCATCGCCTCGGCGCGCTCGGCGCTGGAACATGCCGGGCAAAGCGTGCTGGCCTTCGCGCGGGACGGGCGGCTTGCCTGGGGATCGCCGGGTGCGCTGGGGTTGCTCGAGACCGAGGCCGGGCGGGCGCTTGTGCCGCGGGGGCGTGCCGCGGCGGGGCTTGCGGCCTGGCTTGCGGGACTTGTCGAACAACCGATCTCGGCCGCGCGGCCCTACGAGGCCGAGGGCTACATCCTGAAATACCTGGGCCAGGGGCCGGGCGAGACGATGGTGCGCATCCGCCGCCAGCAGGAGGGCGGCTGCGAGGCGCGGCTTGCCGGGTCCTTCGGGCTGACCGACCGCGAGGCCGAAGTGCTGTTCTGGCTGACCCGCGGCAAGACCAATCGCGATATCGCCGAGATCCTCGAACTCAGTGCGCGGACGGTGAACAAGCACCTTGAACAGGTGTTCCACAAGATGGGGGTAGACAACCGCACCTCGGCCGCGGTGATCGCCGACCGGATGCTGAACCACTGAACCGGCCCCGGCCATCGGGCCGTTCGGGCGCAAGCTGCACCCGGATCGTTGCCCTCCGGCTGGCGGCGGTTGCGACCCGTGTCAGGCCCTGCCATGGACGCGATGCGACATGCCGGGTCCCGACGGCCCCTGCGGGCCAGGGGGGCGACATGTTTCGCTGGGGAAAGCGGCCGGGCGATGCGGCGGTCAGTGACCCGGCGCGCGCGATGACCGGCCGGGGACGGCCAGTGCCGCCGCCAGTCCCGCGGGTCCTGTCAGTGCGATCAGTCCAAGGACCGGCAGGGCATCATGCCACGCGCCACCCCCACGGCGGCCCAGCGTGGCAAGGGCCGACAGCAGGGATCAGGCCAGCGCGGCCCACCCGCCCCAGGCGATCTGCCAGCCGAGATAGCCGCCCTGGCCCCCGGCAAGGGACAGTCGCAGGGGAAAGAGCGCGCGGCTGATCCGGGCGGCCGTGCTGTCCTCGGCACCGCGCACCGCGCGGGAATGGCGGGCAACGGGAACGAAATCGCGGGTCATCGCAACGCCGTGGATCGCTCCGCCGTCCGCGAAGGTGGCGGTGGCACCGACCGGATCGACGAACAGCCGGTAGCCCGGCATCGTCAGCAGGAACAGCCGGCCATCGCGCGTCAGCACCAGTCCCAGTTCCGCGTGCCGTGCGGTTTCGGCCACCTTGATGTGGCGGATGTCGAGATCCGGCGGGATCGGCGTGCGCGCCACGTGCTGCGCGCCGCCGACCCGCAGCACATGGAACACCGCGCCGGTGGAATCGGCGATAAGGCCCCCGCGTCCCAGGGTTTCAGGATCGTCTGCTTGCCTGCCACCAGGCGCGCCGGAAAGACGAAGCCCTGCGCCCTCAGCGCCGCGGTGAAACGGGCCGTCAGGTCGGGGTCTGGCGTCAGCGTGTCGACGTTCAGGAACACCATTGCGTCGGCGGTCCGGTGGCACAGTCCCGCCGACCCGCCCGCGACCGCAAGGTTTACCGCGCGATAGCGGAAATCGGATTCCAGCAGCACCAGCGCCGCGCCGAGATAGCCCACGATGCCCCCCAGCACCCAGGGCGCGGCCGTAGACAGCGCGCTGGTCACGAACTCGACGGGGAAGAAGGCGCCTACGCTCAGCGCCAAAAAGCCCCATCTGAAAGCCGAGGAACGCCACCACCAGGCCGAGGCCGATCCCCAGATGCGCCAGAACCAGCGGCGCAAGGCCGATCGGCAGGTGCATCGACAGCCGTTGCCGACGAAGGCGTCTTCCAGTGTCATCGGCCGTTCGGTCAGCCCCGCCGGGTCGATTCCCCGCGCCGGCAGCGCCGCCGACACCGGTTCGGGCGCGGCGAAGACAAAGATCGACAACGCGCCATCCGCCTCGCGCTCCAGCGCATGGATCGGCGCGGCGGGCACAGGCAGCGGGCCGGGGGCGGACGTGGCGGGCAGGTGATAGGCGCAAGAGTCTGCCATGAAGTCAGGCAGCGCGGTCTGGTGTGCGGGTGTGCCCCGGCGCAGCAGGATCACGTCATCGACCAGCCGCTCCATGTCCTGCACGACATGGCTGGTCACCAGCACCGTCTTGCCCTCCTCGCGCGCGTAATGGACGAGATAGTCAAGAAACAGCCGCCGATAGCCCGCATCCAGCCCCACCTGGCTGCGCTGTCCTTCGGAAATGTGGCGGATGCGGTGGCCGGACGGCAGCCCCAGACGCCCGACGCGGTCGTGGAACACGTCGCGCCGCCAGCGCGGATACCAGGCGGCGAAGAAGCGTTCGGTCTAGGCGATTGACAGGAAATCGTAGGCAAGGTGCCCCTCGAACACCAGCCCGATCCGCCTCTTGGCCGCGGACGAGAGCGCATGAGAGGGTTCGCCCAGCACCCGGCATGTTCCGGCGGTTGGCGAAAGAAAGCCCATCAATATCTTGATGAGCGTGGTCTTGCCCACCCCGTTCTTGCCCAGAAGCCCCAGGATGCGCCCCTGTCCAACCATAAGGGACAGCCCCTCGTGAACCGGCCGCCCGTCTTAGCGATGGCAAAGTTCATCGACCGCAATTGGTGCCGCGCTGCGATCGCTCATCGCTCGCCCTGCGCAGGCCGTTGGCCGCGATGGCAGGGCGACGGCGTGTCATCGGTGCCGAAACCGTACCCCTCGCGCATTTGCCGCACCTCTTCCTTCCCGCCCGGGCGGGCGCTGGAAGATCGCATACTAAAACTGTCGGCAATTCCACGGGCATGCAGCCCTGGCTGGGCAACGCGAAACCGTTCGGCGCGGTCGGCGGCCCGGCGGGGCCCTTTGCGCCGAAGTGAACGTCCAGGCGTCCGCCACGGCGGAGGTTCGTTCAGGATGTCCAGATCCTGTGCGACCCCGCCTGCAGGGCCTTGCAATGCCCCGGTCCGCAGGCTGCATCCGCAAGGCGAACGTGACGGGTCGGCCGCGCCGACTGGCGAACGGGGTGATGTGCCTGTGCCTTATGCGGCCGATAGCGGCAGGCGCTGGCGCACCAGCGATATCCAGTAGGAACAGCCCCAGCCGATGGCCTCGTCATCGAAATCGTATTCCGGGTGATGCAGGCCCGCGCTGGGTCCGTTGCCGATATTGATCAGCGCGCCGGGCACCTCGTTCAGCATGAACGAGAAATCCTCGCCGCCCAGCGTCGGCGGCATGTCGGTGGTGACATTGCCCTCGCCCGCTACCGCGCGCGCCGCCGCCGCGGCCTTTTCCGTCTCGGCGGCGTGGTTCACCGTCACCGGGTAGTGGCGGATGTAGTCGACCCGGCCCACCGCGCCGCATCCCGCCGCGATGCCCTCGACCATCTGCGTCAGCCGCGCCTCGATGTGGTCGCGCACCTCTTCGCGCAGGGTGCGGACGGTGCCGGTGATCGTCACGTCGCGCGGGATCACGTTGAACGCATCGCCCGCGTGGATCGTGCACAGCGACACGGTCGCGCTGTCGATCGGGTCTATGGTGCGGGAACAGAGCGTCTGCACCGACTGTATCACGGCCGCCGCCACCGGCAGCGGGTCCAGCGTCGCATGCGGCCGCCCGGCATGGCCGCCGCGCCCCGAGATCGTGATCCGGACCTCGTCGACCGAGCCCATGATCGCGCCGGGCGCGATGGCGAAGCGGCCGACCTCGAGCCCCGGCCGGTTGTGCATCCCGTAGACCTCGTCGCACGGCCAGCGGGTGAAGAGCCCATCCTCGATCATCGCCCGCGCGCCCGCGCCGCCCTCTTCGGCGGGCTGGAAGATCACCACGACCGTCCCGTCGAAGGCCCTGCTTTCGGCCAGATGCCGCGCCGCGCCCAGAAGCATGGTGGTATGCCCGTCATGCCCGCAGGCATGCATCTTTCCGGGAACGGTCGAGGTCCACGCGGCCCCGGTTTCCTCGGCGATCGGCAGCGCATCCATATCCGCGCGCAACCCGATGGTGCGCCGCGACAGGTTCGTCTGCCCCCGGATCACACCCACGACGCCCGTGCGGCCGATACCCTCGTGCACCTCGTCCACGCCGGCCGCACGAAGCGCCTCGGCCACTTTCGCCGCCGTGCGGTGCACGTCGTACAGCAGTTCGGGATGGCGGTGCAGGTCATGGCGGAACGCCACCAGGGCATCGATCTCTTTCGCCACCCAGTTCTCGACTGCCATCGCCTAGTCCCCCTTCATCCGGTAGCGGAAATCGCAATGGCTGGCGCCCTGCATGATCGTCTGGGTGCGGGTCATCTCGATGTCGGGGTTGTAGCCGATGCAGAAATCGCCATCGCGGTTGCAGGACAGAAGGTGCCCGATCCCGCCCAGCCCCATCTCGCGATACATCTCGGCATAGCGACAGCGGGTGACGTTGAACGCCATCCTGTCCGCCGACATTTCAAGCGGTTCAATCTCCAGCGCGTCCTCGCGGGTCCAGTTCGGCAGGATCGCGGCGAAATCCTCCAGCGTGGGGGGATGATCCAGGTCGGCGGCCAGTGCGCGGCCCTGCTCGATGGCCGAGCGCGAACAGGTCTCGCCGATCACGGCCTCGGCCTCGGCACGGTTCGTGCGTTCGCAGATCACATCGAACACGTGCTTGAGGATCATCGCCTCGATGCGACGGCGTTCCAGGATGGGCAGGTCTTTCATCGCGGATCCTTTTCAGAGATCGGGTTCGGTCATGTCCTTGCGGCGCAGCCAGGCCAGATAGGCCGGCGCGGTGCGGGTCAGGACGGTGTGATAGGGGAAGACCTGCGGCTCTGTCACCGGCAGGGCCAGACCGCGGGGATCCTCGCCCGCCACGGCGCGTGCCATCTCGCGGCCGAGCGCCGTGCCCAGTGCCACGCCGCGGCCGTTGCAGCCGACCCAGGCCCAGCCATCGGGGCCCAGCCGGTGGACGCGCGGGAAGCGGTCCCAGTTCATCGACAGATAGCCCGACCAGACATGGGTCATCTTCGGCACGCCAAGATCGGGAAAGGCCTCGGCCAGGTTGCGCGCGGCCTTGGCGCGGGCGCGTTCGGCGTCGTTCACGCCCGCGATGATCGCGGCCCCCGTGATCAGCCGGTTGCGCGCGTCGTAGCGGAAGAAGCGCAGATCGCCGCGGGTGTCCGAGACCGCCTGCCGCCCGGGCAGGATCTTGCGGCGCAGGTTCGCGCCCACCGGTTCGGTCGCCATCTGCCAGGAATGGACGGGGATGAAGCTTTTCGCGAGCCTTGGCGCCAGGGTCTTCGACAACTGCCCGGTATAGGCGTTCGTGGCCAGGATCAGGGCGCGGGCGCGGACGGTGCCGCCCGGTGTCGTCACCACCCATTCCGCGCCCTCGCGCTCGACCCATGTCGCGGGGCTTTGCTCGAAGATGCGCCCGCCATGGCGCTCGGCGGCGCCCGCCAGCTCGCGGGCCAGCGCCAGCGGATTGATATGCCCGCCAGAGGGCGCGAGCATCCCGCCGTGCCAGAAATCGGTGCCCAACAGGTCGGCGGTCTGGGCCGCGTCCTTGAACTCGACTTCAAGGCCGAACCGGGTCCATGCCTCGACACGCGCTTGTGACAGCCGGATGCGGCCCGGCGAGTGGGCGGGCTGGAACCAGCCCGTCTGTTCTGCCTCGGCCGCCAGCCCCTCGCGCCGGACGATGTCGAACAGGAGGCTTGCGCTGCCGCCGATCAGTTCGGCAAAGCGGCGCCCGGTCTCGCCATGGCGGGCGACCCAGGCGTCGGGCTCGGCGGCGGTCAGCGTCGGGATCACCTGTCCGTTGTTGCGCCCCGAGGCGCCCCAACCCACGGCCTGCCCCTCCAGCACGACGACATCCTTGCCCTCCCGCGCCAGGTGCAGCGCGGCGGAAAGCCCGGTAAAGCCGCCACCGATCACCGCCGTGTCGGTTTCGATGATACCGGTCAGCGCCGCGGCGGGCACGCGCCCGGGCGCGGTCTCGGCCCAGATCGACGGGGGAAAGCGGACGGGCGCGGTCATGCAATGGTCTCCTCTTGGGCGAGTGCGGTCTTTGCCTCGTGCGGCAACCAGAACCAGCGCAGCGCCTCGTCCGCGGGATCGAACGGCGTCGCCGGGGCGGCGCGGGCGCGGCCAGCCTGGGCCAGGCGGGCGGCTTCGGCGAGGCAGGTCTCGAAATCGGGGGCGGTCTCTTCGGCTGGCGGGTTGTGCCAGAGGTCGGACAGCCGGCTGGGCGCATCGGTCGGCACCGTTCCCCCGGCCCGCCAGATTCCCCTTTCCACGTCAAGCCGGTAAAGCGGCAACAGCGCAAGACCATTGCGCGCGATGAAGGTGATCGCGCGGGCCAGCCGGTTCACGTCCTCGTCCGAGAAGAAATAGTTCACGCCCAGCCGCACCCAGCCCGGGCGCAGCGCGGTCTTTCCGCGCGCCACGGCGCCGGCGAACCGGGCGCTCTGCGCGGCCGTGATCCCCAGCAGACTGTGCCCGTAGGGCCCCGCGCAGGAACAGCCGCCGCGGGCCTGGATGCCGAACAGGTCGTTCAGGGCCGCCACGACGAAGCCGTGGTGCAGATGCCGCGCGCCCGCCCGGATGTTGAACGAGAAGATGCCCAGCCGCGGCCTATTCCGGGGCCCCAGCAGTTCGACCCCCGGTTCGGTGGCCAGCGCCGCGTCCAGCCGGGCGGCCAGTTGCGCCTCGCGCGCCTCGATCGCCTCGGCGCCCAGCTCGGATTTCAGCGCCAGCACCATCCCCGCGCGGATATTCTCTATGATGGCGGGGGTGCCCGCCTCTTCGCGGGCCTCGATCCCGTCGAGATAGCACTGGTCCTCGGCCGTGACGAAGGAGACGGTCCCGCCCCCCACGACCGTCGGCCGCTCGGTCGCCAGCAGGGTCCGGTCTGCGATCAGCACGCCCGAGGCGCCAGGCCCGCCGGGAAACTTGTGCGGCGACAGCAGCGCGGCATCGACCCTGTCGCCCGCGCCGGGTGCGCTTTCGGCCAGACGGATCGCGACATAGGGCGCGGCGGCGGCGAAATCGATCACGCACCAGCCGCCCGCCGCGTGCATCAGCCGCGCCACGGCGCGGATGTCGGTGCGGATGCCGGTGACGTTCGAGGCCGCCGAGAACGCCCCCAGCAACAGCGGTCTTCCCCGGTGCGCCGCGATCTCGCGGGCGAGCGTGGCAAGGCAAAGCCCCCCGGCCTCGTCCAGCGGGATGCGCACCAGCGTTGCCCCGCTTTCCCGCCAGGGCAGGTCGTTGGAGTGGTGTTCGTAGGGGCCGACGAACACCACCGCCCCGGGCCCGAGCCGCCCGGCCGGCGTGCCCATCTGCAAGGCCCGCACCAGCTTGTCGGCGGCGGCCGTCGTCCCGGCGCCGCAGAAGATCACCGCGTGGCCATCGTCGACCCCCATCCCCTCGCGCACGGCGTGGCGGGCAAGCTCGCGCAGTTCGGTCGTGCGGCGCCCGGTAAAGGAGGTCTCGGTATGGGTGTTGCCGTAATAGGGCAGGACATGGTGCCGGATCGCATCCTCGATGAAGCCCAGCGCGCGACCCGAGGCCACGTAATCCGCATAGATCAGGGCGCGCGGCCCGAACGGGCCCGGAATGGACGTGCCTTCCCCGATCAGGGCGCGGCGGATATCCTCGAATTGCAGCGACATCGGTTTTCCTTCAGGCGGCGTCTGTCTTCAGGTCCGGCGGGGTCCATCCGCGCCCCGGGATCGACGCCAGAAGCTGTTGGGTATAGGGGTGGCGCGGATCGGCGAAGAGATCGGCGGTGACGCCGCTTTCCACGATCTCGCCCTTCTGCATGACGATCACCCGGTCACAAAGCTGGGCCGCCACGCGCAGGTCATGGGTGACGAAAAGCAGCGACAGGTGCAGCCGGTCGCGCAGGTCGGCCAAGAGCTTCAGCACCTGCGCCTGTACCGAAACGTCCAGCGCCGAGACGGGTTCGTCGGCGACGATCACCTTGGGCTCCATGGCCAGCGCCCGGGCGATGCCGATTCGCTGGCGCTGGCCGCCCGAGAATTCGTGGGGAAAGCGCGTGGCCGCGGCAGGCGAAAGTTCCACCAGTTCCAGCAGATCGCGCGCCCTTGCCCTTGCCGTGGCCGGGTCGGTCCCGTGCACGATGGGCCCCTGGGCGATGATGTCCTGAACCCGCTTGCGCGGGTTCAGGGATGCCATCGGATCCTGGAACACCATCTGGATGTGGCGCCGCATCTCGCGCAACTCGCGCGGTGAACAGGCCAGCAGGTCCTTGCCGTTCACCTCGACCGCGCCGGTATCGGCCTCGAGGAGGCGCGTGACGATGCGCGACACGGTGGTCTTGCCCGAGCCGCTTTCGCCGACGACGCCCAGTGTCTCGCCGCGGTGCAGGTCGAACGACAGATTGTCCACCGCCTTGACCGTGCGCCGCTTGCCGCCTAGGAGCCCGCCGCGCGGCGCGAAGGTCTTGGTCAGGCCCTGCGCCCTCAGCACGACAGGCGCGCCCTGGAAATTCCGCGGCTTGGGCGGGATCAGCGCGGGGATCGCCGTGATCAGCGCGCGTGTATAGGGATGCTGCGGCGCGTTCAGGACCTCGGCCGCGGGCCCGTGTTCGACCATCTCGCCCTGGCTGAGAACGACCACCCGGTCGGCGATCTCGGCCACCACCCCGAAATCGTGGGTGATGAACAGGATGCCCGCGTCCTCCTTTTGCTGCAATTCGCGGATCAGCTTGAGGATTTGCAACTGCGTGGTCACGTCCAGCGCCGTGGTCGGTTCGTCCGCGATCACCAGCCGCGGCGACAGGCACAGCGACATCGCGATCATCACCCGCTGCCGCTGCCCGCCCGAGATCTGGTGCGGATAGGCCCCATGGACCGAGGTCGGATCGGGAATATGCACGAGGTCAAGCATTTCCAGCACCCGGGCGCGGCGTGCCTTGCGGTCCATGCGCGTGTGCAGGCGCAACACCTCGTCGATCTGCCAGCCGACCGTCTTTTGCGGGTTCAGCGCGGTCATCGGCTCTTGAAAGATCTGTGCGATGCGGTCGCCGCGGATCGCCTTCATCTCGCGTTCCGGCAGTGCCAGAAGATCCCGCCCCTCGAACAGGATCGCCCCCCCCGCAACATGGACGTGGGGTTCCGGCAACAGCCGCATGATGGCGCCCGCGGTCAGCGACTTGCCCGAGCCGCTTTCGCCGACAAGACACACGATCTCCCCGGCGTTCACGCTCAGGTCCAGGCCGGCAAGGGCAAAGGGCCGATCCGCCCCTTTCGGCAAGGCGATCCTGAGGCCGCGGATATCGAGGACGGGGCCGGTCATGTCTTCTTCTGCCTCGGGTTCAGGGCGTCGTTCAGCCCCTCGCCCAGCAGCGAAAAGGACAGGACCGTCAGCAGGATCGCGATCCCCGGGATGGCCGCGCAGTACCAGTCCGTGCGCAGCACCGAGCGGCCTTGCCCGATCATGTTGCCCCAACTGGCAAAGTTCGGATCGCCCAGTCCGAGAAATGCCAGCGCGCTTTCCAGCAGGATCGACAGCGCCATGATGACCGAGGCGTAGACGATCACCGGCGGCAGGGCGTTGGGCAGGATCTCGCGGAAGATCAGCGATGCGTTCGATACGCCGAGATTGCGCGCCGCGTCCACGAATTCCCGGTGCCTCAGCGACATGAACTCGGCCCGCACCATGCGTGCGGGCGCGGTCCAGGACACGATGGCGATGGCCAGCGTGATGTACTCGATGGATGATCCTAGGATTGCCACCAGCGACAGAAGCAGCACGAAGTTCGGAATGGTCTGGAACGCCTCGGTCACGCGCATCAGGACGTCGTCGACCCAGCCGCCGAAAAAGCCCGACAGCGCCCCCACCAGCACCCCGATCCCGATCGACAGCAGCGTGGCGAGCACCCCAACCAGCAGCGAGATCCGCGCGCCATGGAACAACCCTGCCAGGATGTCACGGCCCAGTTGGTCGGTCCCCAGCGGCACCGCCCAGTCGGTGAAGGGCCGGGTCAACGGATCGCCCGCGCGGCGCAGCGGATCGACCGGCTCGACCAGCCCGGCGGTCAGCGCCATTAGCACCACGAGACCGAACAGGAACAGGCCCAGCAGCGCCGCCCGGTTCCGGGCGAAGCGACGCCAAAGCGTCACGGCGCGCGGTGCCTCGGCGCGGGGCAGATCGGTTGTCGCGGCCGTCATCGCAGGGCGATCCTTGAATCGAGGCGGGCATAAAGCAGGTCGGTCAGGAAGTTCACGATCACGACGATGATGGCGCAGAGGAAGATGATGCCCATCAGCATGTTCATGTCGCGCTGGATCACCGACTGGTAGGCCAGCTGGCCCAGGCCCGGCAGCGCGAAGATCGTCTCGACCACGACCGAGCCGCCCAGAACGGTCGAGAATTGCAGTCCGAGCAGCGTGACCACTGGCAGCAGCGCGTTGCGCATGATGTGGTGGACCATCAGCCGCGCCTCGCCTGCGCCCTTGGCCCGCGCGGTGCGCACGAAATCCAGTTCCACGACCTCGAGCACGCTGGCGCGCATCAGCCGCAGGTAGAAGGACAGGTAGATCAGCGACAGCGCCGCGGTCGGCATGATCAGGTGCAGCGCCACGTCCCAGACATGGGCCCAGCCGGTATGGAAGGCCGCGATGGTCTTGACCCCGCCCACCGGCAGCCAGCCCAGCTTGACCGAGAACAGCAGGATCATCATCAGCGACAGGAAGAAGCTGGGCGTGGCGTAGAAGACCAGCCCGAGCGTCGAGATCATGTTGTCGGTCAGCGAATAGGCCCGCCGCGCCGCGACCGCACCGAGCACAACACCGATCGTGAACGCCAGCGACAGCGAGGATCCCATCAGCAGCAGCGTGGTCCCGAGCCGTTCCCACAGGATCGTCGCGACGGGTTTCTCGTAGACGAAGGACCACCCGAAATCGAACTGGACGATCTTGGCCATGTACCGCCAGAGCTGCACCCAAACAGGCTGGTCCAGCCCGTATTCGGCGCGCAGCTTCTCGATATAGGCGGCGTCCGCGCCCCCCATGTCGCCCACCAGCGCATCGACCGTGTCGCCGGGGGCCATTTTCAGCAGAAGGAAGGTGCCCACCATGATGAGCAGCACCACCGGCACGGCCTGAAGAAGCCGCCGCAGGGCGTAGGACAGGACCTGGGAAAGATGCATCGCGCGGTTCCGGGGGCTTGGCACCGGGCGCGGAGGCGCGCCCGGTGCCGGAGGGTCAGGGGATCACTCGTCGAGCCAGAGGTCGTACCAGCTGGACGAGTTCCACCGTGGCGTGTTGTGGTGGTTCTTCAGCTTGGTCGTGGTGACCGAGATGAAGGGATGCTCGATGGCGAAGATCACCGGGATCTCGGCCATCGCCTTGGCCTGGATCTCGTGATAGCGCTCGGCCCGTTTTGCGGGGTCCAGTTCGGCCTGCGCTGCGTCGATCATCTGGTCCATCTCGTCCGACTGCCAGCCGAACTGGTTCGACCACGGCGTGCCCTCGGGCGAGCCCGAGCGCAGCCAGACCATGGTCGAGACCGCGGGGTCGGACCGGAACTGGTGCCAGCCGTTGGCGGTGTCGAAATCGTGGTCGCGATAGACCCCGTTCAGGAAGCCCGGCGCATCGTTCGTCAGGATTTCGACGTCGATGCCGATCTCCTTCATCGCCTGCGAAAAGTACTCGGCCCAGAACTGGGTGTATTCACCCCAGGGCGCGGGCCGGTGCCGCAGCTTGAACCGGATGCCGTCCGCACCCGCGGGATAGCCCGCCTCGTCCAGCATCCGTTTGGCCAGTTCCGGGTCGTAGGCATAGGTCGGAACGTCGTCGGTATAGTTCGCGCCCCCCGCGGACGGGATCGGTCCGCGGCCCGGCTTGGCATAGCCGCGCATGATCGTCTGGATCGCATAGTCGATGTCGAGCCCGTGATAGATTGCCTGGCGCACCTTGAGGTCCGCGAGGATCGGGTTGCGATGGTTGAACTCGACGGTCGAGTGCGCGACGTTGTTCTCGTAGCCTTGGGTGCCGACATCGAACCCGCCCATTTCGGACAGGCGCTGAAGGTCGGCCATGGATATGCCGTTGAAGCCCGACTCGTGGATCTCGCCCGCCTCGATCGCAGCGGCTGCGGCCGACTTGTCGGGAATGAAGCGCCAGACGATGCGATCCAGATACGGATATTCCGCGCCGCGCCAGTAGTCGTCGTTGCGCTCGGCGATCACGTACTGGCCGCGTTCGTACTCGACGAACCTGAACGGCCCCGTGCCCACCGGCGCGGTGTTGTACTCGCTTTTCATGATGTCGGTGCCCTCGTACAGGTGCCTGGGCACCGGGTGGCCGAGGTCGGGCATCGCCGCGACGAACAGGTCCAGCGGCATCGGCTGCGAATAGTTGAACACGGCAGTGTGGTCGTCCGTGCAGTCGACCGACTCGAGGTACTGCTGAAGCGTCGACGAGTAGTTGAGCAGCGGCTTCCACAGCTCCATCGCGGAAAATGCGACGTCGTCGCAGGTGAACGGCTTGCCGTCGTGCCAGTTCACGCCCTCGCGCAGCTTGACGGTAATCTTCAGCCCGTCCTCGGTCGAGGACCACTCGGTCGCCAGCACGCCCACCGGCCCGTCATAGGTCTTGTCGATCAGCGGCTCCATGATCTTGCCGGTGATGTTGTAAACCCCGGTCGAGGCCCGGAGCGCAGGATTCAGGATCCGCTGTTCGGACGGCATATGGACGATGATGGTGCCGCCACGTTTGGGCTCCTGGGCGGCCGCGGGGCCCGCAAGGGCCGAAAGCGCGGCTCCGGCCAGAAGCCATCCGCGCGCCGATCTGCTGGTCTGGATCATGTCGCACTCCCCGTTCTTGTTGTTCTGCTTTTCGCCGCCCTCTGCCCCGTGCAGGCAGCCGCGCGCATCCCCTCCATGGAAGCTGCAAGCAGGCCCTGAGGTCAACAGGATTTTTCGCTTGAGAGGCAAGGTCTGAAAGTTCATTCTATGAATGATCCGAAATACGCGAAAATTCTCCATCTCACTTGCGGCTTGGACAACGAAACATGCGGGAATGTGTCTGGATCACCGGGGCCGGATCGGGAATCGGTGCGGCAATGGCACGAACCTTCGCCGGCGCAGGGTATCGCGTCGCGCTGACCGGGCGATCGGTGGACCGCCTCGCCGCGCTGTGCGACGAGATCGGCGGGGATGAGGGCCGGGTGCGGATCTTTCCGGCCGATGTCACCGACCGCGCGCGGATCCTTGCCATGGGCGAGGACATCGTCCACTGGGCTGGGCGGGTCGACGTGTTGTGCAACAATGCCGGGCTGAACGTACCGCTCAGGCGCTGGGATCAGCTTGACTGGGACAGCTGGGACCGGGTGATCGCGACCAACCTGACTGGCGCGCTGAACGTCATCGCGGCGGCGCTGGGGCCGATGCGGCGCCAGAAATCGGGCGTGATGATCCATACCTCTTCGTGGGCCGGGCGCTTCCATGCCGACGCGGCGGGTGTGCCCTACGGCGCCTCGAAACACGCGCTGACCGATCTCAGCGCCAGCCTCAACGCGCAAGAAGGGCCGAACGGCATCCGCTCGACCGCGCTTTGCCCCGGCGAGGTGGCGACCCCGCTTCTGAACAAGCGGCCGGGTTTCGACCCGGCCCGCGCCGCGCAGGTCATCCAGCCCGAGGATGTGGCCGGCCTCGCGCTGCATGTCGCGCGGATGAACCCCAATGTGGCCGTGCACGAGATCACCGTGGCCCCGGTCATCCGGACACCCCCGCAGCCCTGAGGAGAAGCCATGGAACATCCCGTCAAGGGCGTCGATCACGTCTTCCTTCTGGTCGAGGATCTCGACCGTGCCGCCGACGCCTACCGGCGTCTCGGTTTCACCCTGTCACCCAGGGGGCTGCACAGCGCGGCCAAGGGCACGGCGAACTACACGATCATGTTCCCCCGTGACTACATGGAACTGCTGGGCGTCGTGGCCCCGACCGAGGGCAATGCTGCCCGGCGTGCCGCGCTTGCCCGTGACGGGGAGGGGCTGCAGGCGGTGGCCTGCCGGATCGCCGATGCCGACGCCGCCAGGGCCGCGCTGGATGCGCTGGGGATCGGCACCGAAACGGTGGGCCATTTCGAGCGCCCGGTCCCGCTGCCCCGCGGCGGAACAGCGCCCGCGGCCTTTGCCACCCTGGCTTTCGCGACGACCGAGGTGCCGTTCGGTACCGTTTTCATGTGTCAGCACAAGACGCGCGAAACCGTCTGGCTGCCCGAGTTGCTGACCCATCCGAACGGCGCCTGCGGACTGGCCGAGATTCTGGCCCGCACGGCCGATCCCGATGCCAACGGCACGAAACTGGCACGCCTGTTTGCCGCCGGGCGCGTGACCGGGATCGCGGGGGGATGCCGCGTCGAGACCGGCTCCCACTCCGCCCCGATCACCTGTCTGACCGAGGCCGCCCTTGCCGCGCGGTTTCCCGGTCTCGACCTCGCCGCGCTACCGGCAGAGGGTTTTGCCGGAGTGTCGCTGCATACCGCCGATCCGGGCCAGACCCGGGCATGGCTGGAGGCCAATGGCCTTTCCGTGGTCGAGACGGCGGACGGAATCGCGCTGCCGCCTTCGGTCTGTGCCGGCGCGGTGCTGGAGTTCGTTTCCGGATGAGTGGTCCCCGAAAACCGCGGAACGCGGACCGGAAATCGTCCGACGCATCCGACTTCGACGATATCGACCGGCACATCCTGGAGGTTCTGCAACGCGATGCCGAACTGGCCGTCAACGCCCTGGCCGATATCGTCGGTCTCAGCCCGACGCCCTGCTGGCGCCGGATCAAGCGGCTCGAAGAGGCTGGCGTGATCCGCGGGCGGGTCGCCGTCGTCGACCATGCCCGCGCAAATGTCGGGATGACCGTGTTCATCGGCATCACCGCGCCGCGCCATGAAGCCGCGTGGCTGAACCGCTTTCGTGATCTGATCGACGACATCCCCGAAATCGTCGAGGCCTACCGGCTGACCGGGGTGACCGACTACATCCTCAAGGTCGTGGTGCCGGATATCTCGACCTATGATCTGGTCTACAAGAAGATGATCGAGAGGCTGGACTTTTCCCAGATCAATTCCTCGATCTCGATGGAGGAACTGAAGTTCACCACGGCCGTGCCGACGAAGTACCTCTGATCTGGGCTGCCGTTTCCCGGTTTCGGCGCGCTGCGATCCGCAGAGGGGCCGGTCCCGCGGCAGCGGGCCCGCGAACTCGTCGTTCGGCCATTCGGCGCCGTGGGCAGGCCGGGGCCCGTCGATCAATCCCGCAGGAGACCCGGCCGGGGTGATCCGGTGGTCAACTCGGTAGGAACTGCCTGACCTCGGCGCTGCTGACCACGTGGCAATAGATCATGTTGATGACCGCCAGTTCATGGCGGTGCAGTTCGTCCGTGGCGGCTGCGCAGCAATCCTCGACCACCACGACACTGAAGCTTTCGTCGGCGAGGCTGCGCACGCTGGACGAAATGCACTGGTCGGTGAAGATCCCCGCCACGATCACGTGCCGGACCCCCATGTTGTGCAGGATCATCCGCAGGTTGGTGCCGGTCAGCGCGCTGTCGGTGGTCTTGGTCACCACGATCTCGTCGGCCCTTGGCGCGACCTCGTCCACGATCTGGCTGTCCTCGCGATCCTTGGGCAGCAGGAGGTAGTTGAAGCCGGGCTTTTTCTGGCTGAGCGACCGGTCGCGCCCGTCCTGTTTCAGGCAGGCGATGCGGGCGTGGATCACCTCGATCCCGTTCTCGCGGGCCCAGTCCTGCAAGCGGCGGGTATTGGGGATCACCACCTCGCGCATCCGGTCGAAGAAAGGCTGCCAGCGGGTGTTTTCCTCGGGCGTATCCTTCGGCTCGAGATAGGTGTTCTGGATGTCGATCACCAAGAGCGCCGTCTCGGCCGGCGGCAGCACGATATCCTCGGGCTCTTCGGCGGTCTCGTAATAGAAGGATCGGAACGCGGTCTTCCAGCTCATGCGGTTCTCCTTGGGGCGGCGATCAGGCGGCGCGCGAACGCGGGGCGCGCGCGACCCAGTGGCCGGGGGCGATTTCGTGCATCTCGTGGCGCGCGGGGGACTGCCCCAGCGGCCAGACCGGCGAGCCGACCTCGCCCTCGCGCGGCAGGACGGGCGGGCGCACATGCTCGGGGTCGGGCACCGGGACGGCGGACAGCAGGCGCCGGGTATAGGCGTGGGCGGGGTCGCGCAGCACCTGCTCGCGGCTTCCGGTCTCGACGATCTGGCCGAGATTCATCACCGCCACGCGGTCGGCCACCTGGTCGATCACCGCCATGTCGTGGCTGATGAACAGGTAGGCAAGGCCCTCCTCCTGCTGCAACTCGCGCAAGAGGTCCAGCACCTGCGCCTGCACCGAGACGTCCAGCGCCGACACGCTTTCGTCGGCGACGATGACCCTGGGCCGCAGCGCGAGCGCCCGGGCGATGCAGATGCGCTGGCGCTGGCCGCCCGAGAATTCATGGGGATAACGGTCGATCTGGTCGGGCGTCAGACCCACCCGGCGGAACAGCCAGGCGACGCGGTCCTGCAGCTCGCTGCCCGAGGCGAGGCCGTGCACCTGGAGCGGCTCGGCCACCTGCCGGCCCACGGTCATGCGCGCGTCCAGCGAGGCGCCGGGATCCTGGAACACCATCTGGATGTTGCGCCGGATCGGTTTGAGACCCTTTGGTGACAGTCCCGCCATCTGGTGCCCGTCGACGCGGATGCTGCCCTCCCACGGCACGAGACCCAGCAGCGCCTTGCCGATGGTGGACTTGCCGCAGCCGGATTCGCCCACCAGCGCCAATGTCTCGCCCGGGCTGATGCGAAAGCTCACGCCCTCGACCGCATGCACCTGCGCCGTGATCCGGTTCAGCACGCCGCCCCGCATCGGAAAGCGCACGGTCAGGTCGGCCACGTCCACCACGTCGCGGGTGCGGTCGGGGGCCGGGCGCGCAAGCGACCGGCCGAGACGCGGCACGGCATCCAGCAGTTCGCGGGCATAGGACGTCTTCGGGGCCGCGAAGAGCGTACGTACCGGCGCGGCCTCTTCCTGCCGCCCGTTGCGCATCACCACCACCCGGTCGGCCATCTCGGCCACCACGCCCATGTCGTGGGTGATCATCAGGACCGTGGTGCCATGCTCGCGCTGCAGCGCGCGGATCAGTTCCAGCACCTCGGCCTGCACGGTGACGTCCAGCGCCGTGGTCGGTTCGTCGGCAATCAGGATTTCCGGGTTGCAGGCCAGTGCGATGGCGATCATCACCCTCTGGCGCATGCCGCCCGACAATTCATGCGGATACTGGGCCAGCCGCTTCTCGGCATCGGTGATCTGCACGTCGCGCAACAGATCGAGGGCGCGCGCCCGCGCCTCGGCGCGGGGGCAGGCGCGGTGTTCCAGCAGCACCTCGGTCAGTTGCCGCCCCACCGTCATCACCGGGTTGAGCGAGGTCATCGGCTCCTGGAAGATCATCGAGATCCGGTTGGCGCGGATGTCGCGGAAGTTGCGCTCGCTGCGGCCCGCCAGTTCGGTGCCGTCGGCCAGCCGGATCGAGCCCCTGGCGATCCGCGCCATCGGCTGCGGCAGAAGCCCCATGATCGCCAGCGCCGTCATCGACTTGCCCGAGCCGCTTTCGCCGGCAAGGCACAGGGTCTCGCCCCGGTTCAGGGTAAAGCCCAGATCCTCGACCACCGGCTTGGCGCCGTCGGGGGTGGCGACCTGGATCGTCAGCCCCTCGACGGTCAGCACCGGGCGCGGGGTTCCTGCGCGCCCGGGCATTTCGGCAGGTGCCCTCATTCGAACACCACCCGCGGCAGGTAGAACGAGACGACCCAGTTGGGCATGTCCACGATCTCGGAGATGCGCAGGTCGCCGCAGACCGAACACAGCATGTAGGCCTCGACCGGGGACAGCTTGTGGCTCGCGCAGATCAGGTCGATCATGGCTGACAGCGCGTCCCGCGCCCCGGTCATCAGGTCGGGTCCGATGCCGGTCGTCACCTCGTAACCCCTTGCATCCAGATGCCGTGTGACCGGCCCCGGCGTGGTGAAGCGCGGGAACCTCAACGGCTGGTCCCGGATCAGGTCGAGGGTCAGTGAGACGTTCATCGGGCTTTCGATGGCGGTGCCGCAGACCTCGCCATCGCCCTGGGCCGCGTGGGTGTCACCGATGGAAAACAGCGCCCCCTCGACCTCGACCGGCAGGTAGAGCGTGGTGCCGGCGGCCAGGTCGCGGATGTCCATGTTGCCGCCCATCCGCCGGGGCGGCACGACCGAATGATGCCCCGCCTCGGCCGGCGCCAGCCCTATGGTCCCGGCAAAGGGTTTCAGCGGCACGCGGGCCACGCCGCAGTAAAGCGCCGGGGCAAGCGTTTCGGCCTCGTAGTCCCAGATGTTCAGCGCGCCCTCGGGGAACTGGTCGGCCAGAAGGCCGAAGCCCGGGATGTTCGCCGTCCAGCCCCAGCCCGACGGCGTGAAGCCGTCGAGCGTGATCTTCAGCACGTCGCCCGGCCGGGCCCCGTCCACATAGACGGGGCCGGTGACCGGGTTGACCTTCTCGAAGGACAGGCTGGCCAGATCGGCGGCGGTGCTGTTCTGCGCGAGTTGCCCGCCCGAGGCGTCGATACATTCGAAATGCACCGACTCCCCGGGCGCCACGGTGGCGACGGGGGGGATCGACCGATCCCACCCGAAATGATGATGACGACCGTGGATCGTGTGGCCGCAGTTATTGCACATCGGTCGAATACACATAGTCGTAGTTGACCGGCACATGCACCGGGTCGACGAAGATCGCGTCCGGACCGCCCAGTTTGGCCGAGCGCATGGTGAACCGCTGCTCGTTGAACACCGGCACCCAGGGCGCGTCCTCCATGATGGAAAGGTAGATGTCGCGCCAGGCGGCCTCGCGCTGCTCGGCCATCGCCGGGTCGGTCATGGCGTCGGCCGCGTCCGCCGCGGCGTCCAGTTCCTCGTTGCAGTACCACGACCAGTTCCAGCCGCCCTGCACCGCGCCGTCGCAGCCCAAGATCGGCCCGTAGAAGTTTGACGGGTCGGGGAAGTCGGCGATCCATGCCATGCCGCCCGACCAGATCATTGGTGCCTGGTCCGGCTCGCCGCCCGCGGCGATCACGTTGGCCTGTGCCAGCGACCGGATTTCCGCGGTGATCCCGATGGCCGCCAGGTCCTGCTGGAAGCTTTGGGCGATGCGCGGGTTCGGGTCGGTGTTGTAGACGTAAAGCTCGGTCTCGAACCCATCCGGGTAGCCCGCCTCGGCCAGCAACGCCTTGGCCGCCTCGGGGTCGAAGGGATAGCCCTCGTAATCGGGCGCATAGCCCGGCATCGTGGGCGGCAGCGGCTGGTTGGCGGGCACCGCGCGGCCGTTGATGATGCGCACGGCACGGTCCTTGTTGATCGCCATGTTCACCGCCTGGCGCACCTTGACGTTGTCGAAGGGTGGCATGTTGACGTTCATGGTGATGTAGCCGGTGTGCAGCTGCCCGCCCTCGATCACGAAATCCTTGAAGGCCGGGTCTTCGGTCACCTCAAGGAATTTCGCGGGCGGGATGCCGTCGCCGGGGATGTCGGCCTGGCCCTGTTGCAGGCGCAAGAGCGCCACGATGGGTTCCAGCCCGATCTCGAAGGTGATCTTGTCAAGCTTGGGCAGACCCTCGTTCCAGTAGTCTGTGTTGCGCGCGAAGGTCAGCGACTGGCCCAGCGTCCAGTCCTCCAGGTAGAACGCGCCGGTGCCCACGGGGTTCTTGCCGAAATCCTCGCCGAACTCCTCGACCACCTCTTTCGGCACGATGGACGAGAAGTTGATCGCCATCACGTGCAGGAAGGTGGCATCGGGGCGCGACAGCTTGATTTCGACGGTGTAGGGGTCGATCACGGTCACGCCGGACAGGCTTTCCGCCTCGCCCGCGGCCATGGCGTCATAGCCTTCGATCGAGCCGAAGAACCCGGCGCCGGGGCTTTGCGTCTTGGGGTTGGTGACGCGGTCGAGCGAGTATTTCACGTCCTCGGCCGTCATCTCGCGGCCGTTGTGGAATTTCACCCCCTCGCGCAGCTTGAAGGTGAAGACCGTGCCGTCCTCGGAGATCGTGTAGTCCTCGGCCAGATCCTTTTTCAGCACCGTGGTGCCGGGTTCGTAGTCCATCAGCCCGTCGAACAGCGACTTGATCATCGACCAGTTCTGCCAGTCATAGCCGATCGCCGGGTCCAGGGTCGAGACGTCGTCCTTGTAGGTGACGATCATCTCGCCGCCCTGCTTGGCGTCGGTGAAGTCCTGGGCCAGCGCCGGGCCGAAGGCCGTGCCCAGCGCCAGAACGCTTGTCAGAAGTGTCTTTTTCATTGGTCTTTCCCTCTCCTGTTGGTCATTTCAGCTTGATCCTCGGGTCCACCAGCGGCGCGATGAGATCCGCCAGAAGGTTGCCGAGGACGATGAAACAGGCGGACACCAGCGTGACCCCCATGATGATGGGAATGTCCACGCGCTGGATCGCCTGCCAGGCCAGCTGGCCGATGCCGGGCCAGCCGAACACGCTTTCGACGACGACGATGCCTGACATGAAGAGGCCGATGTCGATGCCGATCATGGCGATGACGGGCAGGATCGCGTTGGGCGCGACATGGCGCAGGATGATGCGCAGCTTGCCCAGCCCCTTGGCCCGCGCGGTGCGCACATAGTCCTGCGCCAGCACGTCGATCATGGAACTCCGCATCATCCGTGAATACCAACCGGTGCCCAGAAGCCCGATGGTGATGGCCGGCAGCACGAGATGCGCGAAGGTGCCGTAGCCGCCGATCGGGAACCAGCCCAGTTGCACCGCGAAGACGTAGAGCAGAAGGATGCCCACCACGAATTGCGGGGCCGAGATGGTGACGAAGGAAAACACCATGAGCGACTGGTCGACGGCGGAGTTCCGCTTGAGCGCGGCGATGGCGCCGATGGTCAGCCCGAGGATCAGTTCCACCACGATGGCGGCACCCATCAGCAGGAGCGTCGCCGGCATCCGCGCCGCGATCAGTTCTGACACCTCTGTGCGCTGCAGGTAGGACCGGCCCAGATCGCCCTGCAGCAGGTTGCCGAGATAGCGGACATACTGGACGTGGAACGGCTGATCGAGGCCCAGTTGCGCTCGGATGTTGGCCACCGTCTCGGCGGTGGCCGACCGACCGGCGATCTGGCGTGCGGGGTCTGCGGGCACGAGGTAGAGAAGCGCGAAGGTCACCAGGCTGATCCCCAGCAGGATCAGCAGCGACTCGCCCAGGCGCCGGATGACGTAAGCCCACATCAGTGCCGCCCCTTCAGCCGCGGGTCGAGCGTGTCGCGCAGCACGTCGCCCAGCAGGTTGAACGCCAGCGCCAAGAGCACGATCGCGAGGCCGGGGAAAAACACCAGCCACGGCGCGGTCGCGAAATAGGTCTGGTTCTCGAAGATGATGTTGCCCCAGGACGGCGTCGGTGGCTGCACGCCCACGCCAAGGTAACTCAGCGTCGCCTCCAGAAGCACGGTGGTGGAAATGCCCAGCGTGCCGAACACGATGATCGAATAGACCAGATGCGGCAGGATGTGGCGCCCGAGGATGCGGAAGGTCGACGACCCCATCGCGCGCTGCACCTCGATGAATTCGCGCTGGGCGAGGCTGCGGGTTTCGGTATAGATCACGCGGGCCATCTGAACCCAGTTCACCATGGCGATCACCATCGCCACGATCAGCAGCGAGGGCTTGAAGATCGCGGCCAGCACGATGGCCAGCAACAGCGCGGGAAAGGCCATCATCAGATCGGTAAACCGCATCAGGATGCCGCCGATCCAGCCGCCGAAATAGCCCGCCGTGATGCCCACCGTCGCGCCCAGCACCACCGCAATCCCGTTGGCCAGTACCCCGATGATCAGCGAGGTCTGCGCGCCGAGGATCAGCCGCGAGAACAGGTCGCGCCCCAGAAGGTCGGTGCCCAGCCAGAATTCCGCGGACGGTGGCAGCGGCGCGCCCTCCAGACTGAGGCCATCGAACATCTGATCGTTGGGGTCGTAGGGCATGATCCAGGGCGCGAATATGGCCGCGGCCAGCATCGTGACGATCACGGTCAGGCCGAAGGCCGATCGCGGGCGGCGGACGAGGTCGCGCAGCACCCTGCCCGTGCCGCGGCCATGCGCGGGCGAACTGGCCACTGCCTCGGTCATCGATGCTCTCCCTTTCGGCGTGCGGTGCCCTGTTGCAGGTAGCGCGCAGCCGCGTCTTCCAGCGGAATCCGTTCGATCATGGCAAGCGCGCGCAGCCGCTTCAGCGCGGTCAGGTCGTCCAGGCCCTCTGCCGCCATGATCGCGAGGACCGCGCGCACCAGCACGTCGCGCAAGCCTGCCCGGCGGGCGATCTCGGCCTCCCGGTGGATGGTCCGCAGCCGCTCGGCGCATTTGGCGCTTGCGATCACCAGTGTCGAATAGACAAGCCCCAGCGCCGCCTGCGAGAGGAAGGCGTCACAGTGCTGCCCCAGCGCCCAGGCCAGCCGGCCCGGGCTTTCGGAGCGGATCAGCGCGATCAGGGGGATCGGCGCGGTCCCGGGCGGCCACGGTATCTGACCGTCATGCCCCATGTCCACGTCCAGGAACACGAAATCGGCCCCGGCAAGGTCGCTGGCCTCGGGCCAATTCCCCGTGGCCGTCACGCCCAGTACCGCAAGCCGGGCGATCAGTACGTCGCGGACGGTCTCTGCCGGGTGCAGGACGACGGCGCGCCGGCCGGTGAAATTCAGGTCCAGGGGCTGCGTCATGATACGATCCTGAGCG
Organism: Rhodovulum euryhalinum; assembly: GCF_004342445.1. Lineage (GTDB taxonomy): Bacteria > Pseudomonadota > Alphaproteobacteria > Rhodobacterales > Rhodobacteraceae > Rhodovulum > Rhodovulum euryhalinum. The sequence continues at coordinate 48,670 of NZ_SLWW01000011.1, forward strand.
CGGGCGCGGAGCGGCGCGGTGTGGTTGGAGCCACGCGGGTCAGATAGGGGTCGGGCGCGGCGGCGGTCGCGGGGTCGGACACGATGCGGAACGCGCCGCCCTCGGCCATGGCAAGGCGCGGGATCAGGCTTGTGTGGCGGGTGACGGGGTCGATGCGGATGCGGCCCAGAACCGTCGCGTGATCCGCCCCGGCCACCGCGTCGAACACGGCGCGCGGATCGGCATGTCCGACGCGGGCCAACCCCAGGGCCAGCAGGTGCACCGCCGTATAGGCCGTGGCGAAATTGCACGAGGCGCGGTACTCGGCCCCGAACTGATGCGCGATGCGCGCCCTGAACCCCGCGGTCGGCGCGCCTGCCACGGTTTCGAACCAGGCGCCTATCGACAGCATGCCATCCGCCGCCGGTCCCAGCGCGGCGAGATCCGCTTCGGTCTGGTTCGCGCTGACCACCAATGGCCGTTCCGCCGAAAGGTCGGGATGCGAGAGTGCCTGCATGAAGGCGTGGTTCGACGGACCGATCAGGCTGTTCACGATCAGGTCGGGTCTCTGGGCGGCGATTTCCTCGATCAGATGGGCGCAGGCCGTATCGCCCAGCGGCAGATAACGTTCGGCCACGACCTCGGCCCCCGCCGCGCCCAGGCGCTCGCGCGCGACGCGCAGGGTCTCCCATCCCCAGACATAGTTGGATCCGACCATGAAGGCGCGGCGGCGGTGCTGCCCGAGCACGTGGTCGATCAGCGGCACCAGATGCTGGTTCGGGCAGGCACCCAGATAGACGACGTGATCGTTGCACTCGAAGCCCTCGTAGGGGCAGGGGTACCAAAGCAGCGCGCCATGCCGTTCCATCACCGGGATCATGTCCTTGCGCGACCAGGAGGTTATTCCGCCGACAATGTGCCGCAGATCGCCCGCGCCCAGCATCCCGGTGGCCAGGCGCTCGTATTCGGACGGAACGCCCTGGGGGTCCGCGCATACCGGCACCAGGCGCAGGGCCGCCTGCTGGTTGATCTCGCGGATCGCCATCATGGCGCCATCCAGCGCGCTCTTGCCAAGCGCCGAATAGGGGCCGGTCGTCGAGAAGAGCAGTCCGATCCTTGCTGTTCGCAATTCGCCCCCCGTGCGAATGGATCCCAGAACGCAAAAGGCCCCGTTCCCCGCTGGTGGGGGATTGGGGCCCGATTGCCGACGCGTGCATCTTTATCCCAACAAGACCACAGGAGCACGAAACGAGCAAGCCAGACCATGGCCCCGGCGCGGCGCCCCGGTGATGGCGCCGGTTTTTCGGGCGCGCCGCTCAATTCATCGGCAGGAAGGGCATGCCGCCCGCGCCTGGTGGCGAGGCTCGGCAAGACCGATGTCTTCGCCCCGTGCCTGGTCAGTCCCGTTGCGGCCGCATCGCAGGGCGTCGTGTTCCGCCTCGGGAATGGGCGGCATCAGATCGGGGTGCAGCCGTCCGAGGATCAGGATGAACGCAATGTAAAGCCCGGCCAGTATCAGCCCCGGGATAATGGCCGCCGCAAACAGCGTGCCGACGCTTTCGCCCATGATGTCGGCAAGCAGGATCAGCACCAGCGAGGGTGGGATGATCTGGCCCAGCGTCCCGCTGGCGCAGATCGCGCCCGCGGGAAGGGCGCCGTGATAGTTGCGCCGCAGCAGCGCCGGCATGGTCAGCGTGACGACCGTTGTCCCCACGATGCCCGTGGACGCGCCCATCAGCACGCCGACCACGATCAACGCCACCGCCATACCGCCGTTCAGCCGCCCCGAAAGCCGCCCGACCACTTCGAGCATGTCCTCGCCCACGCGCGACCAGCGCCAGCAACAGCGCCGCGGCCAGACGTGCGCGGATCCGCGTCATGCGGTCGATGATGTCGGCGATGGCAGGTGCCCGTCCCATGTCCAGTCCTGTCCCTTGTCATGCAGCCGGGCGGCACCGCGGGGATGCCGCCCGGTCCGGGTTTCGGCGGCGGCCCTCAGGCATCACGCAGTTCCGAGTGCCAGATCTGCTCGGAGGCGCGGGCCCAGACGTCGTGCTGTTGCTTGAAGACGAAGTAGTTCTCAATCACCTTGCGAAATTGCGCAGCCTGGCTGGCGAGTTCGTCATAGAGCGGCCCCATCTCGCGCCTCAGCGCCTCGACCACGTTCGGGGGCAGAACGCGCAGCTCGGTTCCCGACGCCTCGAATCCCTTTAGCGCTAAGGCGTTGTTCGCCTCGGCCCAGCTGTGCGAGATGAGGTTGCAGGCGGCGGCCGCGTTCGACACGATGGCCTGCAACTCGGCGCCGAGGCTGTCCTGCCTGGCCTTGTTGATCGCAAGCTCGGTCACGGAGGCCGGTTCGTGCCAGCCGGTCATATAATAATATTTCGCGGCGTTGTTCAGCCGAGGATATTGTCTCTGCAAGGCCGCTATCTGCCGCGAAGGAACGTCATGTCACATCTGCCCCACCACGGCCGCTACGCCTATTCGGCGATCTCCGACCGGCCTGACTTTCACTGGCCCGGGGGCCGCCGCCTTGCGGTCTACCTGGGCATGAACCTCGAATGTTTTGCCTTTGGCGAGGGGCTTGGTGCCGAACTTGCGCCGGGCGGACCCCAGCCCGACGTGCTCAATTACGCGTGGCGCGACTACGGCAACCGGGTTGGCGCCTGGCGGATGCTGGAGTTGTTCGACCGTCTGGGCGTGCCGGTCACGGTGCTGGCGAACGCGTGGCTTTACGACGAGGCCCCCGGCCTGATCGAGGCGTTCCGCGCCCGTGGCGACGAGATCGCCGGACATGGCCGCACCAATGCCGAAAGGCAGGGCGTGTTGGCCGAAACCGACGAACGCGCGCTGATCGCCGAGGCGACCGCGATCCTGACCGAAAGGGAAGGGCAGGCGCCCAAGGGCTGGCTTGGCCCCTGGATCAGCCAGAGCGCGGTCACCCCCGACCTGCTGCAAGAGGCGGGCTACGAGTACCTGCTGGATTGGTGCCATGACGACCAGCCGGTGTGGATGGCAACGCGGCAGGGCCGCATCCTGTCGGTGCCCTATCCGCAAGAACTGAACGACATTCCCCAGATCGTTGGCCGCAAGCGAGAAGGGGCGGACTTTGCGGACATGATCTGCGACGCCTTCGACGTGATGCTGGAGGAAAGCGCGCGCCGCCCGCTGGTGATGGGGATCGCGCTGCATGGCTATCTGATGGGGCACCCGCACAGGCTGCGGCACCTGGCCCGCGCCCTGGGACACATGCAGGACCGCGGAGGCGATGCCGTCTGGTGGACGACCGCGGGCCGGATCAACGACCATTTCAGGTCGCTCGGCCGGTAGCGGGTGCGGGTTTCGCCCGCGGTCCGCACCGGTCCGCAGAGCCTGTTCCCCGACCCTGGCACCGTGGCCCCGGGCGCGGCGCCTTCGGCATCGCGCTGCTCACATGCGCCGTTGCGGGCACGGGTCATTGCAGGATGGGCCGGCAGCGCGCATACTGACCAAAGGTAAGGTTGTGACGCGTGTGCGGTGTACCCGCGGCGATGCTTGGGGGGAGCGTCATGACACAATCTGCTCGCACCGGGCCCCGGCTCCCGATCCTGAACTTCGCCTCATCAGAGGCAGCCGCGGCCCTGTCGCGCGACGTAGCCGCGATCGGGTTCGGCAACCGGATCGAGAGCGGCGCGAACTGGCTGCGTTCTGCGGCCTCGGCGCCGCGCCGGGGCTGCGTCGTGCTGGTCGGGTGCGATCCCGCCCGTGGACCCGATCAGGCCGAGATATTGCGGCGGCTGGATGCGCGGCCCTGGGTCTGCGTTCTGGCGACCCGCGAGAAACTGGACGCGCGGGGTCTGATGCGTGCGGCGACAGAGTTCATCGAGGCGCCCTGGAGCCACGCGGAACTGGCCATCCGCTTCGAGCGGTTCGCGGATCGGATCGGCGCCGCGCAGCGCCAGCTTGACGAGACGCGGGCCGGCATGGAGATCGTGGGCGACGCGCCCGCCTTCCGCGATGCGCTTGCGACCGCACAGAAATTTGCCGCAAGCCACGCGCCGGTTTTCGTCGAGGGCGAGACCGGCACCGGAAAGGAGCTTTTTGCCCGTCTGATCCACCGGCTGGGCGCGCGCCAGCAGCGTCCCTTCGTGCCGGTCAATTGCGGCTGCCTGCCGCGTGAACTGGTCGAGAACGAGCTTTTCGGCCACGAGGCGGGGGCCTTTACAGGGGCGGCACGGGCGGCGCTGGGGCTGGTGCATCAGGCCGAGGGCGGCACCCTTTTCCTGGACGAGGTGGACGCGCTGCCGCTGCGCGCGCAGGTGGCGCTTCTGCGTTTCCTGCAGGAACGCGAGGTGCGCCCCGTTGGCGCCGGGCGCCTGCGCAAGGTCGACGTGCGGGTGATTGCCGCCTCGAACCGGCCCCTCGCCACGCTGGTCGAGGCCGGAACCTTCCGCGAGGATCTCTATTTCCGGCTCAACGTGCTGACGCTTGCCCTGCCACCCTTGCGCCAGAGGCGCTGCGACATTGCCGATCTTGCACGGCACTTCCTGGACCGGCTTGCCGCCGATTATGCACGCCCTGCGATGTGGCTGTCCGATCCGGCGCGGGACTGGCTTATGGCGCAGAACCTGCCCGGAAACGTTCGCCAGCTTGAAAACCTCCTGCACCGTGCCGTGCTCAAGGCGGCGGGCGCGCGGATCGAGCTTGCCGATATCGCCCCTCCGGGAACGCCCGTCCCGCCGCCTGCGCCGCCCGAAGGGATCGAACCCTTCGCCAAGGCAAAGGCGCGTGCCGTCACGGTCTTCGAGCGGCGCTACCTTACCGGGTTGATGCAGGATGCCGGGGGTAACGTCACTGCCGCGGCCGAACGCGCCGGAAAGGAGCGCCGCGCGCTTGGCCGGCTGTTGAAGAAGCACGGCATCGGCCCGCACTGGACCCGCCCGGACGACCGCCTGGGCTGAGGGCGGTTCGGGTTCGGCCCACCGAACGGAGGTGCAATGCCTGCCGTCCTTCGCCTTTGGCGTCCGGCCTGCCCCGAGGACGGATTTCGCAGCGGTATTGCGGCGGTACGTCTGCGTCCTGCGCAGCCGTTGCCCGCGCACCGGAAAGGATCGCGCGCCGCCCACCGGAACCGCGTCATGGCCCGCCCGTCCCGCCAGGCAGCGTTGCGGGGGGCGGCGCCGTCTGGGCGGCCTTTCGCCGGTCGATCTCGGCGCGAACCGCCGCCCCCAAGGCATCCGGTATGTGGCTGAGAAAAGCGGAGGACAGCGTGGTCGAGATGAGGTTCTCGAAGGCGGTCTTCTGATCGGCCGAGAAGTCGTTGCTCCACATGTCGGCCACCGTGGTCACGACGGATTGCGCCGTGAACTGCGGCGCGGCCGGTGCCGGCGAAGGCGTCGGTGCCGGTGTTGGCGCTGGTGTTGGCGCTGGTGTTGGGGTTGGCGCCGGTGCCGGGGTTGGCGTTGCAGATGGTGAAGGGCCTGGCGCTGTGGGCGTGGACCCCGAGCCGGACGCGGCCGTGGACGCCGGAGGCTGGCGCAGCACCTCGTAGTTCAGCGACACGAAGGCCCAGTGGTTCGCCGCGTCGGCCGACATGTTGCCTACCGCCCCGCTCAGGGTAAGGCCGCCGGGGGCCAGCAGTGCGCGCCGAAGTTCCGACAGTTCGTTGCCAAGATGCACCGAACCGACCCGGCGCGTCGGCGATTCCACCCGGCCGTGTTCTGCCCCGGCGAAACGATCAATGTATTCGCGAACCGTGCCGGTGAACACATTACCGAAAGGATCGGTCACCCCGTGCGAGGCGGTCAGGCTACCCAGCCGCACATGGCGCTGGGATATTGCGCGGATCTCGTCTTGAGTGAGGGTCTGCCCGCGATCCCGCGCGCGCTCCATCGCTTCGCGAAGGGTAGGCGGATGGGCCCAGGGATGCCCGTTCATGGCAAGCCAGTAATGCCCGTAGAACTCGTGGGCGAGCGAATTGCTGACCAGGAGACCTCCGCCCGAGCCTCGATGCTCGTAGAAGATCTTGTCCCTTGCCGGGTCGGCGCTCGCCGTGATGGTCGGGGCCCCCGCCCAGATCCTGCGCTGAAGCGACTCGCGCGGCAGCGTGATGCCACTGGCGCCGAAGGAGATCAGGTTTATGGGGATATCTGCGGACGTGGTCCCGGTGATGAGCCGGGACGGAATCGTGTCGGTCACCGAGACGGCCTTGATGTCCAGCGCGCCATTGTCGACGATGTCCTTGAGCTTGGTCCAGCGGAACGGGTCCTCCGGGTCGGTGTGCGAGACCTCGTAGCCGAGATCGCCGCCCAGAACCGCGATATGCGCCTGGTCGCTGCCCGGAAGCAGGGTTCGGTTTTGTGTGATATCGGTGGTGGCGGCGGTATTGTCGATGTGTACGCCGCCGACCTCGAAGATGCGCGCGGCCCGGCCCCGGCCGACGGTGACGCGGCGCCGCTGCACGGTCTTTGCGCAATCGCCTTCCTGCTGGCGGACATGGGTGAGTTCGTGTGCCAGCAGGTGGCGGCCCTCGGCACTGTCAGGCGCGTATTCGCCGCTGGCGAACGCGACGTCGTGGCCCAGCGTGAAGGCGCGCGCGCCGATCGCACGGGCGGCATGGTCGGCGGCAGCGCCGTCATGGATGCGCACGCCGGACAGATCGGCGGCAAAGCGCGGCTCGAAAAAGCTGCGGACCGGGGCGGGCAGCGGATGCCCGCCGCCCTGCAGCCGGCGGATCGCCTGCGTGGCGGCGGGGCCGGCCGTCACCGGCCCGTCCGCGCCCTTGGCCTGGATCTCCTCTTCCTCCTGCTCTTCATCCATCGCTTGGCGCAGGAGAGATGGCGCGGGAGGCGCCGCAACGACCGGTGTTGTCCGGGGTGGTTCGGGCCTGCCGGCAAGGTCGGGCGCCGTCATCCGCATGATGCGATCGGCCGTTGCATCCGCCTCGCGCTCGTGGATGTCGTCCGGCGCGCCGATGGTCAGCTTGGGTTGCAGCCCACCCGCCGCCGGTGCGAGGGTTGCGAATTCCGCACTTTCCGGGGCCTCGGATCGTGCCGTGACCGTCTGGGCACGACAGATCGGACAGCCGCCGCCGCAGGCGCAGGCGGTCTTTGCCTGCACGCGGATCGGGCCATGTCCGCGAAGCGCCACGGTGGATTTGCGTCCGGGCGCGGCCGGCGCCCGCTCTCGTCCGGGAAGAATTGCATGCCCCGCCATCACTCGGTCCCCCGGTTCCGGCCGGATCGCAGCAGCGGCGCAATACGGCCCGACGTGCTGCGCAGCCGGTTCGACGGCGTGAGAACCGGCCGGCGGAGCAAGGGCGGCTCCAGCCTGTCCGTGGGCCCGCGGCCGGTGTCGTCGTCGGGCCGGTTCGGTTCAGGGCGCGTCGGCCGGGAATCGGTTGCCAGCACGAAGACGATGTCGGGCACCAGGATCGCGCCGCCGTCGATCCGGAACACCTCGCTGCGGGCGGGCCGGATTTCCTCGGCCTCCAGCGTGGCGACCATCGTGGCCCCGCGCGCAAGGGCTTCGCCGATCTCGCGCATCTGCGCGGCGGCAAGCCCGAGGCGATAGGCGCCCTTGCCGTTGGTGCGCACCGGTTCGACAAGGTCGATCGCCCTGCCGCGCGCGTCCGACAACTGGACCGAGGCCTGCAGGATGCCGTTGCCCCTGGCGTCCGTCACGCGGCCCTGGATGACCACCCCCGCCTCCTCGGTCGCGGGCTCGGGCCGGGTGTCCGCGATCTCGCCCGCGGCGCGGATGCGATCGACGTCGCGGCTTATGGTGGCAAGCCGGGCCCGGTTGGCCGCCAGAATGTCCGAACGGACCAGCGGCTTGGCTTCAAGCCGCGCGATCTCGTTGCCCAGCAGGGCGGCGTTGGCGATCTTGTACTCGGCGGCTTCGGTGACGCGCTCGGCACGGTAGGCGTTGATCGCCGCCAGGTTCCGGTCAAGCCCGGTGGCAAAGGTGCGTCCGGTGCCCTGCGGCTGCGCCAGTCCGGCGACGAAGGAGAGGCTTGCCAGGTTGGCGGTGCCCAGCACCGGGTTGCGCGCCGCCCCCGCCGCCGCGTCGCGCATCTCGGGGCAGAAGGTGGTGTCGAATTCGAGGTTTGCCGTATCCACCAGCCGCGGCGGCATGCTCTGGTCGAAGGCATAGATGCAGTGGTCGCCCTGGTTCGAGGTGGTCACGTTCATCGCCGTGCTGAGTGCGATCAGCGAGACCTGCAAAGCACGTTCGGGCGCGCGGAGCGGTTCGCGGAAGCGGTTGCCGGTGGCGCGGATGGTGCGGGCGAAGATCAGCGTGTTCATCATCAGCGACAGGTCGCCGACCGGGAAGCCCGCCTGCAGCGCGTCGATCTGGTTTGCGTCGAGCGACAGATCCTCGCCCGCGGCCAGCGCCACCGCGGTGAAGGCGTTGCTGTCCGGGCCAAGCGCGATCTGGTTGGCCTGGATGAGGCAGCCGCCCGAGGGCAGGCGGCCGATCCCCGACAGACTGATCAGCAGCACCGTGCCCGCGATCAGGTCCAGCGCCTGCGGGCCGCTGCGCTCGGCGGTCAGGTGGTTGGCCACGATCGAGACCGGCCCCGCCGCCAGAAGCGTCAGCGTGCGGCCCTGCGGGTGCTGGACCACGTTGTCGTGGATGCGCAGCGCGGGCTTGACCGTCAGCGCGCCGCGGTTGTCGGCCGCGCCGAAATCGTCAAGTCCGACAGAGGCGAAGATGCCCGCGATGCCGCCGCGCTGGCCCTGGACGATGTCCTCGTCCAGGTTCACGAAGACGCCGTTGTCGCGGATCAGGTTGTCGGTGATTTCGACCTGTTCGCCGTACAGGATGAAGATGCCGCACACCGGGTCGATGTGGCGGCGGCCATTGTCCTCGATACGGTTGCCCGAGACGGTCACCGTTTCGGCAAGCCCGAGGCTGATGCCGCCGAACCCGGTCAGCCGGGCGGCGTCGCGCATCGCCGCCGTGAAGGGCGTGCGCAGGTTTCCGGTGATCCGGTTGTTCAGGATCGTGAGGTCGATGGCCGGATGGCCGAGCAGCGCCAGCAGCGGGTTGACCGCGGCCGCGCGGCTTAGCGCGAAGCGGGCGTCGGCCGCGCGTGCGGTCAGGCGGTCGGTCGGGGTGCCTGCCGACGGGGTCTCCCGGTCCGGCGCGATCACCTCGAGCGCCGGCGGAATCCCGATGCCGTTCAGGCCCATGGCGGTGATGTCGTTGTCCTCGATCCGGATGCCATAGACGAAGGCAAGGCGCGGGTCCGGGCCGGTCTGCTGGCGGTTCAGCGTGATCTGCATGAGCACCAGCGAGCCCATCCCGAAATTGACGATCTGCACAATCTCGGCGCTGTCGATGCCGAACCCCGCGCTGACCGAGGAAAAGGTGTGGCTGCCCTGCTGGCCGGTACCTTCGATGGCGAATTCGCCCGCCGCCGAGGTGGTGAAGCTGCGCGGATCGCCCGTGGGCGGGGCGATCCGCAGCGTGACGCCCGCCGCCGCTTCGCCGTCAGGGCCGATCACCGTTCCGCGGATGGCGATGACGCTGCGGCCGAGGTTCACCGACTGGGTCAGAGGCCCGCCGCCGCCGTCCTCTCCCTGCGGAGGCAGGTGGCTGCCGCCCAGCGTGATGCCGTTGCCCGCCCCCCCGGTGATGCGGTTGTCGAGCACGCCGACGCGCTCGGCGCCCGCGCCGATCTGGATCCCGCCCAGCGCCCGGTAGGGCGGCGGCACGATGGCGGTCAGGGTAAAGCCGAAGACGAATTCCACGAAGCCGATCAGGAATCCGATATTGGCATAGACCAGGTCCGCATCCGCACAGGGGTCGTTCGGGTCCTCTGGCTGGTCGGGGGTGTCCGGGTCCTCGGGTGGGCGGGGTGTTGCCTCGGCGGGTACCACGCCGATGTCGTTGTCCTCGATCCGGCTGTCCTCGGCGGCCAGATAGACCGCCACGCCCGCGCCCGCCTTGTCGAGCATGCGGATCCGGTTCTCGCGGATCACGATCTCGGTGCCGCCCTCGACCTGCACCGCGCGGGTGCAGGCGACGATGCGGTTGCGCGCGATCCCGAACTGGCGCAGCGCGCCGTCCTCGATTTCCTCGGCCAGGACCGCGACCCCGGCCAGCGAGATCATCTCCATGTCGACAAGCTCGATGCACTCGCTGTCGATCACGTGGAAGATCGGCATGTCGCGGGCGCCCTCCCGCGGGATGACGCGGGTGTGCTTGCCGCAGCCCTCGATGCGGATGTTGCCACGTTCGGAAATCACCGCATTGGTCTGGTGCAGGCCCGGAAGCAGGCAGATGCGCCCGCCCGCCGCGGGCAGGCGGTCGATTGCGGCCTCGATCGAGTCCTCGTCGCCATGGGTGCTGCGCCCGTCGCCTACGGTGATGGTGCAGCAATGGCAGGGGTCGGTCAGCGGCGGAAAGCTGTCGCGGCAGTCGTCGATGTCGTCGGCACTGGCCTCGACCGGCGGGGCCGAGGCCCAGGTGACGATGCCGAGCGGCGCGCGGTGGTAGCGGATCGCCTGCGGCAGCGCGTTGTCGGGCCAGGTGGAGGGGTCGAACTCGGTGCCTGCCGTGCGCGCCTGGAACAGCCAGCGGTCGCCTTCGCGATAGTTCGTGCCGCCCGGCGCGACCGGCGAGAATTCCAGCCGGATGCCGTCGGCAAGGTCGGTCGGCCCGTCGTCGAAATCGGCGATGTCGCCGACCCCGTCCCACAGCCGGAACACAGCGTGGTTTCCGGCCGCAGCGGGCCAGGTTCCGATCGGGTCCGTGACGGTCAGCAGGTCGTCGGTCATCGAGACGGTGGCCTCGAACGCGACGCGCCAGCAGCCGGTGGCGCCGTCCCGTTCCAGCGCCTGCAACAGGAAGCCGCTGACGCCGGCGGCGTCGATCATGGCGCGGTTGTGGGTGATGGCGATGGTGCCCGCCACCGGATCGAACCGGCCACGGCCCATCAGCCCGCCGCCCAGGCGCGACCAGACGAAGCGCGTCCCGCCGCCCCGGGGTGCTGCAACCTCGATGCAGTAGAGTCGGTGGCCGTCGCCAGTATAGCCGCCGCCCGCCTCGACCGGGCAATCGCCCGCGATGGTGACCGCGGGCGAGGGCGTGACGGTCAGACGCCCGATCGTGGCCAAATCGTCCCGGAGGCTGGGGCCGATGGTGGCGCAATCCTCGTCGTCACCGAGGCGGCGCAGGCGCAGCCGGTGGCAGACTCTGACGCGCCCGGTCGTGTCCACGCCGCCCAGTGCGGGTTCCAGCAGTGTCTGGTGGTCCTGGAAGGCGCTGACGGCATCCTCCCAGACCTCGAGGATCACGGCGTCGCGCGTGCCGGCCGCGACGGGGCCGGGGGCGGGCTGGAACGGTGGCGGCAGGTGGGTGGCCGTCGCGGTGGTTTCCTGCCCCAGCAGCAGCGGGATGCCGTCGACCCAGACGCGGCCGGGCTGGCAGGTGATCTCGACGCCGGTCGCCGTGGCCGAGGCGGCGGTGATGCGGAAGCTGTCGCTTTCCTCGGCGGGCACGGCCACGCGCCCCGGCCCGAAGGCATCGCGCCCCATCAGCGTGCGGAGGCTGCGCGCGATCTCCTCGGCGGCGTTGCCGTCGCGGTCCAGCCGGACGCGGCCCTGCTGTTCCAGAACGCCGGTGTAGTTGTCGAGCGGCCGGTGATCGAACCAGGAGAAATCGCCCTTCATGATCGTGCCTCCTTCAAGTGACCGTCGCAAGGATCGGCCGGACGCCCACGGGCGTGAACTCGCGCAGCCGAATGTTGAGGTTCTTCCATTTGTGCGTGTTGAGCAGGAACCCGTAGGCGCCGATCTCGTCGGCGCCGGGGCCGTCCTCCAGCACCTGCCGCGCGGTGCGGATGCGGTGAAGCTGGCAATAGCCCGGCTGGTGATGGGTGATGGAGGTGAACGCGAGCGCCGTTCGCGACCCGAAGACGCAGGCGAAATGCGGCGGCAGGCGGTCCATGTCGCCCGAGAAATAGCCGTAGGACAGGCAGCCCGACTGATGGTCGCGCACTTCCAGCCGGTCGCGGAACAGCCCGCCCTGCCCGCTTGCAGCGCGCACGCGGACGGGACCCAGGATGGTGGCGCCGTCGATCGCCAGGATCGGGCCGAAGCCGGTGTCGGGGTCTTGCGTGGCGGCGATGGCGCGGCCAGTGCCGCCGTCCACGATGCTGTCCTTCAGTGTCAGGCGATAACGCGGCCCCATCGCAATCGGGCCCGCGACCGAGCGGACAAGCGTGACCTCGGGCAGTTCCTCGAAGGCTTCGAGATCGGCGGCGACGGCGAAGCCGAGATCGGGGGCGAGGTGCAGCGCGGGTTGCGGGGCGGCACGGGTGCCATCGGCGGTTCCGTCCAGCACCAAGTGGCCGCCAGGGTCCAGCGTCACGCCATGGAATGCAAGCGCGTTGACGGCGGCGCGGGCGACGATGGCCTCTGCCACGGGGGCGTTCCGGAGCGTCAGGACGGCGCCGTCGATGCGGATGTCGAGCGCGCGGACAAGGCCCTGGTCGGCCGGGTCCGCGGGGCGCATCCTGAGCGGCTGGCGGAACTCGATCACCGGGCGCTGTCCGGTGCGGGCACGGATCCAGAAGGGGCGCGCAAGCGTCAGCGTAGGGCCATCCTCGTCAACGATGTCATCCACGGCGGCCAGGTTGACGCGGTGCGTCATCGAGTCGGTGATCTCGATGATGCGGGGCGGGCCTGCGGTCGCCAGCCCCGACAACGCGGCGCGCAGGCCGGTGCCGCCGGGATGGGCGGTGACCGCGATCACCTCGGGGGTGCCGAGATCCGGCCAGATCGTGTCGGGGAAGCTGCGCGCGACAGGATGGGCGCCAACGGGGCCGGGGGCCGCATAGGCAAACGAGATACGCAGGCGGTTGCGCAGCGCCGCGCCCTCGGTGGTGTCGTCGGCGATGCCCAGCAGGACGCGGCCCCGCACCGGGTCGATGACGATCTCGCGCTCGCGCAGCGGGGTGGCGAGACCCTGTTCCCAGGCGCAGAGATTGGCGCCGCGCGTGGTCCATGCCGTGCCGGCGAAGGCACTGGCGGGCAGGTGCAGCGTCAGGCCCACCGCGGCGTCACCCGGATCGTCCGGACGGCTGCCGTCAAAGATGTCGACGGCGACGTATTCGGCCGCGTTGCCCGTGGGCGGGCCGTCCTGCAACCGCGCGGCGGGCATCGGTCCGGGCGTGCGGTCGGGCACCGAGAAGTCGGGGGGCTCGGCCCCGGGGTCGTAGCGGAAGGTGTTGAAGAGGCGCAGCGGCCGGCCCAGCGGTTCCACCACATAGCGCGCGGCGAAGGGCGCGTCGCCCGGCCCCGGAGTTGTCTGCGCGACGGTCTCGACATGGACCGGGCGGGTGACCGGCACCAGGAAATCCCTCAGCCGCCAGAGGAACAGCGCCATGTTGGGCAGGTTCGGACGGGCGTGGATGCCCCTGGTCGGCTTGAGGTCGGCAGTGCGCGCGAAGCCGTCGAAGGCGCTGCCAAGGAAACTTAGCACGCCGGGATCGCGCAGGGTCACGGTGCCGTGGCGGACCGGGTCCGCGATGTGATGCGGAAGGGCAAGGGGCGGGATGCCGCCCCGGTCGGGGCGCTGGTGGTTCAGATGCTGGGTCCAGACCAACCGTTCGCGCAGCTCGACCGCATGGGCCGCCCAGCCGGTCAGGTTGAAGGCGAGCGATTCCATCGCTCCCAGTGTCCCCCGGCGGCGGCGCAGCGCCACGGTGCGGGCGGTGTCCGCGCGGATCGTGAACGGGTCGCCCTTGAGCGGCGTGACGCCCAGCAGGTCGCCGATATAGGGAACCATCCAGTCCGCGCAGGTCTCGATGAACTGGTCGTGGTAAAGCTGGTCGATATCCGCGTCGATGCCCTGCAGGATCTCGTCCATCAGGCCGATGAACGCTTCGAACTGGCCCGCGCCGGCGGGGTCGGTATCGCGGGTCCGGTAGAGGGCGGGCAGTCGCTCGAACAGGGGTGTCCAGGTCATTCGGGGCACTCCGCATCAGAGGTGACGGTGCTGGCCGAAAGCGTCAGGTGCAGCGCGGAAAGAACCAGCACCTCGGCAGGCGCCGCCTGTAGCCGCGGCAGCAGCGCGGCCTTGGGTGGCACCGACAGGTCTTCGGGATCGTCCGATGTGGCGGGCAGCTTGCCGAAGGCAACGGGCCTGACCCAGACGATGCCGGGGACGGCCTGCGCCGCGCCGACCGCCTGCGAGATGTGGACGTCCTGCCCGAAGCGGCGAAGCGGCAGCGCGAAGAGGCCGGTTCCGGGGGCGCCCGTGCCGTCGGAGGGGTCTGTGCCAAGCGCAGTCCTGACGGCGGCGTCCAGATCGGCGCTGCGATAGGTCGGGTCATAGCCCAGCAGAAGCGACAGGTGAACCCAGCGGCGCCGACCCGGGACGACCTGAAGCGGATGCCGGGCGGGGCCGCGGCACCGGTCGGCGTGGCGCAGCGCGGCCGCGGCGGCGGCGACCGACTCGGGGCTTTCGTCTTCGGTCAGAACGGTGAGCGAGATCGAGGGGCGTTCGGCCTCGGCGGCGAACACGGCGCCTGCCTTGATCACGCCCGGAACCATCAGGGCCTCGGCCTCGTAATCCGCAAGCCCGACCAGCCGCCCGAGGCTTTGCATCCGGCCCGGTGCCGCGGCGCGGGCGGTTTCAGGCCCTTCGGCGGCCGCCCCGCCGGTGACCGGCCCCGGCATCAGGACACCGGACAGCGGCTTGAGCCGGTCCTTGGCCTTCGGTTCCTCGCCGTCCGCCAGATCGCCCGCGGCCCCGGCGCCGACGCGCCATGCGGCAGTGACGTTGTTGCGCCCCGAGGTGAGCCGCGCGCCCGACAGCCCGTCACCGAACTGCACCACATGGCCGCCCTCGCCGTCGGAGCGGACCACGTAGACCTCGGCATCGGCCGCCTGACCGAAGAAGGTGGCCACGCGCGTCCACAGCCGCCCGTCCACCCGGACCTCGAGTTCCGGTGCATAGGGCGGCGTGCGGGCGCTGTCGGGCAGGAAGGTGAGCGGGGATTTCGGGATAGCGAAGGTCTGGAAGGCAAGCCGCGCATCGCCCGAGCCGATGACCGCCTCGGCCTGGCTTTCGCCCTGGGTCGCGGTGACGATGTTGCCGTGGGCCGTCACCACGGGATCGGTTTCCGAGAAACCGGCGGCGCCCGACTTGGGCACCGCGCCAAGCGCGATCGGCCAGATGCGCCTGTCGCCCTGCGGCCCCTTCGGCGTGGCGTCGAGCTCGGGCTGCTTTTCGGCCACCGTGATCTCCTCGGGGGTCTCGGTGAGCCCGGCGAGCAGGATCGTGCGGCCCGCCAGCGCCTCGGCCTCTTCGCGGGTGCCGAAGAAGTTCACCTTGCCGTCCGCGACCGATGATTTTTGCCTGGGAGGCGCGCGCAGGATCATCCGGGCGCCGGTCGTCTCGTGCAGGCGCAGGCGGCGGATGTCGTGGGTCTCGGCGATGGCGACGACCTGCGCCTGAACCTGCTGGATCATGCCCTGAACCATCACCTGCATGGCGCCGGGCCCGGTATCGGATTGCGTCTGTATTTCCGCCACGATGTCGGGCAGCGATCCGATCTTCGACATGGCGCCGGTCTTGCCCTTGGCGATGGCACCGCCCTTTGAGATCGCAAGCTCGAACATCTCGGCGTCGATGACCTGAAGCCCAGGCGTCGCCTTGGCCCCGAACGCGCCGATTTCACTGGCCGAGATGGCGGCCAGCGTATCGGTTCGCAGCGCGGCGCTGAGCTCGATCAGCGACACGGGGGCGGTGGCGTTGGCCCAGAGTATGTCTCGCGGGGTGACCCGCTCCACCCGCCGGACGAAGGCGAAGTCGCGCGCCGTGGGCAGGACGGTGCGGCCGGTGCAGACGATCGTGCTGCCGGTGGCCAGATCGTCCACCTCGCTGTCGAGCGGTATCTCGCGCGCCTTCAGCGCCGAGTGGTAGGTGTTGCCCGCATGGTTCGACCCGGTGGCGCGGAAATAGGTGGTGTCATGCGAAAAGGTCTTTGGCGGATCCTCGCGGAAGGTGAAGAACTGGCGCGGCGCATCGGCGCCGTAGTGGCGGAAGGTGCGGCCAAGCCTGTAGGCCGTCACCTCGGCGGGATGGCTCTCGCGCACCGCGCCCTCCAGATGCAGCGTCACCCGGTCGAGATGCTCCTCGGTTTCCCTCACCACCAGGATTTCGTATGGGTCGAACGGACCCGAGAGGATCAGGATGCGATCACCCGCCGCGATGCCGTGCCCGGCGCGGGTGGCCAGATCGGTGGCGGTGCCCAGCCGGATGATGTCGAGCGCCGTGGTGCCGGGTGCGATCGCCTGCGCATCCTGGCGGCGGCGATAGAGGTGGAAGCTGCCCAGACCCGGCCATGCGGTGATCGCCGCGGTGCTCTCGAAGACGGCGGGCTTGTCCGCACCCTCAAGCTTCGCCTGGAAGCCAAAGCCCCTGGGCACGATGACCGGGTCCGCGCCCCGCAGGTCCAGCGCGAAGCGCGCGGTACCGCCCAGCCCCGGCGCGGGCCGGTAGCCGGTCAGCTGCACGAGGTCGAAGATGCTTTCCTGCCAGGCTGCGGTGCCGAGCCTGGTCTCGTTCGCGTAGAGTTCCTGATAGAAGGTGAGGATGTCGCCGAGGATCGCCGCGCCCTCCAGCAGCGCGATGCCGGGCTCGTCGGATTTCAGATGCGTCCAGCCCGAAAGTGCAGGCTCCTTCACCAGCCGGTCAAGTATGTGGCCGCGCATCGAGCCATAGTCGCCGATGCGGTAGGCAAAGCGCGAAAGGCCGGGGCGGTTGGCGACCGTTGCGGGGAAACGGGGCGGGCGGGCGCAGTCGTGGTTGCAGCTCACTGTCGGCCTCCCTTCACCTCGATGGTCATGCGCCCGAACTCCAGGGCGTTGGGGTCGTTGGCGACACGGATGATCTGGTTGGCGCCGACGTCGATCCGCAGCGCCGTGGGCGGGGGCAGGTCGTCGGCTTCGAGCACCAGCGTTTCGAGCGATGGCCCGCCGGCCTGGTCCCAGAGCCGCATGCCGACCTTGATCACCCGGTCCACGCCCTCGACGGCAAGCGCGCGGGCGATGATCTGGCTGGCGTGCAGGCTCTGGCCGAAAACCCAGTTGTCGGGGTGGAAGAAGCCGCGCGCGCCGGTCGAGGTGTAGCCTTCCGAGAACGCCTCATCGAGGTCGGCCGCCAGATCTTCGGGCCAGAAGCGCGGCGCGGCACAGACGACAAGCCGGATGTCCAGCGGCACGAAGTCGGGCGCGCGAATCTCGATATCCTCGCCGATCAGGCGTACATGGTCGAGATGCCTTGCCGCGGTCTCGCGCTGCGCGGCGCTGAGTTCGGTCGTGCCCCTGGGATCGAGCGTCACACGAACCGTGCGCCAGCTTCCGGTCCAGCCATAGGCCGCGGCGGCCCGCTGGACGAAGGGCAGTTCCTCGGCGCGGCGCTTGTAGTCGTTCAGCGTCACCGCGCGCAACTGGCGGGCGCGGTAGGCCTCGGGCGCGCGGCGGCGGATGACCTCGGGGGTTTCGGGCAGGCGGCCATTGGTGACGTCGAACGGGTTCCACAGCCGGGTGATCTGGGGGAAGGCGCCGGTATCATGGCCAGAGATGCTGCCCGCCCCGACATTGCCGTCCGGCCCGCTGCCGGTTTGGTAGCGCGCGGCGACATAGCTTCCTGGCGGCGGTGCCTCGCCATTGGGCGCGCGCCCGAACCGGATGGTGCTGCGGCCGAGTTCGTCTGTCTCGACAATGAAATGGTTCGCGTCCGCGCGGCTTTGCACCAGGTCGATCTGCTCGCCCCAGTCCGGGATGCCCTCGACCGAGACGCCAAGCGTGCTTTCGGGAGGGGTCTCGCCGCCGGGCGGGGTGTCGCGGTAGGCAAGCGGCCCCTCGGGCAGCGGGCACAGCCGCCCCCAGCGCGATTCCCGATAGGCGGCCTCGGTGATGCGGCCGAACGGGTAGTCGGTCGTGAACGCGGTGCGCTCGGCGCTCAGCGCTGCGGCGAGCGCCGCGTCCAGCGGGCGGGCGGGATCGGTGAACAGCGTGAGGTTGGGCCGGCCGTGCGCAATCTGGATTAGGTTACCGTGAAAGAGGCTTACGCCATCTTCCGGATCGGCGCCCGGGCAGCGCGCGACAAAGCAGAAGCGGGTGCCAAGCGCATCGGCACTGTCCCATTCGATGCGGACCATCCAGGCATCCGCGACGGGATCGTGCCGGGTCTCGGCGCCCGTCAGCCGCAGCAACTGGCGCTGCTTGGGATCGCGGCCGGCCGCCCGGCCGGTCTCGGGGTTCAGCGCCTCTTCGAGCAGCAGCGGGGTTTGCAGATCGCGCAGCAGGTCGCGCAGGTCGGTGGCCTGCGCCCCGGTCATGGACTGGCCGGGCAGCGTCACGTCCGCGGCCGTCGAGCCCTTTTCGAGCGCGCCGACCAGATTGCCCCAGGTGTAAAGCTCCAGCCGGTTCAGGTCCGGCTGCATCCGGCGCACCGCGCTCGTATCGTTGAGGAACACCTGGGATGCGGCAGTCAAGGTCCGGCCCGTCCAGCAGGCGAAGCTGGCGGGCAGTTCGAGATCGGTCGAGACCTCCATCGCCGCCCAGGTCGTGGCCTGGTTGCCCTGGTGGATGTGGTAGTCCATCAGCCGCGCATGGCGGGCCAGCGACAGCCGCTTGCGGGCGCGCGGGAAGAAGGCCTCGGCCGCTACCCGGTCCTGCTTGTCCGCCAGTTCGTCTCCGGCCGCGGCAAGAAGCCCGATCACCACCTGGTCGAGATCGGCCTCGGATGTTGGCTGCCAGCCGGGCACCCTTTCGGCCATCGCGGCGATCAGAAGGTGCCGGAACGAATGATAGTCGCGCGCCAGATAGTCAATGCGCGGCAGCGCGTCGGGCGCGTCGGGCGCTGTCCGGTCCGGGCGGCAGTTGAGGTTGAAGCAGCCGGGGCGGAACTTGAAGCCGATCCTGGCGAAGATCGGGTCGAAGAGCGGCGAGAGGGCCGTGAGCGTGTAGGTGGAATAGTCGCCGATCGGTTCGACGGTCAGCACGAGGCCCGGTGCGGGGCCGGGACCGGCGGCGATGGCGGTGACCTGGACCTGGCCCGGCAGCGGCCCGCCCGGTCGCCGCCGCCCGCCCGTGATCGCGAACAGCTGGTTGGCGGGCACGCCGCCGTCACCATGTGCGTTCAGGATGCCGGCCAGGGCCACATCGTTGAGGAACTCGGCCGTCAGCAGCGCCCGGGGCGGGGTGGCGGCCTCGTCAAGCTCGACAAAGACCAGATCGAAGCCGTTCAGCCCGGTGAGGTCCCTTGCGCGGTCGCGGCGTTCCTCGTCGTTCAGGATCTCGGCCATCACACGTCTCCGCTGCCCGATATCCCGTGCTCGAAGCGCAGCCGCCGCGTCTCGGACGTGTCGGCCAGTTCGTAGACCAGATCGACCGAAAGCGTGGTGTCAGTGGCGTCTGTCACAAGCTCCCGCACCACCAGCCGCTCGCCCAGATAGAAGCTGAGCGCCTTGCTCAGCCGCGCCCGCGCGAGCCCGGCGGTGACCTCGCTGTTGGCCTCGAACACCAGCCGTTTCAGCCCGCCGCCAAAGCGGGGCAGGAACGGCCGTTCGCCGGGATCGGTCAGCAGAAGCTGGATCACCTCGCCCCGCACGTGGTCGGACAGATCGGCGGGCGTTCGGGGGCGGCCGTCCTCGCCGATGGTGAAGGGGAAGCTCAGGTGCCGTCCGCTCATGGTCTCACTCCCAGTCGAATTCGAGCTGGTGATCGTGGCTGGTGCCGCTGCCGCCGGCCTGTTCCTCGGTGGTCTCGATGTCGTCGCGGTGGTCGTGCAGGTAGCGCAGCATCCCCCGCGCAATGGCCACGAACATCAGCCGCCGGTCCTCGACGCTGCGGGTGTCGGTGGGCAGGCCGGTGTCCTTCAGGCTGGCCCAGAGCGCCACGAATTCCGCGTCCATCGCCCCCGCGAGCGTGTCGGTCTGGAGGTTGCTGACGGTGCCGGCCCTGAGCTTCGCCATGGCATCTCATCCTGTCTTGACGCGCGTCGACAACAGCGCGGGCGTGGGCGGGATCTGGGGCGCGACCGGCGGGGCCGGGGTGACGGGAATCCCGATCACCGTCTCGCCGGGATGGGTGTGGGCGTTGAACGCGGTCACGAGCTGGTTTAGGTAGCTCAGCAGGTCGTCGCCAAAGACCAGCGGGTGGCGGGCGCCGTCCACCAGTTCGATCTGCGGGGCCTCGACCACCACCTTCGTCGCGGCCTTGACCTCGATCTTGCCGTCCTGCGCGGTGATCGTGATCTTGTTGCGCCCGTTGCCGTCCGAGATCACCAGCGTTTCGCTGTCGTCGTCGAGCGCCACCTGAAGGCCGCTTTCGGTCTTGAGCACCTTGGTCGGCTGCGCGCCCGCGCGGCCCTCTTCGGGGTCGGGCGCGTCCCCCTCGGGCCACCAGCCGCCCGACCAGATCGGGAGGTTCACGTCGCCCGCCTCGAACTCGATCCAGACGCCCGCATCCACGGGCGGCACCGCGAACAGGCCCGCATCCGGCCCGACATAGGGGGCACAGGGCAGCGCCCAGGCGGTCAGCTCGCCGCCGGGCAGGATCGCCGGAACGCGGGCGCGGATCCGGCCCATGCTGCGGGGATCGTCCACGTCGGCCACCAGGCCCTTGTACTTGCCGAAATGGCGGCCCTGTTGCTCCTCGATGAAGCCAGCCACCAGCCGCTCGAACGACAGACCGCGCATCACACGATCCCCCCGGGCAAACCGCCGCCCGCCGCCGAGGTTGCGTTGCGCCGCAGAGTGAAGGTCTGGGTGTAGCCCATGTCCTTGAGGCTGTGGCTGACTTCGCTGACCAGATAGCGCCCGCTCAGCCGTGTCCCCGCGCCCGCCACCGCCACGGTGCGATAGGGGCGCAGGACGCCCGGGTAAATCTCGGCCGAGACCTCGCCGTGGCCGGACCATGCGAAGGCGCCGCGATCCACGCTGGCCTGCACCGCCGCATCGAGCAGGGTCCGGTCGCCCCCCGGCGCGGTGGCGAAGACGATGCCGGGGCCGGTGTCTTCGGTGGCCGCCGTCTCGCCCAGAAGCGCATGGGCGGTGGCCTCGGCCTCGGCTTCCAGCAGGTCGAGACTGGCGGGGTCCACGTCATTGGCGCGGGCGGTGACGCCGGACAGCACGTCGAGTTCCAGCACCAGCCTGTTGACGTTGCGTTCCAACCCGGTGAGGACCAGTTCGGGAAGACCGTCGTCGTCGAGCGGCAGTCGGCGGAAATGGCCGGTGCTCTGGCCCGGCGCGCTGCCGGGCTCGACATGGACGACCATGTTGGCCTCGCGCGCAAGGCGCCTGAGCAGCCCGAAATCGGTGCCCCGCTGTGTGACGACCCGTTCAAGCGAGGGCGCGCCCACGCCGCTGGTCTCGGTCTCGGCCGCGATGCCGTACTCGCCGAAGACCTGCGCGGCGATGTCCTCGGGCGACATGTCCTCGAACAGCCGCGCCCGGTCGGTGCGGTTCATCATGGCACTTTCGTCGTTGACCACGATCACCGCCTGGCTTTCGTTCGGGCCGCCCGCCAGTTCGAACCGCTGCGCCACCACGCGCCCCTCGATCAGCGGTACGAAATCCCCCTCGCCCACCTGCACCTCGATGCGCACGCGGGTCAGCGGCCGGATCGCGTCGTCCAGCGCGCCCGGCCAGTCGCCGGTGTCGTCGCGGCCGAGCGGGATGGTGATCTGCGCCTCGGTCACCATGTCGATCGCCTGGTCGACGCGGATCTCCTCGATCAGCGCCAGCCGCGCCTCGTCGGCGGGGCTGTTGTCGAACCAGAGGCGGTACGCGGTGATCGCCATCGCTATCGCTCCGGCACGGCGATGACCCGGCCCACGGGCACGAGCAGGTCGTTCGCCTCGAGTTCGGTATTGGCGTCCGCGATGTGCCAGAACCGGGCGCCGTCGCGGAAGCAGCGGTCGGCGATCACGTCGAGCTGGTCGGCGGCGGTGACGGTCAGCGGCTGGCCGGCGGTATCGGGCAGGCTGCGCAGCTTGACGGCGGTGACGTCGCGGCCCGCGGCATCCTTGACGGTGACGGTGGGTGTCTTGGCGTAGCGGCTGTCCTTGGTGAACATTGGGGCCTCGTCAGAACGGGATGATGTCGGGGGCGTCGGTGATCGCCTTGCCGAGGTTCAGCACGGCCTGCGCGTCCTTAAGCGTCTTCATGTATTCGTTGGCGCCCTGGCCGATGATGTCGTCGCTGTCGGGCGTGAAGGTCACCACCTGAAGGCCCAGCGCGACTTCGGCGCGGATCGGCACCAGCCCGCGGCTGAACAGCGTCTCGCGCACCGAGAACGAGGTGATCTCGACCGGCAGCACCCGGGTCAGCCCGGCCACGAAGATCAGCCGCGGCAGACGTTCGGGCGGGATCGCGCGCGTGGGCTGGCTGGCACCGCCGCCAAGGGCCGAGCCCACGGCATCGACGATGGCCCCCAGCAGCTCACCGGTGCTTTCGGGGAAGACCATCTTTTCCAGCGCGGCCAGTTGCGGGCCGACGCCGAAGAGTTCCGCGCTGCCGTCGCCCTTGTCGAGGTCGTCGGCGGCGTCGAACTTGAGGTTCAGGGTGAAGCTTTCGACCGGGGCGGAATGGGCGCGGTGGGTTTCAAGCTGGCGGGCGGGCACGTTGTCGTCGGGCTGGCGGCGCTGGATGCTGAACTGCCGGTCAAGCTCC
This sequence comes from Rhodovulum euryhalinum, assembly GCF_004342445.1. Taxonomy (GTDB): domain Bacteria; phylum Pseudomonadota; class Alphaproteobacteria; order Rhodobacterales; family Rhodobacteraceae; genus Rhodovulum; species Rhodovulum euryhalinum. Next base: position 71,330 of record NZ_SLWW01000011.1, read on the forward strand.
TCGACGTTGTACTGGAACACGACGATGTTCGGGATCGGACCGAGGAAGGTTTCGCCGTACTGGATAAGTGCGCCCTTGGTGAGACGGGTCATTGCGGCGCCTCCGTGCTGGCCCGCGCGCGCGGACGTCCTTCGGACAGCGCCGCCGTCAGCCGCAGCGCGATGGCCTCGCGCAGCGCGGCCACGTCGCCGGGGTCGGAGACCTCCAGATCGGTCAGGTCGATCCGGAACACGTCAGCCGTAGGCAGCGCCGAGACCGGAAGCCGCGCCAGCCGTCGGCCCAGTTCCTGCCCAAGCCCGTCGAGTGCCGCTTCGGCCACCGGGCGGGCCACCCCGCGCAGCCGGATCGAGAGGCTTTCCAGATGCAGCCGGTAGGTCATGCGCGCAACTCCTCGATCTCGTGCCAGTAGCGGCCGAAGGCGTCGGCGCCGGACTTGCGACTGAGCTTGTCCAGTTCGCGGCGGGTGGCGATCAGGACGTCGGCCATTCTGACCGAAGGCGTCTCGCCCCGCGCCGCCGCCTGAAGCGCCGCGTTCATCGCGATCGAGCGGATGTGGCCGCCGGTGATCTGGAACTGCCGGGCGAGGAAGGCGGTATCGAGGTCCGAGGCGTCGATCGCGGCGGGAAAGACGCTCTGCCAGATCGCCAGACGTTCCTCCGCGCCCGGCACCGGGAACTCGATGACGTAGCGCAGCCGCCGGGTGAAGGCCTCGTCCAGGTCCTTGCGGCGGTTGGTGGCAAGCACCGAGACGCCGGTGAAGCTGTCCATGCGTTGCAGCAGGTACCCGGTCTCGACATTGGCGAAGCGGTCGTTGGCGTCCCTGACCTCGGTGCGCTTGCCGAACAGCGCGTCGGCCTCGTCGAAGAACAGGATGCAGCGCACTTTCTCGGCGGCGTCGAAAACGCGGGCGAGGTTCTTTTCGGTCTCGCCGATATACTTGTTCACCACCTGGCTGAGGTCGATCCGGAAAAGCGGGAGGCCGGTTTCGCGCGCGATCACCTCGGCGCCCATGGTCTTGCCGGTGCCGGGCACGCCCGCGAACAGAAGCGGGATGCCTCCTTCGCCCAGCCTGCGCGCGCCGTCCCAGTCGTGGCGCAGTCGCGGCGCGCCCGCGATGGCGGCGATGGCCTCGTCGAACTGGCGGGCGATGGCCGGGGGCAGCACGATGTCGGCGCGGCCGTAGCGCGGGACAAGCGGTTCTGCGAGACCGTGGAAATCGACGCTGCACTCGGCGCGGGTGGCGGTGGCGAGTTCCTCTGCGTCAAGCCCGTTTCCCGCGAGGGCCAGGACCAGGCGCGCGGTCTCGCCTGTTTCCAGCCGGAAATCGCGGGCGATCCGCGCGGCGTGCCGCGCCAGGTGCGGAAAGGCGGTCGCAAGGCGGGCGGCTCGGACGGCCTCGGATTGCGGCGGTATCGGTACGACCGGCCCCAGCAGCGCGGGTGGCAGTGCGGCCGCGTGATCGCGCGCAGTCAGATGCAGGAAGAGCCGCAGCCCCAGACCCTCTGCCGCCCCTAGCGCCTGCGCAAGCGCCTGTGCCGCGTCCCGGGTGGCAAGCGGGGCCTCGGTCACGAGATCGCCCTCAAGCACCCAGGCCAGAAGGACATGCCCGGACAAGGCCGCGGGGTCCGTGAGCGCGGAGGCGAAAACGGTGCGCTCGGCGGCAAGGCAGGCCGCAAGGCCCGGTGCATCCGCGGCGGCGGGCCCGGTGAGCACCACGATCTCGAGGCCATCGGGCGCCTGTGCGAACCGACGGGCGATCGCCGCGGATGCGCCGGTGCCGCGCGGCAGGGGCCTGAGGCCAAGCGCCTCGGGCGCGGGATCGGCGGCCAGCAGCCGGGCAAGCGCCGGGGCGGCGGCCATCGGCGCCGCAAGCGTCGGCGCGTCGATCAGGCCGAACCGGCGCAGCGGTCGCGCGGGGTCGGCCGCTGCGAGGATGTCGAGCGGCTCGTCCCAAAGCCGCTGCGCAAGCGCCAGCGACGGTGCGCTGCGGCCCGCATCGCCTTCCAGTAGCGCCACAACCGGGCCGAGTGCCCCGTCGATCATCGGCAAAAGGGCCAGCGCCAGAACGAAGCATTCGGCAGGCTCCAGCCCGGCGCGGTCGGCGAGGCGCGCGAACCGGCCCCCGGAGGCGGGCGCGCGGCCCAGCCGGTCGGACAGGAACCGTGCCGCGACATCGTGTGCGAAGAAGTCGGCGCGCGCCTCGCGGTGCCGCAACAGGTCAAGCGACATTTGCGCCGGATCGCGCTCGTCTTCGCCCGTGCGGCGGCTCCATGCCACTTCGCGCCGCAGCCTCAGCACCGCCTGCCCGGCCCACCAGGCAAGCCCCGGATCGGCGATGCGCAGCTCGGGGGTCAGCCGCTCCGGACCGAACGGGTCGTGAGACAGGGGGGCGGAGATGCGGCTCATGTCCAGTTCACCTCCGGTGCATCCGCGGCCTGCTCGCCATTCACGCGGATCAGGATGCGGTAGGGACCGGGTGGCAGCGCATCGACCTGGGGCACCGTGACGCTCAGTGCGGTCTGGGCAAGGCTGCCCGCCACCTCCACCAGAAGGCGCAGGTCGCCCGACCCGTAGAAGCCTGCGAAGATGCTGTCGCCGGGGCCGCCGAGGCGGCTGCCGTTCACGGTCAGGCTGCCGAAAAGCGTGCCGCCCGCGCCGGGGCTGAGCGCCCCCGCGGCCGCCCCGGTCACCACGGGGCGCAGGCGGCCCAGCACGGCGTTGGACGTTTGCCGCCGCCCGCCGGGCAGGAGGCGCACCAGCGTCACCGCGTGGCTGCCCGACGACAGCGTCGCCGGCACCGCGACACGAACGGCACGGTTCGTCACGTCCGCCGGGGGCACGGCAACGCAGGTCTCGCCGAAGCAGACCTCCACCTGGTCCGCCCGCAGATCGCCGCCCTCCAGCATGACGGTGGCGCCCGCCTCGAAGCTTTCGGGCACGATCCGGTCCAGCCGCGGCCCCATCGACGGCAGCACCAGCACGCCGGGCGTTGCGGGCGGGCCGACAGTCCGGATCAGCGGCGCGCCGCCCGTGCCCGAGACGGTCGTCAGCATGACCGGTCGCACCTCGAACGCCGCCGACAGGCGATAATGCTCGTCGGTGCCCTGCATGACCGAGGACAGCAACTCCACCTCGGACTGGTCGAAGCTGATCTTGATCGGCTCGGGATTGTCCAGCAGCGCAAGTTCCGAGGGGCGCTGCATTTCGATGGCCCTGAGCGCCAGCATCCCCTGGCCCAGAAGGTCGAGCGCATCCGAACTGTCGCTGTCGCGATTGGTGTCGACGGCTGTCATCAGGAACTTCAGGCACAGCCAGATCGGCACGTCCTGGCCCCGGTCGAGCGGCGTGTTGCGCATGTGCGCGTCGTGGCGGAAGGCGTAGAGGAAGAGGTTGAGCTTGGGGCCGGCATCGCCGAACAGCGCCGACTGTTCGGGGCGGCCGACATCGACGGTCGTGGCGTCGGTGCGTGCGGCAAGCTGGATGGCAAGCCGGCGCGTCACTTCCCCGATGGCGTTGCGGGTGGCGGTCAGAGGCATCGCTCACGGCCTCCGCAGGTAGTTGCGCGCAAAGCCGCGGGTGCCGCTCCAGACCCCGGTCACGGCAGGTTTTGCCTGTGCCGTCCGGGGCCTTGGCGCCGCAGGGGGCGGCGGCGCAGGCGGTTCCATCGTCAGGATCACCGCGCCGATGGTGACCTCGACATCCGGACGAGGCCGCGGACCGGCAGGGGGTGACGCCGCGGGCATCGGGACGACTGGTTGCGAATACGGCGCGGGCCGCAGCGCGACGCCGTCGGGCATGTTCGGTGCCGTTGCGCGCTGCTCTGCGGTGGCAGGGGCGGCGGGCCGCGCCGTGGGCAAGGGGGGCTCCGCAGCCGGAGGCCTCGGCAGGGGGTCGGATCGCGTCGGCAGGGGCGCGGCCTGTTCGTCATCGTCCGCGCCTTTCGGGGGATTGGCGGTATTCCGGTTTGAAGGCTGTGCGGGATGGACGATGGTCCTGGCTGGCTCCGGGGCGATCGGCGGTTCTACCTCCGCCGCCGGTGACAAGGACGGGGGAGGAGCTGGCCCGACCGTGGCCGGGGGGTGCCGAGGGGGCGACTGGTCCGGCGGAGGGGGCTCCGGCCGGACGGGCGCCGTGAGGTCGAGATCGCGTCCCGGGGCCTCGGCGAACGAGGGCCGGGTTTCCGTTGCCGTGCCATCTGATCGCGGTCCGGACTGCGGGGATGCGCCGGGGCTTGGCGGGCCGGTCGCAGGTGCCACCGGCGGTGAAACGGTCGCCGATGTGGCCTGTGCCGGAACGGACGGCGCCGGGACGTCCGGTGCGGTGGATGCGCCGCCTGCCGCCTCGGTCGCGACGCCTGGCCCCGGGAGTGCCGCCGCGCCGGATGGCCTTGGCGGCGCGTACAGGGCGATGCCCCGCTTCGGCGGCGGTGGCGCCGGGCGGGCAAGGCTGACGAGGCGGCGGAAATAGCTCATGCCGCCCATGCCTCCCGTATTCGCGCGATGTAATGCCGGCGCCGCCCCGCCGGCAGCGCCATGATGTCGGGTTCGGTCCAGTTGTAGGCCAAGGCAAGAACGTGGATTTCATCCATCAGCCGCCCCGCCTCGCGCGCCAGTTCGGTGACAAGAAAGGTCTCCAGAACCAGCGGCTCGGCGATGTCGCCACCGCACCCGGGACAGGCACCGCTGAGCTCCAGATCGCCAAGCGGGTCGGCCTCTGCCAGCGCGGCCTCGGCCTCGGCCTCCCAGCCGCCCCGTTTGGGAGGGGGACCCTCGAAAAGGATGTGCGCCAGCCGCTCGGGCGCCGAGTCCCCGAGGTCCGCAAGGTCCACGGGGCACGGCAGCCGCAGCCGCCCCGCCTCGAACGGAACCGCCTTGACGCGCCAGTCTTGCCGGAACGCGGTCAGGTCGATCTCCAGGTCCAGCCTCTCGTCGCAGGCCGGATTGCTGCATTGCGTCGTGATCGAGCGGACCGGGCCGTTGGTGGCCACCGCCACGGCCAGCAGCCCCTGCCGCCGCTTCGCCAGGGTCCAGGCCGCGATCTCGGCCCCGGCGATGCCTTCGCCCTGGGGCGTGGACAGGCACAGTTGCAGGATCGCCCCGATGACGCTGCCCGTCGGCCGTTCGAAATCGACCATCAGATCCGCCATGCCCGTGCCGAACGGACGGGCGACGAGGCCTTCGGCCTCGGTTCTCTCGCCTGCCGGTGGCCACAGCACGAAGGTCATGGCCCGCTCACCCTTCCGTCGGTTCGGTGACCGACTCGTCACGTTCCCAACGCTCCACTTCCAGCGTGAGGGATTCCACCGCCACAGCGTTCTGCCCCGCGTCGAGATCGGGAAGGGCGGTATAGGACGAGGGCCAGCAGCGGAACAGGCGGTAGCTGATCGCCACCTGGCCTTGCAGGTTCAGCAGGTTCACGATCAGGTCGCGCTTGTATTCCCGAAGCTCGGCGTTGGACGACCCGTCATGGGGGTGCACCCGGGCGGCCCAGCGTTCGAATTCGGGGTCGTGCGTGATCCCGCGCTCCAGCGTCACCGCCTCGTACTTGGTGCGGCCGGGCGACTTGAAATCGTAGGTGTTCCCGCCGCCCGAACGATAGTTCACGACTTCAGTGGTCCGCTTCAGCGCGCCCATCTTCGAGACGCCCATCACCATGCGGCCGTCCAGCATGACCTGGAAGCGGAAGTTCTTGTACGGGTCGAAACGGTGAACGTTTACGGTGAATCCCTGTGGCATGTCAGACTCCTTGGCAGCGGGATCAGGTCTCGACCTGGCCGACGATCTGGCGGAACCGGATCACGACGAACTCGGCGGGCTTCAGCGGCGCAAAGCCGACCTCGATGTTGACGATGCCCTGATCGATATCGTTCTGGGTCGTGGTCTCGCGGTCGCACTTGACGTAATACGCCTCGCGCGGGGTGGCCCCCTGGAACGCCCCCTGCTGGAAGAGCCCGTTCATGAAGGCGCCGATATTCATGCGGATATTGGCCCAGGTCGGCTCGTCGTTGGGCTCGAACACGACCCACTGGGTACCGCGGAACAGACTTTCCTCCAGCATGAGCGCCAGCCTGCGGACCGGGATGTAGGCCCATTCCGAGGCGAGCGCGTCGGCGCCGACCATGGTGCGCGAGCCCCAGGCGATGGTGCCGTAGACCGGGAAGGTGCGCAGCGCGTTCACGCCGAGCGGGTTCAGCACGCCGTTCTGGCCGTCATTGACCTGCGCGTCGAGCTGGCTCACGCCGTCGAGGTTGGTCTCGATCCCGGCGGGGGCCTTCCAGACGCCGCGGGCCGTGTCCGTGCGCGCCCAGACGCCCGCCATGGTGCCGCTCGCGCCGACGTCGCGCAGGCGGAAGTCGTCGGTCGGGTCGGGGATCTGGACGCGGGGATAGAAGATCGCCGAGTTCGCCGATCGCAGCCCGGCCGCTTCGAGATCGGCAATCAGGTCGGTCATCTCGGTCAGCGTGTTGGTGCCGGACGGGATGTCCAGGACGCACATGGCCCGCCGCTGTTCGCAGTAGTTGATGGCGTTGGCATAGACGGCGTTGCGGTTGGTCTCGGTCAGGTCTGCCGCGGCGGGCAGGCACAGGATGTTGAACAGGTCGACATTGTCGAGGGCGAACATTCCAGTGGGCGGTTCCAGCGCGTTGGAACCGATGATCTCGGTGGGGCCGGGCAGGGCGCCATCGGCCCCAGCCTCGAGTTCGTATTGCTGGGCGCTGACAGTCTCGTTGCCCGCATTGAAGTCGAGCGCGGCCGCGGTGCTGGTGCCCGCGACGGTGATCGTCTCGTCGGGATCGTAGCCGGTGCCGCTGCGTCCGGTCAGAAGCCGCAGCCGGGTATTCTCAAGTGTCACGCGGGCGCCGGCGAAGGTCGGGTTGCCGGGATCGGCGGCGCGGATCGCCGCCTCGACGCGGCCGCGCAACTGGCTGAGCGTGGTCACGTCGCCCGCATCCCATGTCAGCGTGGCCGTCGCCGTCGCCGCGCCGACCACGAGATCCAGGGTCTGGTCGCCGCCAAGCCCGTTGAGCGCCGCCTGGCTGAGACTGAGCGGACCGCTGACGGTGCCATTCGCGGCCGGGCGCACCGTCCCGTCGGGGCTGCCGATGACCGCCACCTGCACAAGCTGCGACTCGTCGTTGACGATGGTCTCGACGAAGCGCGCGCTTGCCGCGTCCATCGAGAGGTTCAGGAAGGTCTCGGACAGAAGCCCCCGCGCGTTGCCCGCGGTCGAGGCAAAGCGGATCACGCGCATGTTGAAGCGCAGGTCGGTGGCGTTCGCGTCCACCACGTTGTGGTCGATCTCGACCCGCAGCGTGTCGCCCCAGACGCCCGGGTTCGCCGCGGTCACGGTAAGGATGTCGGTCGGCGTCGCGTCGGCGATGTCAATGGTCGAAGCCGCGAAGGCCCCCGAGGCAACGCGAACCACCCAGGCTTCGGGGCCGCCATTCAGGAAGAACTGCGGGATGGCAAAGCTTGCCTCGGACCGCGTGTCGTAGCCGCCGAAGACCCGCTGGAAATCGCCGGTGCCGAAGATGCGCACGGGCGTGTTCATCGGCCCTTCGCGGAAGAAGTCGACGAACGCGCCGACGCTGGTGGCGACTGACCGGATCACGCGCCGCCCGCTGGGAATTTCCTCGATGTAGACGCCCGGTGCGCCAAGTCTCTGTGGCATCTCTCTCACCTCCGTGGCCGATGTTCCGGGGGCCACCGGCGAGACGTCCGCACTGTGCCCGCGCAGGCTGCAGCAAGCCGCGTGCCAGGGTTCGGTGCGGAGATGCCGTTGAATATTCGTGAAAAACTGGGATCGAGTCGGTCGGTCTGGGACCATTTTGACCCGGTTCGGGTTCCCGGCGTCCCGGCTTGGCGCAGGCCGGCCGGACACCCGATCGGATGCGCGGCTGACCCCAGGCCAGCGGCGCGGATCAGAAGAAGGCCTGCACTCCGGTCTGGGCCCGGCCAAGGATCAGCGCATGCACGTCATGCGTGCCCTCGTAGGTGTTCACCGTCTCGAGGTTCTGCGCGTGGCGCATCACCGCATAGCCGATCTGGATGCCGTTGCCGCCATGCATGTCGCGGGCCATCCGCGCGATGTCCAGCGCCTTGCCGCAGTTGTTGCGCTTGATCAGGCTGATCATCTCGGGCGCGGCCCGGCCCTCGTCCATCAGACGCCCGACGCGCAGTGCGGCCTGAAGCCCCAGCGCGATCTCGGTCTGCATGTCGGCCAGCTTCTTCTGGTAAAGCTGCGTGCCGGCCAGCGGGCGGCCGAACTGCTTGCGGTCAAGCCCGTAGCCGCGCGCCCTGAGCCAGCAATCCTCGGCCGCACCCAGCACCCCCCAGGCGATTCCATAGCGGGCGCGGTTCAGACAGCCGAACGGCCCCTTCAGCCCCTCGACATCGGGCAACAGCGCCTCGTCGCTGACCTCGACGCCATCCATGACGATTTCGCCCGTGACCGAAGCGCGCAAGGACAGCTTGCCGTCGATCTTGGGGGCCGAGAGGCCCTTTTGCCCCTTGTCCAGCACGAAGCCGCGGATCGCACCGCCGTGGGCGTCGGATTTGGCCCAGACCACGAAGACGTCTGCGACGGGGCTGTTGGAAATCCACATCTTCGACCCGCGAAGGCGATAGCCGCCGTCGATCCGCTCGGCCCGTGTCTTCATCGCGCCCGGGTCGGACCCCGCCTCGGGTTCGGTAAGGCCAAAGCAGCCGATCCACTCGCCCGAGGCGAGTTTCGGCAGATATTTGCGCCGCTGCGCCTCGGAGCCATAGGCGTAGATCGGGTACATCACCAGCGACGATTGCACCGACATCATCGAGCGATAGCCCGAATCCACCCGCTCGATCTCGCGCGCGATCAGGCCATAGCTGACATAGCCCGCGCCGATCCCGCCGTAGTCCTCGGGGACGGTGACGCCCAACAGGCCAAGCGACCCCATTTCGGCAAAGATCGCCGGGTCGGTCCGTTCCTGTGTATAGGCATCGACGATGCGGGGGGCCAGCCGGTCCGCGGCGAAGGCCCGGGCGGTGTCGCGGATCATCCGCTCGTCCTCGTCCAGTTGCGCATCGACCAGCAGCGGGTCGTCCCAGCAGAACGATGCCATCTGCGGCGCGTCCTTGGGCTTGAGCGGCGATTTGTCCAGCATGCTGCGTCCTTCCTGTCGCGGGCCGTTCCGGCCAATGGCGGCGATCCTAGAGACGCCCCGGTCTGGCCGCCAACGAATAGATTTGCAAAGATTATGAGTTTGGCGCATGAACTCTGTTGGCGCCGCAGACCCGGGATCCCGATGCGCAAGACCTATCTTCCCACGGTGAACGAACTCGAGGCCTTCGTGGCCTGCGCCCGGCTGGGCACCACGACGATGGCCGCTCAGGCGTTGAACCTGACGCAGAGCGCGGTCTCGCGTTCGCTCTCCACGCTGGAGGCCCGGATGGGCGTCGCGCTGTTCGACCGGGTGCGGCAAAGGCTGGTGCTTTCGGCTGCGGGGCGGGCGTTCCTCGACCGGGCCGAGCGGTTGCTGCACGATCTCAACGAGGCGTCGGTGGGGGTCATGGCCTTTGGCGGCAGCAGCGAGGTGTTGCGCATGGCGGTGTTGCCCAGCTTTGCCCGAAGCTGGCTGATTCCGCGCCTTGCCGGGTTTGCCCGCACCGCGCCCGAGATCGGTCTGGACATCTCGGCCCGCCTGTCGCCGGTGGATTTCCAGGCCGAGGCCGTCGATCTGGCAATCATGCGCACCCAGCATGAACCACCGGGGACGCGGCGTGAGGATATCCTGGCCGAGGAATTGGTGATCGTCGCGGCCCCCCACCTGCTCGGCCAGCGCACGATTCTATCGGAAACGGAACTGCTCGACCTGCCGCTGCTGCAGCAATCCACCCGCCCGACGCTCTGGCTCGACTGGTTTCGCGACAGTGGAATCGACCCGCGTCAGGCGCTGCGGGGCGCCCGACTCGACCATTTCGACATGATCCTCGACGCAGTCGCGGCCGGCATGGGGGTCGGTCTCGTGCCCGAGATTGTCGCCCGCGGGGCGATGGAGCGGGGTCACGTCCGGCAGGCGACGGTGCGGCGCATGGTCACGGGCGAGCACTATGCCCTGATCCTGCCCGAACGCTCGCTCGAGAGCCCTGCGGCGCAGGCCTTCCGCGCGTGGCTGCTGCGGGAAATCGCCGGTTGAGGGCGCCCCCGCTGGCGGCCCGCCAAGCCCGCTGCGGCAGCACATTCCGGCGTGGTTATGCTTTCGGCGCATGACGCCGCCCTTGGCTTTGCGTGGCTAGTTCGTCGATACTGCCTCCGCCGCGCCGCCCCCGGGAAGGGCGCCGGCACCGGGTTTCGCCATGCCGGGGCCCGGAATTCCTTCAATGGGACCCCGGAAACGAGCGGCGGTTCGCGCCGGATCGGACGGGGTCGACAACCCCAGGAGACGACCATGGTTCTCAAGATCATAGCCTCGCAATGCACCGTCTGCGGGGCCTGCGAACTCGAATGTCCCAACGAGGCGATCAGTTTCACGAACGATATCTACGTCATCGACCCCGCGACCTGCACGGAATGCGAGGGGCTGTTCGACAGCCCGCAATGTGCCTCGGTCTGCCCGGTGCCCGATACCTGCGTGCCCGCCTGAAACACTGAAAACGACCTGGCCGCCTTCGCGTTCGGCGCACCGGGCGATGGATCGGGTCCATCCGCCAGCCATCCGGGACCCCTCGTGGCAGATTGGCGCTGGTCAAGGGGCCCCTGAAACGCTTGACACGGGGGCGGCCTGCCGCAAAATAGGTAAAGCGGTACCATAATGCATGCCAGCGGAACGAACCGGCGCGCTCCTCTCGGGGGCGAAGATGGACCGGGCGTCCCGGAAAGCGCAGCCAGCGAGGCCGCGAAAGGGAGGACGGATGAGCTTTCTGAACCTGGAGGATCGCGCGGCCGCCGCATGGCCCATAGCTCCTGATGGCGCATTGGCGTTTCCGCATGGTTTCAACGTGGCGCGCGTGTTCATCGACCGCCACCTGGCCGAGGGCCGGGCGGCAAAGATCGCCGTCCGGACCGCGCAGGGCGACACCAGCTATGCCGAGCTGGTGGCGGGCGTGAACCGGGCCGCCAATCTTCTGACCTGCCTTGGGATCGCGCAGGGCGAACGGCTGCTGATGATCGTCAAGGACTCGGTCGCGTTTCTTCAGCTGTTCTGGGGGGCGATCAAGGCGGGTGTCGTTCCGGTGCCGCTGAACACGATGCTGAGGGCCAAGGACTATGCCTTCATGATTGCCGACTCGGGCTGTGCGGCGCTGGTCTATTCGCCCGAGTTCGCCACCGAGGTCGAACCGGGGCTGGCAGGGGCCGCGCATCGACCCGGCGTCGTCATGCGGGCCGAGGGCGCGGAGGACGGTTTCGCCGCCCGTCTGACCGGGCAGTCCGACCGGTTCGAGGCGATACCGGCGTCGGCCGAGGACGATTGTTTCTGGCTCTATTCGTCGGGGTCCACCGGAAATCCCAAGGGCGCGGTCCATCGCCACCGCGACATGGTCGTGACCTCGGAATTCTACGGGGTGCGGACGCTTGGGGCCCGCGAGGATGACGTGTTCTTCTCGGCGGCAAAGCTGTTCTTCGCCTACGGTCTGGGCAACGGCATGACCTTTCCACTTTGGGTCGGGGGCACGTCGGTGCTTCTGGATGCGAGGCCGACGCCGCAAAGCACCTTTGCCATGGTCGAGCGGTTTCGGCCGACGCTCTATTTTGGTGTTCCGACGCTCTACGCGGCCCAGATCCACGCGCTGGACGAGGTGCGGCCGGATTTCTCGTCTGTGCGTCTTTGCGTTTCGGCGGGCGAAGCCCTGCCGGCAGAGACCTTGCGGCGCTGGAAGGATCGTACCGGTCTGGACATCCTTGATGGCATCGGCTCGACGGAACTGCTGCACATCTTCATCTCGAACCGCCCGGACGACATTCGCCCGGGCACCAGCGGCCGCATGGTCGAAGGCTATGATGGCGCGGTCTTCGACGACGAAGGCAATCGCCTGCCCCCGGGGGAATCGGGGCGGCTGATGATCCGCGGCCTGTCGGCGGCGCGGTGCTATTGGAACAACCCGGAAAGGACCGCCAGCACCATGCTGGGCGAGTGGCTGAACACCGGCGACACCTATATCTGCGACGCGGACGGATACTTCACGTATTGCGGCCGGTCCGACGACATGCTGAAGGTCGGCGGCATCTGGTGTTCGCCCTTCGAGATCGAGGCAGCGCTGATCGAGCACCCGGACGTGCTGGAGGCCGCGGTCGTCGGCAATCCCGACGCCGAGGGCCTGATCAAGCCCGAAGCCTATGTGGTGCTGGCAGATGGCGTTCGGGGAACCTCGTCACTGCAGCACACGCTTGCGCAGCACTGCAAGGCGCGGCTTGCGCCCTACAAGTTTCCGCGCCGGTTCCACTTCGTCGACGACCTGCCCAAAACCGCCACCGGAAAGATCCAGCGGTTCCGCCTGCGGACGCAGGTCTAGACCGTGCTCGATGGCTGCATCTACGCGGGGGCTCGCACGCCGTTCGGCCGGCATGGGGGGGTGCTGGCCGCGGTGCGGCCCGACGATCTGGCCGCAGGCGTGATCGCTGCCGCGCTGGCGCGAACGCCCTTTGCGGCCGAGACGGTCGAGGAGGTGATCCTCGGCTGTGCCTGCCAGTCGGGCGAGGATGCGCGCAATATCGCCCGCCACGCCGCGTTGCTGGCGGGACTGCCGGTCGAGGTGGCCGGGGTCACGGTCAACCGGCTGTGCGGGTCCGGCTTGTCGGCGGCGGTGGATGCGGCGCGGGCGGTCACGCTGGGCGAGGCGGACATCGTGGTGGCGGGCGGCGTCGAGTCGATGACCCGCGCGCCGTTCGTGATGGGCAAGTCGGCCTCGCCCTTTGCGCGCAGCATGGAGGTCTACGACTCCACCATCGGTGCGCGGTTTCCGAACCCGCGCTTCATGGCGGCGTGGGGCAACGACACGATGCCCGAGACCGCCGACAACATCGCCCGTGAGATGGCGATCACCCGGGACGAGTCCGACCGCATTGCTGCCGCCTCGCAGGACCGTGCGGCACGGGCGCAGGCGGCCGGAATCTTCGCCGAAGAGATCGCCCCGGTCGAGGTGACCGGGCGGCGCGGTGCCACGCGGGTGGACGAGGACGAACATCCCAGGCCCGAAACGACGCTGGACAGCCTCGCCGCGATGCGCCCGCTGACCGGGGGCGGCGTGGTGACGGCGGGCAATGCCTCGGGCATCAACGACGGGGCGGCGGCGCTGGTGATCGGTGCGCGCGCGCTGGGCGATCGGTCTGGGATCGCGCCCCTGGCCACGATCCGGGCCGCCGCCGTGGCGGGCGTGGCCCCGCGGGTGATGGGGCTGGGCCCTGCGCCCGCCTCGGCCAAGGCGCTGGCGCGGGCGGGCCTGACGCTCGCCGACATGGACCTGATCGAGGTCAACGAGGCCTTCGCGGTTCAGGTGCTCGGCGCCTGCCGGCTGATGGGGCTCGACCCGTGGGACACGCGGCTCAACCCGAATGGCGGGGCCATCGCGCTGGGCCATCCGCTGGGCGCGACCGGGGCACGGCTGCTGCTGACCGCGGCGCTGGAACTGAACCGGCGGGGCGGGCGCTATGCGCTGGTGACGATGTGCATCGGCGTGGGCCAGGGGATCGCGGCGGTCATCGAGCGGGGGTGAACCCGCTCAACCCAGGGCAAGGCGGCACTCCATGATCCCGTGTTCCGCTGCGGGGTGCACGTCGAATCCGCCGCGCCGGGCAAGCCGCAGCATCGGCTCGTTGTCGGTCAGAACCTGCGCGCCGATCTCAGCGGTGCCACGCGCGCGGTGATAACGCACGATCTTTTCCAGCAGGATCCGGCCAAGCCCCGTTCCCTTGAGATCGCTGCGCACCAGGATGGCGAGTTCCGCGCGAAGGTTGTCGGAATCGGTCGATGTGCGCACCACGCCCAGTGTCTCGGGCCGGCCGTCGGTGCCGGTCCGGGTGGCGATGAAGGCCATCTCGCGGTCGAAGTCGATCTGGGTCAGGCGGGCAAGCTGATGGTGGCGCAGCTTCTGCGTCGCGCCGAAAAACCGATAGCGCAGATCCTCGGGGCTCATCCGGCCGATCAGATCGGCATGGGCGGGCTCGTCCTCGGGGCGGATGGGCCTCAGCAGGACCGCGCTGCCGTCGTAGAGCGTCGCGGTCTCTTCCAGGCCCGCCGGATAGGGCAGGATCGAAAAGCGGCGCAGCGGGCTGTCGTCCACCGCCGCCACCCGGATGCGCGCGTCGACCGCGATTACCCCGTTCTCGTCGCAGAACAAGGGGTTGATGTCGCAGGCCACGATCTCGGGATTGTCCACCAGCATTGCCGAGAGCCGCACCAGCGCTTCGGCGATGGCGTCGCGGTCGGCGGCGGGCCGCAACCCGTGGGAGTCCAGCCGGGCCGAAAGGCGGGTGCGGGCGATCATCTGCCGGGCCAGCGCCATGTTCAGGGGCGGCAGTGTCACGATGTGGTCGCGCACCAGTTCCACCGCCCGGCCGCCTTCTCCAAACACCAGAACCGGGCCGAACAGCGGATCGCAGGCGATGCCCATCATCAGTTGTCGCGCGTTGGGGCGCAGCACCATCGGCTGGATCGCAAAACCCTCGATCCGGGCCTTTGGGGCGGTGCGGCCGACCCGGGTCAGGATGCCTTCGGCGGCCGAGCGCACCGCCTCGGGCGTCTCGATGTTCAGCGCGACGCCGCCCACGTCCCATTCCCGCGGCAGATCGGGCGAGGAGATGGTCAGCGCCACCGGAAAGCCGACGCGCGCGGCCGCCTCGGCGGCCTCTTCGACGGTGGCGGCAAGCGTGCTGCCGACCGTCGGGATGCCGTAGGCGGCGATCAGTGCGCGCGTGTCGGGGTCGCCCAGGGTGCCGCCTTGCCGGTCGAGACCCCGGGCGATGATCGCGCGCGCGGTCTTGCGCCCCTGCTGCACGTCGGCGGGATCCGCGGGCGGGGTCTCCAGCAGCATCGCCTGGTTGCGGCGGTACTGCACGAGGTGGCCAAAGCCGTGGATCGCCGCGCCGATCGAGTTAAAATTGGGCAGCCCCGCCTCGGCGAACAGCCGCAGCGCCGGATCGGCCGACTTTCCGCCCAGCCAGCAGGCGAGAAGCGGGCCGTCCATCCGCCTTTGGGCGTCGATCACGCGAAGCGCGACCTCGCGGGCGTCGACGATGGGGTTGGGCGAGTGGACAACCAGCACGCCATCGACCTCTCCCGCATCGAACAGCACCGCGAGCGCAGCTTCATAAAGCTCCGCGGGCGCTGTGACCCCCAGATCGACCGGGTTCTGCGGCACCCAGCCCGCGGGCATCAGCCGGGCGAGGCGTTCCAGCGTGTCCGGCGCAAGGTCGGTCGCCCGGCCAGCCGTGGTCGAGTTGATTTCGTCCAGGGCGATCTTGGCCGCGCCGCCCCCGTTCGACAGGATCGCCAGCCGCTCGCCCCTAATCTGCTTGGACCTTGCCAGCGTCTCGACCGCTCCGAACAATTCGTCCACGGTGTCCACCCTCAGCGCGCCGGCCCGGCCGACCGCGGCGGTGAAGGTCTCGTCGGGCGAGGCCAGCGCCTCGGCAAGAAACGGGCCGATGGCGCCGCTCGGGCGGTGGATGCGTCCGCCGCGGGTCAGAAGCACCGGCTTGTTGCGTGCGGCGGCCCGGGCGGCCGACATGAACTCGCGCCCGGCCACCATCTCGTCGATATGCAACAGGATCGCCTTGGTCTCGTCGTCGTTCGACAGGTGGTCGAGTACGTCGGAAAATCCGACGCCGACCGAATCGCCCAGCGACAGGACGCAGGAAAAGCCGATGTCGCGCGGCTCGGCCCAGTCGAGCACCGCAGCGCACAGTGCCGCGGATTGCGAGACGAAGGCGACGCGGCCGGGTTTCGCCGAGAGATGCGCAAAGCTCGCGTTCAGATGCGCGCGGGGTACCACCACGCCGAAGCTCGCCCCCCCGAGGATGCGTAGCCCGTGCGGTTTGGCCGCGGCCAGCATCGCGGCCGGGTCGGCGTCATCGGCGGCGACGATCGCGGCGCGGGTGCCCCGGCGTCCAAGCGCGTCGATCAGGGCGGGCACGGCGGTCCCTTGGGTGCAGATCACCGCCAGATCGGGGCAGAGCGGCAGCTCCTCGATGGTCGGATAGGCCAGAACCCCGGTGACCGACCGCCAGCGGGGGTGCACCGGCATGATCGGCCCTTCGAACCGCCCCGCCAGCAGGTTGCGCATGACGATGTTGCCCAGCGAAAGCGGCCGTTCCGAGGCGCCGATCACGGCCACCGAACTTGGCGCGAACAGGCCGGACAGGTTCAGGATCGACATCGTTCCTCCTTGTTCACCGGACCGGGATTGGCCGCGCCCGGACCCGTGGCGGGACTATGGCGCAGGATTGGGCGCTTGACAAACAGGTAAATAGGTACTACTATGCGTAAATACAGAGGGCCCATCGCCACCGCTGGCGCTTGGCCAATTACGCGAGGGGGAGGAGCCATGCTGAAAGCGCCATACCGGTGGACCATGACGGCTGCGGGGGATCCGTTGTCCCGCCAGCCGTTGCAGTTGGATGCGCCCGCCCCCGGCCAGGTGGTCGTCGAGATCGCCGGGTGCGGCGTCTGCCACACCGACCTCGGATATTACTATGACGGCGTGCGCACCAACCGTCCCCTGCCGCTGACGCTGGGCCATGAAATCTCGGGCCGCGTGGTCGAGGTAGGTGCGGGCGCCGACGTCTGGCTCGGCCGCGCGGTGATCGTGCCTGCGGTGATGCCCTGTGGCGAATGTGATGCCTGCAAACGCGGCAAGGGCACGATCTGCCCGAACCAGGCGATGCCCGGCAACGACATCGAGGGCGGCTTTGCCTCGCATATCGTTGTGCCGGCCCGCGGGCTTTGCCCCGTGGATGAGGAAAGGCTGGCCAAGGCGGGCCTGACGCTGGCCGATGTCTCGGTGGTGGCCGATGCGGTGACCACGCCCTATCAGGCGGTGGTTCAGGCCGGTGTCGAGCCCGGCAGCCTGTGCATCGTCATCGGCACTGGCGGGGTGGGCGGCTATTGCGTGCAGATCGCCGCGGCGTTTGGCGGAACCGTTGTCGCCATCGATGTGGACCCCGCCAAGCTGGAGGCGATCGCCCGCCACGGCGCCTCGGCCACGTTCAACGCCCGCGACCACGACGCCCGCGCGCTGAAAAAGGCGATCCTGGCCTTTGCGGCCGAGAAGGGCCTGCCGACGCGGGAATGGACCATCTTCGAATGCTCGGGTTCGGCGGCGGGGCAGACAACGGCGTGGAACCTGCTGGTCCATGGCGCGACGCTGGCCGTCGTGGGCTTTACCATGGACAAGCCCGACATCCGGCTGTCGAATCTGATGGCCTTCCACGCCCGAGCGCTGGGCAACTGGGGCTGCCCGCCCGAGCTTTACCCCGGCGCGCTGGATCTGGTGCTGGACGGCAGGATCGAGCTTGGCGCCTTTGTCGAGCAGCATCCGCTGGACGAGATCAACCAGGTCTTCGCCGCCGCCCATGACCACAAGCTGACGCGCCGCGCGATCCTCGTACCCTGAACCCCATTCCGACAGCCAGAGAGGAAGACAGCATGTCTGCCCATCCCGCCCCCGCCCTTTCCGAACCGGCCCGCGACCTGAAGGATCACAACATCGTTCCCGAAACGGTGGTTCCCGGCATCCTGTATGAAAAGCGCCCTGCCCGCACGCCGGACGGCGCCGTGGTGCCGGGTCTGTTCAACGCCTGGATCACGCTGGACAACCCGGCGCAGTTCAACTCGTACACGACAGAGATGGTGAAGGGCACGATCTTGGCCTTTCGCGCCGCCTCGAACGCACGCGACGTGGTGGCGGTGGTGTTCACCGGCGCGGGCGACAAGGCCTTCTGCACCGGCGGCAACACGAAGGAATACGCCGAGTACTACGCGGGCAACCCGCAGGAGTATCGGCAATACATGCGGCTTTTCAACGATATGGTGTCCGCCATCCTGGGCTGCGACAAGCCGGTGATCTGCCGGGTGAACGGCATGCGCATCGGCGGCGGGCAGGAAATCGGCATGGCCTGCGATTTCTCGGTGGCGCAGGATCTGGCGCGATTCGGGCAGGCGGGGCCCAAGCACGGCTCGGCCCCCATCGGCGGCGCGACCGACTTTCTGCCGGTGATGCTGGGCTGCGAGATGGCGATGGTCTCGGGCTCGCTGTGCGAACCGTGGTCGGCGCACAAGGCGTACCGTCTGGGCATGATCACCGACATCGTGCCCGCGCTGAAACTGGACGGGCGGTTCGTGCCGAACCCCACCGTGGTCACCGACCGCTGGCTGGACGAGTTCGGCAAGATCGTCCACGGCGAGCCGCGCACCGGCGAAGAGGCTGCCGCGGGCCGCGAGGCGCTGAAGCGCGGCACGGTGGACCTTTCGCTGCTGGATGCCAGGGTCGAGGAGTTGTGCGCGAAGATCCTGCTGACCTTCCCCGACTGCTTTACCAAGACCATCGAGGAACTGCGCAAGCCCAAGATCGAAGCCTGGAACGCCAACAAGGAAAACAGCCGGGCGTGGCTGGCGCTGAACATGATGACCGAGGCGCGGGCGGGTTTCCGTGCCTTCAACGAGGGCTCCAGGGACGACCGCGAGATCGACTTTGTCGGCTTGCGCCAGGCGCTGGCCGCGGGCACGCCCTGGACCGATGACCTGACCGAAAGCCTGATGCCGAAAGCGCGCGGGGCGGCGAAATGACCGCGAAGCCCCTGAAGGTCTGGCATGACCGGGACGGGCGCCTGCTGCGGCTGCGGCTGGCGCGCCCCAAGGCCAACATCGTCGATGCGCCGATGATTGCGGCCATCGACGCGGCGCTGGCCGAACACCTGGATGACCCGCGCCTGCTGGGCGTGCTGATCGACGCCGAGGGGCCGCATTTCAGTTTCGGCGCCAGCGTCGAGGAACACCTGCCCGGCCAGTACGAGGCGATGCTGAAGGGCTTTCACGCCCTCATCCTGCGGATCGTCGCCGCGCCGGTGCCTGTGCTGGTCGCGGTGCGCGGCCAGTGCCTGGGCGGCGGGATGGAGGTTGCCATTGCCGGAAACCTGATCTTCGCCGACCCCGACGCCCGCTTTGGCCAGCCGGAAATCGTGCTGGGGGTGTTCGCGCCGCCCGCCTCGGTCATCCTGCCCGAACGGATTGCGCGCTGCGCGGCCGAGGGGATGCTGTTCACTGGGCAATCCATCTCGGGCGCCGAGGCGCACCGGCTGGGCCTTGTCCATACCGTGACCGAGGACCCCGAGCGCGCCGCGCTGGACTGGTTCGACACCGGCATCGCCCCGCACAGCCCGTCGTCGCTGCGGCTGGCGGTGCGCGCGGCGCGGGGCGACTACGTTTGCCGTGTCCGCGACCGGCTGGCCCAGGCCGAAGACCTGTACCTGACCCACCTGATGCAGACCCCGGACGCCGTGGAGGGCCTGACCGCCTTTCTGGAAAAGCGCCCGGCCCAATGGGAGGCCCGCTGATGCCCGCCACCACCGCAGAGACCGTCGCCCGCTGCCAGACGCTGTTCGACGACCTGGATTTCACCGCCGCCCGCGCCTGGAAAGAGGCCGCACCGGGCCGCAAGGTGGTGGGCTTCCTGCCGGTCTATGCGCCGCTGGAACTGATCCACGCCGCGGGCTGCCTGCCCTTGGGCATCTTCGGCGGCGGCGACCGGATGGAGGTGATCCACGGCGACGCCTTCTATCAAAGCTATATCTGCCGCATCCCGCGGTCCACCGTCGAACTGGGCGTGACCGGGCGGCTGGATTTCGTGGACGGGATGATCTTTCCCTTCGTCTGCGACGTGATCCGCAACCTGTCAGGCATGTGGAAGATCATGTTCCCGCAGGTCTGGACCAAGTTCTTCGACACGCCGCAGAACTTCGACCCCGAGGTGGGCGGAGCCTATTACATCGAGGAACTGAAGGAACTGCGCGAGGGGCTGGAGCGGCTGACCGGCCGTCCGATCACTGACGCAGCCCTGCGCGCCTCGATCCTGCATTACAACGAGAACCGGCGGCTGGTCCGGGCAGTCTATGACTTCCGCGCCAACGCGCCGTGGAAGGCGCCGGCCTCGGAGGTCTATTTGCTGATGCGGGCCGGGCTGATGATGCCGGTCGAGGACCATAACGGCATGCTCGCCGACTACCTTGACGCCGCCGAGGCCGAGGATCGGCCGCGCCGGGACAACGTGCGGATCGCGATCTACGGCTCGTTCTGCGAACAGCCCCCCCTGAACCTGATCAAGTCGGTCGAGATGGCCGGCTGCTACGTGGTCGAGGACGATTACGCGCTGGTGAACCGCTTCCTGACCGAGGACGTGCCGGTCGATGGCGACCCGATCGAGGCGCTGGCCACGGCCTACCTGACGAAGTCGGTCGAGACCTCGTGCAAATACGTGCCCAGGGAAGAGGACAAGGGCCGGTTCCACATCGCCCAGATCCGCAAGGCGCGGGCCGAGGGGGTGATCTACGCAAGCCCGTCATTCTGCGATCCCGCGCTGCTGGATCGTCCGATGATCGCGCGGCGCCTGACCGAGGCGGGGATCCCCCACATCTCGTTCAAGTACGCCGAGAATTCCGGCCAGATGCAGCCCATCCGGGAACAGGCCGGCACCTTTGCCGATTCCATCAAGCTCTGGAGCTAGGCCATGTCCGATGCCGTCAAGGAACCCTCGATGCTCCTGCAGAAGGAGC
The DNA here is from genome assembly GCF_004342445.1 of Rhodovulum euryhalinum. Taxonomy (GTDB): domain Bacteria; phylum Pseudomonadota; class Alphaproteobacteria; order Rhodobacterales; family Rhodobacteraceae; genus Rhodovulum; species Rhodovulum euryhalinum. The sequence goes on from NZ_SLWW01000011.1 coordinate 92,069, forward strand.
TGATCGCCCGCAATTACGACGCCATCACCTCGGCACGCGAGACGGGGCGCAAGGTGTCCTCGACCTTCGTGCCCGGCAACCTGAACGAGCTGCTGCTGTGCTTTGGCATCGTCAACAACCTGCCCGAGATCAACGCCATCCAGAACGGGATGCGCAAGCTGTCGGGCGACTACATCATGACGGCCGAGAAATCGGGCCATTCCGAGGACGTGTGCACCTACGTCAAGGCCGACATCGGCATGATGGGCAAGGGCAACATCGCGCCGAACGGCAAGCCGTTCCCGAACCCCGACGTGCTGCTGCTGTCCTACACGGGCTGCTACACCTTCATGAAGTGGTTCGAACTGCTGCGCGAAGAGTACAAGTGCCCGACGCTGATGCTGCATGTCCCCTACGAGGGCGACGGGCAGTCGACCAAGAACATGCGCGACTACATCGTCAAGCAGTTGAAAGAGGTCATCATTCCCGGCCTCGAAGAGGTCTCGGGCGTCAAGTTCGACATCGACCGGCTGCGCGAGGCGCTGCGCAATTCCGCCCGGGCCGAGGATGACCTGGTCTGGGTGCTGGAACAGGGCAAGCGCACGCCGTCGCCGATCGACGCCTATTTCGGCGGCGTCTATTACATCGGGCCGATCTTCACCGCCTTCCGCGGCACGACCGACGCCATCGACTATTACCGGACGCTGCGGGCCGAGGTGCAGGCCCGCGCCGATGCCGGGCTCGGGCCGCTGATGCCCGACGGGACCACGCTGAGCGAGCAGAAATACCGGCTGGTGGTCGAGGGCCCGCCCAACTGGACCCATTTCCGCGAGTTCTGGAAGATGTTCTCGGACGAGGGCGCGGTCGTGGTGGCCTCGACCTATACCAAGGTCGGCGGAATGTATGATTTCGGCTTCCGCCACGATCCGGACAACCCGTTGGAGTCGCTCGCGGATTACTGCCTGGGCTGCTACACCAACCGCAATCTGCCCAGCCGCGTCGAGATCCTGACGAAGTATATCGAGGAGTATCAGGCGGACGGTTTGCTGACCAATTCCATCAAGTCGTGCAACAGCTTTTCGGCCGGTCAGCTGATGATGATGCGCGAGGTCGAGAAACGCACCGGAAAGCCCGGCGCCTTCATCGAGACCGATCTTGTGGACCCGCGCTACTTCTCGGCCGCGAACGTCAAGAACCGGCTCGAAAGCTATTTCCAGATGATCGAACAGAAGCGCCGCGGCGGATCGCGGGCCGCCTGAGGGAGACCATACATGCAGTGCTTCATCGGAATCGACCTCGGCTCGACCACCACCAAGGCGGTGGTCATGGACGAAAACCTGCAGGTGCTGGGCCGCGGCATCACCAATTCGCGGTCGAACTACGACACGGCGGCCAAGGTGTCGAAGCAGGAGGCGATGATCGACACCCGCCTGACGCTGTTCCGCCGGGCACTGGCGGACGTGCCGGGGGCGGCCGGGCATGTCGACGAGATCCTCGCCGATCTGGAACGCAACTTCCGCCGCATCCAGTTCCTGGAACAACTGGAGGACCTGGAGGCCACCGCGATCGGCAACATCCGCGGCCCCCGCTTCGAAGGCAGGGAGGCCGCCGTCCGCGAGGTGCTGGAAGAGACCTTCCGCCGGTTGCGCGACAAGTCGGCCGCACTCTTCGCGCCCGGCGCCCGGCGCAAGTCCGACTTCTTCCGCGATCTGGCCGGGGCCGATTTCATGCAGGTCGGCGAGGCGGTCAGCAAGGCGGCGGGCCTGCCGTTCGACCTGATCCTGAACCTCTACGACAAATCCATCATCGAGGTGGAAAACCGCCCCCCCGCCGGCGAAATGGAGGCCAAGTTCCTGCGCGCGCTCGAGTCCGGGACGATGGAGGCGGGCACCATCGCAGCCCCCGTCCAGGCGGCCCTGGCGATCCCGCTGGAAGAAACCTATGTGGTCGGCACCGGCTATGGCCGGGTGCGCCTGCCCTTCCCGAAAGAGCATATCCGCTCAGAAATCCTGTGCCACGGGCTGGGCGCGCACATGATGTATCCGGGCACCCGCACGGTGCTGGACATCGGCGGGCAGGATACCAAGGGCATTCAGGTCGATCCCGCGGGCATCGTCGAGAATTTCCAGATGAACGACCGCTGCGCCGCGGGCTGTGGCCGCTACCTGGGCTATATCGCCGACGAGATGAACATGGGGCTCCATGAGCTTGGCCCGCTGGCCATGGCCTCGACCAAGCAGGTGCGCATCAACTCGACCTGCACGGTCTTTGCGGGCGCGGAATTGCGCGACCGTCTGGCGCTGGGCGAAAAGCGCGAGGATATCCTGGCCGGTCTGCACCGGGCGATCATCCTGCGCGCGATGTCGATCCTGTCGCGCGCGGGCGGGGTCAAGGACCAGTTCACCTTCACCGGGGGCGTGGCCAAGAACGAGGCCGCGGTGCGCGAATTGCGCAAGCTGATCAAGGAAAACTACGGCGACGTCCAGATCAACATCGACCCGGACTCGATCTACACCGGCGCGCTGGGCGGGGCGACCTTCGCCGCCCGCGCCGTCCTGAACTGAGGGAGGACCCCCATGACCGCCATCATCACCGCAGGCATCGACATCGGCTCGGGTTGCATCAAGACCGTGCTGTTCCGCGTCGACGGCGAAACCGTCGAATGGCTGGACAAGGACGTGGCCCGCATCCGCAACCGCGATCCGTTTCTTCTGACCGACGAAACCTATGACGCGATGCTGGCCCGGCAGGGCCTTTGCCGCGAGGATGTCGCCTATGTCGCCTCGACCGGCGACGCCGAGGCGCTGCGGTTTGCCACGGGGCATTTCTACTCGATGACGACGCATGGCCGCGGCGCGGTCTACCTGAACGACCGGGCGCGCTCGGTGCTGGATATCGGCGCGCTGAACGGGCGGGCGATCCGGATCGACGACAGCGGCAAGGTGCTGGGCTACCGGATGACCAGCCAGTGTGCCTCGGGGTCTGGGCAGTTCCTCGAAAACATCGCCCGCTACCTCGGCATCGCCCAGGATGAGATCGGCCAGCTTTCGAAATCGGCCGACGCGCCGGAAAAGGTGTCCTCGATCTGTGCCGTGCTGGCCGAGACCGACGTGATCAACATGGTTTCGCGCGGCATTTCGGCTGCGAACATTCTCAAGGGGATCCATGTCTCGATGGCGACGCGGCTGGCCAAACTGCTGAAGGCCATCGGCGCGACCGAGGGTGTCGTGCAGATGACCGGGGGGCTTGCGCTGGACGAGGGCCTGGTCGCGGCGCTGAACGAGGCGCTGGCGGCCGAGAACATGGCGCTGACGGCCCAGAGCCACGCAGACGCGATCCATGCGGGTGCGATCGGCGCTGCCCTGTGGGGCGCGTTCCGCCACCAGAAGCTTGCCCTTCTGGACGAGATGGCCGCCTGACACGGCCTTGGCGGCGCGCCGGGGCGCGGCGCCCTTTCCCGTCTCCGAGCTTTGACGAGGTCCCACCATGACGCGGCTGGCCCGTGAGTTCCATTCGGTCGTCTGCATCAAGCAGGTGCCCGACAGCGCGCAGATCCGCGTTCACCCGGTGACCAACACGATCATGCGCCAGGGCGTGCCCACGATCATCAACCCCTACGACCTCTTCGCGCTGGAAGAGGCGATGCGGCTGAGGGACGAATACGGCGGCACCGTCACCGTGCTGACGATGGGTCCGCCGATGGCAGAGGACGCACTGAGGCGTGCGCTGGGGCTGGGTGCGAACAGGGCTGTTCTGATCACCGACCGGCGTTTCGCGGGCTCGGACACGCTGGCAACCTCCTTCGCGCTGTCGAAGGCCCTGACCAGGATCGGCGAAGAGCACCCGATCGACATCGTCTTCACCGGCAAGCAGACGATCGACGGCGACACCGCGCAGGTCGGCCCCGGCATCGCGCGCCGGCTGGGGCTGAACCAGTTGACCTATGTTGCCGCCATCGACGCGCTCGACCGAGACGGGGCCACGATCACGCTGCGCCGCCGGTCGGAAGGGGGTGTGCAGGTGCTGCGCTCCAGGCTTCCCTGCCTGATCACCATGCTGGAAGACACCAACACCCTGCGCCGGGGCACGATTCAGGACATGCTGCGCGCCGCGCGTGCGCCGGTCACCACCTGGTCGGCCGAGGAGGCCGGGATCGCGGATCCGATGCAATGCGGGCTGCGCGGTTCGCCCACCGTGGTCAAGCGGGTTTTTGCGCCGCGGCCGCGTGCGGACAAGGCCGAGATGGTGGTGGTCGAGGGCAAGACACCCGCGCAGACCGCCGACGCGGTTCTGGACCTGCTGTTCGCGCAGAGCCCGAACCTCGAAGCGGCGCTGTCCGCCCGATTCAAGTCCTGAGGAGATCGTGCCATGGCTGACGCCCCCCAGCAACCCGCCGGCGGCCGCGCCGCGATGCAGATGCAGCTTGCCGCGAAGTTCAAGGATTACAGGCACGTCTGGGTGTTCGTCGAGATCGAGCGGGGGTGCGTCCATCCCGTCTCGTGGGAGTTGATGGGCGAAGGCCGCAAGCTGGCCGACGACTTGGGCGTGGATCTCTGCGCCGTGGTTCTGGGCCCCCGCACCGACGACACCAAGGCGGCCATCAGCCAGACGTATCACTACGGCGCGGATATCTGCTACATCTGCGAGGATCCGCTGCTGGCCGATTACCGCAACGAGCCCTATACCCGGGCGCTGACCGGCCTGGTCGACAAGTACCAGCCGGAAATCCTGCTGCTGGGCGCGACGCCTCTGGGCCGTGATCTTGCGGGGTCGGTGGCGACCATGCTTCAGACGGGCCTGACGGCGGATTCGACCGAGCTGAGGATCGCCGACGACAAGTCGCTGGCCGCCACCCGGCCCACCTTCGGCGGCACGCTTCTGTGCACGATCCACACGCTGAACCACCGCCCGCAGATGGCGACCGTTCGCCCCCGCGTGATGGCCATGCCCGAGCCCGACCGGTCGCGTACGGGCCGGATGGTCTGGCACTCGCTCGGGATGGCCGAGGGCGACATCGTCACCAAGGTGCTGGAATTCGTCTCGGACGCCCGGATCGAGAAGGCGAACTTGGCCTATGCCGATATCGTCGTGGCGGGGGGCATGGGGTTGCGGCAACCCGGCAACCTGGCGCTGGTGCAGCGGCTGGCCGAGGTGGTGGGCGGCGAATGGGGCGTCTCGCGGCCCCTGGTGCAGAAGGGCTGGGCGCCCGCCGAGCGCCAGATCGGCCAGACCGGCACCACGATCCGGCCTAGGCTCTACATCGCGGCCGGCATCTCGGGGGCGATCCAGCACCGGGTCGGGGTCGAGGGCTCGGACCTGATCGTCGCGATCAATACCGACCCCGATGCCAGGATCTTCGACGTCGCCCATCTGGGCGTGGTGGCCGATGCGCTGACGATACTTCCGGCGCTGGCCGATGCCTTCGCCCGCCGGCTCCCGGGCCGCGCGCTGGCAAGCTGAGGAGGACCTACCGATGCCTGTGGAACATTTCGATGCGATCGTCGTGGGGGCCGGGCCTTCGGGCAACGCGGCCGCCTACACGATGGGCAAGGCGGGGATGAACGTGCTGCAGATCGACCGGGGTGAATATCCCGGATCGAAGAACGTGCAGGGCGCGATCCTTTATTCCGACGCGCTGGAACGGATGATCCCCGACTTCCGCGAGACCGCACCGCTTGAACGTCATGTGGTCGAACAACGGTTCTGGATGCTGGACGAAAAGTCCCATACCGGCACCCATCACCGGTCCGACAGCTTCAACGAGGAGCGGCCCAACCGCTATACCATCCTGCGGGCCCAGTTCGACAAGTGGTTCGCGAAACAGGTGCGCGCGGCGGGTGTCACGCTGATCACCGAGACCACGGTGATCGAGCTGGTCCGCAATGCCGAGGGCAGGGTGATCGGCGTGCTGACCGACCGCGAGGGTGGCCCGGTCCATGCCGACGTGGTGGTGCTGGGCGAGGGCGTGAACGGGCTGGTGGCGCAGCGGTCGGGGTTGCGCCCGGAACTGCGGCCCCAGCATGTCGCATTGGCGGTGAAGGAGACCCACTTCCTGCCCGAAGAGACGATCCGCGAACGGTTCAACCTGTCGGACGAGAACGAGGGCGTGGTGATCGAGGTTCTGGGCTCGGTCAGTTCGGGCATGGTCGGTACAGGGTTCCTGTACACCAACAGGGAGTCGATCTCGATCGGGGTCGGCTGCCTCGTGTCGGACTTTGCCGAGAAGCAGATCCCGCCCTACGCATTGCTCGACAGGTTCAAGAACCACCCCTCGGTCCGGCCGCTGCTGAAGGGGGCCGAGATGAAGGAATACGTCGCCCACCTGATCCCCGAGGGTGGCTATGACGCGATCCCGAAACTGACCGGCGATGGCTGGCTGATCGTGGGCGATGCCGGGCAGTTCGTGAACGCGGTGCACCGCGAGGGGTCGAACCTGGCGATGACCACCGGCCGGATCGCGGGTGAGTGCCTGGCGCGGCTCAAGGCCGAAGGCCGGCCTGCGACCGAGGCGAACCTCAAGGTCTACCGCGACGCGCTGGAACAGAGCTTCGTCCTGAAGGACCTGAGGAAATACCGGAAGATTCCGAAGCTGTTGAAGCAGAACCGCCAGCTCTTCACCACCTGGCCCGCGGTCATCAATCGTTCGATGCAGGCGTTCCTGCGTGTGGACGGGCGCGACAAGCGGGCGAAGGAGGCAGAGATCCTGCGGGGCCTGAAGACGGCCCGCGGCAACTGGCTGAACGTGGCGGCCGACATGGTCAAGGTGGCGAGGGCATGGCGATGACGAACAAGGCTGCGGAAACGACGGTGCCGCGGATGGAGGAGCGGCTTTACCAGAACCGCTACATGGTGGACGAGGGCAACCCCCATGTGCGCATCCTCCCACGGCAGGGGGGCGACAGCCCCGAGTTGCGCGCGCTGGTGAACATCTGTCCGGCGGGATGCTACAGCCTGAACGAGGCGGGCCGGGTCGAGGTCGCCGCCGATGGCTGCATGGAATGTGGCACCTGCCGGATCGTCTGCCAGGGCACAGGCGAGTTGGACTGGTCCTGGCCGCGCGGAGGCTATGGGGTGCTGTTCAAGTTCGGCTGACGGGGAGAACCGAAGCTCCGGGCATCGAGCCCGGAGCTTCGGTGTCGGAGCCGCCCGGGGCGGCCCTCCGGCCCGGTCATAGCGGACGGCAGAAGCTCAGGCGTTGCGAGGGCGTGAACCCGGCCGTCTCGAAGAAGGCCATCAGGCCGTGGGCGTTCCAGTCGACGCGGGTGTGCAGCGTTTCGACATTGAGCGAGGCGAGGTTCGCCAGAAGCTGGCGCAGCAGCGCCGCGGCCACGCCCCGGCCCTGGAAGGCGGGCTCGACCCCGATCGTGTCCAGCACGGCCGAGGGCGCGGTGCGGCCGTACTCGCCGTAATCGACCCGCGCCATCACGAAACCGGCGAACTCGCCCTCGATCTCGGCCACGAGCGAAACGCGAACCCCGCTTTCGCCCAGCATCTCGGTCAGCTTGGCCTCGTAGTACCGGGTGCGGGGCTCGCCGCTTCCGTTCAGCTTGCGGTCAATCGCGACGACCGCGGGCAAGTCGGTCTCGAGCATCGAGCGAACAGGCAAAGGGTCGCGGCTGAACGCTTCGGCGGAATCGCTCGACGGATCGCTGAAGTCCTTTTCGCAGGTGTTCATGGACCTTCCTCAGTTGGCAACAGGGCGGTGCAGGACAAGGTGCGGGGCAAGGGCAAAGCCCGACGCAGCGAAGAACCGGACCATCTCGCGGTCGCTCCAGTCCGCCTCCGAGCGGATCTCGGTCACGCCCTGGGCGCGCAGGTCGGCCTCGAGCGCCGCCATGAGCGCCCGGCCGATGCCGCTGCCGCGCTGGGCGGGGTCGGTGGCGATTGCATCGATGACCGCGGCGCGCGCGGTGCCGCCGAATTCCCCCTCTTGCAGATGGGCGGAGACAAAGCCCGCCAGGGCGCCGCCGCGCTCTGCGACAAGCCAGGCAAACCGGCCGGCATTGGTCGCAAGCCTTGCATGGCGTTTTTCGAAGAAACCGCGGCGGGAACGGCCGGTCAGTTGGCGGTCAAGCGCGATGGCCGCCTCGATATCGGCGGCGACGACGGGCCGGACCGTGATGGACGCATCGGACAATTCTCACCCCCTGACGGCTTGTTTTCGCTAAATGGGTACGTTAATACCTATTTTGAGCGGCGTCAAGCTTTCGAGGGGCACAGATGGCAGCCACAGCGGGATGGGACTGGGCCGGGCGGCGGGCTATCGTGACCGGCGGCGGGCGCGGAATCGGACGGGCCATTGCCGAGGGGCTGGTGGCAGGCGGGGCCGAGGTTCACGTCTTCGACCCCGCCGGAGCAGAGGGACCGGAGGGCGCCAGCATGCACGCGGTCGACGTGACACAGCCGGCCTCGGTGGCGCAGGCGGTCGGCGGGCTTGGGCCTGTCGAGCTTCTGGTGAACAATGCCGGGATCACCCGGGACCGTTCCATCCTCAGGATGACGGACGACGAGTGGCGGCAGGTGATCGACGTGAACCTGTCCGGCGCCTTCCACATGATCCGCGCGGTGGCGCCCGGAATGACCGGAGCCGGAGTCGGCCGGATCGTGAACCTCGTCTCGATCAACGGGCTCAGGGGCAAGTTCGGGCAGGCCAACTATGCCGCGTCCAAGGGTGGCCTCGTGGCCCTGACCAAGACCGCGGCGCGGGAATTCGGGCGCAAGGGCGTGACGGTGAACGCGGTCGCGCCCGGCATGGTGCTGACCGAGATGACGATGGCCCTGGCCCCCGAACTGCGGCAGCGGGCGCTGGACGAAAGCCTGCTGGGCCGCCTGCCGGGGGTGGAGGACGTGGCGGCGGCGGTGCTGTTCCTGCTGTCGGACCGGGCGGCCTTCATCACCGGGCAGGTGTTGCAGGTCGATGCGGGGCAGTATGTCTGATCGGGCTAGAGCCCGACCGCGGCTCTTCGGACGGCATCTTCGGCGGGTGCGTCCTGCGTCCGGCGGCTGATCTTGAGCATCGTGTCCACCGTGATCGACGAAAGCGTGGCGCGCGTGGCCTCCTCGATCTCGCCCAGCACCCGCCGCAGGGCCTGCCCGTTGCGGGTGTGGTCGCCCGGCTCTGGCGCGCCCTGTCCGATCGGCCAGATCGGTTCGAAGAGTTGCACGATGTCCAGCAGGTTCAGCCGCTTGGCGTTGCCGCAAAACCGGTACCCGCCGCCCACGCCGCGCGAGGCCTCGACCAGTCCGGCGCGGCCCAGCGTGCGCAGGACCTTGGCAAGGTGGTTGGTGGACAGGTCGTACTTGTCCGCGATCTCGGCGGCCGAAAGCTGGCGGTCTGGCCGGGAGGCCAGTTCGAGAATGGCGAAAAGCGCGTGGCGGGTGGCAAGCTGGAGCTTCATTCGTCGAGATCCTTCTCCAGTTCCACGAAGGGGCCGGCCATCATCCCATGCGCCCGGAAGAACGACATGATAAGCTGCGCCTCGCGGGCGATCATGGTGCGCACCTTGGTGACCCCCGCCTGCCGGAAGCCCGCGCAGATGGCGTCGAACAGTTGTGTGCCCACCGCCCGCAGCCGCCAGTCGGGTTCGACCCCGATGGCGAAGATCCAGCCGCAGGGGGCCGAGCCGAACTCCCACGCCCGGATCTCGCCCGCGATGAAGCCAAGCCGCGTTCCCTGGCTGCGCGCGACCAGAAAGAAGCTGCGGTGCGGTTCGGTCCGGGCGCCGTCGAGCAGCCGCCGCCAGTAGTCGGGCTTGGGCATGCCGGTATTCTGGGTATCGAGGGCCACGATCCAGGAAAGGTCGCTTTCCTCGACCGGGCCGATGGCGACCTCGGCGGTGTCGGGTTGGGTCTTGCGCTCTGCCATGTCCTGCACAAATTGCAGCGCGGTCAGGGCCGCGCCTTCTTGGAGTTGTCCTAAACTAGTACCGGTATGCGGAAATGGCAACCGTACCCGCCGGAACGTCAGACCCCCAGCCAGCGGTGCTGCAGATCGGCATCGGCGCGAATCTCGGCCGGGCTGCCCGACCAGACGACACGGCCGCGGCTGACCACCGCCACGTCGTCGGCCAGCGAGGTGGCGAAGCCGAAATTCTGCTCGACCAGGACCATCGACATCCCGGCCGAGCGCAACTCGGCCAGCTTGTCGTGGATCAGCTTGACGATGATCGGGGCCAGACCTTCGGTTGGTTCGTCGAGGATCAGCAGGCGCGGGTTCATCATCAGCGCCCGGGCGATGGCCAGCATCTGCTGTTCGCCGCCCGAAAGCTGTGTGCCGCCGTTTTCCAGCCGCTCTCCCAGCCGCGGGAACAGGTCGATCACCCGCTCCAGTGTCCACGTGCCCTTGCGCGCCACGCGGGCGGCCAGCATCAGGTTCTCGTGCACGCTGAGCGAGGGGAAGATGTCGCGCGTTTCGGGCACGTAGCCGATGCCGAACCGGGCGATGTGATAGGGCCGCCGGTCAAGTGGCGCGCCGGCAAAGCGGATCGCGCCACGGCGCAGCGGCAGCAGGCCCATGACCGTCTTGAGCGTGGTGGTCTTGCCCGCGCCGTTGCGCCCCAGGATCGCCAGCACCCGGCCGGGCTGCGCGGTCAGGGTCATGCCGTGCAGCACCTGCGTTTCGCCATAGCCGGAATCGACGTCAGAGAGTTCAAGCATTCTCCCACGACCCCAGATAGATGTCCTTCAACATCGCCGAGTTCCGCGCCTCTTCGGGTGCGCCGTCAAAGACCACCTCGCCATAGTTCAGAACGGTGATCCGGTCGGCCACGTCAAAGGCCAGATCCATGTCGTGCTCGACGATCAGCAGCGTCAACTCGCGCGGCAGCGAGGCCAGCATGTGGTGAAAGCCATGCGCCATTTCCGGGCCGATGCCCGAGGTGGGTTCGTCCAGCAGGATCACCCGCGGGCGGGTGGCCAGCGCCAGCCCCACCTCCAACTGGCGGCGCACCCCGTAGGAAACGGCCGAGACCGTCGCATCCAGATGCGGGCTCAGGTGCAGCCGTGCGGCCACCTCGCGCACCGTCTCGCGCACCTCGGGCATGGCAAGGCAGTCGCGCAGGATCGACCGCGCGGCACCGGTCGCCACCGCGGCGGCAAGGCCGAGGTTCTCGGCCACGCTCAGCGCGTCGAACAGCGTGTTCTTCTGATAGCTGCGGGCCAGCCCCTGACGCGCACGTTCTGCCACGGGGGCGGCGGTGATGTCGCGCCCGCCCAGCAGAATCGCGCCCGCATCGGGCGCAAGCTCACCCGCCAGCAGGTTGAAAAGCGTCGTCTTGCCCGCGCCGTTGGGGCCAAGGATCACGCGGCGCTCGCCCGGCTCCAGCCGCAGCGAGACGTCGCGGGTGACGTGGATCGGGCCGAAGCGCTTGTCGAGATGGCGCACCTCAAGCATCGTGAGGCTCTCCCCGAGGGGCGGCGGCCCTTGCGGCGCGGCGGGCGGACATCCGGGAAAGCCGGTCTTCGACAAAGCCGAAGATGCCGTTCGCGCGGCTCATCACGACCGCAATCAGGATCAGGCCCACGACGAGGTGCCAGTAGGGGGTGATCGCGCTGACCTCGTGGCGCAACACCACGAAGGCCACCGCCCCGACGATGGGCCCGACAAAGGTGCCAAGCCCGCCAAGGATCACCACGACCAGGGCCTCGCCCGACACTGTCCAGGCCAGAAGCCCAGGCGAGATGTACATCACATGCTGGGCGGCCAGCACGCCCGCAACCCCCGCGATCATCCCCGACAGGCCGAAGAGATGCGCCTTGGTCCGCCACACGGTCAGACCCAGCGCGCGCATCCGCCGTTCGTTGTCGCGGATGCCCACCAGCGCGCGCCCCAGCCCCGACCGCAGGATCTGCGCGGCTGCCAGCACCACCAGCACCAGCGCGGCCAGGCAATAGAGTGCAAAGGCGCGGGACGTGTTCAGGTCGATCCCCAGCGCCGAAAGGTCCGGCCGCGCCAGTCCCGCCAACCCGTCGTCGCCGCCGAAGATCGGGCTTTCGAACACGAAGGAATAGCCCATCTGCCCGAAGGCCAGCGTGACCATGATGAAATAGATCCCTTGGCTGCCGGCGCAGATCGCGCCGACGATCCAGCCCACCGCGCCGGTGAACAGCACGGCGAACAGCATCGCCGCCCAGACCGGCAGGCCAAGCGACAGGCCCGCCATGGCGAAGGCATAGGCCCCCGCCCCCATCAGCGCGCCATGGCACAGCGAGACCATGCCACCGAACCCCGCCACCATGTCCAGCGCGATCACCAGAATGGCGAGGATCAGGATCTCGGTCAGCATTTCGAGCCCGGCAAAGCCGCTGGCGAAGGCCGCGCCCGTGGCCGCCGCCAGAAGCAGCGCCAGAGTTCCGAGGCGGAGGGGCGAGAGGCGGAACATGCCCTATCCCCGCGCCGGAAACATGCCCGCGGGCCTGAGGATCAGCACAGCGGCCAGAAGCGCATAGATCAGCACCGAGGCCAGCCCCGGCAGCAGGACCGCGCCAAAGGTCTGCACGAACCCGAAGATCAGCGAGCCCGCCATCGCGCCCCACAGGCTGCCGAGGCCACCGATCACCACCACGATCAGCGTGGGGATCAGGATTTGCAGCCCCATGTCGGGCGTCACCGACAGGATCGGTGCCGCGACCGCTCCGGCCAGCCCGGCCAGCCCGCATCCGACGCAGAACACCGCAAGGAACAGCCGCTCGACATTGATGCCCAGGCAGGCGGCCATCTTGTCGTTGTCGACGCCCGCCCGGATCATCGCACCGATCTGGGTGCGTGCCAGCACCAGCGCCAGCGCGGCGAAGATCGCCGCCCCCAGCGCAATGATGAACAATCGGTAGACCGGATAGGTCACGCCGCCGATCTCGATCCGGCCCGCCAGGGCTTGCGGCACCTCGATACCCAGGGCGATGTCGCCCCAGACGATCCGCGTCAGGTCGAGCAGTACGAAGATCAGCCCGAAGGTGACGAGAACCTGCGCCATCGGCCCGCTCTGGCGCATCCGGCGGATCAGCAGCCAGTAGAGCAGCAGCCCCAGTTCCGCCACGACCAGCGGCGCCGTGATCAGCCCTGCCCAGTACCCCACCGTTCCCGCGACCGTCGCCGCCACATAGGCGCCCACGGCGTAAAGCGCGCCATGGGCCAGGTTGACGAAATGCATCAGGCCGAAGATCACCGTCAGCCCGACCGAGAGCAGGAACAAGAGCATCGACAGTTGCAACGCGTTCAGCGTCTGGAACAGCCAGAATCCGAAATCCATCCGGTCCTCCGTCGCGGGCGGGCGGGGGCCGCCCCCCGATCGGGGGACGGATGCGCAGGCGAAGGGGCCGGCCCCGGCATGTGCGCCGCGGGGCCGGCCGGGTCGGTTCAGTTGGTCGTCGACAGGGTGCAGCCGTTGGCCGGATCGGCCTCGGCGGGCAGTTCCGCAACAACCTTCTGGGTCAGTCCGCCGTCGCCCGCCACGGTCTCGTAGACATAGATCGGCTGGACGATGTTGTTGGTCGCGGGGTCGATGGCCGTCGTTCCGCGCGGCCCGTCGAACGAGACCTGGGCAAGCGCCCTTGCAAGGCCTTCGCGGTCGGCCGCGCCTGTGGCGCTGGCCACCACCAGGGCGCGGGCCGCGTCATAGCCCTGTACCGCATATTCCGACGGCATCCGCCCGGTTTCGGCCTTGTACGCCGCGACGAAGGCGGCGTTGGCCGGGTTGTCGATGGTCGGCACGTAATGCAGCGCCGCGATCACGCCCTCGGCGGCCGGCCCCTCGGCCTCGACATAGAGTGGCGAGGTCAGGAAGCCCGCGCCGTACAGCGGCATCGCCGCCTTCAGCCCGAAGCTGTCGTATTGCTTGACGAACGAGATCGCCTCGCCCCCGGCATAAAAGGCATAGACGGCGTCCGCGCCGCTGGCCTTTGCCTTGGCCAGGTAGGGGCCGAAATCCTGGGTCTTCTGGAACGGCGTGTACTCCTGCCCGACCACGTCGCCACCGGCCGCGGCAAAGCCTTCGACGAAGCCGCCGATCATCTGCCGGCCCGCGGCATAATCGGGCGCGATGGTAAAGACCTTCTGCACCCCTTGCGCATGCAGCCAGTCTCCCATCGGCCGGTTCACCTGCCGGTTCGAGAACGACATCCGGGTGATGTAGGGGCTGCACTGCTCGCCGGTGGCCTCGTCGTTGCCGGCATTGGCCACGATCAGCGGCACGCCGCTGCCATGCACGAAGTCACGGATCGCCCCCAGAACGCCGGAACTGACCACCCCGGCGATCACGTCCACCTGGTCGTCCAGAACCAGCTTGCGCGCCTTGGCCAGGCCCACGGGCGGCTTGACCTCGGTATCTTCGGTGACGATGGCGAAACTGGCCTGCGTTTCGGGCGCGAAGGTCTGCAACCCAAGCCGGAACCCCGCCTCGATGTCATTGCCGAGCGCGGCGTAGACACCGGAATAGGGCAGCAGAAGTCCCACCTTTATCTCTTCGGCTGCGGCCTGCACCGCCAGGCCGCCTGCGCAGAGTCCGGCGAGGACCCCGATCAGCTTGTCTTTCATTGTTGTTCCTCCCTGGGTCGTTTTCTGGGGTGACGTCTTCCTTCTGCCCCGGGTTTCCGCACCGGACCGTCAGGGAAGGCGCCGTCCGAAGGTCTGTCTCTCTCGCGATGTTTCGGGGGCAGGGCATCGGTCCGTTCGCCGCGCGTCCTGTGCCCGCAGATTCGGACACCCGCGGCGCCTGATCCCCGAAGCCCAAGCCGGACCCGTGTCGAACAGTCAGTGGCGGTATTAATGTGGCATTAGAGTACCTATTTACTATTTGTCAAGATGCCGATATCTCCGGAGCCTTGGCTGGACACCCCCGGGCGACCTTTCGTCGCGGGGCGGCCTTGAGAAGTCGCACTGGGTTCAGAAGGGATCGACCGGAAGTCCGGCCCGATCCCCAGCGATGAAAGGGCGCGGCGGGGACGCTTCACATCGCGTGCAATCGTGATGTAACAAGGGTTTGCACGTTCATTTTACGCCGCGCAGCCTGTACTGGACCCGCCAGAGTGATCGAAGACCCCTCTGCCTTTCTGGCGCGCTGCCTGTCCATTGATCTCGAGGTCGATCCGGCCGCCGCCCGCATCTTTGCCCTTGCGGCGGTTTGCCATGATGCGCCCGGCGCCCTGGTGGCCCGAAAGGGCGTTTCCGCCGAGGTGCTGGACCGGCTGGAAGAGATGGCCGCGGGCCACGATCACCTTCTGGGCCACAACATCCTGCGGTTCGACCTGCCGCACCTGGCTGCGGCGCGGCCCCGGCTGGCTGCGCTGGGCCCGGCGGCGATCGACACGCTGTGGCTGAACCCGCTGGCCTTTCCGCGCAACCCCTACCATCACCTTGTCAAGCATTACCACGACGGCCGGCTTCAGGCTGGCCATGTCAACGACCCCGAACTTGACGCCCGGCTGGTGTTCGAGGTTCTGGCCAACCAGATCGAGGCGCTGGGCAGACTGGCGGCCGAAGCGCCCGACGCCCTGGCCGCCTATCACTTCCTGACCACGCGGGCCGAGGGCAGCGCCGGGTTCGACGCGGTGTTCCGCCTTGTCCGGGGTCGCCCCGCCCCCGCTGCGCCCGAGGCAGAGGCGGCGATCCGGCGAATGCTGTCGGGGCGGGCCTGCGAGCGGCGGACCGGGCAGACGCTCGGGCGGCTGTCCAGCCCGCAACTCGGCTGGCCGATGGCCTATGCGCTGGCCTGGATTTCGGTCGCGGGCGGGGATTCGGTGATGCCCCCCTGGGTCCGCGCGCAGTTCCGCGAGGCCGCGCTGATCGTGCGCCACCTGCGCGACACAGCCTGCGACGATCCCGGATGTGCCTGGTGCCGCGAGCAGGCGGACCCGAGGCGCGCGCTGAACCGCTGGTTCGGCTTCGACGCCTTCCGGCCCGAGCCGATGGACGAGATGGGAAACTCGCTTCAGGAACGCATCGTGGCCGGGGCGATGGCGGGCGATAGCCTGCTGGGGATCCTGCCCACTGGGACGGGCAAGTCGGTCTGCTACCAGATCCCGGCGTTGTCGAAATTCGACCGGACCGGGGCGCTGAGTGTCGTGATCTCGCCGCTGGTGGCGCTGATGGCCGACCAGGTGCAGGGGCTGGCGCGGCAGGGCATTTCCGCGGCCGTCACCATCAACGGCCAGATGTCGATGCCGGAACGCCAGCAAGCGCTCGACCGGGTGCGGATGGGTGATGCGGCGATCCTGCTGATATCGCCCGAACAATTGCGCAGCGTCGCGATCCGGTCGGTGCTGCAACAGCGCGAGGTGGGGCTTTGGGTGCTGGACGAGGCGCATTGCGTCTCGAAATGGGGCCACGATTTCCGGCCGGATTATCGCTATGTCGGCCGCTTCATCCGCGAATTCTCGGGTGACGAACCGCCCGCGCCGATCCTGTGCCTGACCGCCACCGCCAAGCCCGAGGTGGTGCGCGACATCCGCGAGCATTTCGAAGCGCGGCTGGGGGTGGCGCTTGCGGTCCATGATGGCGGCGCGGTGCGCCGGAACCTGTCCTTTGCGGTGCTGCCCACCCGGAAGAACCGCAAGCTTGCCGATATCCTCGACGCGATCGAGGCCCACCTGCCGCCTGAGGGCGCTTCGGGCGCCATCGTCTATTGTGCGACGCGCAGCGCGACCGAGCGGGTGGCGGCATTCCTGCAAGGGCAGGGACTTGCGGCCGAGCGGTTCCACGCAGGCCTCGGGACCGAGGACAAGCGCGACATCCAGGAACGCTTCCGCATTGGCGAATTGCGGGTGATCGCGGCCACCAACGCCTTCGGCATGGGCATCGACAAACCCGATATCCGCGTGGTCGTGCATGGCGACATTCCCGGATCGCTGGAAAACTACCTGCAAGAGGCGGGGCGCGCGGGCCGCGACCGCGACCCGGCCGCCTGCGTCCTGCTGTTCAGCGCGGACGACGTGGAGCGGCAGTTCTCGCTTTCCGCGCGCTCGCGGCTGGCCCGGCACGAGATCGGCGCGATCCTCAAGGCTCTGCGCCGGATCGACACCCGCACCAGGAAGACCGGCGAGGTCGTCGCCACCCCCGGCGAGATCGTCCGTGAAGAGACCGAACAGGAATTCGAACGCGACCGCGCCACCGACGACACCCGCGTGAAGACCGCCGTCGCCTGGCTGGAAGAGGCAACTCTGCTGTCGCGCGAGGAAAACCGGGTGCAGGTCTTTCCCTCGTCGCTTCGGGTCCGCACGATCCCCGAGGCCGAAGAGATCCTGTCGAACGCGCGGATCACCGGCACGCGGCGGCGCCAGTTGCTGGACATCGCGCGCCATCTGATGAACGCGCCCGGGGATGTCGGCATCTCGACCGACGAGTTGACGGGCATCAGCGGCCTGTCGCCCGGCGGCCTGCGCAAGGCGCTGGCGGATCTCGAAACCCTTGGTATCGCCGTCGACGACACCGCGATCACCGTCTTCGTCCATGTCGGCGGCGAGGGGGCTTCCTTGCCGCGGTTCCAACAGGCGGCGCGGATGGAAACCGACCTGATCGCGCTCATGCGCGAGGCCCTGCCCGACGCCGAGGGCGCGGGGCCGCAGCCGCTGCACCTGGCCGAAACCTGCCAGGCCCTGCGCGAGGCGGGCCATGCCGGGGTGCGCCCCGACATCGTCGAAACCCTGCTGCGCGGCATCGCCGAGGATGGCCGCGACCGGGACGGCGGGCGCGGAAACATCCACCTGCGCAAGGCGTCGCGGAACACCGCGATGGTGCGGCTGCAACGGTCCTGGTCGGTGCTGGACCAGACTGCCGCCCTGCGCCGGCAGGGGGCCGAACGGCTATTGGGCCACCTGATCGGGCGGGTGCCCAAAGGGGTCCGGGGCAAGGACATCGCCGTCGAGACGACCCTTGGTCACCTGCTGGCGGAACTCAACGGCGACGCCTTCCTGCGGGGGGCGGTGCAGGACGCGACGCGGCTGATGGACCGGGCGCTGTTGTGGCTGCACGAACAATCGGTGGTGACGCTGGGCAAGGGACTGACGGTGTTTCGCCCCGCGATCACCGTGCATCTGCGCCCCGGCGGCGGGGCGTTCACGCAAAAGGACTTCGTCCCCCTCGAACAGCACTACACCGAACAGACGATCCAGACCCATGTGATGGCCGCCTATGCCGAGAAGGGCCTTGACTCGATCGCCGAGGCCGAGCGGCTGGCCGAGGATTATTTCGTGCTGGACCGCGATGCTTTCCTGCGGCGCTGGCTGCCCGGCAAGGGCACGGAAATCCGCCGCCAGACCACCCCCGCCTCGTGGAAGGCCATTGTCGAGAACCTGGGCAACCCGGTGCAGGAAAGGATCGTCGCCGACGATCGCGAACAGACCAACGTGCTGGTGCTGGCCGGGCCCGGCTCGGGCAAGACGCGGGTTCTGGTGCACAGGATCGCCTGGCTGATCCGCGTCCGGCGCGAGGACCCGCGTGGTATCCTCGTGCTCAGCTACAACCGCCATGCCGCTGCCGAGATCCGCGAGCGGCTCAAGATCCTGATCGGCGACGAGGCGGGGCTGGTCACGGTCTCGACCTGCCACGCGCTGGCGATGCGGCTGGTGGGGGCAAGCTTCGCAGGCCGGGCCGAAACCGACACCCCGCGCGATTTCGACGGCATCGTGCTCGAAGCGGTGCGGCTGTTGACCGGCGAGGGTCTTGCCAAGGCCGAGGCCGAGGCGCTGCGCGACACGCTGATCCAGGGCTATCGCTGGATCCTGGTGGACGAATACCAGGACATCGGCCCCGAGGAATACGCACTGATCGCCGCCGTCGCGGGCCGGTCTCTTGAGGATCCCGACCTGCGGCTCAGCCTGTTCGCGGTGGGCGACGACGACCAGAACATCTATGCCTTCGCGGGCGCCTCGGTCACGTTCATCCGCCGGTTCGAAGAGGACTACGCCGCCCGGCCGGTATTCCTGACCGAGAACTACCGCTCGACCCGCCATATCGTCGAGGCGGCGAACCGGGTGATCTCTCCGGCGGACGGGCGGATGAAGGCGGGCCACGACATCACCGTGGACCGCGCCCGCGACAAGGCGCCCCCGGGCGGCGATCTGGCCGACCTCGACCCGGTGGCGCAGGGGCGGGTGCAGCTTCTGGCCTGCGGACCGGGCGAGGCGGCGCAGGCCGTCGCGGCCGTCGACGAGATGGTACGCCTCTCACGCCTGATCCCTGACTGGACCTGGACGCGGGCGGCGATCATCGCGCGGGAATGGCGGCTGCTGCAGCCCGTGCGCAGCTATGCCGAGGCGCTGGGGCTGCCGGTCGAGATGGCGAACGAGGCGCTGCCCAGCCTCTGGCGGCTGCGCGAGATGCAGGAATTCGTCGCCGCGCTGCGCCGCGATCCGGGCCGCATGCTGGACGTGGCCGCCCTTGTCGACACGCTGAACAGCCTGCGGCAGGACCGCTGGACCGACCTGATCGCAGAAGGGATCGCCGCGCTCAACCGCGAGCTTGCGGGCCGGCCCGCGCCGGTGCCGGATCTTGTCGAATGGTTCGCGGAATGGGCGCGCGATACGCGGGGCGAACAGCGCGGGCTGCTGCTGCTGACCGCGCACCGGGCCAAGGGGCTTGAATTCGACGACGTGGTGATCCTGGAGGGCGGCTGGGACCGGACATCGCGCGGCGAGGACGCGGATGCGCCCCGCCGTCTGTTCTATGTCGCCATGACCCGCGCCCGCCGCAGCCTTGCCGCGGTTGCGCGGAATACGCATCCGTTCCTGAGGCCCGGCGACAACCCCGAACTGCTGCTGCGGCGCGTGGCCCTCGATCCCGGTGCCCTGTCGCGCTGCGGCCTGCGCTATCTTTCGGCCGATCCGAAGATGGTGGACCTGTCCTATGCGGGCCGTCTGCCCGCGGGCCATCCGTCGCTCAAGGCCATCGAAGCGGCCATGGTCGGCGATCCGGTGACGCTTGGCGAGGACAACGGCCGGTGGACCATCCGCAACGCCGACGGAATCCCCTTGGGACGCATGGCCCGCGCCTTTGTTGCGCCGGTCGGGGGAACCTTCCTGCGCGGCGAGATCGGCGCCATCTTCCGCTGGCGCAAGGCCGACAGCGCCGAAGACTACCACGCCAGCCTCAGGCGTGATCAATGGGAAGTGGTTCTGCCGGAGCTTGTCTTCGCCTGACCGGCAGGGACAGCTTCGCCGCTTGCACCGCCGTTGGAGATGACACCCCGGACCCCGTCCGCGCCGGTGCCTTGCTAGAGGAAATACCGGGCGCCGTGCCGAGTGCCCCGGCATCGTCCTCTCCGGGAAAGCCGCGCGCCGGGGGCCGGACCAGATCGCCCTTGTCGAAACCTTTAGCAAGGGTCCGCCCCGGCCCGTTCGCCCTTCGTCGTCCTGCGGGACACCTGCCTGTCCCCGGTCGCGATGCGAAAGGCTGGCTGCGGATCAGGCGGGTCGCGTCCTTTCCTTCGGCACCGCGTCCGCCGCGGCATCGCTCCAGGCCTTGTGGTCGAGGTCGAGGTCGGGGAAGTCGGCCGGGTTGAACACCGGCACCTTGCCGGCCGCCTGCTGGTCGCGGAAATCGTTCAGTACCCGCAGGGCCGTGGGAAACAGCATCGCCAGCGCCAGAAGGTTGACCAGTGCCAGGATTCCCATAAGCGGGTCCGAGAAGAAGAACACCGCCGTTGCCCCCGGTGCGATCGCCCCAAGGAAGACGACGCCGACGATGGCGATCCGCAGCAGATGCAACGCCACGGGCTTGTTGCCGGTCAGGAAGGTCAGCGCGTTCTCGCCCAGATAGTAGTTGTAGATGATCGAGCTGAACGCAAACAGCAGGATCGCCCCGGTCAGGAAATAGCTCGCCCACTCGCCGACATGCGAGACCAGCGATTGCTGGGTCAGCACCACACCGTCGATATCGGCCCCTGGCTGGTAGACATCGCCCAGAAGGATCACGAAGGCTGTGCAGGAACAGATGATGATCGTGTCGATGAACACCGAGAACGCCTGCACGATGCCCTGGTTCACGGGATGCGGCACATAGGCGACGGCGGCCACGTTGGGCGCCGAGCCCAGCCCCGCCTCGTTCGAGAACAGCCCCCGCCGCAGCCCCTGCGAGATCGCGGCACCCATGCCGCCGCCCACGGCCTCCTGCCAGCCGAAAGCGTTGGACACGATCTGCCAGATCATGCCGGGCACCTCGAACAGGTTGATCAGGATGACGAAAAGCGCCATGGCCAGATAGCCGATCGCCATGATCGGGATGATCACGTCAGCCACCTTGGCGATACGCTTGATCCCGCCATAGACCACCAGCCCGGTGATCGTGGCGAGGCCGATCCCCGTCCACAGCCGGTCAAGGCCCAGGCTTTCCTGCGCCGCGCCCGCGACGGTGTTGCCCTGGAACGCGTTGAAGCCGAAGGCGAAGGCCGCGATCAGGCAGACGGCGTAGATCACCGCCAGCCAGCGGTAGTCCGCCCCGAGCCCGTGGGTGATATAGCGCGCCGGACCGCCGCGATAGGTGCCGTCGCCCTGGTCCTCCTTGAAGGCCTGGGCAAGGGTACATTCGAACAGGCTGGTGGCCATGCCGACCAGGGCGATGGCCCACATCCAGAACACCGCACCCGGCCCGCCCAGCGTGATCGCCACGGCGACACCCGCGATATTGCCGCCGCCCACGCGCCCGCCGACCGACACCAGCAGCGCCTCGCGCGAACTGACATGGCCACGCCTGCCGGCCTCGGGGTCGGGGCGCAGCACGCGGAACATCGTCGTGAAATACTGGAACTGGACGAATTTCGAGACCAGCGTGAAGAAGACCCCCAGCACGACCAGGAAGGGGATCAGCGCCCACCCCCAGGTCAGGTCGGAAATCAGGTTGAAGAAATCCTCGATCGGCGCCATGGCGATGCCCTCCTGTCGCTGTTCGCTGGTCCGAATTCCCTTGGCACGGTCCCGGCCCGTGCCCGGACCATCGTCACGCACCACCGCCGGCGCGTGGAGCCCTTTGGAAAGCGCCGCGCTTTCAATGGGCGTGATGATCACTATTCAGGCGATGTCCACGAAGGGCGAGCGTTTTTTTTGCGGTGCGCGGGCGGCATTTCCCTGATGTCGCCGGGGCGCCGGGGTCTGCAATGCAGGATGTCCGGCACGCGCGGCTATCCATCCCGCGCCTTGGCGGCCCTGGCGGCACGCCCATGGGCATGATCCGTATTCTTCAATGCCAGAAAGAGCTTTGGTGGGTATGGCGGTACTCGGCCAGGGCGGTCAGGCGGGCCCGCAAGAGCGCGCGCCGGCCTTCGACGGTGCGGGTGAAAACCAGCCGCGCCGGGCCCACGTGCCGGTTCCAGGAGTCGAGGAATTGCGTCGCCCGCTCCTTGTGCGTCCCGAAGGGCGTGGGAACGGCATAGGGCGCCGCGCGCAGGACACGGCCGAGATAGCTCTCGGCGATCAGCAGGTAGCGCGGGTTGCCGATCGGCGAGAGCAGCTCGTCCAGCAGTGCGAGAAAGCGCATTTCTTCGGGCAGCGTTACGCCGGTCGGGCTGCACCAGGCAAGGCCCGCCGCGTCCCGGCCCGTGGCGATGCCGACCGCGTCCAGCGGCGTTTTCAACAGCCCGGTGCTGGCCATCGCATGTAGCAGCGCGAGACCGGTTTCGCGCAGGCTTCCCGTCAGTGTGCCATGCCGGATCAACCGCCAAGCCTGGCGCGAGGCCGGCGCCAGAGCCAGCCCCGAGGCGATGGCCACGCCAAGACCGGGCAGCGCCTGACCGGACAGCACGGCCCAGCCCCCGGCCAGACCCGCGGCCAGCCCGACCCCCGGCAGCCCGCGCGCCAGCGCACCCCGAACCACGAGGGCGCGCGGGGTCCGCCGCGTGGCCAGCCGGTGGTGGACGCGCGGCGCCGCACTGCCGGTTTCCAGCGCATCCTGCCAGGCGCCCGCCATGTCGGCCCGGCACCGGGCCAGCGCCGCGGACCGGGCGTTCACCGCCGCGGGATCGCCCAGTGCGGGGGCGCCAGAGCGAATCTGCTTGCCGTCGGGGCTGAGGCGCAGGAACGCGCCAAAGCGATCCTCCAGCGCGGCGATTTCGGGGCCGCCGCCGGGCAGGCCGGGGGCGCGGGTCGCGATGTGCCAGATATGGGCGGCCTTGACGGGATCGGCCGGATCGCGCCGGATCACCCGCCCCCGCGCCTGGTTCGCACCGACGAAGGATTTCACGTTGCCCGCCAGGACCAGCGTGTTCAGCGCCGGAAGATCCCAGCCCTGTCCCAGAAGCGCGCGGGTGCCGATCAGCAGATGCACCGCGCCTCGGGCCAGAAGGCCCGAGACGAGATGCACCCTTTGCTCGGATGCCCGTCCGGACAACGCGACCAGATCGAAGCGCGGATCCTGCGGCAGCGGACGCGGGGCGACACCATCGCCCGACAAAAGGCCCCGGGGCACGATGACGACCGATCCCGTGGCCAGCGCGATCCGGTCGGGGGTGCCCGGCTCCTGCCGCAGCCGCTCGAACAGGGTGACGGCGTCGATCCGGCCCAGCAGCGGGTTTCCGGCAAGCGCCGCCAGAAAGCGGTCGGGACCGAACAGGCCCGGATCGCGCGCCGCAAGCGCGAGGCCGCCATGGCCGATATGCTCGGTCAGGATCGCCATGCGCAGCCGGTCGCCCAAATCGTCGCGTTCCAGCCGGACGATGGCGCGGATGCTGTCGAACTTCTCGGGCGCGTTGCGCAGCACCTGCTCGGTGCTCTCGGGATCGACCAAGGGCAGGGAGACCCGGCCGCGGTACAGCGCGCCGGTCTCGGTCAGCAGCGCCGTGACGCGGGCCGGAAGCCGGTCGAGGCAGCCCTGGCAGAGCACCCGCAGCGTCTCGGGATCGAGCCGGGGCAGGTCGCGGGCCCGCAGGCCGAGGATGTGAAGGGCATCGGGCGGCACGGGCGCCCCGGCATCGGCCAGGTAGACCAGCATCGCCGCAAAGAGGTCGGGCGCATCCAGCAGCGCCGTCAGGTGATCGCGGGGCGCGGTCAGCCAGGGATGCGCTGCGACCATGGCCACAAGGTCCGGGTCGCACCGCAGCTCGGTCCAGAGCCGGGCGTTCGTCCGGGCCATCGCGTCGAGGTCGGGCCGGTCGCGTGCCTCGGACAGGTGGACCAGATCGCGGTGCGGCGCCAGATCGCCCGAGCGGACCAGTTCGGGGATGCTGATCTCGGCGTCGATCGGCCCGCACAGCGCGGCGTAGCGGCGCCATTCCTCCGAGGTCACGTCGTAGGGCGGCGTCGCGGTCAACGCGACTGTCCGGGCCTCCAGCCGTTTCAGCAGGGCGGTCAGCGTTTCCCACCAGGACTTGCGCAGGTGGTGGGCCTCGTCCAGCACCACCAGCCCGAAGCCGTGGGCCAAGAGCGGCGCGGGGTCGCGCAACTGGTGCAGCGCCTGGTAGGTGGCGATCGTGACGGGCGCGGGCCGGGCCAGGTCGCACGAGATCCCGTCGGCGGGCGCGCCCTCGGGCAGGAACAGCTGCACCAGCCTGTCGGCCCACTGGGTGCGGATCGCCAGCGAGGGTGCCAGAACCAGCGTCGGCCGCCCGATCCGGCGGATCACCTCGAGCCCCAGCACCGTCTTGCCGGCCCCGGGCGCGGCCACGACATGCAGGCGCTCGTCGTCGAAATGGCGGTCCAGTTCGGCCAGCACGCGCGCCTGGTAGTCCCGCCAGGGATAGCGGAAGGCCATGCGGTCGAATGGGGCGGTCGTCATCCGGGCAGCCGCGCCAGCTGCACGTCGAGCGCGGCGATCGCCGCCTCCAGATCGTCGAAATCGTTGTCGATGCAGGCGCACTCGATGCGGGCGAAAAGCGCGCGGTAGTCCAGCATCGCCCGGCCCAGCGCATCGACGCGCGGCTGCTGCTCGGGCCGGCTTTTCGCGGCGAGGGTCACGAAACCCTCGACCATCTCGACGATCCGCCCCGCGTGGTAGGAGGTGAACTGCCGCGTCAGCGCCAGGTCGCGGGGATCGGACAGAACCTCGCGCCGGACCCGCTCCAACGTGCCCGCCATGTCCCAGAAGGCCGCGGCATAGGGCGGGCCGATGCGGTCCGCGGACCTGCGCAGCCGTTCCGCATGGCCGGACAGCCGCCGCGCGGCCGCCTCAGCCCGCGCGGGACGGTCGCGGCGTCCGAAGGGATTCCAGGAAAAGGCCATTGCGGGCCTCCTTGGTGGCGTCCGGGGCAGGGGCGCCGGCGGCGCCCGCGAAAGCTTCGGCACAAGAGCGCGGGAACGTCAACGCAGCCCCATGACCGGAAAGGTAGAATTGCGACGAAATGAACCGCCCCCAGGCCTCGGCCCGGCGCTATCCTGCCCGCGACTTCATCGGGGGACTCAGGCCATGGCACCGGTCCCGATCGGCCCGGCGGCCCGTCGGAGGACGCCGCCAACCCTGGACACGACAATCAAGAAGGATCGCCGATGACCAGACATCGCAGGACCCGACGGTTCCTGGCTCCGCTGCTTGCCCTGGCCGCGATCTCGTTCGCCGCGGTCTGCCCCGCGAACGAACTGATGGACCAGCGCAACCGGGTCCGCGAGGGCCTGCGCGATCTGCGCCAGCAGGGCTATGTCATGCCCGAGATCGGCGACATGGAAACCTATGACCCCAAGACCATCGCGGCCGCCGACGCGATCATGGCGGGGCAGGGCGATCCTTGCCTCAAGGCGATCTCGACCTCGCTCTACCTCGATGCGCACATGAACGAGACCAGCCTTGAGGCACGGGTGACCGATTTCCTCAAGCCCGGGGCCGGCGGGCTGGGCAAGCAGATGTTCGACATCTGGATCTGGCCCGACGAATACGCCAAGTCCGGCACCGTGCTCGACATGCTGTCGTTCCGCAAGTCGGCGAATGTGGTCGGCCTGATCGGCGACATGGCCAACCTCGCCAGCACCTACGACGCCTTCGTGGAGCAGGGCCGGCGCGCCGCGGCGATGCGTGAGGAGGCCTGGGTCCAGGAAGTCGTCCAGCAGAGCATTGACAACAAGTGGGACGAGGCGACCGTCGATCTCGCCCGCAGCCGCACCATGGACCGCATGAAGCGCGTCATCGACACGATTCCCGGCATCGAGGCCGACGCGGAAAGTGCGCTGGCGACCTCGGAAGATGCCTATCGCGTCAGGCTGTCGATGGCCGAAAGCAACTACGAGGTCGCCGTCCGGCAGGTCGAGACAAGCGGCGCAAGCGGGCCCACCCTGCAGATCAAGCTGGCCAACGCCAGGAACGCCTTCGTCGCCGAAAAGCAGGAGATCCTCGAACAGCGCGCCGCCCGGTTCGCCGAGATCATGGGCCAGCACGACCGGCGGCTGTCGGACGCGCTGCTGGCCATCGCCAAGGCCCGCGTCCAGATCAATTCCATCGAGCGCTATTCCCGCCCGATCGCGCTGGGCCGGTGTGACAAGATCAAGAAGACCGGTCCGCTCGACAAGGGCCGGCCCTGCGCACCCGGCGACGTGATCTGCCAGATCGCCGACCTGCCGCACGACCAGATGCTGGCCACGCTCAAGGCGCTGAACGTCCCGGTGTCCGAGGAATTCCTCGGCTGCGTCTGCCACCGTGCCGGTTATGGCTCTCCCGGCACGGCGCAATACTATCACCCGGACACGATCGGCGAGTATGACAGGCGGTATTCCTGCAACCATCCCGGGCCGCCCTGCATCGTGTCGGGCTACGGCTGCACCCGCCACGACATGCCCAATTCCTCGAAGATCTGGAAAGGCTGCGCGCTCGAGGCGGCAAAGGATGGCAGCGTGCCCGTGACCGACCGGATCGTCGAGGCGCTCCGCGCGCGGGCCGGTGTCAAGTGAGCGGGATCAAGCCGCCGTGGAACAGGAGAAACGGATGATGCGGGCAAT
The DNA here is from genome assembly GCF_004342445.1 of Rhodovulum euryhalinum. Lineage (GTDB taxonomy): Bacteria > Pseudomonadota > Alphaproteobacteria > Rhodobacterales > Rhodobacteraceae > Rhodovulum > Rhodovulum euryhalinum. The sequence continues at coordinate 118,883 of NZ_SLWW01000011.1, forward strand.
GCGGACCCTGGGCTCGGGGCTGGTCGTGATCCTGGTGCTGGCGTTCGGGATGCTGGCGTTCGGGCCGGGGGCAGCTCGTGCGCAGGACTGGGCGGTCCATACCCTGCGCAACGTGACCTTCGCGGTGCCGACCGACTGGCAGGAAACCCTGCGACAGCGCGACCAGGAAGTCGACTTCCAGAGCCCCGATGGCAGGTTCGAGCTGTGGGCGCGCTGGTGGTTCCCGGACGAACCGCTTCTGGGATTTCCCGACATCGTCTCGCACAAGGCCCTGACGCTGGCGGGCAACGAGGCGCTTTTCATCTATTCCGGCCCCGAGGAGGACCGGATGCTCTACCTCGCCTTCCTGAAAAAGGATGCCGAGGGCGAGCAGTTCCTGTTCCAGCTCATCGCCCATGGCGTGGCGCTGAAGGATCACGAACAGATGTTCAACGCGCTCGTCGCGCATCTGTCGATCGATGGCGTGCCGCTGCTGGGGAAGGCCCCCGCCTCCGTCCCGGGCCAGCAGACCGCCGCAGAACAGGCCGTGCCCCCGCCTCCGCCCGCTGCGGGCGGGATCGGGCTGCCGCTGCCCCCGGGTTGGACCGCCAGCCCCCTGGACGGAACCGGCGTCCGGCGGATTCTGGCGGTTGCGCCCGGGCGTGACGCGCTGGTGCTGGCCGCGGTTGCGACCGGCCAGGGCGGGCAGGACGCCCGCGCGCTGGTCGACGCCTATCTGGGACTGCTCCACCGCGACACTATCGTGGTCAAGGAGATCCGGGGCGAAACCTATCCGCAGATCGCCGGCAATGCCGTCCACGCGCTGGACGTCGAGGCAAAGATCTTTCCCGTCGACGGCGTTGCGCTGCCCTACCAACGGGGGCGGGTGGGGATCTACCAGGGGGGCGATGCCGCGCGCGCCTTCCTCGTTGTGACGATGCGCCCGGCGGACGAGGATGGCGCGCTGGCGAACGCGTTGGACACCATCGCGCGCGGACTCGACCTCGATGCGGCGACCCGCGCCGCGCCTGCGGCACCGCCGGTTCCGGTTGCGCAGAGTCCGGTCGACCCCGAGACGCAAGGCTCTTTGGACAGCCTGTCGGCGGCGATCCCGCCGACGCCCCACCCTTCGGCGCCGGGTGATGACGCCGCAGGGTCCGAGTGGCTGCCAGAGCTGACGCGCCGGTTCGGCGACTGCCGCCTTGTTCCGCTGGCCAACTGGTCCGACCCCGTGCGGCCCGAACTGGAAAAGGCCAAGGTCGATCTGCGGTTTGTCGCGCTTTGCCAGGGCGGCGCCTATCCGGTCTACGGCGTCCATTTCCCGTACGACCCGCGCGGTCCGACCGAAGACTATTTTCACCCGCTCTATGCCGGGGTTTTCGTGGCGGGCGGCAACCGCGCCTGTTCCTTCCTGGAGGTCGAGGATCGCGTTTTGTCCTCGATCGGCCTGAAGGACGCCACCACGCTGAGGCTGGATCTCGAAGACCTGCCGGCGGCCGGTGCGCCCGGGGACGGAGTCGCTGTTGCGGCACCCGGCACACCGGCGGCGCCACCCTTGCCCACCGCCACGGCCGCCGCCGGCCCGCAAGTCCTGTTCGACGGAAAGGGCCTTGGCCGGCTCGTTCCGTTCGGTTTTGCCGGCGGCGATTTCGCCACCCAGGCACAGTTGACCGGCAAGGCGCTGCGGATCGAGATCCCCAAGGACAGCGGCTGGGCCCGGATTGGCCTCGCCACACCCGATGCGCTGATCCGCATGCCCGACCGGGGCGCTGCCCGAGCCGTCGAGATCGCCGCGACGATTGATGGCGGGGTGTCGAACGGCCTGAGCTTTGCGTTGACGCCCCCCGACAAGGCCGCGCTCGATCCCGATGAGGGCCATGACATCGCGCTGCACCTGGTCCGCGGCGATGACGGCATCGCCCGCGCCACGATGACCCGGCGCGATCTCAGGCCCGACCTGCAAGCGCGCTTCCCCTGGCCCGGGAACGAGACTGACCTTGCGCTGGTGCTGCGCCCCGACCAGGTCGCCGAACTGCGCCGCGGCGACGGAACCCGGCTGGCCTGGTTCGACATCGGCGGCGATTTCGCCGGGCGCGACTGGGTGCTGCAAACCTATCTGCAGGTTCCCGGCAAGCACCGCGCCGCAAGCCTGAAGCTGACCGGCCTCGCTGTCGGTCCCGTGCCCGAGGCCGCCCTGCCGGACATCGACGCGCCGGCCGAGGGGCCGCGCAGCCTGGTCCTGTTCGACGGGACGGCGATCGTGCCGGTCTGGGCCGCGATCCAGCCCAACGACCTGGCGCTTGACCGCCTTGGCGCGCTTGACGACGGGGCGCTCCGGATCGCCTGGCCCGAGATCGACCGGACCAGCTATCTGGGCCTTTACACGCCCGAGGCGGCGCTGTGGCTGGACGATTTCCGCGCCGATGCCCGCGCGCGCATCGGTGTCGAGTTCGACGGCGAGGCGACGGGCGATGTCGAGATCAGCTTTCAGCAGGCCTATGGTCTTCCGAACAACCTGACCGGCAACGGTGCCTATGCGCTGGGTTTCCGGCGCCAGGAGGACGGCACCTACACCGCGCTCTCCGCGGTCAAGGCGCGCGAGAAAGAGGGCCTGCGCGCCGAGGGACTGGCCCGGGTTCCCGACCATGTCGACCTGATCGTGACCCCGCGCGGCGTGGCGGTCGAGGCCGAGGGCCTGTCGCTCGATCCGGTCCCGGTGCCCGATCTTGCAGACGGGGTGGGGCTGCGGTTCTGGGTCGTCGCCCAGAAACCGGCCTCGGGCACGCCGAGGCTGACGCTTCGCCGGGTCGAGGCCGACTACCGGCCCGGACCGGCCGCAAAGCCGCCCGAACCGGCGGCGGGCGTCGCGCCGCTGGAGGAAACCGTGATCTTCGACGGCAGCCCGGGCACCGGCTGGACGCCGGTCTCCGCCGGTGACGCGGTGTTCGAGGAGTTGGCGGCACAAACGGCGGACGGCCTGACGCTGGCACGGCGCGAGGCGCCGCCGAACAGCAACCGGATCGCCCTGGCCAGCGCAGCGGCGGTGATCGACATCGACAAGCGGATCGAGACGACCCCGCTGGAGGTGCGGTTCCAGTTCGATCCGGCGGAACCCGACATCGGCACGCGGGTCTTCTTCACCACGAACCCCGGGGCCTATGCCGACAAGGCCGGTTTCGTGGTCAGCTTGCGCCGGTTGCCCGAGGGGCGGAATGAGGGGCGGGTGCAGGTGACGCTTCACGCAGGCCATTTCAGCTATGGCCACTGGACCCGGACCCTGCCGGCCGGCTGGCAGGAAACCTGGGACGGCCGCATGACCCTCGTTCTGGGCGCGGGCCGGGTCGCCGTGATGCTGGGCGATCGCGAGGTGCTGGCGGCCAACACCGACCGCAGCGGGCGGTTTCGCAGCTACCACATCGCCATCGTCCCCGGCGGGCTTGAGAACCGGGGCTCTGGCCGCGTCACCTTGCGCCGGATCGCAACCGCATGGCGGATGCCCGACGGCATGACCGAGATGGACCGGCTGCGGCTGGTCGATGCCGATGCGTTCGACGCCGAGGCCTTTGCCGACCTGCTGGCCGCGCAACTGACCGACTAGCGCGACCATCCCCGGTTCGACGACGCGCAGCCGCTCGGCCGTGACGGCCGGCATGCCCCGCCGCGAACAGAACCGGGCCGCACGCGGATCTGTTCGGGAACCCAGGCGCCGTCCGCGCCCGCGCCCTTGACTCGTGCCTCATTGTGGTCGGTTGAAGGGATTTGGGCTTGACCGAGGCGGTGGGGCGCTGGCTAGCTCCCGCGGTGAACCGTCGCGGACAGGCCATGATCGGAAACCCGGACTCCAGCTTTGCCGACAGGGCAATCCGTTCCGCGCCGGGCAGTCCCCCGGCGGGCCGCCCGGATCGCCGGCGCGCCCTGATCCAGGAGGATCTGCGGATCACCGGCAACGTCGCCGCCGAGGGCATCGTCGATGTCGCCGGAGAGATCACCGGCGACGTGACCGCGGACTCCGTCGTCCTGAGCCGGGTGGGGCGGGTCACCGGCACAATCCGGGCGCGCAACGTGACCATAGATGGAACCCATCGCGGCACGATCGTCGCGACCAATGTCGCCCTGCTTGGCGCAGCGCGCATCGAGGCGAGCATCATCTGCGAAAGGCTGTCGGTCGAGACCGGCGTCGACCTTCAGGGCGATGTCCGCTGCACGACCGAGGCGTTGCCCGCCCCGTGACGGGGGCGCGCGAAATGCGCTCGACGTGCCCGGCCGGGCAGTGAAAGTGTCACCTCCGGCGCCGCCGTTCCGCAGGGCCACGCCGCGCGGTCAGCATGGCGAGGCGGGTTTCGCAGAGTCAGGTTTTTTGACTTGCCGCGCGGTCGCATCTCCCCTATACACGCCACTTCTACACGAACTCCACCGAATCCCGGGTGACCCGTGCGGGGCCCTTCGGTGATGTTGAAAGGAAAGAAGGCGATGAACGCCAAGGAACTTCGGGAAAAGACCCCCGACCAGCTGCGCGACCAGATCCTGAGCCTCAAGAAAGAGGCGTTCAACCTGCGCTTCCAGCAAGCCACCGGCGCGATGGAAAACACCGCCCGCATCCGGCAGGTCCGCCGGGACGTGGCGCGCGTGAAGACCATCCTGAACCAAAAAGCCCGTGCGGCGGCCGAGTAAGGGGAGCCCGGAACCATGCCCAAACGTATCCTGCAAGGCACCGTGACCTCGGACAAGAACGACCAGACGGTCACCGTCCTGGTCGAGCGTCGCTTCAAGCACCCCGTGCTGCAGAAGACCATTCGCAAGTCCAAGAAGTACCGGGCTCACGACGAAAGCAACCAGTTCAAGGTTGGCGACAGCGTGCGCATCCAGGAATGTGCGCCCAAATCCAAGACGAAACGCTGGGAGGTGGTGGCGCAGGCCTGAGCCTCACGCCGTCACATTCCGGTTTGATCGAAACCCTGGGGCCCGCTTGATCGGATAAGTCCCCAAAGGTCGGGAGAAACCACATGATCCAGATGCAGACCAATCTGGATGTTGCTGACAACTCCGGCGCTCGCCGGGTTCAGTGCATCAAGGTCCTGGGTGGTTCCAAGCGTAAATACGCCTCCGTTGGCGACATCATTGTCGTCTCGGTGAAGGAAGCCATCCCGCGCGGCCGCGTCAAGAAGGGCGACGTGCGCAAGGCGGTCGTCGTGCGCACAGCCAAGGAAGTGCGCCGCGAGGACGGCACCGCCATCCGCTTTGACCGCAACGCCGCCGTCATCATCAACAACAACAACGAGCCCGTTGGCACCCGGATCTTCGGGCCGGTCGTGCGCGAGCTGCGGGCGAAGAACTTCATGAAGATCATCTCGCTCGCTCCGGAGGTGCTGTGATGGCCGCAAAGCTCAAGAAGGGCGACAAGGTCGTCGTGCTCACCGGCAAGGACAAGGGCCGCGAAGGCACCATCCTGTCGGTCGATCCCAAGGCCGGCAAGGCCGTGGTCGATGGTCTTAACATCGCCATCCGCCACCAGAAGCAGAGCCAGGCCAGCCAGGGTGGCCGCATTGCCAAGGCGATGCCGATCGACCTGTCCAACCTCGCCTTCGTCGATCCGAAAGAGGGCGGTCCGACCCGTGTCGGTTTCCGCGTCGAGGACGGCAAGAAGGTCCGTTATGCCAAGAAATCGGGGGAAGTGATCGATGCTTGATGCAGCAACCTATACCCCGCGCCTGAAGGCGGTCTTCCGCGAGAGCATCAAGGCCGCGCTCAAGGAAGAGTTCGGCTATACCAACGACATGCAGATCCCGCGGCTCGACAAGATCGTGCTGAACATCGGCTGCGGCGCCGAGGCGGTCCGCGACTCCAAGAAGGCCAAGTCGGCCCAGGAGGATCTGAGCAAGATCGCCGGCCAGAAGGCCGTCATCACCAAGGCCAAGAAGTCGATCGCTGGCTTCCGCGTCCGCGAAGAGATGCCGCTGGGCGCCAAGGTGACGCTGCGCGGCGACCGGATGTATGAATTCCTCGACCGCCTGATCACCATTGCCATGCCCCGCATCCGCGACTTCCGCGGCGTTCCGGGCAAGTCCTTCGACGGCCGCGGCAACTATGCGCTGGGCATCAAGGAACACATCGTCTTCCCCGAGATCGAATACGACAAGGTCGACGAGGTCTGGGGGATGGACATCGTCATCGCCACCACCGCGAAAACCGACGCGGAAGCGAAGGCGCTGTTGAAGCATTTCAACATGCCGTTCAACAGCTGATCGCGGGAGGAAGAGAGATATGGCTAAGAAATCCATGGTCGAACGCGAACTCAAGCGCCAGCGCCTGGTGCAGCAATACGCTGCCAAGCGTGCCAAGCTGAAAGAGATCGCCAGGAACGATGATCTGCCGATGGAAGAGCGGTTCAAGGCGCGGCTGAAACTGGCCAAGCTGCCCCGCAATTCGTCGGCGACGCGGTTGCACAACCGCTGCCAGCTCACCGGGCGTCCTCACGCCTATTACCGCAAGCTCAAGGTCTCGCGGATCATGCTCAGGGAACTCGGCTCGATGGGCCAGATCCCCGGCATGGTCAAGTCGAGCTGGTAAGGAGGGGAAGAGATGTCCGTGAACGATCCTCTCGGCGACATGCTGACCCGCATCCGCAACGCGCAGATGCGTGGCAAGTCGACCGTACGCACCCCCGCCTCCAAGCTTCGCGCCTGGGTTCTGGATGTGCTGACCGACGAAGGCTACATCCGTGGCTATGAAAAGGTGGACGGAAAGACCGGCCTGCCCGAACTCGAGGTCAGCCTGAAATACTACGAAGGCCGTCCCGTGATCCGCGAGCTCAAGCGCGTCTCGACGCCCGGCCGCCGCGTCTATCTGGGCGTGGGCGAGCTGCCGCAGGTGCGCCAGGGCCTGGGCGTTTCCATCGTCTCGACCTCCAAGGGCGTGATGTCGGATGCGTCCGCGCGCTCGGCGAATGTCGGCGGCGAAGTGCTCTGCACCGTGTTCTAAGGAGGAAGGCAATGTCTCGTATTGGCAAAAGACCGGTCGAGCTGCCGTCGGGTGTGACCGCATCCGTCTCCGGCCAGACCGTCGAAGTGAAGGGGCCCAAGGGCACCCGAAGCTTCACCGCGACCGACGACGTGACCATCGCCGTCGGCGAAGGTTCCGTCACCGTCACCCCCCGGGGCAGCTCCAAGCGGGCGCGCCAGCAATGGGGCATGTCGCGCACCATGGTCGCGAACCTCGTGCAGGGCGTGACCGGCGGCTTCAAGCGCGAACTTGAAATCCAGGGCGTCGGCTACCGCGCCCAGGCGCAGGGCAACACGCTCAAGCTCAACCTGGGCTACAGCCACGACGTGAACTTCGAGGTCCCGCAGGGTGTCACCGTGACGACGCCCAAGCAGACCGAGATCATCATCGAGGGCATCGACCAGCAACTGGTCGGCCAGGTGGCGGCGAACATTCGCGAATGGCGCGGCCCCGAGCCCTACAAGGGCAAGGGCATCCGCTACAAGGGCGAGTTCATCTTCCGCAAGGAAGGCAAGAAGAAGTAAGGGCGCGACAGATGGCAAACAGCAAGAGAGACCTGTTCCTCAAACGCCGCCTGCGCGTTCGGAACAAACTGCGCAAGATGAATGCCGGGCGCCTGCGCCTCAGCGTCTTCCGCAGCAACAAGAACATCAGCGTGCAGCTGATCGACGATGTGAACGGCGTGACGCTCGCCGCCGCCTCCAGCCTCGAGAAGGATCTGGGCGTGGTCGGCAAGAACAACGTCGAGGCCGCCGCCAAGGTGGGCGCGGCGATCGCCGAGCGGGCGAAGCAGGCCGGTGTCGAGGAATGTTACTTCGATCGCGGCGGCTTTCTCTATCACGGGCGCGTCAAGGCGCTGGCCGATGCCGCCCGTGATGGCGGCCTGAAGTTCTGAGGAGACGAGACATGGCAGAACGTGAACAACGCCGGGACCGCCGCGACCGCGACGAAACCCCGGAATTCGCCGATCGTCTCGTGGCGATCAACCGGGTGTCCAAGACCGTGAAGGGTGGCAAGCGCTTCGGCTTTGCCGCGCTCGTGGTGGTGGGCGACCAGAAGGGCCGCGTCGGCTTCGGCAAGGGCAAGGCCAAGGAAGTGCCCGAGGCGATTCGCAAGGCGACCGAGCAGGCGAAACGCAGCCTCGTGCGCGTTCCGCTGCGCGAGGGCCGCACGCTGCACCACGACATGGAGGGCCGCCACGGCGCGGGCCGCGTGGTGATGCGCTCGGCCGCGCAGGGGACCGGCATCATCGCCGGTGGTCCGATGCGCGCGGTGTTCGAGATGCTGGGAATCCAGGACGTGGTGGCGAAATCCATCGGGTCGCAGAACCCCTACAACATGATCCGCGCCACCATGGACGGCCTGATCAAGGAAAGCTCGCCCCGCCAGGTGGCGCAGCGCCGCGGCAAGAAGGTGGCCGACATCCTGAAACGCGACGAGGCGCCCGCCGCCGAGCCCGCCGAGGCGTAAGGAGGACAGCCCGTGACCAAGAAAACCATCGTGGTCAAGCAGATCGGCTCGCCGATCCGCCGCCCCGCCGTCCAGCGCCAGATCCTGATCGGTCTGGGGCTGAACAAGATGCACCGCACCCGCGAGCTTGAGGACACCCCCTCGATCCGCGGCATGGTCGCCAAGATCCCGCACCTCGTCGAGATCGTCGAAGAGCGCGGGTGAGCAGGCGGTGGGTTGACACCCACCCTGCGGATTAGGGCGCCCCGCTAGACGTGGGGCGCCTTTTCGTTTCATTTCTAGGCTTTTCGAGGGGCCCAGATCCACCCCTCGGCTGGGTCGGCTGCTTCAAATTGTTGCTCAAGGACTTGCCGGTCCACCGCGAAACTATAGGCCACCAGCGCGCAGATGTAGGCGTCCTGAATGTCCTCGTGTTCGGAGTCTATCGGCTCCGGAAATGGTTCGGCGAATCTGGGTGACCTGTGCTTTACGAAGGCCGGGTAGGTTTCGATGATGGCGCTTCCGCCGGCATCTGTCCAAACGCCGGTTTCCTTTTGATCAGGGAAGAATCTAGAGCGCGCCACAATTGCTTTGGTCGCTTGGCTGCCAATCATGTCACGGATGACTGAAAGTGGACGCTTGCCTTCGGCTTCTAAGCGTCTTTCGACCCCTCGGAATAGAAGGCTTTCGGGCGAGATCATGGCGAGTTCCCCTTTATCGAGTTCAGCCTGAACAACGCGGTCAGGCGGGGGCCAGACCGTAGTGGCCGGTTCGCTCCCGCCGGATCATTGCCAGGACGAATGTGACGACGGCGGCAAGAAGCCTCCGCAGATGGGCGAGGATCTTGCGGATGTTGTGGCCGCAGCCGCAGAGG
>NZ_SLWW01000012.1 GCF_004342445.1 Rhodovulum euryhalinum
TCGAGCCATGTGATCCTGGCCCTGCCCTGAGCCCCGGCGGGGGCCTGATCAGGCGCGGACCGGCATCGCCCGGCGGCACCAGTCGAGCACGGCCTCCGGCTCGGGCGCCAGCCAGTCGGCGCAGCCGCCGGTGAAGTCCTCCCACGAGGCGGTGCAATCACGGCGGACCGCGGCAAGGACGGGGATCTGCCGCTCGCACGCCTTCTCGATCACGGCGCGGAAGCCATGCCCCTCGGCCTCGGCCTTGCCATAGCGCGGCAGCACGACGAGGTCGGGGCCGGCTTCCAGCGCCAGCAGCGCCGCGCCTGCGGCTTCGGCCAGCCCTTGCGGATCGAGGCTGCAACCCGTCGACCCCGGCCCCAGCCGCTGCGAGATGCCGAACAGGCCGCCCCCGGAAAGGTCTTCGACCGCCATCCCGCAGGCGTCGGTCCGGGTCTGCCGGAACCCCGCCAGCCGGTGCCCCTGGGCCATGAGTGCGGCCACCACGCCCGCCAGCAGCGTGTCCACCGACACGTCCTCGACAAGGGGAATCGCGGCAATGCGAATCTCTGCCATGACCTCACTCGCCTGATCCATCCTTGCGTCCCGTTCCTCGCCGCCCGTCCTGCCGCCGAGCCCATCCCGCAGCGGTCTCGACGGGTTTCGACATACAATCGTTAGGCATATGCGGTATATAGCGGTGCTGTCCGAGGCAAGCGCCATCGCCGCGCGACCGTGTGCCTGCGTCTCGACCATGCGTGCCGTGATCAGCCTTCATTCGATTCCAGCGCCCTGACAGCGCAACTGCCCAACCACGAGGCAGATCACGAACGCTCCCGGCCCTGACCGGTTGCATCACGATCCGACGAGGGCGCCTATCGCCTGAAACGTATGGAAAGGGAGAAACCGTAACGGGCCTCGGTCAGCGCCGCGGGCGCGGGCGGGAAACCTCCCGCGGAACGAACCGCCCGAAGCGCCATGTCGTCCAGGCGCGGATTGCCCGACGACCTGGCCACCGAGGCCGACAGCAATGCGCCATCCCGCCCGACCCACAGGGAAAGTGCCACGATCCCCTCCCGACCTGGCGCTCCACGCGCCCGGCGCTGAATGCGTGCGAGAATTTCGGACCCCCAGCGCGCCTTCAGGCTGGAGAGGTCCCCCTTTGCAGCACCCGGTCCGGCCGCCGACCGGCCGGACGCGACGGGACTGCCCCGGGAGGGTGCAAGGACGGTCGGCCGGGCGGTCCGTGGCCGTTCGCCGTGCCGCGTTTCGGGCGCTTCGCTGCGCGGTTGCGGCCGCGACTCCGGGCGCTTGGTCACCCGCACTGGTGCGGACGGAGGAGGTTCGATGTCGAAATTCCCAGGGACCGGCGCCGCAAGCCTCGGCAGCGCTGTCCGTTGTGCCAAAGGTGAGGGCTCCCGGAAAGTCAGGCTCGACCTGGAACCGGTTGCCAGTAGGGCATCGGGCGCAGGCATGGGGCGCAGGGCGGTCATGGGCATGGCGGGGGCGACTTCCGGCGCGGCGACGGCGGCAAGGTCTGCCGACGCGGCGCCGAGGTCGAGCAGGATCGCCGTCTCGACCCCGTCGGATCGCCCGACGATCCGGTCATGGTCCTGCAGGGCCAGTGCAACGGCCAGGATGGCGAGCCCCCCCCGTCATCGCCGCTGCCGGCCAGCCGAGCCCGTCCTGCCACCGGTGGCGGGCGCCGAGGCGTAGCGCCCAGTCGTCGGCGGTCGTCATTGCGAACCTCCTGCGCCGGCCTCGAGCCCGACCAGCGCGACCTTGAGATAGCCCGCCGCGCGCAGGTCGTTCATCACCTCCATCAGCGCGCCATAGGCAACGGCCTCGTCCGCGCGCAGGAAGACCCGCGTGTCCCGGTCGCCGCCCGTCACCGCATCGAGCGCGGCCCCAAGCGTCTCACGCGGGATGGGGGCGTTCCGGAGATACAGGCCGAGATCCCGCCGAAGGCTGAGGAAGACCGGCTCGTCGGGCCGCGGGGCCGGCTGTGCGGTCGATCCGGGCAGGTCCACCGGCACATCGACGGTCGAAAGCGGCGCGGCGACCATGAAGATGATAAGCAGCACCAGCATGACGTTGATGAAGGGGGTCACGTTGATCTCGTGTGTTTCCTCAAGGCCGCCCTCCTCGCCGCCAGAGCGCATCATCGTTCGGCCCGGCCCGCGACACGCAGATCGAGGTCCCGGCTCATGAGCCGTTCGACCGCCGCGCCGGCATCCGACAGCGCCAGCCGCCAGGAGGCGGTCGCGCGGACGAAGTGGTTGTAGAGCACGACGGCCGGAATCGCCGCGAGAAGTCCCATCGCGGTCGCAAGCAGCGCCTCGGCAATTCCCGGCGCCACGACGGCGAGATTGGTGGTCCCGCTATCCGATATGCCAACGAAGGCGTTCATGATGCCCCAGACCGTGCCGAAGAGTCCGGCGAAGGGCGCGGTCGACGCGATGGTGGCCAGAATCCCGAGGCCACGCCGCAGGCGGGACGCTGCCTGTGCCTCGGTGCGCTCGACGATCGACCGCACGCGCTGCCTGAGTCCTTCCGGACCGGCCAGCGAAAGCGCCTCGTCCGACCGGAGATACTCCTCGAAGGACGCGGTCGCCATGAACGCGGCCGGATCGAGGCGCCCCGAAAGCCGCCGCGCCGCCGCCCCGAGGCTTTCGGCCCCGCGGATCGTCGCGACCGATCGCGACAGACGACGGCGCGCAAGGCCGATCTCCGTGGCCTTGAAGATCAGGACCGTTCCGGTCACGAGGATCGCGCCGGCCAGCACAGCCATGACCGCCTGCACCATTGGGTGCGCCGCCGCGAACATTGCGCGCGGGGTCAGGGGGTGGTCGGGTGCCGCCAGACCGGCGGGCTGCGGCAGGAGCGCGTTTTCGTGCGTCCATGTCGGCGCCGGAGCCGGGTGCGTGCTTGCGGGACGTGACGACGGCGCATCCGGACGCGGCAGTTCGAAGACCTCGCTCTCCGTCGCCGGGGCCGGAAGCGCATCGGGAAGACGGGGGTCGCCGTCGCGTGGCGTATCGGCCCAGGCGGTCGCCGACAGACCGAGCCCAATAACCATCGTGCAGACGATGCCCGTTCTGAGTCCCTGCTCCGCGCGGCGGTGAAGGCCGGTGACATTCAATTCCGGCTGCGGCTGGACGGGAATAACTGGCAGATGCCCGACCACATGCTGACCACGGAACCAGCGAACTCGCCACACTTGACCGGGACAAACGGCGGCGCATTGAACCGCAGCCTGTTTTCCCCTGTGTTCCGAAACGAGTTGAACGGCGAAGAACAGAACGTTGCCGTGCACTTGGACGGGGACGGCACGGTCAAGTGGTGGCACCGCAACGTGGCCAAGGCCAGCTACGGCATGGGCCTGCAAGGCTGGAAGCGCGGGCGTATCTCCCCTGACTTCATCTTCGCCACGGGCGGCAATGCAGGCGCTGGGCGGATCGTGGTGCTGGAAACCAAGGGCGACCACCTGCAAAATCCGGACACCGACTACAAGCGCAACGTCTTGGACTTCCTCACTCAGAACTTCTCCTGGGATCAGGCGGTGCCTGCCGGTCAGCTACAGATCGCCATGACCGGCGAGACGGTGGAATGCGCCTTGGTGCTGATGGAGGACATGCCCACGAAGCTACCGGCGCTTTTGGCGAAATAGACTCGGTCGAGAGGGGGTATTTCGCGCCAGTTTTGACTTAGGAGCAGTTTTGCCCTGACCGGACGCAGATGACACAAATGTCGCAGATGCTATTATCACCAAGAGCGGCCTGCCTTCTGGATCCTTCCAGCACTGCGAACCGACTCCAACAGAATCCGCCCGCTACGCTCATTCTCACCGTCCGTGTCCAACAAATTTCGGAGGCATCCAGGTTATGTTGGGGGGATTCTAGGGGGGGGACGACACCAAAGCGAATAGAATATATACTTACTTTTTTATCAACAACTTAGGTGCATGTGCTGGCGACCCCGGCAGGACTCGAACCTGCAACCTATCCCTTAGGAGGGGATTGCTCTATCCAGTTGAGCCACGGGGTCGCGCGGGGTCTTTCTCCACGGAAAGCGCCGCCCATGCAAGCCTGCATCAGCTTGGACATTCCCTTGCCCTGCGTTTATCTAGGCCGATCAGCCGTGACAGGAGCGCCGCGCCCGTGACCGTTTCCGACCCGCCCCGCCCGCGCCGGCCCCTGACGCTGCGCGACGTGTCAGAGGCCTCGGGGGTATCCGAGATGACGGTCAGCCGGGTCCTGCGCCACAGCGGCGACGTCTCGGAAAAGACCCGGGCAAAGGTGCTCGAGGCGGCGCAGCAGCTTGGGTACGTGCCGAACAAGATCGCGGGCGGGCTGGCCAGCCAGCGGGTGAACCTGGTCGGTGTCATCATCCCGTCGCTGTCGAACATGGTCTTTCCCGAGGTGCTGTCGGGGATCAACGAGGTGCTGGAGAACACGCCGCTGCAACCGGTGTTCGGCCTGTCGCGCTATGACCCGCCGCACGAGGAGAAGGTGCTGTTCGAGATGCTGTCCTGGCGGCCCGCGGGGGTGATCGTCACGGGGCTGGAACATTCCGAGCGCACCCGCGCGATGCTGCGCGCCGCGGGAATCCCGGTGGTCGAGATCATGGACCTGGATGGCGAGCCGGTGGATTCCGTGGTCGGGATCTCGCACCGCCGGGCGGGGGCCGAGATGGCCCGCTCGATCGCCGCAGCGGGCTATCGGCGGATCGGGTTCCTGGGCACCAAGATGCCGATGGATCACCGCGCGCGGAAGCGGTTCGAAGGCTTCACCGGGGCGCTGGCGCGGGCCGGGATCGAGGTGGCCGATCACGAGTTCTACTCGGGCGGCTCGGGGCTGGCCAAGGGGCGCGAGATGACCCGAGCCCTGCTGGAACGCAGCCCCGATCTCGACTTTCTCTACTATTCGAACGACATGATCGCGGCGGGCGGGCTGCTGTGCTGCCTGGAAAGGGGTCTGGACGTGCCGGGCAGGCTGGGGCTTGCCGGGTTCAACGGGATCGAGCTTCTGGACGGTCTGCCGCTGCGGCCCGCGACGATGGACATCCAGCGGCGCGAGATCGGGCGGCGCGCGGCGCGGATCATTGCCGATTGCGTCGAGAGGGGGCTTTTCGGTACGGGCGAGCGGGTGGCCCTGACCCCCCGGATCGACCCCGGCGACACGCTGCGCCCTGCAAGCCCGGCCCCCTGAGCACAGGACCGCGGCGTTCCCGCCGCGGCCCGTTCCGCCGGGGGTGCCTCAGTCGTAGACTAGGCCAGGCAGCCAGGTGATCACCTGGGGGAACAGCATGCAGATCGTGAGCCCCACCAGTTGCAACCCGAGGAACGGCAGCGCCGAGCGGAAGATGTCGCTCATCGGGATCTCGGCGGGCGCCACGCCGCGCAGGTAGAACAGCGCATAGCCGAAGGGCGGCGAGAGAAAGCTCATCTGCATGTTCACGAGGTAAAGCACCCCGAACCACAGCACGAGATCGTTGGGATCCGACAGCCCGAAGGACTGCGCGCCCAGCGCCTTGATGATCGGCACGAAGATCGGCACGCACAGCAGAAGGATGCCGACCCAGTCGAGGAACATCCCCAGGATGATCAGCAGGATCTGCATCAGGATCAGGATGCCCCAGGGGCCGAGACCCGTGGCCGCAAGGCTGTCCTGCACGAATTGCTGTCCGCCCTCCAGCACGTAGAGCCCGACGAAGATCGTCGCGCCGAACATGATCCAGATCACCATCGCACTGGCCTTCAGCGTGGTGATGCAGGCCTCGCTGACGGTGTACCAGTCCAGCTTGCGGTGGATCGCCGCGACGATGAAGGCGCCGAAGGTGCCGATGCCGGCGGCCTCGACCGGCGTCGCGATGCCGGTGAAGATCACCCCCAGCACCACCACGATCAGCACGATGGGCGCCGACATGTTGCCCATCAGCCGCAGCTTTTCGCCGGTCGAGATGCGTTCCTCGACCGGGATCGGCGGGCCGAGCCGCGGGTTGATGTAGCTGCGGACCACCACGTAAAGCATGTAGAGCCCCGACAGCATCAACCCGGGAATGACCGCGCCGATGAACAGCTCGCCCACCGACTGTTCGGCCACCACGGCATAGATGATCGCCAGGA
Organism: Rhodovulum euryhalinum; assembly: GCF_004342445.1. Lineage (GTDB taxonomy): Bacteria > Pseudomonadota > Alphaproteobacteria > Rhodobacterales > Rhodobacteraceae > Rhodovulum > Rhodovulum euryhalinum. Next base: position 6,107 of record NZ_SLWW01000012.1, read on the forward strand.
TCGAGGGCGGGATCAGGATGCCCAGCGTCCCGCCCGCCATGATCGAGCCCATCGCGATCTTGGGGTCGTAGCCGCGCTTCAGCATGGCGGGCAGCGCGATGATGCCCATCGTCACCACCGCCGCGCCGATCACGCCGACCATGGCCGCAAGGATCGTGGACGCCAGGATGGTGGCCGCCGCAAGCCCGCCCTTCACCCCGCCCAGCACCTTGTAGATCACGTCGAACATGTCGTTGATGATGCCGGCGCGTTCCAGCATCGCTGCCATGAAGATGAACAGCGGGATCGCCGACAGCTGATAGTTGGTCATCAGCGGGAAGATGCGGCTGGGCACGATGTTCAGCGCCTCGGCATCGCCCAGGATGAACAGGAAGACGCAGGCCAGCCCCCCGGTGACGAAGGCCAGCGGCAGCCCCGCCATCAGCAGGACCAGGAGGCTGCCGAACATGATCAGCGTCAGCCACTCGATACCGATTTCAAGTCCCATGCCTTACGCTCCCTGCCGGATGGCCTGGATGTCCTTGCCGATCTTCGAGATGCCCTGCAGCACCAGCAGAAGCCCGCCCAGCACCATCACCCATTTCATCGGCCACAAGGGCACCTCCCACTCGTTGAAGCTGATCTCACCCCAGCGGATCGCGGGGTCGGTCCACTGGTCCAGCGTCAGGCTGCCCAGCATCTGGATCAGCGTCATGTCGCCCCGCGCCCAGTCCGAGACCAGCGCGTTGCCCGTGGGAACCGCGACCGCGTCCATGGCAAAGATCCAGGACGTCACCAGCAACGTGCCCGCGAAGATGAAGAAGAAGACCGAGGTCAGAAGATCCACCCACGCCTTCCGCGGGCGCGACAGCGGCGCATAGAAGATGTCGACCCGCACATGGCTTTCGGTCAGCATCGCATAGGCGCCCGCGATCAGGTATTGCATGCCGAACATCAGGTACATGCCCTCATGCGCCCAGCTTGTCGGGCTGTTGAAGACATAGCGGGCGATGACCTCGTAATAGTAGACGAAGACCGCGATCACCGCCCAGTAGGCGACGAACTCGCCGCAGAACAGTGACAGCCGGTCGATCCAGTTGGTCGCGTATTCGCGGTCGTGCTTGGGGCCTTCCTCGGCCTCGGCGGCTTCGAGCGCCAGTTCGGCCTCGGTCTTGGGCGTGAACGACAGGTTGGCGTTGGCCTTGCGCACCATGAAGGGCAGCAACAGCGCGTCGATCGCCAGCGCCGCCAGGATCAGGTAGAAGGCATAGCCCGCCCGGGATGACCATGTCTCGCGCAGCTCGGCGGCGGTTTCGCGCCGGGGCCCGAACTCGGCCACAGCGGCGCGGGCCTCTTCCAGGCGCGCCTCGCCCGCCCGGACCGTTTCCTGCGTCCGTTCGAGCCGCCGCTCGACGCTGCGCCGGGCAAAGCTGCCTTCCTCGGCCGCCGCGAATTCGGCCTCCAGTTCGGGCAGGTTCCTGCGCGCCTCGTCGACGCGCGGCGCCTCGCGCGCGACCGTGCGTTCGGCCACGCGCAACTGGTTCGCCACGTCCGACAGGGCCGATCGCGCCTGCTGCTCCTGCACGTTGGCATAGAGGATGAACACGAAGATCGGCAGGTAGAGCAGGCCGAAGAGGTTCTTGAGGTAGAGCCGGTGCAGCCCGATGATCCCGCCGGTGACGAGGATCAGATAGCCGAGCGCGGTGGAATAGCGCCGCTCCTCGGGGCGTGGACGGCGCGCCAGCACCATGGCGATCAGCGGGAAGACGATCAGGCCGGCCCAGTAGAGCCAGTGCGGCAGCGTGAAGCTGAGACCAGGCATCATGCAGTCCTAGTTCGCGTGGAGGGGCAAGATGCCGCCCGGATCGCCCGGGCGGCTTCTGTCGATCAGGCGGACAGCGCGCTCAGAGGTCGAGCGTCAGCCCCTCGATCTGCTCGGGCGTGACATAGCCCAGCGAGCCGGACAGCATGTAGTCGAGCTGGATCTTGAACACCCGCGCCGCGTTCTTGTCGCGGTTGGCATATTTGAACCAGATCGGCACCGCGACCTCGGTCATCAGTTCCACGTCGTCCTGGGACAGGCGCGTGACCTCGACCCCGTCGGCCGCGAATTTGCCCCAGGCCTCCTGGTTGGCCTGCTGGATCGCGGCGTGGTGCATGTCGGAATAGACGTGGGTTTCCATCTCGACGAACTGCCGCATCTGCGGGCTCAGCGCATCCCAGGACGCCTGGCGCACGGTGATGTCCATCAGGTCGACCGGCTGGTAGATCGACATGAAACCCGCGGGCCCCATCGAGATGTATTTCGTCACCTGGCTGAAGCCGAGCGCGTAGTTGACGGCCGGGCCGGTGTAGTCGGCCACGTCGATCGTGCCCTTTTCCAGCGCGGGGAAGATCTCGGACCCCGGCAGAACGGTGGTCTCGGCGCCGATCTCGGTAAAGACATCGGCGACCATGCCGCCCGGCAGGCGCATCTTGCGGCCGCGAAAATCGTCGAGCGAGCGGATCGGCACCTTGGAGTGGATGATGTTGGCGTCGTGCTGCACCGGCCCGACGTAATACATGCCCTGCGCGGCATAGAGTTCGCGCGCGATCTCGAGGCCCCCGAGGCCGTAGAAGAACGTGTCGAATTCGTGCGGGTTGCGCAGGCCCAGCGGATAGCTGGTCAGGAAGGTCGCCGCCGGGATGATGCCCTGGGCATAGATGGTGAACGGGTTCACCGCGTCCAGCACGCCGTTCTTGACCGCGTCGTAAAGCTGGAAGTCGCCGACGACATCGTTCGCGCCGAAGGCCTGGAAGGCCAGTTCGCCGCCGGTCTTTTCCTGGATCGTGGCACACCAGTCCTTGAAGATCTGCAGGCCGGCGCCGCCGGGCCAGGATGTCTGGATCTTCCAGGTGGTACCGTTCGCCTGGGCGCCCGCGATATGCGGTGCTGCCAGCGTGGCGGCGCCCGCACCGGCAAGAGTACGCAGCGCGTGGCGACGCGTTGTGGTTCTCATCGTCATGTTTTCCTCCCGAGTCTTGGCGGCCCCGGGGGGCCGCGCGGGCATACTAGGCGCAAGCATCGAAATTGGTAAAGGAACTTTTCCAATAACCTTGCCGCCGCCATGAAGGCCGGTCACCCCCCCCGATCCATCCGCCGAATCGGCCGGTGCCACCCGGACCGCGTCGGCCCGGAGTCGATGAAGGCGACTGACACCCGGCCCCGGATCGGGCAATAAGGGGTCCGTTGGCTCCTGCGGAGGTGCCGCAGGCAACCATTGACGGGTCCATCGCGCGGGACGAGTGGAGAGCAATGCCGAAACTGACCGAAGACCCCTGGCCGCTGGTTCTGACCGGGCTGACGCTGTGCGGGATGGTGGCGGCCGGGATTGCCTATTGGGCGTTGCCGGCCGGGCTGGCCTGGGGGGCGGTGCTGGAGGCGGGCGCACTGGCGCTGGTCTATGCGGCGGGCGGCATCCCGGCGGGGGCGCGGGCGCTGGGGGCGCTGTGGCGCGAGCGGGAACTCGACATCGACCTTCTGATGGTGATCGCCGCACTGGCCGCGGCGGCGGTGGGGGCGGCGTTCGAGGGCGGCGTCCTGCTGACGCTGTTCAGCCTGTCGACCACGCTGGAGAGCCGCGCGATGGGCCGCGCGCGCCGGGCCATCGAGGCGTTGATGGAGTTGCGGCCCGACCGCGCGCTGCGCCGCACGGCCGATGGCATCGAAGAGATCCCGGTCGAGGCCCTGTCGCCCGGCGACGTGGTGATCCTGCGCCCCGGCGCGCGGGTTCCGGTCGACGCGGTGATCGTCGAGGGCGAGGGCACGCTGGACGAATCGACCATCACCGGCGAGTCGGTGCCGGTCCACAAGGCGCCGGGGGCGCAGGTCTTTGAGGCGACGGTGAACCTGCACGCGGTGCTGGCGGTCCGGGTCGCCCGTCCGCTGGCCGAAAGCACGGTGGCGCGGATGATCGCGCTGGTGACCGAGGCACAGGCGGCGCGGGCCCCTTCGGAACGGTTCTCGGAATGGTTCGGCCAGCGCTACACCGTTGCCGTGCTGGCCGGGTCGGCGCTGGCCTTCGCGGTGTTCCTGGGGCTTGGGCTGGGCTGGCACGAGGCGCTCTACAAGGCGGCGGTGCTGCTGGTGGCGGCCAGCCCCTGCGCCATCGTGATCTCGGTCCCCGCCGCGATCCTGTCGGCGCTGTCGGCGGCGGCGCGGGGTGGTGTGCTGTTCAAGGGCGGCGCGGCGCTGGAAACCCTGGCCCGGGTGTCGAGCTTTGCCTTTGACAAGACCGGCACGCTGACGACGGGCCGGCAAGAGGTCGTGGGCCTTCACTGCGAAGGCGACGAGGCCGGGTTCCTTGCCCGTCTCGCCGGTCTCGAGGCCCATTCCGAGCACCCGATCGCCGACGCGATCCGGCGGCTGGCCGAGACGCGGCAGATCCGGCCCGCCGAGGTGCGCGAGGCGCGCGCGGTGCCCGGCGAAGGCATGGTGGGCGTCGATGACGAGGGGATGATCTGGGCCGGCAACGCGCGGCTGGCGGCGCGGATGGGCGCGCGCGGCATCGAGGAAGAGACCCAGGCCCTGCTCGCCGCACTGCACGCGCCGCCGCAGACCCTGGTCCTGCTGGGCCGCGGCGCGCGGATCCTGGGCGCGGTGATGGTCGAGGACCGCCTGCGCGAGACGTCGCGCCCGGCGCTGGATGCGCTGCGCGCGGCCGGCGTCACGCATCTGGCGATGCTGACCGGGGACCGGCGCGCCGTGGCCGAACGCATCGCGGCCGATCTGGGCCTTCCCTCCGCGGCGATCCATGCCGACCTGCGCCCCGAGGACAAGGTGCGCATCGTGGCCGGGATGGCCGCGCGCGGCCGCGTGGCCTTCGTGGGCGACGGGGTGAACGATGCGGCGGCGCTGGCCCGTGCCGACGTGGGCATCGCGATGGGTGCCGCCGGGTCCGAGGTGGCACTGCAGGCCGCCGACGTGGCGCTGCTGTCCGAGGATATCCGCCGGTTGGCCGCGGCCCATGCGCTGGCCCGGCGCACTGCGCGGATCATCCGCCAGAACCTGGTTTTCGCGATGGGCGCGATGCTCACGCTGGTGGTCGCGGGCCTGTTCTTCCACTTGCCGATGCCGGTCGCCGTGGTCGGCCACGAGGGCGGCACCGTGCTCGTCGTGCTGAACGGCCTGAGGCTGCTGGCCGACCCGATCCGAAAGCGCGCCCGCTGACCCGTTCCCGCCCCGGCCCAACGCGAAAAGGGCCCGGCCATTCAAGGCTGGGCCCTTTTTCAAGTGGTGAGCCGTGCAGGATTCGAACCTGCGACCCACTGATTAAAAGTCAGTTGCTCTACCAACTGAGCTAACGGCCCACTTGAGGCCTGTTCCCTAGAAAAACCGCGGCAGGGGGTCAAGGGCAAAAACAGCGCCCAGGCCGCGCCATGGCTGGATTCGTCCGGGGCGCGGCGTTATATCCCCGCTCCATGGTCGAGACGCTGCACAAGAACGGCCTGCCCTTTGCCAAGATGCATGGGCTGGGCAACGATTTCGTCGTGATCGACGCAAGGGCAGGCGCGGTGCCGCTGACGCCCGGTCTTGTCGCGGCCATCGCCGACCGGCACCGGGGCGTTGGCTTTGACCAACTGGCGGTGATCGAGCCCGCGGACGACGCCGACGCGCGGCTGGTGTTCTACAACGCCGACGGTTCGCCCTCGGCCACCTGTGGCAACGCCACCCGCTGCATCGCGCGCCACCTGATGGACGAGACCGGTCAAACGGATCTGACGCTTGTCACCGAACGCGGGCGGCTGGCCGCGCGGGATGCGGGGGGCGGGCTGACCTCTGTCAACATGGGGCCACCGCTGCTGGACTGGGCCGGGATTCCGCTGGCCGACGCGATGGACACCCTGCACCTGCCGATTCCCGGCGATCCTGTCGCGACCGGCATGGGCAACCCGCACTGCACGTTCTTCGTGGCGGACGTAGGGGCGGTGGACCTCGCCAGTTTCGGCCCCGCCCATGAACACCACCCGCTGTTTCCCGCCCGCACCAATGTCCAGGTGGTGCAGCTGACCGGACCCGACCGGCTGCGGATGCGGGTCTGGGAACGCGGCACCGGGATCACGCTGGCCTCGGGCTCGTCCTCCTGCGCCGTTGCGGTGGCCTCTGCCCGGCGGGGGCTGACCGGGCGCCGCGTGACCGTGGTGCTGGACGGGGGCGAGCTGCTGGTCGATTGGCGCGAGGACGGGGTCTGGATGACCGGCCCCACGGCGCATGTCTTTGATGGCGTGTTCACCCCCGCCTTCCTTGGGGTGGTCTGATGGACCGCGCCGCCCCCCGCTTCACCACGCTCGGCTGCCGGCTGAATGCCTATGAAACCGAGGCGATGAAGGAACTTGCCACCGCCGCCGGGCTTGAGAACGTGCATGTCGTCAACACCTGCGCGGTGACGGCCGAGGCGGTGCGCAAGGCGCGGCAGGAAATCCGCCGCCTGCGGCGCGAGAACCCGTCCGCGAAGATCGTGGTGACCGGCTGCGCCGCCCAGACCGAACCGGGCCTCTTCGCGGCGATGGAGGAGGTCGACCTGGTTCTCGGCAATGCCGAGAAGATGGAAAAGGCCACCTGGGCGCGTCTGGCCGAGGCCCCGGATTTCGTTGGCGAGACCGAACGGGTGATGGTCGACGACATCATGTCGGTGCGGGAAACCGCGGGCCACCTGATCGACGGCTTCGGCACCCGCTCGCGCGCCTATGTCCAGGTGCAGAACGGCTGCGACCACCGCTGCACCTTCTGCATCATCCCCTTCGGCCGGGGCAATTCCCGGTCGGTGCCCGCGGGCGTGGTGGTGGACCAGATCGCGCGCCTTGTCGCGCGCGGCTATAACGAGGTGGTTCTGACCGGGGTGGACCTGACAAGCTGGGGCGCCGACCTGCCAGGCGCGCAGCGTCTGGGCGATCTTGTGCGGCGCATCCTCAAGCTGGTGCCGGAACTGCCGCGCCTGCGGATTTCCTCGATCGATTCGATCGAGGCCGACCCCGCCCTGATGGCCGCCATCGCCGAGGAAGACCGCCTGATGCCCCACCTGCACCTGTCGCTTCAGGCGGGCGACGACCTGATCCTCAAGCGGATGAAGCGCCGCCATTCCCGCGCCGACGCGATCCGGTTTTGCGAAGAGGCGCGCCGGCTTCGCCCCGACATGACCTTCGGCGCCGACATCATCGCGGGCTTTCCGACCGAGACCGAGGCGATGTTCGCCAATTCGCTGCGGCTGGTCGAGGACTGCGACCTGACCTGGCTGCATGTCTTCCCCTACTCCCCGCGCCCCGGCACCCCGGCCGCGCGGATGCCGCAGGTGGACGGCAACGCCGTCAAGGACCGCGCCGCGCGCCTGCGGGCGGCGGGCGAGGCGCAGGTCGCCCGCCACCTCGCCGCGCAGGTCGGCCGCACCCACCGCATCCTGATGGAAAGCCCCCGCATGGGCCGGACCGAACAGTTCACCGAGGTCGATTTCGCAAGCGACCGCCCCGAGGGGCAGATCGTGACGGCGACGACCACCGACCATGATTTGGGCCGTCTCAAGGCGGAATAGGATCGAATCCGCTGCGTTGCCTGCGCCGGTGCGCGACACCCGAATGGACAGATCGCCCGGCGCTCACTATCTTGCATGCCATCGTCAGGGAGGAACCGCCATGCCGCTGCCCCTTGCCCCGATTGCCAGCGTGGCGCTGCGCTATGGCCTGCGCTACGGGATGGTTGCCGTGGCCGCCTACGCGCTCAGCCAGCGTTCCCGCACGCCGCTCCGCCGTGACCAGCGGAGCGAGGATGCGATGGATGAGCTGGGCGAAGGCGTGGCCTTCCGCCGTGACGGTGAACAGGTCAATGGCGGCGCGCGGCTGAAGCGCACGATTCGCGTGGGCACGGCGGGCCCCGGGGTCGAGATCGACGCGAGCGCCTTGGGCCGCCTGCGGTTTCGCCGGGTATGATGCGGCTTCACGACAACGCCGCCTCGCCGTTCTGCCGCAAGGTGCGCGTGGTGCTGATCGAGACCGGGCAGGTCGACGCGGTCGAGATCGTGCCCGCCGTCGGCCATGCGCTGGAAACCGGCCAGATGCCGCTGGCCGAGAACCCGCTGGGCAAGATCCCCGTGCTCACCCGGCCCGAGGGTCCCGCGCTCTACGACAGCCGGGTGATCTGCCGCTATCTGGATGCCCGCGCCGGCGCCCGTCTCTACCCCGAAAGCCGGCTCTGGGAGGTGCTGACGCTGGAGGCGACCGCCGACGGGATCATGGATGCCGCGGTCCTGATGGTCTACGAGGCGCGCTGCCGCCCCGAGGGCGAACGCAGCCCCGCCTGGGTGGACGCCCAGTGGGACAAGATCGCCCGCGCGCTGGATGCCATCGAGGCGCGCTGGATGACCCAGCTTGCCGGGCCGCTGACCATGGCGCAGATCGCGCTGGGCTGTGCGCTCGGCTATCTCGATTTCCGCCACGGCACCCGCGACTGGCGGCAGGGCCGCGCTTCGCTTTCCGACTGGGAAGCGGGGTTTTCCAGCCGTCCGGCCATGGCGCAGACCGCCCCCGCGCCCTGATCCCCTGTCAAAATCCCGTGAGCGCGGACCGGCCCGAATCCTGCGTCCGGGCTGCGGTGGAACGTCTCAGAACCTGTCTAAGGAACCAGTTTTCTCTGGCTGCGGCGGGATGCGGCGGGTATACGACTGTCGACCGGAATTCGACTGGGCCCAACCCCCTTGCTGCGCGGCTATGTCCGCTGGACGCAAGTGTTAACGGGGGCTAGGTAAGTCCGGGAAAAGGCCGGGGCTTTCCCAATGGCCCGTGTTTCGAATCGACCGGGACGCCGGTCATGGAAAGGAGAGTTTCTCGTGTCGCACGCAGAAGATCACGACGGTACCCGCCGCGATTTCCTTTATTACGCCACGGCGGGCGCTGGTGTTGTGACCGCCGGGGCGGCGATCTGGCCCCTCGTCGAACAGATGAGCCCGTCGGCCGACGTTCAGGCGCTGAGCTCGATCCGGGTGGATGTGTCGTCCGTGGTCGAGGGCCAGCAGCTGACCGTCAAGTTCCTGGGCAAGCCGGTGTTCATCCGCCTGCGCACGCCCGAGGACATTGAACTGGCGCGCTCGATCCCGCTTGGTGATCTCGTCGATACCGACTCGCGCAACCCGAACAAGCCGGGCCAGGCCACCGACCAGAACCGCGCCATGGACGAAGAGGGCCGCTGGCTGGTGATGATCGGCGTCTGCACCCATCTGGGCTGCGTGCCGATCGGCAACCAGTCGGGCGATTTCGGGGGCTGGTTCTGCCCCTGCCACGGCTCTCACTACGACTCGGCGGGCCGTATTCGCAAAGGCCCCGCGCCCGAGAATCTTTATATCCCGGTCGCGTCCTTCGTGGACGAGACGACCATCCAACTCGGTTAAGGGAGCAGCCGATGTCCGGTATTCCTCACGATCACTACGAGCCGAAATCGGGCTCCGAAAAGTGGCTGCATCGGCGTCTGCCGATTGTCGCCCTGATCTACGACACCCTGATGATTCCAACCCCCAAGAACCTCAACTGGATGTGGATCTGGGGGATCGTCCTGTTCTTCACGCTGGTGCTGCAGATCGTCACCGGCATCGTGCTGGCGATGCACTACGTCCCGCATGTCGACATGGCCTTCGCCTCGGTCGAGCACATCATGCGTGACGTGAACGGCGGCCACTTCCTGCGCTACCTGCACTCGAACGGCGCCTCGCTGTTCTTCGTGGCGGTGTACCTGCACATCTTCCGCGGCCTCTACTACGGGTCCTACAAGACCCCGCGCGAGGTGACCTGGATCATCGGTATCCTGATCTACCTGGCGATGATGGCGACCGCGTTCATGGGCTACGTGCTGCCGTGGGGCCAGATGTCGTTCTGGGGCGCCACCGTGATCACCGGCCTGTTCGGCGCGATCCCGTGGGTCGGCCAAGACCTGCTGACCTGGCTGCAGGGCGGCCCGGCGGTCGGCAACCCGACGCTGACCCGCTTCTTCTCGCTGCACTACCTGATCCCCTTCGTGATCCTCGGCCTTTCGATCGTGCACGTCTGGGCCTTCCACACCACGGGCAACAACAACCCGACCGGCGTCGAGGTCCGCCGCGGATCGAAGCAGGAAGCCGAGAAGGACACCCTGCCGTTCTGGCCCTACTTCGTTATCAAGGACCTCTTCGCGCTGGGCATCGTGATGATCGTGTTCTTCGCGATCGTGGGCTTCATGCCGAACTACCTCGGGCACCCCGACAACTATGTCGAGGCCAACCCGCTGGTGACGCCGACGCACATCGTGCCGGAATGGTACTTCCTCGCCTTCTACGCGATCCTGCGGGCCTTCACCGCCGATGTCTGGCTGGTGATGCTGACCGACTGGATGACCTTCGGCGTGGTCAATGCCAAGTTCTTCGGCGTGCTCGCGATGTTCGGTTCGATCATCGTGATGGCGCTGGTGCCCTGGCTCGACACCTCGAACGTCCGTTCGGGCCGCTACCGGCCGATGTTCAAGGTTGCGTTCTGGCTGTTCATGGCGAACTTCGTGCTGTTGACCTGGGCGGGCGCCATGCCGGCAGAGGGCATATACACCAATATCGCGCTGATCGGCTCGGCCTACTGGTTCGCCTATTTCCTGGTGATCCTGCCGGTTCTGGGCGTCATCGAAAAGCCGCTGCCCCAGCCCGACACCATCGAGGAAGACTTCAACGCCCACTATGGCGATGGCGCGGCCAAGGCCAGTGCCAGCCCGGCCGAGTGACAGAAGGGATCGCATGAGATGTTCATGAAACGCACGATCGCCGCGGTGACCGCCCTGACCCTCGGGGCGGGCGGGGCCCTGGCCGCCGAGGCCGAAGGCCACGTCACCGACTTCAAGTTCCCGTTCGAGGGCGTGTTCGGCAAGTACGATCAGGCCCAGCTTCAGCGCGGGTTGCAGATCTACACCGAGATCTGCTCGGCCTGCCACGGCCTGATCTACGTGCCCTTCCGCACGCTCGCCGATCCCGGCGGGCCCAGCCTCAGCGATGACGCGATGCGGGAATACGCCGCCTCGTTCGAGGTGTTCGACGAGGAGATCGAGGATTTCCGCCCGGCCAAGCCCACCGACCACTTCCCGGCGGGCACCTATCCGGGGTCGCCCGACCTCAGCCTGATGGCCAAGGCGCGTGCGGGGTTCCACGGCCCGGGCGGTACCGGTCTCAACCAGCTCTTCAAGGGCATGGGTGGTCCGGAATACATCACGTCCTACCTGCTCGCCTTCACGGACGAGACCAAGGACGAGGCGGGGACCATCTACTACCGCAACCCGGTCTTCTCGACCGGGTGGAGCGCGATGCCGCCCCAGTTGTATGGCGACGACGTCGAATATGCCGACGGCACCGAGGCGACCGCGGTACAAGAGGCCAAGGACGTGGCCGCCTTCCTGATGTGGGCGGCCGAGCCCAAGATGATGGCGCGGAAAGAGGCGGGGTTCATCTCGGTCATGTTCCTGACCGTGCTGACCGTGCTGCTGTACCTGACGAACAAGCGGCTCTGGGCGCCCTACAAGCCCAAGAAGCAGATCTGATCGATCGGTTCGGCCGAAACGGAAAACGCGCCTTTCGGGGCGCGTTTTTCGTTTGCGCCCGGGCCGCACGGTGCGATCGCGCGTCGCAAGGAAGACGGGCAGGGCGGGTCAGCCCAGATAGGCGCGCAGCGCCTCTGGCGGATCGGCAAAAAGCGCCGCGGTCGGGCGCGGGGGATCGGCGCGCCCCTCGGCCACCAGCATGGTCTCGTCGGCGATGGCGCGCGCGTCTGCGGGATCGTGGGTCACCATCAGCACCGTCGCACCGCTTTCATGGGCAAGCTCGGCTACCAGCCCCAGCATCTCGGCCTTCAGCGCGGGTCCGAGCGCGGCAAAGGGCTCGTCCAGCAGCATCAGCGGCCGGCCCCGCAGCAGCATCCGCGCCAGCGCCACGCGCCCGCGCTGGCCGCCCGACAGTGCGGCGGGCTTGCGCGGGCCAAGCCCGGCCAGTCCGACACGTGCCAGCGCCGCCTCGGCGCGGTCCCGGTCGGCGGGCGACAGCCGCAGGTCGGGGTGCAGGCCCAGCCCGACATTCTGCGCTGCGGTCAGGTGCGGGAACAGGTTGTTGTCCTGGAACAGCATCGAGACGGGCCGTGCGCCGGGGGGCAGGGGGCCAAGGTCCACGCCCTCCCACAGCACCCGGCCCGAATTCGGCGGCAGAAACCCCGCAATCACGTCCAGCAGCGTCGACTTCCCCGCGCCGGATGGCCCCAGCAGGGCAACGATCCGGCCGGTCTCGACCGTGACATCCGCGGCCAGGCGGAACGCGCCCAGTTCGATCACCAGCCGCTCAAGCCTCAGCATCCGTTCGCCCCCCGCGGTCGAAGATCCAGAACAGCCCGAGGCTCAGCGCCAGCAGCACCAGCGCGGCCCCCGCCGCCGCCTCCATCCGGTAGGCCGCCATCAGGCGGTAAAGCTGCAAGGGGAGCGTTGCCTGTCCCGGGTCGGCGAACAGCGCGATCACCCCCAGGTCGCCCATCGACAGCGCCGCCGACAGCCCCAGTGTGAACCCCACCGGCCGCCGCAGCCGCGGCCACAGCACCAGCCGCAGCCGTGCCGCCCCGGTCATCCCGAGGCTGTCGGCAAGGCGGCCGAACCCGGTCTCTGCCTCGGCGACGGCGGGCGTCAGCGCGCGCAGCGCAAAGGGCAGGCTCATCGCCGCGTTGACCAGCGCCGTGACCGGCAGGGCCAACGCCACCGGATCGGCAAGGGGAAACAGCAGGATGAACAGCCCCGTGCCCATCACCAGCGGCGAGGCGGCGATCGACAGCGTGCCCGCCGCCTGCACCGCCGCGCCCCGCGCTCCGCCCAGTCGCACCGCCGCCAGCGCGAGGGGCAGCGCCAGCGCCAGCGTCAGTGCCGCCGAGCCCAGCGCAACCGCCAGCGATCGCCCCGCGGCCTGCCAGACCGACAGCGGCAGATCGGCCAGCCCGGCCAGGCCGCGGCCCACGATCATCGCCAGCGGCAGCACCAGGAACAGCGCGGCAAGCCCGACCCAGGCCGCGTCCAGCAGCCTCGGCCCATAGCCGCCCGCGTCCCAGCGGGCCAGCGGCCGGTCCAGCCCGGCCCCCATCGCCCCGGACACCGTTACCCCAAACGCCAGCACGGCGGCGCCAGCGCACAGCGCGAACTGGATCAGCGACAACAGCGCCGCCCGGCCAAGGTCGAACTCGAACCGGAACGCCTGGTAGATGGCCAGTTCGACGGTCGTGGCCCGCGGCCCGCCGCCCAGCGTCAGCGCCACCGCGAAACTCGTCATGCAGATCAGAAAGATCACCAGAAACGCGCCCGGCAGCACGGTGCGCAGCATCGGCCGTTCCAGGTGCCGCGTCACGTCGCCGGGCGTGAACCCAAGCGAGGCGGCAAGGCGAAAGCGTTCCGAAGGAATCGCCAGCCAGCCCTGCAGGATCAGCCTGGTCGCCAGCGGCAGGTTGAAGAACACATGGGCCAGCACCACGCCTTCCAGCCCGTAGATGTCGATCGGTCCAAGGCCCAGCGACGCCAGCGCTTGCGAGACCAGCCCGCCGCGCCCGAACACCGCCAGCAGGCCGATCACCGCGACGATCACCGGCAGGATGAAGGGCGCCCCCAGCAGCGTGATCAACAGACCCCGGCCGGGAAACCGGCGGCGCGCCAGGGCGCGCGCCACCGGGATCGCCAGTGCCACGCTCAGCCCGGCCGACAACAGCGCCTGCATCAGTGTGAACCGCACCGCCGCCCAGTCCGCCGGGCCAAGGACGGCAACGCCTTCGGCCCGCCCCGCCACCGCGGCCAGCGTGCCGAGGCTGAGCGCCAGCATCACGCCCCCCGCGGCCAGCCCCGCAGGGATCGCGAGCCCTAGCGGCTGAGCGCGTCGCGCCATTCGGCCAGCGCCGGATCGCGCAGCGACGCGGCCTCCTCCGCGGACAGCAGAAGTGCGGCTGCGGGCCGGATCAGGGTCTGAAACCCGTCCGGCAGCCCCGCCTCGGGTGTCACCGCCGGATACATCCAGTTGGTCGTCGGGATCACCGACTGGAACGGGTCGGTCAGCATGAACGCCAGGAACTGCGCCGCCAGCTCCGGCTGGTCCGACGACGCGACGCGCCCCGCCACCTCGACCTGAAGGTAATGCCCTTCGGCAAAGGCCGCGGCGGCCTTGGTGTCGTCGTCTTCCGCGATCAGGTGATAGGCGGGCGAGGTGGTATAGCTCAGCACCATGTCGGCCTCGCCATCCATGAACAGGCCATAGGCCTCGGACCAGCCCTTGGTCACGGTCAGCACATGCGGCGCCAGCCCCTCCCAGATTGCGGGCGCGCGCGCGCCATAGGCCGCCTTGACCCACATCACCAACCCCAGCCCGGGGGTGGAACTGCGCGGATCCTGGATCACGATCTTCAGGTCGTCGGGCGCCGCGATCAGCGCCTCGAAACTGCCGGGCGGTTCGGGCAGGCGGGTCTTGTCGTAGACGAAGGTGAAATAGCCCCAGTCATAGGGCAGGAAGATCTCGTCCTCCCAGGCGACCGGCAGGTCCAGCGCGGGCACCGCGATCCCATGCGGTGCGAACAGCCCGGTCTGCGCGGCGGCCGCCGTCAGGTTGGTGTCCAGCCCCAGCACCACATCGGCCTCGGTGCGCGTCCCTTCCAGCCGCAGCCGCGCCAGCAGCGACGCGCCGTCGCCGGCCGCCACGAATCGCAGGTCGCAGCCGCAGACGGCCTCGAACGCGGCCTCCACCTGCGGGCCGGGGCCCCATTCGGACAGGAAGCTGTCATAGGTATAGACGGTCAATACAGGGGGCTCTGCCAGCGCCGGGGTGGCGCACAGAATCCCCGCGGCGAGGAACGGCGTTCGCATGGTCATCCTCCATCTGCGGGGCGGCCGGGCAAGGGTGGAGGCTGTCCAGACACCTTCCCTCCGCCGGTTCTAACCGGGTCAGGTTCGACGGGTTCGCGCGTCTTGCGCATCTCAGCCCCGCGCGGGGCACCCCGAGGTAGGCCAAGCCTAGTGCCCGCGTTCCCCCCGCGCAAGGGAAAGCGCTTGAGGGGGGCGGGCGTGGCGGCTATGCCCAAAGGCGCGACAACGGAGCCCGCCCATGAGCCTGAACACCTTCGGCCACCTGTTCCGCGTCACCACGTGGGGCGAAAGCCACGGGCCCGCGCTGGGCGCCACCGTCGACGGCTGTCCGCCGGGCGTGCCGGTCGATGCGGCGGCGATCCAGCACTGGCTTGACCGGCGCAAGCCCGGACAAAGCCGGTTCACCACGCAGCGCCGTGAACCGGACGAGGTGGAAATCCTGTCCGGCGTGTTCGAGGGCCAGACCACCGGCACGCCGATCCAGTTGATGATCCGCAACACCGACCAGCGGTCCAGGGATTACGGCGACATCGCCCAGGCGTTCCGGCCGGGCCATGCCGACATCACCTATTGGCAGAAATACGGCATCCGCGATCCGCGCGGCGGCGGCCGGTCCTCTGCGCGCGAAACCGCGGCGCGGGTGGCGGCGGGCGGCGTCGCGCGGGCGGCGCTGGGCATGCTGGCGCCCGGGGTGCGGATCACCGGCTACATGGTGCAGATGGGGCCGCATGCGATCGACCGCGACCGCTTCGACCGGGCCGAGATAGAGACGAATCCGTTCTGGGTGCCCGATGCGCAGGCGGCGGCCGGCTGGGCCGTCTATCTCGACGATCTTCGCAAGTCGGGCAATTCCGTCGGCGCCGTGGTCGAGGTGGTTGCCGAGGGCGTGCCCGCAGGCCTTGGCGCGCCGGTCTACGGCAAGCTCGACACCGATCTCGCCGCCGCCATGATGAGCATCAACGCCGTCAAGGGCGTCGAGATCGGCGAGGGGATGGCGGCGGCGGCCCTGACCGGCACCGAGAACGCCGACGAGATCTTCATGGGCGGGGACGGCCAGCCCGTTTTTGGCTCGAACCACGCGGGCGGCATCCTCGGCGGGATATCCACCGGCCAGGACATCGTGGTGCGCTTCGCGGTAAAACCCACCTCGTCGATCCTGACGCCGCGGCGCACGATCACCAAATCGGGCGCAGAGACCGAGATCGTCACCAAGGGCCGCCACGACCCCTGCGTCGGCATCCGTGCCGTGCCGGTGGGCGAGGCGATGATGGCCTGCGTGCTGCTGGACCACCTGCTTCTGCACCGCGGCCAGGTGGGCGGGGCCGGCGGGCGGATCGGCTAGCCCGGTTCGCGCCGCTCAGTCGCCGACCGGCGCGGTCGCGCGCGCCTGTTTCGACAACTGCACCGCCAGGATCCCCGCCATCACCACCGCGACGCCGGTCACGTCCAGCGGCCCCAGCCGTTCTCCCAGCAACAGCGCGGCGATCGAGACGCCGAAGAACGGGCTGAGGAAGTGGAAGGTCGCCGCCCGCACCGCGCCGATGCGGCGGACCAGCAGGAACCAGATCAGCGTCGCGACCAACCCCGGAAAGACGGTCGTATAGGCAAAGGCCGCGATCAGCGTCCAGCTCCAGGTGACCTCCCATCGCTCGCCCACCGCCAGCGCGGCAACGCCCAGCGCCGCCGCCCCCACCAGCATCTGCAAGCCCACGATCATAAGCACGTTGCCGCCCGAAGATGCCGTCCGTACCGCCAGCGTCGCCGCGGTCAGCGCGAACACCCCGGCGATGCACAGCACCAGCCCGTAAAGGTCGACGCCCGCGGTGATCCGGCTGCCCATGATGATCGAGACTCCGGCGAACCCCACGACAAGGCCCAGCACGCCCAGCGGGCGCACCCGTTCGCCCAGGACGATCCAGCCGAACAGCGCCACCAGCAGCGGCATGGTGGACGCAATGATCGAGGCCATCGATGCCTCGAGCGTCTGCATGGCGACAAAGTTCAGGCCCAGATAGAGACCGTTCTGGCTCAGCCCGAAGATCGCGGTGGCCCGCCACTGCTCGCGCGTCAGCCGCCAGCTTTGCCCCAGCGCCGCGGCGATCCCCACGCCCAAGAGGCCCGAGATCAGGAACCGCAGCGCCAGCGCCGTCAACGGCGGCGCGTCGGCCACGATCATCCGCGCCGAGGTGAAGGCCGAGGCCCAGATGAAGGCGAAGGCAAGCCCCATCGCCAGCGCGCGCAGATCCATCGCTCCCCCCAGAATGACAAGGACCGCTTCCGCCCAAGGAAAAGGGCCGCCTCCCGGGCGACCCTAGACCGAATTCCGCGGTTCAGAAAGGCGCGAGGCCTCAGCCGTTGACGCTGTCCTTCAGCGCCTTGGCGATGGTCATCTTGACGACCTTGTCCGACGGCTTCTTGAACTGTTCGCCGGTGGCGGGGTTGCGCACCATGCGCTCGGGGCGCTCGCGGCAATAGATCTTGCCCACGCCGGGCAGCGTCACAGAACCGCCGGCCGCGACTTCGCGGGTGATGATGCTGGTCACCGCGTCCAGCGCCGCCGAGGCGGTTTTCTTGTCCGCGCCCATTTCCTCGGCAAGGGCTGCGACGAGCTGGGTCTTGGTCATCGGTTTCGCCATGTACGATCTCCTCGTTCGTGCCCTCTTTGGGGGCTCATCTGCGCAATTTAACTCCATCTTGCGGCCACACACAACGATTTGTGGGCGCAAAGGTCCATTTTTCACGCATTTTGTGGAGGTTTTCCGCCTAGAGGAAGGCGGTTTCCTCGAAGCTCCGCAGCTTGCGGCTGTGGATCCGTTCCAGCGGCATGTCGCGCAACAGTTCCATCGCCCGGATCCCGATCGCCAGGTGGCGCGCGACCTGGGTCCGGTAAAAGTCGCTTGCCATGCCCGGCAGCTTCAACTCACCATGCAGCGGCTTGTCGGATACGCAGAGCAGCGTGCCATAGGGCACCCGGAACCGGAACCCGTTGGCCGCGATCGTGGCGCTTTCCATGTCCAGCGCGATGGCGCGGGATTGCGACAGCCGCTGCACCGGGCCCGACTGGTCGCGCAGTTCCCAGTTGCGGTTGTCGATGGTGGCGACGGTGCCGGTGCGCATGATCCGCTTCAGTTCGAACCCCTCCAGCCGGGTGATCTCCTCGACCGCGTCCTCCAGCGCGACCTGGATCTCGGCCAGCGCCGGAATCGGCACCCAGACCGGCAGGTCGTCGTCCAGCACGTGATCCTCGCGCAGATAGCCATGCGCCAGCACGAAATCGCCCAGCCGCTGGGAATTCCGCAACCCCGCGCAATGGCCGACCATGATCCAGGCATGCGGGCGCAAGACCGCGATATGGTCGGTCGCGGTCTTCGCGTTCGACGGCCCCACGCCGATATTCACCAGGCTGACGCCCTGCCCGTCGGCGCGTTTCAGATGATAGGTGGGCATTTGCGGCAGCTTTGGCAGCGCGGGCAGGGGGGCGTCGGGTGCCGTGATCTCGGCATTGCCGGGGCCGACGAAGGCGATATAGCCGCTTTCCGGATCGGCCAGCGCGGCGCGGGCGAAGGCCTCGAACTCCTCGACATAGAACTGGTAGTTTGTGAACAGGACGTGGTTCTGGAAATGCTCGGGCGCGGTCGCGGTGTAATGTTCCAGCCGCGCCAGCGAGTAATCCACCCGCTGTGCGGTAAAGGGCGCCAGTGGCCGGGCCGCGCCATCGGGCGTGGTCCGCGTGCCGTTCACGATATCGTCGTTGGTGGTGTTCAGGTCCGGCACGTCGAACAGGTCGCGCAGCGGGACGTCCAGCACGCCTTCCTGCGGCACGCTCAGCCCGCCGCCGCCCGCCACCGCGAAATGCACCGGGATCGGCGTCTCGGACGGCCCGATCACCACCGGCTGGCCGTGATTGGCGATCAAGAGGCCGATCTGCTGGCGCAGGTAATTGGCGAACAGGTCGGGCCGGGTGACGGTCGCGGCATAGATCCCCGGCTCGGCCACATGGCCGAAACTCAGCCGGCTGTCGACCTGGGCATGGGTCGCGGTGGCAAACCGGATCTCGGGATAGACCGCCCGAAAGCGCGCCCGCGGCGCATCGCCCGCCAGAACCTCCTGAAAGCGTGCGCGCAGGAACCCGCGCGAGGCCTCGTAGATCCCGGCCAGCCGCGCGACGGCGGCGTCGGCATCGGTAAACGCCTCGGGGCCCGGCAGGTCCGGGCGTTCCAGCGGCAATTCGGCGGCGTGGTCGGGCATCGGGATCCGCTGCGTTGATCGGTGCCAAGTGTCACGCTTTCGCCCGGCGGCGCAACCCCCGCTTGCACCCTGTTCGCAAACCCTTGCCCGGCGTCTCCGACCCGGCGATGCTGGGGCCATGACACAGACGCTTCTTTCCATCGGACATGGCTATTCCGCCCGCGAACTGGCCCGAACCCTCGGCCCCGGCTGGCGGGTGATCGGCACAACCCGCAGCCCCGACCGCGCCGAAGCCCTGCGCGCCGAGGGGGTCGCGCCGCTGATATGGCCGGGCAGCGAGCTTGGCCCGGCGCTGGCGCAGGCGACGCATCTGCTGACCTCGGTGCCGCCCGGGCAGGGCGGCGATCCGGTCCTTGCCGCGCTGGGCGACGCCCTGCGCGCGGCGCGGCACCTGCGCTGGGTCGGCTATCTGTCGACCACGGGCGTTTATGGCGACCATGGCGGCGGCTGGGTGGACGAGACCTCGGCCCTGACCCCGGCCACCGAGCGCGGCCGCGCCCGGGTCACGGCCGAGGCCGGATGGGCGGCGCTGGGCCTGCCGCTGCACGTCTTTCGCCTCGCCGGGATCTACGGCCCGGGCCGGTCGCCGCTGGACAAGCTCAGGGACGGCACGGCGCAGCGCATCGTGAAGCCGGGGCAGGTCTTTTCCCGCATCCATGTCGCCGACATCGCGCAGGTGCTGGCCGCCTCGATCGCGCGGCCGAACCCCGGCGCCATCTACAACGTCGCCGATGACGAACCCGCGCCCCCCCAGGACGTGATCGCCTTTGCCGCGGCGATGCTGGGCCTGCCGGTGCCGCCCGAGATTCCCTTCGACCAGGCCGATCTGGGTCCGATGGCGCGCAGCTTCTATGCCGAATCAAAGCGCGTGCGGAACGACCGGATCAAGACCGAACTGGGCGTTCACCTGCGCCACCCGGACTATCGCGCCGGGCTGGCCGCCCTGTTCGAGGGCGAGGCCACGGGATAGGCCGAAACGACAAAGGGCCGCGCCCTGGGCGCGGCCCGTGATCCGGTCCCGGAGGGCGCGATTACTTGATCTTGCCTTCCTTGTAGTCCACGTGCTTGCGGACCACGGGATCGTATTTCTTGATCACCATCTTCTCGGTCATCGTCCGGGCGTTCTTCTTGGTCACATAGAAATGCCCGGTGTCCGCGGTCGAGTTCAGGCGGATCTTGATGGTCGTCGGCTTCGCCATGTCTCATCTCCGTCGCGAAGGGCGGGCATCGGGGCCGCCCCAAGAAATCCATGAAGCCCGCGTTGTAGCGATCCGGGGTCGCGAGTCAAGCAGGTTCTCGGCGGTCAGGACAGCTGCTGCGGCAGCCGCATCGCCTGGTGAATCCGGGTCCGTGCCGCCTGCCCGATATGCAGCGCCTCGGCCAGCCGGTCCAGATAGGCGACCTCGGCCGGGCTGTCGATGTCGATCGCCATCACCGAGGCCGCATAGACTGCCGTGCGCTGATAGCTGCCGGTCTCGGCCGCCAGCGCCTCGATGTCGACGGGCCGGGCGATCTCGTCCTCGACAAGGGCGCGCTCGTCCCCGGATAGATCGCCCAGCACCTCGGCCAGCCGCGCCCGTTCGCCCGCGTCGATCTCGCCATCGGCCTTGGCCGCCTGGACCATCGCCCGGATCATCAGCCGCGCGTTGCGTTCCATCGTCTCGCCCGGAGGCGTGCCGCTGCCCAGCGCCCCCAGCAGGTCGCGCGCGTTGCCCGATCCGGCCCAGGTCGCCGCGCCCAGCGCCGACATCAGCCCGGCCACCCCCATCACCGCGCTGTCGCCGGTGGCCTGCGCCCGCGGACCCAGCCAGCCGACATTGTCCTTCAGCGCCGCACCGCCGCCGATCACCTGCATCCGTTCCAGCAGCGCGCCGACCTGGCTGCCGATCCCGGCGCGCGAGCCCGCCGATTGCATGGCGCGCGCCAGTCCCGCGCCGCCGCCCATCTTCTGGAACCTGTCCAGCCCCCTGGCCGCGGCAAAGCCCACGGCAAGCGTCGCCATCGTCCTGACAAAGCTCATGCTCTCTCCATTCCGCTGTCTGTGCGTCCGGGGGGCTGCCCCCCGGACGCACAGACTAGCGGCTGGCGCGGCGCGGCCCAACGGCCCCGATGTCGCGCATCGGGGCCGCGGGCGCCGGGCTCAGGCCGGCAGACCCATCGCCGCGCGAATTCGCGCCACCTTTTGTGAATCCAGCCCCAGCGCTCGGGCCAGATTGGACAGGAAGGCCTCTTCGGCCGGGCTGTCGACATGGATTGCGGTGGCCGCCGCGGCATAGACCTGGGCGCGCATCGCCTCCTGGGTGTCGCCGGCCAGCGCCACCGGGTCGACCGGTGCGGCCAGTTGTTCCTCGACGAAGGCGCGTTCCTCGTCCGACAGATCGCCCATGACCGACAGGATCTTCTCGCGTTCCGCCGGGTCGATCTCGCCATCGGACTTGGCCGCCTGGATCATCGCCCGGATCATCAGCTTGGCGTTCTCTTCCATCGTTGCGCTGGCCGCGCCGGTGCCGGTCAGCGCGTCCATCATCTGCGTCGCCTGCCCGGTGCCCGCCGCCGCCGCGCCGCCCAGCGCCGCCATCAGCCCGGCCAGTCCGGCCGTGGCCGCCTCGCCGGCGCGGTCGGCGCCCTGGCCCATGCGTGCCATCATTTCCTGAAGCTTGGCGGTGCCGCCGGGCACGCCCATCTTCTCCATCATGGCGTCGAGCTGGCTGGTCATCTGCGCGACCTGTTCGTTCGACTTCAGCTTGTCCTGAAGGCCGGCCATGCCGCCCATCTTCCTGTATTGCTCGACGCCCTTGGCCGCGGCGAAACCGGCGGCAAGCGTGGCCAATGTCCGAACGAAACTCATGGCAATCCTCCGATATGCGAAACGCGATCTGCAATGCTCGGCGCGCCCCCCTGGCGCGCGGGCCGATCTTACAGGGATTCCCGCCTGTGCGGGAATATTCTGGGGATGTGATGCGCGGATGGCCTGTAAGCCGGATTCTGTCCACCCCGGACCGTGATCCGGGGCTGGATGACCATTCCTCTGGGCGTGCCGTTGCCGACCCGCTCGTGCTGCCAACCCGGACCCCTGGGCCGAAGCCGCCCTGCCGCAAGCGCGGCGCGGGATCCCTATTCGGCATTGCTCCCGGTGGGGCTTGCCGTGCCGGTCCTGTTACCAGTCCCGCGGTGGGCTCTTGCCCCACCGTTTCACCCTTGCCGCCGGGCGAACCCGGTGGCGGTCTGTTCTCTGTGGCGCTTTCCCTGGGGTTGCCCCCGCCGGGCATTACCCGGCACCGTTGCTCCGTGGAGTCCGGACTTTCCTCGGGGGCAGGCCCCCGCGGCCATCCAGCCATCCGCGCCCGCCCGATCTAGGCGCTTGCATCCCGCCGGTCAACGGGGAAGCGCCGCGCAAGGTCCAGCGCCGCGGCCATGTCGGCGGGGCAAAGCGGCCCCGCGGCCCAGGGTCGGAAGCGCAGGCGAAAGGCTTCCAGCAGATCGCCCGTCGGCCGGTTCGGCCCATAGCCCACCCGCACCAGCGCCGCGCGGAACGCCGCCTCGTCGGGCGCAGCCCCGCCGCCCGCCCCAGGCCCCGCCTCTGGCCAGACCGAAAGCCCCGCCCGGGCCAGCCTCTGCCAGTCGAACCGCCGACCCGGATCGCACTTGCGCCCCGGCGCCATGTCGGAATGGGCGATCACCCGTTCGGGCGGCACCGCCCAGCGGACCATCAGCCCGGCCAGCAGCCGCTCCAGCGTGGCCATCAGCGGCGCCGGGAACGGCTCGGCCCCGGAATTGTCCAGTTCGATCCCGATCGAGCGGGAATTGACGTCGGTGACATCGCCCCACGACCCCGCCCCGGCATGCCAGGCCCGCAACCCTTCGTCCACCAGCTGGAACAGCCCGCCCTCCCGCGTGATCAGGTAATGCGCCGACACCTCGGCCGCGGGATCGCACAGCCGGTCCAGCGCCGCGTTCAGTGGCATCGCGGTATAGTGCAGCACGATCAGGTCGGGCCGGGCGCCGCCCCGGCGCGGCCCGAAATTGGGCGAGGGCCGCCAGACCGGCCCCATCGACCTAGCGCATCGCGGCGCGGAACGGCGTCGGATCCCAGTAGCAGGCGAAGCCGTCGCCGTCCGGATCCAGCCCCAGCCGGTCACGCTCGGGCCCGCCGGCCTTGAGGAACGCCTCTTGCGCGAGGTCGGGCGAGCCGTATTGCGCGCAGTTGCGCAGATATGCCGCCTCGCGCGTCAGGCCCGACCGGCGATAGCGCGATTCGCCCACCCGGTTCGGTGCGCCCAGTGCGTATTCCACGATGTTCGGCCCCGTCGCGCCGGTGCGCGGCGGCAGCGGTTCGGGCGCGATCACGGTGTATTGCTGGCGCTGGGCCTGCAGCCGCTCGCGGTCGCTCTGGATCGTCTCGCGCGCGGCGACGGCGGCAAAGTTCTGCTCGTCCGAAATGCCCGGATTGTCGGTGTCGATGACCACCCGCGGCGCGGCTTGCGCGTCGGCGGCCTGCGTGCCGGGGTTCAGCGTTGCCAGCGTCTCGGCGGCGATCGCGGCGCCTTCGCCCTGCGCCGTGACCGGCGGCTGAACGGCCCCCTCGTCACGCAGCGCGCGCGCCCGCGACGCGCTGTACTCCTCGTAGGTGCCGAAACCGACCCCGGCCGCGGAATCGGGAATCTCGGGCTCGCAGGCGGCCAGCGCCAGAACCGCAAGGACCGGGAAAGCACTACGCATCGGGATCATCCTGCTCGTGACGATGTCAAGCCGCGGCTCTTACCACCATTTCGCGGGCTTGGAAACAAAGCCCGCGGCGCGTTCAAGCACTTGTGCGGTGTTCAGCAGGTCGCCCTCTTCCCAGGGCCGCCCGATCAGTTGCAGCCCCAGCGGCAGGCCCCGGCTGTCGAGCCCCGCGGGCACCGAGATCCCCGGTAGTCCCGCCAGGTTCACCGTGACCGTGAACACGTCGTTGAGATACATCTCTACCGGGTCGGCATCCTGCATCTCGCCCAGCCCGAACGCGGCCGAGGGCGTCGCGGGCGTCAGGATCGCATCGACACCCTCGGCGAACACCGTCTCGAAGTCGCGCTTGATCAGCGCGCGGACCTTTCGCGCGCGGTTGTAATAGGCGTCGTAGAAGCCCGCCGACAGCACGTAGGTGCCGATCATCACCCGGCGCTGCACTTCCTTGCCGAAGCCCTCGGCGCGGGTCTTTTCGTACATCTGCACGATGCCGTCGCCCTGCGCCAGTTTCGCCCGGTGGCCATAGCGCACCCCGTCATAGCGCGCGAGGTTCGAGGACGCCTCGGCCGGGGCGATCACGTAATAGGCGGGCAGGGCGTATTTCGTGTGCGGCAGGCTGATGTCGACGATCTTCGCACCCGCGTCCTTCAGCATCTCGGCGCCGCGGGTCCACAGCGCCTCGATCTCGGCGGGCATGCCGTCCATGCGGTATTCGCGCGGAATCCCGATGGTCTTGCCGCGGATGTCGCCGGTCAGCATCGCCTCGAAATCCGGCACGGGGATGTCGGCGCTGGTCGAATCCTTCGGGTCGTGCCCGGCCATCGCCGCCAGCATGATCGCGGCGTCCTGCACCGTCTTGGTCATCGGTCCGGCCTGGTCGAGCGACGAGGCGAAGGCCACGATCCCCCAGCGCGAACAGCGCCCGTAGGTCGGCTTGATCCCCACGATGCCGGTAAAGGCTGCGGGCTGGCGGATCGAGCCGCCGGTATCGGTCCCCGTCGCGGCAAGGCACAGGTCGGCTGCCACGGCGGCGGCAGACCCGCCCGACGATCCCCCCGGTGTCAGGTCGCGGTCATCGACTTTCCACGGGTTGACCACGTTGCCATAGGTGCTGGTCTCGTTCGAACTGCCCATGGCGAACTCGTCCATGTTCAGCTTGCCCAGCATCACCGCGCCCGCGTCCCACAGGTTCTGGGTGACGGTCGATTCATATTCGGGACGGAACCCGTTCAGGATATGCGATGCCGCCTGGCTGGCCACGCCCCGGGTGCAGAACAGGTCCTTGATCCCCAGCGGCAGCCCGCACATCGCGGGCGCATCGCCCCTGGCGATGCGCGCATCGGCGGCACGGGCCTGGTCCAGCGCGATCTCGGGCGTCCTGTGGACAAAGGCGTTCAGCCGGCCCGCTGCCTCGATCTCGGCCAGGCACGCCTCGGTCAGCGCGACCGCACTGGTTTCACCCTTGCGCAGCGAGTCCCGCGCCCCGGCCAGCGTCAGTTTGCTCAACTCGCCCATGCGCGTCACTCCACCACCTTGGGAACCGCAAAGAAGCCCTCGCGCGCGTCGGGCGCGTTCGACAGGATCCTGTCGGGATAGCCGCCATCGGTCACCACGTCCGCCCGCCGCTTCAGCCGCATCGGCGTGACCGATGTCATCGGCTCGACGCCTGAAACATCGACCTCGTTCAACTGCTCCATGAAGGTCAGGATGCCCGACAATTGCTGGGCCAGCGCGGGCAGGTCGTCCTCGGCCACGGCGATCCGGGCCAGATGCGCCACGCGCCGCGCGGTGTCGATGTCGATGGACATGGGGCCGCCTTTCGTTCCTGGAAATCCGCCCCCGCGTTTAGCCCCGCGCCGCGCCCGCCGCAAGGGCGGCGCGACGGCGAGGACGCTTGCACTTGGCCGCTGCCTGGCCCAGACCGGCCGCGCCCGGTCCCGGGCATGTCCTTCCCGAACACAACGAAAAGGCCCGCGATGCCCTCCACCCGGTTCATCCTGACGCTCACCTGCGACGACCAGCGCGGTATCGTCGCCGCCGTCGCCAACGCGCTGACCGCGCTTGGCGGCAACATCCAGGACAGCGACCAGTTCCGCGACCCCGAAAGCAACCGCTTCTTCCTGCGCATTGCCTTCGAGACCGAGACCCCGACCGACGCGGACGCGATCCGCACCCGGCTTGCGCCCGTGTTTGCCGGTTATGGCATGGCCGCCGAGGTGGTGGACGCGACGCGGCGGCCGAAGATCATCCTGATGGTCTCGAAATTCGACCACGCGCTTTTGCACCTGCTCTACCAGATCCGCGTAGGCTGGATGGAGGCCGAGGTTGTGGCGATCGTGTCGAACCACGAGGACAGCCGCCCGACCGCCGAGGCGCACGCCATCCCCTATCACTGCTGGCCGGTCGGCAAGGCCAATAAGGCCGAGCAGGAGGCCCGCGTTCTGGCCCTGGTCGAGGAAACCGGCGCCGAACTGGTGGTGCTGGCGCGCTACATGCAGGTGCTGTCGGACGACCTGTCCCGCGCGCTGGCGGGGCGGGTCATCAACATCCACCATTCCTTCCTGCCGTCCTTCAAGGGCGCGAAACCCTATCACCAGGCGCATGAGCGGGGGGTGAAACTGATCGGCGCGACGGCGCATTACGTCACCGCCGACCTCGACGAGGGCCCGATCATCGAGCAGGAGACCGAGCGGGTGAACCACGCCCTGTCCGCCGAGGATTACGTCGCCGTGGGCCGCGACATCGAGAGCCGGGTGCTGGCCCGCGCGGTGCGGCTGCACCTGCAACGCCGGGTGCTGGCGAACGGGCACAAGACGGTGGTGTTCATGCCCGGTTAGGGGGCGCTCCCGCCCCCGGCCCGCGCGGGGCGGGCGCCCCGCTTGTCCGGCGTTGGGCCGGGCCGCGCGCTGACGCGCGCGGCGCCTCCGGCGGGAGTATTTTGGCCAAGAAGAAGACCGGTGCGGCGCCTATCCCCCGGCCGGGTGGGGTGTTTGCCCGACGCGGGCGGCCATGTCCCGGCGGTAGACCTCGATCATCCAGCCCAGCATCGTGGCGTTCAGCAGATGCCACAGGAAATGCGTGCCCAGCGGCAGCACCCCGCAAAGCGGCCCGTCCAGCGTCCTGAAGCCCAGCGAGAGCACCAGCAGCCCGCCCCCAAGAGCCAGCCCGCGCGCCGTCGCGGGCGCCCTTCGGGCCAGAAGACCCGCATGGACGAGGATCAGCAGCGCCACCGGCGCATAGCCCGCCGACGCGCCGAGCCAGGGCAATTGCCCGAACAGCCAGCCGGTGGCCGCCGCATAGGGGAAAAACAGCGCCACGCCCGCCAGCGCGGCCCGGCGCCCCAGACCCCAAAAGGTCCGGTTCGCCGCGTAGAGATAGAGCAGGATGAACCCCAGGATCGGCGCCACATCCGCCACCGAGGCCCAGGCCGTGGCATGGGTGTGGAACAGGTAGCTTCCCAGCCCGATCGCCGCCAGCACCGCGCAGAGCGCGCGGCCCAGCGGCAGCCCGGCCGTCCGCCGCCACATCACTGCCGCCGCGATCACGAAGGCGGCGTTCGTCACCGCGTTCACGGGTTCGGACCAGTAGGAAAGGTCGGTCCGTTCGCAATAGGCATCGACCTGGGTCATCCAGTCCATGGAAATCGCCTCCCGCTCTGCTAGGCTGAGGGAAAACCTAGCCCCACGGGCCGCAACCGCACAGGGAGGCATCCATGAAAATCATCTGGCTCGGCCATTCCGGTTTCCGCATCGAGATCGCGGACAAGGTCCTGCTGGTCGACCCCTGGCTGCACGGCAACCCGATGTTCCCCGAGTCGCGCCGGGCCGAGGCGATCACGGGGGCGACCCATGTTCTGGTGACCCACGGGCATGGCGATCATTCCCCTGACGCGGTGGCGATCTCGCGCGAGCTGTCGATCCCCGTGCTTGGCATCTACGACCTGATGACATGGTGGCACCAGACCGAGCAGATCGAGGTCACGGGCTTCAACAAGGGGGGCACGGTGCATCTGGGAGAGGTGGCGGTGACGATGGTCAACGCGGCCCATTCCTCGTCGATCCCGGGGCCGAACGGGCCGGTCTATACCGGCGCCGAGGCGGGCTACATGATCGCGGGCGAGGGCCACACGATCTATGTCAGCGGCGATACCGATGTGATGGCCGACATGGAGATCTTCAACGACCTGCACGGGCCCGATATCGGGATCCTGTGCGCGGGCGGGCATTTTACCATGGACATGAAGCGGGCGGCCTATGCGGCGCGCACCTTCTTCGACTTCAAGATGGTGATCCCCTGCCATTACCGCACCTTCCCGCTGCTGGAACAATCCGCCGCGGTGTTGAAGCAGGAACTGCCCGAGACCCGGGTGATCGAGCCCGAGGTGCTGGTGCCGATCGAGGTCTGAGCCGCGGCGGGGCCGCCCTCAGGCGCGGCGCGCGGCCACCCGGGCGGCGCCCAGCACCTCCAGGACCCGGGTCTCGATATCGGGGGCGTTCAGCCTGGCCACCGCATACATGTCGGCCGGGCTGGCCTGGTCGATGAAGATGTCCGGCAGCACCATCGAGCGGAATTTCAGGCCCGTGTCGAACACGCCCTTCTCGGCCAGCAGATGCGCGACATGGCTGCCAAAGCCGCCAACCGTGCCTTCTTCGACGGTGATCAGCGCCTCGTGCCCGCGCGCGAGGCGCAGGATCATGTCCTCGTCCAGCGGCTTGGCAAAGCGGGCGTCCGCGATGGTGGGGCGGATGCCGTGGGCGGCCAGTGCCTGCGCCGCCTCGCGCACTTCCTTCAGCCTTGTGCCGAAATTCAGCAGCGCCACGCGCTCGCCCTCGGCGATGATGCGGCCCTTGCCGATCTCCAGCGGGGTGCCCTTTTCGGGCAGTTCGACCCCCACGCCTTCGCCGCGCGGAAAGCGGAACGAGATCGGCCCCTCGTCATGGGCCACCGCCGTCGCGACCATGTGCACCAGTTCGGCTTCGTCGGCCGCCGCCATCACGACAAAGCCGGGCAGGTTGGCCAGGAACGCGGTGTCATAGGCGCCCGCGTGCGTCGGCCCGTCGGCCCCCACCAGCCCCGCCCGGTCGATGGCGAACCGCACCGGCAGCCGCTGGATCGCGACGTCATGCACGATCTGGTCATACCCGCGCTGCAAAAAGGTCGAGTAGATCGCACAGAACGGTTTCTGCCCGCCCGCCGCCAGCCCCGCGGAAAACGTCACCGCGTGCTGTTCGGCGATGCCCACGTCGAAGGTGCGTTCGGGGAACCGTTCGGCGAACAGGTTCAGCCCGGTGCCGTCGGGCATGGCGGCGGTCACGGCGACCACCTTGCGATCGGCCCGCGCCTCGGCGATCAGCGCGTTGGCGAAGACCTTGGTATAGCTGGGCGCGTTCGCCGGTGTCTTGACCTGTTCGCCGGTTGCCACGTCGAATTTCGACACGCCATGCCCGCAATCGGGCGCATTCTCGGCGGGGGCATAGCCCTTGCCCTTTTTCGTGATGACATGGATCAGCATCGGCCCGGTGGCGCGCGCCTTGACCGTGCGCAGGATCGGCAAGAGCTGGTCCAGATCGTGCCCGTCCACCGGCCCGACATAGGAAAATCCCAGTTCCTCGAACAGGGTGCCGCCGACGGTGACATGCTTGATCAGGTCCTTGGCCCGCTTCGCACCTTCCTGGAACGGCGCGGGCAGGAAGCCGACCGCCCCCTTGGCCAGCGACTTGAACTCCTGGAACGGCGCGCCCG
Source organism: Rhodovulum euryhalinum (assembly GCF_004342445.1). GTDB lineage: Bacteria > Pseudomonadota > Alphaproteobacteria > Rhodobacterales > Rhodobacteraceae > Rhodovulum > Rhodovulum euryhalinum. The sequence continues at coordinate 35,697 of NZ_SLWW01000012.1, forward strand.
CATAAAGCCGGTTGAGATAGCTCGACATCGCGCCCACGGGGGGCGCGATCGACATCTCGTTGTCGTTCAGGATCACGAACAGGCGAGTCTTCAGATGCCCGGCATGGTTCAGCGCCTCATAGGCCATCCCTGCCGACAACGCCCCGTCGCCGATCACTGCGATTGCGTCGCCGACGCCCGCCTCGGGCGCGCTGCCCAGGTCGCGCGACACCGCATAGCCCAGCGCCGCCGAGATCGAGGTGGACGAATGGCCCGCGCCGAAGGCGTCGTATTCGCTTTCCCTCATCTTGCAGAAGCCCGACAGCCCGTCCTGCTGACGCAGGGTGCGGATGCGGTCGCGCCGCCCGGTCAGGATCTTGTGCGGATAGCACTGGTGGCTCACGTCCCAGATCAGCCGGTCGCGCGGCGTGTCGAACACCGCATGCAGCGCCACGGTCAGTTCCACCACGCCCAGCCCGGCGCCCAGATGCCCGCCGGTTTCGGACACGGCGGAAACCGTTTCGGCCCGCAGTTCGCCGGCCAGGTCGTGCAGCTCGGCATCCGACAGGCCCTTGAGGTCGGCGGGGCTGCTGACGCGGTCAAGCAGCGGCGTGTTCGGGCGATTGGTCAAGGCGGTACCCCCTTTCGGGACGGTGCGCGTTTCAGGTTTCCCGGGCAATAACGAAGCGGGCGGTGTCCCGCAAGGCATCGGCCCTTGCGCCAAATGGGGCGAGCGCGGCGCAGGCCTCGTCCACCAGATCGCGGGCCCGCGCCTTGGCGCCCTCCAGCCCCAGCAGCGAGACGAAGGTCGCCTTGCCCGCATCCGCATCCTTTTGCACGCGCTTGCCGGTCTTTTCCACGTCGCCCTCGACATCGAGGATGTCGTCGGCGATCTGGAAGGCCAGCCCCAGCGCGGTCGCGTAGGATGACAAGGGCGCGATGTCGGCCCCGCCCAGCCGCGCCCCGGCCTCGGCCGACCAGCGGATCAGCGCGCCGGTCTTGTTGGCCTGCAATTCGGTGATCTCGGCCAGGTTCAGCGCCCGGCCTGCGGTTTCCGCCGCGATATCCTGCGCCTGACCCAGAACCATGCCGTCGATCCCCGAGGCCCGCGCCAGCGACCCCACAAGGTCGATCCGCACGGCAGGGTCGGGGTGGCAGGCCGGGTCCGCCAGCAAACCGAAGGCCAGCGTCTGCAACGCGTCGCCCACCAGCAGGGCGGTGCCCTCGTCCCATTTCACATGCACCGTGGGCTGACCCCGGCGCAGGTCGTCGTCATCCATGCAGGGCATGTCGTCATGCACCAGGGAATAGGCATGGATCGCCTCGATGGCGGCGGCCGCATGCACCGCCCGATCCGCCGCCACGCCGTAAAGCGCCGCGCCCTCGATCACCAGGAACCCGCGCAGCCGCTTGCCGCCCGCCACCGCATAGCGCATCGCATGGGTCACCGGCTGGTCGGCCGCGCCCGCCAGCGCCTCCATCAGCCGCGCCTCGATCAGCGCGGCGGCGTCCTTCAACTGCGACTGGAACATCCTACAACCCCTCGGCGGGGGTCGTGCCGGTGGGATTGCCGTTGCCGTCCAGCGTGATCTGGGCGACCTTTTCCTCGGCTTCCTTCAGCTTCTGCTCGCAATGGCGTTTCAGCCCTGCGGCCTGTTCCGACAGTTCGATCGCCTGTTCCAGCGGCACGTCGCCCTGTTCCAGCGCGGTGACGGCAGCTTCCAGCGCCTTCATCGCCTCTTCGAAACTCATCTCGGAAACCGGCTTTTCGGTCATGCGCCCCGCTCCATCAGCACCTTCACATGGGCCGCGACGGACGCGGCCAGCGCATCCAGATCATAGCCGCCCTCCAGTGTCGAGACCACCCGCCCGCCGCAATGCGCGTCGGCGATGTCGCACAGCCGCTGGGTGACCCAGGCGAAATCCTCGACGCCGAGGTCCAGTTGCGCCAGCGGATCGGCCCGGTGCGCATCGAACCCGGCCGACACCAGCAGCAATTCGGGCGCGAAGGCGTCCAGGCGGGGCAACACTTTCGTCTCTATCTCGGCCCGGAACCGTGTCCCGTCCGCATGCGGCGGCAGCGGTACGTTCAGCACGTTGTCATGTGCGCCGCGTTCCTCGGGTGCCCCGGTGAATGGCCAGAGCGGCATCTGGTGCGTCGACACGAACAGTGCGCGCGCCTCGTCCCAAAGGATGTCCTGGGTGCCGTTGCCGTGATGCACGTCGAAATCCACCACCGCGACGCGCGCCAGCCCGTGATGGTCCAGCGCATGTTTCGCCGCGATCGCGATGTTCGAGAACAGGCAGAACCCCATCGACCGGCCTGCTTCGGCATGGTGGCCCGGCGGGCGCACCGCGGCAAAGGCATTCCGGACCTCGCCCCCCAGCACCATGTCGACCGCCCTGATACACGCGCCCAGCGCCCGCAGCGCCGCGGCCATCGAGCCAGGCGAAAGAAATGTATCGGGGTCAAGCTGCGCCCAGCCCGTGGCCGGAACCGCCGCCTTCAGCGCCTCCAGATAGGTGTGGCCGTGGCCGCGCAGCACCGCCGCCTCGTCGGCCAGCGGCGCGCTTTCACGAACCAGGAACGTGAACTCCGGCGCGATCAGCGCCTCGTTCACCGCCTCGATCCGTGCAACGCTCTCGGGGTGGCCCGGCGGCGTTACGTGGCGCAGGCTGTCGGGATGAGTGATCAGCGCGGTGCTCATGGGCCAGACGCTAGGGGGCGCCGCCGCCCCCGGCAAGTCTCAATCGGGCGCCAGCCGGTAGCCTTCGCCGCGCACCGTTTGCAGATAGCGTGGCTGGCGCGGATCGGTCTCGATCTTGCGCCGCAGCCGCGTGATCTGCACATCGACCGCGCGTTCCTGCGCCTGCCCGTCGTCACGGCCCAGTTCCTCGACCAGCCGCGCCCGGCTGACCGGCTCGCCCGGACAGGCCGAGAAGATGCGCATCAGCTGGGCCTCGGTCTGCGTCAGCCGCACCCGCTCGTCGCCCGACCACAGCTCGCCCCGGCCCACGTCATAGCGTACCGGGCCCAGGTGCAGCACCTTGGGCAACTCGGGGTTGGTCCGCGCCTGCGGCACCCGCCGCAGGATCGCATTGATCCGCAGCAGCAATTCCTTGGGCTCGAACGGCTTGGGCAGGTAATCATCCGCCCCCGCCTCCAGCCCCGCGATCCGGTCCGAGGTCTCGCCCCGCGCCGTCAACAGCAGGATCGGCGTCGTGATCCCGGCCCGCAGCGCGCGGGTCAGGGAAATCCCGTCCTCGCCGGGCATCATCACATCCAGCACGATCAGGTCGAATTCCAGCCCGGCCAGCAGCTTGCGGGCATGCGCCGCGTCGCGCGCGGCCGTCACCCAGAACCCCTGCCGCACCAGGAACCGGCGCAGCAACTCGCGGATCCGCGCGTCGTCATCGACGATCAGCAGGTGAATCCCGGCCTCAGTTGTCATCTGGCGCTGTCCGTCAGCCGGTTGAAATGGCGCTGCATCTCGGGATCCATCATCGCCTCCAGCACCTGCCGGAAGCCCGCCACCGCCACAGGCCCCGCCGCGCGATAGGCCGCGCGCATGCGTTCGCGCTGGGCGTCGGACAGCTTCTGTTCCAGTGCGGCGCCCGTCTCGGTCAGGAACAGGTGCCGCTCGCGCTTGTCGCGGTTGCCCACCCGGCTTTCCACCAGCCCGTCCTCGATCAGGCTGCGCAGCACCCGGTTCAGCGACTGCTTGGTGACGCCCAGGATGGCCAGCAGGTTGTTCACCGTCGTCCCCGGCGCGCGGTGGATGAAATGGATCGCCCGGTGATGGGCGCGGCCATAGCCCTGTTCCTCGAGGATGCGGTCGGGATCGGCGGTAAAGCCGCGATAGGCGAAGAACATCGCCTCGATCCCCTTCCTGATCTGGTCGTCGGTCAGGAACAGCAGGTTCTCCCCGCTCTTCTGCGCGACCGCGGATGCACCCTGCGCCATGCCGAAACCCCGTCCGTTTCACCACTGACCATTCATTGGGCGATCTTATGTCAGCCTTGTTGACTTTCCAAGACTCAACTGTTAGCGATCCGTGAATTTGACGCAAGATTATGTCCGAAGCGGACCTAAATTGCGCAACATTCGAAAATCCAACGCCCCGAGGGGCAAGCGAAGGGAAAGGCGATGACTGCCTACGACGACCGCGACGGCTTTATCTGGATGGACGGCAAACTGGTGCCCTGGCGCGACGCCAACGTGCATCTGCTGACCCATGCGCTGCACTATGCCTCGTCGGTATTCGAGGGCGAGCGCGCCTATGGCGGCACCATTTTCAAGTCGCGCGAACATTCCCAGCGGCTCAAGACCTCGGCCAACCTGATCGACTTCGAGATCCCCTATACCGTCGACGAGATCGAGGCCGCCAAGGCCGAGGTCATGCAGGCCAACGGCCTGAAAGACGCCTATGTGCGCGCGCTGGCCTGGCGTGGCGCGGGCGAGGACATGGGGGTGGCGTCCCGCCGCAACCCGGTCCGCACCGCGATCGCCGTCTGGGAATGGGGCGCCTATTACGGCGATGCCAAGATGAAGGGCGCGAAGCTCGACATCGCGAAATGGCGCCGCCCCGACCCGGCCACCGCGCCCAGCCAAGCCAAGGCCGCCGGTCTCTACATGATCTGCACCATGTCCAAGCATGCGGCCGAGGCCAAGGGGTGCTCGGACGCGATGATGTTCGACTATCGCGGCTACGTGGCCGAGGCGACGGGGGCCAACATCTTCTTCGTCAAGGATGGCGAGGTGCATACCCCGAAACCCGACTGCTTCCTGAACGGCATCACCCGGCAGACCGTGATCGGCATGCTGCACGACAAGCAGGTCAAGGTGCACGAACGCCACATCCTGCCCGGGGAGCTCGAAGGTTTCCAGCAATGCTGGCTGACCGGCACCGCGGCCGAGGTGACCCCGGTGGGCCAGATCGGCGACTACTCTTTCGAGGTCGGCGCCCTGGCCCGCGACATGGTGGAAAGCTACGAAAGGCTGGTGCGGACCTGATGGATTGCACCGCGCGGGGCCGGGTGCCGGCCCTGCCCCGATCCGCGGTGGGGTCCTGCGGTTTTCGACCCTGTTCCGGCCCGAAACGGCATTTCCACAGGGGGCGGGCCTATCCCGGCTCCTGAACCTCCAGCCTGGCCGCGGCATACCAGTCGGCATAGGCGCGGATTTCCTCGTCGGTCAGGTCGGCCGCGATCTCCGACATGATCTCGTGCGTGCGCTGGCCGGTGCGGAATGCCTTCAACTGCGTCGCGATATAGATATTCGTCTCGTTCGCCAGGTTCGGCGCGTCCTCGGCCACCGCGATCCCGTTCGCCCCGTGACAGTTCACGCAGAGCGACGGCGCGGCATCCGGGTCGGCCCCTGCGGGCAGGCTGGCCGAGGCGGCATGCGCCGAATACCACGCCGCCACGTCCGCGATCTGCTGGTCCGTCAGCCCGCGCGCCACCACCGTCATCATCTCGTGCTCGCGCGCGCCCGAGCGGAACGCCTCCAGCTGCCGGGTGATGTAGCTGACCGGCTCGCCCGAGATATGCGGGGCGATCGGCACCTGCGCCACGCCCTGAAGCCCGTGGCACACCCGGCAGAGGCCGGCCACCTTGCGGCCGGCCTCGAGGTCCTGCGCGAAGGCGCCCCCGGCGAGGAAAACCCCGCCGAGAGCCAGGGCGATCAGCCCTTTCATTCCGTCCCCTCGTACCAGATGCGGTAGACCGCCCCTGCCAGGTCGTCCGAGACCAGGATCGACCCGTCGCGCAACTGCGCCACGTCCACCGGACGGCCCAGATACTCGCCGTTCTCGTCGATCCAGCCCTCGGCAAAGGGCTCGGTCGTGGCGTTGCCCTCGTCATCGATGAAGGTCACCATGACCCGCGCACCCACTGGCGTCGTGCGGTTCCACGACCCGTGCTGGGCCGAGAAGATCGCGCCCCGGTACTTCTCGGGGAACATGCTGCCGGTGTAGAAGGTCATGCCCAGATCGGCGGCATGGGCCACGGTCTCGACCGCGGGCATCACCACCTCGACCGGCACCTCCTGGTCCTTGTACTCGTTGGTGCGCACGTCGCCGCCGCCGTACCACGGGTGCCCGAAATGCTGACCCATGGCGGTCTGGCGGTTGATCTCGCCCGGCGGGATGTCGTCGCCCATCCCGTCCACCTGGTTGTCGGTGAACCAAAGCTCGCCGGTTTCGGGGTGGAAGTCATGCCCGACCGAGTTGCGGATGCCGTAGGTATAGACCTCGCGGCCCGTGCCATCCAGGTTCACGCGGATCATCCCGCCGATCCCCCATTCCCGGTAACGGTCCAGCTTCTCGGCGGGCGCCACGTTGAACGGCTGGCCGAGCGAGATGTAGATCTTGTTGTCCGGCCCGATCTTGCAGACCCGCGCGGTGTGGTTGTAGCTCTCCTCCTCCGGCGGGATCAACTCGCCCTGGGCCACCAGGTTGAAGGCCGCGACATCCGGGCTTTCGTAGAAGAACTCGGCTGCCGGGAACAGCAGCACCCGGTTCTGTTCCGCGATATAGAGGAACCCGTCCTTCGAGAAGCAGGGGCCGTTCGGGATCGCGAATTTCAGCGAGGGGGCGAAATCCTTGACCTCGTCGGCCACCCGGTCCTTGTTGCGGTCGGTAACCGCCCAGACCTTGTCCTTGCGGGTGCCCACGAAGGTCACGATGCCCTGCGGCCCCACCGCCATGTGCCGCGCGTCGGGGACCACGGCGTAAAGCCCGATCTTGAAGCCATCGGGCAGGGTGATCCGCTCCAGCGTCTTCCTGATGCCCTCGGCGAACGCACCGCCCTGCTCGACAAAGGTGAATTCGGTGGTGCCGGTGGTCTGGAAATTCCCCAGCTTTTCCAGGTTGTCCGGCACATCGGCGCCCTGCGCCCAAACGGAACTTGCCAGCACGGCCCAAACGGCCGCGCCCGTCATTGCGCGTTTCATATTTCCTCCCTTCGGGTTTCTCCCGATCTTGTGCCTGCGGCACGATGCCACGGGCAGCTTGACCATAGCACGGCACCCCGCGACGGCAACCGAGCCAGAAGTCGGAAGCCCGCGGGGTTATCCCTGCGGAGTCATGCCCTTGCGCGCGCGGCTGCGTTCCAGCCCCAGTTGCCGCTCGCGCCAGATGATCAGCACGCCTGCCAGGATCACCAGGCTCGCCCCCCACAGCATCACCGGCGTCGGCACCTCGTCGAACACCACATAACCGACGCCCAGCGCCAGCAGCATCGAGGCATAGTCGAACGGCGCCACCACCGCCGCCTCGGCATGGCGATAGGCGGAGGTCATGCAGATCTGCGCCAGCCCGCCGAGAAGCCCCGCACCGACCAGCATTGCCGCCTCGGCCGGGCCGGGGACGACCCAGCCGAACGGGATCGTCAGCAGCGACAGCACCGAGGCATTGACCGAGAACCAGAACACGATCGACGAGGTGCTTTCGGTCTGCACCAGCTTGCGCACGAAGACCTGGGCCAGCGCCGCGCAGGCCGCCCCCGCCAGCGTGACCACCGCGCCCAGCGTCTCGCGCGCCTCCATCGCGTCGCTGCCAAAGGCGGTGAGCCGGGGCGACAGCACGATCAGCACGCCCGCCAGCCCCAGCGCCACGGCGGCCAGCCGGAACATCCGCACCTCTTCGCCGAGGAACATCGCCGCGAAGATCACCACCAGCAGCGGCGCGGCATAGCCGATGGCGGTCACCTCGGGCAGCGGCAGCAGGCCCAGCCCCGCGAACATCAGCCCCATCGCCGTGCCGCCGACCAGCCCGCGCCAGAGATGGCCCAGGGGGTTTTTCGTGCGCAGGCCGCGGGCCAGCGCGCCCTGCCAGGCCAGCCAGGCGACGATGACCGGAATCGCGAAGAACGAGCGGAAGAAAACCGCCTCGCCCGGCGGCACATGGTCGGCGGCCGCCTTGATAAGCGCCGACATCGCGACGAAGAGCGCGACCGAGGCAAGTTTCAGGGCGATGGCGCGGGCGGGGTTCATGGGGGCCTCGTGACGGCTGCAAGTCCTGATTACGCCCGGCCAGTCCGGGTGGAAAGCGGCCTGTCCGGGTTTCGGCCCGGCTGGCGCCGTACCGATCCGCTGGGGGCTTTGCCCCCAGACCCCCAGAGTATTTTTCCAAGAAGAAGGATCAGGGGCGCGACAGACGGGCGACGGCCCAGCGCGCCGCGTCGGCGACGGTGGGGGCGGGGTCGTCGGTCAGGCCCCGGGCTGCCCCGGTCAGCGCCGGGTCGCCGGAATTGCCGATCGCGTAGCAGACGTTGCGCACGAAGCGGTCGCGGCCGATCCGCTTGATGGGCGAGCCCGCAAACAGTGTACGGAAGGCCGCGTCGTCGAGGCGGGCGAGGTCGGCCAGCGGCGGCGCGACCAGTTCGGGGCGGGCAGCGTATTTCGTCTCGCTGGCCGCCACCGCGAACTTGTTCCAGGGGCAGGCGGCGAGGCAGTCGTCGCAGCCATAGATGCGGTTGCCGAGAAGCGGGCGCAGCGCCTCGTTCACCGGGCCCTTGTGCTCGATCGTCAGGTAGGAAATGCAGCGCCGCGCATCCAGCCGGAAGGGCGCGGGAAAGGCGCGTGTCGGGCAGATGTCGAGGCAGGCGGTACACGACCCGCAATGCTCGGCCGCCGGCGCATCGGGCGGCAGGTCCAGCGTGGTGAAGATCGACCCCAGGAAGAACCAGTTGCCCAGTCCCTGCCCCAACAGGTTGGTATGCTTGCCCTGCCAGCCCAGCCCCGCGGCCTGGGCAAGCGGCTTTTCCATCACCGGCGCGGTATCGACGAAGACCTTGATCGCCTCGCCCGGCGCCTGCTCCAGCAGCCAGCGGCCCAGACGCTTCAGCCGTTTCTTCAGAACGTCGTGATAGTCGCGGTTCTGCGCGTAGACCGAGATCGCGCCCCGGTCGCCCCGCGCCAGCACCGCCAGCGGGTCGTGATCCTGGGTATAGGGTTCGGCCAGCATGATGACCGACCGCGCCGCGGGCCAGAGTGCGGCGGGGTTGCCGCGCCAGTCCATCCGCTCGGCCATCCAGCCCATCTGGCCATGCCGGCCCAGTGCCACGAATTCGGCCAGCCGCCCCGCGGCCTCGGGGATCGCGTCGGGCCGGCAGACCCCCATCGCGGCGAACCCTTCGTCGCGGGCGCGCGCGGCCAGGCGGTCTTTCAGCGCCGCGCTCAAAAGTCGAGATTGGCGTAGTGGCGCGGCGGCGGAAAGCCCGGCACCTGGTCGGCCAGGATGTTGCGGAAGGCCGGGCGCGACTTGATCTTGGCGTACCAGTCCTTGACCGCCGCGTTGCGGTTCCAGTCGACATCCGAGATGTAGTCGAGGCTGGACAGGTGCGCGGCGCCCGCGAAATCGGCCAGCGTCATCACGTCGCCCGCCAGCCAGCGCCGCTGGTCCAGCAGCCAGCCCATGTAGTCGAGGTGAAACTTGACCGCCTGGGCACCCGCCTTGACCGCGCGGCTGTCGGGATAGCCCTGGCCCATCATCTTCTTGTTGACCCGTTCATACAGCAGTTTCGAGGTCACCTCGGCGTGGAACTTGTCGTCGAACCAGCAGACCAGGCGGCGGATCTCGCAGCGTTCGGCCGGGCTGCCGGGTAACAGCTTCGGTTCGGGCCAGGTCTCATCCAGATATTCGCAGATCGCCTGGCTTTCGGCCATCGTGCGCCCGTCCATGCGCAGCACCGGAACCTTGCCCGCCGGGTTGCGCCGCATGAAATCCGCGTCGCGTTCCCAATAGCGTTCCTCGACCAGTTCCACCTCGATCTTCTTCTCCGCCAGCACAAGACGCACCTTGCGGCAGAAGGGGGACAGGGGGACGTGATAGAGACGGTTCATGGGCTCGACCGCAAGTTGACCTGACGCCCCTCATGCCGTGTCAGGCCCGGTTTTTCAACTCTCGAAACAATCCGACCGGCCATCGGCCCTGATCGTCGCCGCCCCGTCGAGGATCTGCGCGGCGCGTTTCTGCAAAGCGGGCGTCAGGCGGGCGGCGTTGCGCCCCTTGGGGTCGGGCAGCACCGCGGCCAGCGCGCCCGCCTGGGCGGCCGACAGTTTCGCGGGCGGCACGCCGAAATGGTGCCGCGCGGCCGCGTCGATGCCGAACACACCCTCGTCGAACTCGGCCACGTTCAGATAGACCTCGAGGATGCGGCGCTTGGACCAGGTCAGTTCCACCAGCGGCGTGATCATCGCCTCCAGCGCCTTGCGGGGCCAGCTGCGGCCCTGCCAGAGATAGACGTTCTTGACCGTCTGCTGGCTGATGGTCGAGGCGCCATAGCGCGCGCCCTCGGCCAGCGCGCCGCGGATCGCGCGCATGTCGAACCCCCAGTGGCGGCAGAAATTCGCGTCCTCGGCGGCCACCGTCGCGCGCAGCATCACCGGGGCGATGTCTCCGGCCGCGACCCAGCGGTGTTCTATGCCGCCCAGCCGCCGCGCCTCGGACCACATTGTCCAGGTCAGGGGCGGGTTCACCACCGACGGTCCGGCAATCGCCAGCACCACCGCCAGCACGGCGCCCCAGGCCAGGCGGCGCCGCGTGATCCGTGGACGTGGCAGCGAGGGCAGCCGCAACCACCCCCTGCCCGCCTTGCGGGCCGCCTTCTTCCGTGCCGGTGTCTTTCGCCGTGCCATGGCCGCCTGATAGCCGAGCCGCGCCCGCTTGACCACAGCGCCCGAAACGCAAGACCCCCGCGGGCTGTGCCGCGGGGGTCGAAGTCCGGGCTGCAACAGACCCTATTCCGCAGGAACCGCGCGTTCCTCAATGCCCAGCGGGTGGGTCAGGTGCGGCAGCATCTCGCGCGGGCAGACCTGCAGGAAGTTGCCCTTTTCCAGATCCCAGTGGTCCAGGATGTCGCGTGCCCGGCGGCTGCCGGTTTCCTCGGCATGGCGCGCGATCAGGCCCTTCAGCTCGGCCTCCCAGTGCTGGACGCTGATCCGGCAGGTCAGCAGCGTTTCCATGTTCATCAGGTCGGCGGCCACCCCCTCGGGGTCGTAGAGATAGGCCATGCCCCCGGTCATCCCGGCGCCGAAGTTCGCGCCGATCCGGCCAAGGATCACCGCGACGCCGCCGGTCATGTATTCGCACCCGTTCGAGCCGCAGCCCTCGACCACCACCTTGGCGCCCGAGTTCCGCACAGCGAAGCGTTCACCCGCCCGCCCGAGGGCGAACAGGTACCCGTCGGTCGCGCCATACAGCACCGTGTTGCCGATGATGGTGTTCTCGGCCGGGTCCAGCGGTGTGTAGAGCGGCGGGCGCACCACGATGGTCGCCCCCGACAGGCCCTTGCCGACATAGTCGTTGGCATCGCCCGCCACGATCAGCTTCAGCCCCGGCGCCCCGAACGCGCCCAGCGACTGCCCGGCGCTGCCCGCCAGCTTGACCGTCAGGTGGTCGGGCTGCAACTTGTTGCGCATCCCGAACTTGGTGACGATGTGGCTGGACACTCGCGTGCCGATGGACCGGTGCGTGTTGCGCACCGCATAGCTCACCTGCATCTTCTCGCCTTCCTCGAAGAAGCGGTGCGCATCGCGCAGGATCTCGGCGTCCAGCGTGTCGGGCACCGGGTTTCGCGGCCGCGACCGGTCCAGCCGCGGCCGGTCGTTGGCATCGACCTGAATCAGCAGCGGGTTCAGGTCCAGATCGTCCAGGTGCGCCGAGCCGCGGCTGACCTGCGCCAGCAGGTCGGTGCGCCCGATCACCTCGTCCATTGACCGCGCGCCGATCTGGGACAGGATCTCGCGCACCTCCTGGGCGTAGAAGGTAATCAGGTTCACCACCTTGTCGGCATTGCCGGTGAACTTGGCGCGCAGTTTCGGATCCTGGGTGCAGACGCCCACCGGACAGGTGTTCGACTGGCATTGCCGGACCATGATGCAGCCCATCGCGATCAGCGCGGCGGTGCCGATGCCGTATTCCTCGGCCCCCATCATCGCCGCCATGACGATGTCGCGCCCCGTGCGCAGACCGCCATCGGTGCGCAGTGTCACCCGCTCGCGCAGGTTGTTCATCGACAGCACCTGATGCGCCTCGGTCAGGCCCATTTCCCACGGCAGGCCCGCATACTTGATCGACGTGGCAGGCGACGCGCCCGTGCCGCCATTGTGACCAGAGATCAGGATCACGTCGGCCTTGGCCTTGGCCACGCCCGCCGCAATGGTGCCCACACCGGAAGAGGCTACCAGCTTGACCGTTACCTTGCAGCGCGGGTTGATCTGTTTCAGGTCATAGATCAGCTGCGCCAAGTCCTCGATCGAGTAGATGTCGTGGTGCGGCGGGGGACTGATCAGCGTCACGCCCTTGGTCGAGTGGCGCAACCGCGCGATCAGGTCGGTGACCTTCATCCCCGGCAGCTGGCCGCCCTCGCCGGGCTTGGCGCCCTGGGCCACCTTGATCTCCAGCTCTTCGCAGGCGTTCAGGTATTCCGCCGTCACGCCGAACCGACCGCTCGCCACCTGCTTGATCTTGGCCGAGGGGTTGTCGCCGTTCGGTTCGGGGTGGAAATGCGCCGGATCCTCGCCGCCCTCGCCCGAGTCGGACTTCGCGCCGATCCGGTTCATCGCCACGTTCAGGGTCTTGTGCGCCTCGGGCGACAGCGCGCCCAGCGACATGCCCGGCGTCACGAAGCGTTTGCGGATCGAGGTGATCGATTCCACCTCTTCGATCGGGATCGGCTTGCCAATGGGCTTGATGTCCAGCAGATCGCGCAGGTGGATCGGCGGGTTTGCCCGCATCGCGGCCGAGAACTGCTTCCACATCTCGAAGGACGCAGTATCGCAGGCCTTCTGGAGAATCGCCATCGTCCTGGCTTCCCAGGCATGGGTCTCGCCGGTGCGCCGCGCCTTGTAGAAGCCGCCGATCGGCAGCACGTCGCGCCCGCCGCGCCAGCCCAGCCGGTGCACCTCCTCCAGCTTGCGCTGGATGCCGGTGACGCCGATCCCCGAGATCCGCGAATGCATGCCGGGGAAGTATTCCGCGCACATCGCGCGGCTCAGGCCCACCGCCTCGAAGTTCAGCCCGCCGCGATAGGACGAGATCACCGAGATGCCCATCTTGGACATGATCTTGAGCAGGCCCAGGTCGATCGCCTTGCGGTAATGCGCCACCGCCTCGGTCAGCGAACAGTCCAGCAGGCCGCGCCGGATCCGGTCGGCCATCGTGTCCTCGGCCAGATAAGCGTTCACCGTGGTCGCGCCACAGCCGATCAGCACCGCGAAGTAATGCGGGTCGATGCATTCGGCCGAGCGCACGTTGACCGAGGTAAAGGTCCGCAGGCCTTTGCGCGTCAGCCAGCTGTGCACCGCCGACGTCGCCAGGATCATCGGCATCGGCACCCGGTCCTCGTTCTGGTGCTGGTCGGTCAGCACCAGATGCCCCGAGCCCGAGCGCACCGCATCCTCGGCCTCGGCGCGGATCCGCGCCAGCGCGTCGCGCAGGGCATCGGGCCCCGCGCCCGCAGGGAAGGTGCAGTCAATCTCGGTCATCGGCACCACGAACTGGCGCACCAGTTCGTCGAACTGCGCGTTGCCCAGGAACGGGCTCTCCAGGATGATGATCCGGGTCTGGCTGCCATCCTCGTCCAGCACGTTGCGCAGGTTGCCGAACCGCGTCTTCAGGCTCATCACCCGGTATTCGCGCAAGCTGTCGATCGGCGGGTTGGTCACCTGGCTGAAATTCTGCCGGAAGAAATGGCTCAGCGGCCGGTACTTCTCGGACAGCACGGCGCTGGGCGTGTCGTCGCCCATGGACGCGATCGCCTCCTTGCCGTCCTCGGCCATCGGCGCCAGGATCGACTCGATCTCCTCGATGGTAAAGCCCGCCGCGATCTGCCGCTTGCGCAGTTCGCCGCCCTCGAACAGCGGCTTCTCGTCCACCTGCGACAGGCTCTCGTCCAGTTCATGCACCTTTTCCAGCCACTCGCCAAAGGGCTGGCTGGCGGCCATCAGGTCCTTCAGTTCGGAATCGCGGAACAGCTTGCCCTCGCGCATGTCGACCGCGATCATCTGCCCCGGGCCCAGCGCGCCCTTTTCGCGCACGCTGGCCTCATCGGTCGGCACCATCCCGATTTCCGACCCCGCGATCAGCAGACCGTCGCCGGTCACCACATAGCGCATCGGCCGCAGCCCGTTGCGGTCCAGCCCGCCGCAGACCCAGCGCCCGTCGGTCATGGCCAGCGCAGCGGGGCCGTCCCAGGGCTCCATCACGCTGTTGACATAGGCATACATGTCGCGCCAGGGCTTGGGCAGTTCGACGGCCGCCTGCGACCAGGCCTCGGGCACCAGCATGGTCTTGGCCATTGGCGCGTTGCGCCCCGCCCGCACCAGCACCTCGAACACGGAATCGAGCGCCGCCGAGTCCGAGGACCCCTGCGCCACGATCGGCTTGATGTCCTCGGCCAGATCGCCGAAGGCCGACGACGCCATCCTTATCTCGTGGCTCTTCAGCCAGTTCAGGTTGCCCTTCAGCGTGTTGATCTCGCCGTTGTGGGCGAGCATCCGGAACGGCTGGGCCAGCCACCATTGCGGGAAGGTGTTGGTCGAATAGCGCTGGTGGTAGATCGCGAAGGCGGACTGAAAGCGTTCGTCCTGCAGGTCGGGATAGAACTCGGCCACCTGCTCAGCCAGCATCATCCCCTTGTAGATCACGCTGCGGCAGGACAGCGAACAGATGTAGAGCGAGGGCACCTGCGCCGCGGCGGATGCCTTCTCGATCCGGCGGCGGATGACATAAAGCTCGCGCTCGAACGTCTCTTCGTCCACGCCCTTGGAATTCGAGATCAGGATCTGCTCGATCTCGGGACGGGTCGCGTTGGCCTTCTCGCCCAGCACCTCGGTATTCACCGGGACGTGGCGCCAGCCGTAGATGTAGTACCCCATCCGCAGGACTTCGGTCTCGACGATGGTCCGGCAGACCTCCTGCGCGCCGAAATCGGTGCGCGGCAGGAACACCTGGCCCACCGCGATCAGCCGGTCGGGATGGGGTTCGTGCCCGGTGCGCCGGATCTGGTCATAGAAGAAGGGCGCCGGGATCTGCACATGGATGCCCGCGCCGTCGCCGGTCTTGCCGTCGGCATCCACCGCGCCGCGGTGCCACACCGCCTTCAGCGCGTCGATGCCGTTCTCGACCACCTTGCGCGACGGCTTGCCGTCGATCGCGACGACCAGGCCGACCCCACAAGAGGCATGCTCGTCATCGGGGCGGTAAAGACCCTGTTCCGCCACAAAGGCGCGTTTCGCCTCTTCGCGGGCCACCCAGTCGGAATCGTATTTGGTCATCGTGCATCTCCCTCGATGAAGGGGTGTGAAGCTTCGTAGTCGGCGCGGCTGATCCGCGCGTGCGATCCTTGCAGCCGGACCGCGGCGAAGGCCCGGTCGGCATAGACCTCGTGGTTCAGCGGAAAGCCTGATGCCGCCTCGAACAGGCCGGGCATCAGGTCATAGCCTTCGCGGTCGTCGCGGATCCACAGGTGGGTGCCGCAGACCGGGCAGAAGGCGCGTTCGGCGAAGGGCGACGACCTGTAGGTCCGGACCTCGCCGGTGACATGGACATCCGTTGGCGCGGCGTCGAGGCACCAGATCGCCGCCCCGGACCAGCGCCGGCAGACCGAGCAATGGCAGGCCGAGACCGATGATGCCCGGGGCACGGCGCTGATGTGCACCGCACCGCAGAGGCAATGTCCGTCCAGTGGCGTGGTCCGCGTGGTCATCTTTCCTCAACGCTCCGGGTCAGGGATGCTGTCCTGTCGTTCCGTCGATCGTCGCGGGCGTCGGAAAAAAGTCCGATGAAATTCCGATTTGCCCGCTTCCTATGCAATCGCCTCCGGCGCCGTCACTCGGCCGCGACCTGCGCGGGCTGGTTCAGGTAGGCCAGGATGCTGTCGGCTGCCTCGCGCCCGTCCCGGATCGCCCAGACCACCAGACTGGCCCCGCGCACGATGTCGCCCACCGCATAGACGCCCGGCAGGCTGGTTTCGTGGCTGCGAAAATCGGCCTTGATGGTGCCCCAGCGGGTCACTTCCAGCGCGGCCTCGCCCCACAGCGCCGGCAGATCCTCGGGCTCGAAGCCCAGCGCCTTGATGACCAGGTCGGCGGGTTCGACGTAATCCGCGCCCTCGATCACCTCGGGGCTCTGGCGGCCGGTGACATCCGGCGGGCCCAGCCGCATCTTCTGCACCATGACGCCTTCGACCGGATCGCCGGCAAAGCCGTTGGGCGCGGTCAGCCAGACGAATTCGACGCCCTCTTCCTCGGCATTCTGCACCTCGCGCTGTGACCCCGGCATGTTCGCCCGGTCGCGGCGATAAAGGCATTTCACCGATCGCGCGCCCTGCCGGATCGCCGTGCGCACGCAATCCATCGCGGTATCGCCGCCGCCGATCACCACGACGCGCTTGCCGTTCGCGTTCAACTCGCCCGACTCGAATTCCGGCACGCTGTCGCCGAACCCCACCCGGTTCGAGGTGGTCAGATAGTCGATGGCGCGCACGATGCCCTGCGCACCCACGCCCGGCGCCTGCATCACGCGCGACTTGTAGACGCCGGTGGCGATCAGCACCGCGTCATGCTTGCCGCGGATCGCGTCAAAGCTGATGTCCTCGCCCACGTTGCAGTTCAGCACGAACTCGACGCCGCCCTGTTCCAGCTGCTGCACGCGGCGCATCACCACGTCCTTTTCCAGCTTGAAGCCCGGGATGCCATAGGTCAGCAGCCCGCCCGCGCGGTCATGGCGGTCATAGACGGTGACCTGAAGGCCCGCCCGGCGCAGGACATCCGCCGCCGCTAGCCCGCCGGGCCCGGCGCCGATGATGCCGACGCTTTCGGGCCGCTCGGCCGCAGGCGCGATGGGCTGGACCCAGCCGTTATCCCAGGCGGTGTCGGTGATGTATTTCTCGACCGCGCCGATCGTGACCGTGCCGTGGCCCGACTGTTCGATCACGCAATTGCCTTCGCACAGCCGGTCCTGCGGGCAGATGCGGCCGCAGATCTCGGGGAAGGTGTTGGTGGCCTGGCTCAGTTCATAGGCCTCTTGCAGGCGACCCTCGGCGGTCAGGCGCAGCCAGTCGGGGATGTTGTTGTGCAGCGGGCAATGGGTCTGGCAATAGGGCACGCCGCATTGGCTGCACCGCGCGGCCTGCTCGGCGGCCTTGTCGGCGGCGTACTCGGCGTAAATCTCGTGGAAATCATGCGCGCGCGAGTCTGCCTCCCGCTTTTCGGGGGTTTCCTTGGCGACGCTGACGAACTGAAGCATCGGACGCTTCGACATGGCTGGCTCCCTGCGGGCGGACTCGTCCCTTCGACGCGGTTCTATACGTGCGTTCCGGGGGAATTGAAAGTCACAATTGCTGACCTAATTGCGTTTTTCTTTCCCGCCCTTTCCGCCCGGGCTCCGGCCGACCCTCCCTTTTAGGTAACACAATATGACCTTTCCCCGACCTTCTCATTCCAAATCAACTCCCTATGCTGACAGCGATTCCGATCAGGGCCAGGTGCAATGGAACTCTACAACCTTCTGCTCATCGCCGTGATCCAGGGGATCACCGAATTCCTGCCGATCTCGTCTTCCGGCCACCTGATCCTCTTGCCGCATCTGACCGGCGCCGCAGACCAGGGACAGGTCATCGACGTGGCGGTGCATGTCGGCACGCTGGGCGCGGTGATCCTCTATTTCCGCAAGGACACGATGCTGGCGGTCGCGGGGCTTGGCCATGTGCTGCGCGGGCAGATCGACACGCCCGGCGCCTTCCTCGCGCTGTGCCTGATCGTCGCGACCCTGCCGGTGATCGTGGCCGGGCTGATCCTGGAACTGACCGGGCTGGACGAGGCGTTGCGCAGCATGGCGGTGATCGGCTGGACGATGCTGGTCTTCGGTATCGTGCTGTGGTGGGTCGACACGCGGTCGCCGCAGATCCGCACGGCCCCGCAATGGACCCTGCGACATGCCGTGATCATGGGGCTCTGGCAAGCCGTGGCGCTGATCCCGGGCACCTCGCGCTCGGGGATCACCATCACCGCGGCGCGGGCGCTGGGCTATGATCGCGTGGGGGCGGCGCGGCTGTCGATGCTGATGTCGATCCCGACGATCGCGGCCTCGGGGCTCTTGCTGGGCGGCGAGGTGATCCTGGACGCCGATCTCGCCATGGCGCGCGACGGCGCCATCGCCGCCGGGTTCGCCTTTGTCTCGGCGCTGGCCGCGCTGGCGGCGATGATGCGGCTGGCCCGCTCGATCAGCTTTACGCCCTACGTCGTCTACCGGGTGGTGCTGGGCGTCGTGCTGCTCTGGGTTGCCTACACCTAGGACCGCAGGCGCCTGGCCGATTCCCGGATCTCGTGGAACTGACCCGACGGCCGATAGCGCCACAGATATTCCGGCAGCACCGCCTCGATCGCGACCGGCTCGATACCCAGTTCGGCAAGGCCCGGCATGTCCTTGCCCACCACGTTGTCCAGCGCAAGGTTCGTCACCTGGTCGCGGGTCAGGATCGTGTTTGTGAACAGCCCCAGCGACAACCGCTGCAACAGGTCGAACAGGGTTCCCATCACGGCCGAGACCGCCAGCGGCAGGTTCAGCACGATCCGGTTCCGCCGACCGATCACCTCGAGCATCGTCTCCATCAACTCGGCAAAGCTCCGAACCTCGGGCCCGCCCAGTTCATAGACCCCCGGCGCGGCCTCGCCGGTCACGCCCAGGACAGCGGCCCGCGCCACGTCGTCGACATAAACCGGCTGGAAAAGGGTATTGCCGCCGGTCACGGGAAGGACCGGGGCAAAGCGCGCCATCGAGGCGAAGCGGTTGAAGAACTGGTCCTCGGGGCCGAAGATCACCGAAGGCCGGAGGATCACGGCGGTCGGGAAATGCTCCAGCACGGCCTGCTCGCCCAGCCCCTTGGTCTCGGCATAGGTGCTTTTCGCATGGGGGTCGGCGCCGATGGCCGAGATGTGGACCAGCCGCCCGACACGCGCCTTCGCCGCCTCTTCGGCGACGTGCAGCGCGCCGTAATGCTGCACGAGGCCGAAGGTGTTTCGCCCGGTCTCGTTCAGGATGCCGACGCAGTTCACAACCGCATCCGCGCCTTTCAGCGCTGCGGCGACCGACTCGCGCTCGCGGATGTTGCACAGGATCGGCTCGACCTGGCCGACCGCGCCGTAGGTGCGCACGAACAGCGCCTCGTTCGGCCGCCGGACGGCCACGCGGACGCGCCAGCCCGCCTCGGCCATGCGCCGCGCGACATAGCGCCCGACAAAGCCCGAGCCCCCGAAAATCGTCACCAGACCGGACATGGCAAGCCTCCCTCGCGAATTGCGCCCTGACCGCAAATATAGCTCGAAGCCCCCGCCCGCAACCCGCGCGGCGGTGAAGCGCGAATCGCCGTTGACACTCTACGCGGCGCTCTGTAAGTCACCGCCTCACGACACCTGCCCAGGTGGCGGAATTGGTAGACGCGCTGGTTTCAGGTACCAGTGGCTTAACGGCCGTGGAGGTTCGAGTCCTCTCCTGGGCACCAACCCCTCAAGATCAGGGGCCTAAGTGGCGAATTTCCTTTACCAGAACGACCTTCCCGACGATCTCGATCTCGGGCCCGTCGTTGCCATCGACTGCGAGACGATGGGACTGAACCCTCATCGCGACCGGCTGTGCGTGGTGCAGATGTCGGGCGGCGACGGCAACGCGCATCTCGTCCAGATCGCCAAGGGCCAGACCGCGGCGCCGAACCTGGCGCGGATGCTGGCCGACCCGAAGGTGCTGAAGCTGTTCCATTTCGGCCGGTTCGACATCGCGGCGCTGATGAACGCCTTCGGTGTGGTCGCGGCGCCGGTCTACTGCACCAAGATCGCGTCGAAACTGGTGCGCACCTATACCGACCGGCACGGGCTGAAATACCTGCTGCAGGAATTGCTGAACGTCGACATCTCGAAACAGCAGCAAAGCTCGGACTGGGGGGCGGAAACGCTGACGGCGGCGCAACTCGACTACGCGGCGTCGGACGTGCTGCACCTGCACGCGCTCAAGGCCACGCTGGACGCGATGCTGGACCGCGAGGCGCGGATGGGCGTCGCGCAGGCCTGCTTCGACTTCCTGCCGGCGCGGGCGCGGCTTGACCTCGAAGGCTGGCCCGAGATCGACATCTTCGCCCATTGAGGCCCCCATGAACCGCGAGACCTCCATCGCCATCGGCCGCCGCGTCCTGACCACCGAGGCCGGAGCGCTGACCCTGCTGGCCGGGGCGCTGGACGACAGCTTTGCCGCCGCGGTCGAGCTGATCCTTGGCGCGGCGGGCCGGGTGATCGTGTCCGGCATGGGCAAGTCGGGGCATGTGGCGCGCAAGATCGCGGCGACCTTCGCCTCGACCGGCACGCCTTCGCATTTCGTCCATCCCGCCGAGGCCAGCCATGGCGACTTGGGCATGCTGGCCCGCGGCGACGTCTGCCTCGTGCTGTCGAATTCGGGCGAGACGCCGGAACTGGCCGACATCATCGCCCATACCCGCCGCTTCTCGATCCCGCTGATCGGGGTGGCCGGGCGCGCCGACAGCACCCTGTTGCGCCAGTCCGACGTGGCGCTGGTGCTGCCCGCCGCCGAGGAAGCCTGCCCGATGGGCCTGGCGCCTACCACGTCCACGACGATGACGCTGGCGCTGGGCGACGCGCTGGCCGTGGCGCTGATGGAGCACCGGCAGTTCACGCCCGAGAATTTCCGCGCGTTCCACCCCGGCGGCAAGCTGGGTGCGCGGCTTTCCCGTGTCGGCGACCTGATGCATGCGGGGGAAGAGATGCCGCTGGTGGCCACGGGCACGCCGATGGCCGACGCTCTTCTGACCATGAGCCAGAAGAGCTTTGGCGTGGTCGGGGTCACGGATGCCGAGGGGCGGCTTTCGGGCGTCGTGACCGATGGCGACCTCAGGCGGCACATGGCGGGCCTGCTGGACCGCACCGTCGACGAGGTGATGACCGCCGATCCTCTGACAATCGACCCCGGCGCGCTGGCCGAAAGGGCGGTGGCGGTGATGAACGGGCGCAAGATCACCTGCCTGTTCGTGGTGGGCGCGGATGGCCGGCCGCAGGGCATCCTGCACATCCACGACTGTCTGCGCGCGGGGGTCGCCTGAGGCATGGCCTCGTATGACAACGCCTATTCCCGTTTCATCGCGCTGGCCAAGATCGTGCTGCCGCTGGCCGCGCTGGGCATCCTGTCGACACTGTTCCTGATCTCGCGCGGGCCTGGCAACGGCGACGAGTTGCCCTATTCCCGCGTCGAGGTCGAGGAACTGGTGCGCGAACAGCGGATCGGTGCACCAAACTACGCGGGCGTGACCCGGGACGGCACCGCCATAGCGCTGCGGGCAGATGCTGCCCGGCCCGATACTGGCAGCCCGGGGGGCGCCACCGCCGAGGCGATGCGCGCGCGGCTCGACATGCCGGACGGCAGCCATGCCGACATCTCCGCGGCGCACGGCATGCTGGACCCCGCAGCCGAAATCGCCGTGCTTGATGGCGGCGCGCGGATCGAAACCTCGACCGGCTACCTTGTGCAGGCCGAAAGCCTGACATCGGCGCTGGCCGAAACCGCCGTCACCGCCCAGGGACCGGTCACCGCAGAGGGACCGCCCGGACGGATCGAGGCCGCCACGATGCGGCTGAGCGCCGATCCCGCCAACCAGGGCCGGTACGTTCTGGTTTTCAACGGCGGCGTCAAGCTGGTATACGATCCGGAAGAATAGGGGAAAGGGACTGGTCTTGTCGTTTCGCGTCGCCTTGGCCACGCTGGCCCTCGCCCTGGATTCGTCCTTCGCCCTGGCCCAGGGCGCCGAGATCGCCTTCGGCGCGCTTGCCCATGATCGGACCCAGCCCGTCGAGGTCACCGCCGAGCGGCTGAGCGTCGACCAGACCGACGGTACCGCGGTGTTTACCGGCGGCGTGCTGGTGGGGCAGGGTGACATGCGGCTTTCGGCCGACCAGGTGCTGGTGGTCTATGACAGCCCCGAGGCCGCCTCGCGCCGCATCGCGCGGATGGAGGCGAGCGGCAAAGTTGTGCTCGCCCTTGGCGCCGAGGCCGCCGAGGCAGAGCGCGCGGTCTATACCATCGACAGCGGTACCATCGTGATGACCGGCAGCGTCCTGTTGACCCAGGGCCAGAGCGCCATTTCGGGCGAACGGCTGGTGGTCGACCTGAACCGCGGCACCGGCGCGATGGAAGGGCGTGTGCGCACCGTGCTGCAACCCGGCGGGGCGCAATGACGGCCGACCGGGCGGACCTGACCGTGGCCGAGGGCGCCGCGGGCCTGCGGGTCAGCGGCCTGCGCAAGAACTATCGCCGCCGCCCGGTGCTGCGCGACGTCAACCTGGCGCTCGACCGGGGCGAGGTGGTGGCGCTGCTCGGCCCGAACGGGTCGGGCAAGACCACATGCTTTTACGCCGTTGCGGGGCTGGTGATGCCCGAGGGCGGGCGCGTCACGATCGACGGGCGCGACGTGACCGGCCTGCCGATGTATCGCCGTGCGCGGATGGGGATCGGCTACCTGCCGCAAGAGGTCTCGATCTTCCGCGGGCTGAATGTCGAGGACAACATCCTGGCGATTCTCGAGATCGTCGAGGGTGACCCCCACAAGCGGCGCGAACGCCTGGAAGAGCTGCTGTCGGAATTCTCGATCGAGCATCTGCGCCGCGCCCCGGCGCTGTCGCTGTCGGGCGGCGAACGGCGGCGGGTCGAGATCGCGCGCTGCCTGGCGGCGAACCCGAAATACCTGCTGCTGGACGAACCCTTCGCGGGCGTTGATCCGATCGCGGTGGGCGAGATCCGTGCTCTGGTGGTTGATCTCAAGACCCGCGGGATCGGCGTGCTGATCACCGACCACAACGTGCGCGAGACGCTGGAAATCGTCGATCGCGCCTATATTCTGCACGACGGCAAGGTGCTGATGAGCGGCACGACGCAAGAGGTCATCCGCGACGAGAACGTGCGCCGGGTCTATCTCGGCCAGAGTTTCCGGATCTCGTGACGGCCGGCCCATGAATTTCCGCCCCTCCCTCACGCCGCGTCCCGCGCAGGGCCTGCGCCTCACCCCGGGGCTGCGCAGCGGCCTGGCGATCCTGCGGATGCCCGCCGCCGACCTTGCCGCCGAATTGCGCGAGGCCGCGGCCGAGAACCCGCTGATCCGCCTGTCCGAGCCCACGCCGGACAGGGGAGCAGGCGGCGTTGCCCTGGCCGAGCTGCTGGCCGCGCCCGAGACCCTTGGCGAAAGGTTGCGCAGGCAGATCGCGTTGATGCCCCTCGATCCCGCCGTGGCCGCGATTGCACGGTTCCTGACCGGAGACGTGGACGACGACGGCTATCTCGACCCCCAGGCCGCCGGAAATGTCGAGGCGATGGGCGCCGCACCCGGTCAGGTCGAATCGGCGATCGCGGCCTTGCAGGCCTGCGAACCGGCGGGCGTCGGCGCGCGCAGCCTTGAGGAATGTCTTGCGCTGCAATTGCGCGAACATGGCTTCCCCGAGGCCGAGGCGCGCGCCGCCTGTGCCCGCCTCGACCTTCTCGCCGGGCAGCGGCTTGGCGAGCTTGCGGCGCTCATCGGCCTGGCCGAGGCGCGGCTGCGCCCGATGGCCGAGATGCTGCCCCGCCTGACCCCGCGCCCGGGCGACAGCCTGTCGGACGAGACCCTGCCGCCCGTGCCCGAGGTCATCGTCGAGCAGGGCCCGGACGGGGTGTTCTTTGCCGTGCTCGACCCCCATGCCCTGCCCCGGGCCGAACTGGACGCAGCCCTTGCGCACGGGCTTGGCCGCCGGCCCGACGCCGCGCGGATGCGTGAAAATGCGCTTGGGTGGATACGGACCCTGCGCTTCCGCGCGCGTACCCTCGAGGCGGTGGTCCGGCAGATCGTCGCTGACCAGCAAGGCTTCTTCGCCAGGGGCCCCGACCACCTCGTGCCGATGACCCGCGCCGCCATGGCGTGCGCGCTTGATCTGCACCCATCGACGGTGGGCCGCGCGCTGGCGGGCAAGGCGTTGGTATTCCGCGGCGCGGTCCACCCGCTGTCGCTGTTCGTGTCCCCCGCCCTGCCGGCCACCGGCGAGGATGCGGTCACCGCCTATGCGGTCCAGCGGCGGATCCGCAAGCTGGTCGAGGCGGAAGCACCCGGACGCATCCTGTCGGACGAACGGATTGCGGAACACCTGCGGCGCGAGGGCGTTGACATCGCCCGGCGAACTGTCGCCAAATACAGGCAATGCCTTACCATTCCGTCATCCTTCGAACGCAGGAGGCGAAAGGCCGGACAACGCGACTGATCCCGAACCCCGTTGACCCCGGCGCGCCCCACCTTTAACGGGGGGCAACCCTGCCAGCGGCAGGATATCTCTCAGGAGGCAAGATGCTCTACCAGATCAGCGGCAAACAGATCGACATCGGCGAGGCCCTTCAGACGCATGTCAAGGAAGAGCTGAATGCGGCGGTGAAGAAGTATGCCGAACGTCCGACCGACGCGAACGTGGTTTTCTCGCGCAACGCACACGAATACGTCTGCGAGGCCACCGTGCACCTGTCCACGGGGCTGACCGCCCAGGCCAAGGCGCATGCCACCGAGATCTACGCCGCGTTCGACGGCTGCTGCGAAAAGATGGAAAAACAGCTGCGCCGCTACAAGCGCCGGCTGAAGGATCACCACCGCGACCGGGCAGAGCCGGTCGAACTGATGATGGCATCCTCCTATGTGCTGGCTTCGTCCGAGCACGGGGATGAGGCAGAACCCGAGAGCCTGCAGCCGATGATCATCGCCGAGATGGAGACCCAGATCCCGGCGATCTCGGTCGGCGAGGCTGTGATGCAGATGGAACTGGCCGGCAAGGATCTTCTGGTATTCCGCAACGAGAAGACCGGCAAGATCAACGTCGTGCATACCCGCGATGACGGGAACGTGGGCTGGATCGACACCTGAGCCTAAGCCGACCTGGCGCGCGGGCGCAGGCCCGCGCAGCACCACAGAAGCGAGAGGCACATGCAGCTTTCAACCCTTCTGAAGCCCGAAGCCGTGCGGGTTTTCGGCACGATGTCCAGCAAGAAGCGCCTGTTCCAGGAACTGGGCGAGGTGGCGCAGACCGTCTATGGCCTGTCGGCCTCCGAGGCCGTCAACGCGCTGCAGGAACGCGAAAGCCTTGGCCCGACGGGCGTGGGTCACGGCGTCGCGCTGCCCCATGCCCGGCTCGCCGGACTTGACAACGTCCGGGGCGCCTTCATCCGGCTGGAGAAGCCGATCGATTTCGGCGCGGTCGACCGGCAGCCGGTGGACCTGATCTTTGCGCTGTTTGCGCCGCAGGATTCGGGGGTTGACCACCTCAAGGCGCTGGCGCTGGTGTCGCGCACGCTGCGCGATGCGACGGTCTGCGGCAAGCTGCGCGCAAACACCGATCCCGCGACGCTGCATGCGGTCCTGACCGAGGCGCAGACCTCGAACCAGGCGGCGTGAGGCAGGAACGCGGACAATCCGGCTGGAACGTCTTGGCGACCGAACCGACCCCGGCATTTCCACTCTGGCGCTAGGTGCGCCAAGCGCCATAGCCGAATTCCAGGTAGTCGCGTTGATAGGCCGCGTGCGCGGCGGCCTCGATCTCGTCATCGTATACCGCCGCAAGCGGCACCGGCGCCCCATCGTCGGTCGCAGCGGGCAGGGCGGGCGGCGCCGCGCCCACCAGGGCGGCCAGCATCGCAAGCTCTGTCTCCAGGTGTTCCGCGCGAAGCACCATGTCGGGCTGGACGGCCTGGGTCATGCCATCTAGCACGCGGCTTTGGGATGCCCAACTCGCATCGACGCGAAGGCCGGTCTGCCCGGCGAGATTGCCATGGAGAAACCGCAGGAAACCCAGAAACGCCGCGCGATGCGCCGCCGCGCCATATGCCGGCCCGGGATCGCCCTCGGGCAGCGGCACGCCGTAGCTCTTGCGCAGCGCGGCGCGGATCACCGGAAAGCTTCCCGGCCCGGTCGGCAACACATGCGCCGCAAAGGCCGCATGCGCGCGCACAAGCGGATGCATGACCACGGTGAATGCCCGGTGCCCCGGGGCCTGCCGCTTCCATTGGCGGAGCGTCTTCTGGGTGAAGCCGCGGCGCAGCGCGCCTGTCTTCTTGCCGTCGAGCGCCGCAAGCCACGACTCGATCCGCGCCACCGGCCCGCCCGCGATCGGCAGGAACAGAAGCGGCGTTTCCGGCGCGGCCACATGGCCCGGAACGGCGGGCCCGCGGCGCGGCTCGAAACAGGGGGTGCGCGTAAGGTCGAACCGGTCGAGCGCGGCAAGCGCGGCCTCCATTTCGGAGAAGTTCACGACCTTCTTGGAAAGCGGCTCTGGGTTCTGCTTTTTCAGCCGGTCCGACACCGCCCCGAGCCGCGCCTCGACCCCGAGAAAGTGCAACAGCCCGTTCAGCACGTCCAGATCGGCGACATCCTCGTAGGCGAGGTAGAACGCCGTCTGTCCGCTGGTCTGCAGGCCCCGCATCAGCCGCAACTGGAACCCCTGAAGCCGGTCGAGGTGGTCGGCGAATTCACGTGCGTCGAACCGCACCCTGGCCGAGCGGGCATGCTTGATGTCGGTCAACCGCCACTGGCCGGTTTCGCCCGCGATCTTGCGCGAGACGTAGGTTTCGGCCGGATTGCGGGTCAGCACGATCTTGGCGCAGCGCCGGTCGGCCAGCACCCGGTCGAACACCCGCGGGTCGTGGTCATGGAAGAATCGGAACCCCGCCAGCCCGCCGTCCGCCCGGATCATCGCGTCCAGCAGCGTCCCGGGATCGCGGTCGCGCGTGGTCTGGTCGACCCCGAGAAGGGTGTCGCGCCCCTTGTGGCCGACGAAATGCGGGTTGAACGCTTCGCCGTGGCAGCGAACCCCCGGTACCGCGTTCAGGTTTTCCTCGAGAAAGTTCGAGCCGGTCCGCATCTCGGCGAAGATGACATAGCTGTCGAAGGGGCGGTCGGGGCTCATGTCACTGCACCAGATAGGGGCGCCGCGGCCGGGGATGGGCGGCCGGCATCTCGTCGCCCGCCGGGAAATCGCCCATCAGGTAGGGCTTCATTCCCTGGTTCTTGAGGGTCTGCAGGAACTGTCCGAACCCCGTCAGATCGGCCATGCGCGGAACCTCGGTCAGGCGGGGCTGGGCACGGGGGGCGATCTCGTCGATCAGGATCTGCAACGGTTCCATCGGGTTCTGGACGAAATCGGCCATCGTCCAGATGCGCACCCGCGCACGGGTATGGGGCGAGCGCAGGATCTCGAGGTGGTGCGACTCGGTGCGCTGAAGCTGGGCCGCGCGCTTCCTGAGATCGACGAAGCCTCGCCTGGAGTGGAACAGCGGCACCGCCCAGGCCCCGGTGATCACCGAGATCTGGGCGTTCGGGTCGGTGGCCATGAACCAGCTTATCTCCTGCCGGTCGCCGGGGCCGAACTGGAAACACTGCCGTTCACCCCGTGTATTCCAGACGAGGTTTGTCAGAAACGCCCGCGCGTTGTAGTCGCGCAGGCTTGCGCTGTCGGACAGCCCGCCGTTGCATACTGGCTCGCCGCCCGCGATCTCGGCCCGATCCGGGTGGAACAGGTGGCCATGCACGCGCGCACCCACCGTCCTGCCCAGCCAGTCCTCGAAATCCTCGAACAGGTCGGAAAACCCCTCGAAGACCGAATAGGGTGCCGAGGTCCGGCCATTTTCCCACCCCTCGCGCGGGAATCGGCTTTGCATGTAGAGCCCGGCCCGCCCACGGGTGCGCCGCTCGACCGCCTTGGAGAACAGCCGGTCGATCCTGGCCGGATTCGGCTCGGCCCGGTTCGGCCCCCCGGCCTCTGTGCCGAGGAACGCGTCATAAAGCCGGTTCGCCTGCGGCCAGACCTTGCGCGCGACGAAACAGTCCGACCGGCGCAAAAGCTGAAGATGGTCGTCGTAGAAGATGTGCGGCTTGC
Organism: Rhodovulum euryhalinum; assembly: GCF_004342445.1. GTDB lineage: Bacteria > Pseudomonadota > Alphaproteobacteria > Rhodobacterales > Rhodobacteraceae > Rhodovulum > Rhodovulum euryhalinum. The sequence continues at coordinate 63,610 of NZ_SLWW01000012.1, forward strand.
CCTGGAAATCGAACTTGGACAGCGTCAGCGAGCGGCTTTCGATCCGGGTTGCATACTTGCGCACGAGGGTCTGGAAATAGCTTTCGTCCGGGATCCAGACGCGGCGGAAATAGCGCGTATAGTCCTCGCGCTGCGGATCGGCCAGGATCGCCGAAAGCGTCTGGCGCGTCAGGCACCACCATTGCGACCCCAGATGCGGCTCGATCCCCTTGGGAACCCGGCGCCGGACGCCGAGCCGCCGTTGCAGCCGGACATAGCCGTCGAACAACCGGCGCTGCCGCTTCCACGCGAAGGGAAAGCGCAGGCTGAACCGTTCGCGCCCCAGGCCGCCCACGGTCCAGTCCACCTCGTCGGCGATCACCGATTCGATGAAGTCGGTGCGCGGCCGTTCCGCGAGATAGGCGCGTAGTTCGCTGACGGGGCGCAGCGGCAGGCACGAGCCCGACACGAGAAAGACATGGCTCAACTCGGGGAACTCGGCCAGTGCCATTTCGGTGCCCGAGAGCGTGGCGGCCACGATCGACCATGTCCCCCACTCGCAATGGCGGCGCCTGCAAAATCGGATGTTGTCGAGGTCGGACAGCGCCGCTGTGAAGGCGCGGGCCTCGGCGCGTGAGACCTGGCGATCGACGTGGATCACCACCGGGCAGTCCTGCCGGGCCCAGTGCCGCGCCACCGCGGCCGCCCGGTCGAGCGCGGTGTGCACCAGCATCACGAATCCCACGCTCATGCCCAGTTCCCCTTGGACATGAGCCCGAGAATCTCGAGTTGGCGCCAGTTGACGTATTTCTCGGACCACTTGCACCACAGGTCCGGGTTGTCCTTCAGTGTCGCATGGTAGGCGCGGTATTCATGGCTTCCGGCATAGTGCTGCCGGCGGGTCAGTTCCTCGGCGGCCTTGTCCACGAAACAGTCCAGGAACTTGGCATGCAGAAGCGCGCCGCTGGCCTTTTCGCCGCCCCACTCGTCGTAGACGACGTTCAGCCCGCGTGGCAGCAGCATGTGGGTCGAACTGGTATAGACATAGCCCCGATGCCACCGGACAAGGGGAATCTTGTTCAGCGCCGGCGCCCGTTCCGGACGGTCGGGAAAGAAGGCCCGCGCCCTGGGGCCACCCTGGATCCAGAGGTTGCGGTACTTGCCGTTCCTGCGGATCATGTAGTTGCCGCTGTCGAACCAGGACGCGATCTCGAACGGGTCCTGGCCCGCGCGGTAGGGCACCGCGTCGATCGGCCCCTTGGGATACATGTCCACCAGCATCGCGCCGAACGAACGGATCGACAGCGAATCCAGCCAGTCGCAGAGCGCCGGGATCGAGCGGGTATCGCAGAACGGGTAGACGAAGAACTCGTCCACATCGACGGTCAGCGTCCAGTGGTCGTGCCCGTGGCGCATCAACAGCCAGTTGACCCAGTCCAGGCCGAACTGCGCCCTGCGATAGCTGGCCTGCGTCGACCAGAGCGAGACGTCGGGCTGGTCGGCCAGATACTCGCGCGAGCCGTCGTCCGACCCGTTGTCGACGATCAGGAAATGGCCGATCCCGTGACGGCGATAATAGTCCAGGAAATAGGGCAGGCGCACCGCTTCGTTCCGAAGAACGACAAAGGCCAGTACGTCGGTGGGGCCGATCCGTCGGGTGCGGTCGGCCACGCGCGACAGTTGCCAGCGCCGGCGCCGCGCGCGCAGCTTCCAGATCTTGCGCTCGATGCGCATGCGGTATGAGGACAGCGCGCCCAACGCTTCTCCTGCCTGTTCCGACCTTGGGGTCTGCCTCCGGCCTACCGGAAACCGGCTAACCGCGCGTTAAAGGCAGTTTACGCGCCCTGTCCCGCGGTCGAGGGCACCCTGCTCGCTGGTCGGGTGGCAGCCGGGACGAATACGACAGAGCCTCAGTCCCAGCCGCCCCGCGACATGATGCCCAGCGCCTCGAGTTGGCGCCAGCCTTCGTAGCGGGTTGAGTCCGGGCACCAGAGATCGGGATTGCCGATCAGCGCGTCGTAATAGTCCTCGTAGAGTGCGCAGTTGGCGAAATGCTCGCGCCTGCGCTTCTCTTCGCGCGATTTCGCGACGATCGAGGGCAGGAACTTGGTGTGGAGCAGCGCGCCCGAGGGCGCATCGCCCGCCGCGCGCCCCCGCACCCGGTTCAGCTGCGTCGGCAGCGCGGAATGGGTCGAACTGACATAGACGTAGTTGCGCCGCCAGCGGATCAGGGGGGTCTTGGACAGGGTCGGCGATCTTTCTCGTTCGGCCGCGAAGAACACCCGCCGCCGCACGCCACCCCTGACAAGCAGGTTCTTCAGCGGCGGCTGGTACTTTGTCACGATGTTGCCCGCGTCGAACCAGTCGATCACCTCAAGCGGGTTCTGCCCGGGGCGGCAGGTCCGGTCGGCCACGGGCCCCTTGGGATAGAGGTCCAGCATGACCGCTCCGAACGAAGTGCGCCCCTGTGCGTCGAGCCATGCGGTCAGCGCGGGCAGGGGGCGGCTGTCATGGTGCGGATAGATGAAAAGCTCGTCGGCATCGAGTGTCAGGCACCAGTGCCCGTGCCCGTACCGCAGCATCAGCCATGTCAGCCAGTCCATCCCGAAGCGTGACAGCCGGTAGCTGTGCCCGGTCCACCACAGCGAGACATCGGGTTGGGCCGCCAGCAGCGCGCGGCTGCCATCGTCGCTGTCATTGTCCACGAACAGGAAATGCGTGACACCCAGGGCCCGGTGATGGTCAAGGAAGAAGGGCAGGCGCTCGGCCTCGTTGCGCACGGTCGAGAAGCAAAGGACATCGCCCTTGCGGATCAGGCCCGTGCGGTCGGCCATGCAGGTCAACTGGCCGCGCTTGCGGAATGCCCGGAACAGCAGCCGACGCCGGGTCCAGCGCATGCGACAGGCGGTCCACAGAGCGGACCAGTCGAGGCGCGAGGCGTCCGGCGCCTCGTCCCCGCCCGCGGCAAGGGGAACCTCGGCCAGCCGCACGTCGCCGCGCGATTACTCGGCGGCCTCGCGCATCGCGACGAGGTCGGTGAGATATTCCAGCAACTCGCCGCGCAGCTCGGGCCGGGCCATGGCGAACGCCACCGTGGCCTGCAGGAAACCCGCCTTGGAACCGCAGTCAAATCGCTGGCCCTTGAAGCGGAAGCCATACACGCCCTGACCGTTGATCTCTTCGGCAATGGCGTCGGTCAGCTGGAGCTCGCCTCCGGCACCCAGGCGGTTGTGCCTGAGGTTCTGGTCGAGGTTGTGCAGCACCCGGGGCGTCAGGACATAACGGCCGATCACGGCAAGGTTCGACGGCGCCTCTTCGACCTTCGGCTTCTCGACCATGCCCTTGATCAGCACCTTGTCGCCAAGGTCGCGGTCGACGTCGAGGATGCCATAGGACTTGGTCTTCTCGTGCGGCACTTCCATCGCCGCGACCATGTTGCCGCCGGTTTCCTCGTAGGCCTCGACCATCTGCTGCAGGCAGGGCGTGTCCGAGGCGATGACGTCGTCCGGCAGGATCACGGCGAAAGGTTCGTTCGCGATCAGCCGCCGGGCACACCAGACGGCATGGCCGAGGCCCATCGGGCTGTGCTGCCGGATATAGGCGATCGCCCCGCTTTCCATGTCGGTGGTCTTGAGAACATCGAGCAGGTCGAGCTTGCCGGAGTTGCGCAGCGACGCCTCGAGCGTCGGGGCGTGGTCGAAATAGTCCTCAAGCGCGCCCTTGCCGCGCGAGGTGACGAAGATGAATTCCTTGATACCGGCGGCACGGGCCTCGTCGATTGCGTATTGGATCAACGGGCGGTCCACGAGTGTCATGATCTCTTTCGGGATCGACTTCGTTGCGGGCAGAAAGCGCGTCCCCAAACCTGCAACGGGGAAGACGGCCTTGGTTACCTTGCGCTTCATTCGCTCAATCGCTCTGCTTGTTGGTCTCATCCGGGTCCGGACCGTGACCCGGCCCGATGCCCTCGCATCTACCTTTAGTGCATCAAGAACGTATCAAAAAGGTAGCGCGGGGCTTAACTCATAATACTTTACGTTTGGGAAACAAAGTGGCGACCGAACAACGATTTCGGACGGATCGGCGGACAAATGCCTCTTTCATGTCGGCGACTGGCTGCTGTTCGCCCACCGCGGCCCGATGTCGGAGGGGGCAGTTGGCGCGGTCCCGATCAGTCCAGGCCCATCTCGGCCATCATCGACTCGATGCGCGGCACATCCTCGGGATTGTTGAGTTCCCAGAATTGCCGGCCGCGCGCCTCGACCTCGACGCAGAGCACGGGACGTTCCCGCTCAAGGAACCGCAACTGCTCAAGTCCTTCGAGACGTTCCAGCGGCCCGGCCTCCCAGAGCGGATAGGCGGCAAGGGCCGCGGGCCGGTAGGCGTAGACCCCGACATGGTGGAAAACCGGGGTAAATGTATCATCGGCAAAGCTCTGGCCGGTATAGGGAATGACCTCTTTCGAGAAGTAGAGCGCGTGCCGGTCGCGGCCGAAGACGGCGGTCGTGCCGCCCACCCGGCCCGCACGCCGATCGTCCAGCAGCGCGTTCAGCCCGCGCCCGTCGCAGCGCAGGACCGGCGTTGCGACCTCGGCCACCGGATCGGCGGTCAGTCCGGCCACAAGGTCCTCGACGAACCAGGCGGGCGTCAGCGGTGCGTCACCCTGCAGGTTCACCACGATCTCGAAACCGCCGCCCAGTGCCTCTGCCGCCTCGGCCACCCGCTCGGTGCCGTTCGCACAATCCGGCGAGGTCATCACCACTTCGGCACCGAATCCCTTGGCTGCGGCGCGAATCCGGTCATCGTCCGTTGCCACCACCACCCGGTCGACGCCCGAAACCGCCCGCGCGGCCAGCCAGGACCGCTCGATCAGGGTCTTTGCCTGCCCGGAGGCGCCCTTCAACCCCACCAGCGGCTTGCCCGGATAGCGGGTCGAGGCATGGCGCGCCGGAATGACGATCAGGACCGGCATCAGGCGCGCCGCAGCACGACGCCCGGTGAACAGGCGATGAAGAACGGGTTGGCATAGCCCGGCTTGCCATAGGTCAGCGGCGCGTGGTCCTCGAATCGCAGCACCCGTCCGCCCGCGCCGACCAGTACCGCATGGCCCGCAGCCGTATCCCATTCCATCGTGCGGCCAAGCCGCGGGTAGAGATCGGCCTCGCCGCTCGCCACGAGGCAGAACTTCAGCGACGATCCCGCGCTCGTCATGTCCTGGACGGAATATTTCGCGATATAGTCGTCGGTCGCCTTGTCGCGGTGCGATTTCGAGGCCACCACGATCAGCGCGTCGTTGTCCGGGGCCGAGACCGACAGCGGCGTCACCGGCCCCGCCGTGTCGAGCGCGAAGGTCCCCGTTTCCTCGACCGCCTGTCCGTCGGCCCGGGTGTAGAACAGCCGCCCCTTGGCCGGCGCATAGACCACGCCGCGCACCGGCTGGCCAGCCTCGACCCAGGCGATGTTCACGGTGAAATCGCCCCGGCGCTGGACGAATTCCTTGGTGCCATCCAGCGGATCGACGATGAGGAAATTCTCGGCGCTCTCGGCATGGCTCTCGGCCTGTTCCTCGGTGACGATCAGTGCGCCGGGGAAGGCAGCGGCCAGTTCCGCCGAGATCAGCGCGTCGGCCGCCTCGTCGGCCTCGGTTACCGGGCTTGTGTCCGACTTGGTGCGCACCTCGAAATCGTTGGCCCCGTAGATCTCCATGATCCGCGCACCGGCCAGCAGGGCTGTCCGCCGCATCACGGCCTCGAGCTTGTCGTAGTCCAAATCGGGCTCCTTCCCGGCGCAGATTGTAAGGAAATCGCAAGCCCCTTATGCTTGGCTGGAAAATGAACGGCAAGGGCGAGCAACGCCCCGATCCCATGGAAGAGGCCATGTTTCAGGCAAGCACATCCCGATCCGGAACGATGGGTGGCCTGCGCCTTCTGGCGTTGATCTACCATGGCAGCGTGCGACACGTGCGCAAGAGCCATGGCAACGCGCTGGTCGGTCTCTTGATGAATATCCTGCAGACCGTGGTCTTCGTGGCGGCCTTCTACGCGATGTTCCAGGTTCTCGGTCTCAAGGGTGCGGCGATCCGGGGCGATTTCCTGCTCTTCCTGATGTCGGGGATCTTCCTGTTCCTCACCTTCAACAAGACGATGAGCGCGGTGATCGGATCCGAGGGGCCGACCTCGCCGATGATGCAGCACGCGCCGATGAACACGATCGTCGCGATCGGCTCGGCGGCGCTGGGAACGCTTTACATCCAGCTTCTGTCGATGTTCGTCGTGACCTTCATCTATCACGCGGCGGTCACGCCGATCACCGTTTACGATCCGGTCGGCGCCATGGCGATGGTGCTTCTGTCATGGTTCTCGGGTCTTGCCATCGGAATGGTGTTCCTGGCCATGAAGCCCTGGGCCCCGGGTTTCGTCGGGCTGGTGTCGATGATCTTTCAACGGATGAACATGATCGCCTCGGGCAAGATGTTCGTGGCCAACATGTTGCCGGGCTCGATGCTGGCGATGTTCGACTGGAACCCCCTGTTCCACTGCATCGACCAGGCCCGTGGCTTTACCTTCATCAACTACAATCCGCACTTCAGTTCGATCGAGTACCCGCTTTACGTGAGCATCGCGCTGATCATGGTCGGTTTGATGGGTGAATTCTATACCCGCAAGTTCGCCTCGGCGAGCTGGTATGCCCGCCGCTGAATGAAGCACGTCCTGCGGCGCAGGCATGATCTCGGGGTTTCGAACCCAAGCAGACATCTGGGTTCTCTCCCTCTCCCGACCAGTGACATGCCGGGGTCAGCGCAAAGGGCAGGCCAGGGGCCAGAGGCGCGCACGGCGCACGCTGTTGCACTGTCCGGCTTCCGGGTGAACCGGGGGTCAGTCCGCCGCACTGTCGGGCGGCATGTCGACGGTTTCGAGCCAGGGCTTGATGTCGACCAGCGGTGTGCCGTCGAAACAGTCGATCGCGTCGATTCCGATCACGCCCTGCACGGGGTCGAGCGTGGTGATCCGCACGGTGGCTTGCGAGATCGTGTTCGGCCGGTTCGGCGAGCGCAACGCAAAGGTGCCGCGCGGCGCCTCGACATGGCGTGGCGCCTGCACCAGCAGGTCGCGCCGCGCGCGGTCCATCCAGTAGAGCAGGATCACCGGCTGGCCCACCGTCAGCCCCGCAAGGGCGGGCGCGAAGGCCGGGTCCAGTTCGACCCGTGCGCCCATGCCGGCCTCGCGGGCGCGGCCGATGTTCTTGGGGCAATCCTCGGGCCCCCAGGGCGAGCGGATGCTGCCGATGAAATGCAACCGCGGCCCGTCGGGCTCGGCTATGCCCGCAAGCACCATCTCGCCCGGGCGCAGTTCTCCGACCATGGTCAGTTCAGAAGCCCGGCGTGCCGCATCGCCGCGTCGATCCTTGCCGCTGTCCCCTCGGTCAGCTTCACCAGCGGCGAGCGCACTTCGTCGGTGCATCTGCCCAGCCGCGACAGCGCGTATTTCGCCCCCGCCACGCCCGGTTCCAGGAAGATCGCGATATGCAGCGGCATCAGCCGGTCCTGCAATTCCAGCGCCTTGCCATAGTCGCCCGCCAGCGTCGCCTCCTGGAATTCGGCGCAGAGCCGGGGCGCCACGTTCGCTGTGACCGAGATGCAGCCCCGCCCGCCATGGGCGTTGAAGCCCAGCGCGGTGCCGTCCTCGCCGGAAAGCTGAAGGAAGTCCGGGCCGCAGGTGATCCGCTGTTTCGGCACGCGGGACAGGTCGCCTGTGGCGTCCTTGACCCCGATGATGCGGGGCAACTTCGCCAGTTCGCCCATCGTCTCGGGCAGCATGTCGACGGCCGACCGGCCGGGGATGTTGTAGATGATGATCGGCAGATTGCAGCAGTCATGCAGCGCGGTGAAATGCGCGATCATCCCCGCCTGGGTCGGCTTGTTGTAATAGGGCGTGACGACCAGCGCGGCATCCGCGCCCACCTTTTCGGCGTGCTGCATGAAGCGGATCGCCTCTTCGGTGTTGTTCGAACCCGCGCCGGCGATCACCGGCACGCGGCCATCGACGGCCTTGACCACCTCCTGGATGACCGTCTCGTGCTCGGCATGCGAGAGGGTGGGGCTTTCGCCGGTGGTGCCGACCGGCACGAATCCGTGGCTGCCCTCTTCGAGATGCCACTCGACCAGGCGCTTGAGCGTGTCGAGATCCACAGCGCCGTTCTTGAACGGCGTCACCAGGGCGGGAAGAGACCCTTGAATCATGACACGCTCCTCTGCTTTGTGTTTCACTGGGGCGGCCGGGCGAGTCGCGCCAGCCGCAGCGCGCCGGACCCTATAGCGCGGCGCGGCGGTTGCCAAGTTTGTGAATTGCGCCGACCGACCGCACCGTGAGAGCCTGTTCCCCGTTTTCCCAGCCCCGACCGAGCCAGCGATGCGCCTGCCGTTTCTCTGCCTGTTGATCGCCCTGGCCTTTCCGGCGCCGGGGACGGCCGCGTCGCCCTTGGCGCTGGCGATGGAGGATGTGCGCGCCGACCGCTGGGACGACGCCTGGGCGCATGCCCGGCCCGCGGGGCAGGTGGCGCGAGACATCGTTACCTGGCGCTGGCTACGTGCCGGGCAGGGGGAATTCGCGGATTACGTGGAATTTCTTGCGCGAAATCCTGACTGGCCGGGCCTCGACCGGCTGCGCGCCGAGGGCGAGGGCAAGATCCCCGGCGATGCCGATCCCGGGGTCGTACTGGCCTATTTCCGCGATGCCCGCCCCGTCACGGGCGCGGGGGCATTGCGGTTGGTGCAGGCCCATGCCGCCCGGGGAGAGGCGGGCGATGCCCAGGCCATGGCCGTGCTTGCCTGGCGCACGCTTGCGCTGTCCGAAGGGGCGCAGGTGGCGCTGCTTGCGCGGTTCCGCGCGCAACTTGCCGATCACCATGTTGACCGGCTGGACGCAATGCTCTGGCAGGGCCAGTTCGCCTCGGCCCGACGCATCCTGCCGCTGGCCCCCGAAGGCTGGGAGGCGCTTGCCGCGGCGCGGATCGCGCTGCGCGACCAGGCGCCGGGGGTCGACACGCTGATCGAGAAGGTGCCCGCGGCGCTGCGGGAGGACGCGGGCCTTGCTTACGAGCGCTTTCTCTGGCGGGTCCGCAAGGGGCGGAACGAAGACGCGATCACCCTGCTGGACGAGCGCAGCGCCTCGGCCGCCGCGCTGGGGCGGCCGGCCGAATGGGCGGGCTGGCGGCGGGTTCTCGCGCGCCAGGTGCTGCGGGAGGGCGACGCCCCCCTCGCCTACCGGCTGGCCGCGCGCCACCACCTGACGGCGGGCGAGGATTATTCCGATCTCGAATGGCTCGCCGGTTTCGTCGCGCTGCGCTTCCTGGACAAGCCCGAGACCGCGCTGGGCCATTTCCGCAAGCTGGAGGCCGCGGTCGAGACGCCGATCAGTCTGGGCCGCGCGGGCTACTGGCAGGGCCGCGCACTCGAGGCGCTGGGCCGGGCCGACGAGGCGCGGGCGGCCTATGCCAGGGGCGGTGTCCACCAGACCAGCTTCTACGGGTTGCTCGCGGCCGAGAAGGCCGGGTTGCCGATGGACCCCGCGCTGACGGGTACCGAGACCTATCCCGACTGGCGCGACGCCCCCTGGGCCGAAAGCTCGGTGTTGCGCGCTGCCCTGTTGTTCCATGAGGCGGGCGAGCGAAACCTTGTGGAAACCTTCCTGACCCGTCTGGCCGAAACCGCCGACGCGCAGGGCCAGCGCCAGCTTGCCGGCCTTGCGCTGCGGCTGGGGGAACCGCATGTGGCGTTGCGGATTGCCAAGGTCGCGGCGGGGCAGGGCAACGTGATGATGGCGGCCTATTTCCCGGTGACCGAACTGGCCCGGGAGGATCACCCGGTGCCCGCGGACCTGGTGATGGCCATCGCGCGCCGCGAAAGCGAGTTCGACCCCGTCGTGGCTAGCGGTGCGGGGGCGCTGGGGCTGATGCAGCTTATGCCGCGCACGGCGCAGGCGATGGCCGAAAAGCTGAACGTCACCTATTCCAGCAAGGCGCTGACCGCTGACCCTGCCTATAATGCCCGGCTCGGCGCCGCCTATCTGGCGCATCTGGTCGAGGAATTCGGTCCGAACCCGGTTCTGGTCGCCGCGGCCTACAACGCCGGGCCCAGCCGTGCGCATGCCTGGATTGCCGACCGCGGCGATCCGCGCTCGGCCGGCGTCGACGTGGTGGACTGGATCGAGATGATCCCCTTCCGCGAGACCCGGAACTACGTCATGCGGGTGACGGAATCGCTGCCGGTCTACCGCGCGCGGTTGTCGGGCCGGCCCGAACCCCTTCGGTTGTCGCAGGAACTCAAGGCCAGGTGACTGGCGGCGGCGCCGTCAGGCACGCCTCCGTTCCCGCCAGAGCGTGAACAGCCCCGCCGCCACCACGATCGCCGCCCCGATGGCGACATTGGTTTCCAGCGTTTCGCCGAAGACCGTGATCCCGAGAATGGCGGCAAAGACCAGTTGCAGATAGGCGAAGGGCTGCACCGCGCTGGCCTCGGCGACCTCGTAGGCCTTGATCAGCAGGAAATGCCCGGTTGCGCCGGTGACGCACAGGATGCCCATCCAGACCCAGTCCTGCGCCGTCATCGGCTCCCATACCCACGGGCCCACGGCGGTCATCGCCACCGCGCCCACCGTGCCGGTCCAGAAGAAACTGGTCGCCGCGCCGTCGGTGCGCGAGACATAGCGGGTCAGCAGCCCGTAAAGCGCGAACATCAGGGCTGCGGCCAGCGGGATCAGCGCGGCGGGCGAAAACACCCGGATGCCGGGTTGCAGGATCACCAGAACGCCGACGAACCCCACCCCGATCGCGGTCCAGCGCCGCCAGCCCACCCGTTCGCCCAGCACCGGCCCCGAAAGTGCCGCGACCAGGAGCGGGTAGCAGGTAAAGACCGCGTGGCTTTCCACGAGCCCCAGCAGGACGAAGCCCGCGACCATCACGCAGATCTCGCCCGCCAGCAGCAGCCCGCGGAAGGCCTGAATCAACGGTCGGCGCGTCGCGGCGGCCGCACGGATGCCGCCGGCCTTGCGGGCGGCGACGGCGATCACGAAGGCGGCGAAGAACCAGTACCGGATCATCACCACCATCAGCACGTTGTATTCTCCCGCCAGGTGGCGCGACAGCCCGTCCTGCGCCGCAAAGACCATTGTCGTGGCGACCATCAGCAGGATTCCAAGGCGGGTGTTCTGCTCGGTCATGGTGCACGTATTGCCACGGTCATGTGGCGCTTGCGGCCAAAGCCCGGGCGCCTGTCGACCGCAAAACCGGCCTCGGCCAGCGCGCGGCGCACCGCGCCCGCCGCGCTGTAGGTCGCGGCGGTGCCCCCGGGCGCGGTATGGGCGGCGACCTCGGCCAGCAGGTCGGGCGCCCAAAGCTCGGGGTTCTTCGCGGGCGCGAAGCCGTCGAGGAACCACGCATCCGCGCGGCCCGACCAGCGTGGCAGCGTCTCGCGCGCATCGCCGATCACGATCTCGGCCTCAAGATCGTCGGTGCGGATCACCCGGTCTCCGCGGTCCCAGGCGCCCAGCAGCGGGCCGGCCACCGCCGCGGCCTCGGGGAAGGCGGCCAGCGCGCGGGCCATCTGGTCCGCGGCCATCGGAAAGGCCTCGAAGCTGGTGAACCTCAGCCGCCCGGCCACGCCCGCCGCACGCCAGGCGATCCGCGCCGCCAGCAGGTTCAGCCCGGTGCCAAAGCCCAGTTCCGCGATGTGAAAACCGGGGCGGAACCGGGCGGGCAGGCCGTTTCCGGCCAGAAAGACATGCCGCGTCTCCTCCAGCCCGTTCCCGAGCGAGAAATAGGGATCGCCAAAGCGCGCCGAGACCGGCACTCCGTCCTCGGTCCAGTGAATGTCGGCGCGCTGGTCTTGGTCCATGACTTGTCCTAGACCCCGGATGATCCGGGCGCGAGCATGGGGAAGGGTAGGGGCGATGGCAACGGTCGACGTGACGGTGATGGGCGCAGGGATCTTCGGGCTGGCCTGCGCCTATACCTGCGCCCGGCGCGGGGCAAGGGTGCGCGTCGTGGAATGGTCGCACCCGGGCGCAGGCGCCAGCGGCACGCCGGTCGGCGCGCTTTCCCCGCACGTCCCCGAGGGCTGGAACGACAAGAAGGCGTTCCAGTTCGACAGCCTCGTGATGGGGCCGGAATTCTGGGCCGGGGTCGAGGCGGTTTCGGGCCGGGCGACCGGCTATGCCCGGCTCGGCCGCTACCAGCCGATCGCCGATGGGGCGGCGCTCGACCGGGCCCGGGCACGGGGGATCGAGGCGCGGACGCTCTGGCAGGGACTGGCCGAGTGGCGGGTGGTCGAGGTGGCGGAGGCGGGCGATTTCGCGCCGGTCTCGCCGACGGGCCATCTGATCCACGACACCCTGTCTGCGCGGATCGCGCCGCGCGCAGCCTGCCTAGCGCTGGCCGAGGCGGTGCGGGCGCTGGGGGGCGAGGTCTCGTGCGGTGCCGAAGGGCCGGTCGAGGGGCAGGTGATCTGGGCCACGGGCTATCCCGGCCTCGCTGCGCTTTCGGCCGAGCTGGGCCATGCGGTCGGCAGCGGGGTCAAGGGGCAGGCGGCGATTCTGGCGCATGACGCGGGCGCCGTGCCGCAGCTCTATGCCGAGGGCCTGCTGATCGTGCCCCACCATGACGGAACGGTGGCCGTGGGTTCGACCAGCGAGCGCGCCTTCGACGATCCATGGTCGACCGATCCCCGGCTGGACGATGTGATCGCCCGCGCCCGCGCGGCCTGCCCGGCCCTGCAGGGCGCCGAGGTGATCGAGCGCTGGGCGGGCGTCAGGCCGCGGGCCAGGACCATCGCGCCGATGCTGGGGCCATGGCCCGGGCGGGCGGGGCATTTCGTGGCGAATGGCGGGTTCAAGATCGGCATCGGTCTGGCACCGAAGGTGGGCGCCGTGATGGCCGATCTGGTGCTGGACGGGCGAGAGGACGGGATTCCCGCAGGATTCCGCGTCGAGGCCAGCCTCTGATGCCTCAGCGGTGCCGCAGGAAGGTCTGATAAAGCCAGATCAGCAGCATCGCCCCCAGCACCGCCCCGACGAAGCCCGCCGCGAACCCGGTCAGTGCCATCAGCACGCGCAGCACCAGACCGCCAATCAACGCGCCGAAGATGCCGATGGCGACGGTGGTCACGATGTCGGCGTCGATGCGCATCAGCCGGGTTGCCACGAACCCGGCAGCGGCGCCGATGATGATGAGAAAGACGATGGACATGGGGGCAATATGGGCGCCCCGAACGGATTCGCCTAGGGCGAAGGGCGATCGTGTGGACAGCGGCCCGGTACTGCTCTGGACCTGATCCGCGCGAGGGCAAGCCGCAGTCAGTCCAGCCTGTCCGGTAGCGTGAAACCGCGCAGGATCTCGTCGGCCGTCATCGGCCGCTTTCCCTCGCGCTGGGCTTCGAGGATCTCGACCGCACCGGTGCCGCAGGCGATCCGCAGGCCGCCGAGACTGGTGCCGGGCAAGCCTGTGCCATGGGTGGTCCGGGCGCGCAGAAGTTTCAGCCTCTCGCCGCCCGCCGCGCACCAGGCGCCCGGAAAGGGCGACAGGCCGTTGATGTGGCGCGCGACATCGGCCGCGGGGCGGGTCCAGTCCACCCGCGCCTCGGCCTTGTCGATCTTCGCGGCATAGGTGACGCCCTGGTCGGGTTGCGGCTCGGGGGTCAGGTCGGGCAGGCGGGCCAGCGCCTGAACGATTAGCCGCGCGCCCAGTGCCGACAGCCGGTCGTGCAACTCGCCCGTGGTCTCCTCTGCGCCGATCGGCATGGTCTCGCGCAACAGCACCGGCCCGGTGTCCAGTCCCGCCTCCATCCGCATGATGCAGATGCCGGTTTCCGTGTCGCCCGCCATCACCGCCCGGTGGATCGGCGCCGCCCCGCGCCAGCGCGGCAACAGCGAGGCGTGGATGTTGAGGCAGCCCAGACGCGGCGCGTCCAGCACGGGCTGGGGCAGGATCAGGCCATAGGCGACGACCACCGCCATATCGGCCGCCAGAGCGGCGAATTCGGCCTGCGCATCTGCGCCTCTCAGTGATGTCGGGTGGCGGACGGGCAGCCCTAGCGCCTCGGCCCGGGCCTGCACGGGCGACGGGCGGTCCTTCTTGCCGCGTCCGGCGGGGCGGGGAGGCTGGCAGTAGACACATGCCACCTCGTGGCCCGCGGCCACCAGCGCGTCCAGCACCGGGACCGAGAAGTCGGGCGTGCCCATGAACACCACGCGCATCAGCGGCGCCCCTGCTTGGCAGCCTTCTTCAGCAGGCGGTCGCGTTTCAGCCGCGACAGGGTGTCGAAGTACATCCGCCCCGCAAGATGGTCGATCTGGTGCTGGACCGAGGTCGCCCAGAGTTCCGCGAAGTCGCGTTCCTCGATCTCGCCGTGCTCGTTCAGGAACCGCACGCGCACCCGGGCGGGCCGGGTGACCTCGGCCCAGACGCCCGGCAGGCAGGGGCTGGCCTCGTCATGGGTGCTGAGCTCGGTCGAGGCGGTCACGACCTCGGGGTTCGCCATGCGGACCGCCCGGCCCCGTTCCTGCGAGCAGTCCACCACGGCCAGCCGCAGCATCACCCCGATCTGGGGGGCGGCAAGGCCTACGCCATGGCCGGGCATCGCCTCCATCGTGTCGATCATGTCGGCCCAGACGCGACGGATCTCGTCGGTGATCGCCTCGACCGGGGCGGCCGGCGTCGACAGCTGCCTGTCGGGCCATTGCAGGATGTCGCGGATCATGGGCGAAAGGCCTCTTCAAGGCCGGCGCGCAGATCGGGCCGCACCCGGTCGAAGGTCACGATTCCGTCGAGATGGTCGATCTCGTGCTGGGCGCAGATCGCGGCAAAGCCCGCCAGCGTCTCGCGCCGCGCCGTCCCGTCGAGATCGCGCCAGCTCACCTCGATTTCTACCGACCGTTCCACGTCGGCCAGGATGCCGGGGATCGACAGGCAGCCCTCGGGCCCGATCGCCGTCTCGTCCGAGCAAGCCTCGATCACCGGATCGACGAAGATGCGCGGCGCCCGCGGCCCGGCCCGACCGTTCACGTCCATCACGAACAGCCGTCTCAGCACGCCCACCTGCGGGGCTGCAAGTCCCCGGCCGGGGGCGGCGTACATCGTTTCCAGCATGTCGCCGGCCAGCGCGCGGATCTCGCCGGTGATCTCGCCCACAGGCGCGCAGACCTTCCTCAACCGCGCGTCCGGCCAGCGCAGGATCGGCCGCGTGGCCATCAGGCGGTCCGGGCCCGTTCGCGTTTGAGCTTCTGCATCCTGCGGGTGATCAACTGGCGCTTCAGCGGCCCCAGGTAGTCGATGAACAGGACGCCTTTGAGGTGGTCGATCTCGTGCTGGATGCAGGTCGCCCAGAGCCCCGAGAACCGGTCCTCCTTCTGGTCGCCCGACGGATCGGTCCAGCGCACCACCACCTCGGCCGGCCGGGTCACCTCGGCAAAGGTCTCGGGGATCGACAGGCAGCCTTCCTCGTGGATGTTCTTGTCGGCCGAGGCCCAGACCACCTCGGGGTTGAACATCGCGTAAGGTTTCGGCCGCGCCCCCTCGTCCCTGGCGCAGTCCAGCACGATAAGACGCGACAGAACACCCACCTGCGGCGCGGCAAGGCCGATGCCCGGCGCGTCGTACATGGTGACCAGCATGTCCTCGGCCAGGCGCTGCAACTCGTCGGTGATGTCCGACACGGGGTCGGCCACCGTCTTCAGGCGCGGATCGGGATGGATCAGGATCGGTCGAATGCTCATGAATCGTGGATTTAGGCCAAGCCGCGGGTTTTCGCAATGCGACGAACGCTTGCGCCCCGGGATGCAGGCGCTAGGGTCGCGCGGCACGATCTGGAGGCCCCCATGAACTTCGACGAGATGATCGACCGCCGCGGCACCCATTGCTCCAAATGGGACATGATGGAAGAGGTCTATGGCGTGTCGCCCGAGGACGGGATCGCCATGTGGGTGGCCGACATGGATTTCCGCCCGCCCGCCTGCGTGGGGGCCGCCGTGCAGCGGATGGTCGATCACGGTGTCTACGGTTATTACGGCGATGAACGTGCGTACAAGGCGGCGATCGGCTGGTGGATGGACAACCGCCACGGCTGGCGGGTTGCGCCTGAATGGATCTTTACCACGCACGGGCTGGTGAACGGCACGGCGATGTGCGTGGATGCCTTCACCGCGCCGGGCGACGGGGTGGTGCTGTTCACCCCGGTCTACCACGCCTTCGCCCGGGTGATCCGCGCGGCGGGGCGGAAGGTCATGGAATGTCCTCTCGTCAATCGCGATGGCCGCTACGAGATGGATTTCGACGCCTATGACGGGCTGGCCGACGGCGCGCGGATGGTCATCCTGTGTTCGCCCCACAATCCCGGCGGGCGGGTCTGGACGCGCGCGGAACTTCAGGGCGTGGCCGATTTCGCGAAACGGCACGATCTTGTGCTGGTCTCGGACGAGATTCACCACGACCTGGTCTATCCGGGGGAGAGCCACACGGTGATGGACCTTGTCGACCCCTCCATCCGCGATCGGCTGGTGATGATGAGCGCGACCACCAAGAGCTTCAACATCGCCGGCAGCCATATCGGCAACGTCATCATCCCCGACGAGGGATTGCGCGCCCGCTTTGCCGCCCGCATGGCGGCGCTGGGCATTTCGCCCAATTCCTTCGGGGTCGAGATGGCGACGGCGGCCTATTCGCCCGAGGGTGCGGTCTGGATCGACGCGCTGATGGCCTATCTCGACGGCAACCGGCGGCTGTTCGATCAGGGCGTGAACGCCATTCCCGGCCTCGCCTCGATGCCGCTGGAGGCGACCTATCTCGCCTGGGTCGATTTCGCGGGCACGGGCATGGGCGCGGCCGAGTTCACTGCCCGGGTCGAGAAGGAGGCGCGGATCGCGGCGAACCATGGGCCGACCTTCGGCACGGGAGGCGAAAGCTTTCTTCGCTTCAACCTTGCCACGCCCCGGGCCCGCGTCGCCGAGGCCGTGGACCGGCTGCAGGCGGCGTTCTCCGACCTGCAGTAGTGCGCTGACGCAGGGGGCATGCGCGCGCCCGGCCGATGGCGCGCGGCACGTTCCGGCCTATGTCCTTGCTCGAAAAAGGAGGACAACATGGGCCAACTGATCGACGGGACATGGCATCCCGGCTGGTATGACACCAAGGCAAGCGGCGGCAAGTTCGTCCGCTCGACCGCAGGCTTTCGCAACTGGATCACCCCGGATGGCACGCCGGGCCCCTCGGGCGAGGGCGGATTCCCGGCCGAATCCGGGCGCTACCACCTTTATGTTTCGCTCGCCTGCCCCTGGGCGCACCGCACGCTGATCTTCCGCGCGCTGAAGGGGCTGACCGACCACATCGCGGTTTCGGTTGTTCACCCGGACATGCTGGAGGACGGCTGGACCTTTGCCACCGATTTCCCCGGTGCCACCGGCAACAGGCTGCACGGCTTGCCCTTCCTGCGCGACATCTACACGAAGGCGAAACCCGATGTCTCGGGCCGGGTCACCGTGCCAGTCCTCTGGGACCGGCAGGGCGGGACCATCGTCTCGAACGAATCGGCCGAGATCATCCGGATGTTCAATTCGGCCTTCGATCGTCTGACCGGCAACCGTGACGATTACTGGCCCGAGGCGCTGCGAGACGGTATCGAAGAGGTCAACGCGCGCGTCTACGACACCGTCAACAACGGCGTCTACAAGGCGGGCTTCGCCACCTCGCAGGGCGCCTATGACGAAGCCGTGACCGCCCTGTTCGACAGTCTCGACTGGCTGGAGGACCGCCTGTCCACCCGGCGCTATCTGATGGGCGACCGGATCACCGAGGCCGACTGGCGGCTCTTCACCACGCTTGTCCGCTTCGATCCCGTCTATCATGGGCACTTCAAGTGCAATCGCAACCGGCTGGTCGATTTCCCCAACCTCTGGGCCTACACGCGCGAGCTGTATCAATGGCCGGGCGTGGCCGGGACCACCGATTTCGACCACATCGTGCGCCATTACCATTTCAGTCACGACACCATCAATCCGCACCGGATCGTCCCCGTCGGGCCGCGGATCGATTGGCTGGCGCCCCACGGTCGCGACAGGCTGTGCGCCGCGTGACCGGTTGCCAGAGGCCGGAAGACTGCTAGGCTCCGCAGCCGAAAGCAATTTCGGAGCCCGCCCATGCGCCTTGTCCCCGTCCTTGCGGCTTGCCTGAGCCTGGCGCCATGCGGCGCCGCCCGCGCCGAGGTGCCGTGCGGGGGCGACTTTCGGGGTTTCGTGGCGGGGCTCAAGGCCGAGGCGGTCGCGCTTGGCCATGACCGGGTCATGGCGGACCGTTTTCTCGCGGGCGTACGCCAGGATCCCGCGGTGCTCCGCGCCGACCGCGCGCAGGGCTTTTTTCAGCGTGATTTCATTGACTTCTCGCGCCGGCTCATCAGCCAGAGCCGGCTCGACAATGGCCGTCGCAACGCGACCAGATACGATTCTGTCTTTACCGTGATCGAAGGGCGGTTCGGCGTGTCGCGCGGCGTGCTGCTGGCGTTCTGGGCGCTGGAAACCGATTACGGTGCGGTGCAGGGGGAGTTCAACACCCTGAACGCGCTGGTGACGTTGGCCCATGATTGCCGCCGGCCGGCGCTGTTCCGTCCGCAGGTCTTCGCCGCGCTGACGCTGTTCGAGCGCGGCGATTTCGACCCTGCCACGACGACCGGCGCCTGGGCGGGCGAGATCGGGCAAGTGCAGATGCTGCCCGCCGACATCCTGAAGAACGGGGTCGACGGCGACGGGGACGGGCATGTGCGGCTCAAGACGTCGGCGGTCGATGCGCTGATGTCGGGGGCGAACATGCTGCGCGACCTCGGGTGGCGGGCGAACGAGCCCTGGCTGCAGGAAATCGTGATCCCCGACAACCTGCCCTGGGCCGAGACCGGGCTTGGCCATGCGAAATCCGTTTCGGACTGGGCGGGGATGGGGGTTCGTGCCCGGACCGGCAGCCTTGGCCCCGGAAGCCTTGCGGCTTCGGTGCTGTTGCCGATGGGGCGGGGCGGCCCCGCCTTCCTTGCCTATCCCAATTTCCGCGTCTTCTTCGAATGGAACCGCAGCCTCGTCTACGTCACCACCGCAGCCTATCTCGCCACCCGGCTGGAAGGCGCGCCGGTCTTCGATGCCCGCAACCCCGAACCCGGGCTGTCGGGCGAGCAGATGAAGGTGTTGCAAGGCAAACTGACCGAACGGGGCCACGATGTCGGTGGAATCGACGGTATCCTTGGCGAAAAGACCCGCGCAGCCGTGCAGAAGGAACAGGAACGCTTGGGCATGCCAGCGGATTCCTGGCCGACGGCGGCGCTCTTGAACCGCCTGTAGGGCTCAGGCGACCATCTGCTCGGCCTTTTTCAGGTCTACCGATACCAGTTGGCTGACGCCCTGCTCGGCCATGGTCACGCCGAACAGCCGGTCCATCCTGCTCATGGTGATCGCGTGGTGGGTGATGATCAGGAAACGCGTATCGGCCCGCCGGGTCATCTCGTCCAGGAGGTCGCAGAACCGCGTCACGTTGGCATCGTCCAGCGGCGCGTCCACCTCGTCGAGCACGCAGATCGGCGCAGGGTTCGACAGGAACACCCCAAAGATCAGCGCCAGCGCCGTGAGCGTCTGTTCGCCCCCCGACAAGAGCGAGAGGGTCGACAGCTTCTTGCCCGGCGGCTGGCACATGATTTCCAGCCCGGCCTCCAGCGGATCGTCGGATTCGACCAGCACCAACCGCGCCTCGCCGCCGCCGAAGAGATGGGTGAACAGCATCGCGAAGTTGGAATTGACCTGCTCGAAGGCGGTCAGCAGCCGCTCGCGCCCCTCGCGGTTGAGGCTGGCGATGCCCGACCGCAGCGCCTTGATTGCTTCTTCCAGATCCTGCTTTTCGGCGGCCAGGGTCGCGTGCTCTTCGCGCACGGCCTTGGCGTCCTCCTCGGCGCGCAGGTTGACCGCGCCCAGTGCCTCGCGCTGGCGCTTCAGCCGGGTGACGTCATGCTCGATCTGCTCGGCGGAGGGCATCCGGTCCGGATCGGCATCCAGCATGTCCAGCAGGGCCGCGGGCGTGGTCTCCATTTCTTCGGCGATGCGAGTGGTGGCATGAGCGACGGTTTCGCGCGCGGCCTCTGCGCGGGCCTCGGCGGCGGCGCGGGCCTCGCGGGCCTCGCTGGCGGCGCGCTCGGCGTCTCGGGCGGCGCGCTCGGACTCGCGCAGCAGCGTCTCGGCCTCGGCCAGCGCATCCGCCGCCGTCCGGCGCCGTGTCTCGGCCTGCGCGATGGCGGCGTCGAGTTCCTCGCGCTTCGCCGCGATCTCTTCGGGCGCGGCGGCGGCCTCGTCCAGGTCCGCCTCTGACGCTGCCTTGCGCTCGGCCAGTTCCGCGATCCGGGTCTCGGCGGTTTCAAGCCGCTTGCGCCAGTTCGCGGCCTCTTTCGTGATCTCGGCCAGCCGCCGGACACGGGCCTCGCCGTCGCGTTTCAGTTCGTCATGGGCGGCGCGGCGGGCGATCATCGTCATCCGCGCGGCCTCGACCGTGGTGCGGACGTCCTCGACCTCGGCGCGGGCAACGTCGAGATCGCCAAGCTCTGCCAGCGCGGCCTCGGCCTCGCGCAGGCGGGCGCGGGCGGTGGTCGCCTCGTCGTCGTGGCGCGCAACCGCCATCCGGGCCGATTCAAGCTTGCTGGCCGCGATGTCGCGCTCGCCCTCGGCGCGGGACAGGGTTCGCCCCGCCTCGGCCATGTCGCGGTCGGCGGCGCGGCGCGCTTCGCGGGCGGCACGGTCGGCCTCTGTCGCCGCAGCCAGATCCTGCGCCAGAACCTCGTGGGCGCGGGCGGCGCCATCGGCGCGGGCGGTGGCCTCGTCCAGATCGCGTTTCAGTTCCACCAGCCGGTTCAGCTGTTGCAGGCGCAGCGCCGCGGCGCTGGGCGCGTCCTCGGCACCGGCGCGGAAACCGTCCCAGCGCCACAGGTCGCCCGCGGCGCTGACCAGCCGCTGGCCGGGCTGCAACGCAGGCTGCAGACGCAATCCCGTCTCGCGGTCCGGCACCAACCCGATCTGGCCGATCCGGCGCAAAAGCACCGCCGGAACCGACACGTGGTCCGCCAGCGGCGCGGCGCCCCCGGGCAGCGGCTGCGGCAGGTCATAGGGGGGCAGCGAGGCCCAGCCCGAGGGGGTGTCGCCCCGGGCCTCGGGGGCGCGCAGATCGTCGGCAAGTGCCGCGCCCAGCGCCTTTTCGTACCCCTTGTCGACGGCCAGAAGGTCCAGCACCTGACCCCCATCGGCGGTGTCGCGCTCGACGAGCCGAGACAGTGCCGCCACCTCGGCCCGCAGCGCCCCGGCCTCGCCCTCGGCCTCGGATTTCTCGGCACGGGCCTCGGCCTCGTGCGCCTGGGCGGCGCCGCGCGCCTCGTCGGCGGCGATCAGCGCGGCCTCGGCAGCTTCCGCGGCCTCGGCGGCGTCCTCCTGCCGCGCGGTCGCCGCCTCGACCGCCTCGTGCGCGGCATCAAGCGCGGCACGGGCCTCGTCGACGGTGGCGCGGGCCCGCAGGGCTTCGTCCTCGTTGCGCAGCGCTGTCCGGGCCGTGTCCTCGCGCAGCCGCTGGGCGGACTGGTGGCGGGCGGACAGGCGGGCCATGTCCTCGGTCTTCTGGCTCAGAACCTCCTCGCGGTCGCGCAGCACCGCCGCCGCCTCGTGCGCGGCCTCGGCGGCAGCCGCCAGCGCAGCCTCGTGCCCGTCATGGGCGGTTTCCAGTTCAGCCTGTTCGGCCTCGAGCCGGGCGATGGTGTCGCCCGCGTCGCGGTTCAGCCCCGCCTCGCGCTCGATGTCGCGGCCAAGCTGCACGATCCGGCCTGTCAGCGTCTCGATCGCGCTGCGGGCGCGGCCTTCTTCCTGGGTCAGCGCATCGCGTTGCACCCCCAGCCGTTGCAGGATCGCCGCGGCGATGGCCTCTTCCTCGCGCAAGGGCGGCAGGGCGGCCTCGGCCTCGTCGCGGGCCTTGCCGGAACTGCGCGCGGCGGCCTCGGCGACGGCGGCGGCGCGGGTGCGCTCGCTCAGCAGTGCCTCGGTCGTGGTGCGGGCGGTGTCGGCTTCCTGCCAGCGGCGGTACAGCAGCAGCCCCTCGGACCGGCGCAGTTCCGCGGCGATCTCGCGGTAGCGCGCGGCCTGTTTCGCCTGCCGGGCAAGCTGGGCCAGCTGCTGGGCGAGTTGGTCCAGCACGTCATCGACCCGCGACAGGTTCTGCTCGGCGCCGTTCAGCTTCAGTTCGGCCTCGTGGCGGCGCTGGTACAGCCCCGAGATGCCTGCGGCCTCTTCGAGGATGCGGCGGCGATTGCTGGGCTTGGCGTTGATCAGTTCGGAAATCTGGCCCTGCCGGACCAGCGCGGGCGAATGTGCGCCGGTCGAGGCGTCGGCGAACAGCATCTGCACGTCGCGCGCCCGCACGTCCTTGCCGCCGATCTTGTAGGCGCTGCCCGCATCGCGGGTGATCCGGCGGACCACCTCCAGGATATCCGAATCGTTGAACTCCGCAGGCGCCAGCCGGTCGGAATTGTCGATCAGCAGGCTGACCTCGGCAAAGTTCCGGGCGGGGCGCGTTGCGGCACCCGCAAAGATCACATCCTCCATCCCGCCGCCCCGCATCGCTGTGGGCCGGTTCTCGCCCATCACCCAGCGCAAGGCTTCCAGAAGGTTCGACTTGCCGCAGCCGTTCGGGCCCACCACGCCCGTCAGCCCCTCGGCGACCACCAGATCCGTAGGGTCGACGAAGCTCTTGAAGCCGTTGAGCCTGAGCCGGTTGAAGCGCAAGGCAAGCGTCCTGTCCTGATTCCCGAATGGTCCCCTGATCCTTTGGCGGGGCGCTCGTCGAGTCAAGTGGTGACCCCATCATATGGATTTGCATCGGCGGTTTTCCACAAGATATTGTCCTTGCGCTCCTCGGTCGGGCACCGTCCGCCGGAAGACGCCGGGTCGCACTTGACGACGGGCGCCGGGCTGGCGAATACCCGGCGCGAGTTGCGAAGGGGAAATTCCGATGGCTGTCACAATCGGCACCGAGTCGGTCCTGTCCGAAGACGGTCGGGCCTTGGTCGACGCCAGCCAGGCGGCCCTGCTTGCCGTCTATCCGCCCGAGGAATGTTTCAGCTTTTCGGCCGAGGAACTGGCCAACAAGTCGACGCAGTTCCTGGTGGCCCGGCATGACGGCGTGCCTGCAGGCTGCGTCGCCCTGGTCGACCAGGGCGGCTATGGCGAGGTCAAGCGGCTGTACGTCGACGCGGGCCAGCGCGGCCGGGGCATTGGCCGGGCGCTGATGGAGGAGCTTGAGGCGGCCGCCCGCGACATCGGGCTTGGCCTCTTGCGGCTGGAGACCGGAGAGGCGCTGGAGGCCGCGGTGCGGCTGTACCGTGCGATGGGGTTTGTCGACTGCGGCCCCTTCGGCGGTTATCCGGACATCCCGTCGAACATGTTCATGGAAAAGCGGATCGGCCTGTGTTTCCGGCCGCGTCAGGGTTCCGCGCAGGTGATCCTGGCGTAGATCACCGCCGGATCGCCGGACAGGGTTCCGGGGCGGACCTCGCATCCGGTCGCCTGTTCGATCGCGATGAAGCCGCGTGCCATCACACCCGCGCGCCATTCCCGGTTCAGCCGGATCGCCTGTGCGGTGTTGCCCTTGCGGCGGACCGCGAAGGTCGATCCGTCCACCGTCACCCGCGTGCCCGGAAGCCCGCCGAAATCAGGGCTTGGCGAGTCACAGGCGGCGAGCGTCAGGGCGAGCAGGACAAGGACCGGCCGGTTCATCACGCCATCGGGCCAGAGCATGGTTAACCGTTGGTTAACGATGGCGCGGCTATTCGGCAGGGAAACCCATTTGCAATATTATGGATATCTATTTAAAACACATTCTGAAGATTGAATGTGAAATGGAGCCCCCATGACCATCCCGGCCACGCGCCCTGCCGACCGCTACTCTCCTCTCTATTTCCTCGCTTCGCTGGGCGCGGGGGGGCTTGCGGTCACCTTCTTCATGTATCTGTTCTTCTGGGTGCCCCACCCCGGCCAGCCGGTGCCGGTGTTCGAGGATGTCGCCCAGGCCTTCGCCTCTGGCGGTCCGGTGATGCAGGGGATGATCGCGGTCGCCTATTTCGGCATCGCCGTTCTGGCGTTCCACAACATCCGCCTGCTGGTCTGGAACATCGCCCAGTACCGCCGCCTCAAGGGCACGCCCGCCTGGCATGACCTGACCAGCACAAATGCCGAAACGCAGCTTCTGGCGATGCCGCTGGCACTGGCGATGAGTGTGAACGTGGGCTTCGTGCTGGGCATGGCCTTCGTGCCGGGATTGTGGAGTGTGGTAGAATACCTGTTCCCCATGGCGCTGATCGCGTTCGGGCTGATCGGGGTCCTGGCGTTCCGCCAGCTTGGCCATTTCTTCGGCCGCGTGCTGACCCGCGGTGGTGTGTTCGACGTGACCGCGCACAACTCCTTTGCCCAGCTCCTGCCGGCCTTCGCGCTGTCGATGGTGGCCGTGGGCTTTGCCGCGCCGGCTGCGATGAGCACGGTGCCCCTGACCGCGGGCATCAGCCTGATCGGGTCCACCTTCTTCGGGGTGGCGGCGATCCTTTATGCCGTGGTCGCGGCGATCACCGGGTTCAACTCGATGCTGCATTACGGCACCGCGCGGGAATCGGGGCCGACGCTGATGGTGGTGATCCCGATCATGACGGTGCTTGGCATCACCTTCCTGCGCCAGGAACACGGAATGACCCACACCTTCGGCGCCGAGGTTTCGGCGGTCGAGACGCTGGTGTTCCTGTCGCGTCTGATGGCGGTGCAGGTCGTGTTCCTGCTCCTGGGGTTTCTCGTGCTGAACCGCCAGGGCTATTGGCGCGCCTATATCTTCGGCGCGGGCGATTCGGCGGGCGCCTATGCCCTGATCTGCCCGGGCGTCGCGCTGTCGGTCATGCTGCAGTTCTGGCTGAACGCCGGGCTGGTGGCCTCGGGGTTGGTGGTCAAGTTCTCGGTCGGCTACTGGGCGATCTCGGCGCTGGCCGTGGTGATCCAGATCGTTATGGTCTGGTTCACCTTCCACCTGAACCGGCGCCATTTCGGCCGGGCGCGCGGGTCCGCACCGGTGCCCGCCGAGTAGGCGGCGAAGGGCGGCCGATCGGCCGCCCGTTTCCCTTTGTCGCCTTGCATCAGGCCGGGCGCTGGCCCATCACCCGGGCGACAGAGGAGCGACCCAAGTGAAGACCATCGGCATCCTCGGCGGCATGTCCGCCGCTTCCACCGCACTGTATTACGAGGCGCTGAACCGCGGTGCCCGCGACCGGCTGGGCGGTCTTCACTCGGCGGAACTTCTGATCCGCTCGCTCGATTTCGCCCTGGTCGAAGAGATGCAGGCGGCGGGCGACTGGGCGGCGGCCGGCCGGCTCTTGAACCGTGAGGCCCGCGCGCTGGAGGCCGGGGGGGCGGACCTGCTGATCCTCGCCACCAACACCATGCACAAGCTGGCCGAGCCGATGATGGCGGGCGTGCGGATTCCGTTCCTGCACATCGCCGACGCGACGGCGGCCGCGATCCGCGCGGCGGGTCTGGCAAAGCCCGGTCTGATGGCCACCGCCTACACGATGGAGCAGACATTCTACACCGACCGGCTGCGCGCGGCGGGGCTGGCACCGATGCTGCCCGGTCCCGAGGATCGGATCGAGACCCACCGGATCATCTATGACGAGCTTTGCCGTGACGTGGTCCGCGATGAAAGTCGCGCGGCCTATGAGGCGATCGCGATCCGGCTGGCCAAGCGGGGGGCGGATTGCCTGATCCTCGGCTGTACCGAGGTGGGCATGCTGCTGAACGCGGGCAACGTGCCCGTGCCGGTCTTCGACACGACGCAGATCCATTGTGCGGCGGCGCTGGACATGGCGCTGGCGGGCGCGGTGCCCGAGCCGGTCTGAGGCGGGCCCGGGCCCTGCTGCCTCAGCGCGCCCTGCCCATCGCGCGTGCCTCGCTCAGCGTGAAGCTGGTCGCCAGCGCCTCGGGGTCCAGCCGCAGTTCCACGACGAAGGGAACGTCTGCGGCCAGCGCGCGGTCCATCGCCGCCGGAAACTCGGACTGGTCCGCCACCACCACCCCGTCGCCGCCATAGGCCCGCGCCAGCGCCGGATAGTCCGGGTTGGCCAGATCGGTGCCACTGACCCGGCCGGGATAGGTCCGCTCCTGGTGCATGCGGATCGTCCCGTAGCGCCCGTTATTCGCCACGATCACCACCATGTTCGCCCCGTGCTGCACCGCGGTCGACATCTCGTTCAGCGTCATCTGGAAACAGCCGTCGCCGGCAAGGCAGATCACCGGCCGGCCGGGATGTTCCAGCTTTGCCGAGATCGCTGCCGGAAAGCCGTAGCCCATGGATCCCGAGGTCGGTGCAAGCTGCGTTCCGTAGCCCTTGAATGCAAAGTAGCGGTGCAGGAAGGCCGCGTAGTTGCCCGCCCCGTTGGTCACGATCGCGTCCTCGGGCAGGTGGTCCGAGAGCCAGGCGATCACCTGTTCCATCTTCACTGCGCCAGGGGTTTCCCGGGGCGTGGTCCAGGCGTCGTAGTCGCGCCGCGCGGCGGCCGTCCATTCGGCCCAGGGGCCGGGCTGGCCGGTCAGGCGTGCAAGTGCGGCGACCATGGCGGGGGCGGGCAGCGCGATGCCTGGATCGGGTCGCCACACCCGGCCAAGCTCGTCCGGGTCGGGATGGACATGGACGATGCGCGGTCCCGGCCTTGCCGGGTCGAGCAGGGTATATCCGTTGGTCGCCGTGTCGCCCAGCCGCGTGCCCAGCGCCAGCACAAGGTCTGCCTCGGCCAGCCGCGTCCCGAGTTTCGGGTTCATCCCCACACCCAGATCGCCCGCGTAATGCGAATGGCGGTTGTCCATGTGGTCCTGCCGGCGGAAGGTGGCGGCCACGGGCAGGTCGAAGGCTTCGGCGAAGCTGGCCAGATGGGCCGCGGCCTCGCGCGACCAGTGCGGTCCGCCGACCACCACCAGCGGGCGCCGGGCGTGGCTCAGGGCGTCGGTGATGGCGGCCACCTGCGCCGGGCTGGCCACGGGCGCAAGGCGGGCGGGCGGGGCCAGGTCTGGCACGTCCGCCTCGGCGCTCAACATGTCCTCGGGCAGGGCCAGGACCACCGGGCCGGGGCGCCCCGACGTCGCGACGTGGAATGCATGCGAGATGTATTCCGGCAACCGCTCTGTCTGGTCGACTTCGGCGGCCCACTTCACAAGCGGACCGAAAAAGCGGCGGTAATCGACTTCCTGGAACGCCTCGCGGTCACGGTCGCCCCGCGCGATCTGGCCGACGAAAACGACCATCGGGGTCGAATCCTGCCGTGCCACGTGCAGGCCACTGGCCGCATTGGTCGCCCCCGGCCCGCGGGTGACGAACAGTACGCCGGGCGTGCCGGTCATCTTGCCATGCGCCTCGGCCATCATCGCCGCGCCGCCTTCCTGCCGGCAGACGATGTTCGGGATGCCCGCGTCATACAACCCGTCCAGTGCGGCGAGAAAGCTCTCGCCCGGCACCGAGAAGACCCGCTTGACCCCCTGGACCGCCAACTGGTCCGCCAGGATGCGCCCGCCATGCCGTGCCATGCTTTGTCCTCCATCGCCTGTCGCGCGGCACCCTGCGCCAGACGCCGGGCGGGGGCAAGGCGCTTGCACATCGCCAGCCGCGCCTTAGCTATGGGGCGACACCGGATGGAGGATGGGCATGGCTGAACACAGGCTTCTGGGGATTTCCGGATCGCTGAGGCGGGGCTCGTTCAACACGATGCTGATGCGCGAAGCGGCGCGGATCTTCGACCCGGCCGAGTTCGCCGAGGCCGACCTGCGGCTGCCGCTCTATGACGGCGATATCGAGGTGCGCGACGGCATCCCCGCCCCCGTTCAGCGGCTCGCCGACCAGATCGCCGCGGCTGATGCGGTGGTGATCTCGGGGCCGGAATACAACAAGTCGATCTCGGGTGTTCTCAAGAACGCGCTCGACTGGGTCAGCCGGACCAAGGGCGCCCCCTGGGCCGACAAGCCGGTGGCGATCCTGTCGGCAGCCGCGGGGGCCGCAGGCGGGCCGCGCACGCAGTTCGCGCTGCGCCATTGCATGGTCGCCTTTCGCCCGCGCCTGCTGCAGGGGCCCGAGGTTCTGGTCGGCAATGCCAGCCAGCAGTTCGACGATGCCGGCCGTCTGACCAACGAGGTCGGGCTGAAGTTGCTGGCGGAGTTGATGGCCGCGTTGAAGGCCCAGATCGGGCGCTAGGCGCGGCTGGCGGGCACGCTCGACTGGCTGCGCTGCGATGCGCGTTGCACCTTTCTTTTGCTGCGGCTAGCGTCGCGCCCATGCACGAGGCCGTGGGCAGAACGCAAACCCTACGCGACGCGATGGACCCGGTCCGGGCCGCCGCGCTGCATGCCGCGCTGGCACTCGACGGGCCGCCGCCGGGGGAGCGTAGCGTGCTGCTGCCCTTCTTCCATCAGGTCTATTTCTGGGAGGCGCGCCCGCCCGCCGAGCTGGGCCGCGACGGCCATCCGGCGGTCGGCGGGTTCATCCCGGATCTGGGCCTGCCGCGGCGGATGTGGGCTGGCGGACACCTCACCTTCTACGGCACGCTTCGCGCCGGAATCCCCGCCGAAAAGACCACGACCGTCGAGGCGGTGACGCGCAAGCAGGGCCGGACCGGGCCGCTTGCCTTCGTCACGCTGCGCCATGACATCGTGCAGGCGGGCGTCCTGCGCGTCAGCGAACGGCAGGATCTTGTCTACCGCGAGGACCCGCGCCCCGACGCACCAAGGCCCGCGCCGCCCATCGCCCCCGCGGATGCCGAGGACGAGATCGCGGCGGTATTCTCACCGACGCTGCTGTTCCGGTATTCGGCGCTCACCTTCAACGGCCACCGCATCCATTACGACCGCGACTATGCCATGGACGTCGAGGGCTATGGCGGGCTTGTCGTCCACGGGCCGCTGCTGGCGCAGCTTCTCATGCTGCGGGCCACGGCGCGCGGGCCGCTGCGCCAGTTCGGCTTTCGTGCGTATTCCGCGCTGCTGGATCACGAGACGGCGACGATCTGCCGGTCGGGCAACCGGCTCTGGATCCGGGGTCCGGACGGCCGGCTTTGCATGTCGGCCGATGTCGAGCACGGGGAAGATCGCTTCTGAGCGTCTTGCCGGTGAAAGCCCCGGCTGCTGCCGCAGGAACCCGAACTACCGCTTGAACGGCGCCATGCCCGCGCGCGCCAGTTCGTCGGCCCGCTCGTTCTCGGGGTGGCCGGCATGGCCCTTGACCCACTCCCAGCGCACCTCGTGGCTGGCCTGCGCTGCCTCCAGCCGCTGCCACAGCTCGACATTCTTCACAGGCTTCTTGTCGGCGGTCTTCCAGCCGTTCCGCTTCCAGCCGTGGATCCAGCCGGTCACGCCGTTCTTCACATAGGCGCTGTCGGTGACGATGGTGATCTTCGATGGCCGCGTCAGGCTTTCCAGCGCGTTGATCGCGGCCAGCAGTTCCATCCTGTTGTTGGTGGTCGCAGCCTCGCCGCCCTTCAACTCGCGCTCCTTGACCACGCGCTCGCCGTCCTTGGCCTGCAGCAGCACACCCCAGCCACCCGGCCCGGGGTTCCCGCTGCAGGCCCCATCGGTATAGGCGTAAAGCTCTGGCATGTTCCCTCCGCTGCTCGGACGCGCAGGTTTAGGGGGCCCGCCAAGGGGCGTCAATCGCGCCGGGCGGTCAGGAAGACGCTTTCGCACTCGGTGCCGTCAAAGCCCATCGTGGCCGCCACTTCCTCGGCCTCGATGGCGAATCCCGCGGCGGTGACGAGTCCGGTCAGTTCCCCGCGCCCGACATAGGTATAAAGCCGCCCCAGCCGGTCGCGCCCCTCGCCCTCGCCCAGCTTCAGCGCCAGTGCCAGCCGCCCGCCGGGCCGCAGCGCGCGGCGGATCGCGGCAAGGTGGCCGGGCAGCGCTGCGCGAGGCGCGTGAAGCAGGCTGAAATGCGCCCAGATCCCGTCAAGCGCACCTTCGGCGTCCAGTGCAGTGAAAGGCGCGACCACGACCTCGATCCCATGGCGGTCGCGCGCCACCTGCGCCATCTCGGGGCTCGCGTCCACGGCGGTGACGTTCAGCCCGGCCGCGCGCATGGCCGCAGCGGCCCAGCCCGGCCCGCATCCAAGGTCGAGCGCCGCTCCCCCCGGGGGCAGCGCCGAAATGAAGGCCGCAAGCCGCCGCGCGGTGTCGGGCCCGTGGTGCAGTTCGGAATAGTCCCGCGCCCGCGCCGCGTAGACGGCCAACGTCTGCGCGTCCGGCGCCGTCACGGCAGCGACACGGCGAGGCAGGCCACCACCACGGCGGTCAGCGGGATCCTCAGCCGCATCCACCAGCGGGGCGCGAGGTTGACCTGCCAGTAGAACGCATCCAGCAAAAGCAGCCCCGCATAACCCGCGATCAGCGCGATCACCGAGCTTTCAGCGCCGCCCCCCACCATGAAGAAGGCCCAGAGCGCCGGAATCACCGACAGCGCATACCCGATCCCGGCCCGCGCGCCCTCGGCCTTGGTCGCAAAGCCCCAGAGCACGCCCGACATGAAGGCCAGGATGATCGTGCCGTAGAAATTCAGCACGTAGATGCCGATGAAGCGCGGGCCGAGATTGGCCGCTCCGAATTCGGAGAGCCCGGGAAAGACCACTGTCCCCGCCCCCCAGAGGAACGGGATCAGCCCGGCAAGGCCCAGGATCAGGGCGGAAGTCGGCACCTCTTTCATCGAAACTCCGGATCGTCTGGGGATGTGCCCGGATCGTGCCGGGCATCGTCAGGTGCCTCAGGCCGGTTCACGCACGATGCGGGGCAGGCGGAACTCGATCTTCTCGGTGGCGGTCACCACCGGTTCGACCGTCAGGTCGAACCGGTCACGGAACGCCTGCACCACCTCATCGACCAGCACGTCGGGGGCCGAGGCGCCCGCGGTCAGGCCAACCGCCGACACGCCCTCGAGCGCGCGCCAGTCGATATCGGCGGCGCGCTGGATCAGTTGGGAATAGTCGCAGCCCGCGGCCGCCCCCACCTCGACCAGCCGGCGCGAGTTCGACGAGTTCGGCGCGCCGATCACCAGGATCGCCTGCACCTTGGGCGCCAGCGCCTTGACCGCGCCCTGGCGGTTGGTGGTGGCGTAGCAGATGTCTTCCTTGTGCGGCCCCTCGATATTCGGGAACCGCGCCTCAAGCGCCCGGACCACGCCCGCGGTGTCGTCGATCGACAGGGTGGTCTGGGTGATGTAGGCCAGTTGGTCGGGATCGCGCACGGTCAGATCCGCAACCTCGTCGGCGGTCTCGATCAGCAGAACCTCGCCCTCGGGCAGCTGGCCCATGGTGCCGATCGTCTCGGGGTGGCCGCGATGGCCGATCATCACGATCTGCTTGCCGTTCTCGTGGTGGCGGGCCGCTTCCAGATGCACCTTGCTGACCAGCGGACAGGTGGCGTCGACATAGATCATCTCGCGCCGCGCGGCCTCTTCGGGCACCGATTTCGGCACGCCGTGGGCGGAAAAGATCACGGGGCGGTCGAGCGGGCACTCGTCCAGATCCTCGACGAAGACGGCGCCCTTGTCGCGCAGCCCGTCGACGACGAACCTGTTGTGCACGATCTCGTGGCGGACGTAGACGGGCGGGCCCCATTTCTCCAGCGCCATCTCGACGATCTTGATCGCCCGGTCGACACCGGCGCAGAATCCGCGCGGCGCGGCGAGGTAAAGGGTCAGCGGGGGCTTGGTCATGGCGTCTCTCCTGTTCGTCCAAGAGGTAAACCCACGGGCCTTTGTCGTCCAGCCCCGCGGCCTAGCCGGCGGCCGCCGCCGTGGCCCAGGCAAGCGCGGCATATCGCCCGGTCTTGGCAATGGTGACCAGCGCGAGGAATATCCAGACCGGCGTGCGCATCATCCCCGCGACCACGGTAAAGCCGTCGCCCAGAGGCGCCCAGCTCAGCAAGAGTGTCCAGACGCCCCAGCGCGCATACCAGGCCTGTGCCCGGTCCAGTTGCCGGGCGGAGGCTGGAAACCAGCGGCGTCCGCGGAAATGCTCGACCCAGCGGCCGAGCACATAGTTCACCACCGCGCCCAGCACGTTGCCTGTGCTGGCTACGACGATCAGCCAGCCTGTGCCGATATCGCCAGCAAGTTGCAGGGCGACGAAGACAACTTCGGACTGGAACGGCAGCACGGTGGCCGCGCCGAAGGCGGCGGCGAAGAGCGTGACGGATTGTGCGATGAGATCGAAGCCAGGCATCAGGCATCAAATGCGGCCTGTGGCCTGGCTTTCAAGGACGGGCCGGCGGGGTTCCCGGCCCGTCCGCTCATCCGTTCTGCGGCACCTCGGCGCGCTCGGCCACGTGGCGCGGCTCGCGCGGGGGGCGGCCGATCACTTCCTTCAACTCGTCGAGCTCGATGAAGTTGTCGGCCTGGCGGCGCAACTCGTCGGCGATCATCGGCGGCTGGCTGCGGATCGTGGACACGACCGACACGCGCACGCCCTGACGCTGCAGGCTCTCGACCAGCGGCTTGAAGTCGCCATCGCCCGAGAACAACACGATGTGATCGACCCGCGGCGCCAGTTCCATGGCATCCACCGCCAGCTCGATGTCCATGTTGCCCTTGACCTTCCGCCGACCCTGGCTGTCGGTGTACTCCTTCGCGGGCTTCGTCACCATGGTGAAGCCGTTGTAGTTCAGCCAGTCGACGAGGGGACGGATCGGCGAGTAGTCGTCGTTGTCGAGAAGGGCAGTGTAGTAAAATGCGCGCAACAGCTTGCCACGGCGCATGAATTCCTGCCGGAGAAGCTTGTAGTCGATGTCGAACTCGAGCGCCTTGGCGGCCGCGTAGAGGTTCGAGCCGTCGATGAAAAGCGCCAGGCGCTCATCTCTGTAAAACATTCGGGCTCCTTTTCCGATGTGCCCGCGGCTGGGAAGATCGTGAGTGGTTGGAACAATGCGCACTGAAATACAAAGTGCTGCGGGACACCGCCCAAAATCTAAGGATAGAGTCGGATGCCGCAACCGAGAAATTATGCAAAAACTACTCCAAAAGGACAAGTTGCCTTGGGAACAAATGTCGCGGTCGGTGAGGCGGGCCTGTCCGGAACGCTGGCGGCGGCGCTGGCGGCGCTCGATTGCGAATCACTTCGCGTGACGCAGATAAGCCGTTTTTATAGCACACCATGCTGGCCCCCGGGCGCCGGTCCCGATTTCGTGAATGCGGCCGCCGAGATCGAGACCGAGCTTTCGCCGGACGCGGTTCTGGCGCGGCTGCACGCGGTCGAGGCGGTCTTTGGCCGTGATCGTGGTACGCGTTGGGCGGCGCGCACGCTCGATCTGGATCTGCTCGCCATGGGCGATCTCGTTCTGCCAGATGCCACGACCCAGACCCTATGGCGCACGCTGCCCGCCGAAGCGCAGGCCCGCGAGGCGCCCGACCGGTTGATCCTGCCTCATCCGCGGATTCAGGACCGTGCCTTCGTGCTTGTGCCGCTGGCCGATATCGCGCCCGACTGGCGCCACCCGATTCTCGGCCTGACGGTGGCCGAGATGCTGGCCGCGCTGCCTGAGGCGGAAAAGGTCGGGATTTCGCCGGTTTCTGGTCCGTGGGCGGGGCTTTCCGCCCTTGTCAAGACCTTTGAGACCCAATAGAGAGGGGTTTCAACCTCCCAAGGATCGGAGTGCGCCATGGCCCGCGTGACGGTAGAAGATTGCGTTGACAAGGTTCCGAACCGGTTCGAGCTGGTTCTGCTCGCTTCGCATCGGGCGCGCGAGATCGCCGCGGGCGGGGCGCTGACCATCGACCGCGACAACGACAAGAACCCCGTCGTCGCGCTGCGCGAAATCGCCGAAGAGACCCAGTCCGCCGACGACCTGCGCGAGCGGATGATCGAGGCGAACCAGACCCAGATCGAGGTCGACGAGCCCGAAGAGGATTCCATGGCGCTGCTGATGGGGGGCGGCGCTGGAGAGGCGGATCGCCCGGTCGACGACGACATGTCGGAAGAAAAGCTGCTGCGCGCCCTGATGGAAGCGCAGGCGCAGAAGTAACCCCCGGGCGCGCGCCCCGAGCGCGCCCCCCATAGGCTTGCGGCCGGATGATCGACGTCGAAGACCTGATCTCGCTGGTCCGCAACTATAACCCCAGGACAGATGCAGACCTGATCCGGCGTGCCTATGCCTACGGGCGCGAGATGCATGCCGGGCAATTGCGCCGGTCGGGCGAGGAGTACTTTACCCATCCGGTCTCTGTCGCCGCGATCCTGACCGAACAGCGGCTGGACGATGCGACCATCATCACCGCGCTGCTGCACGACACGATCGAGGACACGAAATCCACCTTTTCCGAGGTCGAGCGGCTGTTCGGCCACGAGGTCGCGGAACTGGTGGACGGGGTGACCAAGCTGACAAACCTGCAGCTGTCCTCGTCCGAGACCAAGCAGGCCGAGAACTTCCGCAAGCTGTTCATGGCGATGTCCAAGGACCTGCGGGTGATCCTGGTCAAGCTGGCCGACCGGTTGCACAACATGCGCACGATCAAGTCGCTGCCGCATGACAAGCAGGTCCGGAAAAGCCACGAGACGATGGACATCTTCGCGCCGCTCGCGGGCCGGATGGGCATGCAGTGGATGCGCGAGGAACTGGAGGACCTGGCGTTCCGCGTGCTGAACCCCGAGGCGCGCAACTCGATCATGCGCCGCTTCATCACGCTGCAGCGCGAATCGGGCGACGTGATCCAGAAGATCACCCAGGACATCCGCAAGGAGCTGGAGCGCGAGGGGATCGAGGCCGATGTCTTCGGCCGCGCCAAGAAGCCCTATTCGATCTGGCGCAAGATGGAAGAGAAGGAACTGGGTTTCTCGCGCCTCTCGGACATCTACGGCTTTCGCGTCATCACCGAGACCGAGGGCGATTGCTACCGGGTGCTGGGCGCGATCCACCAACGCTGGCGCGCGGTGCCGGGCCGGTTCAAGGACTATATCAGCCAGCCCAAGTCGAACGGCTATCGTTCGATCCAGACCACGGTTTCAGGCCGCGACGGCAAGCGGGTCGAGGTGCAGATCCGCACCCGCCAGATGCACGAGGTCGCCGAGGCGGGAGTGGCCGCGCACTGGTCCTATCGCGACGGGGTGCGGGCCGAGAACCCCTTTGCCGTCGACCCGGCGAAATGGATTGCCTCGCTGACCGAGCGCTTCGAGAACGCCGAGGATCACGACGAGTTCCTTGAGCACGTCAAGCTCGAGATGTATTCCGACCAGGTCTTCTGCTTTACCCCCAAGGGCGACGTGGTCAAGCTGCCCCGGGGCGCCACGCCGCTGGACTATGCCTATTCGATCCATACCCGAATCGGCGACAGCTGCGTGGGCGCCAAGGTCGACGGCATCCGCGTGCCGCTGTGGACACGCCTCAAGAACGGCCAGTCGGTCGAGATCATCACCGCCGAGGGCCAGCGCCCGCAGGCCACCTGGATCGATATCGTGGTGACCGGCCGCGCCAAGGCCGCGATCCGCAAGTCGCTGCGGGAAGAGGACCGCGAACGCTATATCAAGCTGGGCCGCGAACTGGCCCGCGTGGCCTTCGAGCATGTCGGCAAGAGATCCACCGACAAGGCGCTTAGGACAGCGGCGCGCAGCTTCGGCCTGCATGGCGCGGCCGAATTGCTGGCCCGCCTCGGCAGCGCCGAATTGCGCGCGCAGGACGTGGTCGAGGCGCTTTATCCCGAGCTTGCCACCTCGGGCGGCGACGAGATCGACGCCAGCCGGGCGGTGGTGGGCCTGTCGCCGGACGAAACCTTCGCCCGAGCGCCCTGCTGCCAGCCGGTCCCCGGCGAGCGCATCGTCGGCATCACCTGGCGCGGGCGCGGCGTGGTGGTGCATGCCATCGACTGCCCCGTTCTGGAAAAGTTCGAGGATCAGCCGGACCGGTGGGTCGATCTGCACTGGCATTCGGGCAAGCACCCGGCGGTGCACAGCGTGGGGTTGTATCTGACCATCCGCAACGACGCGGGGGTGCTGGGGCGCATCTGCACCTTGATCGGCGAGCAGAAGGCCAACATTTCCGACATGGAATTCCTGGACAAGAAGCCGGATTTTTACCGTTTGCTGATTCAGGTGGACCTGCGTGATGTCGAGCATCTGCATACCGTGATGACCGCCCTTGAGGCGGAAAGCGACGTGGCCGAGATCGAACGCTATCGAGACCCCGCGCGCGCCGAGTAGGGCGCGTCCCAGACACGAGGACGACCGGCTTGGTGTTCAAGCGCCGCGACAAGCGAAGGTTCGGGCAGGTGATGCTGGACAGCGTCTATCCGCGCGGCGGATGGGGGCGGGCATTCTATTACGTCAGTCACCGGCTGCGGCGGCTGCCCGATCCGCCGCACAGGATCGCGCGCGGCATCTTTGCCGGCGTCTTCGTGTCCTTCACGCCGTTCTTCGGCCTGCACTTCATCCTTGCCGCGCTGCTGGCCAAGACGATGCGCGGCAACATCCTCGCCTCCCTTCTGGCCACCTTCTTCGGCAATCCGCTGACCTATGTGCCGATCGCCGTGGTGTCGCTCGAGACCGGCCATTTCCTGCTGGGAACCGAGTTCGACGAGACCACCCACAGAACCCTGGTGGGCAAGTTCGCGGGGGCCGGTGCGGATCTGAAGGACAACCTGCTTGCGATCTTCAGCAATGCCGAGGCGAACTGGGCCAAGCTCTCGCAATTTTACAACGAGGTGTTCCTGCCCTACCTGATCGGCGGCATCGTTCCCGGGATCGCGGCGGGGCTA
Source organism: Rhodovulum euryhalinum (assembly GCF_004342445.1). Classification (GTDB taxonomy): domain Bacteria; phylum Pseudomonadota; class Alphaproteobacteria; order Rhodobacterales; family Rhodobacteraceae; genus Rhodovulum; species Rhodovulum euryhalinum. The sequence goes on from NZ_SLWW01000012.1 coordinate 100,420, forward strand.
GTGGCCTACTATCTCAGCGTTCCGCTGATCACGGCCTATCAGAACCGCCGCCGCGGGCGGCTGAAACAGAAACTGGCCGAATTGCGCCGCAAGGCGATGCAGGCCGATGACCGGCCCTGAGGGGCGGGCAAGGGGGATATTATGGCGGACGGGACGCATCTGCGGCTGGGTGTCAACATCGACCACGTGGCGACCGTGCGGAACGCGCGCGGCTCGGCCTATCCCGACCCGATCCGGGCGGCGAGGCTGGCCGAGGAGGCGGGCGCCGACGGGATCACCGCCCATCTGCGCGAGGACCGGCGGCATATTTCGGATGCCGATATCGAAAGGTTGATCGAGGCGCTGACGGTCCCGCTCAACTTCGAGATGGCCGCCACCGACGAGATGCAGGCGATCGCGCTGCGCCACCGCCCGCATGCGGTCTGCCTTGTGCCCGAAAAGCGCGAAGAGCGGACGACCGAGGGCGGGCTCGAGGTTGCCAAGGACGAGAACCGGCTTGCGCATTTCATTGCCCCGCTTCGTGAAGCGGGGTGCCGGGTGTCGATCTTCGTGGCCGCCGACCCGGTGCAGATCGAGGCCGCCGCCCGGATCGGTGCGGCGGTGGTGGAACTGCACACCGGCGCCTATTGCGACCTGCATGCCGAAGGGCGCATCGACGAGCGCGACGCCGAACTGGAACGGCTGCGCGACATGGCGGCCTATGCCGACGGACTGGGGCTGGAGGTCCATGCCGGCCACGGTCTGACCTTCGAAACGGTCGGTCCCGTGGCGGCGTTTCCGCAGGTGCGCGAGTTGAATATCGGTCATTTCCTGATCGGCGAGGCGATCTTCCGGGGGCTTGGCCCGGCGATCGGCGAGATGCGCCGGCTGATGGACGAGGCCCGCGGGTGACCAGACGGCGGGCCTGCGCCTTTTGGAAATTCCGGGCGAAACACGTCGAAGCCTCCCGGCCACAGACCCGAAGGGCGGTTCAATGATCCTCGGCATCGGCACCGATCTGGCCAATATCGAGCGTGTGCAGCAGACGCTTGACCGGTTCGGCGACCGGTTTCGCAACCGTGTCTTCACCGAGGCCGAGCAGCGCAAGGCCGAGCGCCGCGCCGACGTCGCCGGCACCTATGCCAAGCGCTGGGCCGCCAAGGAGGCGTGTTCCAAGGCGCTGGGCACCGGCCTGCGGATGGGGATCGCCTGGAAGGACATGGGCGTGACCAATCTCGAGACCGGCCAGCCGGTGATGCGGCTGACCGGCTGGGCGGCCGAGCGACTGGCCGAGATGACGCCGCCGGGGCACGAGGCGATCGTCCATGTGTCGCTGACCGACGATCACCCCTGGGCGCAGGCCTTCGTGGTGATCGAGGCCCGGCCGCTTGGCTGAGCCCGCGCCTGACCGGCCGGGCGGGCGGTCGCCTTGACAGCCCCGCCCTGCCCACGCATGAAGCGACAACCGAACAGAGGCAGGACCGGGCAGATGGCAAAGACGGGCGAGAAGCAGGCCGGCGGTATCGCCGAGACGATCAAGACCATCTTCTGGGCGCTGGTGATCGCGGGCGTCTTCCGCACGCTGTTCTTCCAGCCGTTCTGGATTCCGTCAGGGTCGATGAAGGACACGCTGCTGATCGGCGATTTCCTGTTCGTCAACAAGATGGCCTATGGCTATTCCCGCTATTCCTGCCCCTTCGCGCTGTGCCCGTTCGAGGGCCGCATCCTCGAATCCGACCCCGAGCGCGGCGATGTGGTGGTGTTCCGTCACCCGGTGAACGGCTCGGACTTCATCAAGCGGCTGGTCGGTCTGCCTGGCGATACCGTGCAGATGAAGCAGGGCGTGCTGTATCTCAACGGCGCGCCTGTCCAGGTTGCCCCCGCGGGCCAGTTCGAAGAGGTCTATCGCCAGCAGGGTCCGATGGGCTACTATCCGCAATGCGAGAATGCGCCTGTGGGCGAGGGCGGCACCTGCACCAAGTCGCGCAGCGTCGAAACGCTGCCGAATGGCGCGTCGCACAGCATCCTGAACATCCGCGACGGGTTCTTCTCTGACAACACGCCGCTTTTCACGGTGCCCGAGGGCCATTACTTCTTCATGGGCGACAACCGCGACAACAGTCAGGACAGCCGCTATGCGCAGGCGAATGGCGGCGTGGGCTTCGTGCCCGCGGCAAACCTGATCGGACGGGCCGACCGGGTCATGTTCTCGTCCGCCGGGCGGTCTCTGTTCTTCGTCTGGACCTGGCGGCCCGACCGATTCTACAAGAAGGTCGAGTGAGCTGGTGAAACTCTCGGCCGACATCGCCGCGTTCAGCAATCGTCTCGGGCATGACTTTTCCCGGCCCGAGCTTCTGGTGCGGGCGTTGACCCATTCCTCTCTGTCGGCGCCGACGCGCCCCGACAACCAGCGGCTGGAATTCCTTGGTGACCGGGTGCTGGGCCTCGTGATGGCCGAGGCGCTGCTCGAGGCCGACACGGGTGCCACCGAAGGCCAGCTTGCGCCACGGTTCAATGCGCTGGTGCGGCGCGAAACCTGTGCCGACGTCGCCCGCGGCATCGGGCTGGGCGATGTTCTGAAACTGGGCCGGTCCGAGATGATGTCAGGCGGTCGGCGCAAGGAGGCACTTCTGGCCGATGCGATGGAGGCGGTGATCGCCGCGGTCTATCGCGATGCGGGCTTCGAGGCGGCCAAGGCACTTGTCCTGCGGCTTTGGGGTGCACGGATCGGCGCGGTCGATCCCGATGCGCGCGACCCCAAGACGGCGCTGCAGGAATGGGCCCAGGCCCGCGGCCTGCACCCGCCGCACTATGTCGAGATCGCCCGCGAAGGGCCCGACCATGCGCCGCAATTCACCATCGTCGCGCGGCTGTCCACGGGCGAGGAAGCGCGGGCGACCGCGGGGGCCAAGCGGCAGGCCGAACAGGCGGCAGCCAAGGCGTTGCTGCAGCGGATGGAGAATCCCGATGGCTGAGACGCGCGCGGGCTTCGTCGCCCTGATCGGAGAGCCCAATGCGGGCAAGTCCACCCTGCTGAACCGCATGGTGGGCGCAAAGGTCTCGATCGTCACCCACAAGGTGCAGACCACCCGGGCCCGCATCCGGGGGCTGGCGATCGAGGGCAACGCCCAGATCGTCTTTGTCGACACGCCGGGGCTTTTCCGTCCGCGGCGGCGGCTGGATCGCGCGATGGTGGCCGCCGCCTGGGGCGGGGCCGCGGATGCCGATATCGTGGTTCTGCTGGTCGAGGCGCACCGGGGCCGGACCGAGGGCGTGGACGCGATCCTCGCCGCGCTGGCGGAACGGGTGCACGAGGGGCAGACCGTCGCGCTTGCCATCAACAAGATCGACCGGGTCAAGGCCGAGGTGTTGCTGGCGCTGTCGGCCGACCTGAACGAGGCCTATCCCTTTGCCCGCACCTTCATGATCTCGGCCGAGAAGGGCTATGGCGTGGACGACCTGCGCGCCTGGCTGGCCGAGACGCTGCCCGAAGGGCCCTGGCTTTACCCGGAGGACCAGATCGCCGATCTGCCGATGCGGATGATCGCGGCCGAAATGACGCGGGAAAAGCTGACGCTGCGGCTGCACCAGGAGTTGCCCTACGAACTGACCGTCGAAACCGAGGCCTGGGAGGACCGCAAGGACGGATCGACCCGGATCGACCAGATCGTCTATGTCGCGCGCGACGGCCACAAGGGCATCGTGCTGGGCCACAAGGGCGAGACGATCAAGGCTGTCAACCAGGCAGCCCGCGCCGAGATCGCCGAGTTCCTGGGCCGCCCGGTGCATCTGTTCCTGACGGTCAAGGTACGGCCCGGCTGGCTGGAAGAGGCCGAGCGCTATTCCGAGATGGGGCTGGATTTCCGCGAGGGCGACTGATCGGCCTCGGCCGGTTGCCGGCCGAAGAAGTGGCCGAGGATCGTCCAGTAGATCACGAGGCAGACCGCGAGATTGGCCAGCAGCATGAAGACCAGCACCGGAAAGGCGCGGATGCCCATGGCGAAGACCACGATGTCGAGCACGATGGCGGCGGCGATGACCGGTTTCGAGAATGGCGGCAGGGTGGGCATGTCAGGCTTTCGTCTTGGGGTGGCTTGGGATCAATCTAGCGTTATCCGGGGCGCAGGCCAGAGGCCAGCATGTCGCCGCGCCTGACCGCCGAGTTCTGGGTCACGGCCTATCTCGCACGGCTGCGGCTGGCGGGCATCCCGGCCTTCGTCGTGGCCCATGGCGACGACACGGCCGGCGCCGTGCTGGTCAAGCTCAATACGCTCGACGGGCAGGCCCGGGCCTTTCAGCGGTCCTTCGATCTGGCGACCGGCGCACGGGCTTGGGTCGTGCTGGCCGAGGGGGAAGAGCGTGCGGTGGATGCGGCATTGGCACGCCAGAGGGGCTTTGATCCCGATCTCTGGGTGATCGAGGTCGAGGATCGCGCGGCGCGCCACCTTCTGGACGAGGACGGGCTCGCGTGACGCGGGTGCCGAACCTCGGCTATCCTTGCCGCGGCGGCGACCGGGGCGGCGGATGATCGAGTGGCGGGACGAAGGCGCGGTGCTAACCGTGCGGCCGCATGGCGAAAGCGCGGCCATCGTCGAGCTGTTCACCGCCGCGCATGGGCGACACATGGGCGTGGTACGTGGCGGTGCCGGGCGGCGCATGGCGCCGGTGCTGCAACCGGGCACGCAACTTGCCGTCACGTGGAAGGCGCGGCTGGAGGATCATATCGGCAGCTTTACCGTCGAACCGGTGAGAAGCCGCGCCGCCCATGTGCTGGGCGATGCGCGCGCGCTGGCGGGGCTGAACGCGCTGACGGCGCTTTTGTCGTTTTCCCTGCCGGAGCGGGCGCCGCATCCCGCGCTATACGCCCGGTCGGTGACCCTGCTCGACCTCCTGGGCCATGCCGATGCCTGGCCGCTCGCCTATCTGCGCTGGGAACTGGCGCTGCTGGAGGAGATGGGGTTCGGGCTGGATCTTTCACGCTGCGCGGTGACGGGCGAGCGTGACGATCTGGTCTATGTCTCGCCGAAATCGGGCCGCGCGGTCAGCGCCGGGGCCGCGGGAGAGTGGGCTGACCGTCTGCTGCCCCTGCCGCCCTGCCTGCTGGGGCAGGGGCCGGTGCGGGCCGAGGAGATCGCCGAGGGGCTGCGCACCACCGGCCATTTCCTGGAGAAATGGCTGGCGCCCGCGCTTGGAGACAAACCCCTTCCGGGCGCCCGGGCGCGGCTGGTCGATCTTCTTGGCCGGAGGATGTAAGGTCTGGAACGACGACGCCCCGCGCGGCGGCCAGGGCGTCTTCGTTCCGTCTGGTTGTGCGGTCAGTCCAGCAGGCGCCGGGCGATCACCTGCGCCTGAATCTCGGCGGCGCCCTCGAAGATGTTGAGGATGCGCGCATCGCACAGGATGCGGCTGATCGTGTATTCCAGTGCGAAGCCGTTGCCGCCGTGGATCTGCAACCCGTTGTCGGCCGCCGCCCACGCCACGCGCGCCCCCAGCAGTTTCGCCATCCCCGCCTCGAGGTCGCAACGCTGGTCGTGGTCCTTTTCCCAGGCCGCGAAATAGGTCAGCTGGCGCGCCACCATGATCTCGACCGCCATCATCGCCAGCTTGTCCGACACCCGCGGGAAGGCGATCAGCGGCTTGCCGAACTGCTTGCGGTCCTGGGCATAGCGCATCGCCACGTCCAGCGCCGACTGCGCCACGCCGATGGCGCGGGCGGCGGTCTGGATGCGGGCGCTCTCGAAGGTCTGCATCAGCTGCTTGAAGCCCTGGCCCTCGACGCCCCCCAGCAGGTTCCCGCCCTTGACCTTGAACTTGTCGAAGCCAAGCTCGTATTCCTTCATGCCGCGATAGCCCAGAACCTCGATCTCGCCGCCGGTCATGCCGGGGGTCGGGAAGGGGGTCTCGTCGGTGCCGGGCGTCTTCTCGGCCAGGAACATCGACAGCCCGCGATAGTCGCTGGTGGCCGGGTCGGTCCGCGCCAGCAGCGTCATCACATGGGTGCGCGCGGCGTGGGTAATCCAGGTCTTGTTGCCGGTGATCTCGTAATCGTCGCCCACCTTGACCGCGCGGGTGCGCAAGGAGCCGAGGTCCGAGCCGGTATTGGGTTCGGTGAAGACGGCCGTGGGGAGGATCTCGGCGCTGGCGATCTTGGGCAGCCAGTGCTGTTTCTGATCCTCGGTGCCGCCGCAGAGGATGAGTTCGGCCGCGATCTCGGACCGGGTGCCCAGCGAGCCCACGCCGATATAGCCGCGCGACAACTCTTCGGACACCACGCACATCGACGCCTTGGACAGGCCGAACCCGCCGTATTCCTCGGGGATGGTCAGCCCGAACACGCCCAGTTCGGCCATCTCCTCGATGATGTCCATCGGGATCAGCTCGTCCTTGAGGTGCCATTCATGGGCATGGGGCTCGACCCGGTCGACCGAAAAGCGGCGGAACTGCTCGCGGATCATCTCCAGTTCGTCATCAAGGCCGGTGGCCCCGACGGTGACGTTGGCCGCCTGCTGCTGCATCAACTCGACCAGACGCGCGCGGGCCGCGGGGGTGTTGGCGCCCCGGATCAGGGCCGTGACCGCGTCGCTGTGCAAGGCATGGGCGGCCTCGCCCGACACCCCAACGTCGCGCAGGCGCACGATTTCGCCCTGGCTCATCGGGATGCCGCCCGCGATCTGGGCCAGGTATTCCCCGAAGGCGATCTGGTGGATCAGTTGCTCGATCTCGCCGAATTTGCCCTGCTCCGTCAGCCGCTCGGCCCAGCCCTGCATCTGGCGCAGCGCCTGCGCATAGGTGGCAAGCCACGCCAGGCCATGGGCGGCGGTCTGGTGCGCCTCGATCAGCCGGCCCGAGATGCGATCGCCCTCGGTGACACGGGCCGCAATCGCGGTGCGCGCGGCCTCGAACACCGCCTCGACGGGGGCCAGCGCGGCCCCGGTCAGCGCCAGCAGATCGGGCAGTAGGGTGGTGTCGGCGGCGGGCATGTCCTGACCGTCATGGGGCATGAATCGTCTCCTTCTTCCGGGCTTGGGGTGACATAGGTCTTTCGCATATGCAGCGCAACAAAAATTCAATTCACGCTGGTATTTTGAAGGATAATGACAGTCGTATTTTGCGACTGCAGCGCCCGGCGATCCACGATATAGGGCGGCGAGGCAGCAAGGGAACGCCATGCTCTTCGGGCTTGACCCCCATCTCTTCGCCGCGTCCGTCGCGGTCGCGCTTTTCGCGGGTGTCGTGAAGGGGGCGGTCGGATTTGCGATGCCGATGATCCTGATCTCGGGGCTGTCTGTCTTCTTGCCGGCAGAGGTGGCGCTGGCCGGGCTGATCCTTGCGACGCTGCTGACCAACGTGGCGCAGGCGTTCCGGCAGGGCGCGGCCGCCGCCTGGGAATCGGTTGTCAGGTACCGGCTTCTGATCGGGTGCGTCGTGCTGGCGATCGGGGCCAGCGCGCCCCTGGTGACCGTTCTCTCCGACCGGGTGCTGTACCTGCTGCTGGGCGTGCCGATTGCCGCCTTCACGATCTCGCAGCTTCTGGGGCGGCAATTGATCCTGCCCGCCCGCCACCGGGCGCGCGCCGAGGTGGCGATGGGGCTGGTCGGCGGCTTTTTTGGCGGGATTTCCGGGGTCTGGGGGCCGCCGGTGATCGCCTATCTGCTGAGCTTCAACACCGACAAGCTGGAGATGGTCCGGGTGCAGGGGGTGGTGTTCCTGCTGGGCGCGGTGATGCTGATGGCCGCGCATCTGGGGTCGGGCGTGTTGAACGCGCAGACCCTGCCGTTTTCGGCCGCGCTGGTGGTGCCGGCGGCGCTGGGCATGTGGCTGGGATTCCGCGTGCAGGACCGGCTGGACCCGAACCGGTTCCGCAGGGCGACGCTGGTGGTGCTGACGGTGGCCGCCGCGAACCTGATCCGCAAGGGGTTGATGGGCTGACCGGCAGGCGGGCCTGTTCCGTTCGGATCGGGGTAGCCAAAAAGGCCCGGCGGGTGCCGGGCCTTTCGGGGCATTTCCGGGGCGGACGTCAGCCGATCGCGGCTTCGCGCACGTCGTCGTCGATGAACGGCAGGTACTGCGCGAAGTTCTCGGAGAACATCGCCACCAGCTTGCGGGCCTGCGCGTCATAGGCGTCCGGGTCGGACCAGGTGCGGCGCGGGTCGAGCAGGACCTCGGCCACACCCTCGACCGCCAGCGGCACCTCGAAGCCGAAATGCGGGTCCTTGCGGAACTCGGCATCGTTGAGCGAACCGTCGAGCGCGGCGGCCAGCAGCGCGCGGGTCGCCTTGATCGGCATCCGCGCGCCGGTGCCATAGGCCCCGCCGGTCCAGCCGGTGTTCACCAGCCAGCAGGTCGCGCCGTGGGTGGCGATCTTCTCGCGCAGGAGCTGGCCATAGACCTCGGGCCGGCGCGGCATGAACGGCGCGCCGAAGCAGGTCGAGAAGGTCGGTTCCGGCTCGGTCACGCCCTTTTCGGTGCCCGCCACTTTCGACGTGAAGCCCGACAGGAAGTGATACATCGCCTGCGCCGGGGTCAGCCGGGCGATCGGCGGCAGCACCCCGAAGGCGTCGCAGGTCAGCATGATGATGTTCTTGGGATGCCCGCCCAGCGCCGTGTCCGACGCGTTCGAGATGTAATGCAGCGGGTAGGCGCAACGCATGTTCGCCGTCAGGCTGTCATCCTCGAAGTCGAGGTCCAGCGAATGAGGGTCGAACACCATGTTCTCGATCACGGTCGCGAACTTGGTGGTGGTCGCGTAGATCTCGGGCTCGGCCTCGGCGCTCAGGTTGATCGTCTTGGCATAGCAGCCGCCTTCGAAGTTGAAGGTGCCCTTGTCGGACCAGCCATGTTCGTCATCACCGATCAGCGTGCGCGCGGGGTCGGCCGAAAGCGTCGTCTTGCCGGTGCCCGACAGCCCGAAGAAGACCGCGGTGTCGACCGGGTTGCCCGGCGCGTGGTTGGCCGAGCAGTGCATCGGCATGATGCCCCGACCCGGCAGGATGTAGTTCAGCAGCGTGAAGACCGATTTCTTGATCTCGCCCGCGTATTCGGTGTCCGCGATCAGGATCAGCTTACGCGCGAAGTTCATCGCGACCACCGTGCGGGTGCGGCAGCCGTGCCGTTCGGGATCGGCCTTGAAGCTGGGGCAGTTGATGACCGTGAACTCGGGCGCGAAGCTGTCGAGTTCGTCCAGCGCGGGCCGGCGCAGCAGGTGGCGCGAGAAGAGCCCGTGCCAGGCCATTTCGGTGACCACGCGGACGTCCAGCCGGTTGGCCGGATCGGCCCCGGCATAGAGGTCCTCGACGAAGACCTCGCGACCGTTCAGATGGGCCAGCATGTCGGCATGCAGTCGGTCGAAGGCCTCGGGCGTCATCGGGCGGTTGTTCTCCCACCAGATGCTGTCTTCGACGTCGGGGGTGCGGACCACGTGCTTGTCCTTGGGCGACCGGCCGGTGTGTTCGCCGGTGGTCACCAGGAACGCGCCGCCCTGGCCCAGCGTGCCTTCGCCGCGCTTCAGCGCCTCTTCGATCAAGGCCGGTTCCAGCAGGTTGTAATATACCTTGCCGAGGCCGGTGATGCCTTGATCTTCAAGGCGTTGCGCGGGATTAACCCGTCCGATTTCCATGTCGCACCCTCCATGACGCCGCGTTGGTCGGTGGCGCGGCTATATCATGTCGTTTCCATGAAACAACAGGCTGAGGGAAGCGCGTTAGCGCAATCATCATGCGCGGCGCCGCGATTGCCCCCGACCGCGGAACGTTGAATTGGGCGTGGAGGTGCGGATTAGCAATCTATCAGGGAATTTCGCGTTGATTGTCGCCACGAGAAAGCCGCGATTCGGAGCTAGACCTTGATTCGCGGCGCCATTCAGGAACGCAACGCGCCAAAAGCAGGCACATCTGACGCCGCGCAGTACAAGGAATTCCCCATGTCGAGGATTGCGCTCGTTGACGACGACAGGAACATCCTGACCTCCGTCTCCATGACGCTCGAGGCCGAGGGCTTCGAGGTGGAAACCTACAATGACGGTCAGGCGGCGCTTGACGCGTTCAACAAGCGGCTGCCCGACATGGCGGTGTTCGACATCAAGATGCCCCGGATGGACGGGATGGACCTGCTGCAGCGGGTCCGGCAGCGGACCAACATGCCGGTGATCTTCCTGACCTCCAAGGACGACGAGATCGACGAGGTCCTCGGCCTCAGGATGGGTGCCGACGACTATGTGAAGAAGCCGTTCTCGCAGCGGTTGCTGGTCGAGCGGATCCGCGCGCTGCTGCGCCGGCAAGAGGTGATCGCCTCGGATTCCGGCCCCGCGCCGGAGGAAACCAAGGTGATGGTCCGGGGCCAGCTGACGATGGACCCGCTGCGCCATGCCGTGACCTGGAAGGGCATGAACGTGTCGCTCACGGTCACCGAGTTCCTGCTGCTGCAGGCGCTCGCGCAGCGCCCCGGCTTCGTCAAGAGCCGCGATCAGCTGATGGACGTGGCCTATGACGACCAGGTCTATGTCGACGACCGCACCATAGACAGCCACATCAAGCGGCTGCGCAAGAAGATGCGCCAGGTGGACTCGGACTTCTCGGCCATCGAAACGCTTTACGGTATCGGGTATCGTTACAACGAAGAGTGACGATCGACACGCGAAGCCGGGGGCGGCCGTGCGGGACATCAGGCGACCATCCGAAGACGACGTCGCCCTTGACGAGGATTGGGCTGCGCCGCATTCCGTCGTCGATGGCGAGATTCGTGCCCGTCGCAAGGGCCGCAGCTTCGTCTTGCTGAACCGCTCGCCACTGGCGCGCAAGATCATCACCTTCAACCTGATCGCCCAGGTCGTGCTGATCTCGGGGGTGCTGTACCTCAACCCCGCGCGTGACAGCCTGCTCAGCCAGCGCGAAAGCGGCATGGTGGCCGAGACCGAGCTGTTGGCGGACATTTTCGAGGCGCGGATGACACCGGGCGTGCCCGTCGACATGGCGGCGGGCGACGGACTGGATGTGGCGGCGACGCTCGCGGCCATCGACCTTGCGCCGGGTGCCGATGTCTTCGTCTTCGATGCGGGCAACGGTCTCGCCGGGCGGGCACGCGGCATCGCCAGCCCCGACTGGCCGGTGACCCCCTACGAGGATGAGCGGCGGGTCACGATCATAACCGACTTCCTGAACATGGTGTGGGAGGGGCTTGCCCGGATCACCGGATCGGACCAAAGCGAACCCGGCCTTGGTGACCAGCAGGAGCGGTTGCGTGCCCAGGTCGAACGGACGCTTGCAATGGGGGCGCAGGTTGAAACCGGTGTCGACGACCGGGGGCGCACCGCCTTCACCGTAACCACGCCCATCGTACACGATGGCCAGACCGTCGGCGTCGTCGCCCTGACCTCTGCCAGCGGCGAGATCGACTGGCTGGTGCGGATCGAGCGAGAGCAGGTTTTGCAGGTCTTCGTGATCGCGATCCTCGTGTCGATCGGCCTCAGCCTGGTTCTGGCCTCGACCATCGCAAACCCGCTGTCCGACCTCGCCGCCGCGGCCGAGATGGGGCGCGAGCGCAATGCCCGCAAGATGAACCCCGTCCGCGTGCGCATCCCCGACCTGACCGCGCGGCCCGACGAGATCGGCCGCCTGTCCAGCGCGCTGCGCGGCATGGTCACCGCGCTTTACGACCGGATCGACGCGAACGAACAGTTCGCGGCCGACGTCGCCCACGAGATCAAGAATCCGCTGGCATCCCTGCGCTCGGCGACCGGCACGCTGCGCGTCGCCAAGCGCGACGACCAGCGCGCCAAGCTGCTGGACGTGATCGACCACGATGTGCGCCGGCTCGACCGTCTGGTCAGCGACATCTCGAACGCTTCGCGGCTCGACAGCGAACTCGTCAAGGAGGAGGAAGAGCCCTTCGACCTTGTCCGACTGTTGAAGAGCCTGACCGAGCATCTGGGCAAGGAGGCGCGCGAGAAGGGCGTCGACTTCATCTCGGACCTGCCGCCGGACGCGATCAGCATCAACGGGCTCGAGGCGCGGCTTGCGCAGGTCTTCGTCAACCTGATCACCAACGCCGTCTCGTTCTGCGAGGCGGGCGATGCGGTTCGCATCTGGGCGCGCACCCGTGAAAGGCGCGTGCTGGTGGTTGTCGAGGATACCGGCCCCGGTATTCCCGACCAGGCGCTGACCAAGATCTTCAACCGCTTCTATTCCGAACGCCCGGTCGGACAGTTCGGCAACCACTCGGGCCTCGGTCTCGCGATCTCCAAACAGATCGTCGAGGCCCATGGCGGCGTGATCTGGGCCGAGAACATTCGCCCGACCGCTGCCGATGTCACCTCCGAACCCCTGGGCGCCCGCTTCGTCGTGGGCCTGCCGCTCTGAGGGACAAGCCCGTGGCCGATGCCCCCGAGACGATCACCCTTCATGCCAGTTGTGTCGCCGCCGGGGGGCGTGCGGTCCTGATCCTCGGCCGTTCGGGCGCGGGAAAATCGGCGCTGGCGCTTGAACTCATGGCGCGGGGCGCCCGGCTTGTCGCCGATGACCGCACGATCCTGACGACCCGGCACGCGGAGCTGGTCGCCGCCGCCCCCGAGGCCATCCGCGGCCGGATCGAGGCGCGGTTCGTCGGCCTCCTGCGGGCCGAGACGGTCGCCGAGGCGCCGGTCTCGCTGGCCGTCGATCTCGACCTTGTCGAGATGGACCGCCTGCCCCCACGCCGCGAGGCGCGATTTCTTGATCGGTCCGTACCCTTGCTTCACCGGGTTGATCGGTCATATTTCCCGGCAGCGATCCTGTTGCACTTGACCCACGGCCGATCCGACTGATGCCCGATACCCCGCAGACCGCCCCCCGCCCCACTGTCCAGCGCGTCGTTCTGGTGACGGGGGCGTCGGGCGCGGGCCGGTCGACCGCGCTGAATGTGCTTGAGGATCTGGGATTCGAGGCGATCGACAACTTGCCCCTGTCGCTGATCCCGCGGCTTCTGGATGGGCCGCCGCCGCGGCCGCCGCTGGCTCTGGGCGTCGACACCCGCACCCGGGATTTTTCGGCCCGGGCGCTTGCGGACCTGATTGGCCAGCTTGCGGTAGCCCCCGCGATCGAGGCTGATGTGTTCTATCTTGACTGCCGTCCCGAGGTGCTGCTGCGCCGCTTTTCCGAAACCCGCCGCCGCCATCCGATGGCCCCGGCCGAAAGCCCGGCCGAGGGCGTCGCGCGCGAGTTGGACCTGCTCGGGCCGATCCGCGATCTGGCCACTATCCTGATCGACACCTCGGACCTGACGATTCACGAGTTCCGCGCCGAGATGGCCGCCCGTTTCGCCGCTGGCGGTGCCGCGCCACTTGCGGTTTCGGTGCACTCGTTCTCCTACAAGCGGGGGATGCCGCACGGGCTGGACATGGCCTTCGACTGCCGTTTCCTGCGCAACCCCTACTGGCAGCGCGACCTGCGCGCGCTCGACGGGCGCGACCCGGCCGTGCGCGCCTATGTCGAGGGCGACGGTCGCTATGCGGAGTTCATCCACCGCGTCACCGATCTTGCCGCCTTCGTCCTGCCCGCCCACCGCGAGGAGGGGCGCAGCCACATCTCGATCGGTTTCGGCTGCACCGGGGGGCAGCACCGGTCGGTTGCCGTGTCGGAAGCCGTGGCAAAGAGGCTTGCGGCAACCGAATGGCAAGTGTCTATAAGGCATAGAGAGCTGGAACGGCGGACGCAGGGCGCGCCCGCGCAGGCGACGGGAAGGGGCGCGTGATCGGAATCGTCATCGTCGCGCATGGCGGGCTGGCCCGGGAATACCTGGCCGCGGTCGAGCACGTGGTCGGCCACCAGCCCGGCATCCGTGCCATCTCGATCGAGCCTGACGACGACCGCTCCGCCAAGCAGGACGAGATCTGCCGCGCCGCCGACGAGGTCGATGCCGGGGATGGCGTGGTGGTGGTGACGGACATGTTCGGCGGCTCGCCTTCGAACCTGTCGATCCGCGCCTCCGTGCCGTCGGACCGGCGTATTCTCTATGGCGCCAACCTGCCGATGCTGATCAAGCTGGCCAAGTCACGGCGGCTGAGCGTGGGCGAGGCCACTGCCTCGGCACTGGCGGCAGGGCGCAAATATATCGACAGTTTCGATGCGGGTGGGTTCTAGGGGAATGAGGATGGACGGGGCTGTGATCCGGCGGCTGGAGATCGTCAACGAGAAGGGGCTGCATGCCCGCGCCTCGGCCAAGTTCGTGGAATGTGTCGAAGAGCACGAGGCCAGCGCCGAGGTCAGCCGCGACGGGATGAACGCGTCGGGGGATTCGATCATGGGGCTCTTGATGCTGGCCGCGTCGAAGGGGACCACGATCGAGGTCAGGACCAGTGGCCCCGAGGCGGGCAGGCTGGCCGATGCGCTGGAACGCCTGGTGGCGACCCGCTTCGGCGAAGACATGTAATCCGACCGGACCGGGGGCAGGCCGCAGGTGGAGCGCACGACCGCAACGACAGCCATACCGGTCAGGCCAGGGTCGCGCCATGGCGCAGGCCAGGGCGACGGAACCCGGCTGGCCGAGCGGCCCTACGACTCGCGGCGGCTGTCCTACGCGTACACCTTTGACAACCCGCTGCAGGTGCGCACCATCCAGGCGATGGAGGTGCTGACCGGCAAGCTCAAGTTGCTCCGCCTGATCCGCCGGTTCGAGGCGATGGGGGTGCCGGACGGCCAGGGTTTCTGGAAACAGGCGCTCGATCTGATGGGGATCGATCTGAGGACCCCGGCCGAGCAGATCGCCAACATTCCCGCGACCGGGCCGCTGGTGGTCGTGGCCAACCATCCGCACGGGCTGGTCGACGGGATGGTGCTGGCGGAACTGATCGGGCGCGTGCGGACCGACTACAAGATCCTGACCCGGTCGTTGCTGACCGGCGTCGGAGAGATCGAGCGTTTCCTGATCCCGGTTCCCTTCCCGCACGAGGCAGGCGCGCTGGAGCAGAACCTCGAAATGCGCCGCCGCGCGATGGTGCATCTTGCCGAGGGAGGTGTGATCGCGCTGTTCCCGTCCGGCTCGGTCGCGACGGCGAAGACGATGTTCGGCCCCGTGGTCGAGGCCGAGTGGAGCCCGTTTACCGCCAAGCTGATCCAGAAATCCGGCGCGGCGGTGGTTCCTGTCCGGTTTCCCGGCGCGAATTCGCGCTGGTATCAGATCGCGCACCAGGTTTCGGCAACCCTGCGGCAGGGGCTGTTGCTGTACGAGGTGCGCCACGCGCTGAACCGGCCGCAGGCGCCGATCGTGGGCCCGGCGATCGGCCGCGCCGAGATCGAGCGGTGGTCCGGCGACCCGCGCGGCTTTGTCGCGTGGCTCAGGGACCGGACGCTGGCGCTGGGCTGACCCGCGGTCAGATCGCGGGCCTTCCGGCACTTCGCGCGGTCTTGGGTATCGGGATCATGCCGAAGGCGCGGCTCAGCGCGTTGGCACCGGCGTCTCTCCGCGATAGTCGTAGAAGCCGCGCTGGGTCTTGCGGCCGAGCCAGCCGGCCTCGACATACTTCGTCAGAAGCGGGCAGGGGCGGTACTTGGTGTCTGCAAGTCCGTCATGCAGCACGTTCATGATGGCAAGGCAGGTGTCGAGTCCGATGAAATCGGCCAGTTCCAGCGGCCCCATCGGATGATTGGCGCCAAGCTTCATCGACTCGTCGATGGACTTGACCGACCCCACGCCCTCGTAAAGCGTGTAGACCGCCTCGTTGATCATCGGCATCAGGATGCGGTTGACGATGAAGGCGGGGAAATCCTCGGCCGAGGCCGCCGTCTTGCCGAGTCTTTCCACAACGGCATGGAGGGTCTTGAACGTCTCCTCGTCGGTGGCGATGCCGCGGATGAGTTCCACAAGCTGCATCACCGGGACCGGATTCATGAAGTGGAAGCCCATGAATTTTTCGGGCCGGTCGGTGCGGCTGGCCAGGCGCGTGATCGAGATCGATGAGGTGTTCGAGGTCAGGATCGTCTCGGGCTTCAGGTGCGGCTGGAGATCCTCGAAGATCGCGGTCTTGACGGTCTCGCGTTCGGTCGCGGCCTCGATGATCAGGTCCGATTGGCCGAGGTCGGTCAGCGTTTTGGTGGTGTGGAGGCGGGCGACCGCCGCGGCCTTGTCCGCCCCGGTGATCTTGCCGCGGGACACTTGCCGTTCAAGGTTCTTCTCGATCGTTGCAAGTGCCCGGGACAGGGCGTCTTCCGAGATGTCGTGCAGTGTCACCTCGAAGCCCGCGAGGGCAAAGACATGCGCGATGCCGTTGCCCATCTGGCCTGCGCCGACAACCCCGACTGTCCTGATGTCCATGACCAAACCCTCGCGCTGCTGGCGCGACCTTAAGGTGCGGCCGTGCCCGCGTGCAAGGTCGACAGATGCGTAAAATGCAGGATTTAGCGACTTCGAAACCCCCGGCGGTCAGTCTCGACCGCGGTGAGTCGAAACAAGGCGCGCGGGAGAGAGATGAGTTTCGAGAAGGCTGGCACCGGGGCAATGTCCTACTTTCCGTGCCGATACGGCAATTCGCGGCTTCTGTTCCGCGGTCCCAGGCGCGAGCTTGACGGATCCTATTGCGCGGTAATCGGCGGCACGGAAACCTATGGCAAGTTCATCGCCCAGCCCTTTGCCACGCTGGTGGAAGAGGCGATGGGGATGCCGGTTGTCAATCTGGGCTGCGTGAATGCCGGGATCGACGTCTTCGTGAACGATTCGACAGTGCTGGAGGTGGCCTCCGGCGCGAAGGTGACGGTCATCCAGGCGCTTGGCGCGCAGAACATGTCGAACCGCTTCTATGTGGTCCATCCGCGCCGCAACGACCGCTTCCTGCGTGCTTCGGCCATGCTCAAGGCGCTCTACCCCGGCGTCGACTTCACCGAGTTCCATTTCACACGCCACATGCTGAGCGCGCTGAAGGAGAAATCCACCGCCGCATTCGAGATCGTGGTGGCCGAACTTCAGATGTCCTGGCAGGCGCGGATGCGGATGCTGGCCACAAGGCTTCCCGGCGAAAAGGTTCTGTTGTGGCTTTCGACCCGCACGCCAGAGGGCGAACAGCACGCTGACGGCCTGGGCGACGACCCGCTGTTCGTGACGCGGCACATGCTGGACACGGTACGCCCCTATTTCAGCCGCATGATCGAGGTGACCGCCAGCCCCGAGGCGCGCGCCAATGCAACCGAGGGCGTGATGCTGAGCGACCTGGACGAGCCCGCTGCCGCCGCCCTTCCGGGGCCGCAGGTTCACCGGGAAGTCGCCGACGAACTGGAGTTGGTGCTGCGCGAACTTACGGCAGGGTGAGGCGCGGGCAGAGAAAAGGCCCGCCGGGGCGGGCCTTTCCGGAAATGCACGGGCCGTGTGTTCAGAGCTTTTCGATCAACTCGGGCACGGCGTCGAAAAGGTCGGCCACCAGCCCGTAATCGGCAACCTGGAAGATCGGCGCCTCTTCATCCTTGTTGATCGCGACGATGACCTTGGAATCCTTCATCCCCGCAAGGTGCTGGATCGCCCCCGAGATGCCGACCGCGATGTAAAGCTCGGGCGCCACGACCTTGCCGGTCTGGCCCACTTGCCAGTCGTTGGGCGCATAGCCCGAATCGACGGCCGCGCGCGAGGCGCCGACCGCGGCGCCCAGCTTGTCGGCAAGCTTCTCGATCAGGTGGAAATCCTCTTCGGACCCGACGCCGCGCCCGCCCGATACGATCACGCCGGCCGAGGTCAGTTCCGGCCGGTCGCTCGCCGCCGCACTGTCCTTGACCCATTCCGACAGCCCCGGGTTGCCCGCGGCGGCAACCGCTTCGACCGGTGCGGCCCCGCCTTCGCTGGCGGCCTCGAAGGTCGAGGTGCGGATTGTCAGCACCTTCTTGGCATCCGCGGTCCTAACCGTCTGGATCGCGTTGCCTGCGTAGATCGGGCGGTCGAACGTGTCGGCGTCGACCACCGCCACGACATCGGTGATCACCATCGCGTCCAGCAGTGCCGCGACCCGCGGCATGATGTTCTTGGCATCCGTCGTGGCGGGCGCCGCGATGTGGTCATAGCCGCCAGCGAGCGACACGATCAGATCGGCGGTGGGCTCGGCCAGCCGGTGGCCATAGATCGCATCCTCGGCGCACAGCACTTTCGCCACGCCGTCGATCGTCGCGGCGGCCTCGGCCGCGTCCCGGGCGTGCGCCCCCACGCAGAGCGCCGTCACCTCGCCAAGCGACTTGACGGCGGTCACGGCCTTGGCGGTCGCGTCGCGTTGCAGTTCACCGTTGGTGACTTCGGCAAGCAGCAGAACGGCCATCTTACAGCACCCCCGCTTCGTCTTTCAGTTTCGCGATCAGCTCGTCGACCGAGCCCACCTTGATGCCCGCCTGCCGTTCGCGCGGCTCGGCCGTCCTGACCACCGTCAGCCGCGGCGTCACGTCGATGCCGTAATCGGCCGGGGTCTTTTCATCCAGCGGCTTCTTCTTGGCCTTCATGATGTTGGGCAAGCTGGCATAGCGCGGTTCGTTCAGGCGAAGGTCGACGGTGACGATGGCGGGCATCTTCACCTTGATCGTCTGAAGGCCGCCATCGACCTCGCGGGTCACGACCGCGTTCTCGCCCTCGATCTCCAGCCCGGAGGCGAAGGTGCCCTGCGCCCAGCCCAGCAGCGCGGCCAGCATCTGGCCGGTGGCGTTCATGTCGTTGTCGATCGCCTGCTTGCCGGCCAGCACGAGGCCCGGCTGTTCCTCGTCGATCACCGCCTTCAGCAGCTTGGCGACCGCCAGAGGCTCGATGTCCTGGTGGATGTCGTCCGCGGCGACGATCAGGATCGCGCGGTCCGCCCCCATGGCCAGCGCCGTGCGCAGGGTTTCCTGCGCCTGTTTCACCCCGATCGAGACCGCCACGATCTCGTCGGCCTGGCCCTTCTCCTTGAGCCGGATCGCCTCTTCCACGGCAATCTCGTCGAAGGGGTTCATCGACATCTTGACATTGGCGAGATCGACGCCCGTGCCGTCCGCCTTGACGCGGACCTTCACGTTGTAGTCGATCACCCGCTTGACAGGCACGAGTACCTTCATCGGCGTGTGTCTCCTTGGCTATCGCAGGCCCCGGGGACCGGGGCGGATCAGTCGTTCCGGCACGTGTTAGCGAGTCTGAAACCGGGACAACAGACCAAAATCGACGCGACATGATGTTTCGACGCCGCGTCGGGCAGGTTTCCGTTTGTTGCGCGCGACACTAGTGGCCGCTGCCCGGGGTCCACAGGACGTCGGTCCGGCCGTTGTCATTGGCGACACGTGCGGCGACGAACAGCCAGTCGGACAGCCGGTTGAGATAGGCCTGCACCTGCGGGTTCACGCCCTCGGCCGTGGCAAGCTTGGCCGTCAGCCGCTCGGCCCTGCGCACCAGCGTGCGGCAGACATGCAGATGGGCGGCCAGGGGCGAACCGCCGGGCAGGACGAACCGGGTCAGTGGCGGCAGGTCGGCGGTCATGGCGTCGATCTCCTCTTCCAGATGCGCCACCATCGTGGCACTGATCCGCATCGGCGTGTCGTCGGCCCCCTTGTCCTTGTGCAGATCGGCGCCTAGGCCGATCAGGTCGTTCTGGATCGTCGCGAGGCGGGCGTCGATCTCGCCCCCGGCATGAAGCCGCGCGACGCCCAGCGCGGCGTTCACCTCGTCCACGGCGCCATAGGCGCGGATGCGCGGGTTGTCCTTGGGCACGCGCGTGCCGTCGCCCAGCGCTGTTTCGCCGTGGTCGCCGGTGCGGGTGTAGAGTCTGGGCTCGGTCATGTCGGGGCCTTCCTGCTGGTTTCGGTTCCGATCTAGCATTGGCTGGAGGTGGGGCCAGGGCCGCGATCACCCCTTGGCCAGGATCCAATCCAGCGCGGCCGTAGGCAAGACCCGCCTGAGCGTCCCCATGATGTGCGTTGGTGCTGTCACGAGATAGCGCGCTCGCGGGCGTGGCGATTCCAGCGCGTGCACCAGTTTCGCGCTGACCGCGGCGGGGGGCAGTTCAAAACGGTCCGGCGGGCGCCTTTCGTAGAGGCGTTTCAGCAGGCTCGCCCGGTACTGCGCAGCGCGGGGGCTGGCCTGCCAGTCGACCCAGCGTTCGAAATGCGGGATGGAATTGACGCGGATGCGCGAGGTGATCGGGCCGGGCTCGATCAGGATTACCCGGATCGCCGTGTCGCGCATTTCCAGACGCAGGACGTCGGTCAGCCCTTCGAGGGCGTACTTGGTGGCGACATAGGCGCCGCGCCACTTCATCGGGACGAATCCCAGCACCGAGGAACAGTTGACGATCCGGCCATGCCCCTGCGCGCGCATTGCCGGGATGACCCGCCGCGTCAGATCGTGGACGCCAAAGAGGTTCGCCTCGAAGATCTCGCGCAGCGCGTCCCGCGGCAAGTCCTCGACTGCACCGGGGCAGGCGAAGGCGCCGTTGTTGTAAAGCGCATCAAGCTTGCCGCCGGTGCGCGACAGTGCCTCGTGCACTGCCGCCGCGATGCTGTCCGGGTCGGCATAGTCCAGCGGAAAGCTTTCCAGCCCCTCGGCGGTCAGCCGCGCGCAATCCTCGGGCTTGCGGCAAGTGGCGAAGACGCGCCAGCCCCGGGCGTGCAGGGCATGCGCCGCGTCGTATCCGATGCCCGAAGAGCATCCGGTGATCAGGACCGATCTTTGCCCCATGCCTTAACCACTCGCCTCTGGACCGCGCCTGACCGCCGCTTTACACAACATCCATGACAGATGCCACCGACGACCCCAAGATGGACGTGCCGCCCCTGGCCGAGCCGCTGCGCCGTGCGATCGGCGAGCGGTACCTGACCTATGCGCTGTCCACCATCATGGACCGGGCGCTGCCGGATGCGCGCGACGGGCTGAAGCCGGTGCACCGGCGCATCCTGTATGCGATGCGCGAGTTGCGGCTTTCCTCGACCGGCGGGTTCCGCAAGTCGGCCAAGATCTCGGGCGACGTGATGGGGAACTATCACCCCCACGGCGATGCGGCGATCTACGACGCTATGGCCCGCCTCGCGCAGGAGTTCAACGTCCGATACCCGCTGGTGGACGGGCAGGGGAACTTTGGCAACATCGACGGCGACAACCCCGCCGCCAGCCGCTACACCGAGGCCCGCCTGACCGCGGCGGCCGAGGCGCTGATGGAGGGGCTGGCCGAGAACGCGGTCGACTTCCGCCCCAATTACGACGGCACGCTGGAAGAACCGGTGGTGCTGCCGGCCGCGTTCCCCAACCTGCTGGCGAACGGGTCGAGTGGCATTGCGGTGGGGATGGCCACCAACATCCCACCGCACAACATCGAGGAACTGGTGGGCGCCTGCCTGCATCTGATCAAGACGCCGAACGCCCAGGACGACACGCTGCTGCAGTATATCCCCGGCCCCGATTTCCCCACCGGCGGCGTGATCGTGGAACCGGCCGGGAACATCGCCCAGGCCTATCGCACCGGGCGCGGCAGCTTCCGGCTGCGGGCGCATTGGCAGGTCGAGGATCTGGGCCGCGGCACCTGGCAGATCGTGGTCACCGAGATCCCCTATCAGGTGCAGAAATCCAAGCTGATCGAGCGGATCGCCGACCTGATCCAGACCAAGAAGATCCCGATCCTTGCCGATGTGCGTGACGAAAGCGCCGAGGACATCCGCCTGATCCTGGAGCCCCGGTCCAAGAACGTCGACCCCGAGGTGCTGATGGGGATGCTGTTCCGCAACTCGGATCTGGAAACCCGCTTCAGCCTCAACATGAACGTGCTGATCGACGGGCGCACACCCAAGGTGTGTTCCCTCAAGGAGGTTTTGCGCGCCTTTCTCGACCACCGCCGCGACGTGCTGATCCGGCGCAGCCAGCACCGGCTGGAAAAGATCGACCACCGGCTGGAGGTGCTGGAAGGCCTGCTGATCGCCTTCCTCAATCTCGACCGGGTGATCGACATCATCCGCTATGACGACGACCCGAAGCCCGCGCTGATGGCCGAGGACTGGTCGATGCGCCGCCCGCGCGCGACCTCCGAACGCGACTACGTTTCGCCCCTGCCGCCGACCGGCGCGGGCCAGTTGACCGATGTGCAGGCCGAGGCCATCCTGAACATGCGCCTGCGGTCGCTGCGGCGGCTGGAAGAGATGGAACTGAACGCCGAGCGCGATGCCCTGATGACGGAACGCGCCGGGCTGGAGACCCTGCTGGACAACGAAGCGGTCCAGTGGCAGCGCATCGCCGACGAACTGCGCGAGGTGCGCGAGAAATTCGGCCGCAAATCGCCCGGCGGCGCGCGGCGCACCCGGTTCGCCGAGGCGGCCGAGGCCCCCGAGGTGCCCATCGAGGCGATGATCGAGCGCGAGCCGGTGACGATCGTCTGTTCCCGGATGGGCTGGATCCGCGCGATGAAGGGCCACATCGAGGACGGCGCCAGCCTGAAATTCAAGGATGGCGACGAGGGCCGTTTCCTGATCCCGGCCGAGACCACCGACAAGCTGATCCTGTTCGGCGCCAACGGGCGGTTCTATACGCTTGCGGTCGCGCAATTGCCTGGCGGGCGCGGCATGGGGGAGCCCGTGCGGTTGATGGTCGACCTGCCGAACGACTCCGAGATCGTCGCGCTGATGATCCATCGACCCGGCGAAAGGCTTCTGGTTGCCTCCAGCGCCGGCGATGGCTTTCTTGTGCCCTTTGACGAGATCCTGGCCCAGACCCGCGCAGGCAAGCAGGTGCTGAATGTCCGGGAGGGCACGGTGGCGCGCGTGTGCAAGCCGGTCCGGGGCGACCATGTCGCCTGTGTCGGGGACAACCGCAAGGTTCTGGTCTTCCCGTTGGAAGAGTTGCCCGAAATGGCCCGCGGCAAGGGGGTCCGGCTGCAGAAATACAAGGACGGCGGGCTGTCCGACGCGATCACCTTCGCGCTGGCCGATGGGCTGTGCTGGCGCGACCCGGCGGGCCGGACCCGCACCGAGACCGAGCTTTCCGAATGGATCGGCAAGCGCGCCGGCACCGGCCGCATGGCCCCGCGCGGCTTCCCGCGCGACAACCGCTTCACCTGAGCCGAGGGCGTTGCGCGGGGCGGTGCCCTGCGCTATCCCGGTCGGGGCTTGCATATCTCGGGGGGACCATGCACCGCGCCGCTTCTGTTCTTCGTTCCGTGCTGCTGATCGGCGGCCTTGCCATCCTTTCGGCTTGCGCCGCCAAGGACCCGCTGGACGCCCCGCCCGAGCCGATGGGCGATTTCCGGCTCGGCTACACGATCGTCGTTGCCGACAACGCCAAGCTGGTACCGCCCAGCCGGAGCGCCACGGCCGATGAATGGGAAACCGTTCTGAAGGAGGCCTTGGAGCGGCGTTTCTCGCGCTACGAGGGCGAGAAGCTTTACCATTTCGGCATCAACGTCGACGGCTATGCCCTGGCGGTGCCCGGCGTGCCGGTGATCGCCGCGCCGAAGTCGATCCTGGTGATCTCGGCCAATGTCTGGGACGACGCGGCACGCAAGAAGCTGAACGCCGAGGCCGAACAGATGTCGATCTTCGAGGGTATGTCGGGCGAGACCGTGGTCGGCACCGGGTACACCCGCAGCAAGGACGAGCAGATGCGGGTTCTGGCGACGAACGCTGCACTTCGGATCGAGCGCTGGATGATCGAGAACCGCGAGGCCTGGTTTGGCTATGATCCGGCCGCGGCGCCGCCTGCCCCGGTCGAACCGGCCGCCGCCCCGGCCCCCGTCGATACGCTGTCCCAGGCGGTTCTGGACCCTCCGCCTGCCGCCAACTGATGCTTGATTTCTCTCTGGTCACGGACTAGAGAGCGCCCGGTGTTGAATCGGGCCCTTCCCGGCCCCCCAATCGACGAGGCGCCCGAACCATGGCGAAGGCAAAATTCGAACGGACGAAACCGCACGTGAACATCGGGACGATTGGTCACGTGGATCATGGCAAGACGACATTGACGGCTGCGATCACGAAGTATTTCGGCGAGTTCAAGGCCTATGACCAGATCGACGCGGCGCCGGAGGAGAAGGCGCGGGGGATCACGATCTCGACGGCGCATGTGGAATACGAGACCGATGCGCGTCACTACGCGCATGTCGACTGCCCCGGCCACGCGGACTACGTGAAGAACATGATCACGGGTGCGGCGCAGATGGACGGCGGCATCCTTGTTGTGAACGCGGCGGACGGCCCGATGCCGCAGACGCGCGAGCACATCCTTCTGGCGCGCCAGGTGGGTGTTCCGGCGCTGGTTGTGTTCCTGAACAAGGTCGACCAGGTCGATGACGCGGAGCTTCTGGAACTTGTCGAGATGGAAGTGCGCGAGCTTCTGAGTTCGTACGACTTCCCCGGCGACGACATCCCGATCATCGCGGGGTCTGCGCTGGCGGCGATGGAAGGGCGTGACGACGCGATCGGCGAGAGCAAGATCCGCGAGCTGATGGCGGCGGTTGACAGCTACATCCCGACGCCGGACCGGCCGATCGACCAGCCGTTCCTGATGCCGATCGAGGACGTGTTCTCGATTTCGGGCCGGGGCAC
>NZ_SLWW01000013.1 GCF_004342445.1 Rhodovulum euryhalinum
CCTCCTCCCCGCTCCTTCCCCCCCGCCCCCCCCCCCGCGCCCCCCCCCCCCCGCCCCCCCGCCGCCCCCCCCCCCCCCCCCCCCCCCCCGGTCGGCCTGGCCAAGCCAGGCCGAACCCCGGTCCGCGCCGGTTTCCTTGCGATCGCTCCGGTCTGGCCGCGCGGCCTTATCCGCGGCGCAGGACCCTCGCGGCCTCGGGCGCGAAATAGGTGAGGATTCCGTCGCAGCCCGCGCGCCGGAAGGACAGCAGGCTTTCCATCATCACCTTCTCGCGGTCCAGCCAGCCGTTCTGCGCGGCCGCCATCAGCATCGCGTACTCGCCCGAGACCTGATAGGCGTAGGTCGGCGCACCGAAGGCGTCCTTCACCCGCCGGCAGATGTCGAGATAGGGCATGCCGGGCTTGACCATGACCATGTCGGCCCCTTCGGACAGGTCCCGCTCGATCAGCCGCAGCGCCTCGTCGGTATTGGCCGGATCCATCTGATAGGTCTTCTTGTCGCCCTTCAGCGCGCCCGATGCCCCCACCGCGTCGCGGAACGGCCCGTAGAAGGCGGACGCGTACTTCGCCGCGTAGGACATGATCGCCACGTCCGGATACCCGTTCTCCTCCAGCGCGCGGCGCATCGCGCCGATCCGCCCGTCCATCATGTCGGACGGGCCCAGGATGTCGGCCCCCGCCTCGGCCTGGGCCAGCGCCATCTTCACCAGCGCCTCGACCGTCTCGTCGTTGACGATGATCCCGTCGCGCACGATGCCGTCATGGCCGTTGGCGTTGTAGGGGTCGAGCGCGACATCGGTCATCACCGCGATCTCGGGCACCGCGGCCTTGATCGCGCGGATGGTGCGGTTCGACAGGTTTTCGGGGTTCCACGCCTCTTCGCACAACTCGGTCTTGAGCGCGGGGTCGGTATAGGGAAAGAGGCAGATCGCCGGGATGCCGAGGCCCGCGGCCTCCTCGGCGGCCTTCACCGCCAGGTCGATCGACCGGCGCACCACGCCGGGCATCGAGGGGATCGGCTCTTCCACGCCCTCGCCGTCGCGGATGAAGATCGGCCAGATCAGGTTGCCCACGCCCAAAGTGGTCTCGCAGGTCAGCGCGCGCAGCGCGGCGGTGCGGCGGGTGCGGCGCAGGCGCGTCATCGGGAACGGGGCGAGGGTGGGGCGCATGGCAACGGCTCCTTCAACATTTGCTGCGACTGGGTTACACGGATCGGATCGTACCTCAAGAGCGGGATTCGTCGCGAAGCGTGCCGCCCACCGGCCCGGAACGGAGAGACAGGCCCCTTGGACTGGAACCAGCAAGTCTTCGAGCTGATCGACATGCGGTCGTTCTCGAACCTCTGGTACTGGATCGCGCTTGCGGTGCTGTGGTCGACCTCCAGCCACTGGGTGCTGGGCGTACCCTTCGACCTGGTGCAGCGTGCCCGCCGAAAGGGCGGCGAGGCGGCCGAGGACGTGGCCGCCCTGGTGCGGATCAACGCGCGGCGCTACCTTTTCATCGCGCGGGTTTCGGGGCTGTGGATCACCGGGTTGACCGGATTCATCCTCAGCCTGCTGGCAAGCATCGGTTTCTTCTATGGCAACGAGTTCTGCCAGGCGGTGTTCCTGCTGGTCGCCCCGCTGACGCTGGTCGGGCTGTGGTCGGTGCGCACCGCGCGGGCCTATGAACAATACGCGCACGAGGGCGAGGCCCTGTACCGCCTGCTGAAATGGCATCGGCTGGGGGTGCAGCTTCTGGGCATCCTGTCGATCTTCGTGACTGCCATGTGGGGCATGTGGCAGAACATGGCGATCGGCGTGCTCGGCGGTTGACACGGCGCGCCCGGCGCGTATGTCCCGCCCCCATGGCAGACAATCTTCACATCACGGCGGGCGGTGCGCCCGAAGGCTTTGACGCCCGCCTGCTGGCCCGCGAGATCGCCAGGACCGGCCAGCCCGCGATTCATGTCGCGCGCGACGACAAGCGGCTGGCGGCGATGCGGGCGGCGCTTGGCTTTTTCGCGCCCGACACGGTGGTGCTGGATTTCCCCGCCTGGGACTGCCTGCCCTATGACCGCATGTCGCCCAATGCCGATGTCGAGGCGGCGCGCATGGCGACGCTGGCCGCGCTGGCGGCGGGGGTGCCGGGGCCGTTCGTCCTGCTGACGACGCTGAATGCCGCGACCCAGCGGCTGCCCGCGCGCGAGGTGCTGCGCGAGGCGTCCTTTACCGCGCGCGTCGGCACCCGCGTCGACGAGGCGGCGCTGCGCTCGTTCCTGGTGCGCATGGGCTTTTCCCAGGCTCCGACGGTGATGGAGCCCGGTGATTATGCCGTGCGCGGCGGCATCATCGACATCTATCCCCCGGGCGAGGCCGGGCCGGTCCGGCTGGACCTGTTCGGTGACGTGCTGGACGGCGCGCGCCGCTTCGACCCGGCGACGCAGCGGACCACCGAGAAACTGAAGACGGTCGAACTGGCGCCGGTCTCCGAGGTAATCCTGGACGACGCCGCGATCACCCGGTTCCGCCAGAACTATCGGATCGAATTCGGCGCCGCCGGCACCGACGATCCGCTGTACGAGGCCGTCAGCGCGGGGCGCAAGCATGCCGGGCTGGAACACTGGCTGCCTTTCTTCCACGACCGGCTGGAAACGCTGTTCGACTATCTGCCCGGGGCCAGCGTGTTCCTTGACGACCAGGTGACGCCCACCCGTCTGTCGCGCTGGGAGTCGATCGAGGACCAGTACCAGACACGGCGCGAGGCGATGGCGCAGAAGGGGCGCATCGACACGGTCTACAAACCCTGTCCGCCGGGGTTGATGTATCTCGACGACGCTGCCTGGGGGCAGGCCGTCGCGGGACACCGGGTGGTGCAGTTGAACCCGCTGCCGCAGGGCACCGGGCCCGGCGTGATCGACGCGGGGGGGCGGATCGGGCGCAATTTCGCCCCCGAGCGCAAGCTGGAACAGGTCAGTCTTTTCAGTGCCCTGAAGGATCATGTTCAGGTCCGGCGCCAGGAGGGCGCCGTTGTCGTCGCCTCCTATTCCGAAGGCGCGCGCGAGCGGCTGAAGGGATTGCTGGAGGACGAGGGCGTGGCCGACGCGCGCCTTGCCGCCGATATCCGCGACGTGACCGAGGGCCGCGGGCTCTACCTCACGGTCTGGGCGCTGGAGCATGGTTTCGAAGGGCCGGGGCTGACGGTCATCTCGGAACAGGACGTCCTCGGCGACCGGCTGATCCGTGCGCCCAAGAAACGGCGGAAGGCCGAGAATTTCCTGACCGAGGCGCAGGCGCTGTCCCCGGGCGATCTTGTGGTCCATGTGGAACATGGCGTGGGCCGTTACACCGGCCTCGTGACGATCACCGCCGCGGGCGCGCCGCATGAATGTCTGGCGCTGGAATATGCGGGCGGCGACCGGCTGTTCCTGCCGGTCGAGAACATCGAACTGCTGTCGCGCTATGGCCATGACGAGGGGTTGCTCGACAAGCTGGGCGGCGGCGCCTGGCAGGCCAAGAAGGCCAAGCTGAAGGCCCGCATCCGCGAGATCGCCGACCGGCTGATCCGGGTCGCCGCCGAACGCCATCTGCGCCACGCCCCGATCCTGGAACCCAGCCACCACATGTGGGAGGCGTTCTCGGCGCGGTTCCCCTATCAGGAAACCGACGACCAACTGGCCGCCATCGCGGACGTTCTGGGCGACATGGCTTCCGGCACGCCGATGGACCGGCTGATCTGCGGCGATGTCGGGTTCGGCAAGACCGAAGTCGCGATGCGTGCGGCCTTCGTGGCGGCGATGTCCGGCGTGCAGGTCGCGGTGATCGCGCCCACGACGCTGCTGGCGCGCCAGCACGCCAAGAACTTCATGGAACGGTTCCGCGGATTCCCGATCGAGGTGCGGCAATTGTCGCGCTTTGTCAGCCAGAAAGAGGCGGCGGCGACGCGGGCGGGGCTGGCGGACGGGACGGTCGATATCTGCATCGGCACCCACGCCCTGCTGGCCAAGGGCATAAGGCTGAAGAATCTCGGCCTTCTCATCATCGACGAAGAGCAGCATTTTGGCGTGAACCACAAGGAACGGCTGAAACAGTTGCGCACGGACGTCCATGTTCTGACGCTGACCGCGACGCCCATTCCGCGCACCTTGCAGATGAGCCTGACCGGCGTCCGCGACCTCTCGATCATCGGCACGCCCCCCGTCGACCGGCTGTCGATCCGGACCTATGTAAGCGAATTCGACACGATCACCGTGCGCGAGGCCCTGCTGCGCGAGCATTACCGCGGCGGGCAAAGCTTTTTCGTGGTCCCCCGGATCAAGGATCTGCCCGAGATGGAGGCGTTCCTGCGCGACCACGTCCCCGAGGTGTCGTTCGTGGTCGCCCACGGGCAGATGGCGGCGGGCGAACTCGACGACCGGATGAACGCCTTTTACGACGGAAAATACGACGTGCTGCTGGCCACGACCATCGTGGAATCCGGCCTCGACATCCCGACCGCGAACACCATGGTCATCCACCGCGCCGACATGTTCGGCCTGGCGCAGCTTTACCAGATCCGCGGCCGTGTGGGCCGGGCCAAGACGCGGGCCTATGCCTACCTGACGACGAAGCCCCGCGCGCCGCTGACGGCGCAGGCGCAAAAGCGGCTGCGGGTGCTGGGCTCGCTGGATACGCTTGGCGCAGGGTTCACGCTGGCCAGCCAGGATCTCGACATCCGCGGTGCGGGCAACCTGATCGGCGAGGAACAGTCGGGCCATGTGCGCGAGGTCGGCTTCGAGCTTTACCAGTCGATGCTGGAAGAGGCGATCGCCCGGATCAAGTCGGGCGAGCTTGACGGGCTGAGCGAGACCGACAGCGACTGGTCGCCCCAGATCAACCTGGGTGTGCCGGTTCTGATCCCCGAGGACTATGTGCCCGATCTGGACGTGCGCCTGGGCCTTTACAGGCGGCTCTCGGGGCTGGCGACCAAGGTTGAACTCGAAGGCTTTGCCGCCGAGTTGATCGACCGGTTCGGCAAGCTGCCGAAAGAGGTCAACACGCTGCTTCTGGTGGTGCGCATCAAGGCGATGTGCAAGCGCGCGGGCATCGCGCGGCTGGATGGCGGGCCCAAGGGCGCCACGATCCAGTTCTGGGGCGACAAGTTCGCGAACCCCGCCGGGCTGGTCGAGTTCATCCAGGGCCAGAACGGGCTGGCCAAGGTCAAGGACAACAGGATCGTGATCCGCCGCGACTGGACCAGGGACAGCGACAGGATCAAGGGCGCCTTCGGGATCGCGCGGGATCTGGCGGAGAAGGTGAAAGGCGCGGCGTAAGGGTTCGGCCGGAACGCCCTAGCGTTCAGGCAGCCGCCGCATCAGCAGGACCGCCGCCGTCACCGCCAGCACCACGCCCGCCGCCAGCGGCCGCGGCGTGCCGTCGAAGGCCTGCCCGACCGGCGACGCCAGAATGGCCGACATCACCGTGGCAAGCGCCCCGATGATCGAGGCGGCCATCCCTGCGATGTGGCCCAAGGGCTCCATCGCCAGCGCGTTCAGGTTGCCGATGGTCAGTCCCAGCATCCCGAACAGCGTGATCGCCCACAGGATGAAGGTCGCGAACTCTGCGCCCGGCGGCAGGATGCCGCCCCAGAACAGCCCCGCCATCACCGCCGACAGCACCATCTGCCCGGTCAGCGTGACCCGCACCAGGAACCGCATCCCCAGCCGCCCCACCAGCATCGCGTTGGTAAAGCTTGCACTGCCCGCAATGACCGCGATCAGGCCGAACCACAGCGGGAAACTGTCGCCGCGCCCGAAATGGATGTCGAAGACCTGCTGGATCGAGGTCAGCATCATGAACAGCACCGAAAAGATCAGCGTCTGCACCAGGACCGCGATCCGCGCGACCGGATCGGCAAAGACCTCGCGCGCGGCCTCGATCAGGGGGCCGGGCTTCAGCGGGCGCCGCCGGGCGGGCGGCAGGGTCTCGGGCTGGCGCAGCGCGTACCAGCCGATCGAGATCGCCGAGAAGACCAGAAAGGCCGCGAAGATCGCCCGCCAGCCCGCCAGCGCGATGATGCCCGCGCCCACCAGGGGCGCTATGGCCGGCAACAGCGTGAAGATCATCATCACGAAGGACACGATCCGTGCCATGTCGCGCCCGGCATAGAGGTCGCGGATCACCGCCAGCGCCACCACCCGCGGCGCCGCGGCACCCAGCCCCTGCAACACCCGGCCCATCAGCATCGTTTCCAGCGTCTGGCCCGTCCCCGCGATCAGCGCCCCGGCAAGGTAGAGCACGGCGCCGCCGAGGATCACCCGCTTGCGCCCGAAGCTGTCCGAGAGGGGGCCCGCGATCAGCGTGCCCATCCCCATCCCCCCCACAAAGGCGGTGACCACGAATTGCGCGTGGTTCAGGTTGGCGGGCGTCAGTTCGGCGCCGATCTCGGGCAGGGCGGGCAGCATCGCGTCGATGGAAAACGCCACCGTCGCGAACAGCAGCGCCATCATCGCGATGAATTCGGGACGCGACAGCCGCCGTGCCCGGGTGATGTCCGCCTGTGTCATGGGGGCCTCCGGTTGCATCCCCCTCTTGCGACAGATCGCCCGGGGGTGCCAGCCGATAAATCCGCGCCGCGCCCGTGCCCTAGTGCAGGGGACCCGTGTCCGGGTCGCCCGCCAGTTCGGCGATCACCTGCAGCCACAGCGCGGTGGGCTGGGCGCCCACCAGCACATGGCGGTCGGCCACGATGAAGGTGGGCACGCCGGTCACGCCGCGCGCACGGGCATGGGCGTCGCGGTTGCGCATCTCGTCCAGATCGGCGTCCGAGGCCAGAAGGCGCGCGACCATCGCGCGGTCCATGCCGGCGCCCGCGGCGATGTCGGCCAGGACGTCCGGATCGCCGATATCGCGCCCCTCCAGGAAATAGGCAGCGAAAAGACCATCCACGGCCGCCGCCTGCCGGTGCTCGATCCCCGCCCAGTGAATCAGGCGGTGCGCGTCCAGCGTGTTGGGCGTGCGCGCGATCGCGGCAAGGTTCAGCTCGATGCCGGCCACGCGGGCCTTTTCGTCGATCTCGGCATAGACGCGCACGGCCTCGATCTGCCCGCCGAACTTGGCCTCGAGATAGGCGCGCCGGTCCATGCCGCCGCGCGGCATGTCGGGGTTCAACTGGAACGGGTGCCAGGCGATGGTAAAGGGATGATCGGGCCGCTCGGCCAGCGCGTTGTCCAGCAGCCGCTTGCCGATCAGGCACCAGGGGCAGATCGGATCGGCGAAGATATCAAGCCGGACCATGGGCCGCCTCGTAACTCGCGCGGATCAGCCGCCGGTTCAGCTTGCCGTTCGGGTTCTTCGGCAACTCGTCCATGTGGATGTAAAGCCGCGGCTGCTTGTAGCGCGCCAGCCGTTCGGCGGCAAAGGCGGCAAGCTCGTCCTCGGGCACCGGCTCGCCGGTGTAGAAGGCCGCGATCACCGAGGTGTCGGCCCGGATCGCGATCTCGGTCGCGGCGACCTCGTGCACGCGCGGATGTTCGGTCAGCGCGCGCTCGACCTCCAGCGGCGATACCCGCACGCCGCCCGCGTTCAGCATGTCGTCGGACCGGCCCAGATAGGTGATCGCGCCGTCCTCGGCCATCTCGACCATGTCGCCGGTCAGGAACCATTCGCCATGGAACCGCGCGGCGGTTTCCGCCTCGGCCTTGAGATAACCCAGCATCAGGCCCGGATCGCGGCGCGACACGGCCAATTGCCCCGGCTGGCCCCGGCTGACGGGCGCGAGATCCTCGCCCAGCACGGCCACCCGGCGGCCCGGCTGCGGATAGCCCGAGGCGGGCAGGGGGGCGGGGCGGGCAGGCGCACCCGAGATGAAGGTCGAGCACTCCGACATGCCCAGCGCCTCGTAGACCATGGTGCCCGTCGTCTCGGCCCAGGCGGCCCGCGTCGCCTCGGGCATCTTTTCGCCCGCCGACAGACCATGGCGCAGCACGGGCAGCACGACATGGGGGAACTCGCGCAGCATCTGGCGGTAGACGCCCGGCGCCGCGGCAAAGATCGTCGCGTCGAACCGTCTCAGCAGCAGCGGCAATTGCGCGGGCCGAACGCCGGGCGCGGGGATCAGCGCGGTCGCACCCATGGACCAGGGATCAAGCAAGCCGGTGCCCAGCGTGTAGGTCCAGTTGAACGCGCCCGCATGCAGCAGCCGGTCGTCTTGCGTCAGGCCATACCAGCCGTCCCACATCATCCGCCGCGCCCAGACCGCGCGATGCGCATGGATCACCCCGCGCGGATTGCCCGAGGTGCCCGACGTGTAGACGACATAGGCGGGCCGGTCCGGGTCGCCCAGGACATAATCGGCGGGCGTGTGCTCGTAGAAGATGCGCTGTGCGTCCAGGTCCAGGACGGGGGCGGCACAGTCTCCGGGCAGGGCGATGCCCGGACCGGCAAGGATCACCGCGGGCTCGATCTCGCGGGCAAGCTTCGTGATCTCGGGCACGGTCAGCAGCGCCGAGGTGGGCACCGGCACCAGCCCCGCGGCGATCGCCCCCAGATAGCCGATCGGGAACTCGACCCCGTTGCCAAGGCGCAGCAGGACCCGCGCCCCGGGCGCAAGGCCCATCGCGGACAGGCCCGCGGCAAGGCCGCGCACGGCGGCCTCAAGCCGGCCATAGCTCCAGCGTTCGGCGCCATGCGGGCCGATCACCGCCAGCGCGACCTTTTCGGGCGTGCGCGCGGCCGGGGCCAGCACATAGGCGGCCAGGTTGAAGGGGGCGGGGCAGGGGACCGGGGCCCCTTCGTCGTAGATCGCTTGCATGGGGCGCGTGCTAGCCCTGCTGCCTTGCGGTTGCAAGGGGCTGGGACTAAGAGCGATCGGGATGGAACGCGCGCGCGAACACGAGTTGATCCGGATCGAGCGGGCCGATGGCCAGGACGACGCGCCCGAGCCTCTGGACCTGGGCCAGAGGGTGCGGGAATTGCGCACCGCGCATGGCTGGACACTGGAACAGGCCGCGCAGCGGGCTGGGCTTGCGCGGTCCACCCTGTCGAAGATCGAGAACGACCAGATGTCACCCACCTACGAGGCGCTGAAGAAGCTGGCCACCGGGCTGGGCGTGTCGGTGCCGCAGCTTTTCACGCCGATGCGCGGGGGCGGGGCAGGCGGGCGGATGGCGGTCACCCGCATGGGCGAGGGTGCGGCACAGGCCACCGCCACCTATGAACACGAACTGATGGCCGGGGCCCTGGTGCGCAAGCGCATGCTGCCCTACCGCACGCGGATCCGCGCCCGCGACATTGCCGAGTTCGACGGCTGGGTGCGCCACGACGGCGAGGAATTCCTGTACGTCCTGACCGGCGTGATCCGGCTTTACACGGAGCTTTATGCGCCGGTCGAGATGCGCCGGGGCGACAGCGCCTATTACGACGCGACGATGGGGCACAACGTGATCTCGGTCAGCCAGGAGGATGCGACGATCCTGTGGGTGACCGCACTGGAGTAAGGCCGGGGCCCGGCTCAGAACGCGTTGCGGACCGCCCGTGCCCCGGACGAGATATCCTCGCCCATGCCCTCGATCGTGCCGCACCCCGCGAGCGCCAGAAGGGTCAGGACAAGCAGCATTCGGATCATGGCTTACCTCTTCTCGGACCACCAGATATCGGGCAGGAATCCGATCCAGTCCCCATATATCGGAAGTGTCTCGGGATAGCGCAGCGTCGCGCGATGTGCAATCAGCGCGGTCGGCGCATACCAGATCGGGATCACGTAGCGTCCCGTCGTCAGCACGCGGTCCAGCGCGCGGGTGGCGGCGACGAAATCCTCGCGGGTTTCCGCCGTCAAGAGCGCGTCGATCATCGCCTCGGCCGCGGGGCTGGCCATGCCCATCAGGTTGCGCGTGCCGGGCCGGGTCACGCCCTCGGCCCCCCAGTAAAGCCGCTGCTCGTTGCCGGGCGAAAGCGACAGCGCGATGGTGTAGAAGGTCATGTCGAAATCGTAGGCATCCGTCCGTTCGGTATATTGCGCGCTGTCGACAGCCGTCACGCGGACCGCGACGCCCAGCCGCTTCAGCTCCTCGACGAAGATGTCGACGATCTTCTGCGCCTCGGTCGCGCCCTGGCGCAGCAGGATCTCGAAGCTGAGGGGCGCCCCGTCCGCGTTGCGCAGCACGCCCGCATCATCCACCCGCCAGCCCGCCGCGTCGAGCCGGGCGAAGGCCGCGCGCAGGTTCTGGCGGTTCGACGGGCGCCCGTCCGCGACGGGCAGGGCATACCCCTCGATCGCACCGGGCAGCAGGTCGTCGGCGAAGGGGGCCAGCAACTCGCGCACCCGGCCCTCGGCGAGCCCCGGCCGCATGGCAAGCTCGGAGTTCGCGTAATACGAGGTGATCCTGGGCGCCGTGCCGCCGGTCAGCACCTCGCTTACGCGTTCGAAGTTGAACGCATGCAGCAGCGCGTCGCGCACCCGCCAGTCGGCGAAGACCGGGCTGCGTGTGTTCATCACCAGCCCCACCATCCCGGTCGGGCGCCGGTGCGCGATCTCCGATTTCACGATCTCGCCCGAGGCCACCGCGGGAAAGTCATACGATTCGGCCCATTTCACCGCGCTCGTTTCGCGGAAGACGTCGATCGCACCGCCGCGGAACGCCTCGAACAGCACGTCACCATCACCGAAGAACTCATAGCGGATCTCGTCGAAATTGTGCTGGCCACGGTTCAGCGGCAGATCGCGCCCCCACCAGTCGGGATCCTTGTGCAGCACCATAAACCGGCCCGGCTCGTAATCCGCGATCACGTAGGGGCCGGACCCCACCGGCGGCTCCAGCCCGCTTGCGGCGAAGTCGCGCCCCTCCCATTGCGCCTTCTTCAGCACCGGGCGCAGGCCAAGGATCAGCGGCAGTTCGCGGTCGGGGCTGCTGAAGGTGAACCGGACGGTGCGGGGTCCGGTGGCCTCTGCCGTTGCCACCTTGTCCCAGGCGCCGCGGTACCGGGGGTGGCCCTGGCGGCCCAGGGTTTCGAATGACCAGAGCACGTCCTCGACCGTGACGGGGCTGCCATCCGAGAATCGGGCGGCCTCGCGCAGGGTGAATTCGACCCAGCCGCGGTCCGGTCCGGTCTCGACCGATTCGGCCAGCAGACCGTAGAGCGTGAAGGGTTCGTCCCAGGACCGGCCCATAAGGGTTTCGTAGCCGAGGCTGCGCAGCCCCCAGGGCGCGGTCCCCTTCAGGATGAAAGGATTGAGGCTGTCAAAGCCGCCCGCCTCGCCCAGCACGATCCGGCCGCCCCGGGGCGCGTCGGGGTTCACATAGGGCAGCGACACAAAATCCGGTGGAAGCGCGGGGGCGCCGTACATAGCGATGCCATGGGCGGGCTCGGCCGCGACCGGTCCGGCCAGGCCGATCATTGCCATGGCGGCCGCAGCGACGCGCACGCGGAGGTAGTTTTCCGGTCTCATTTCGGCAACAATCCTGCTCGGTGCACCGTTCTGGTTTGGTCCGAACCCTAGGCGGGTCGACCAAGTTTTTCAAACTTTTAGCTTGGACCCCGGCGGCGGATTGCGTATAAAGGGACCACTGCTCGATAGGTTTCTTGCCTGTATGAAACCTGCCTCAATAACTTAACGCCCGCCTCGTGCGGGCGTTTTTTTTGGCTTCGCAGGCCGGTCGTTCGGGGATTCGCTTTGGGTGCTTTCCCGTCGGCGGCGCGGCCTGTAGGCTCCTTCGCATCCGCAGCATGACATCGCGAGGGACCCCATGTCGCTATCCGGAAAGACCGCCATCGTGACCGGCTCCAATTCGGGGATCGGGCTTGGAATCGCCCACGAGCTTGCCCGGGCCGGGGCCGACGTGGTGCTGAACTCGTTCACCGACCGGGACGAGGATCATGCGCTGGCGGCCGAACTGTCGCAACAGCACGGGGTGAATGTCCGCTACATCAGGGCCGACATGTCGAGCGCCGAGGAATGTCGCGCGCTGATCGCACAGGCCGGGGCCTGCGATGTCCTGGTGAACAATGCCGGCATCCAGCACGTGGCCGCGGTCGAGGCCTTTCCGGTGGAGAAGTGGAACGCGATCATCGCGATCAACCTGTCGTCCGCGTTCCACACCACCGCGGCCGCGCTGCCGATGATGCGCAAGGCGGGCTGGGGGCGGATCGTCAACATCGCCTCGGCGCACGGGCTGACCGCCAGCCCCTACAAATCGGCCTATATCGCGGCCAAGCACGGCATCGTCGGGCTGACCAAGACCGTGGCGCTGGAAACCGCCGAAGAGGCCATCACCTGCAACGCGATCTGCCCGGGCTATGTCCTGACCCCGCTGGTCGAGGCGCAGATCCCCGACCAGATGAAGGCCCACGACATGGACCGCGACACCGTGGTGCGCGAGGTGATGCTGGCCCGCCAGCCGTCGAAGCAGTTCGCGACGGTCGAGCAGATCGGCGGCACGACGGTGTTCCTGTGCTCGGACGCGGCCGCGCAGATCACCGGCACCACGATCAGCGTCGATGGTGGATGGACGGCGCTGTAGGGCGCGAAGGGGCGCGGCCGGCCGCAACCTGACATCCTTCTCCCAGCCTAGGAGTGCGTGCCCATGACCCCCATCCGGATCAACCTTGCGCTTCAGGGCGGCGGCGCGCATGGCGCCTTTACCTGGGGCGTGCTCGACCGGCTGCTTGACGAGCCGTGGATCGAGATCGCCGGGATCTCGGGCACCTCGGCGGGCGCGCTGAACGGCGCCGCACTCAAGGCCGGGCTGGTGGCGGGCGGGACCGAGGGGGCGCGCGCGGCCCTTGACCGGCTCTGGGCGCAGGTGGGCGCGGTGGGCGATCTGCGGCTGACGCACTGGATGGCGGCCTTCACCCCCGGGGCGGGGACGGTGGCGCGGATGCTGGAGGCCGCGCTGCCCTGGTCGCTGACCGATGCGGCGACCCGGATGGTCAGCCCCTATGCCTACGGCCCCTTCTACCGCAACCCGCTCGAGCGCGTGGTCGAGGGGTTCGACTACGACCGGGTCTGCGCCTGTGACCCGCCCGCGCTGTTCGTCGGCGCGACCAATGTCCGGACCGGCAAGGTGAGGATCTTCGAGGGACGCGCGATCACCACCGAGGCAATCCTCGCCTCGGCCTGCCTGCCCACCCTGTTCCAGGCGGTCGAGGTCACCGATCCCGACACCGGCGAGACCGAGGCCTACTGGGATGGCGGCTTCACCGGCAACCCCGCGCTGTTTCCGCTGTTCGCCGATGATCTGCCCGAGGATATCGTCGTGGTCTCGATCAACCCGCTGGAACGTGCCGAGGTGCCGGTCACGGGACAGGAGATCCAGAACCGGATCAACGAGATCAGCTTCAACGCCTCGATGCTGCGCGAGTTGCGGTCGATCCAGATGGTGAAGGATCTGATCGCCGCGGGGCGGCTGGAACGCGGCACGATGAAGGATCTGCGCGTGCACATGATCGCCGATGACGCGCTGATGCGGCAGTTGAACGTCGCGACCAAGCTGGTGCCGAACCCGGTGGTGCTGGACGAGTTGAAACGCGCGGGGCGCGCGGCGGCCGCGCGGTTCCTGGTCGAGGCCGCGCCGCAACTGGGCCGCGCGGCGACGGTCGATCTGCACAGGCTTTGCGACTAGCAACCGGGCGTGCGCCCGGTCGATGCGCCGGAATGACAGTCTGGGGGATGACCGGTTTCGCCCTGGCTGGCGCCCGGGCGACCCGCGCGGGGGGCGCTGCCCCCCGCGACCCCCGGAGTATTTCCGCCAAGAAGAAGGGCGAACCGGTCTGCTTTTCGCCGACGGTCTCCCCTTTGCGGGGTCCATCGGGCGAGGGAGCCGGGCCGCCGGGTCAAAGCGACAGGACAAGGCCCGCCGCGATCGTCCACATCACGACGCCGATCCCGAGATCGAGCACGCGCCAGGCGCGCGGGCTTGCCATCACCGGGGCCAGCAGGCGCGCGCCGTAGCCGAGGGCGAAGAAGAAGACGAAGGAGGCCGCGACCGCGCCCAATCCGAAGGCCATCCGGTCCGCGCCCGGGGCGAACCGCATCGAGACTGCGCCGATCAGCGCCAGCGTGTCGAGATAGACATGCGGGTTGAGCCAGGTTATCGCCGCGGCCGTGCCCAGCACCGCCCAGACCGATCCGCCCCGGCCATCGGCGGCCAGGGCGTGCCCGCCGCGCAGGGCGGCGCGGATCCGCAGCGCGCCGTAGGCCAGCAGGAAGGCCGCGCCCCCCAGCGTCAGGGCGGTGGGCAGCCATGGCGCGGCCCGGGCGAGCGTGCCGAACCCTGCCACCCCGGCCGCGATCAGCGCCGCGTCCGAGAGCGCGCAGAACAGGCAGAGCGCAAAGACATGGCGTTGCATCAGCCCCTGGCGCAGCACGAAGGCATTCTGTGCGCCGATCGCGAGGATCAGCGACAGCGAGGTGGCAAAGCCGGTCAGTGCCGGGCCGGTCAAGCGCGCGGTCTCAGGCGCCGATCTTTTCGCGCAGCGCGACATCCGGCAGCGGGCCGGGCGCGGGGATGGCCCGTTCGTCGGGCGAGACGAGACCGGCCGAGATGATCAGCTTGGCCGCTTCCTCGACCGTCATCTCGAGTTCGATCACGTCGCTTTGCGGCACGAACAGCAGGAAACCCGAGGTCGGGTTGGGCGTGGTCGGCAGGAAGACCGACAGCATCTGTTCGTCGCGGGGGATGCGGCGGTTCACCTCGCCCTTGGTCCGGGTCGAGACGAAGGCGATCGCCCAGACCCCCTTGCGCGGGTATTCCACGAGGCAGGCGCGGTCAAAGCTGGTCCCGGACTGGGCGAAGACCGTCTCGGCGATCTGCTTGAGCCCGTTGTAGATCGAGCGGACCACCGGCATGCGGCCCACCAGGCGTTCGCCCCACGCGATGAAAGAGCGCCCGATCAGGCCCTTGGCCAGCCAGCCCACGACCAGGGTGAACAGCAGGAAGAAGATGACGCCGAGACCGCGGATGTCGATGCCGATATACTGCTCGGGCTGGAACTTGCTGGGCACCAGCGGCAGCACGAAGCCGTCGATCCAGCCGGTGACGGTCCAGATCAGCCAGACGGTAAGGCCGACCGGCGCGATGACCACGAGGCCGGCGAGGAAGTTGTTCCGGATCCGCGCGAGAAGCGAGCGTCCGATATGGCGCGGATGGCCCTCGGACGGCTCGGACTGGTGGTGGTCGTGCTTCTCGAACATTCCCGTCTTTTCCTGACCCGTCGTCCCCTGGTCGGACCAAAGCTAGGCGCGGCCCGGCGCCTCTACAATAGCCGTCCCCGGTGCAGTCGCCGATTCCCGCGTTCCCGGGCGGGTTTCGCGGCAGGGCAGCGTCCGGACTGCCCGGTTTGACGGCACGGGGCCCGTCCGGCACAGGCATGGGCCGGATACGCGCGGTTCGACGAGATGAAGGCCCTCACCCCGCCAGATTGACGATCCGCGGTGATGCGACTCGCGGTGGACCGGGCAAGGCCGCCGCGGCGGGGGCGGTGCCCATGACCGCCACCTGTCGCACCACGCCGGGGACAATGCTTGGCCTTGATGCCCTCCAATTCGGGTGTTTCGGCCTCGATACGGGGCAGGGGGCTTGTGCCGGGGCGGAAAACGGGCTATTCGCGCGCCACTTCACAGGCGGGGTTGGGCCGGTCGGGGAGACATCCCGTCCCGGTCCGCCGGTTGGGCAACATGCCCTTTGCCCCCGCCGAGGCGCAAACCGGAAAGGACACGACATGG
The DNA here is from genome assembly GCF_004342445.1 of Rhodovulum euryhalinum. Classification (GTDB taxonomy): domain Bacteria; phylum Pseudomonadota; class Alphaproteobacteria; order Rhodobacterales; family Rhodobacteraceae; genus Rhodovulum; species Rhodovulum euryhalinum. Next base: position 15,678 of record NZ_SLWW01000013.1, read on the forward strand.
CGCTCCCCGATTTCTCGATGCGTCAGCTTCTGGAAGCTGGCGTTCACTTCGGTCACCAGACCCAGCGGTGGAATCCCCGCATGGGCGAATACATCTATGGCGACCGCAACGGTATCCACATCATCGACCTGACGCAGACGGTCCCGATGCTGGACGCCGCGCTGAACGTGATCCGCGAGACCGTTGCCAAGAACGGCCGCATCCTCTTCGTCGGCACCAAGCGGCAGGCGCAGAAGCCGATCGCCGATGCCGCCGAGCGTTGCGCGCAGTACTACATGAACCACCGCTGGCTGGGCGGCACGCTGACCAACTGGAAGACCGTTTCCCAGTCGATCAAGCGGCTGAACGAGATCGACGAGCGGATGGCCAACGGCGCCGAAGGCCTGACCAAGAAGGAACGGCTGGGCATGGAGCGTGAGCAGGCCAAGCTGCAGGCCTCGCTTGGCGGTATCCGCGAGATGGGCGGCCTGCCGGACCTGCTGTTCATCATCGACGTGGGCAAGGAAGATCTCGCCATCCTCGAGGCCCGCAAGCTGGGCATCCCGGTCGTGGCAGTGGTCGACACCAACTGCTCGCCCGCGGGGGTGGATTATGTGATTCCGGGCAATGACGACGCGGCGCGCGCGATCCAGCTGTATTGCGACCTTGCGGCCCGCGCGGCCCTGGACGGAATGAGCGCCCAGATGGATGCCGCCGGCGTCGATATCGGCGCGCTGGAAGAGGCGCCGGTCGAAGAGCTTGTGGCCGAGGAACCGGCCGAGGCCTGATCCCCGCGGATCGCAGGTCCGGCCCCCCGGACCCGATGTCACGGGATTGATACCGGGCGCGGATATCGCCGCGCCCGGAACTTCATTCGATAATCGAGGAGAGCCGAGCCATGGCAATCACGGCTAGCATGGTGAAAGACCTGCGCGACAGGACCGGCGCGGGCATGATGGACGCCAAGAAGGCGCTGACCGAGACGAACGGCGACATGGACGCCGCCATCGACTGGCTGCGCACCAAGGGGCTGGCGAAGGCTGCCAAGAAGTCGGGCCGCACCGCCGCCGAGGGCCTGGTAGCCGTCGCGGTCGAGGGCGGCACGGGCGTCGCCGTCGAGGTGAACTCTGAAACCGATTTCGTCGCCAAGAACGCAGACTTCCAGGAGATGGTCGGCGGGATCGTCGCCGCAGCGATGGGCGCGGCCGATATCGAGGCGCTGAACGCGGCCGATCTGGGCGGCAAGAGCGTGGCCGACACGATCACCGACAAGATCGCGACGATCGGCGAGAATATGACGCTGCGCCGGATGGCCCGGATCGAGGGCGAGACTGTCGTCAGCTACATCCATAACGCCGCCACCTCGGGGATGGGCAAGATCGGCGTGCTGGTGGCGATGACCGGCGGCGACGAGGCGTTCGGCAAGCAGGTCGCGATGCACGTGGCCGCGGCGAACCCCGCCTCGCTGGGGGCCGACGATCTTGACCCCGCCGTGGTCGAGAAGGAACGTCAGGTCCAGATCGAGATTGCCCGCGAAAGCGGCAAGCCCGAAGCGGTGATCGAAAAGATGATCGAGGGCCGGATGAAGAAGTTCCTGTCCGAGGTGACGCTGCTCGGCCAGGCCTTCGTGCTGAACCCCGACATCACCGTCGAGGCCGCCGCGAAAGAGGCGGGCGCCACGATCACCGGCTTTGTCCGGCTCGAGGTGGGCGAAGGCATCGAGAAGGAAGAGGAGGATTTCGCCGCCGAGGTCGCCAAGGCGGCACGGGGCTGATCCGTCGGCCGGCCGTACCGGCCGGCGCGCGACATCTGCCGGGGGCGGTTCGGGCAGGGGCCCGGGCCGCCCTTCGGCATTGACGCACCATGATCTTGCGGATGCACAACGGACCCTGCGCAGCTGCGGCGGCACGCTGTGCCCGACACAAAAAGAGGCGGTGCGACCACCCCTTGGCCGCACCGCCCCTAACTTCCCACGTCCCCCCAGAAGAGGTCAAACCGCGCGAAGTGGTTCGCACGGCCCGACCGACTATAGGCCGATCCGTACGAGTCCCGGCGATCCGGGGAACGGCCTCGCCAACGAAATTCCGTGGTCGCGACCGTCCGTCAGTTCCCTGGCCCAAGGCCACCACTCACGGAACAAGCGGAATATTGCCGATTTACGCTTGGTCAGGAAAGTAGGGGAATCCTTACTCGAACCGCGCGGGCCGACACCATCAGTCAGCTGGCGAATCGGCAGTGTCAGCCGCTGGCGCTGAAGATCTGGTTCTGGAACCACGCCTTGAGCACGGCCTGGGCGGTGGTTTCGACATCCAGGGTCTCGCGGGCGAGGCGCAGGTGCTTTTCCACCGTGGCCGGTGTCACGCCGAGGATCGTCGCGATGTCCTGCGCGGTCTTGCCATCGCCCACCCATTCCAGAACCTCGCGCTGGCGCGGAGTCAGCGGCGGGCGGGTCGAGTGATAGGGCAGGTTCTGCACCTTCAGGTGCATGACTTCGTTCATCAGCAGGATCTCGGTCCCGTGCTGCGCCCACACGCTGTCCACCTCGTCTTGGCTGACCCCGGCGCGGGCCACCAGCCCGATCGCCCCCCGCGAGCGCACGGAAATGTCACGGAAAGCAATGGTATAACCCGCGAACAAGCCCATCGAGCGGTTGTATTCCAAGACCCGTTCCTCGGCCGGGGTCAATTCGCCCCGGGCGTGGCGTTCGGAAAGTTCGCGCCAGCTGCACACGCCCTCGTTCTGGTTCGCCCAGCGCACCATCGGCGCGTCGCGGTACATTTCCTTGTCGACAAAGGTTCGGATGTATTCCGGGCAAAGGTTCGACAGGACGAACAGATCGTCCCGATCCCCCAGGGAATTGGCCGAGCGGAAGCGAGTGAAACCGTAGATCAGCCGGTCGAAGCCGTATTCGGCCATCCGTTTCGTGTGATACGACCAGAGCTGTTCAACGCTCTGCGCCGCGACGATGGTCCGAAGATGGTCGAACGGCATGGCGCCTCCATGGCTCGGGGTGGCCGCTTGCGCGGTACAGCCGCGGCATCGGCGCGGTTCCCCAAATCAATGGAAATGTTTACGCCACGACATGCCCTCATGTCGAGGGGATGTGCCATTCCGGGCCGTGGGGCGTGCCGTGATCAAGGCCGGTGCCATGGACGCGCAGGATGTCATCGCAGGCTGCGTGCGGGTTCTCAGAAATGACACGCAGGCCGTTGCCCTGATGCGTTTTTTCGGATTTCTTCCGGCAATGCTGGCCGGGCGTGCCGCAGGGCCAGGTTCGTCCGATCCGAGACGCCGGCACCGGCTGGCTTTCATATCAGTATTTACATAATACTGATTATCGGACGAATATATGTTCGCTGGCGAACGTTAAGTGTCTGGAAAGCATGATCGCTTAGGATCGCCGCCGGTGCGCCAACGAAGGAGACCCGCCATGGGGTCCATCTTGAACACTGCCCTTTCGGGCCCGGCATGCTGTGACGACTTAGGGACATGCCGTGCCGATCGCCGGTCTGACGCCGAAGAAATGGACGTGCTGCAACTTTCGCCCGTGGCCATCGTGCGGGCCGAGATGCTGGCCGCGGTCGACGAGTTGCTGGAAACCTTTCGTGTCCGCGGCTAGGCCCGGCTGACGCAAAGGCTGCGCCCCTGACCGTTCCCGTGCACGCGGTGTCGCACGGATGTCGCGTTCGTGCGTCAAGCCACCGGCAACATGACCGAAAAGGTGCTGCCTTGGCCTGGCGTGCTCTCGATGCGAAACCGGCCGCGATGGCGGTTCACGATATGCTTGACGATGGCAAGCCCAAGCCCCGTGCCGCCCATCTCGCGCGAGCGGTGGGAGTCGACCCGATAGAACCGTTCCGTCAATCGCGGGATGTGAACGGGATCAAAACCCTCGCCCCGGTCGATCACGTCGATCCGCACCCCGGGGCCGCGAAAGGCCAGTTCGCGTTCCGACGTGGTCAACACCACGCGCAGGCTGCCGCCGGTGCCGCCATATTTCAGGCCATTCTCTATAAGGTTGTGGAACACCTGGGTCAGCTGGTCCGAGTCGCCCAGCACATGCACCGCGATATCGGCCCCTTCGAGGGTCATCTCGACGCCCGACTCCGCGGCAAGCGGCCGCAGGGTCTGGACCGAGCTGCGCAGCAGCGCCGAGACGTCCACCCGCGCGTCGGGCCGCACCCGTTCTTCGGCCTCGACCCGGCTCAGCGACAGCAGATCGCTGACCAGCCGGCTCATCCGCTTGGCCTCGCGCCCCATGATCTCGAGAAAGCGCCCGCGGGCCGCCGCATCGTCGCGGGCGGGGCCCTGCAAGGTCTCGATGAAGCCCAGCAGCGCGGTCAGCGGAGTCTTCAATTCGTGGCTTACATTGGCAACGAAATCGCGGCGGATCTGGCCCATCTGCTCGCGCTCGGTAACGTCGGTGAAAACCACCACAACCCCTTGTCCCCCATCGGTTCCCAGCGGGCTGGCGACCACCTCGTAAGTGGCCTCGCGGGCCATGTCGGTCGTCAGATAGCGCACCCTGCGCGCCTGCCGCAGCCGCAGTGCCTCCTCGACGCAGTCGAGCAGCGCCGGCTGGCGCAAGACGGTGATGTAGTGCCGGCCGGTTCCGGCCGCGCCGAACATCGCCGAGGCGGGCGCGTTCATCGCGTTCACCCGCTCCTCGCGGTCGATGAGCACGACCGGCAGCGGCACGCCCGCGATGATCGAAGGCACGAGATTGACTGGCATCGACGGGGCGCTCCGGACGGGGACAAGTGGTCTTCCTATGCGAAATGGACCCAACGTCAATCAAGGTGCAATGTGATCGGGATTTGCCTGTGCCCCGGATTCGCCATATAAAGTCAGGGAAACCTGTCTTTTAAGTCAGGTTGACAACCTGAGATTGATTCGCGGCGTGACTTCGTACCGAGGCGCCGCCCAGCGGAGCGGCAAATAGAAATGGAGCAGCAACGCCATCTCCTTCCCGATGCCTCGGTCTGCCCGCCGATTGCGCCGTCCCTTGCGCTTCTGGTCGGGTTCCAGAGGAACGAGCATCCAGAGCTGTGCATGCCCTTTTCAGGCGCGCGATGCGAGACCCTGCCCTACGCGCTTCTGCATGCGGCGCTTGCCTGCGCCCCATGGGCTGAATACGTGGTCTCGCCATTGGTAAGCGACCAGTTCGATGCCCTCGACCTTGCCGCGCAATTGTCGCTTGCCGGTTATCGTGGCCGCTATGTCGTGGTCACGCCGCCGCTGCCCGCACCGAACGTGATCCGCCAGGAACTCGAACAGCTTTGCCCCGGCCTGAAGGTCGAACTGATCCCGCGGGCGCGGATCTAGGCGGCTGCGGCGACGCCGCGGGCCATCTCCTCGATCAGGGTCTCTGCGGGCTCGACGCCCACCGACACGCGGAACATTCCCTCGGTGATCCCCAGTGCCGCGCGTGCATCCGGGGACAGCGCCCGGTGTGACGAGGACGCCGGATGCGACAGGGTCGTCGCGATATCGCCCAGCGTCGGGGCGAAGGCGATGGCCGGGCAGGCCCGGGCAAAGGCATTGGCCGCAGCGCGCCCGCCCGCCAGATCGAAACTCAGCATGTTGCCGAACCGCCCGTCCAGAAGCGTGCGCGCCCGGTCGTGATCCGGGTGATCCGCCCGGCCCGGATACAGCACCCGCCGGACCCCCGGCAGCCCGGCCAGGTGATCGGCCAGCCGGGCGGCGGTCGCCTGGGCGCGGTCATGGCGCAGCTCGAACGACAGAAGCCCGCGCTCGGCCAGCCAGCAGTCGAAGGGGCTGGGAGTCATCCCCCAGGTGGCGGCGGCAACCCGCAGCGCCCCGGCCAGTGCCGGATCGCGCGCGGCGACATAGCCAAGGGTCGCGTCGGCATGCCCCGCCAGCAGCTTGGTCACCGAATGAATCACGATGTCGGCGCCATGCTCGAACGGCCGCAAGGTGCGCGGCGTGGTAAAGGTGTTGTCGACGGCCAGCAGGACTCCGCGCGCACGCGCCACCCGCGCGATGCCTTCAAGGTCCGCCACCCGCAGCGTCGGGTTCGAGACCGTCTCGATCAGGATCAGCCGCGTCTCGGGGCGCAGCGCCGCCGCGACCGCCGCCGCATCGGTCGGATCGGCAAAGGACGCGGCGATGCCGAAACGCGGCAGATCCTCGGTCAGCATCCTCAGACTGCGGCCGTAAAGCTGGTTGCCCCCCAGCACATGATCGCCCGCCCTCAGCGCGGCCAGCATGGCGATTCCGACCGCCGCCATGCCCGACCCGGTGACAACGCCCCCGTCGGCCCCCTCCAGCCCGTCGATCATCCGGCCCAGCACCTCGGCATTGGGATGGCCCTCGCGGGCATAGGCATAGCCGCGCGTCCGCCCCTCGTATTGCGCATCCAGCGCATCGGGGTCGGCGGCGGCATAGACCACCGAGGGCTGCAGCGGCGTCGCCACCGGGCGCGATGCGCTTTCGGGCCAGGGCTGGCGGCGGGCGGGAACATGGGGGGCGTCGGACATCGGGCGGCGGGGCTCCCTTGGAAAGGCCTGCCTCAGGCGACCGTCAGGCCGGCGCGGAAGCGGCGCATGTTCTGCTGATAGTTCCGGGCCGACACGCGCAGGGACTCGATGGCGGCCTCGTCGAGCTGGCGCACCACCTTGCCCGGGCTGCCCATCACCAGGCTGCCATCGGGGATCTCCTTGCCCTCGGTGACCAGCGCGCAGGCCCCGATCAGGCAGTTCCGGCCGATCTTCGCCCCGTTCAGGATGGTGGCCCCCATGCCGACCAGTGTGTTCTCGCCGATCGTGCAGCCGTGCAGCATCGCCTTGTGACCGATGGTGCAGCCCGGCCCGATGACCAGCGGAAAGCCCATGTCGGTATGGCAGACCACATTTTCCTGCAGGTTCGTCCCCGCCCCCACCGTTATCGGCTCGTTGTCGCCCCTCAGCGTCGCGCCGAACCAGATGCCCACCCCGCTTTCGAGGATGACCTTGCCGATCACGTTGGCATCCGGGGCGACCCAGACATCGCCGTCGGCAGGCAGGGTCGGCGCGATCCCGTCGAGGGCATAAAGGGTCATGGCAGGGCCTCGAATTCGGCCTGAAGCGCGCGCACATGGGCCGTCAGGCCCGGCTGCTGGCTGCGCCGCAGGCGGGTTGCGGTCAGGATGGTCTTGAGCTTGTCCTCGGTCGCGTCGAGGTCGTCGTTCACCAGCACGAAATCGTAGCCGTCCCAGTGGCTGATCTCGTCCCAACTCTTCTGCATCCGCTTGGCGATGGTCTCGGGCGTGTCCTGCCCGCGGCTGACCAGCCGGCGGCGCAACTCGGCGATCGAGGGCGGCAGCAGGAAGATCGACAAGGTGTGCTGGCCGAGCGAGGAGTTGCGGATCTGCTGCGCCCCCTGCCAGTCGATGTCGAACAGCACGTCGCGCCCCGCCTCGATGGCCGCGCGCACCGGCGCCTCGGGCGAGCCGTAGAAATTGCCGAAGACATAGGCATGCTCCAGCATCGCACCCTTGGCGACCTCGGCCTTGAAGGCGGGTTCGGTCAGGAAATGGTAGTCCCTGCCGTCCTCCTCGCCCGGCCGGGGCGGGCGCGTGGTGGCCGAGACGGAAAACACGATCCCGGGATCCCAGTCGCGCAGCCGGCGCGCCAGCGTCGACTTGCCCGCGCCCGAGGGCGAGGAGAGGATGATCAGCAGGCCGCGCCGTTGTTGCTGCCCCATGCCCCCTACTCCACGTTCTGGACCTGCTCGCGCATCTGGTCGATGACGTGCTTGAGGTCAAGCCCGATGCGGGTCAGCGGCGTGGATTGCGATTTCGAGCACAGCGTGTTGGCCTCGCGGTTGAACTCCTGCATCAGGAAGTCGAGCTTGCGGCCCACGGGCCCGTCGGCGTCCAGCAGCGCGCGCGCCGCCTCGACATGGGCGGCCAGCCGGTCAAGCTCCTCGCGCACATCGGCCTTGACCGCGATCAGCGCCAGTTCCTGCGCCACCCGGTCCGGATCGGCGCCATCGGAATTGCCCAGCACGCGGGAAAGGTTCGTGCGCAGCGTCTCGGCCATCTGGCCGCGCCGCGCCTCGGCCTCTTCGGCGGCGGACCCGATCAGTTCGGCGATCTGGGCAAGGTGGTCGCGCAAGACCGCGCCCAGTGCCTCGCCCTCGGCGGCGCGCATCGTGACGAACGCGTCGATCAGCGCGTCCAGATCGGCCAGCAGGGCTGTGACAAGCGCCTCGGTCTCGGCTTCGGGAAGCGTGGTGTCGGCGACGCCGCGCATGCCCAGGATATCGGCCGCCGTGGGCACGGCAAGCCGCAGATCGTGCTCGGCCGCCGCCGCCTCGACCTGCTTGAGCATGACGATCGCCGAATCAAGCGCACGCGGATCCAGCACCGCAGCCCCCGCCCCACCGGCCTCGCGCACAAGCTTGACCCCCAGCGTCAGGCTGCCGCGCGCGATGCGCGCCTGCACCGCCGCGCGGGCGGACTGTTCAAGCCCCGGCAACCAGTCGGGCAACCGCAGGCGCAGGTCGAACCCCTTGCCGTTGACGCCCCGGAGTTCCCAGGTCCAGCCATGGCCGTGGCCCTGCCCGCCGCGCGCGGCGAAGGCGGTCATCGAGTTAGGCATCGTCATTAACCATCGGTAAAGACTTTCCTCTCGCTCGTGGCTTTTTTGTGGCATTGTTTGGACGTGGGGCTGTTCCGGACTATCACTTCCCGCAAGAGGCGACAACGCCCGCCGCAGGGAACAACGGACAGCCGGTTTGGTGTGACCGGGGTGACGAGATGTCTGAGAACGACAAGGGTCTGCGGGCAGCGGTGATCGCGCTGGCGGGGTATCGTGGAGGAAACGGCCTCGCGCCGCTCGACGCGATCGAGGCCTATTGGCGCGAGCAACTGGAGTCCCGCGGCGTGGCGCCCAGCCGTGCCGAACTGGACCCGCGCGGGTTTTCCAAGGCGCTGACGAACTGCTTCATCGCCGAGGCGATCACGCCGCGGCATCTGCGCCTGCGCCTGACCGGCCAGCACCTGAGCGAGGTCATGGGCATGGACATGCGGGGCATGCCGCTCTCGGCGCTGATCCTGCCCGACTCGCGGCCGCATCTGGAACAACTGATCGCCGAGGCGCTGGCCGGGCCGGCCCGGCCGACACGGATCAACATCTTCGCACCGCCCCGCTTCGGCCAGCCGGCGCTTTACGGCGGCATGGTGCTGCTGCCGCTGAGGAACGAACCCGGGGCACCGCAGCGCATGCTGGGCGCCTTCGCGACGGTCGGCAAGCAGGGCCGCGCGCCGCGCCGCTTCCGCATTCTGGGTGCGGGCGCCGAGAACCGCCCGGCGATCGCCCCCGGACGCCCGGTTCTGCAAGTGATCGAGGGCGGCCTTTCGGAACGCGTCTGACGCGGGCCGTTCCGGATTGCCCATGAAAAAAGGCGGCCGTGCCGCCTTTTCAGTGTCGTCTTGACAGGCTCAGAGCGCCGCGGCCGCCGCGCCCTCGCCGTTGCGGTTCGCCAGTTCCTCGGCCACGAGGAACGCCAGTTCCAGCGCCTGGGACGCGTTCAGCCGCGGATCGCAGGCGGTATGATAGCGCGAGGACAGGTCCTCGTCGGTCACCGCGCGCACGCCGCCGGTACATTCGGTCACGTCCTTGCCGGTCATCTCGACATGCACGCCGCCCGGGATGGTGCCTTCCGCCTTGTGGACGGCAAAGAATTCCTGCACCTCGCGCAGCACCGACTCGAAGGGCCGCGTCTTGAACCCGGTGGCCGACTTGATCGTGTTGCCGTGCATCGGATCGCAGGTCCACACGACCTCGGCGCCCATGTCGCGCACGATCCGGATCAGCCGCGGCAGGTGGTCGCCCACCGTGCCCGCGCCGAACCGCGCGATCAGGGTCAGCCGCCCCGGCACGTTCTTCGGGTTCAGCGTCTCGATCAGCGTCCTGAGGTCGCTCTCGGTGATCGAGGGACCGCATTTCAGCCCGATCGGATTCAGCACGCCGCGGCAGTATTCGACATGCGCGCCATCCACCTGCCGCGTCCGGTCACCGATCCACAGCATGTGGCCCGACCCCGCCACCCAGTTGCCCGAGGTCGAATCGACCCGGCACAGCGCCTCTTCGTATTCCAGCAGCAACGCCTCGTGCGAGGTGAAGAAATCCACCACCGACAGCGAACTCATCGTGTCGCCATTCACCCCCGCCGCGGTCATGAAGGCCAGCGTGTCCGAGATCCGGTTGGCCATGTCGCGGTATTTCTCGGCCTCGTCGCGGTCGGTGAAGCCCAGCGTCCAGGCATGCACCCGGTGGATATCGGCAAAGCCGCCCTTGGAAAACGCGCGCAACAGGTTCAGCGAGGCCGCGGCCTGGGTATAGGCCTGCAGCATCCGGGTCGGATCGGGAAGGCGCGCTTCCGTCGTCGGTTCGAACCCGTTGATGATGTCGCCGCGATAGCTGGGCAGTTCGATCCCCCCCACCATCTCGGTCGGGGCCGAGCGCGGCTTGGCGAACTGGCCGGCCATCCGGCCGACCTTGATCACCGGCAGCTTGGCGCCCCAGGTCAGCACCACCGCCATCTGCAGCAGCACCTTGAACGTGTCGCGGATCGTGTCGGCGGAGAATTCCGAAAAGCTCTCGGCACAGTCGCCGCCCTGCAGCAGGAACGCCTCGCCCCGCGCCGCCTGGCCCAGCTTGGCCGTCAGGTTGCGCGCCTCGCCCGCAAAGACCAGCGGCGGATACTTTGCCAGTTGCGCCTCGGCGGCGTCCAGCGCCGCCTGATCCGGATAGTCGGGCATCTGCACCCGGGGACGGGACCGCCAGTCGGATTTCTGCCAGGTCGTCATTGTTCTCGCTCCGCAGGTCTTCGGCATTCCGAGGCGCCTTATAGGGGCAGGCGCCCGCCCCCGCCACCACCAATTCCCCTGTCGCGGTCTTGATCCCCCGCGGCAAACCTGTTTTCGCTGGGACGTCAGGCGCGGAGGAACAGGTGGCGGCACGGGCCCGGGACAGCGACCTTGTCGAGGTGGCGGCCGATGGCCGCCGCACGACGGACCTTGTGTTCGTCCTGCTCGACCGCTTCACGATGATGAGCTTCGCCGGTGCGATCGAACCCTTTCGCATCGCCAACCGGATGTCGGGCAAGACGCTCTACCGCTGGCGCCTGGCCGGCGAAGGCGGCGAATGGGCGACCTGCTCGAACGGCGCGCGCATCGCGCTCGACATGGATCTGGACGCGCTGGGCCGCGACGAAACCGTCCTGGTCTGCGGCGGGATCGACGTGCAGCAGGCGACCACCCGGCGGCTGGTCGGCTGGCTGCGGCGCGAGGCGCGCAAGGGCGGCACCATCGCCGGGCTGTGCACCGCGGCGCATGCGCTGGCGCGCGCGGGGTTGCTGGACGGACGCCGCGCGACGATCCACTGGGAAAACCAGGACAGTTTCGCCGAGGATTTCCCCGAGATCGAGCTGACCCGGTCGGTCTTCGTGATCGACGGCAACCGGATGACGACGGCGGGCGGCACCGCGTCGATCGACCTCGCGCTGACGATGATCGCCGCGGCCCATGGCGAGGACCTGGCCAATGCCGTGGCCGACCAGCTGATCTATTCCTCGATCCGCACCGACCAGGACACCCAGCGGCTGTCGATCCCGACCCGGATCGGGGTGCGCCATCCCAAGCTGTCCCAGGTGATCCAGGTGATGGAAAAGAACCTCGAGGACCCGATCTCGCCCGCGACGCTGGCAAGCGACGCGGGCATGTCGACACGCCAGCTGGAACGGCTGTTCCGCCGCTACCTGAACCGCAGCCCCAAGCGGTACTACATGGAACTGAGGCTGGCCAAGGCGCGCAACCTGCTGATGCAGACCGACATGAGCGTGATCAACGTGGCGCTGGCCTGCGGCTTCGCCTCGCCCAGCCATTTCTCGAAATGCTACCGGGCGCATTACCGCACGACGCCCTATCGCGAACGGGGCAGCCGGGGCGGACGCGCCGAGACCTGAACACCGTCCCCGGCTTCTTCTTGGCCCAAATACTCCCGCCGGAGGCAGCCGCGCGCATCGCGCGCGGCCCGGCCCGACGCCGGACAAACGGGGCGCAAGCCCCGTGCGGGCCGGGGCGGGAGCGTCCGGCCGGACGCCGATAGCCCTTGCCTTGCCCTGCCCGCTCCGGTCACTCTGGGCGGACCCGGCTTGCGGGAACGAGCCCCTGACCAGATGCATTGCCTGTTCTTCGACGTCCGCCCGAAACCCGGCCACATGGTCCAGTATTTCGCGCATGTGGACCGGCTGAAACCCGTCCTCGCGCGGCACCGGGGGCTGTTGTATCTCGAACGCTTCCGCCCGCTCGACGCGCCGGACGCGCTGTTGTCGCACCAGCTCTGGCAGGACGAGGCCGCGATCCTGGCCTGGCGGCGCGACATGACCCACCGGGCCAGCCAATGGGCGGGGCGGCGCATCCATTTCGAGGCGTACCGCATCCGCGTCGGCCCGCAGGAACTGTGCCTGCCCGGGCCGGGCACGCTGCCCGCGGAACCCGGGCGCTGGCTGATCGCGGCCTATGGCACGGCCCCCTCCCGCATCGGCCGCGCCTTCGAAAGCGTCACCCGGCCCGGCCGCTTCGTTACCCTGACCGAGGCCGGCGACGGGGCCGAGGCCACGGAGCGCGCCGCCGCGATGGCCGCCGACGGCGCCGAGACGGTGCGCGTGTTCCGTATCGCGCGCGACTACACGATGACCGACCGGGCCGAGGCGCCAGAATAGGTGCGCCCTCTGCCCGCCCTTCCCTTTTGCCGCGCCCCCGCTTAGTCTGGCGGGCGGTTTTCGTACCAACACGGGAGTTGCAACACATGAAGAAGCTGCTGATGGCCTCCGCCGCGCTGGGCCTGATGGCCGGCGCCGGTTCTGCCGAAGAGGTCAAGGTTGGCGTGCTTGCCGCCTTCACCGGCCCGCTGGAATCCCTCGCCCCGCCGATCGCCTCGGGCCACGAGCTTGCGCTGAAGGAGGCCAGCGACTCTGGTCTTTTCCTCGGGGGCAGCACGATCACCGCGATCCGCGGCGATTCCACCTGCGTCGATGCCGCCGCCGCGACCGCCGCGGCCGAACGGCTGGTGACGTCCGACCGGGTGGCGGGTCTGCTCGGCCCGATGTGCTCGGGCGCGACAGGCGCGGTGGTGACGAATGTCGCGGTGCCGAACGGTATCGTCGCGATCTCGGCCTCGGCGACCTCGCCGGCGCTGTCCTCGATCGAGGATAACGGCCTGTTCTTCCGCACCGCGCCCTCCGATGCCCGCCAGGGCGAGGTGATGGCCGACATCATCCTGGAAAAGGGGATCGACACGGTCGCGGTCAGCTATACCAACAACGACTACGGCAAGGGGCTGGCCGACAGCTTTGCCGCGGCCTTTGCGGCCAAGGGCGGCACGGTCACGCTGAACGCCGCGCATGAAGACGGCAAGGCGGACTACTCGGCCGAGGTGGGCGCGCTGGCGTCTGCGGGCGGCGATGCGCTGGTCGTGGTGGGCTATGTCGACCAGGGCGGTTCGGGCGTGGTGCAGGCCGCGCTGGATACCGGCGCCTTCGACACCTTCGTGTTCCCCGACGGCATGGTGGGCGACGCGCTGGTGGGAAATTTCGGGTCCTCGATCGACGGCTCGTTCGGCCAGAACCCGGCCTCGGCGGGCGAGGGCCGCGACATGTTCACCGCGATGGCCCAGGCGGCGGGCTTCGACGGAACCTCGGCCTTCTCGGCCGAAGCCTATGATGCGGGCGCGCTGATGGTGCTGGCGATGCAGGCGGCGGGTTCGGCCGATCCGAACGTCTACAAGGACAAGCTGATGGAGATCGCCAACGCCCCAGGCGAGCCGATCCTGCCCGGTGAACTGGCCAAGGCGCTGGAAATCCTCGCCGCGGGCGGCGATGTGGACTATGTGGGCGCCTCGGCGATCGAGCTGATCGGACCGGGCGAAAGCTCGGGCTCGTACCGCGAGGTCGCCTTCGAGAACGGCGAGTTGAAGGTCGTTGGCTACCGCTGAGGGCGGCGGGCGACGATCCTGACCGAAAGAACAGGCGGCCCGGGGGTTTTCCGGGCCGTTCCTTTAGGCTAATCACGCGCGCCATGGCGCGGGGGACCGACACGTGATCCGGGTAGAGAACCTTCACAAGCATTTCGGCGGCTTCCACGCGGTCGACGGGGCCTCGATCGAGATCGCCACGGGCTCGATCACCGGGCTGATCGGGCCGAACGGCGCGGGCAAGTCGACGCTGTTCAACGTGATCGCGGGGGTGCTCCCGCCGACGAGCGGTCGCGTGACCATGGATGGCGAGGACATCACCGGCCTGCCGCCGCACGACCTGTTCCACAAGGGGCTGTTGCGCACCTTCCAGATCGCGCATGAATTCAGCTCGATGACGGTGCGCGAGAACCTGATGATGGTGCCCGCGGGCCAGTCGGGCGAGACGCTGTGGAACGCCTGGTTCGGGCGCGGCCGCGTGGCGGAGGAAGAAAAGGCGCTGGCACGGAAGGCCGACGATGTGCTGGACTTCCTGACCATCGACCACCTGACCAATGAGAAGGCGGGGAACCTGTCCGGCGGGCAGAAGAAACTGCTGGAGCTTGGCCGCACGATGATGGTGGATGCCAAGGTCGTGTTCCTCGACGAGGTGGGCGCGGGCGTGAACCGGACGCTTCTGAACACGATCGGCGATGCCATCGTGCGTCTGAACCGCGAACGCGGCTACACCTTTTGCGTGATCGAGCACGACATGGATTTCATCGGCCGGCTGTGCGATCCGGTGATCGTGATGGCCGAGGGCAAGGTGCTGGCCCAGGGCCGCGCCGACCAGATCATGCAGAACGAGGCGGTGATCGAGGCCTATCTGGGCACCGGGCTGAAGAACAAGCTGAAGGCGGAAGGCACGGCCTGAGCGGCGTTGCGCGGGCGGAAAGGGCGGATTTGAGTATTTTTGCCAAGAAGAAGGACGGGGCACGCGCGGATGGCTGAACCTTTCCTGATCGGCGACCGGATGACCGGCGGCTATGGCGGTGCGGATATCCTGCATGGCTGCACGGTGGCGGTCGACAAGGGCGAGATCGCGGTGATCGTGGGCCCGAACGGGGCGGGCAAGTCGACCGCGATGAAGGCGGTGTTCGGGATGCTGGACATCCAATCGGGCGCGGTGCGGCTGAACGGCGAGGACATCACCCGCCTGACGCCGCAGGCGCGCGTGGCCAAGGGCATGGCCTTCGTGCCGCAGACCAGCAACATCTTCACCTCGATGAGCGTCGAGGAAAACCTGGAAATGGGCGCGTTCCTGCGCCGCGACGACATCTCGGGCACCATCGAGGAGGTCTATCACCTGTTCCCGATCCTCAAGGAAAAGCGACGGCAGGCGGCGGGCGAACTGTCGGGCGGGCAGCGCCAGCAGGTGGCCGTGGGACGCGCGCTGATGACCCGACCGACCGTGCTGATGCTGGACGAGCCGACCGCGGGTGTCAGCCCGATCGTGATGGACGAGCTGTTCGACCGGATCATCGAGGTCGCGCGCACCGGCATTTCCATCCTGATGGTGGAACAGAACGCCCGCCAGGCGCTGGAGATCGCGGACAAGGGCTATGTGCTGGTGCAGGGGCGCAACGCCTATACAGACACCGGCCGTGCGCTGCTGGCCGACGCGGAGGTGCGGCGCACCTTTCTGGGGGGCTGAGATGGCAAAACCGTTTTCAATCATCGGATTGGCGGTATTTCTTGCAGCACCTGCCGCGGCCGCGCCGCTGGCGCTGGACTGCACCGCCCAGCGGGCCTGCGTCGCCGATCTGGATGCGGCCTGCGAGACGATCGGGATCATCTATGCGCTGGATGTCGGCGCCGACGAGGGCGACAAGGTCGTGCTGACCACCGGCGAGGGTGAACGGTTCTACGAATTCCGCCGCCTCGCAGGGGCCGAGGGCGTGCTGCTGCAGGCCGCGGGCGGGGCACTTGAGCCGGGCCAGGGCGCCGGCGCGATGACCGTGTTCGACGACCTGCGCTTTGTTCTGAGCCGGCACAACCGGATCGCGCTGAGCGAGGAGGATGACGACCTGCGCGCGGTGTCGATCTCGATCCACGGCACCTGCGCGGCGCGCCAATGATGACGGGGGGCCGCTTGACCGCTGCAATGGCCGAAAAACCGGCTAGGATCGATCCGGAACCGCGCGATCTGCGGCCGGCCAAGCCCGGCGTCCCTTCATGGAGAAAAGCCATGTCCCCTTGCCGTTCCTTCGCCCTTGCGGCGGCCCTTGTCGCGCTGGCGCCCCCCCTGCCCGCGCCCGCCCAGCAGGCGACCGAGGCCACCGACAACGACTTTGCCCTTGCCTGCGCCTTCGTCCGGGAATGCCATGAGACCGAGCCTTGCGCCGAGGCCGATTTCGCGCTTGAGGTGACGGGCCGCGTGGGCGGGCTTGGTGCGGGCGTGGTTCTGGCGCGCGCGACGCTGTCCTCGGTCGCGGGCGATATCGACGCCTTCGGCACGCTGGGCAACGGCACGTTGTTCCTGCAGGGCGGGAATGGCGGCGGCCGGGCCTATCTCGTCGTCACCGACGGTGCCGCGCGCTATACCCGGCACATGGCCCAGGGGCCCGTCTCGGTTACATATCACGGAACCTGCGAGTAATGGATCTGCTGAACGCCCTTGTTGCCTTTGCCAACTTCGTGCTGATCCCGGCAACCGCCTATGGCGCGCAGCTTGCGCTGGGCGCGCTGGGGGTCACGCTGATCTATGGCATCCTGCGCTTTTCGAACTTCGCCCATGGCGACACGATGGCCTTTGGCACCATGGTGACGATCCTCGTCACCTGGTGGCTGCAGTCGATGGGCGTGACGCTGGGCCCGCTGCCGACCGCGCTGCTGGCGCTGCCCGCGGGGATCGCCGCGACCGCGGCGCTGCTGCTGGCGACCGACCGGATGGTCTATCGCTTCTACCGCCAGCAGCGGGCGAAGCCGGTGATCCTGGTGATCGTGTCGATGGGGGTGATGTTCATCCTGAACGGGCTGGTGCGGTTCATCATCGGGCCGGACGACCAGCGTTTTGCCGATGGCGAGCGGTTCATCGTCTCGGCGGGCACGTTCAGGCAGATGACCGGGCTGGCCGAGGGGCTGGCGATCCGCACCACGCAAGGCATCACCATCGTCACCGCGCTGATCGTGGTGGCGGCGCTGTTCTGGTTCCTGACCTACACCCGCACCGGCAAGTCGATGCGCGCCTTTTCCGACAACGAGGACCTGGCCCTGCTGTCGGGCATCAACCCCGAACGCGTGGTCGCGATCACCTGGGTGATCGTTGCGGTGCTGGCGACCGTGGCCGGCGTGCTCTACGGGCTGGACAAGACCTTCAAGCCCTTCACCTATTTCCAGCTTCTGCTGCCGATCTTCGCCGCGGCCATCGTCGGCGGCCTCGGCAGCCCGCTCGGCGCCATCGCGGGCGGCTTCCTGATCGCGTTCTCCGAGGTGACGGTCACCTATGCCTGGAAGAAGGTGCTGACCTATCTCGCGCCCGAGGGCCTGGAACCCGAGGGGCTGGTCCAGCTTCTGTCGACCGACTACAAGTTCGCGGTCAGCTTCGTGATCCTCGTGATCGTCCTTCTGTTCCGCCCGACGGGGCTTTTCCGGGGGAAATCGGTATGACGCGCCGGGACATGGCCCTTTTCGCCCTCGTGGCGCTCCTGATCCTCGGCACCGGGTTCGTGCAAAGCTGGAACTCGGCGCTGTTCATCCTGAACTACGGGCTCATCTCGGCGATCATGGCGCTGGGGGTGAACATGCAATGGGGCTATGCGGGCCTGTTCAACGTGGGCGTGATGGGCTTCGTGGCGCTGGGCGGGCTGGGCGCGGTGCTGGTGTCGATGCCGCCCGTGGGCGAGGCCTGGGCGGCGGGCGGGCTGCGGATGGTGGGGGCACTGGCGCTGGGGCTTGGCGTGATCATCGGCGCGATCGTGCTGTGGCGGCGGGCCCCGGCCGGACGCTGGCGCGGGCTTGCGATGGTGGGCTGGCTGGTGGCGGGCTTCTTCGCCTTCCGCGCGGTCTTCGATCCCGCGGTGCAGGCGATCGAGGCGGTGAACCCGGCCGCGACCGGCTATCTGGGCGGGCTCGGGCTGCCCGTGCTGCTGGGCTGGCCGGTGGGCGCGGTGCTTGCCGCGGGCGCGGCCTGGGTGATCGGCAAGACCGCGCTGGGGCTGAGGTCGGACTATCTCGCCATCGCGACGCTCGGGATCGCCGAGATCGTGATCGCGGTCCTCAAGAACGAGGACTGGCTGAGCCGCGGCGTCAAGAACGTGATCGGCGTGCCCCGCCCCGTCCCCTACGAGGTGGACCTGCAGGCCGATCCCGGTTTCGTGGCGCAGGCCGAGGCGCTCGGGCTCGACGCAGTTACGGCCTCGACGCTGGTCGTCAAGCTGGCCTATACCGGCCTCTTCGCGGTCGTCCTGATCGCGCTGATCTGGCTCTCGCAAAAGGCGCTGAACTCGCCCTGGGGGCGGATGATGCGCGCGATCCGCGACAACGAGGTGGCGGCCGAGGCGATGGGCAAGGACGTCAAGGCGCGGCATCTGCAGGTGTTCATCCTCGGGTCCGCGATCTGCGGCCTCGCGGGCGCCATGATGGTGACCTATGACAGCCAGTTGACGCCGTCCTCCTATCAACCGCTGCGCTTTACCTTCCTGGTCTGGGTGATGGTGATCGTGGGCGGGTCGGGAAACAACTGGGGCGCGGTGCTGGGCGGCTTCCTGATCTGGTTCCTCTGGGTGCAGGTCGAACCGCTGGGCGCATTCCTGATGCAGCTTCTGACCTCGGGCATGGCCGAGGAATCGGGCCTGCGCGCCCACCTGATGGAGAGCGTCGCGCATATGCGGCTGCTGACGATGGGGGTGATCCTGCTGCTGGTGTTGCGGTTCAGCCCGCGGGGGCTGATCCCGGAACGCTAGCGCGGCGCCGGATCACCCGTCGCAGGCGCATCCGGGTGGCTTTCGGCAATTGTAGGCGCGGCTGATGCAACTGTCTCCGCAGGCCTTGCCCTTTCGGCAAACCTTGCAGCAATAGGCGGGAACGATCCGCTCCTGGCTCAGCCGCTGCAGCCAGTCCGCAACGCCGCGCGGCGCCACCTGCGCCTTATCGACCGCGAGTGCCGGACCACCGCTCACCGCAAGGGCGAGCGCGGCGACCTTCAGTGATATATAGCGGGCCATCCCCCATTCTCTCCGGTTGCCCGTCGAGCGTTAACCAAGATTAACCGAATCTTCCGGAATTGCCACCCGGCGGTGCTGCGTTTGCGTCTTTGTCACGCCCGGCCTAGTCTGGAACCATGGGCAAGGTGCTGATCCTCGTGCCCGCGGCCGGGACGTCCTCCCGGATGGGCGGGCGCGACAAGCTTCTGGAACCGGTCGAGGGCGAGGCGCTGCTGCGCCGCCAATTGCGCGCGGCGTTGGCCACCCACGCGCCGGTCCTGGTGACCCTGCCCCGGCACGCTGGCGGACCCCGCGCCGAGATGCTCGAGGGGCTGCAAGGCTTTCGCGCCACCTATGTCGACGGGGCCGAGGGCATGGCCGCGTCCCTGCGCGCCGGGGCGCAGGCGGCGCGCGCGGCGGGGGCCGCGGGGCTGATGGTGCTGCTGCCCGACATGCCCGAGATCGTCACGGCCGACATCGCGCTGATGCTGCGCCAGTTCGACGAGGCGCCCGACACCGCGCTGCGCGCCACCGCCGAGACCGGCGAGGCGGGCCACCCTGTGATCTTTCCCGCGCGCTGCTTCGACGCGCTGGTGGCGGTCACGGGCGACACCGGGGGGCGCGCTGTTCTAGCCGGCGAAACCGTGCGCGCCTGCCCCCTGCCCGGCCGCCGCGCGGTGACCGATCTCGACACGCCCGAGGACTGGGCGGGCTGGCGTGCCCGGACCGGATACTAGCCTGGCGCGGCGCGCAAACGCCCAGATCGGCTTAAGCCAATGCCCCCGAGACCCGCATCCGGCGCGCATAAAGATAGAACAGCACCGCCATCCCCGCCGCGCCCGCGATCATCGTCACCCCGAAAAGGCCCGATACGGCCGCCAGCGGCGGCGTCGCGAAAAGGATCAGCCACCCCGCGCAGCCGATCATGGCCAGTGCCGCCATCCCCAGCACCCAGGGCGCGCTTCCGAGCCGCAGGAACAGCATCACCGCGCCCGCAAGCCCGCCCCAGACCGCCATCGCCCAGGCCCCGTCCACCGCCGCAGGCAGCGCGGTGAAATAGTCGGCCTGGCTCTGGGTGAAGATCTGCAGATAGGGCGCGACGCCATACTGGGTCAGCATGTAGTCGGTGCAGCCCGCAAGGTTCCAGAGGATCGCGAGGATCGCCACCGGCATCAGGTGCCAGGTTTCCGTCTCGTCGGTCATCTTCGCCCCCGTCCGGCCCCTTTGGCCACCCGGCCAAACTGCCTGCAAGCCGGGGCGGCTGTCCAGCCGGTGCGACATCATGGGCACGGCCCCGCACCCGGCGGCTGGCCGGGGCGCAAATGCCGCCCCGGCCAGCCCCCAGCCCGGTCCACCGCAGGGACCCCCATCCCCTCGCTTCAAACCGGCCGGAGCGCCGCGTCTTCACCCACCCCGGTCCCCGCGGCAATACACGGGTCCAGACGTGGCACGGCGCCCCGGCCTTTTCCTGCGGCCACCCCCATGGCCCGCAGCCGATCGCCCCCCCTCAGCAAGGCCCGTTCAGGGTATGCCGAACCCCGGCCCCGCCAAAGCGGAATTCGGCGGAAAGAGGGCCGAAGAAAGACGAAAACACGTTTCGGAGCAGGGAGTTGCAGCGTTGGTCCCCTGACATTGTTGCCGCTGGCGAAACGATCCGGGGGACCATCGTCGCCAAGGCGAGAACGATCCGCGCCGGCCCCGGGGGACCGGTCACAGCTTCTGGGCGAACCGGGGCATGATTGTCGCCGGATACCACCGCGGCGCCCTGCCGGTCGCTCGCCCGATCCGCCAGCCCTGCCACGACACGGGTCGGAACCGGTTTCCCGCCAACCGGCCGATTGGCCCCGGCGTGGAAACCGCATCCGACGAATCAGTACCATCCGTATCAATCGGAAAGAGGGGTGGTGCCCGAGGCGAGAGTCGAACTCGCACGCCTTGCGGCGGAGGATTTTGAATCCCCTGCGTCTACCATTCCGCCACTCGGGCCACGCGCTTCGATTAGCGCGCGCCTGCGCCGCGGTCAATCCGGCAGGCTTACAGCCGATCGGCCCCGAACGTGTCGCAGGCGCCCGGTTCGCCGCTGTCATAGCCGCGGGTGAACCAGCGCTGGCGCTGGGCGGAACTGCCATGGGTAAAGCTGTCGGGCATGGGCACCCGCCCCGCGGCGCGTTGCAGCGTGTCGTCGCCGATCCGTTCGGCGGCGTTGACCGCCTCGGCGATGTCGCCGGGTTCCAGGCTGCGGAACCGCGCCTCGGCATGCGCCGCCCAGACGCCCGCGAGGCAATCGGCCTGAAGCTCGATCCGGATCGACATCTCGTTCGCGTCCGCCTCTGCCATCCGGGCACGCGCCGCATTGGCCTGCCCGAGAATACCCATCTCGTTCTGGACATGGTGCGCGACCTCGTGGGCCACGACATAGGCGGCGGCGAAATCGCCCCCGGCCCCCATCTGCCGCGCGAGCGTCGCGAAGAATGCCGTGTCCAGGTAGATCTTGCGGTCGAGCGGGCAGTAGAACGGACCGGTCGCCCCCGAGGCCCCGCCGCAGGGCGACCCGGTCACGCCCTTGTACAACACCAGAACCGGCGGCTCGTAGCGCGCGCCCAGCTTGTCGGCGAACAGCGTGGCCCAGACCTCCTCGGTATCGGCCAGCGTCACCGAAACGAACTCGCCCGCCAGCTTGTCCGCCTCGGTCAGCTCGGCCGGGCCCATGGCCGCCCGCCCCTGCGGATCAAGTTGCCCCTGCACCAGGGGCGTCACGTCGACACCCAGGAACCAGCCGATCAGCACGATTGCCACAAGCCCCAGACCGCCGATCCCGCCGACCTGCATCGCACCGCCGCGCTGCCCGCGACGGTCCTCGATGTTGCGGCTGCCGCGCCGCCCCTGCCACCGCATCGCCTTGCCTCCCCCCGACCTTTCCCCAAGCTTACCGGCAGCGCGCGCCTGCGCACAGCCCCTTCGTCTTGACGCCGGGACGTGGCCGTGGCTTGTGGAGCCCGACCGAACCAAGGGCCGACGACCCATGCTCCGCCGCCTCTATGACTGGACCCTGTCGCTGGCCGAAAGCCCGCACGCGCTGCGTGCGCTGTTCGTCGTGGCCTTCGTCGAAAGCTCGGTCTTCCCGATCCCGCCGGACGTGCTGATGATCCCGATGATCCTGGCCCGCCCCTCGCGGGCCTGGGTGATCGCCGGGGTGGCGCTGGTGGGGTCGGTGCTGGGCGGTCTGGCGGGCTATGTGATCGGCTGGGGCTTTTTCGAAAGCGTCGGCCGCCCGGTGCTGGAGTTCTACGGCAAGGACGCCTATTTCGACGCCTTCTCGGACAGCTACAACGACTATGGCGCCTGGGCCGTGCTGATCGCGGGCATCACGCCTTTCCCCTACAAGGTCATCACCATCCTGTCGGGGCTGACGGGGCTGAATCTCGGGGTGTTCATGGTGGCCAGCGTGATCGCGCGGGGTATCCGTTTCTTCGTGCTGGCCGCCCTGTTGTGGAAGTTCGGAGCGCCGATCCGCGCCTTCATCGAGCGCTATCTGGGGCTGTTGTTCACGTTGTTCGTGGTGTTGCTGATCGGCGGATTCTACGCGGTGAGGTTCCTGTGAGGATGACGCGCAACAGGGCGATCTTTCTGGCGGCGGCCGGCTCGCTGGGGGTGCTGTTCGCAGGCTACTGGTTCCAGTATGTCGTCGGACTTGCGCCCTGCAAGCTGTGCCTGTGGCAGCGCTGGCCGCACCTGATCGCGACGCTGCTGGGGATGGGGGCGATCGCCGTGGGCGGGCGGATGCTGCCGCTGGCGGGCGCGGTGACGATGGCGGTGTCGGCCGGGCTGGGCGCCTATCACACCGGGGTCGAGCGGAAATGGTGGCCCGGGCCGTCGTCCTGTTCGGGCGATGTCGCGGGCTTTCGCGGGATGACGCCCGAACAGATGCTCGACCCGACGCTGGTTCAGCCGGTCGTGCTGTGCGACCAGGTGCAATGGGCCATGTTCGGCCTGTCGATGGCCAGCTACAACGTGCTGATCTCGCTGGGTTTCGCGGTGTTCTGGCTGTGGGGTCTCGCGCTCAGCCGGGGCTGAGCGCGGGGGTCTCAGTGCAGGGTGAATTCGCCCACCACATTGGTCCATTCGCCGGGTGAGATCATCTTGCGATGGGTGAACCGCACCGAATGCAGCGGACCCTCGATCGTTTCCTGCCAGAACTCGATAAACCTGAACAGCCGGGGGTGATCGGGGGCG
This sequence comes from Rhodovulum euryhalinum, assembly GCF_004342445.1. Lineage (GTDB taxonomy): Bacteria > Pseudomonadota > Alphaproteobacteria > Rhodobacterales > Rhodobacteraceae > Rhodovulum > Rhodovulum euryhalinum. The sequence goes on from NZ_SLWW01000013.1 coordinate 39,055, forward strand.
ATGTCATAGTCCTGCCAGACGAACGTGTTCAGCACGTTGCGGTAGTCGGGCATCCGGTAGAAGAATTCGGCCGTCGTCAGGCCATAGCCTTTCAGCATCAATTCGGTCTCGGATTGCGGCACGGGTGAACCTCCTGATCGCGTTAATGAATCAATGATGCCGGATTGCTGTTTATTTTCAATGAAAACAGTATGTTGGCACTCATGTGAGAGCGCTGCCAAAGTGCGGGCGCGTCGGCCGTTGCACCCAACATGAAGGTTCTGATAGAGTGCAGCCAACAAGATGTAGAGCAGCCGAAAAAGGCCGGGCCCAAACGTGAACGACACGCCGGAAACCCCCGATAACGAAGACGAAAACGGCTCTGGTGGCGCCCCCCGGCGCCCCGCCTATGACGGGCCGACGGTCGCGATCGAGCAGGAGATGCAGACCTCCTATCTCGACTACGCGATGAGCGTGATCGTCTCGCGCGCGATCCCGGATCTGCGCGATGGCCTGAAGCCCGTGCACCGCAGAATCCTTTATGCGATGCACGAGACCGGCAACACCCACGACAAGCCCTACCGCAAGTCCGCCCGCCCCGTGGGCGACGTGATGGGGAAATACCACCCCCACGGCGACAGCGCGATCTACGACGCGCTGGTGCGGATGGCGCAGGATTTCTCGATGTCGCTGCCCCTGCTGGACGGCCAGGGCAATTTCGGCTCGATGGACGGCGATAACGCCGCGGCCATGCGCTATACCGAGGTCCGCATGGACAAGCCCGCCGGGGCGCTGCTGGCCGACATCGACAAGGACACGGTCGATTTCCAGGACAATTACGACGGCAAGGACCAGGAACCCACCGTCCTGCCTGCACGCTTTCCCAACATGCTGGTCAACGGCGCGGGCGGCATCGCGGTCGGCATGGCCACCAACATCCCGCCGCACAATCTGGGCGAGGTGGTGGATGCCACGCTGGCGCTGATCGAGAATCCCGACCTCTCGACCGAACAGCTGATGGACTACATCCCCGCCCCCGATTTCCCCACCGGGGCGCTGATCCTTGGCCGGTCCGGCGCGCGCAAGGCCTATCTGGAGGGGCGCGGCAGCGTCATCATCCGCGCCAAGACCCGGATCGAGGAGATCCGCAAGGACCGCTTCGCCATCGTCGTGGACGAGATCCCCTATCAGGTGAACAAGGCCACGATGATCGAGCGGATCGCCGAGGCCGCCCGCGACAAGCGGATCGAGGGCATCGCGCATGTCCAGGACGAATCCGACCGGGTCGGCGTGCGCGTGGTGATCGAACTCAAGCGCGACGCGACGCCCGACGTGGTGCTGAACCAGTTGTTCCGGTTCACACCCATGCAGACCTCGTTCGGCTGCAACATGCTGGCCTTGAACGGCGGCCGGCCCGAGACTCTGACGCTCAGGCAATTCCTGAGCGCCTTCATAGGCTTCCGAGAGGAAGTTGTAGCGCGGCGCACGGCCTATGAACTGAACAAGGCGCGCGAGCGCAGCCATATCCTGTGCGGTCTGGCGGTCGCCGTGTCGAACGTGGACGAGGTGGTGGCGACGATCCGCGCCTCGAGCGATGCCGCCGAGGCGCGCATGCGGCTGATGGAGCGGCGCTGGCCCGCCGCGGATATCGCCGGCTATATCCGGCTGATCGACGATCCGACCCACAAGATGAACGAGGACGGAACCTATTACCTGTCCGAAACGCAAGCCCGCGCGATCCTCGACCTGCGCCTCCAGCGCCTCACGCAGCTGGGCGTCAAGGAGGTTACCGACGAACTTGAAGAACTGGCCGCAAGGATCAAGGATTACCTCGATATTCTCCGCTCGCGCGACCGGATCATGGAGATCATCTCCAACGAACTGAAAGAGGTCCGCGCCCAGTTCGCCGTCCCCCGCCGCACCGAGATCGCCGACTGGTCCGGCGACATGGAGGACGAGGACCTGATCGAGCGCGAGGACATGGTGGTGACCGTCACCCAGTCCGGCTGGATCAAGCGCACGCCGCTGGCAGAGTTCCGCGCGCAGCGCCGCGGCGGAAAGGGGCTGTCGGGGATGCAGACCAAGGAAGAGGACGTGGTGACCACCCTCTTCGTGGCCAATACCCACACGCCGCTCTTGTTCTTCACCACCGACGGGATGGTCTACAAGCTGAAATGCTGGCGCCTGCCCCAGGGCGGCCGCACCTCCAAGGGCAAGGCGATCGTCAACATCCTGCCCATTGCGACGGGCGTGTCGGTCGCCGCGATCATGCCCGTCGACCGGCCCGAGACGGAATGGGAAGAGCTGCAGATCGTCTTTGCCACCACCGAGGGCGATGTCCGGCGCAACCAGTTGTCGGACTTCACCAACGTGATGCGCAATGGCAAGATCGCGATGAAGCTGCCCGAGGGCGTGGCGCTGGTGAACGCCCGCATCGCGACCGAGGATGACGACGTGATGCTGGTCACCGCGGGCGGCCGGGCGATCCGCTTCCCCACGACCGACGTCCGCGTGTTCAAGGGCCGCGACTCGACCGGCGTGCGGGGCATCCGGCTGGGCACGGGCGACCGGGTCGTCTCGATGGCCGTGATCCGGCATTTCGAGGCCACGCCCGAGGAACGAACCGCCTTCCTCAAGCAGCGCCGCCTGATGGCCGGTGTCACCGAGGAGGACGAGAGCGACGAGGACGAAGAGGCCGTCGCCGGCGGCCAGCTCTCTCCCGAGCGCTATGCCGAAATGTCGGCGGCCGAGGACCTGATCCTGACGATCACCAAGCGGGGCACCGGCAAGCTGTCATCGTCCCACGACTATCCCGTCCGCGGCCGCGGCGGCCAGGGCGTGCAGGCGATCGACAAGGGGCTGCGGGGCGGGCCGCTGGTCGCCTGCTTCCCGGTCGAGATCGACGATCACGTGATGCTGGTCACCTCGACCGGCCAGTCCATCCGCTGCCCGGTCGAGGGAATCTCGTTCCGCTCGCGCAGCGCAGGCGGCGTGCGGGTGTTCAACACCGGTGCGGGCGAAGAGGTCGTCTCGGTCGCCTGGATCGCCGATCAGGGCGAAGAGGCGGACGCGGGCGACTGAGGAGCGCCCGCGGTTAAGCCTCTTTTCACCATGCCGTCAAAAAGACACGGCTTGCGGCGCTCTCGGGCCGTTTTTGCGGTGCGCGGTCAGGATTTCGTCAAGAAGTCGCCGGAATGCTCTGCTCAGATTTGAAGCGAGCGAACACCGACCTGCCACCGAAGGGATTTCCGCATCCATGACCGGCAAATCGCCCCTCGTGCAGGCGACCTCGTGTCGTGCGCTGTCCACGGCGCGGATGCTGGTCGCCTCGTATTTCATTGCCCACGCGACCGGGATCATCGTCATGCCCGAAGGCGTCGATTTCGTGCCCCGGGCCGAAACCGCGACGGTCGCTTCCTGGGCCGCGATCACCGTCGTTTGGCTGACCGGCGTGGCGCTGTTCGTCGGCCGGATCGTGCGGCCGGCGGCGTTGACGCTCGGGATCTATACGGTGTGCTCGGCGCTTTTCTCCCATGCGGGGCTGTTCTTCCTGCCGATGGCGCGCCAGACCCTTTGGGTCGAGCTTGCGATGGTCGGCACGCTGGTCATGATCGCGCTCGGCGACAAGGCCGGAACCTGTGCGGCACCGCGCCGGCGCGGCGCCACCGGGTTCGATGCCGAGGACGAGTTGTCCCGCACCCGGCTGGAACTGGCTGCCACCCGCGCCGCGCTGGCCGAGATCCAGGCCAGCGACAAGGTGATCTCCTACGCGCCGGGCACGATCCGCCGGTCGGCCTGAGCCCCCTTTCCTTCCGCCGTCCCGGCCGCTAGATCGGGGCCATGGCAGACCTCCTTCACATCATCGGCGGCGGCATGGCGGGCTCCGAGGCCGCCTGGCAGGCCGCGCAAGCGGGCATCGACGTGGTGATCCACGAGATGCGCCCCGGCACCGGCACCTTTGCCCACCAGACCGACCGCCTGGCCGAGATGGTCTGCTCGAACTCGTTCCGCTCGGACGATGACGAGCAGAACGCGGTCGGCCTGCTGCACTGGGAGATGCGCGCGGCGGGGGGGCTGATCATGGCGATGGCCGATTCCCATCGCCTGCCCGCGGGGGGCGCGCTGGCGGTCGACCGCGAAGCCTTTGCCCTGGCGGTGACCGAGCGGCTGCTTGCGCACCCGAGGATCGCGCTGGAACGATCTGAAATCACGTCTCTTCCCGCCGCTGGTCACTGGATCATCGCGACCGGCCCGCTGACCTCGGACGCGCTGGGTCAGGCGATCCGGGCCGAGACGGGCACGCAGGCGCTGGCCTTCTTCGACGCGATCGCGCCCATCGTCCATGCCGACAGCGTGGACCTGTCCAAGGCGTGGTTCCAGTCGCGCTACGACAAGGGCGAGACCGAGGCCGAGCGCACCGCCTATCTCAACTGCCCGATGGACCGCGCCCAGTACGAGGCTTTCATCGACGCGCTTCTTGCCGCCGACAAGACCGAGTTCCACGAAGGTGAAACCGCCGGGTATTTCGACGGTTGCCTGCCGATCGAGGTGATGGCCGAACGCGGCCGCGAGACGCCGCGCCACGGGCCGATGAAGCCGGTGGGCCTGACCAATCCGCACGCGCCCGACGTCAAGCCCCACGCCGTGGTGCAGTTGCGCCGCGACAACGCGCTGGGCACGCTCTACAACATCGTGGGCTTCCAGACCAAGATGAAGTACGGCGCACAAGTCGATGTCTTTCGGATGATTCCAGGGCTTGAGGGTGCCCGGTTCGCGCGTCTTGGCGGCATCCACCGCAACACCTTCCTGAACTCTCCGACACTGCTCGATTGCGAACTGCGGCTGAAACCGAAACCCCATATCCGTTTTGCCGGCCAGATCACCGGGGTCGAGGGCTATGTCGAATCCGCGGCGATGGGCCTGCTGGCGGGCCGGCTGGCCGCCGCCGAACTGACGGGCCGGGCGCTGCCCCCGGTGCCGCCGACCACCGCCACCGGCGCGCTGGTCGCCCATATCACCGGCGGTGCCGAGGCGAAGACGTTCCAGCCGATGAACGTCAATTTCGGGCTGTTTCCGCCGGTCGATGGGCTCAAGGCCGGGCGCCGCGGCCGCCGCGACCGCTACAAGGCCTATACCGACCGCGCCAAGGCGGACTGGCACGCCTGGCTCGGCCATGGCTGAGGCGCGCACCCGGTTCGCGCCCTCGCCCACCGGGCCCCTGCACCTTGGCCACGCCTTCTCCGCGCTGACGGCGTTCGAGAGGGCGCGGGCGGCCGGTGGCCGGATGCTGCTGAGGATCGAGGACATCGACACCGCCCGCTGCAAACCCGCGTGGGAGGCGCAGATCTTCGAGGATCTCGCCTGGCTCGGAATCGACTGGCCGCGCCCGGTGCTGCGCCAGTCCACACGCCTGCCGGCCTATGCCGCGGCGCTCGGCCGGCTGGCGGCGATGGGGCTGACCTATCCCTGCCGCTGCCGCCGGGCCGACATCCGCGCGGCCCTTTCGGCCCCGCACGCGCCGGTTCTGGGCCCCGACGGGCCGGTCTATCCCGGCACATGCCGCGGCCGCCCGATGGCCGAGGCGGGCCCCGATGACGCGATCCGGCTGGACATGCGCGCGGCGCTGGCCCGCCTTGGCCCCCTGCCCGCCTTCACCGATACCGGCCCGGCCCACGCGGGCCGCCACGACCTTCGGGCCGAGACGCTGGTCGACACCGTGGGCGACGTGGTTCTGGCGCGGCGCGACATCGGCACCTCCTATCACCTGGCCGTGGTGGTCGACGACGCGTTCCAGCACATCACCGAGGTCGTGCGCGGCGAGGACCTGTTTCCCGCAACCCCGATTCACGTTCTGCTTCAGGCGCTTCTGGGCCTTCCCTCACCCGCCTACCACCACCATCGGCTGATCGCCGACGACACCGGCAAGCGGCTGGCCAAACGCGACGACGCGCGCGCCATCGCCACCTGGCGCGCAGAGGGCGCGACCCCCGCCGACATCCGCCGGCTGGTCGGGCTTTGACCTCAGCCGGCCACGGGCGCCATGATCTCCACTTCCTCGCCCCCGCGGATCGCGGTGTAGAAGCAGCTGCGCCGGTTGGTGTGGCAGGCCGGGCCCTCTTGCTCGACGATGACCAGCAGGCAATCGCGGTCGCAATCGACGCGCATCTCGATCAGCCGCTGGACATGGCCCGAGCTTTCGCCCTTGACCCAGAACGCCTGGCGCGAGCGCGACCAGTAGGTGACGCGGCCCGTCTCCAGCGTGCGGGCCACGGCCTCGGCGTTCATCCAGGCCAGCATCAGCACCGCGCCGGCTTCGTCCTGGGCAATGGCGGGGATCAGCCCGGCCGCGTCATAGCGCAGCGATGCGGGATCGAAGGACATCGGCAACTCCTTTGAAAACGGACGCGCCGGGGTTATTTATGCGACACGCGGACAGAAGGGAACGCCATGACCGCCGACACCGATCTCGTCAAGCTCTACTCCCAGCGCATCCTCGCGCTGGCGGCCGACATTCCGCATCTGGGCCGGCTCGATGCGCCGATGGCCAGCGCGCGCAAGCGCTCGCCGCTCTGCGGCTCGACCGTCAGCGTGGACCTGGATGTTGCGGACGGGCGGATCACGCGGTTCGGTCAGGACGTCAAGGCCTGCGCCCTGGGCCAGGCGGCGGCGGCCGTGGTGGGCGCGGCGATCGTCGGCCGCACCCGGGCCGAGGTCGAACGCGCCCGCGACCAGCTCAAGGCCATGCTCAAGGAGAACGGCCCGCCGCCCGAGGCGCCGTTCGACGGGCTCGAGGTGCTGGCGCCCGCGCGCGACTACAAGAACCGCCACGCCTCGATCCTGCTGGCGCTGGAGGCGACGCTGGAAGCCTTCGACGCCGCCGAAGCCGCCGCCTGCGCCTGACAAAAAAACCGCCGCGCTCCGGTGGACGGAGGCGGCGGCAGGGGTGCGGTCCGTGCGTCAGGTCAGGAAGAGGCAGGTTCCCAAACCCCCTGGGGAGGGGCGCAGGCACAGACAGCGGGCAGTGAAATCCTCAGAACAGCGCGGGCAGGTGAAGGCCTGCGAACAGCGTGACCATGAGGGCGGCGGCCCCCAGCGCGTCCTGCCAGAGCGTGCGGCGGCACCGGGACATGGCGTTGGCGAGGTCTGTGATCATGGGTCGTCCTCCTGCTGTGTCGCGTTGTTGCCTCTTTGTTCTCACGGTTCGTTCAAATTGTAAAGAACTTTTTAAGAACATAAGTGAACATCCGAGGATAAAGCGCCCTCAACCGACCTTTATGAGTCGAATCGCCCGGTCCTGTTCCATCAGCCAGAGCAGCACGCGGGCGGCCTGGCCGCGCCCGCTCTCCAGCCCCGGATCGTCGGCCAAGAGCTTGCGCGCATCGCTTTGCGCCAGCGCCATCAGCGCCGATTGCCGTTCCAGATCCGCGATGCGGAACCGCGGCAGGCCGGATTGCGCGGTGCCGATCAGATCGCCCGCGCCGCGCATCGCCAGATCCTCTTCGGCGATGCGGAACCCGTCCTCGGTTTCGCGCAGGATCTCCAGCCGCCGCCGCCCGGCCTCGGTCAGCGGCGGCTGATACATCAGCAGGCAGGTCGAGGCCGCCGCGCCCCGTCCGACCCGGCCGCGCAACTGGTGAAGCTGCGCCAGCCCGAATCCTTCGGCGCGCTCGATCACCATGATCGAGGCATTGGGCACGTCGACGCCGACCTCGATCACCGTGGTCGCGACCAGCACCGCCGTTTCGCCCGCCTGGAAACGGGCCATCGCCGCGTCCTTGTCGGGGGCGGGCATCTGGCCGTGGACCAGCCCCACGCGGCCCTCCCCCAGCGCGGCGCGCAGCCGCGTGAACCGGTCCTCGGCGGCGGTCAGGTCCACGGCCTCGGATTCCTCGACCAGCGGGCAGACCCAGTAGGCCTGCCGCCCCTCGGCGATGGCGCGGCGCAGGTGGTCCACCACCTCGTCGATCCGCCCGGCCGAGATCAGCGCGGTCTTGACCGGCGTGCGGCCCGGCGGTTTCTCGTCCAGCACCGACACGTCCATGTCGCCATAGCTGGCCAGCGCCAGGCTGCGCGGGATCGGCGTCGCGGTCATCACCAGCACGTCCGCCCCCTGCCCCTTGGCGGCCAGTTCCATCCGCTGGGTCACGCCGAAGCGGTGCTGTTCGTCGACGATGGCCAGGCGCAGGTCTTGGAACTCCACGTCCTTCTGGAACAGCGCATGCGTACCGACGAGGATCTGGATGTCGCCCGCAGCCAGTGCGGCGAGTTTCGCCCTCCGCTCGGTGCCCTTGTCGCGGCCGGTCAGGATCTCCAGCACCACGCCGGCCGCCTCGGCCAGCGGGCGCAGGTTGGCCAGGTGCTGGCGGGCGAGGATCTCGGTGGGCGCCATCATCACGCCCTGCCCGCCCGCCTCGACCGCGACCAGCAGCGCCATCAGCGCGACCAGCGTCTTGCCCGCGCCGACATCGCCCTGCAACAGCCGGGTCATCCGCGTGGGCTGGCCCATGTCGGCGGCGATCTCGTCGATGGCGCGGGTCTGGGCGGCCGTCGGCGCATAGGGCAGCGCGGCCAGCACGCGCGCCCTCAGCCGCCCGTCGCCAAGGCTTGCCCGCCCCTTGCCCCGCCGCACCGAGGCCCGCGCCAGCGCCAGCGTCAACTGGTGCGCGAAGAGCTCGTCATAGGCCAGCCGTTGCCGCGCGGGCGAGGTGGCCGCAAGCTCGCGCGGACCGAGCGGCGCATGCGCCGTCCGCAGCGCCGCGGCCCAGACGGGCCAGCCTTCGCGGGCGCGCAGCGCGGGGTCGATCCATTCGGGAAGGTCGGGCAGCCGGTCGAGCGCGGCCTGAACCGCGCGGGTCATCTGCCGGAGGCTGACGCCCCCGGTCAGCGGATAGACCGGCTCGAAATCGGGGATCGCCTCGGCCTGGTCGGGGGGCAGCATGTGGTCGGGATGGGCGATCTGGATCATGCCGTCGAAATGCTCGACCTTGCCCGAGATCACCCGCCGCGCGCCCTCGGGCAGGATCCGGCGCAGCGCCTCGCCGCGGGCGTGGAAGAAGACCAGCGTGAAGGCGGTTTCGGCATCCTGCACCTGCACCCGCCAGGGCCGGCCCCGGCTGCGCGGCGGTTCGTGGCGCAGCACCTCGATCTCGACCGTCGCCACCTCGCCCGGGGGCACCTGGCGAAGGGAGGCCCGCCGCCGCCGATCCACCCCCGAATGGGGCAGCGTGAAGATCAGATCGCGCGGCTTCTCAATGTCGAGTTGCGCCAGCAGCTTGGCGGTCTTGGGGCCGACGCCCTCAAGCCCCGTCAGCTCCCCGAACAGCGGGAACAGGATGTCGGGCCGCCCGCTCATGCGGTCCCGATGAGGGTCAGCCACGCCTCCTCGTCGATGGTCTCGATGCCAAGCTCGGCCGCCTGTTTCGCCTTGGACCCTGCCCCCGGCCCCGCGACGACCAGATCGGTCTTCCTGGACACCGACCCCGCCACCTTGGCCCCCAGCGCCTCGGCCCGGGCCTTGGCCTCGGCCCGGGTCATCTTCTCCAGCGTGCCGGTGAAGACCACGGTCTTGCCCGCGACGGGGCTGTCGACCTGCCCGCGGGGCTGGACGGGCTCGATCGTCAGATGCGCCACCAGCCGGTCGATCGAGGCGCGCTCGGCGGGCTGGTGGAAGGCGGTCACTAGGCTTTCGGCCAGCACCCGGCCGACCCCGTCGATGGACAGCAGATGCGCCCACTCCGCCCCCTCGCCCACGGTGGCGTTGGTCATCGCGGACTCGAAGGCTTGCCACGTCAGGTAGTTGCGGGCCAGAAGGTCGGCGTTCACCTCGCCCACATGGCGGATCCCCAGCGCGAAGATCAGCCGGTTCAGCGGGATCGTGCGGCGCGCGTCGATGGCGGCAAACAGGTTCGCGGCGGATTTCTCGCCCCAGCCCTCGCGGTTTCTCAGCTTGCTGAGGTTCCGCGCGTCACGGTCTTGCAGCGTGAAGATGTCTGCGGGTTCGCGGATCGGCAGGGTCTCGTCGCGGTAGAACATCTCGACCTGTTTCGCGCCCAGCCCCTCGATGTCGAAGGCGCCGCGGCTGACGAAATGCTTCAGCCGTTCGACAGCTTGCGCAGGGCAGATCAGGCCGCCGGTGCAGCGGCGGACGGAATCGCCCTCGTCCCGGATCGCGTCCGAGCCACATTCCGGGCAGGTCGTGGGAAAGGCATAGGGCAGGGCGCCCTCGGGCCGCTTCGACAGGTCGACATCGGCCACCTTGGGGATCACGTCGCCTGCGCGATAGACCTGCACCCAGTCGCCTTCGCGGATGTCCTTGCCGTCGCGGATCGGATCGCCCTTGGCATCGCGCCCGGCGATGTAATCCTCGTTGTGCAGCGTCGCGTTCGAGACGACGACGCCGCCGACCGTCACGGGATGCAGCCGCGCCACCGGCGACAGCGCCCCGGTGCGGCCCACCTGGATCTCGATCTTCTCCAGCCGCGTCCAGGCCAGTTCCGCGGGAAACTTGTGCGCGATGGCCCAGCGGGGCGTGGTGGACCGGAACCCCAGTCGCTCTTGCAGGGTCAGGTCGTCGACCTTGTAGACCACGCCGTCGATGTCGTAGCCAAGCGTCGCGCGGCGCTGTTCGATGGCGGTGTAATGCGCCATCAGCGCGTCGGGACCGTCGCACAGCGCCGTCAGCGGGTTGACCGGAAAGCCGAACCCCGCCAGCCGGTCGATCGCGCCCTTCTGGGTGTCAGCCAGCGGCGCGCTGAGCGCGCCCCAGCCATAGGCAAAGAAGTTCAGCGGGCGGGACGCGGTGATCGCCGGGTCAAGCTGGCGCAGCGATCCTGCGGCGGCGTTGCGGGGGTTGGCGAAGGTCTTTTGCCCGGCCGCGGCCTGGCGGGCGTTCAGCGCCTCGAAATCGGCGTGGGACATGTAGACCTCGCCGCGCACCTCGAGGATCTCGGGCGCGCCGTCGATCCGGTCGGGGATGTCGGCCAGGGTGCGGGCATTGGCGGTGACGTTCTCGCCGGTCTCGCCATCGCCGCGGGTCGCGGCCTGCACGAGGCGCCCGCCCTCGTAGCGCAGCGACAGCGACAGCCCGTCGATCTTGGGCTCGGCGGTGTAGACGAGCGGCGCGTCGGGGGCGAGGCCCAGGTATCGGCGGATGCGGGCGTCGAACTCGGCGATCTCTTCGGGCGCGAAGGCATTCGCGAGCGAGAGCATCCGCCGTTCGTGCCGGACCTTTGCGAATCCCTCGGCGGGCGCGGCACCCACGCGGTCGGAAGGGCTGTCGGGCCGCTTCAGCGCCGGGAATCGCGCCTCGATCGCGGCATTGCGCCGCTTGAGCGCGTCATAGGTTGCGTCGGAGATCTCCGGCGCGTCCTTCAGGTGATAGGCGTCGTCGGCCCGCGCGATCTCTTGCGCAAGACGGAACAGCTCCGCCCGCGCCGCCGCTTCGGTCAAATGCTCGACAGGTGTCTCGGCCGTCATACGCTTTCCCGCGGCTCCCCGGGCTCAGTGATAGGGGCGCTGCGGAAGGATTTCCAGCGGCCCATCGGACCGCGTGCGGATTATGCGCCAAGCGCGATCGACTTCGGCAACTCGCCGCGCATGGGTTCCGGATCGCGCAGCACGTAGCCGCGGCCCCAGACGGTCTCGATATAGGTCTCGCCACCCGTTGCCTGCGCCAACTTCTTGCGCAACTTGCAGATGAACACGTCGATGATCTTGAGTTCGGGCTCGTCCATGCCGCCATAGAGATGGTTGAGGAACATCTCCTTGGTCAGCGTCGTGCCCTTCCGCAGCGACAGAAGTTCGAGCATCTGGTATTCCTTGCCGGTCAGGTGCACCGGCTTGCCCTCGACATCGACGGTCTTGGCATCCAGGTTCACCTCGATCCGTCCGGTGCGGATGATCGATTGCGAATGGCCCTTGGACCGCCGGATGATCGCGTGGATGCGGGCGACCAGTTCCTCGCGGTGGAACGGCTTGGTCATGTAGTCGTCGGCGCCAAAGCCGAAGCCCTTGATCTTGTTCTCGGTATCCGCGGCGCCCGACAGGATCAGGATCGGCGTGTCGACCCGCGCAAGACGAAGCTGGCGCAGCACCTCGTGGCCGTTCATGTCGGGCAGGTTCAGATCGAGAAGGATCAGGTCGTAATCATAGAGCTTGGCCAGATCGATGCCTTCCTCGCCCAGGTCGGTCGTGTAGACGTTCAGGTTGGCGTGGGTCAGCATCAGCTCGATGCTCTTGGCCGTTGTCGGGTCGTCTTCAACCAGAAGCACGCGCATTGCTAGGATCTCCGCTGGTTCGTCGAATGTTCACGATCCTTGACGAACATTGGTTAAATTCATCTTACCTTGGCGTTAACGATAGCATTTACAATTTTAGGTTGTCCAGTTAATTTCGCGTCAAGGTTGTCTGAACTCTTTCAGGGCGGTCACCTTCAACCCGCGCAGGCCGTGTTCGCGCACCGCGCGCCGCCAACTGTCCAGTTCTTCCTCGGACAACGAATAGCGTTCCAGCGCCTCATCCTCGGAGATCAGCCCGGCGGCGACCGCCTTGACCACGGCGGCCTTGCGGCTGGCGACCCATCGCCTGGTATCGACGGGCGGCAGGTCCGCGCGCGTCATGGTGGTACCGTCGGGCAGCGTGACGGTCCGCGGCCCATCGATGCGTTTCAGAAACATCGGCTCTCGTCCCTCTTGCGGATGAGCCGAAACTGGCCGCGCATGCTTAAGAGCGGGTGAAACAGAGGGTTGAGAGTATCTCGCATTTTCCTATATTCCCGCGCATGTCCCCCCCAGGAGTCGTTCCCATGCCGCTGGACAGCGCGACACGCCCGCTGAACTCGCTCGGCTTCGCCAAGCCCGAGGCGGAAACCCGTGTGCTGGTCGCCATGTCGGGCGGCGTCGACAGTTCGGTGGTGGCCGCGCAACTGGCCGAAGAAGGTTATGACGTCGTGGGCGTTACGCTGCAGCTTTACGACCATGGTGCTGCGCTGGCGAAGAAGGGCGCGTGCTGCGCGGGACGCGACATCCACGATGCGCGCCGGGTGGCCGAGAGTGTGGGATTCCCGCATTACGTTCTGGACTACGAGAACGCCTTTCGCGAGGCGGTGATCGAGGAATTCGCCGACAGCTATCTTGCGGGCGCGACACCGGTGCCCTGCATCCGCTGCAACGAACGGGTCAAGTTCCGCGACCTGCTGGAAACCGCCAGGGACCTGGATGCCGACTGCATGGCCACGGGGCACTACATCCGGCGCGTGATGGGCGCGCAGGGGCCGGAACTGCATTGTGCGGCGGACCCCGTGCGCGACCAGTCCTATTTCCTGTTCTCGACCACGCGCGAACAGCTTGACTACCTGCGCTTTCCGCTGGGGGGGCTGCCCGACAAGGCGGCAACCCGCGCGCTGGCCGCGAAATACGGCCTGCCCGTGGCCGACAAGCCGGACAGCCAGGACATCTGCTTCGTACCCGAGGGCAACTATGCCAGCGTGATCGAGAAGCTGCGTCCGGGGGCTGCCGAGCCGGGCGAGATCGTGCATGTGGATGGCCGTATCCTGGGGGTGCATGACGGCGTGATCCACTACACGATCGGCCAGCGCCGGGGCCTGGGGATCGGCGGGCTGTCCGAGCCGCTTTTCGTCGTGCGGCTGGATGTCGACGCGCGCCGGGTGATCGTCGGGCCGAAGGAGATGCTTTCGACCCGGATCGTGCCGGTGCGCGAGGTGAACTGGCTGGGCGATGCACCGCTGACCGCGCGGGCGGAATGGGAGGTCTTGGTCAAGGTCCGCTCGACCCGGCCGCCGCGGGCGGCGATCCTGCGCCCCCTGTCCGACACGCAAGCCGAGGTGGAACTGCTGACCCCAGAGGATGGCGTGAGCCCGGGCCAGGCCTGCGTGGTCTACGAACCCGGCGGGACGCGGGTGCTGGGCGGCGGCTGGATCTGGCGGGGCGCCTGACTTCCGGACCGCGTCTCCCTGTGGCCGGCGTCGGCGTCCTGAGTATTTTTGCCAAGAAGAACGGGGGTCAGGCCAGCCCGTCGAGGACGGCGCGGGCGGCGCGCAGGCCAGGCGGCGGGCCGTCGAGGCCAAGGCGGGTCATGGTGACGCGGGCAGCGTGCCTTTGGGCCGCGCGGGCGGCGGGGTCGTCGATCAGCCGGGCAAGCGCCTCGGCGATCGGGCCGGGCTTGCAGGCGGCGCCGAGGAATTCCGGCACGGCGCGGGTTTCGCTGACGATGTTGACCAGAGTCACCGTGTCCAGCCGCAGCATCCGGCCGATGATCTGGCGGCTGAGCCAGGTCATGTCATAGGCAATGACCATCGGCACCCCGTTCGCGGCCAGTTCCAGCGACACCGTGCCCGAGGCGGCCAGCGCCAGATCGGCGGCGGCAAAGGCGGCGCGCTTTTCCTGCGCCGCGCCGGGCGCGGCCGGGTCCAGCACGACCGGCGTTCCGGGCCAGGCGGCGGTCAGGCGGCGGATCTCGGCGACGACGGGGGCGGCGGCGGGGACGATCACGCGGGCCTCGGGATGGCGCGCCTGAACCGGGCCGAGCGCCGCGCCGAAGATCGGTGCAAGGCGCGCCACCTCGCCCCGGCGCGACCCCGGCAGGGCGAGGATCAGCGGCGCCTCGGGCGCGATTGCATGGGCCGCGCGGAAGGCGGCGGACTCTGCGGCAGTGGCGCGGGGCTGGGCCACGACGGGGTGGCCGACGAAATCGCAGCGCATGCCCTCGGCCTCCATGTAGGGAGGCTCGAAGGGGAAGAGCGCGAGCACCTGGTCGATCACCTGCGCCATCTTCGCCGCGCGTTTCGGGCGCCAGGCCCAGACCGTGGGGGCGACGTAGTGCACCGTGCGGATGCGGCTGGCGGCCTTGACCCGGCGGGCAACGCGCAGGCAGAAATCCGGGCTGTCGATGGTGACGAGCGCGTCCGGCGACAGGCGAACCACCTCGTCCGCGCATTGGGTGATCCGGCGCATCAGCGCGCGGTAGCGGGGCAGCACCTCGGCAATGCCCATCACCGACAGTTCGTCCATCGGAAAGAGGCTGGTCAGCCCCTCGGCCTGCATCAGGGGACCGCCGACGCCGTGGAACTCCACACCCGGCGCTAGCGTCTTCAGCCCCGCCATCAGCGCGGCGCCGAGCGCGTCGCCCGAAGGCTCGCCCGCGATCAGGAAGATCCGCATGGCGGCCGGACCCAGAGGAAAAGGCCAAGCGCGTCGGCGCGGGCCACGGTTTCGGCACGGTCGAGCACCAGAACGCCGCCGGCCTCGATCACGATCCCGGCAAGCCCGGCGCGGGCGGCGGCCTCGACGGTGGCCGGGCCGATTGCCGGCAGGTCCACCCGGCGGTCCTGGCCGGGCTTCGGCGCCTTGAAGAAGACACCCCGCGCGCCCTTCGGATCGGGGCGGCAGGCGCCCGCGACATCGGCGACCCAGGCCAGCATCGCATCCGTCCCGGGCAGCGTCTCGACGGCGAGGCACAGCCCCTGGGCCACCACCGCCCCCTGCCCCAGGTCGGCCGCGCCAAGCGCCGCGACGATTTCGGCCGCGCGGACGGCATCGCGCGCGTCTGCCGCCCCGGGCTGGGCCTCGGTCAGGACACCGGGCGCGGGCAGCAGGTCTGGGGCGATGGCACCGGCGCCCACCACCTCGACCCCCTCCTCCTCGATCAGGGCGACCACGGCGCGCAGCGCGGCGTCATCCCCCTGCCCCAGCATCGGCAGGATCCGGGGCAGCAGCAGCGCGGTTCGCGGGTCGATCCGTTCCGGATCGAGCCGGGGGCGCGTCACGGCGCCGGCCAGCACCACGCGCGAGACACCGCGCTCGTGCAACAGGTCGAACAGCAGCGCGAGGCGCTCCAGCGCGAAGGTTTCGACCGGCAGGCGGTCGGGGTTCTCCATCTCGAACCCCTCGACCTGGGCGATCACGAAGGGTACGCCCGAGGCGGCGAGTGCGCGCGCCAGATGCGCGGGCAGCGCGCCGCGTCCGGCGATAAGGGCGGTCGCGCGCCCCATCAGCCCGGCGTCAGGAAGGAACGGTCGGTGTCGGCGAGGATGAAGGCCACCATCTCGCCGACGTAATCGCTGGTCGCCTCGGCCGACAGGCGGCGGGCGCGGTCGAGGAAGGTGCCCTCGCCCTGGGCCAGCGCCTGGAACGCGGCGCGCAGCGCGGCGATATCCTCGCGCGCGACGCCGCGGCGTTTCAGCCCGACCAGGTTCAGCCCGTCCAGCACGCCCCGCGGTCCCTGGACAAGGCCATAGGGGATCACATCATTGGTGACCATCGTCACAGCGCCGATGATCGCGCCCTTGCCCACGCGCACCCATTGGTGGATGCCCGACAGCCCGCCGATGATGACCCCGTCACCGATGATGCAATGGCCCGCCAGCGCCGCGTGGTTGGCCATGATGACGCCGTTGCCCACCTGCGCGTCATGGCCCACATGCGAGCCCGTCATGAACAGGCAGTCGTCGCCGACGCGGGTGACGCCGCCGCCGCCCTCGGTGCCGGTGTTCATCGTCACGCCCTCGCGGATGCGGTTGCGGGCCCCGACGATCAGGCGGGTTTCCTCTCCGCGGTATTTCAGGTCCTGGGGCACATCGCCGATATTGGCGAAGGGGAAGATCACCGTGCCCGCGCCGATCTCGGTCAGGCCGGTGACGATGGCGTGGCCTTTGACCTCGACATCCGCGGCCAGCCGCGCCTGCGGCCCGATCACGGAGAACGGGCCGATGGTGCAGCCGGGGCCGATCTCGGCGCCGTCTTCGACGATGGCCGAGGGGTGGATGCGGGCGCTGGGATCGACGGCCATGGCCTATTCCTTCGGCAGATCCATCATGGCGGTGAATTCCGCCTCGGCGGCCATTTCGCCCTCGACCGTGGCCACGCCCGCGAATTTCCACACCTTGGACCCGCCACGCTTGACGGTGATGTGCAGTTCCAGCACGTCGCCGGGCACGACCTTGCGGCGGAACTTGCACTTGTCGATGGCCATGAAATAGACCAGCAGGTCCTTGTCGGCCATGTCGAGAGTGACGCCCACCAGAACGGCGGCGGTCTGGGCCATCGCCTCGACGACAGTGACGCCGGGCATGATCGGGGCGCCGGGGAAATGGCCCTGGAAATGAGGCTCGTTGAAGGTGACATTCTTGATGCCGACCGCGCTTTCGTTTGCCACGATCCGCGTCACGCGGTCGATCAGCAGGAACGGATAGCGGTGCGGAATGATCCGCTGGATCAGCTGGATGTCGGCTTCGGTCACGGGGGCACTGGTCATCTGAACGGCTCCTTGCACTCCGGGCCGGGCCCGGTGGCCCGCGTCCGGCAGAGCCCTAGCAACTCCCCACGTCCGGGGCAAGCCGGGCTACTCGGGCGCGGGCACCGTGTCGCCGGGGACGTCCGGCGCGGGCTGGTCCGCATCGGGGGGGGCGAGTCGGGCGTCGATCACCGAGATGGCCTCGTCGGTGATGTCCACCTGCTCGGCCGAAAGGATCACCGCGCCCCGTTCCAGCACCACGACGGCGCCCCGTTCGCGCACGATCTCGGCCACCAGCGGCAGGGCCCGACGGTAGAATGTCTGCTGGTCCGCCTCGCTGCGTTGGGCAAGCGTGCGGGCCTTGGCGTCCTGCGCGCGGCGGATCGCCACCACCTTTTCATCGAATGTCTCGGCCAGCGCACGGAACTCTTCGGGCGGCATCTGGGCGCGGCGTTCGGTCAATTCGCGCTCTTCCGCGATCAGCTGGGCCTCGATCAGCCGGTTCTCGGCGGCAAGCGCGGCGCTGTCGGCCTCAAGCGCATCGACCAGCGCCTGACCCGCGCGGCTTTCCGTGAAAAGCCGCTCCTGGTCGATGGTCAGGATCGGGCTGCGCAGAGGCTGGGCCGGGTCCTGCGCGGCCACGGGCACCAGGCAGGCCAGGAAAAATGCTAGTCCCAGCGCGGCGATGCGCCCTGCGCGCATCCGCTCAGAACCGGGTCTGGATCGTCAGGTCAAAGCTCTGGGTGCGGTCGTAGTCTTCCTTGGCGATCGCCTCGGAGAAGTTGAACCGCAAGGGCCCGATCGGCGTGTCCCAGAAGATCGAGAAGCCGACCGCCGAGCGCAGGTTGAAATCGTCATCCACCCCGCCCGGAGTGTCGAGAGACCAGACCGATCCGACATCGGCGAACAGGCCGCCAGAGATGCCGTATTCCTCGGGCAGGCCCAGCGGGAACTGCGCCTCGAAACGGGCCACCACGAACATGTTGCCGCCCAGCGCCTCGCGATCGGGGGTGGCCAGGTCGCGCGGGCCGATGCCGTTACCGTCGAAGCCGCGGATCTTGCCGTTGAGGAAATAACGGTCCAGAAGCCGGCTGTCGTCGTCGCCCAGCATCGCCAGCGCGCCGCCCTCAAGCTCGGCCCTCAGCGTGATCTCCTCGTTCCAGACAGTGGTCTGGGCGGCGGCCAGCGCCGTGGTCTCGATATATTCCAGATCGCCGCCGAGTCCGGCGTAGTCCTGGCTGAACTGCAATTGCCAGCCGGTATTCGGGTCAAGCCCGGTCAGGCGGCTGTCATAGCTCAGCGTGTAGCCGATCTTGGAATAGCTCAACCCGCCGCGGTTGGCATCGGCCTGAATGATCGCCGCGTTACCGGTATAGTTGCTGATCTCGCCCTCGCCGAAGGTATAGCGCAGCTCCAGCCGGGCGGCCTCCGAGATCGGGAACTCCAGCGAGGGCGAAATCTCGGCCACCTTCGTGTCGTAAAGCGCGTTATAGGCCTCGTCGGTCTCGGCATAGAGTGCCGAGAAGCGGAACCGCACGTCGCGGCCAAGAAAGGCCGGTTCGGCGAAGACCAGCCGCGAGGTCGCGTTGTCGCTGCTGGTGTCGATCCGGACGCTGAGCGACTGCCCGCGCCCGAGGAAATTCGACTCGCTGAACGAGATGGCAGCGCCGAACCCGTCGAGTTCCGAGTAGTTGAGCCCGAAGGCGAGCGAGCCGGTCGGCTGTTCCTCGACATCGACATCGACGATCATCTGGTCGGGCTCGGTGCCCTCGCGCGCGCTGACCTCGGCCTTGGAGAAGAAGCCGAGCGCACGAATCCGGTCGGCCGCCTCGCGGATCTCGCGCGGGTTGAACGGGTCGCCCTCGACCGCCTTGAACTGACGCCGGACCACCCGGTCGAGCGTGGTGGCGTTGCCCTCGATATCGATACGCTCCACGAACATGCGGGGGCCGCGGGTGACGGCGAACTCGATGTCCAGCGTCAGGTCGCGGTCGTTGCGCACGATGCGCGGCTCGACCCGGACGAAATTCATCCCCTTGCGGGTCGCCAGCCGTTCCATCCGGGCGATGGTGTTCTCGATGGCGAGCGGGTTGTAGATCTGTCCCGGCTTGATGTTCGCCGCCGCCTGGAACTCATCGGGATCCACATCGTCGAGGTCCGACACGGTGGTGATCTCGCCAAAGCGGAACTGCTGACCCTCGCGCAGGTTGAAGGTCAGAAGATAGCCGTCACGGTTGCGGGTCAGTTCCGGCGTGACCGAGAGAACCTGGAAATCGACATAGCCGCGCGAGGTGTAGAAGTCCTTCAGCACCTGCTTGTCGAACTCGATGCGGTCGGCGATGAACGTGTCCGACCGGATGATCCGGCGCAGCAGGCCCGCCTGCTTGGTGCCCAGCGCGCCGCGCAGGCGGCGTTCCGAATAGGCGCGGTTGCCCACGAAGGAGATGCGCTCGATCTCGACCACCGCGCCCTCGACGATCTCGAACACCAGGTCGACGCGGTTCTCGGACCGGCGGATGATCCGGGGCGTGACGCTGGCGGCCAGACGGCCCTGCTGTTCATAGGCGGCCACGATCGACGCGGCGTCGGCCTCGGCCATGCTGGGCGCGTAGACCCGGCGCGACTTGGACTGGATGATCGAGGCCAGATCCTCGTCCTTGATCCGCGAGTTGCCCTCGAAATTGATCACGTTGATCGTGGGATACTCGACCACGTTGATGACCAGCGTGCCACCGCGGGGCAAAAGCTCGACCGTTTCGAACAGGCCGCTGTCGGCGATGGCCTGATACGCGTCGTTCAGCCGCGCCGCCGACACCGCCTCGCCCCGCCCGATCCCGGCATAGGAGAGAATCGTCGAGGCATCGACGCGCTGGTTGCCGTTCACCTCGACATTCGAAAACCGGTAGGTCTGGGCCAGGACCGCCTGCGGCGCAACCGCCGAGACGCTTGCAACGCCGAGGAAAACCGAAGCTGCCAGAAGATGGGCTCGCCCGTGCCGGCCGAGATCCCCGCGTGCAAATGTCGACATGTCCGCCCCGCCGTGACGTGTTTTTTCTTCGACTTTTGCTACCGGGAACGCCTGCGGATGTCAAAAGGTCCGGCACCGGTAAAACGCAGACGTTGCCCGCGAAACGCAGTCGGCCTGTGCGATGCGCGCAGGAATCAGAGCCCGTTCAGCCAGGTCCCGAGCGTCAGCGCCAGCGCGATGGCAAAGGGAAACAGCATCCGGTCCCAGTTCAGCTCCATCAGCAGCGCAAGACCGCGATAGCCGTTTCTAAGAGTCTCTATGGCCTCACTCATGGCGACTCCGTCCGGATCCCTGTGATTTGCAAGTGGCCGTCATGCTAGCCGACAATCATGGCAGCAATTGGGCCGGACGGTTGCCGGGATCGCGGCGATCAGGGACAGAAGATGTCGTTCGTCAGCGCAAAGCTCATCAAGCCGATCAGCAGCGCAAGCCCCGCAGCGGTCAGGAACCGCATCGCCCGGTCGCTGGGCGGTCGCCCGGTGATCCCCTCGTAGAGGTAGAACACCAGGTGCCCGCCATCGAGCACCGGAATCGGGAACAGGTTCAGCAGCCCGACCGCCGCGGACAGCATCGCGATGAACCAGATGAAGGTCTCCAGCCCCTGGCTGGCCGCCGCGCCCGAGCTTTCGGCAATTCCGATCGGTCCCGACAGGTTGCACGAACTGATCGCGCCGGTGACCATGTGATACAGGCTCGACAGGCTCGATTGCAGGATGAAGCCCAGCTGATCCACGCCGTACTCCAGCGCCTCGACCGGTCCGGGCACGCGGGTCGCGCTTTCGAAGGCCAGCCCGCCGGTCATCCCGATCAGCCAGCGCGTCTCGAAGCTGCCATCGGGCATCGGCAGGTCCATCGACTTGGGCGTAAGGTTGAAATTCAGCGTCTCGCCCGCGCGCCAGACGGTGACATCAATCGGCGCGCCGGCGCTGGCGGCCACCCGCTGCTGCAATTCGCGGAAGGCGCTGATCGGCGTGCCGTCCAGCGCCAGGATCACGTCGCCCGGCCGCATCCCCGCGTCCGAGGCGGCGGTCTGCGGCTGCACCGAGGCGACGATCGGCGGGAACGGATAGGGGCCGGTCACCTCGCGCTCGGCCCCGTCGCGGCGCACGGTGTAGACCGGCGGCGCATCCATGGGCAGCGTTTCGACCACCGTGTAGAAGGCGGCGTAATCGGGCGTCGGGGTGCCGTTCAGCGCGAGGATCGTATCCCCCGGCGCCAGTTCGGCGCCCGCCACGGCCGCGGGCGGCAGGTCGGCCAGATCGGCCACGGTCGGCGGCTCGACCGCGACGCCGCGGATCAGGGACAGTGCTGCGAAAACCAGGATCGCCAGGGCGAAATTGAACAGCGGCCCGGCCGCGACCGTCGCCGTCCGCGCCCAGAGCGGCGCGCCATGCATCGTGTGGCGCCGGGTCTCGGCATCCATGCCCGCAACGTCGGGCGAGGCCTTGGCGCTGGAGGCGCTGGCGTCCCCAAGGAACCGCACATAGCCCCCCAGCGGCAGCGCCGCGATCTGCCATTGCGTGCCATGCCGGTCGGTGCGGCTGGCCAGCACCGGGCCAAAGCCCAGCGAGAACACGTCGGCCTTGATGCCCGACCAGCGGCCGACAATGTAGTGGCCGTATTCGTGAACGGTGACGATGATCGAAAGCGCCACCACGAACGCGATGATCGTGAAGGCGAAGTTCCCCGCGGAGGGAATCAGCGAAACGAGATCCAAATGCTCAGGGTCCTGGCTTGTGACTGCTCTAGCGTTCCAGGCCGCGCACGATCTCCGCCGCCGCCTCCCGTGCGAGATGGTCCGTTTCCAGAACTTTCTCAAGGCTGTCGGGCGAATTTGTCAGCAGGCTGTCGCCCGAAAGCTGCCCCAGCACGCCCTCGACCACCTCGGCCATCTGGGTAAACCCGATCCGCCGCGCGAGGAAGGCATCCAGCGCGGCCTCCTTGGCGGCGTTGAATGCGGCACCGCTCAGCCCGCCGGCTTGCATCACCTCGCGGGCCAGCCGCAGCGCGGGCCAGCGGTTTTCGCAGGCCGGGCGGAAGTTCAACTGGCCGATCTGCGCCAGGTCCAGCCGCGCCACCGGCAGGTCGCGCCGCGCGGGCCAGTTCAGCGCATAGCCGATGGCGTGGCGCATGTCGGGCGGGCCGACATGCGCCATGATCGCGCCGTCGCGGAATCCGACAAGCGCATGGATCAGCGATTCGGGGTGAACGACGGCCTCGATCCGGCTGGGATCGATTCCGAAATATTCCTTGGTCTCAATCAGTTCCAGCGCCTTGTTGAACATGGATGCGGAATCGACCGTGATCCGCTGGCCCATCGCCCAGTTGGGATGCGAGGACGCCTGTTCCGGCGTTGCGTTCTTCAGTGCCTCGATCGGCCAGTCGCGGAACGCGCCCCCCGAGGCGGTGACGATGATGCGTTCCACCGCTTCGATCTCTTCGCCGACAAGGGCCTGGAAGATCGCCGAATGTTCACTGTCCACCGGCAGGATGCGCGCGCCATGCGCCTCGGCGGTGGCCAGCAGCAGCGGGCCCGCCGTCACCAGGCTTTCCTTGTTGGCCAGCGCCAGCGTCGTGCCGTGTTTCAGCGCGCGCATGCCGGGCACCAGCCCCGCGGCGCCCACGATGGCCGACATGATCCAGTCCGCCGGGCGATCCGCCGCCTCGGCCAGCGCCCCTGCCCCGGCCGCGGCCTCGACCCCGGACCCGGCCAGCGCGGCCTTGAGGTCGTCATAGCAGTCGGGATAGGCGGTCACCGCCAGATCGGCCCTGAGCGCACGGGCCTGTTCGGCCAGCCGCGCAACATTGCGCCCGCCGCTCAGCGCGACCACGTCATAGGCGTCGGCCCCGCCCTGCCGGGTCAACAGGTCGACCGTGTTCTCGCCGATCGAGCCCGTTGCGCCGAAGATCGTGATCCGCCGTGCCATGCGTCCTAGAACCTCACCTCGGGAAGCTGAAAGAAGACCGACGCCAGCAGCAGGCAGAGCGCCGCGCCCAGAAGGCCGTCGAACCTGTCGGCCAGACCGCCATGCCCGGGCAAGAGCGAAGAGCTGTCCTTGACGCCCGTGCGGCGTTTGATCGCGCTTTCGGCGACATCACCCATCTGGCTGGCAAAGGACAGAACGACCGACACCAGCGCAAGCCCCGCGCCCGCCCCGGTCAGCGCCGCAAAGACCGCGCCCGCCAGCCCCGCCGAAACCCAGCCCGCCAAGGTCCCCGACCAGGTCTTCTTCGGGCTGACACGCGGCCAGAACTTCGGCCCGCCGATGAAGCGGCCCGCGAAATAGCCCGCCACGTCGGTCGCGATGACGACCAGAACCAGCCAGACCATCCACGCCATGCCCTGATCGACGCGAAAGCGTGCCAGCGCATAGCCCGCCAGCGCGATCGCCAGCGCATAGACTGCATAGATCACCCGGTCGCGCGGCATCCGCCCGGCCCCGACCAGCGCAGGCGCGGCCAGCAGGGGCAGCGCATAGATCCCCGGCAGCGCAAAGGCCGCCAGCACCGTCCCCCCCGTCAGCACCCCCAGCCCCACCGGCAGGCGGCCCGTTCCGGGGCCCATCATCCGGCCAAGCTCCCAGATCATGATGCCCGAGACCACAGCCGCCAGGCCCGCGAACCACAGCCCGCCAAGCGCGATCAGGACAACGCCGGCAACGCCCATTGCCACGCTCGAGGCGAGCCGCGCCGACAGGTCGTCCCAGGTTCCTCCGGCCGCCATCAGGCCTTGACCGCTCCGAACCGGCGTTCGCGGGCGCCGTAATTCACCAGGATCTCGGCGAAATGCTCGCGCGTGAAATCGGGCCACAGCACCGGGGTGAACTCGTATTCCGCATATGCCGACTGCCAGAGCAGGAAGTTCGAGATGCGCGCCTCGCCGCTGGTGCGGATCACGAGGTCGGGGTCCGGCAGCAGGCAGGTGTCCAGGAAATGCGCCAGCGACTCGGCATCCACATCCTCGGGGTCAAGCCGGCCCGCCGCCACCTCGCGTGCCAGCCGCTTGGTGGCGCGCGCCACCTCGTCGCGGCCGCCATAGTTGATGGCGATGGTCAGGTGCACGACGTCGTTGCCTTCGGTCAGTTGTTCCAGCCCGCGCATCATCCGCACCAGCTTGGGGTCCAGCCGGTCGCGGTCACCGATGAACCGCACCCGCACGCCGTCGGACAGAAGCGCCTGCGCCTCTTTCTGGATGTAGCGGCGGAACAGCGTCATCAGGCCGGTGACCTCGGCCTGGGTGCGTTTCCAGTTCTCGGTCGAGAAGGCGAAGATCGTGAGATAGCGGATGCCCAGATCGGGGCAGGCTTCGACGATCTCGCGCACCCGGCGGGCGCCGGCCTGGTGCCCGAACAACCGCGGCCGCCCGCGCATCTGCGCCCAGCGGCCATTGCCGTCCATGATGATCGCCACATGGGTCGGGCCGGTCTCTCTGTCGTCCTTCGCGGCCACGCCGCCCCCTTTCCGACCCAGCAGATCTCAGACCTGCATGATTTCCTGCTGCTTGGCCTCGAGCGCCCTGTCGATCTGGGCGATCTGCTTGTCAGTCAGGTCCTGGATCTCGTCATGCCAGACCTTCTGGTCGTCCTCGCTCATGCCTGCGGCCTTGGCCTTCTTGATCTGTTCCATCCCGTCGCGGCGCACGTTGCGGACCGCGACCCGGGCATGTTCGGCATATTGCGCCGCGACCTTTGACAATTCCTTGCGGCGTTCCTCGTTCAGCTCGGGGATCGGCAGCATGATGATCGTGCCGTTCTTCTGCGGGTTGATCCCCAGACCGGATTCCATGATCGCCTTTTCGACCTTGTTCACCAGCGCCTTGTCCCAGACGTTGATGGTCACCATCCGGGGCTCGGGGACGTTGACCGTCGCCACCTGGTTGATCGGCGTCAGCGCGCCGTAGGCGTCGACATGGATCGGCTCGACCATGCTGGCCGAGGCCCGGCCCGTCCGGAGCGAGGCGAATTCATGCTTGAGCGCGCTCATCGCGCCATCCATCCGGCGTTGCAGATCGTCGAGGTCGATTTCCAGATCGTCTTCGGCCATGGGTCTGAACTCTTCTATTTCTGGTTCGCTATGCCACGTCGCGACGTCTATACCGCTAACCGTGCACGATTGTATAGGTGCCTTGCCCGGCAAGGATGCCGCGGAAACCGCCCGGTTCGTCCAGGCTGAAGACAATGATCGGCAGGTCGTTATCGCGCGCAAGCGCGATGGCCGAGGCATCCATCACCTTGAGATTCTTCACCAGAACGTCGTCATAGGTGATGTCGTCGTATCGCGTGGCGCCGGGATGCTTGAGCGGATCGCGATCATAGACGCCGTCCACCTTGGTGCCCTTGAAGATCACCTCGCAGGCCATTTCGTTCGCACGCAGGGTCGCCGCGGTATCGGTGGTGAAATAGGGGTTGCCGGTACCCGCGGCAAAGATGCAAACGCGGCCCTTTTCCAGGTGGCGGACGGCGCGGCGGCGGATATAGGGCTCGGCCACCTCGTCCATCCGGATCGCGCTGATGACCCTGGTAAAGACACCCAGCCCCTCCAGCGCGGATTGCATCGCCAGCGCGTTCATCACGGTCGCCAGCATCCCCATGTAATCGGCGGTCGTCCGCTCCATCCCCTGTGCCGATCCCGCGAGCCCGCGGAAGATGTTGCCGCCGCCGATCACCATGCAGATCTCGACGCCCAGATCGCGGACCGACTGCACCTCTCGGGCGATGCGTTCCACCGTGGGCGGGTGCAGGCCAAAGCCCTGGTCGCCCATCAGCGCCTCGCCCGAGATTTTCAGCATCACCCGCTTGTAGGTGGGCTTCGGTTGCGTGGCGCCGGTGTCGTCCATACGCTCTTTCCCTGCTCGTTGTCTTGCAATGCGCGCAAAATGTCGGAAAAGCGGGCGGGGTTCAACGCCGAACGAGGCCCCTGCGCGCATGGAACTGCCCGATCTCGACCCCGCCCGCCCGGTGCTGATCGCCGGACCCACCGCCAGCGGCAAGTCGGCGCTGGCGCTGGCGATCGCCACGCGGCAGGGCGGGGTCATCGTGAATGCCGACGCCTTGCAGGTTTTCGCGGACTGGCGCGTGCTGACCGCAAGACCCACGCCCGGGGACGAGGCGCGCGCGCCGCATGCGCTTTACGGGCATGTCGGCTGGGACGCGGCGTATTCCGTCGGCCACTGGCTGCGCGATCTGGCGCCGATCCTGAATGGCCCTGAAAGGCCCATCATCGTCGGTGGCACCGGGCTCTACTTCACCGCGCTGACCGAAGGACTGGCCGAGATCCCGCCGACGCCCCCCGCGATCCGGGCCGCGGCCGATGCGCGGATCGCGGCCGGGGGCGCGGCGGGGATGCTGGCCGAACTCGATGCCGCGACCGCCGCACGGATCGACCGGCGCAACCCGGTCCGCGTCCAGCGGGCCTGGGAGGTGCTGCGCGCCACCGGCCGCGGCCTTGCGGCATGGCAGGACGAGACGCCGCCGCCGCTGTTGCCGCTGGCCGCCGCGCAGCCGCTGGTGATCGAGGCCGCGACGGACTGGCTGAACGCCCGGATCGACGCGCGGTTTGACGCGATGATCGCGGGCGGGGCGCTGGACGAGGTGCGGTCCAACCTGGCGCGCTGGGATCCCGGGCTGCTGTCTGCGCGGGCGATCGGCGCGCCGGAACTCGTCGCGCATCTGCGCGGCGAGACGACTCTGGCCGAGGCGGTCACCGCCGCCAGGATCGCCTCGCGCCAATACGCCAAGCGCCAGCGCACCTGGTTCCGCTCAAGGATGGGGGCCTGGGCCCGGATTCGGGCGGATTGACGCCGAACCGCAGCCCCGCCGGCAGAAAACAGCACGAATCGAACCTGACAGGCTTTACCGGACGGTGCGAATCAGTTGAGGGTTGCCCGGTTCGAACCTGGGCGTCCCGCGCCCCGTTGGGTATTTGCCGCTGCCATGACCCTGTTTCCGGAAATCCGCCTGGTGCCGTTCTCGCGCCTGACCCAGGGCAGCCGCTGGCGGGCCGAGGCGATGCGCAGCTATTCCGCACCGCAGCTTCTGTGGATCACCAAGGGCCAGGGCCGGATCACGGTGGCGGGCGTCACCCGCGGCTATGGCGCGCACAACGCGATCTTCATCCCCGCCCACACGATGCACGGGTTCGAGATGACCGGCCAGGTGTTCGGGACGGCGGTGACGTTCTCGGGGATTCGCGACCTCGATCTTCCGGACACGCCGCACCATCTGCGCATCCGCGACGGGCAGGTGCAGGTCGAGATCTCGCAATTGCTGGACGGGATCGAGCGCGAGCTTTCGGGAAAGCGGCCGGGATCGCGGCGCGCGATCCGCCACTATTCCGGGCTGGTCTCGGTCTGGCTGGAACGCCAGATCGCGGTGGCCGACGACGTGACCACGGCGCCCGAGTCGGCGCGGCGGCTGGCCGCGGGCTATGCCGCGCTGGTCGAAAAGGGATTCCGCGGCGGGAAATCGGTCTCGGACTACGCCGCCGATCTGGGGGTCACACCCACGCATCTGACGCGGATCTGCAACCAGACCTGCGGGCGCACCGCCCTGGACCTGCTGAGCGAACGCAAGATCAGCGAGGCGCGCCGCCTGCTGGCCGACACCCGCGCGCCGATCAAGGAGATCGCCAGCGCGCTTGGCTATGCCTCGCCGGCCTATTTCACCCGCGCCTTCCATGCCCGCACCGGGCGCACGCCCAAGGATTTCCGCAAGGCGGACTGACGGGCCGTTTCCCGCTAGAAATGGATCGCCCGGCCAAAGGCATCCAGCACGGATTCGTGCATCATCTCGGAAAGCGTCGGGTGCGGGAAGACCGTCTCCATCAGGTCGGCCTCGGTGGTTTCCAGCCCGCGGGCCACGACATAGCCCTGGATCAGTTCCGTCACCTCGGCGCCCACCATATGCGCGCCCAGAAGCTCGCCGGTCTTCGCGTCGAACACCGTCTTGACCAGCCCCTCGGGTTCCCCCAGCGCGATCGCCTTGCCGTTGCCGATGAAGGGGAAGCGGCCGACCCTGACCTCATATCCCTTTTCCTTCGCGCGCGCCTCGGTCAGCCCGACGCTGGCTACCTGCGGATGGCAATAGGTGCACCCTGCGATCGAGCCCGGCCGGATCGGGTGCGGGTGACCGCCCGCGACCAGTTCCGCCACCATCACCCCCTCGTGGCTGGCCTTGTGCGCCAGCCAGGGCGCCCCGGCGACATCACCGATGGCGTAAAGCCCCTCGACGCCGGTGCGGCAGTATTCGTCGGTCACGACATGGCTGCGGTCGATCGTGACGCCGAGATCTTCCAGCCCCAGCCCCTCGACATTGCCCACGATGCCGACCGCCGAGATCACCGTGTCGACCTCGATCTTTTCGGTCTTGCCGCCCTGCTCGACATGGGCGGTCACCTTGTCGGCGGCCCGGTCCAGCCGCTTGACCGTGGCCTTTTCGCGAATGGCCATCCCCTGCTTTTCGAACTGCTTCTTCGCAAAGGCCGAGATCTCGGCGTCCTCGACCGGCAGGATCCGGTCCATCACCTCGACCACCGTGGTCTCGGCGCCCAGCGTGTTGAAGAAGCTGGCGAACTCGATGCCGATGGCGCCCGATCCGATCACCAGCAACGTCTTCGGCATGTGCGGCGGGACCAGCGCGTGCTTGTAGCTCCAGACGCGCTTGCCGTCGGGTTCCAGCCCCGGCAACTCGCGCGCCCGCGCGCCGGTGGCCAGCACGATGGCCTTCGCGGTCAACTCCTCGGTGCCCTTGTCGGACCTGACCGACACAAGGCCCGGGCCGGACAGCGTCGCCGCGCCCATCACCACGGTGACCCTGTTCTTCTTCAGCAGGTGCCCGACGCCCGAGGCCAGTTGCCGGGCTACGCCGCGCGAGCGTTTGACCACCGCGTCGAGGTCATAGCCGATGCCGTCCGCCTTGAGCCCGAACTCCTTCGCCCGGTGCATCAGGTGAAAGACCTCGGCCGAGCGCAGCATCGCCTTGGTCGGGATGCAGCCCCAGTTCAGGCAGATGCCGCCCAGGTGCTCGCGTTCGACCACGCAGACGTTCAGGCCCAGTTGCGCACCACGGATCGCGGCGACATAGCCGCCCGGCCCTGCGCCGATCACGATCATGTCGAAGTCCCGCGCGGCCATGGGGTCCCCTCCCTGTCAGACTGTCCCGGTCCCCGCCGCCTCAGGCCGAGGCGCGCAACTCTGCCACGCAGGCGGCATAGCCGCCACCCTCCAGGAACGCGATTTCCTCTTCGGAAGAGCCGCGGTGCAGTGCCTCGTTGCGGAACGGGAAGCGGCCGAAGCGGCGGATCAGTTCACGATGCGCCTTGGCATGAAGCAGGTTGTCGGCCCCGGTCTCGGGCATGCGGGTCAGCATCAGGCGCACGCAGCGGTCCTGGTCCATCAGACATTCCGAGTGCATCAGCGGCATGTAGAAGAACTGCCGCTCGGGCTCGGGGTAGCGCATGTCGAAATGCGCCTCGATCGCCTGCTTGGCGGCAGCCCGCGCCAGCGCGTCGGTGGCAAAGGCGCGCCAGTCGCCGCGGAACATGTTGCGCGGGAACTGGTCGGTCAGGATCAGAAACGCCATCGCGCCGGTGGGGTTGGTCGGCCAGTCGTGCAGATCACCCGAATGGGCGGATTCCCAGAGCGGCTTGAATCGCGCGGTGATCGAGGCGTCCAGTTCCGGATCGGCCTTGTACCAGCCCTCGGGCCCGACCTCGTTCAGCCAGAACTCGATGATCTCATCGCGGCGCGACATTCCACTCCTCCTGCTCCGGTCCCGGGCCTGCCCGCGGTGATCGTTTCAGATTCAGCCCACCGGCGCAAGCCGTTCAGGCCCGGCGCTGCGCGTCCTCGTCGCGGGCCTGCGCACCATCCTGCTGGGCCTCGATCGCGACCTCCTGGGCGACCTCGACCGCCACCGGCGAGGCGGTGGGCAGCACCGGCGAATAGGTTCCGGTCTCGTCCACCGGCACGGGCGCGCGCTGGGTCATCCGGAAGCCGGTGAAGACGGCAAGCGACAGCATCAGGATCGCGATGAACAGAAAGAACCCCTGCGGCCCGATCAGCCCCATCATCCAGCCGGTCAACACCGGCCCGAGGATCGCGCCGACCCCGTTGATGAACAACAGCCCCCCCGAGGCCGCGGCCATGTCGTCGCGGTCGAGATAGTCGTTGGTGTGCGCGATCAGCAGCGCATAAAGCGGGTTCGACATCCCCCCGATCACGAAGGCCGCTGCCAGCAGCGCGGCGAACCCGCCGCCCATCGCCATAGCCGCCCCCGCGGCCGCGCCCCCGGTGGCGGCCGCCGCCAGGATCAGCGTGCGCCGGTCCATCCGGTCCGACAGCCACCCGATGGGATACTGCAGGAACAGCCCGCCCAGATAGATCGTCGCGATGAACGCCGAGATCTGCGGCACGCTGAGCCCGGCATTGGTCCCGTAGACCGAGGCCATCCCGAACAGCGCCGAGAACACGCCGCCCATCAGGAACATGCCGACCGCCCCGGTGGGCGAGCTTTGCACCAGCCGGACCAGCGACATCGGCTTGGTCGTCTCGAAGGCGGGCAGCGGGCTGACCGACAGAAGGATCGGCGCGAACGAGATCGACACCAGCACCGAGGGAATGACGAACAGCACGAATCCCGCTGGATCGGCGATCAGGATCAGGCCCTGCGCGCTGACGATCCCCGCCATCTGGGTGATCATGTAAAGCGACAGCGCCTTGCCGCGGTTCTCGTTCGTGGCGGAATTGTTCAGCCAGCTTTCCGCAGTCACATAAACGCCCGAGAAGCAGAAGCCGATCAGCACCCGGCCGATGGTCCAGGCGACCGGATCGGCGAGCGTGGGGTAAAGGATCAGCACCGCCGAGATCAGCGAGCCGAGCGCGGCAAAGACGCGGACATGGCCGACCCGGCGGATCAGGGCCGGCGCCAGGCGTGAGCCGCCGAGGAAGCCCGCGAAATAGCCCGCCATCACGATCGACATCTCGAAGGTCGAAAACCCCTCGATGCCGCCGCGGATGCCCAGCAGCGTGCCCTGGATGCCGTTGCCGACCATCAGCAGCAGCATGCCGAGCAGAAGCGCCCATGAACTGGCGAGAACCTGGAACATCGGGATCGTCCTTTCGCGTGCGTGGCCCCTGTCTAGGGGAGATCGACGCGACTCAAATGCCCGTCTGCGACCCCTGCGTGACCGCTTCCGGCCCCGGGATCAAGAGCGAGGCATCGCCGTATGAGAAGAAGCGGTACCTTGAATTCACCGCATGCGTGTAAATTCTTCGTGTCCGCTCGATCCCCATCAACGCCGAGACCAGCATCATCAGCGTCGAGCGCGGCAGGTGGAAATTCGTCATCAGCGCGTCGGTGATGCGGAACCGGTAGCCGGGCCGGATGAAGATGTCGGTCTCGCCCGCCCAGGGATGCAGGTGTCCAGCTTCGTCCGCCGCGCTTTCGATCAGGCGCAGCGCGGTGGTGCCCACGGGGATGATCCGCCCGCCCGCCGCCCGCGTCGCGTTGATCTCGGCCGCGGCGGCGTCCGTCACCTCGCCCCATTCGGCATGCATCCGGTGGGCCGAGATGTCGTCGGTCTTGACCGGCAGGAAGGTGCCCGCGCCGACATGCAGCGTGACATGGGTGGAGGCCACGCCCCTCTCGCGCAACGCGGCCAGAAGCGGCTCGTCGAAATGCAGCGACGCCGTGGGCGCGGCGACGGCGCCGGGACGGGCGGCCCAGACGGTCTGGTAATCCTCGCGATCCTGCGCATCCGCGGGCCGTTTCGCGGCGATGTAGGGCGGCAGTGGCATGGCGCCGGCCGCGGCAAGGGCCGCGTCGAACGCCGCGCCGCCGAGGTTGAAGGCCAGCGTCACGTCCTCGGCACCCTTGCCGGCCACCTGCGCCCGAAGGCTGTCCGAGAACACCACCGTCTCGCCCGTCCCGAGCTTGCGCAGCGGCTTGGCCATCGCGCGCCAGCGGCCGCCGGGGGCGGGGTCCATCAGCGTCACCTCGACCCGGGCCTCGACCGGGCCCTGGGGCGTTTCGCGGCGGCGGGTGCCGGTCAGCCGCGCCGGGATCACGCGGGTGTCGTTCAGCACCAGCCGGTCGCCGGGCAGCAGCAGGCCGGGCAGGTCGCGGACATGCAGATCGCGCATCGCGTCGCCCTCGGCCACCAGCAGGCGGGCGGCCGAGCGCGGCCGCGCGGGCCGGGTGGCGATCAGGTCCTCGGGCAGGTCGAAATCGAAATCCGACAGCTTCATTCGCGCGCCCCTTCGACCGGCCGTTGCTGGACCCGCGGCGGCGGGCCGCGGAAGATTTCCCGAAACATCCCCGGTGTCAGGATCGACAGCGGATTGACCCGAACCTCGGGCGCGCGCGCGTCGCCCGCAAGGCGATAGTTGAAGCCGAACAGCCCCTCGCCCTCGCGCGTCAGTACCGAGCCGATCGCGTTCACCAGGTAGAACGGCGAGACCACGCCCTGCATGTCGATACGCCTGGTCTGCGTGCCGTAGACCCCGGCCATCGAAAGGCCCAGCGAGGGGCCGATGGCGCTGGCCTCGGCCAGTTCGACCGCGCCCGGGAACAGCCGGAACCGCGCCTCGACATCGGTGAACAGGATGCCGTCGCCGTCCAGCAGTTCGGGAATGCCGACGACCGAGATCGCCGACAGCAGCTCGACCAGGACCGGCGTCCCGCCGACTCGGATGCCGTCGATCAGAAGCCGCCCGGCATAGCGCCCCGGCTGCCCTTCGGGCTGTAGCACCAGATCGAGCGTGCCGCCCTTGGCGCGCGCGTAAAGCCCCGCCCCCCGAAGCGCCGCACCCGCATCGGCGGCCCGCACCCGGACCCCGGTGCCCGTGCCCGACGGCGCCAGCGTGGCGACCACGGGGCCGCCCCCCTCAAGCGTCCCGGACAACTGGCCATTCAGCCCCCCCTGCCCCGAAATCTGGCCGCGGATTCCGGCCAGCGCGATCCCGTCGCTGACGATCAGCCGGTCAAGCGCAACCTCGACGGCCCCGCCGCCCGGTGCGCCGCCGGGCCCGCCGCCGGAAAACTCGGCCGCGCGCAGATCGACGGTGCCGCCGGTGATGGCGATGGCGGGCGGTCGGCCTGCGCCGCGGCCGCTGATCACCACCGGCACATCCAGCCAGCGCCCGAGCCGCACCCGCGACAGCCGCGCCGCGTCGAGCCCGCCGCCCGCGCCAAGCGCGACCGAGCCCTCGGCCGACAGCCCCGGCGCCTCGACCAGCAGCCGCTCGATGGCAGGCGCCTCGCCCAGCCGCCCCGCCACGTCGAGCCGCCCGGTGCTGCCCGGCGCCTTGGACCAGCCCAGCCCCGGAACGCGCAGGCCAAGCCCGGCCAGATCGGAGGTGAGCGAGAACCGCGGCGGCGCGCCGCGAACCAGATCGACCGCGAACCGGCCCTGTGCCGCACCCGACAGGCTGTCCTCGGGCAGGCCGATCCCCAACCCCGCATTGAACGCCTGCGAAAGCACGATGGTACCCTCGACCCGGCTTTGCCCCTCGGTTTCGGGGCCCGGCACCATCGACCACGCACCGCGGAGCGGCACGCCGTCCAGTGTCGCCGCCCCCGAGATCGCCACCTCCTCGCGGCTGGCCCGCAGCGCGAGGCGCTGCGCGTCGATCCGGCGCCCCGGCACGAGGCTGTCAGAGCGCAGGCCGGTCAGATCGCCGGTCACCCGGTAGTCGACCTGATCGACCTTCAGCCCCCTGACAAGAGGCAGACGCAGCCGGGTTTCCAGGCTGGCCATGCCCTCGGCCAGCCCCGTGTCCAGCCCCGCCCGCGAGGGGACGCGCAGCGGTGGAAGGTCGATCAGCGCCAGCGCCGCCGCGATGGTGCTGCGGGTGCGCAGCACGATCTCGGCCTCGGGCGGGTCAAGGACTACATCGGGCACCTGAAAGGTCGAGCCAGCAAGATCGACCTCGCCACCGCCCGGCACCGGAATCGTGCCGCCCTCGATCGACAGGGTGTAGGTCCGGCCCGAGATCGTCGAATAGCCGTGGCCGCCGCGGATGGCGGGCATCTCGTCGAGAAAGCGCACCTCGGCGTCGCGGAATGCATGGGTCAGCCAGATCAGCGGCCGCGCGCCGGGCGGCAGCCGCAACGCCGCGCGCACATCATACAGCGTGCCCGCGACGACGTTCTTGGCGAACCATCTGCGGGTGTTCGGCGCCACGCCCAGCGGCCAGAGCGCCAGAAGCCGCTTGTCGGCGATCTCGGCGATCTCGGCATCGACCGAGATATCCCAGCCCTCGGGCAGCGCGCGCACCAGGCCCCGGCCGCGATAGGCCCGGCCTTCGTCCAGCAGCACCACCTGGCCCAGAGTCGCGGTCAGCGGATCGAGCCCGAGCTTGAGGTCGAGCGCGCCACCCGTGAACACGGCCGGTTGCGCAAACATCCCCTCGGGGTCGAGCGCGACCTCGCGAAACGCAAGTTGGCCGATCAGCGTCTCGGGCCAGCCGCCTTCCATGTCGCGCAGGTCGGCATGGCCATCGGCAACCATCCGCAAGACGGCGGTGTCCAGCGCGATCTGGTCGAAATTCAGCCGTCTCCGGACGGGGTCGTAGGTGAAATAGGACTTGCCCGAGGCAAAGCCGATCGGCGTCGCCCCCCCCGCAGGCCGCAAGACGCCCGCCCCGATCTCGAGCGCGGCGCTGAGCGGCCCCAGCGTTCCCGCGGCGTCGACCTGCGTCCGGATCGCCCCCGAGATCGGCGCGTCGATCAGCGCCAGCGCGGCCAGTGCGGGCGACTGTGTGGCGATATCGGCCGAGGGCATGTCCGAGAAATTCGCCGAGAACCGCGCCGCGGGGCTGCCCTTGACCGACACGAAGTCGAAGGCAAGCTCGGCGGGAACCTCTGCCTCGCCGCGCAGCGAGAAGAACGCCCGCACCGCGACCTCGTCCGCGTTCTGGTCCAGCGTCATCAGCCCGTTCTCGACGGCCCAGGTCCGGCCCGCGCGGGCATCCTCGAAGGTCAGGCCCAGCCCCTCGACGCTAAGCCCTTCGATCGCGGCAAAGCCGGGCGCGGCGAAGGCGCGGTCTATCTCGTCCAGCAATTCGCCCAGGCTGCCGGCCGCGCTGACCGGGGCCCCGGCCCGCCCGAGCGCAAGGTCGAGCCGACCGTCCGGCGCCCGCCGCAGCGTCAGCCCGGCCCCGGTCAGCGCCACATGCGTGACGTCGACCCGCCCCGCCAGCAGCCCCGCCCCGGACAGCGTCGCGCCGATCTGGGGCAGCGCCGCCACCTCGCGGCCGGCGCCGTCCAGCACCACAACATCGGTGAAATGCACCTCTGGCAGGTCGTCGCGCGCGAACAGCACGTCCATCGCGCCGATCTGCACCTCGACCGGGGCGAACTGGCTGTTCAGGCGCGCCTCGACCCGGTCGGTGACCCAGCCGGGCAGCGTCACCATCCGGCCGGTCAGCGCCAGCCCGGCCAGCCCGGCCAGCGCCACCACCAGGCCGACGCTCAACAGCAGCCAGAGGCCGAACCGCTGGTGCGGCTCGATCTCGCGGCGGTCGCTGCTTGTCCGGTCTTCCGTGTCGTTCATCCCGACGGCCTGCCCCGCGGCGCCCTGCGGCGGATGCAGCCTCTGCTTGCCTGCCCGCACGCACCGCCTATTCTCTGCGGCGTCGCGCTACACCCTTGGCGCGTTCCTGCCAACCCGAAGGCTTGCCAATCCAGAGGATGCAACGACCCATGATCGACACCGGCCAGACCGCGCCCGATTTCACCCTGCCCCAGGACGGGGGCGCCGACGTCACGCTTTCCGCGCTGCGCCCCGCGCCCGTGGTTCTGTATTTCTATCCGAAGGATGACACGTCGGGCTGCACGAAGGAAGCCATCGCCTTCTCGGGTCTGATGTCCGAGTTCGAGGCCGCGGGGGCCAGGGTCTTCGGCATCTCGAAGGACAGCGTCGAGAAGCACGGCAAGTTCCGCGGCAAGCACGACCTCAGCGTGCCGCTGCTGTCCGACGAGGCCGGGGATGTCTGCGAACGCTACGGCACCTGGGCCGAGAAATCCATGTACGGGAAGAAGTATTGGGGGATCGAACGGTCCACCTTCCTGATCGACGGGGCGGGCAACGTGGCGCGGGTCTGGCGCAAGGTGAAGGTGCCGGGCCATGCCGAGGACGTGCTCGAGGCGGTCAAGGCGCTCTGATCGCAGACCTGGCCGGGCGGATGCCGCAGGCGCGGCCGGCCGGGAACTACTCTGGGGTGAAATGGATGCCGATCTGCAACTCTGGCGCGGTTGTCGGCGGATTCTTGCCCGATTTTACCCCTCGCCAGCCGCGAACTGTGCATAAAGGCTCAAAAAACTTGCGGCATCGGCACGCGCTGGCTAGTCACGAAGGCGTCACGGCCCGGTGAGGCGTGTCTGACCGAGAACAAGGGCAGATGAGGCGAAGGCATTGACGAGGCGACTTTCCCACCGCATCGACGTCGCGCTTGGGCGCTATCTTCCTGAACAGAGACTGTTCCTGCGCACCGACCACAGCACGAGGTTCCTGCGTCTTTCGCCCATGGCGCAGGCGCTCGGCCTGGCCAGTGGCGCCGGCGTGGTGGCCTGGGCGATGCTGTCCACGGCAATCCTGCTGACCAACCATGTCGGCTCGGGCAACCTGCGCGACGAGGCCCGGCGGGAACAGGCGCTCTACGATCAGCGGCTGAACGCGCTTGCCGGCGAACGCGACGCGGCGGCCGAAGAGGTTGGCGCGGCGCGCGAGCGGTTCGAGATGGCGATGGGCGAGGTCTCGCGGATGCAGTCCGAGCTGCTCGCTTCGGAAGAGCGCCGCCGCGAGCTGGAAACCGGCATGTCGGTGCTTCAGCAAAGCCTGCGCAAGACCATGGCCGAGCGCGATGCCTCGCGCGCCCGCAGCCGCACGCTTGCCGCCGAACTCGAGGGAAAGGGCCGCCAGGTGGCCGAGGGGCCGCGGGCGGCCGACGTGCAGGACACGCTGGCCTTCCTGACCGGCGCGCTCGAGGAAACCGCGGTCGAGCGTGACACGGTGGCCGCGGACGCCGCCGCCGCCTACCAACTCGCCGAGGCGCTGGCCTACGAGCAGAAGCTGGTACAGGAACGCAACGACCAGATCTTCACCTCGCTGGAAGAGGCGCTGACCGTCTCGATCACCCCGCTTGACAAGATGTTCAAGGCGGCGGGCCTGTCGACCGATCAAGTGATCAACCGGGTACGGCAGGGCTATTCCGGGGTCGGCGGTCCGCTTACGCCGCTGTCGATGTCCACCAAGGGCGACGATGTCCTGCCCTCGCCGGACGAATTGCGCGCCGCCGCGCTGGTCGAGAAGCTGGACGAGATCAACCTCTACCGGATCGCCGCCGAGAAGCTGCCCTTCGCGCAGCCGTTGAAATCGGCCTATCGCTTCACCAGCCCCTTCGGGGTTCGCAGCCACCCCACGAAGGGCGGCCAGCGCATGCATGAGGGCGTGGATTTCGCCGCGGGCTATGGCACGCCGATCCACGCGACCGCCGATGGCGTCGTGACCAAGGCAGGCTGGGTCTCGGGATACGGCCGGCTGGTCACGATCCGGCACGAGTTCGGGCTGGAAACCCGGTATGGCCACATGGCTCAGATCCGGGTCGAGGAAGGTCAAAGGGTCTCGCGCGGGGACCGGATCGGTGATATGGGAAATTCCGGACGGTCGACCGGCACCCATCTGCACTACGAGGTGCGCGTCGACGGGAAACCCGTGAACCCGATGACCTACATCAAGGCAGCCAGAGATGTTTTCTAAAAGCAGGATCAACGAGCCCGGCCCGAAGGCCGGCGAACCGGAAAAGGGCAAGACGGCCGAGGCGGGTATTCCACGTCCCGGTGGCGACAGCCCCATTCCCGGGGCGCCCAGGCCCAAGCCGCCCGCATCGATGCTGTCTTCGGACCTCGTGGTGACGGGCAACCTGAAGACGACGGGCGACATCCAGGTCGAGGGCACGATCGACGGCGACATCCAGGCGCATCTGCTGACCGTGGGCGAGAACGCCACCGTCCGGGGCGAGGTGATGGCCGATGACGTGGTGATAAACGGCCGGGTGATCGGCCGGGTGCGCGGGCTGAAGGTGCGGCTGACCTCGACCGCGCGGGTCGAGGGCGACATCATCCACAAGACCATCGCGATCGAGAGCGGCGCCCATTTCGAGGGATCGGTGCAGCGCCAGGATGATCCGCTGAATTCGGGCAAGCGCGCCGTCCCGGGCCAGGCGCCCGGCGCCGCGGCCAAGTCGGCGCATGTTCTGGGCGATGGTGCCCCGGGCGCAAAACCCGCCGAAGGCATGTCGCCCAAGGGCTGACAAGGAAACGCCAGGGAGGAGGCGGAGGGCCCCGCGCCGCATGGTCGGCCGGGGCCCTCATCTTTTCCAGCCAGCGGGCGCTGGCCGCCTCCCCTGACCTTTCGGCGCGGTGTGCGCTCAGTCCTCTGCCTGGGCCTCGGCCCGGGTCTTGCCCGCGACCTTGAGCGCGAGCGTCGCTGCCATGAACTGATCCAGGTCGCCATCCAGAACGCCGGCCGTGTCCGAGGTCTCGACCCCGGTGCGCAGGTCCTTGACCATCTGATAGGGCTGCAGCACGTAGGACCGGATCTGGTTGCCCCAGCCCGCTTCGCCCTTGGCCTCGTGCTGGGCGGTGATCTCGGCGTTCCGCTTGTCGAGTTCCATCTGGTAGAGCCGCGATTTCAGCGCCTTCATGGCGATGTCGCGGTTCTGGTGCTGGGACTTCTCGGAACTGGTCACCACGATGCCGGTGGGCATGTGGGTGATCCGGACCGCCGAATCCGTGGTGTTGACGTGCTGGCCGCCCGCGCCGGAGGACCGGTAGGTGTCGATCCGGATGTCCGAGGGGTTCACCTCGATCTCGATATTGTCGTCCACCACCGGGTAGACCCAGACCGAACTGAACGAGGTGTGCCGCCGCGCCGCGCTGTCATAGGGCGAGATCCGCACCAGCCGGTGCACGCCCGATTCCGATTTCAGCCAGCCATAGGCGTTGTGCCCCGAGATCTTGTAGGTCGCGGACTTGATCCCCGCCTCTTCGCCCGCGCTTTCCGATTGCAGCTCGACCTTGTAGCCATGCGCCTCGGCCCAGCGGACATACATCCGCGCAAGCATGTTCGCCCAATCGCAGCTTTCCGTGCCGCCCGCGCCCGCATTGACTTCGAGGAAGGTGTCGTTGGCGTCCGCCTCACCATCCAGAAGCGCCTCCAGTTCCTTCTGGGCGGCCTTCTCCCTCAGCGCCTTGAGCGCGGCCTCGGCGTCCCTGACGACATCCTTGTCGTTCTCCATTTCGCCCAGCTCGATAAGCTCGATATTGTCTTCGAGGTCGCGCGAGATGCCCTTGTAGGTCTCGATTGCGTCGGCCAGCGCCTGACGCTCGCGCATCAGCTTCTGCGCGCGGTCGGGATCGTTCCAGAGCGCGGGATCCTCGGTCATCGCGTTGAACTCTTCCAGCCGGTGCTCGGCCGTGTCCCAGTCCAGCCGCTGCGCCAGCAGCTTCAGCGACTTGCGGATCTCCGCGACGGTGTTCTGCGCCTCTGCACGCATGGAAACAGTACCCTTTCCCGGTCTCGTCCGACGGTGTCAGTTGGGGGTGATAGCCCGCCCGGCGAGGACGGGCAAGCGGCCAGCCCTCAGTAAAGCCCGCCCGAGGACAGCGTGCCGAAATTCGCCTTAGGCCCCACCACGGCCTTGCGGCCGGTCGAGGTGGTGACCTCCTGAGCCGGGCCCGCCGGGTCCGGCTCGCCCTCGCCGCGGCCGAACAGCGGCAGGTCCGAGCCCATGGCGAAGCCGCCGTCGATCATTGCGCCAAGTCCGAAGATCGGTTCCTCGCCCACGCGGAAATACTCGGCCACCACATGCTCGCCAGAGGCGTCGTCGGGCAGCCGCCCGCCCGAGTAGCGGTCGATCTTGATGAAACGGCCGCCCGGCGGCACCTTGAACGGGCCGCCGCCATACTTGGCCGTGGCCTTCTGCATGAACTCGTTGAACACCGGCGCGCACAGCGTTCCGCCCGCCGCCCGCCCACCCAGGCTGCGGGGCCGGTCATAGCCCATGTAGCAGCCCGCCACGATGTTCGAGGTGAAGCCGACGAACCAGACGTCGCGCGCGTCGTTGGTGGTGCCGGTCTTGCCCGCGGTGGGAACACCCAGGTTGATCCGGCCGGCCGCGGTGCCCCGTTCCACCACGCCCCGCATCATCGAGGTGAGCTGATAGGCGGTGATCGCGTTCATCACCCGCTCGCGGTTCGACACGATGGTGGGCGCGACACCGGGCGCAAGCGTCGGGTCGCCGCAATCGGTGCAGGTGCGGGTGTCGTGACGGTAGATCGTCTTGCCCCAGCGGTCCTGGACCCGGTCGACCAGCGTGGGCGCCACCCGCTCGCCGCCATTGGCGAACATCGCGTAGGCCGCCACCATCCGGTACAGCGTCGTCTCCTGGCTGCCGAGCGCGTTCGCAAGATAGGGGTCCAGCCGGTCATAGACGCCGAAGCGTTCGGCATAGCCCGCCACCGTCTCCATGCCGACTTCGCGCGCGAGGCGGACGGTCATCAGGTTGCGCGAGCGCTCGATGCCGGTGCGCAGCGGCGCCGGGCCGTAGAACCGGTTCGAGGCGTTCTTGGGCCGCCAGATGCCGGCGCCCGTATCAACTTCGATCGGCGCGTCGATGATGATCGTGGCGGGCGTGAACCCGCTGTCGAGGGCTGCGGCATAGACGAAGGGCTTGAACGACGAACCGGGCTGGCGCGTCGCCTGGGTGGCGCGGTTGAAGACCGAATCCTGGTAGGAGAACCCGCCCTGCATCGCCAGCACGCGGCCGGTATTGACGTCCATCGCGACAAAGCCGCCCTGCACCTCGGGCACCTGGCGCAGTGTCCAGCGGATGAAGCTGCCATCCGCATCATTCACCATCCGGCGCACATGCACCACGTCGCCGGGCGCGAAATTCTCGAACAGATCGCCCTTGAACCACGAGGTATCGGCACGCGGCACCTCGGCGTTACCCTCGACCCCCTCGATGCCGATCACGAGGCGCTGGTCCTCGACCTTCAGCACGACGGCGGGCAGCCAGGGGGTTTCTAGATCGATATCGCGGGCGATCTCTGCCTCGGCCAGCGCCGCGCGCCAGGTGGCCTCGTCTGCCAGGGCGGCGGGGTCGATCTTCGCCCCGCTGCCGCGCCAGACGCCCTGCCCGCGGTCGAACTCCTCCAGCGCGCGGCGCAGGGCGCGGGCGGCCTCGACCTGCAGTTCGGGGTCGATGGTGGCGCGGATCGTCAACCCGCCGCCGAAGAACTCGCCCTCGCCGAAGTTTTCCGACAACTGGCGGCGGATCTCGTCGGTGAAATAATCGCGCGGTGGCAGGCTGGCCGAGAACTGGTCGTAATCGCCGTTCTGCACGGTCCTGAGCGGGGCGGCAACGGCCGCCTCGTAGGCGGTCTGGTCAAGATGGCCGTTGTCGCGCATTTCGCGCAGGACGTAGTTGCGCCGTTCCACCGCGCGGTCATAGGCGCGCACCGGGTGATAGGTCGAGGGCGCCTTGGGCAGCGCGGCCAGATAGGCGGCCTCCTGCGGTTCAAGCTGGACCAGCGTCTTGTTGAAATAGGTCTGCGCGGCCGCGGCGACGCCATAGGAATTCTGCCCGAGAAAGATCTCGTTGAGATAGAGTTCAAGGATGCGGTCCTTGGACAGCGTCTTCTCGATGCGGGTGGCGAGGATCAGTTCCTTGATCTTGCGCTCGCCGGTCCGCTCGCCGCCCAGAAGGAAGTTCTTCATCACCTGCTGGGTGATGGTCGAGGCGCCGCGCAGCGTCTCGCCCCGGGTTTGCACCGCCTCGATCCCCGCCGCGATGATGCCGCGGGCGTCAAAGCCATGGTGGGTATAGAAATTCTTGTCCTCGGCCGAGATGAACGCCTGTTTCACCAGGTCGGGGATGTCCTCGGCCGGCGCGAACAGGCGGCGTTCCTCGGCGAACTCGTCGATCAGGCGGCCCTCGCCGGAATAGATCCGGCTGATCGTCTTGGGCTGGTAGGTCGCCAGATCCTCGTGGTCGGGCAGATCGCGGGCATAGGTCCAGAAGATGGCGCCCACCATGATGGCGGCGCCGAACAGCCCCAGGGTGACGAAGGTGTAGATCACCCCGAGCGAAGATAGAATGAACCGGATCAAACCGCCCCTGCCCCTTGCTGGTCGTGGCGACCTGTATACGCCGGGGACCGCCCGGGGTCAAAACGAACGCCCCGTTTCGGGCCATTTCGCGCCGGTGCGGCGGTCAACTCCTCGGGAGCACGCGCTAGCGGCGCAACAGGCCGGCCTGGGCGGCGTCGGCGGCGGCCCAGGCCTCCAGCGCGCCAGCGATGCCCGACACCGCCCGCGCCCGCCAGTCGGGCGAGGCAAGGTTGCGGCGGTCGGTCTCGGACGACAAAAAGCCCAGTTCGACCAGCACCGAGGGGATGTCGGGCGATTTCAGCACCGAAAACCCGGCCGAAAGCCGCGGCCGCTTGTGCAGCCGCCCGACGCTGGCGCGCAGGCCCTCGACAAGGGCATCGGCCAGCCGGTCCGACCGCGGCGCGGTCTCGGTCCGGGCAAGCTCCATCAGGACGGTCGCGATCTCGTCGTCCTGGTCGGTCAGGTCGACACCGGCAAGCAGCGCGTCGCGGTCGTGGCGTTCGGCCAGCAGCGCCGAGGCCTCGTCGGACGCGGTTTCGGACAGGGTGTAGACCGTTGCCCCGGTC
This sequence comes from Rhodovulum euryhalinum, assembly GCF_004342445.1. GTDB lineage: Bacteria > Pseudomonadota > Alphaproteobacteria > Rhodobacterales > Rhodobacteraceae > Rhodovulum > Rhodovulum euryhalinum. The sequence goes on from NZ_SLWW01000013.1 coordinate 82,048, forward strand.
GCATGCCCGTCGGCCAGCGCGTCGGCGTGCAGCGACAGGAACACATCCGCCCGCGCCGCCCGCGCGATGTCGATCCGGGTTTCGAGTGCCACGAAATGGTCGCCGTCCCGGGTCAGCACGGGCTCGTGGCCCAGCCGGATCAGCGCCTCGGCCAGTTCGCGCGCAAAGGTCAGCATGAGTTCGGATTCGCGCAGGCCGTCACGCTCGGCGCCCGGGTCGATCCCGCCATGGCCGGGGTCGACCACGATCCGCAGCGGCCGCGTGCCGTCCTGGCGGCGTTGCGGCGGCGGCAGCGTCTCGGCCCGCGGCAGACCCCAGAGCGCGGCCTCGGGCACGCGGCTTCGGGCGGCGAACGCGTCCGGATCGGCGGGGGCAAGCCGCACCGTCAGACGCGCCCGCCCCGTATCCGGATCGCGCGCCATCACGGCGGCCTCGATGGCGAACGGCCCGGTCAGATCCAGTACCAGCCGCGACCATCCGGGCCGCACCGTCCCGGCCCGCGCCGCCCGCACCCTTTCCGTCGCGATCAGACCCGCGGGATCGGCGCCCCCCCAGTCGACCTCGCGGAAATCGGCCACCAGCCGGGGCGGGCCGTCCAGCGTGTAGACCCGGAAGGGCACGGGCAGCGACAGATCAAGCGCGAGCGAGATCCCCGCCCCGGCCTCGCGGACCGCCGAGGCCGCCATGTCGGGCCGGGCAAGCGCGCTCAGGTCCTGGGCCGAGGCCCGCGGCACTACGGCGAGGCACACCAGGATGGCCGCCACCAGACGGAAAAGCGAAAGACGATGGTTCATGGCTGCCCGATCTTGTTTTCCGGACAGCATAGCGCAGGAGGGGCCGCGGCGGAACCTCGGCGCGGCACCCCCTGAACGGCGGCGGCCGCCCCCCGGGGAGGGGACGGCCGCCGATCTGCACGTGACGCGCGGCTCAGGCGTTCGACAGCCGCTCGGCCACGTTCTCCCAGTTCACCAGGTTGTCGAGGAAGTTCGTCAGGTAGGCCGGGCGCTTGTTGCGGAAGTCGATGTAGTAGGAATGTTCCCACACGTCGCAGCCCAGCAGCGCGGTCTGGTTGAAGCAGAGCGGGTTCACCCCGTTCTCGGTCTTGGTCACCTTCAGCGTGCCGTCGGTATCGACCACCAGCCAGCACCAGCCCGACCCGAATTGCCCCGCGCCCGCGGCGCCGAACTCTTCCTTGAACTTGTCGACCGAACCGAAGGCATCAACCACCCGCGCCTCGAGTTCGGAGGGCATGGCCACCTTCCTGGGCGACATCATTTCCCAGAACTGGCAGTGATTCCAGTGCTGCGAGGCGTTGTTGAAGATGCCGTTCTGGGCCACGGCGCCCTTCTGGTAGGTGCCCTTGACGATCTCTTCCAGCGCCTTGCCTTCCCACTCGGTGCCCGCGATCAGCTTGTTGCCGTTGTCGACATAGGCCTTGTGGTGCAGGTCGTGGTGATACTCCATCGTCTCCTTCGACATGCCGTGACCCTCTAGCGCGTCATGGGCATAGGGAAGATCGGGAAGTTCGAAAGCCATGGGGGCCCCCTTTTCGGTTAATGAGCTGCGTCACTTTGCCCTAGATGGCTGCGCATCGGGGGCAAGGTCAACCCCCGTCGCGGAAATCACGCGCGGCAGACCGGGGGGCTGCACCGGGCGAAAGCTCGGCGCACGCGTCAGCGCCCAGGAAGGGAGTTGCCAAAGACTTGATTGGCGTCGCCGAAACGAAATCATTTCCGCATGCGGTCCGACAGGGGACCGGCGGCACGGGATCGCCTGGCATGGACCAGCACCGCGCCCCCTCGGTCCGGGACCCGGACGAGGGCGCGCCCGTGTGCCGCTTATTCCTCGGGCAGCGGATAGACCTGGACGGAGCTTTCGCCGCCACTGCTGCCGTAAAGCTGGGCGCCGACCACGCCGAAGAACAGCGGCACCAGCAGGCCGGCGAGGATGCCGAACCACTTCGCGGCGGATTCGGGAACAAGGACGTCGTAGTTGTCGTCAGCCATGGGCGGGTCTCCGAAATAGGTTTGGCGCCCGTTATGCGAAGCGCCCGCCCGCGCGTCAAGGCGACCAAACGCGCAAGATGGCCGCCTGCGACAGCGCAGCCCAGGGATCGCGGCGGGCCGCGGTCCCTGCGCCGATCACATCGTGGTGAGATTTCCCGTCGCAGCGGCCCGGGCCATGCCCGCCCGCCCAAGACACAGCGCCGCCACTTGGCCGTCGGGCGCGGCGGGTGCAGGGCTGGTCGCGGCCGGTTTCCGCCCATGCCTGGCAGGCGTTCCGGGGCGTGTGCCGCACCGGTTGCGCCGGTCGCGGCACACGCCCCGGCAGGCCGTCAGCGAACCGCGTCAGGTGGCCGGACACGCCGATCCGGGCGCCGCGCTTTGGCCTTTCGATTCCGGCGCATGCGTAATAGATCGGCGGGGAAGGCACGGAAAGGGGTGGAACCTCATGCTGTTCACGTTCGTCGCCATCGGGCTGGCCGCGGTGATCGCGGCGATGCTGACGCTGACGCTGATGCGCGGGCGGTCGGGCGACGAACCGCCCGCCGCCTATGACCTGCGGGTCTACCGCGACCAGCTGCGCGAGGTGGAAAAGGACCTTGCCCGCGGCGTCATCACCGCCGACGAGGCCGGGCGCATCCGCACCGAGGTATCGCGCCGGGTGCTGGACGCCGACCGCGCGCTCAAGGACCAGCACGGCGGCGCCCAGGCCCCCCGGGGGGCAAGCCTTGTCGCGGGCGCGGCGCTGCTGGCGGTGCTGCTGGGCGGCACCTGGGGCGTCTATCGCACGACCGGGTCGCCAGGCTATCCCGACCAGCCGTTCAAGGCCCGCGTCGACGAGGCGGCCGAATTCCGCGAGACCCGCATGCGCCAGGCCCAGGCCGAGGCCGAAGCGCCGCCGATCCCGATGCCCGCCCCCGACCCGGAACACCTGAAACTGGTCGATCGGCTGCGCGAAGTGGTGGCCGAGCGCAACGACGACCTGCGCGGCTATCTGCTGCTGGCGCGCAACGAGGCGGCGCTGGGCAATTTCCAGGCCGCCTATGCCGCCCAGTCCCGCGCGATCGAACTCAAGCAGGGCCGCGCCACCGCCGAGGATTATGCCACCAAGGCCGACATGATGGTGCTGGCCGCCGCCGGCTATGTCTCGCCCGAGGCCGAAGACGTGCTGGAAGACGCGCTGAACCGCGATCCGCGCAACGGCACGGCGCTGTATTACTGGGGGCTCATGCATATCCAGACCGGCCGCCCCGACATCGCCTTCCGCGTCTGGCGCGAGCTTCTGTCGGTGTCGAAGGCGGGCGATCCCTGGCTTGAGCAGGTGAACAAGGAAATCCGCGACCTAGCCTGGTATGCGGGCGAGGACGACTATACGCCGCCGCCGCTGCCCGAGGGCGAGGCACTGCGCGGACCCAGCGCCGAGGACATGGAGGCCGCCGCCGAGATGTCGCCCGAACAGCGCCAGGAGATGATCCGCAACATGGTGGCGAACCTTTCGGACCGGCTGGCGCGGCAGGGTGGCAGCCCCGAGGAATGGGCGCAGTTAATCCGCGCCCTGGGTATCCTCGGCGACAGGACCCAGGCCGGTGCGATCTGGACCGAGGCGCAGCAGGTCTTTGCCCCCAGTCCCGAGGCGCTGGAAACCGTCCGGGCCGCAGCCGTCGCAGCAGGCGTCACCGAGTGAGCGTCCTCGACACGCCCGAAGCCTTTGCAGCCGCCCTGCCCGCGAGCGGCGCGCTGGTGGGGCTGGATTTCGGGGAAAAGACCATCGGCGTGGCGGTGTCGGACGGGTTGCGGTCGGTCGCGACCCCGCTGGAAACCATCCGGCGGAAGAAATTTACGCTGGACGCGGCGCGTGTGCTGGAGATCGCGGCGGGCCGGTCGGCCGCTGGCCTGCTGATCGGCCTGCCGCGCAACATGGACGGTACCGAGGGGGCGCGCTGTCAGTCGACCCGCGCCTTTGCCCGCAACCTGATGCGGCTGACGGAGCTGCCCATCGGGTTCTGGGATGAACGCCTGTCCACCGTCGCCGCCGAACGCGCGCTGCTGGAGGCCGACACCTCGCGCAAGCGCCGCGCCGAGGTCATTGACCATGTCGCGGCGGGGTATATCCTTCAGGGGTTCCTTGACCGCCTCCGCCACATGAAGGACGCGCCATGAGCGAGAACCGCCCCGCCCGCGTCCCGGGCGCCATCGAAACGCCCTGCACAAGGGTGTGCACCGTCGACCGCGACAGCCGGCTTTGCGTCGGGTGCCTGCGCTCGATCGACGAGATCGCCGCCTGGACCCGGATGAGCCCCGAAGACCGCCGCCGGGTGATGGCCGAATTGCCCGCGCGCCGCCCGCTGCTGGGCGGCTGAGATCAGCGCGCGGCCAGCGCCTCGGCCAGCATCGCGCGCAAGAGCCCCGCATCGACACCCGAGGTGACGAAGGCCTGCCCGATCCCGCGGGCCAGGATGAATCGCAACCGGCCGTCCTGCACCTTCTTGTCCTGCGCCATCAGGCCGATCAGTGCGTCGGCATCGGGCAACGCGCCGGGTATGTCGGCCAGATCCTTCTTCATCCCCATCTGGGCCAGATGCGCCCGCACGCGGGAGGGATCTTCCTGCGAACACAGCCCCATCCGGGCCGACAGCTCGAACGCCAGCGCGCAGCCGATCGCCACGCCCTCGCCATGCAGCAGGCGGCCGGAATAGCCGGTTGCCGCCTCAAGCGCGTGGCAGAAGGTGTGGCCAAGGTTCAGCAGCGCGCGGTCGCCCTGTTCGGTCTCGTCCCGCTCGACGATCCGCGCCTTCATCTCGCAGGATCGCCGCACCGCCTGGATGCGCGCGGCCAGATCGCCCTTGGCCAGCGCCGGGCCGTTCTGTTCCAGCCACTCGAAGAACGCCGCATCCCCCAGCAGGCCGTACTTCATGACCTCGCCGTAACCGGCCAGGAAATCACGCTTTTCCAGCGTTTCCAGAACGCCCGTATCGGCCAGAACCAGGCTGGGCTGGTGGAAGGCGCCGATCAGGTTCTTGCCGAGGGGCGAGTTGATCCCGGTCTTGCCGCCGACCGAACTGTCGACCTGCGCCAGCAGCGTGGTCGGCACCTGCACGAACCGCACGCCCCGGCGCAGCACGGCGGCCGCGAAGCCTGCCAGATCGCCGATCACGCCGCCGCCAAGCGCCACCACCATGTCGCGCCGCTCGACCTTCTGTTCGATCAGCCATTCCACCGCGCGCGAGAACTGCGCCCAGCCCTTGGTCGCCTCGCCGGGCGGCAAGGCCAGCGCCGGGGCCTCGATGCCCGAGGCGGCCAGCCCCGCGCGGAACGGCTCCAGATGCAGGGCGGCGACGGTTTCGTCGGTCAGGACCGCGACGCGCGGACGCGCCAGCAGCGGCCCGATCTCGGCCCCCGCGCGCGCGATCAGGCCCGGCCCGATGCGGATGTCATAAGCGCGCCCCGGCAGGGCCACATGCACGGTCTCGACGGTATCGTTCACGCAACCTCCAGCACGTCGGGCCGGGTGCGGAGCGCGTCCAGCACCTTGTCGGCCATATCCTCGATCGAATAGCGCGGATCGGCCTTCACCGCCAGATCCGCCAGCGCGTACAAGGGCTTGCGCTCGTCATAAAGCCGCGCAAGCGTTCCGTGGGCATCGGCCGTCTGCAAGAGCGGGCGGGTCGACTTGTGCCGTACCCGGTTCCACAACAGGTCAAGATCCGCATCCAGCCAGACCGCCACGCCCCTGGCCGAGATCACGGCGCGGTTGCCGGCCGACAGGAACGCCCCGCCGCCGGTGGACAGCACCCCCGGGCTTTCGTCCAGCAGGCGCGCAATCACCTCGGACTCGCGGGCGCGGAAGAATGCCTCGCCATCGCGTTCGAAGATCTCGGCGATCGACATGTTGGCGGCCTTGACGATCTCGGTATCCGAATCGCGAAACGGCACGTCAAGCTTGCGCGCCAGCACCGTGCCAACCGCGGTCTTGCCCGCCCCCATCAGCCCGACGAGGGCGACGGTTTTCTTCAGCCGTGCCGTCACCTCCGGCAACCTCCCGCCAAGTTCTGCAATTCGGCCTTTCAATGGCGTGAACTCGGCCGGAATGCCAGTTATAATCGCCGCAAGGCAGGCAACGCGCAAAGCGAAACGGAAGGCAGGGCAGCATGGTGCGGCTTCTCAAGGCACTGATTTTTCTGGTGATCGTCGGGTTCATCGGGCTCGTTGGTTTCGCCTATCTGGGCGATCTTACCCCCGAGCAGTCCGAAATGCGCGAAAGCCTGACCCTCGATGTGGACTGATGCGCGCGCTTCCCTTGCCGCTGCACTGGTGGCGCTGGCGGCAGCGGCGGCCCCGGCGCGCGCCGAACCGCCCTTGTCGGCGATCGACTGGCTGTCGGAATCGGTGACCGGCCCGGCCACGCGCGCCGTGCCGCCCGCCCTCAGCCCCGGTCCCGGCACCGAGCCGATCGAGGTTCAGCCGCTGGCCGGCCCCAATGCCGACGCCGTGGGCCTTTTGCCGGCACAGGTCACCGGACTGCCGGGCGACCTGTGGGGCAGCGGACGCCCCACCGAGATCGCCCGGGCGATCCGCGCCGAGCGGGTGGACACGCTGCCCGCCGTGCAGGCGCTGCTGTTCACGCTGCTGATGGCCGAGCTTGACCCGCCCGCCGCGGCGCGCGCGGGCGAGGAAGGCGCGCTGTTGCTGGCCCGGATCGACAAGCTGCTTGATCTCGGCGCGCTGGACCAGGCCCAGGCGCTGGTCGAACGGGCGGGCCCGACCAACCCGGAACTGTTCCGGCGCTGGTTCGACATCTCGCTGTTGACCGGACAGGAGGACCGCGCCTGCGCGGCGATGCGCGCCACGCCGGACATTGCGCCGACCTTTCCCGCGCGGGTGTTCTGCCTGGCGCGCGGCGGCGACTGGAACGCCGCCGCGCTGACGCTGGAAACCGCCCGCGCGCTTGGCTTCGTGACCGACGAGGAGGATGCCCTGCTCGCCCGTTTCCTAGACCCCGAGCTTGCCGAGACCGGCGAGCCCCTGCCCGCGCCCACGCGCCCCTCGCCGCTGATCTTCCGGATGCGCGAGGCGGTGGGCGAGCCGTTGCCCACGACCACCCTGCCGCTGGCCTTCGCGCGGTCCGACCTGCGCTCGACCGCGGGGTGGAAGGCACGCATCGAGGCGGCCGAGCGGCTGGGGCGCACCGGTGCGCTGCCGCCGAACCAGCTGCTTGGCGTCTGGACCGCGCGCAAACCCGCCGCCTCGGGCGGCCTGTGGGACCGGGTGGCGGCGTTGCAGGCCTTTGACGTGGCGATGATCGCGGGCAAGCGCGATGGCGTGGAAAAGGCGCTGGAACCCGCGTGGAACGCCATGGTGGCGGCCGAGCTGGAGGTCCCCTTTGCGCGGCTCTACGGCGCCCGGCTGGCGCGTCTCGGGCTGACCGGCGAGGCCGGAGAGATCGCGTTCCGCGTCGGATTGTTGTCCGAGGATTATGAGGCCGCGGCGCGCGCGCGCGCGCCTGCGTCCGCCGAGGAACGCTTCCTGATCGGGCTGGCCACGGGCGAGGTGGCGGGCCTGAGCGCGCCGGACCCGTTGGGCGCGGCGCTGGTCGAGGGGTTTGCCGGGGCCGATCCCGGCCCGGCACAGGCGCGGCTGCTGGCCGAGGGGCGGTTGGGCGAGGCGATCCTGTCGGCGATCGACCTGATCACCAACGGGGCGCGCGGCGACATCGGCGACGTGACGCGGGCGCTGGCGCTGATGCGCCGGGTCGGGCTTGAATCCGTCGCCCGGCAAAGCGCGCTGCAACTGATGTTGCTGGAGCGGCGCGGATGAACCGGGACGCGGGGCGCTGGATCGCCACCTTTCTCGAAGCGCAGGCGGCCGAGCAGGACGCCGCGGCCAATACCCAGCTGGCCTATGCGCGCGATCTGAAGGCCTTTGCCGACTGGCTGGAGCGGAGCGGCCTGTCCTTCGCCACGCTGGGCGAGCGTGACATAACCGCCTATCTGGTGGAATGTGATGCCGAGGGCCTGGCGGTCGCGACCCGCGCCCGGCGGCTCTCGGCGATCAGGCAACTGTTCAGATTTGCCTATGACGAGGGCTGGCGCGGCGACAACCCGGCGCTGCAGATCAAGGGGCCGGGCAAGCCCCGGCGCCTGCCCAGGACGCTGACCCATGACGAGGTGGACCGGCTGCTTGATGCGGCCGAGGCCAGCCCGCGCGAGGCGACGCGCAACGCCTGCCTCGTGCAACTGCTCTATGCGACGGGCATGAGGGTCAGCGAACTGGTGTCGCTGCCGGTATCCTGTGCGCGGGGTGATCCCAGGATGCTGCTGGTGCAGGGCAAGGGTGGACGGGAACGCATGGTGCCGCTGTCGCGCCCGGCCCGCGCGGCGCTGGCCCTCTGGCTGGTCGAACGCGACGCGGCCGAGACGGCCGCACGGGCCAAGGGGGCGCCCGCCAGCCGCTACCTGTTCCCCTCGCGCGGCAAGCTTGGACATCTGACGCGGCACCGGTTCTACGGGCTGATCAAGGAAATCGCCCTGGCGGGCGGGATCAATCCGGACAAGGTCACGCCGCACACGCTGCGCCACGCCTTTGCGACCCATCTGCTGGCGGGCGGCGCCGATCTGCGCTCGATCCAGACGCTGCTGGGCCACGCGGACGTGTCGACCACCGAGATCTACACCCATGTACTGGATGAACGGCTGCGCACGCTGGTGCTGGAGCATCACCCGCTGGCCCGCGCCACCGACGCGACTTGAACCGAGGCCCGCCGCGCCCCATAACTTGGGACGCACAGCCCCGACAGAGAGAAAGATGGAAAGCCCAGCCCCGCTGCTCGACACAGCCTTTTTCGCAACGATTGCCGCCATCCTTTTCCTACTGCTGCTATCGGCCTTCTTCTCGGGCTCGGAAACCGCGCTGACCGCCGCCTCGCGTGGCAAGCTGCGCGCGCGGGCCGACCGGGGCGACCGCGGCGCGGAACGGGCGCTGCAGATCACCGAGGACAACGAGCGGCTGATCGGCTCGGTGCTGCTCGGCAACAACATGGTCAACATCCTGGCGGCCTCGCTCGCCACCGCGCTCTTCACCCGGCTCTTCGGCGAGTCGGGCGTGGCGCTGGCCACGCTGGTGATGACGCTGCTGGTGCTGATCTTCGCCGAGGTGCTGCCCAAGACCTACGCGATCACCAATGCCGAGACCGCGGCGGCCCGCGTCTCGCCGGTGATCCGGCCGGTGATCCTGGTGTTCTCGCCGGTGGTCTCGGCGGTGCGCGCGCTGGTGCGGCTGTTGCTGGCGCTTTTCGGTGTGCGCACCGACCCCGACAGCCATATCCTCGCCGTGCGCGAGGAAATCGCGGGCGCGCTGCAGCTTGGCCATTCCGAGGGCGTTGTCGAGAAGGAGGACCGCGACCGAATCCTGGGTGCGCTGGACCTGAGCGAGCGGACGGTCGAGGAGATCATGCTGCACCGCTCCAAGATCGAGATGGTGGATGCCGACGAGGCGCCCGAGACGATCCTGTCGCATTGCCTGGAAAGCGCGCATACCCGGCTGCCGATCTACAAGGACGATCCCGAGAACATCGTCGGCGTGATCCATGCCAAGGACCTGCTGCGCGCGATGAACAAGCTGATGCGCGGCCCCGACGCAAGCCCGGAGAAGCTGAACGAGTTTCGCGTTCTCGACGTGGCGATGAAGCCCTATTTCGTGCCCGAGACCACCACGCTGGACGACCAGATGCGCGAGTTCCTGCGCCGCCACACCCATTTCGCACTGGTGGTGGACGAATATGGCGCCCTGCGCGGCCTGATCACGCTGGAGGACATCCTTGAGGAGATCGTGGGCGAGATCACCGACGAATTCGACGTCGACGCCGAACACCCGCTGCGCCAGACCGAGGACGGTTCGGTCCTGGTGGACGGCGCGATGACGATCCGCGACCTGAACCGGGCGATGGACTGGGCCTTGCCCGACGACGAGGCGAACACCATCGCGGGCCTGGTGATCCACGAGGCGCAGTCGATCCCGACCCAGGGGCAGGTATTTTCCTTCCACGGCTTCCGGTTCGAGGTGTTGCAGCGCCAGGCGAACCGGATCACCCGGCTGAAGATCCGGCCGTTGTGAGGGCGGCGGGGGCGCTCCCGCCCCCGTCCGGCGCGGGGCATGCGCCCCGCTTGTCCGGCGTTGGGCGTGGCGCGGCCTTGCGGCCGCGTGCCTCCGGCGGGAGTATTTAGGCCAAGAAGAAGCTCAACGGCCCTTGAACAGACCGCCGAGGATGCCGCGGACGAGGCGCTTGCCGGTGGTGCCGGAGAGTTCCTTGATGAGCGCGTCGCCCAGGGCCGCACCGAGGCTGGCGGGGGGCTGGCGGCGGGCCCGTGCCGAGCCGCGGGCGGGGGCAGAGTAGCGCCGGGCGGCGCGGTGTTCGCGTTCGGCGGCGGCCTCGGCCTCGTCACGGCGGGCGGCATCTTCGGCTTCGCGGGCGGCCTCGGCAGCGCGGCGCGCCAGCATCTCTTGCGCGGAGTCGCGGTCGATGGGCCGGGCGTACTTGCCCGCCATCGGCGAGGCCGCCAGCAGCGCAGCCCGCTCGGCCGGGTCGAGGGGGCCAAGCTGCGAGGATGGCGGGCGGATCAGCGTGCGCTGGGCGACGCCGGGGACGCCCTTGTCCTCGAGAAACGAGGTCACCGCCTCGCCCACGCCGACCTCGCGGATCGTGTCGGCCGTATCGAAGCCGGGATTGTCGCGATAGGTTTCGGCGGCGCGTTTCAGCGCGGTGCGGTCGCGCGCGGTGAAGGCGCGCAGCGCATGCTGCACCCTGTTGCCGAGCTGGCCGAGAATATCCCCGGGCACGTCGTCTGGGTTCTGGGTGATGAAATAGACCCCCACCCCCTTGGAGCGGATCAGCCTTGCCACCTGTTCCACCTTGTCGACCAGCGCCTTGGGCGCATCGTCGAACAGCAGATGCGCCTCGTCGAAGAAGAAGACGAGTTTCGGTTTCTCGGGATCGCCCACCTCGGGGAGGTCCTCGAACAGTTCGGACAGCAGCCAGAGCAGGAAGGTCGCGTAGAGCCGGGGTGCGGACATCAACGCATCGGCGGCGAGGATATTGATCTGGCCGCGCCCATCCGGGGCGACGCGCATGAGATCGGCGAGATCAAGCGCCGGCTCGCCGAACAGCCGCGCCCCCCCCTGGTTTTCCAGCACCAGCAACCGGCGCTGGATCGCGCCCACGGAACTGGCCGCGACATTGCCGTAGACAAGCGACAGCGTGTCCGGGTTTTCACCTAGAAAGACCAGCATCGCGCGCAGGTCGTCGAGATCGAGCAGCGGCAGGCCCTGGTCGTCGGCGACCCGGAAGGCGACGTTCAGCACGCCCTCCTGCACCTCGTTGAGATCCAGCAGCCGCGACAGCAGGAGCGGTCCCATCTCGGCCACGGTGGTCCGGACGGGATGGCCCTGCTCGCCGAAGAGATCCCAGAAGGTGACCGGAAAGGCGCCATAGGCATAGTCGGTCAACCCGATCCTGGCGGCACGCGACTGGAACGCGTCGTGCAGCTTGAAATCGACCCGACCCGCGGCGGCAAGCCCCGCGAGGTCACCCTTGATGTCGGACAGGAACACCGGCACTCCCGCGGCCGAGAAGCCCTCGGCCATGATCTGGAGCGTCACCGTCTTGCCGGTGCCGGTCGCCCCGGCGATCAGCCCGTGGCGGTTGGCATAGTCAAGGCGCAGGTACTGCGGCACCCCATAGTCCGGGCCGCCGCCCCCGATGAACACACGCTGGGACAAGCTGTTCGCTCCTTCCTTGATCCGGCCGGACCGACAATACTTGATTAACCTTTCCGTGCGAGTCTGAATTCATCCCGCAGACCGGGTCCCTGGCCTGGGCGGGTCTTCCTCCCTGATGGACTGGGCCGCATCCACGCGATGCGGCCTTTTTTCATGCGGGGTTGTGCCGCGGCCTTGGGGTGATTCATTGCCTGTTGACGGCTGTTAACAAAGCCCGTAGCCTGCGCCCATCATAAAGGTCGGCCCGTCCGACAGGGAGCAAGAAAACCACGTAAAAGGGCCGCGCTGCGGCCCTTTTTCTGTCGGCTGGCAACGGACCGCCGTCAGCCCGATTGCCCCCTGACACGCCCCCGCCGTCATGCTAGAGCGGGCCAATGAACACAGCTTAGGCAGGCAGACTCATGCGTGAACTCGTCCGAACCCTCGGCCTTGCGGCCATCGTCGCCCTTGCCGGCCCCGCGCTTGCCCAGGACAGCGCCCCGGCGGATGCCCCCGAGGCGGGCACGGAAACCGCTGCCCCCCCGGCAGCCGAAACCGGCGAGGTCGAGCGGCTTCCGATGGGCGAGCAAGACGCCCCCGAACAGCCCCAGGCCTATGTCAAGGATACCTTCCAGGACTGGCGCGTGGTCTGTGTCAAGATCGCCGAGGACCGGGAATCCTGCAACATGCAGCAGCTTCTGCGGGACGCCAACGACAACCCGGTAAGCCAGGTCTCGATCGCACCGCTGCCGCCCGCGGCCGCCCCTCGCGCCGCCGGCGTCGAGATCGCAACGCCGATCGAGACGCTGCTGAGCGAGGATCTGCGCCTTGGCATCGACACCTCTCCGGTCAAGCGCTATCGCTTCACCTTCTGCACGCCGCAGGCCTGCTATGCGCGCTTTGCGCTGACCGCCGAAGAAGTCGCGGCCTTCAAGGCCGGGAAGGCCGCGAAGGTGACGATCGTGCCGCTGATGGCGCCCGACCAGACCGCCGAGATCTCGATGTCGCTGGCAGGCTTTACAGCGGCCTACGACCTGGTGGCCGGAACCCTGGCGCAGTAGCGCGCCGCCAGCCGCGGGCCGGGGTGGTGCCGCCCCGGCCGCGGCCCAACGGCGTTCAGCCGCTTACACCCGGCGCAGCGCCAGCACCGCGTTGAGGCCACCGAAGGCGAAGGCGTTCGACAGCGCGACATCGACCCGGGCCTCGCGCGCCTCGTTCGGCACCACGTCAAGCATACATTCCGGGTCCGGTTCCTCGTAGCCGATGGTGGGTGCGATCACCCCGTCCTTCAGCGCCATGATGCAGGCCAGCAATTCGACCGCGCCGGTGCCGCCGATCAGGTGGCCGTGCATCGACTTGGTGGACGAGATCATCAACCGGTCGGCATGCGCGCCGAACACGTCCGCCACCGCCGCACATTCGGTCTTGTCGTTGGCCGCGGTGCCGGTGCCGTGGGCGTTGATGTAGCCGATATCCTCGACGGCCAGCCGCGCATCCCGCAGCGCACCCGAGATCGCCCGGGCCGCACCCTGGCGGGACGGCATCACGATGTCCGACGCATCCGCGGTCATCGCGAAACCGACCACCTCGGCCAGGATTTCGGCGCCGCGCGCCCGCGCATGTTCGTATTCCTCGAAGACGAAGATCGCCGCGCCCTCGCCCTGGACCATGCCGTTGCGGTTCGCACTGAACGGGCGGCAGGCGTCCCTGGACATCACCCGCAGCCCTTCCCACGCCTTGATGCCGCCAAAGCACAGCATCGATTCCGACCCGCCGGTGACGATCACCCGGCTCATCCCCCAGCGGATCATCTGGAACGCCTGCCCCATCGCGTGGTTCGACGACGCGCAGGCCGTGGCCACGGTGAAGGACGGCCCCTTGAGGTTGTAGGTCATCGAGACGTGGCTGGCGGCCGCGTTGTTCATCAGCTTGGGCACGACGAAGGGATGGACGCGGTTCTTGCCCTCTTCGTAGACCGAGCGGTAATTCTCGTCGAGCGTGGTCATCCCCCCGCCCGAGGTGCCCAGGACCACGCCGGCCTCCTGCGAAAGCTGGCCGCAGAATTCCAGGCCCGACTGGGCGATCGCCTCGCGCGCGGCCAGCAGCGTGAACTGGGTGAAGCGGTCGTAAAGCGCGATCTGCTGGCGGTTGAAATGGTCCTCGGGCTCATAGCCCTTGACCTGCCCGCCGATCCGGATCGACAGCCGGTCGATGTCGCGGATGTCCAGTTCACCGATGCCGCAGCGCCCCTCGCGCAGGGCCTCCAGCGTCTGCGGCACAGTGTGGCCAAGCGCGTTGATCGTGCCCTGGCCGGTGATGACGACGCGATTCATGCCTTCTGGTCGGCGACCAGCCCCTCGACCGCGCGCACGATCGCCGCGACCGACGAAATGTCGAAATCGCTCTCGGTCGGTTCGTTGGCGTTGAACGGCACCTGGATGTCGAACGCCTCTTCGATGGCGAAGATCGACTCGACAAGTCCCAGGCTGTCGATTCCCAGGTCCTCGAGCGTCGACTCCATCTTCACGTCCGAAGGTTCGAGCACGGCCTGCTCGGCGATGATCGCGATCACCTTGTCCTTCACGCTGTCCGACATGGGGCTGCCTCTCTGCCTCGTTGATCCTGCGTGGATTTAGTCGCTCCCGGGGCGCTTTGAAACCGATTTTTGCAGCTCGGCGACCTGCGCGAATAGCCGCGGCAGGCGGCGCAGCGCCTTGTAGACCTCGACATGGGTCTCCATGCGCATCGCGGGATAGCCCAGCAGAACCCGGCCCTTCGGCGCATTGGTGAAGATCTTGGTCGCACCGCCCGCGATCACGTCATCGCCGACGAAGATGTTGTCGTTGACACCCACCTGCCCCGCGAACACCACCCGGTCGCCGATCCGCGACGATCCCGCGATGCCGACCTGCCCGCACAGCAGGCAGTCGCGCCCGATCTCGACGTTGTGGCCGACATGGACGAGGTTATCCAGCTTGGTGCCCGACCCGATCCGGGTGTCGCGGATCGTGCCGCGGTCGATGCAGGTATTCGCGCCGATCTCGACATCGTCGCCGATGCTGACCGCGCCCAGCGAATGGATGCGCGTCCAGCTTTGTGCCGCCGCGCCGCCGGCATCGCCCAGCGTCTCGCGCACCGTCTCGACGGCGGATTTCTCGGGCGTGACGAACGAGAACCCGTCCGCACCGATCACCGCCCCGGGCTGGATGATGACGCGCTCGCCAAGGATCACCCGTGCGCCGATCCTGACACCCGCGTGGATCAACGCATCCGCCCCGATCAGGACATCCTCGGCGATGACGGTCTGCGCCGCGATCCGCGCCCGCGGCCCCACGACCGCGCGGGGGCCGATCACCACCAGCGGGCCGATCGCAGCCCCCGCGCCGATCCGGGCACTGGGGTCGATCACCGCGCTGGGATGGATGCCCGGTGCGATCTCGGGGCCGGGATCCATCAGCCGGGTCAGCCCGGACATCGCATAGCGCGGCCGCGGCACGAAGATCGCCGCCTCAAGGCCAAGGGCGCGCCAGTCCGCGCCGTCCCACAGGATCGCGGCGCGGGCCCGGCCGCGCGCAAGGCCATCGGCGTATTTCGGGTTCATCGCCAGGGCCAGCGCGTCGGGCCCGGCCTCGGCGGGTTCCGCGGCGCGCACGATCGGCAGGCTGCCGTCGCCCTCGACCCGCGCGCCAAGCGCGGTCGCGATCTGGTCGAGTGTGAACGTCATGCCGACCCCCTGCCCGTGGCCGGGTCGGCAGCGCGCCGCCCGGTCCTCTTCGGGCCCGGATCTACCCCCGAACCGGGGCGAGCGCCACCCCGGCCGCCTCGAGCGCCTCGAAAATCGCGGCGTCCCGGCCATAGACATCGCGCCGGTACTGCATGCGGCCCCTGGGGTCGGTCACTGCGGTGCGGTAGATGATGTGCACCGGCAGCGGTTGTTCCAGGTCCACCCGCGTCTCGCGCCCGGTGGCCAGCTTGGCGGCGAAGAAGCCCTTGGGGTCGTCGGTCTGCGCGGCCAGCAGCGCATAGGCGAAGTCGAACGGGTCGCCCAGCCGGATGCAGCCATGGCTGAATGCGCGCACCTCGCGGTCGAACAGCGATTTCGACGGCGTGTCATGCAGATAGATGTTGTAGGGGTTGGGGAACATGAACTTCACCAGACCCAGCGCATTCCCCCGCGACGGCGGTTGCTTGAGGTCGAACGGGAAGTTTCTGGCGGTGTAACGCGCGAAATCGATCGCGCCGCGGCTGACCACCCGGCCGCTGCCATCGACGAGTTGCAGATAGCCATGCGCGTTGGGGTTGGCCTGCATCCTGGGCAGGTATTCGTTGACGGCAATCGAGCGCGGCACGTTCCAGGTGGGGTTCACCACCATGTGCTCCATCACATCCGAGAACTCGGGCGTGCGCTGGTCGCTCTGGTTCTTGCCGACGACCGAGCGGGTCTGGAACACCACCTCGCCCTCTTCGATGATGCGGGCGTGGAAATCGGTGATGTTGACCAGCACGTGCCGGTCGCCGCGATCGTTGCCAAGCCAGCGCTCGCGTTCCATCGCGACCAGAACCGAACGCAACCGCGCCTCGGCGGGCAGGTTGATCTCGTCGATGGTGCCCGCGCCGGCGACGCCATCTGGGGCGATGCCGTGGTCAAGCTGGAAGGCCTGCACCGCCGTTTGCAGCGCCGCGTCATAGGTGGCCGCGGCACTGCGCGACAGATACCCCATCGCAATCATGCGGTTGCGCAGCGCGATGACAGCCGCGCCGGACTGTCCCGGGCGCAGCGTGCCGCGCGGCACCTCGGGGCCCCAGCCGCCCTCGGCGATCAGCCGTTCCAGGCGCATCTTCTCGCGCAGGAGGCGGGCATATTCGGGGCTGCGCGGCGCGAGGCTGCGCAGGAAGGCGGCGGGATCGTCGGTGGCGGCAATCCGGGCCAGCAGCGTGGCCGGGTCGGGGCGGGCGATCTCGCGCTTGATGTCGGACAGCACGCGGCCCGGTTCGATCACCCCGGAGCTCACGTCGTGGGCATAGGCAAGGAACATGTCCATCGCCGCGACTTCGGCCCGGCCGATGTCGCGCAGGCTGCGCGCACCACGGAATGCCGCTATCAGCGCCTCGGGATCGTAACGCGAGGCGGGCAGCCCATGGTCGGGCGCCTGCGCCAGCACGGACAGCAGCGCCGCGCGCCGGTCGGCGGCCTCGGCCGACGTCCAGAACGGTGCATAGCCGCGTTGCCGGTAGAAGGCCGCAATGGCGTCGTCCTTGGCGGCTGCCTCGGCCACCGCCTGGCGGAACGCCGTCAGGTCCATCGCCGCGTTGGCAGGCGCAGGAGCGCCCAGCCCGAGCACCACCGCGGCCACACCGGCCATCAGACCCCGGCGCAGATCAACAAAACGCATCAACCCATTCCCCCGTCAGGCTTTCCGGTCGCGCACGCAAGTTTCGACATTCGAACAATCCCGTCATGCTGTCCACACACAAATCCGCAAGACGCCAACGAAATTCCCGATCCTGTTGCAAGAATCCAGCGGCCGTCGAAAAAGCACCATATGCCCCAAGAGTGAGCAAATTCTTGCCGGTTTGCCCCTGCGCGGCGGATCCGCGACGAATCGATGCTTGGCGGAAATGGGCGGATGTGCGATAGACGCGTTGGGCAGGCAAGTATGGCCCGAGGCAAAAAACGCCGTGAAATCGCGGCATTGGAACGAAACTGGGGCAGGCGGAGAAAATATGCACATGACCCAGAACGGCATTTCGCGCCGCAGTCTGTTAGCTGCGTTCGCTGCGACAACCGTTGCGGCTGCACCGACCTTCGCGAACGCTTTCGGGCTTCTTCGGGGCGCTGGAGATATCCGGCGGATCCGGATGTATTCCGGGCGCACCGGCGAAAGCATCGACACGATCTACTGGATCGAAGGCGATTACATCAAGGAAGCCGTCAAGGAGATCAACCACTTCATGCGCGACTGGCGCAACGATCAGGTGGTCTCGATGGATATTCGCAACTTCGACATCATGGCGGCAGCCCACAGCCTGATGGATGTGGACGAGCCCTATATGCTGCTGTCGGGCTATCGCAGCCCGCAGACCAACGCCATGTTGCGGGCGCGCTCCAAGGGCGTGGCAAAGAACTCGCTGCACATGAAGGGCCAGGCGGCCGACCTGCGGCTGAAAAGCCGGTCGGTGAGCCAGATCGCGCGGGCGGCCGGGGCGTGCAACGCGGGCGGCGTCGGGCGTTATTCCGGTTCGAACTTCGTGCACATGGATTGCGGCCCGGTGCGCACCTGGGGCCGCTGAGCCGCGGATCACCGATCCGGAACGAACAAGGCGCCCTGCGGGGCGCCTTTTCGCATGCCGGCGGGGTTTCCTCCAGTCAGTCGACCAGCCGCCAAGTCTCGTGCCGTTCGAGATAGGCCTCCTGCTCGGGTGTCAGTGCCACCGTCTCGGTGCCCACGATCATCGGCCGCACACCTTCGCGGAAGGAATGGCCGATGGTCAGAAGATAGATGTGCAGGATCACGAAACCCGCAACGATCCAGGCGACCGCGAGATGGACATTCGCCACCAGTTCGAGCCAGAACGGCGCATTCGGCAGCGTCTCCCAGAAATTGTAGGTCAGATAGACCAGCCCCGTGCCCCAGACCAGCGGGAAGACCACCGTCTTGAGCGCCGCATACGCCATCGCCTGAAGCGGGTTGAGCCGCTGCGCGAGGCTTTTCTGGTAGGGATGGTGTTCGCCCTTGAACACGCCGAAGGCATAGTAGCGCGCCACGGCGAACAGGCCGAACACCCGCGGCAGAAAGACCTTCCAGTTGCCGGTGGTCATCAGCCAGAAGGTGGCGAAGACCCACAGCAGCAGAAGCGCCAGCGCCACCAGCGTGTGCAGGCGGACCGCCATCTCGAAGCTGAGCAGGTTGTGCCAGCCATTCATGCCGAGCCCGGTGAACATCAGGATCACGATCGAGCCCGCCTGCGACCAGTGCCAGAGCCGCTCGAACCGGGGATAGATCAGGACCTCGCGCTCGGCGCAGTCCGGGCAGGGCGTCAGGCCGCGTTCGAACGGCGCCGGGGGCTTGTGGCTGGTATCAGTCATGGGTCGTCCCTCCCTTTCCGCCTCGGGTGATCAGCCGCAGCACGGTGTGCAGCATCACGCCTGCCGCCATCATGGCAAAGACCAGCATGCCCGCCAGCGCGCCCCAACTGAGGGGGCGCGAGCCGGGCATGTAGAACCCGCTCAGCCCGGCAAGCCGCCCGTTCTCGGCATGGCAATCCCGGCAGGCAAGCGCGTTCTCGGCAGGCGCCACCATATGGGTGATCGGCCAGTACATATGGGTATCGACGAACCCGTACTGGCCGGAATACTCGGCCCCCGCAGCCTTCATCCCCGCCTCGATCGCCTTGGACCAGTCGAAATTGGTCCAGAAGGCGGTATCGGTCGTCGGGCCCCAGACATTGGAATAGGCCAGCTTGTTCAGCCCCGAGTCATAGGCCTGGCGCCCCTCCATCCGCTTGAACGGCCAGATGCGCGAGCGGCCATCGTCAGGACTGCCGTCGATCCGGTTGATCTCGACCACGCCGGTCGGGTCGATGACCTCGTCGGTGGTGGTATAGTTCACCTGCCCGTTGAACCAGGCGTAGTGCGGCACGACGTTCTCGCCCCATTCGAAATCGCCCTTGGTGGCGAGATAGGTGTGCAGCGCCTTGCCGTCGCCCTGGACATAGCCTTCCTCGTGCACCGGTTTGCCCGCCGCATCCATCCTGCCGGCGGTCGACCAGTCCCAGCCGGTCTTGGTGGCGACACCACCCCGGGCAAAGCTGGGAATGTGGCAGGTCTGGCACGCGACCCGGTCGACATGGTCGTTCAGCTTCGTCCCCGTGACCGACAGCGCCTTGTGGGGCGCATTGCCGTGGCAGCTTTCGCAGGTGGCAACGTCCTGGCGGACCTGGCCGGGCTTGCCGGTGCCCTCGGGGTCCATCGCGTGGACGTCATAGCGCGAGCCCGCGAAGATGTGCTTGTCGGAATGGTGGCAGGTCGAGCAGGTGAAATTCTCGCCGTCCGGCGACATGTGGACATCCACCTCGGGGCTGGGGTGGTAGAGCACCGACGACAGGTCACCATGCTTCACGTTGTCCCCACCGCCGCCGTAGAAATGGCAGGACCCGCAATTCTCGCGCCCCGGCTGGCCGACGCTTTGCGCCGCCTTCTTCAGATCCACCACCCAGGCGTCGGCGCCGGTGATGGTCTTGCCCTTCGCCTCGAGCGGCGGGTGGCCGGCGGCGGAGTCGAGCTTGGTGTATTGCCCGGACGTGTCGTGGCAGACCAGGCAATCCACCGCCGTTGCCTCGGCCGGCGGAGGTTCGCTCATGTCGGTCCAGCCATAGCCGGTGTGGCACGAGGTGCAGCGCGGCTCGTTCGAGGCGACGTTGCCGCAGAACGAATTGACGACATTGCTCTTGCCGAGGATCTGCCCGGTCGAGGGGCTCTCGAACTCCCATTTCCAGTGGACCGAGTGCTTGACCTGGGTCGCAGCCTCGGTGTGGCAGGACAGGCAGGCCTCGGTCACCTCGGGGCCTGATGCGAAATCCTTCTGCAATTCCTTGAGCTTGGAATGATCCGTGGTACTTTCGGAAATCTGTGGTGCGGCATCCTGCGCGGCTGCGCCCAATGCCCCGCACAGCCCGATGATCGCGGCCAGACCCACCGCTCCAATTCCGTATCCGCGCATGTCCGTCCCTCCCGCTGCGCACCTTGGCACAACCCGTGTATCCCAAAGTATACTCGAAACCAAAGCTGAGTCACGGAAATATCTTATAATCGTTATAACGCAGGTCACTCCGCCGCAGGGGGGCGTGGGGCTGGAAACCTGCATCCATTTGTGGCCAAATCCGCGCACCGGATGGCAGCGACACAAAACCTTCAAATGAAAGCGGGAAAAGGCTGCCATGACAGCACGGGCGCGGCACGCTGCCCGCCCACAAGGTCCGAAAGGAGAAGTCGATGAAGATTGCGGTTCTCGGAGGCGATGGTTTCTGCGGCTGGCCCACCTCGCTGCATTTGTCCAACCTGGGCCACGAGGTTCACATCATCGACAACCTCAGCCGGCGCTGGATCGACACGGAACTGGGTGTGCAGTCGCTGACGCCGATGGATTCGATCCAGGAACGCTGCCGCATCTGGAAGGAGGTCACGGGCGAGAAGATCCACTTCCACCTGATCGACCTGGCCAAGGAATACTACCGCCTGCGCGACTGGCTGGCCAAGGAACGCCCCGAGGCGATCATCCACTTCGCCGAACAGCGCGCCGCGCCCTATTCGATGATCTCGGACCGCCACAAGATCTACACCGTCGACAACAACATCAACGCGACCCACAACCTGCTGGTCGCGATGGTGGAAATCGGGCTGGACGCGCATCTGGTGCACCTCGGCACGATGGGCGTCTATGGCTATTCGACCATCGGCGCGCCGATCCCCGAGGGCTATCTGGACGTGTCGATCGACACGCCCAGCGGCGCGAAGGGGATGGAGATCCTCTATCCGACGCGGCCCGGCTCGGTCTATCACATGACCAAGTCGCTCGATCAGATCCTGTTCCAGTTCTACGCCCAGAACGACGGCGTCCGGATCACCGACCTGCATCAGGGTATCGTCTGGGGCACCAACACCGACCAGACTAGGCGCCATCCGCAGCTGGTCAACCGCTTCGACTATGACGGCGACTACGGCACCGTGCTGAACCGGTTCCTGGCCCAGGCTGCCATCGACTATCCGCTGACGGTGCACGGCACGGGCGGACAGACGCGAGCCTTCATCCACATCCAGGACACGGTGCGCTGCGTCGAACTGGCGCTGAAGGACGCGCCGGAGCGCGGTGACAGGGTGAAGATCTTCAACCAGATGACCGAGACGCACCGGGTGCGCGACCTGGCCGAACTGGTGGCGAAGATGACCGGCGCCCGGATCGCCTACCTGCCGAACCCGCGGAAAGAGGCCGCCGAGAACGAACTGGTGGTGAAGAACGACCACTTCCTCGACCTCGGTCTGAACCCGATCACGCTGCAGGAGGGCCTGCTGGAAGAGGTGATCGAGGTGGCGAAGAAATTCGCCCATCGCGTCGACCGCTCGCGCGTGCCCTGCGTGTCCGCCTGGACCAAGGACATCGCCACCCGTGTCGTCCACGATGTCGAGGGCAAGAAGCTCAAGTCCGTATCGTGAGCGACGGCCTCAGGCCCGCCGCCCCGGCGCGCGGGCGCCTTGCCTATGTCACCCTGGTCACCAACGCGGATTTCGCGTTGGGGGCCAAGGCGTTGGTCCGCTCTCTTCAGACGACGCGGACCGAGGCCGAGGTTTGCGTGCTGCATACCGGCGGGGTGCCCGGGGACAGCCTGGCGCCGCTGGCCGACTTGGGCGCGCGGCTGGTCGAGACCGACCTCCTGCCCACCTCCGACGCCTTCAACGCGGCCCATGCGCGCGACCGCATCCACGGCCTGGCCCCCTTCACCAGGGGCGAGAAGCCCGCGTTCCACACGCCGCTCGACAATTTCTGCAAGCTGCGGCTCTGGCAGCTCGACTACGAGCGCGTGGTGTTCCTGGATGCCGACACGCTGGTGCTGCAGAATATCGACCGGCTGTTCCACTATCCCGAGTTCTGCGCCGCGCCGAACGTCTACGAAAGCCTTGCCGATTTCCACCGGATGAACTCGGGCGTCTTCACCGCAAGGCCCGATCCCGCGACCTATGACCGGATGCTGGCGCGGCTCGACGCGCCGGGGGCGTTCTGGCGGCGCACCGACCAGACCTTCCTGCAGGACTTCTTCCCCGGCTGGCACGGCCTGCCGGTATTCGACAACATGCTGCAATATGTCTGGTTCAACCTGCCCGAGCTGTGGTCCTGGCCCGACATCCGCGTGCTGCATTTCCAGTATGAAAAGCCGTGGCAGGACCACGCCAAGGCCGACCGCCTGCGCCCGCTGATCGAGTTGTGGCGCGCCTATGAGCGCGGCGAGGACATCCCCGATCCGGCCACCCTGCCCGGCCCCCGCGCATGAGCCTTGCGGTCACCGGCGCCACCGGGCTTGTCGGCCGCTTCTTCGTGGAGGAGGCGCGGGCCTCGGGCGAACCCGTCAGCGTTCTGACCCGCACTCCCCCGCCGCACGGCTTCTTCCCAGGCCCCGTCGCGCACATTCCCTACGCGCTGGGCGACCGGCCCGAGCTGACCGGGATCGACTGTCTGATCCACTGCGCCTTCGCGCATGTGCCGGGGCGCTATCGCGGCGGCGAGGGCGACGATCCCGAGGGGTTCATGCGTGCCAACCTGACCGGGTCCGTCGCGCTATTCGAGGCCGCGCGTGCGGCGGGGGTGGCGCGCGTGCTGTTCCTGTCCACCCGCGCGGTCTATGGCGCCTACCCGCCCGGCACCGACCTGTCCGAGGACATGGACCCCCGGCCCGACACGCTTTACGGCGAGGTCAAGGCCCGGGCCGAGGACGCGCTGTTCGCGCTTGCCGCCCCCGGCTTCGCCCCCGTGTCCCTGCGCGCCACCGGCATCTACGGCCCGCCGGGCCCCGGCCAGCGCCACAAATGGGCGGACCTGTTCGACGCTTTCCGGCGCGGCGACCCCATCGTCCCCCGCCGCGGCACCGAACTGCACGGGGCCGACCTGGCCGCCGCCGCCCGGCTGATCCGCACCGCCCCGGCCAGCGCCGTCGCGGGCCGGGCGATCAACCTGTCGGATATCCTGCTTGACCGGCACGACCTGCTGGCGATGCTTGCCGCGGCCGAGGGGCTGGACCATCCCCTGCCGCCAGCAAGCGATGCCCCGGTCAGCGCGATGCAGACCGACCGGGCGCATGCGCTGGGCTGGCGGCCGGGCGGGACGGGCCTGTTGCGCACCACCCTGCCCGCCCTGCGCTGAGCGGCGGACGGATCCGGACAGGCAGGGTGTTCAGCCCGTTTCGATCCCCAGCCGCTCGCGCATGAAGGCAAGTGCCACGCTCAGCCCGTCGGGGGCGATGCCGTGACCAGTACCCTTCATCACATGGGCATAGACATCGAATCCCACGGCGCTCAGCGCGTTGCCCGCCTCGGGCAGCGCCGCGATCGGCACCACGTCATCCGCATCGCCATGGACCAGCAGCACCGGCGGACGCGCAACCATCTCGTCTTCCAGAAGCTCGGGATCCAGCAGCCGCCCCGAGAAGCCCACGATCCCGGCGCAGGCGGGCGCCCTGCGGGCCCCGACATGCAGCGCCATCATCGTGCCCTGGGAAAAGCCGAACAGCACCGTCCGCATCGGGCTGACCCCCTCGTCCTCGGCGACCGAGTCAAGCCAGGCGTTCAGATCGTCCACCGCCCGCCCCATGCCCGCGCGGCTCTGCTCCTCGGACGACCCGTCGATCCAGGGAATCGGGAACCACTGATAGCCGAAGGGCACGCCGGCGCAGGTTTCGGGCGCGTCGGGGGCCAGGAACGCGGTGCCCGGCATGTGCGGGGCCAGCGGCTCGGCAAGGCCCAGCAGGTCCGCGCCGTTCGCGCCATAACCGTGCAGAAAGATCACCAGCCGTTCGGCCTCGCCCTTGGCTGCGCCCGCGCGGCCCGCTTGCAATGCCCTCGTCACCTGACACCCTCCCGATCCTTGGCCACCCGGTAGTAGGCCCAAAGCGCGCGCGCGGCAACCGCCCGCCAGGGCGCCCAGGGCGCGGCCATCTCGCGCAAGGCCCGCTCGGCCGGGCGGGTCTCGAGCCCGAAAAGCAGCCGCGCGGATTCCTGCAGGGCCAGGTCGGCCGGGGCAAAGACATCCGCCCGGCCGAGCGAGAACATCGCGTAAATCTCGGCGGTCCATCGCCCGATCCCCGGCACCTCGACAAGGCGGGCGACCACCTCGGCGGAAGGCACGGTGCGAAGCGCCCGATAGTCGATCCCCGCAGCCGCCAGGGCCTTGGCATAGCGTGCCTTCTGACGCGAAAGCCCGCAGGCCCGCAGCGCCTCTTCCGAGGCCGCGGCAACCGGTTCGGGCGCGACCAGCCCGGCCGCAGACAGCCGCCCCCAGATCGCATCCGCCGCCGCAACCGAAACCTGCTGGCTCACGATTGCCGACATCAGTGCGGCGAACCCGTCCGCCCGCCGCCGCAGCGGCAAGGGACCGGTCAGCGCCAGTGCCGTGCCGAAACGCGGCTCGACCCGCACCAGATGCGCCGCGCCTTCCGCAAGGCAGGCCTCGGTCTGGATGATCCGTTCGTCCATGGCCCGGATCATAGGCCGGCAGCGGGCGGGACGCGATAGGCCCCGCACCATCGCCGAACGCTCGACCGCTTTGACCGGCGGGGGGGGGAACCCAAGTCGGGGCCGCTGACCCCGCTGCCTGCGCAAGGAATCGCCATCCCGCGCGAGTGGGCACGTGACATGGCGGATGCGTACCTCTATAGTTTGTGGCAAGGGCTGGAAAGGCCACAACAAGAGGCACCGAGCTATGCAAGATGGCAAGACAAAGAGCAGCTATTCCCGGCGCGGCTTCATCGGCGCGGTGGGCGCCAGTACGGCGCTTGCGGCCTGTGGCAACGGCGTCGGCAGCAGTGGCGGCGGGCAGATCGACAGCCGGGTAGACGGCACGCGGAACTACCTCTTCAGCCGGTTCCCCGGCACGATGGACCTGGCAGAGAAGGCACAGGGCATCCTCTGGATGCCGCTGATCACCAAGGCCGGCCTGTGGGTCGGCGGCGCCTACGGGCGCGGCGCGCTGCGGGTGAACAATGTCACCGTCGACTATTATTCGGCCACCCAGGCAAGCTTTGGCCTGCAGATCGGCGCCCAGCAATACGCGCATGCGCTGTTCTTCATGACCCCCGAGGCGCTGCGGAAATTCCGCTCTGGCGCAGGCTGGTCGGCCGGGGCGGACCTGGAATATGCCGTGCTCGACGATGCCGGCGCGGTTTCTGCGGACACGGTGACTTCGCTCGATCCGGTGATCGCGCTGATCTTCGGCCAGCAGGGTCTGATCGTCGGCGCGTCGCTGGAGGGCACCAAGTACACGCGCATCATCCCCTGAGACGCACCGCGCGGCCGTCTCAGCCGGTGCGTGGCGCCCACAGGATGACCGCGGCGCCTGCCAGACAAAGGATTGCGCCGAGGCTGTCCCATTGATCCGGCCGCTGGCCCTCGACCGCCCAAAGCCATAGCAGGGACGACACGATATAGATCCCGCCATAGACGGCATAGGCGCGCCCTGCGTGATCTGCGGGGCTGAGCGTCAGCAGCCAGGCGAACACCGCAAGCGACAGCAGCCCCGGGGCAAGCCAGAGTGCGGACCGGTCCAGCCGGATCCACATCCAGAAGGCAAAGCACCCGGCGATTTCGGCCAGCGCCGCGGCGAAATAGATCAGGACAGACTGCACCACGCCCCCT
Organism: Rhodovulum euryhalinum; assembly: GCF_004342445.1. GTDB lineage: Bacteria > Pseudomonadota > Alphaproteobacteria > Rhodobacterales > Rhodobacteraceae > Rhodovulum > Rhodovulum euryhalinum. Next base: position 108,196 of record NZ_SLWW01000013.1, read on the forward strand.
TGCCTGCGCGGCCCTGACCGCGCCGCCGTTAGCCCATCGCGCGCAGCCGCCGGATCAGGCTCGACGTGTCCCAGCGCCCGCCGCCCAGCTTTTGCACATCCTTGTAGAACTGGTCCACCAGCGCGGTGACCGGCAGGCTGGCGCCGGTCTCGTTCGCGGTGTCCAGGCAGATGCCCAGATCCTTGCGCATCCAGTCGACCGCGAAGCCAAAATCAAAGCGGTCCTCGATCATCGTCTCGTAGCGGTTGACCATCTGCCAGCTTCCGGCCGCGCCGCCGCCGATCACCTCGACCACCGCCCGTCCATCCAGTCCGGCCTTCTCGGCGAAATGCAGCCCCTCGGCCAGCCCCTGCACCAGCCCCGCGATGCAGATCTGGTTGACCATCTTGGTCAGCTGCCCAGCCCCGCTGTCACCCAGCCGCCGGCAGAGCTTGGCGTAAGACCCGATCACCGGTTCGGCACGGACATAGGGCGCCTCGTCGCCGCCGCACATCACCACAAGCTGGCCGTTCTCGGCCCCTGCCTGCCCGCCCGAGACCGGCGCGTCGACGAAGGCCACGCCCCGGTCGGCCGCAAGGCCATGCATCTCGCGGGTGACGGCGGCCGAGACGGTGGTATGATCGACGAAGACCGCCCCCCGGTCCATGCCCGCAAACGCGCCGTCAAGCCCGGTGCAGACCGCGCGCAGGTCGTCGTCATTGCCGACACAGGCCATCACGAATTCGGCGCCGCTTGCGGCCTCGGCGGGGGTCGGGGCGGATCTGCCGCCATGCTGGGCAACCCAGGCCTCGGCCTTGGCGGCGGTGCGGTTGTAGACGGTGACCGCGTGGCCGCTGGCGGCCAGATGGCCCGCCATCGGATAGCCCATCACCCCCAGCCCCAGGAATGTGACTTTCGCCATTGGCTCCTCCCCTCGTTGCAGTCGGTGGCGTTTGCCCCTAACTAACGGCCCCAGTCGGGGCGTCAACAACGGGGCGGAGATGGCCGCGCTATTCCGGTGGCTTCTGCGGCTGTTCACGGCCGCTGTGATCCTGGCCGTCCTGGCCGGCGGCACGGTCTATTACCTGGCCGCGCGCTCGCTGCCCGAGTACGAGGCGACCCTTGCGGCGCCAGGCCTGGATGCGCCGGTCGAGATCGTGCGCGACAATGCCAACGTGCCCCATGTCTTCGGCGCGTCCGACAAGGACGTGTTCTTCGGCCTGGGCTTTGCCCATGCCCAGGACCGGTTGTGGCAGATGACCGTGCTGCGGCGTACCGCACAGGGGCGGCTGTCCGAGAACTTTGGCGCCGAGACGCTGAAGATCGACGAACTGGTGCGGCGGCTTGACCTTTACGGGCTGGCGCAAAGTTCGGTCAAGGCGCAGGATCCCTATGCGGCGGGCGCGTTGCAGGCCTATGCGGACGGGGTGAACGCCTGGATCGCGCGGGTCAATTCCGATGCCCGCGGCCGGGGCGCGCCCGAGTTCTTCCTTTTCCCGCCAGAGGTGGCGCTGTGGCAGCCAGCCGATTCGATCGCCATCGCCAAGCTGATGGGGCTGCGGCTCTCGACCCATCTGGAGACCGAAGTGCTGCGCGCGCGCGTCTCGCTGCTGATCGACCCCGAGCGGGTGCGCGACATCCTGCCCGACGCGCCGGGCACGGGGCTGGCCGCCCTGCCCGACTATTCCGACATCGCCCCCGGCGTCGTGCCCTCGGCCGCGCCGCTGAGCCGCATGGCCGGGGGGGCGCTGTCCCCCTTTGCCCCGCGCGCCTTCGCGTCGGCCTCGAACGTGTTCGCCGCAGCGCCGACACGGTCGGCCGCGGGGGGCACGCTGCTGGCCAACGATCCCCATCTGGGCTTTTCGGCGCCCGCGATCTGGTATCTGGCGCGGCTGGAACTGGCCACCGGCGGGGTGATCGGCGGCACCATCCCGGGGATGCCGATGATCCTTGCGGGGCGGTCGGCGCATCTGGGTTGGGGGATGGCGTCGTCCTACCTGGACGATCAGGACGTGTTCCTGGAGCAGCTTAACCCAGACAACCCCGAGGAATACCGCACACCGGACGGGTTCGAACCCTTCGAGACCCGGCGCACGATCATCCGCGTCGCCGAGGCCGAGCCGGTGACGATCACCATGCGCTGGACCGCGAACGGCCCGGTCCTGCCGGGGGACCATTTCGGCCTGGGGTCGATCACACCGCCCGGCCATGTCACGGCACTTGGCTGGACCCTGCTGAACGGCGCCGATACCTCGGTCAGCGCCGCGCTGAAACTGATGCGCGCGCGCAGCGTCGACGAGGCGTTGGAAACCGGGCGGTTCTACATCGCGCCCTCGCAGAACCTGATGGTGGTGGACCAGGACACCATCGCGATGCAGACCATCGGGGCGATGCCCCGCAGGCTGGCCGGTCATCAGAGCGAAGGCCGCCTGCCGGTCCCCGGCTGGAAGGACGAGAACCGCTGGCAGGGCTGGCTGAACTATGCCGCGAACCCGCGCTTTCGTGCGCCCGAAAGCGGCATCCTCGGCAACACCAACAACAAGCTGGTGGAACGTCCCTTTCCGCTGCATGTCAGCCATGACTGGGGCGACACCCAGCGGATCGAACGCTGGAAGGCGCTGATGGAGCGCCGATCGGTCCATACCCGCGAAAGCTTCATCGAGGCACAGTTGGACACCGTGTCCTTCACTGCGCAGTCGCTGTTGCCGCTGATCGCGGGCGATCTGTGGTTCACCGGGGATCCAGCGCCCGCCGGCAGCCCCGAGCGGCGGCGCCAGCGCGCGCTGGAACTGCTGGCGGCCTGGAATGGCGAGATGAACGAGCATCTGCCCGAACCGCTGATCTATGCCGCCTGGCTGCGCCAGTTGCAGGACAGGCTGATCCGCGACGAACTGGGCCCGCTGGCCGTCGAGTTCACCCATGTCGACCCCGTCTTCATCGAGCGCGTGTTCCGCGACATCGACGGCGCCGGGGCCTGGTGCGACATCCGCCAGTCGGGGGCTGTCGAAACCTGCACCGAGATGGCGCGGCGGTCGCTGGACGAGGCGCTGTTGTGGCTGGACGAGACCTATGGCGGGTCGCTTGAATCCTTGCGCTGGGGCACGGCGCATCAGGCGTGGCACGATCACCCGGTGCTGGGCGAGGTGCCGTTCGTGAAGTGGTTCGTGAACATCCGCCAGCCGACCTCGGGGGGCGACAACACGCTGAACCGCGGGCTGACCCGTGGTACCGGCCCCGAACCCTTTGCCAATGTCCATGGCGCGGGATTCCGCGGCGTCTACGACTTCGCCGATCCGGACAGCTCGGTCTTCGTGATCTCGACGGGGCAGTCGGGTCATCCGCTCAGCCGCCACTACGACGACCTGGGCGAACTGTGGCGGCGCGGAGAGTATATCCCGATGTCGCTGGACCCCGCCCTTGCGCGGGCGGCGGCGGTGGGCGTGACGCGGCTGGTGCCCGGGGCGGAGTGAGGCGCGGCCCCTGCCCTGACTCTAGCTGCCCCAGATCTTGCGCACGTAGTTGCGCGTCTCGTCATAGGGCGGCACGCCGCCGTGCTTTTCGACCGCCTCGGGCCCGGCATTATAGGCGGCAAGCGCCAGCCTCCAGGACCGGAACCGGTCGAACTGGCGGCGCAGATAGCGCGCGCCACCATCCAGATTGGCCCGCGGATCGCGCGGGTCAACGCCCAGCCGACGCGCCGTCTCGGGCATGAGCTGCGCCAGCCCGATTGCCCCCTTGTGCGACACCGCCCCGTGGTTCCACGCCGATTCCTGCTGCACGAGCCTCAGGAACAGATCTTCCGGCACCCCGTGGCGCCGCGCGGCCGTGCGGGCGAGATCCAGATATTCGCCACGATACCTGCCCGTATAGGCAAGGTTGCCGCCCGCCGAAGGCGTGATCACCTGCTGCGGCTGAAGCCGGATGGAATTGGCATATTGTTGTGCCGCGCGCCCGTCGAGGACGCGGGTCTGCGACTTGAAGAGCGCAGCGCGAGCCTTGGAAGACACGGTGGTGTCGGCAAGGGCAGACGATGCCGCAAGCCCGATCAGCGTCAGGGCAGCCATGAAGTTCCGCAACGCCGTCCCTCTTCCGCGTGCTTGCTTCGAACGGCGGCACTATAGGCAAAAACGCGGTCCTGGGCCAGCCCCCGGGTGCGCAGCCCCGCAGCGCCCGGCCCGGCGGGTGCGGATTTTCGCCTTCCCTTATCCCCGGCGGGGTGGTGTAACGGGAAAAAGCGACAGTTCAGATTCGACAGGGGGCACGCAGATGGCGGGTTCGGTCAACAAGGTCATCCTCATCGGCAATCTCGGCCGCGACCCCGAGGTGCGCAGCTTTCCGAGTGGCGGCAAGGTGTGCAACCTGCGCATCGCCACCTCGGAAAACTGGAAGGACCGCACCACCGGCGAGCGGCGCGAGAAGACCGAGTGGCACTCGGTCGCGATCTTTTCCGAACCTCTGGTCCGGATCGCCGAGCAGTATCTGCGCAAGGGGTCCAAGGTCTATATCGAGGGCCAGCTCGAGACCCGCAAATGGCAGGACCAGTCCGGGCAGGACCGCTATTCGACCGAGGTCGTCCTGCGCCCCTATCGCGGCGAGCTGACGCTGCTCGACAGCCGGTCCGAGGGCGGCAGTGGCGGGGGCGGCGGCTATGGCAGTGGCGGCTATGGCCAGGGCGGTTATGACGACCGGCGCGGCGACGATTTCGGCGGGGGCGGCCCGGGGCCGGCGCCCGCGGGCGATCTTGACGACGAGATCCCGTTCTAGGGTGACCCAAGCGGCCCGCACGGCCGGGCGAGAGCGATGACCTGGTCCTTTTCCATCGGCCGTCTGTTCGGCTCGGAACTGAAGGTGCATGCCACCTTCTTCCTCCTGCTGGCCTGGATCGGGGCCGCTGCCTGGCTGGCGGCAGGGCCGGTGGCGGCGCTCGTCAACATCGTGTTCGTCCTGGCGCTGTTCGCCTGCGTGGTGGCGCATGAATTCGGTCATGCCCTGATGGCGCGCCGCTTCGGGATCGCGACGCCGGACATCACGCTGCTGCCGATCGGGGGCCTTGCCCGGCTTGACCGGATGCCGGAAAAGCCGGGGCAGGAAATCGCGGTCGCGCTCGCGGGCCCGGCGGTGAACGTGGTGATCTGGGCGCTGCTGGTGATGCTGGGCGCCGAGACCGACCTGGACAGGCTGGCCGCGCTGGAACAGGGCGGCATCGCCGGGTTCTGGGGCAAGCTGGCCGCGGTGAACCTGTTCCTGGTGCTGTTCAACATGATCCCCGCCTTTCCGATGGATGGCGGCCGGGTGTTCCGGGCCGCGCTGGCCTACGGCATGGGCCGCGTCGCCGCCACCCGGCTTGCGGCACGGTCGGGCCAGGTGCTGGCCTTCGTCTTCGGCTTCCTCGGGCTGACCTGGGGCAGCCCTGTTCTAGTGCTGATCGCGATCTTCGTCTTCATCGCCGCGGGCGCCGAAAGTGCCGATGTCAGCCTGCGCGACATGGCCCGCCACCTGCGGGCGCGGGATGCCATGATCACCCAGTTCGAGGCGTTGCACCCCTCGGATACGCTGCAGGTGGCCTCGAACGCGGTGATCCGCACCACGCAGCACGAGTTCCCGGTCATGGATGCGGACGGCGGCCTGCTTGGATTCCTGACCCGGAACGCCCTGTTCGCCGCGCTTGCCGAGGGAAACCGGATGCGCCCGATCGCCGGGGCGATGACCGAGGGTATTCCCGCCGTCCCGCTGGCCGCGCCGCTGGACGCTGCGCTCGACGCGCTGCAGGACACCGGCGCCCCGGCGGTGGCGGTGACCGAACCCTCGGGGCGGATGGTCGGCTATATCACGCGCGAGAATATCGGCGAGTTGATGGTGATATCGGGCCGCGAACGGCGGGTGTGACACCGGCCGCGGCGGACGTTCACCGCGATGCCAGCGCCTGTTCCCGCGCCGCCCTGAGCCGGACGAAATCCTCGCCCGCGTGATAGCTCGACCGGGTCAGCGGTGTCGCCGAGACCATCAGGAAGCCCTTGCCATAGGCGGCCTTTTCGTAGGCGGCGAACTCCTCGGGGGTCACGAAACGGGCAACCGCGTGGTGTTTCGGCGTCGGCTGCAGGTACTGCCCGATGGTCAGGAAATCCACATTCGCCGCGCGCAGGTCGTCCATGACCTGGAGCACGGCCTGGCGATCCTCGCCAAGCCCGACCATGATGCCCGACTTGGTGAACATCCCCGGGTCGATCTCCTTGACCCGTTGCAAGAGCCGGAGCGATTGGAAATAGCGCGCGCCGGGGCGCACCTCGGGATAGAGGCCGGGCACGGTTTCGAGGTTGTGATTGAACACGTCGGGTTTCGCCGCAACCACGGTTTCAAGCGCCGATGCGGGGCATTTCAGGAAATCGGGCGTCAGCACCTCGATCGTGGTGCCGGGCGCGCGGTGGCGGGTGGCGCGGATGGTCTGGGCGAAATGCTCGGCCCCCCCGTCGTCAAGATCGTCGCGGTCGACCGAGGTGATCACCACGTGGCGCAGGCCCAGCCGCGCCACCGCCTCTGCCACCCGGCCCGGTTCGAACGGGTCGAGTGCGTCGGGCCGCCCGGTGGCGACATTGCAGAAGGTGCAGCCGCGGGTGCAGATCTCGCCCATGATCATCATCGTCGCATGGCCATGCGCCCAACATTCGCCCACGTTCGGGCAGCCAGCCTCTTCGCAGACCGTGGCAAGCCCGTGTTCGCGGATGATCCGGTGCGTATCCTGATAGCCCTGCCCGCCCGGCGCGCGCACCCGGATCCAGGCGGGTTTCTTCGGCTGGGCGTTGTCGGGGCGGTGCGCCTTTTCCGGGTGGCGCTGGTCGGGGATCGTGATATCGCGCGGGCGCATGGGGCCTCCTGTGCTTGCGCCCTCACATAACTCCCGCAGGACCGCTTGTCCAATCCCGGCGCACATGCCGCCGGGCGCCGGGCAAGACCGGCGCCCTGACGCGTGACGCCGCAGGGGGCGCGATCAGAACTCGCGCCAGTCGTCGGCCCCGACCACGCGCCGGCCGGGCCGGAACATGGCGGGGGCGTCCGGTTCCGCCTCCGGTCCGACGAGGCGGAGGGCGGCCATCGGGGCTGTGGTGCGGGCCTGGCGCAGGCGGAACCGGGTGACCAGGCCCTGCAGCGTCTCGGC
>NZ_SLWW01000014.1 GCF_004342445.1 Rhodovulum euryhalinum
CGCGTCAGCGCCATGCACTTGAAACACATTCTTCGCCAGGTCGAGCCCGACCGTGATAATCTCCGACATGACCGCCCTCCTTTGTGGATCGTCGCTGACCCACCTTGGCACATTGATGCCGTCGGGGGGCGGTCACATCATCAAAGCCCTTCGCAACCCAAACCTGACAATTGGCTCGTCTTTGGCGTCCCGCCCCTGAACCCCGCCCGTTTCGCACTCAGCGCTGCGCCTGTTGGGCTTCGGTCTCGATGGATTGACCGGCGTTCTCGATGTCCCGCCCGGCGCCTTCGATCGTCTCGCAGGCGGCGAGCCCGACAAGCGCCGTCAGGGTGAGCGACAACAAAAGACCGAATTTCATGTTCCCTCCGGGGTTTCGTGTTTCCGTTCGCCTTGTAAAACGCGACACGGGCCGACGGGTTCCCGCCCCGCACCAGGTTTCTACCCCGCGGTGGCCGTCCGGGCGGGGGCGTCGTCTTCCGCCTCGTCCTGTGTCGGTACGGACGGGGTGAAGGTCACGTGAAGCTCGTAGCGGTCGGGCTTGCTTTCGATCTCGAGCGTGCCGTCGAGCTGGGTCGCGAAGGAGGCGATCAACTGCTGCCCGAGACCGGAGCCCTCGGTCTCCTCCTCTTGGGTGTCCGCGCGCGAGTTCACCACGCTGAGACAGATCCGCCCGTCGTCGAGATGTTGCAGCGCCAATGTGATCCAGGCCGGTCCATCGGGCGGCGTGGCGCAGTATTTCACCGCGTTGAACGCCGCCTCGGCGGCCAGAAGGGACAGCGGCACCGACTGGTCGGGGCTGATCTCGACCGGATCGAACCGGGTGGCGATCCTGACGCGGCTTCCTGCGGTCTCGATGTCGCCCATCACCACCAACTGCCCGATGATGTCGTCAAGCAGCCGGTCGGCGCGCACCATCGACAGCTTGCGCGCGAGATAGAGATACCGGTGGATCGCCGCCAGCGCCATCACCCGGTCCTGGACCCGGCGCAGCAGGGCGCGGGCCTCGGGGCTGCGGGCGTTGCGGATCTGCATGTTCATGATCGAGGTGATGATCTGCAGATTGTTCTTGACCCGGTGATGCACCTCTTTCAGCAGAGTGGTCTTCTCGGCAAGGTCTTCGGCCAGGGTCTGGTCCTGTTCGGCAAGCCTGCGGGTCATCGAGCGGAACGCCTCGGCCACCACCTCAAGTTCTTCGGGGGCGCGGTCAAGCTGCGCGGACTCGAAATCCATGGTGCCGCTGGCGTAGAGCCGCATCCAGGATTGCAGCCGCCGGATGTGGCGGATCACCAGGCGGTGGACCGCGAAATAGGCAACGACGATGCCCGCGCCCCACATCAGGATCGGGAAGTAAAGCGCCATCGCACGGCCGGCAGAGGGCAGCAGGCTGCTGCGCTGGGGCGCCCAGCTGCCCAGCGCAAAGACGCGCTGTTCGATCACCGGCACGACCGCGAAATCGCGGGTCTCGCCCAGCCGGTTGCGGCCGCGGAACGACTGCCGCCCCTGCCCGGCCAAATCCTCCAGGGTGCGCGCGAACGGCAGGATCGCCTCGAAATCGCCCGGTGCGTTGGCTTGGGGACGGTTTGCGGCCTCGGCGGTCAGGAACTCGCCCTCCCGGTCAAAGACCACCAGATCGACGGACTGGCCCTGGTCGTCGAGCGTGTAGTAGGCCGCCGCGTAGGGTATCGCGATCAGCACGAAGCCCCGCAAGCCGTCGGTGTCATAGACGGGCGCGCTGACCCGCACGACACGCGGACCGGGCAGATCGTGGTTCATCCGCGTTTCGACGCGCGGCTGCGGATCGCGGAGAAGCCCCAGGAAATAGGCATCCTCGGCAAGGTTCGGGTGGTCGCCGCTCGACGAACAGGTAATCGTGCCCGCGGTGTCGATGAACCCTGCGAACGCGAAAGCGTCGGTCTCCGCGACCAGCCGTTCCAGCACCGCGTCACACGACATCTGCCCGTCCCCGAACAGCACGTTGGCGGCGGCCACGGCATGGGCGGCGCCGAAGGCCCCCTGGATCAGGGCCTGGGTCCGCGCGGCGGCGCGTTGGGTGCGGTCCATCAGCGCAACGCCCGAAAGCCTGCGCGATTCTTTCAGCACCTGCGAGGTCTGGTAGACCGAGATCAGGCCCAGCGGCAGCATCGCCACCGTCAGGGCACCGATCAGCCAGAGCGCAAGACCGTTCTGCCAGGGGTGCTTCCGCAGCCGGTCCTTCAGGCGGTCGGTCATGCGACGGGTCGGCCCGACAGCGCAGCAAGCGTGGCGCGATCGGAGATCAGGACATCCTCGCCCTCGTCCAGATGCATCAGTTCGATCAGGCGGGCCCGCCCCCGGTTGACCCGGCTCTTGATGGTGCCGACCGCGCAACCGCAGGTCGCCGCGGCCTCTTCGCACGAGAATCCCTCGGCGCCCACCAGGATCAATGCTTCGCGCTGCTCGTCACTCAACTGCTCGAAGGCCACCCGGAAATCCTCCAGCGCCAGGCGCCCGTCATGGCGCGGCCGGTCCGACAGGGTCGCCGCGTGGACGCCCTCGGGATCCTCGACCTCGCGCCGGCGCTTGCGGTGCATCGAATAGTAGGTGTTGCGCAGGATCGTGAACAGCCAGGCCCGAAGGTTGGAGCCCGGTTCGAACTTGTCGAGATTGGCCCAGGCCTTGACGATCGCCTCCTGCACCAGATCGTCGGCGGTGGCCGGGTTGCGCGCAAGGCTCAGCGCGAAGGCACGCATCGCCGGTAGATGTCCGACAATCTCGTCGCGGGGATCGCCGCGCGCAGTCACGATTCGGCCCCATTGCCCGGCGGCTGCTTGCGCAGTTCTTCGAGCAGCTTGAGCAACCTGTCCGGAATCTCTTCCTCGGCCGCCTGTGCGTAGACGCGGCGCAGGTTCTCGTCGATCTGCTCTTCCATGCGTGCCTTTCGATCCTTGTCCGACATCGTCCGCTGCCCGTCCTCCAAGCAAACTTTTTTCGCGCTTCACCCGCGCGCCCGGGAACCAAACGCCGTGTGGGCGCGTTGGGTTCCATGAGCATTGCAATTTTTCAGAGGTCGCGCATGACGCAATCCCCCAGAGCCGAAGAGTTGTCCCGATTGATCGGATCCGAGCTGCCCTATCTGCGCCGCTATGCGCGCGCGCTGACCGGCAGCCAGACCAGCGGCGACGCCTATGCCGCCGCCACGCTCGAGGCGATCCTGGCCAACCGGGAGGTTTTCGCCCTTGGCCTGTCGCCGAAAACGGCCCTGTTCAAGGTCTTCAACGATATCTGGGTGTCATCGGGTGCGCCCGCCGGGGCCGGCGATGGGACAAGCGGCATCGAGGCGCAAGCCCAGTTGCGCCTGGCCGGGCTGACCCGGAACACGCGCGAAGCCCTGCTGCTGCACAGCATCGAGGGTTTCGCGGCCGAGGATATCGGCGCGATCATGGGCGTCTCGGGCGCCGACGCGGCCGAACTGATCGGGATCGCGCGCGACGAGATGGCAAAGGCGATCGCGGGCCGGGTGCTGGTCATCGAAGACGAAGCGATCATCGCCGCCGACATCGCCGACATCGTGCAGGGCCTGGGTCACGTCGTGACGGGCATCGCCCGCACCCGGACCGAGGCGGTCGAGCTGGCGCGGAACGACCCGCCCGAACTGGTGCTTGCCGACATCCAGTTGGCCGACAGATCCTCGGGCGTGGATGCGGTGAACGACATCCTGTCCGAACTGGGTGACCGGCCCGTGGTGTTCATCACCGCCTTCCCGGAGCGCCTGCTGACAGGGGAACGCCCCGAACCGGCCTTCCTGATCTCGAAACCCTATACCGAACATCAGGTGCGCTCGGCGGTCAGCCAGGCCATGTTCTTCGCCAGCACCGAAACGCTGGGGGCGTGAACCCGCCTGTGCGCGGACCCGAGCCCCGGAGTCGAAAGGCCCCGCCGTTTCCGGCGGGGCCCGGTCGTTCCTGCCTGATGCCGATCACGGCCGGCGGCCGCGCATCACGCCCATCACGATGGCCCCCACGAACAGCACGAGGAAGATAAAGAACAGGATCTGCGCGATCCCAGCCGAGGCCGAGGCGATCCCGCCGAAACCGAAGACACCGGCCACGAGGGCGACGAGAAGGAAGATTAGGGCCCATTGAAGCATTCTTTTGATCCTTTCCATTCCATTCCGTTGGTACCTGCCCAACGTGGAAGGACGGCATCCGGTTCCATCGCCGCGGCAAGTCCTTCTGCTGCGTTGCCGTCGCGGGGCCTGCAGGAACCGAACCCGCGTGTCATGCGTTCCTTTCCCGCAACGACAGGTGAAACAGGGAAGAAAGGCGGCAGGACAATGGCACAATCGCAGAAAAGCTCCGCGACCGATGATGATCTCGGACGTCAGATCGAGGCCTTGAAATCCGATGTCTCGGACATCTCGAAGACCCTTGCGCAGATGGGCGCCGAGCGCCGGGATGAAACGGTTGACGGTGTGCGCCGGGCCGCCTCGGGCCTGCGCGCGCGAGGCGCCGATGCCGCCGACCAGATCAGCACCGGGGGCATGGCCCTGGGCGAGGAGGCCGCCGACGCCGTGCGCCGCAATCCGGGCTCGGCGATGGCGCTGGCGGTGGGCGCGGGCTTCATCGTGGGGCTGATGACGGGCCGGCGCTGATGCGCCTTCAGCCGATCGAGGCGGTCGAACGCCGTGCCGCCGACCTGTCGCGCCGGCTCGCCCTTGGCACCCTGGGGGCGGTCGCCATGGGCGCGGGGTTCGGCTTTCTTACGGTGGCGGCGTGGCTTGTGCTCGATGCCTGGAAAGGGGCGCTTTTCGCGGCGGGCACGATCGGGTCGGCCTATCTCGGGCTTGGTCTCGTCCTGCTGGCGCTGGCCTGCAAGGGAAAGTCGCGCCGCCCCGCGCGGGTGCCGGAAGAGTCGGTCGATCCCTTCGTCCGGATGGCAACAGGCTTCGCGGCGGGCCTTGAGGCGGGGCGTGCTGCGCGCGAAGGCCGGATGGACCGGCGCTAGCCCTCGGCCAGCGTGTCGTGGACCATGCGCTCGGTGAAGGGCCGGGGCAACAGATGCCAGCCATGACAGGCAACCCGCTCGGCGTCCTCGCCGAGGGTCAGAACGAGGCGTGCCCCGAGGCTTGCAAGCGCCCTGGCCAGGGCGCTGTTCAGCGCGTCGTCGAACCTCATCTCGAGAAATGCCGCCTCCACCCGGCAAAGCCCGCGCAGCGCGCTTTCGGCATCCTGCGTCGACGAAAAGTGCAGAACCCGGCAAGGCCCACGGATTTCCAGCGCCTGGATCAGATCCGACGAGATCAGTGCATCCTGTTCCAGAACCAGGAAGGTTGGCATGACGCCGGGATCCGTGTCCGGCGAGTGATGGTCGGTCATCTGGCGGTCCGTCAGAAGGAGCAATCCCGCTTCAGGATACGACAAGCCCAGATCGCAGCACGCAGATTCAAGCACGACATCGCGGAAATTCGCATCAGGGGGCGGCGTCCGGTAGCGCACCGCTGCACGGGTCTGCTCGACAGGGTCCCGAACGCGCGGTCGCTCCCGCGGGCTACAGAAAATAATCGGCCCCGCCCGATGGGGCGGGGCAGGGCAGCGAAAGTCGATGAACCCCGAACAGGGGAATCAGAAACGGCTCAGGAACTCGTCCACCTCGCGTTCGGCGGCCTCGCGGGTCTTGCCATAGCGGGACTGGATCAGCCCCACCAGCTGTTCACGGTCGCCCTCGATCTGGTCGACATCGTCGTCGGTGAGAACCCCCCAGGCCTCGCGCACGCGGCCCTTGACCTGCTTCCAGCCACCTTTCAACTCGTCCATGTTCATTTCGATCTCCTTTCCGATCGGTTTCCGGGGACTCAACGCATGGCAAGGAACCTGGTTCCCCCGGGGGCACGGAAACCCCGACGAAACCCTGAAGCCCGCCGGAGCGGCCCATGGGGCAGAGACGGGCATCTTTCGTCTTCCGGTCGCGACTACAATGGCCAGATCAGGAGCAGCAGGGGCAGGCTGACGGAAACCACCAGCACCTCGAGCGGCAGACCCAGTTTCCAATAGTCCCCAAAGCGGAACCCCCCGGACCCAAGGATCAAGGTGTTGTTCTGGTGTCCGATCGGGGTCAGGAAGGCGCAGGAGGCGCCGATTGCCACCGCCATCAGGAAACTGTCGGGATTGACCCCCAGTGTCGCCGAAATGCCCAGGGCAATGGGGCATAGAACCGCCGCGGTGGCGGCGTTGTTCATCACGTCCGACAGGAACATGGTGGTGATCAGGACCACCGCCAGGGCCGCAATGCCGTTGCCCTGCGCGATGGTGTCGACCAGAAATCGCGCCAGCAGATCCGCGGCGCCGGTGGCCTGCATCGCGCCGGCGACCGGGATCAGCGCCCCCAGCAGCACGATCACCGGCCAGTCGACGGCGGTATAGACCTGTCGCAGCGGAACGGTGCCCAACAGCATCGAGGCCAGCACACCCAGCGCAAAGGCCGGGGCCGCGGGCAGCAGTCCCAGCACCACGATGCCGATTGATCCCAGCATGACCGCTGCCGCGACGAGTGCCATCCGCTTGTCCGGAAGCCGCAGATCGCGCTCTCCCAATGGCACGCAACCCGTTTCGTTAATGAAATCGTTCAGAATGTCCGCCGGGCCCTGCATCAGCAGCAGATCGCCGGATTTCAGCCTGAGCGTGCGCAATCTTGCCCGCGGAGGACGCCCTTCGCGGGCGACGGCCAGCAGGTTGATCCCGTATCGGGTGCGCAGCCGCAGGCCGCTGGCCGACCGTCCGACAATGGTCGAACTGGGCAGGACCGCCAGTTCGCGCAGAACGATGGCCTCATCGGTTTCCGCGCTTTCGTCGTCGTCCTTGTCCGGGGCGCTGGTGGCTGCATCCCCCGCGTCGTTCGTGTCGCTCGCGGGGGATGCGTCCTTCTTTGTGGAAGAGGCCTGCTCTTCCAGCTTGATGTCGAACGCCGACAGAACATTTGCGAGCGATCCGACATCTGCCTCCAGCGACAGGATATCCTCGGCGTGAATGCGTCGGTTGCCATGTGGTGCGATCATCCGCACCTCGTTGCGCACAAGGCCAACGACCTGGGCGCCGCTGTCCTCGATCTCGCGTTCGAAGGCATGCAGGGTCAGGCCAACGGCCTTGCTCTTTTTCGGCACGCGCACTTCGGTCAGATACGCGCCGGTATCGAAGCCTTCGCCCACCGCGGATTTGCGGGCGGGCACCAATCGCCAACCGATGACCGCCACAAAGATCACGCCAAGCGTCGCGACGGCCGCCCCCACCGGGGTGAAATCGAACATGGTGAAATGCCCCAGGCCCGCCTCGTCCCGGAAGCCCGAGACGATCAGGTTGGGCGGCGTGCCGATCAAAGTGGTCATGCCCCCCAGAATGGTGCCGAAGGCCAGTGGCATCAGCACCTGACCCGGTGTCAGGTCCAGCCGCCCGGAGAGTTGCACCGCAACGGGCATCAGCAATGCCATGGCGCCGACATTGTTCATCAACCCCGACAGCGCCGCGCCCAGCCCGATCAGGGCGATCAGACTGGTCACACGGCCAGCCTCTCGGGGAAGCACGGCACGCGCCAGCCGGTCCACGGCACCCGTGTTCTGCAAACCCTGACTGAGGATCAGGACACAGGCCACCGTGATGACCGCCGGGTGACCGAAGCCCGCAAAGGCATCAGCCGCCGGAACCAGACCCAGGATCACGCAGGCCAGAAGCGCGGCAAGCGCCACGACATCATGGCGAAAGCGCCCCCAGAGAAAGAGGGCCATGGTGGCGGCCAGAACGCTGAAGGTCAGCAACTGTGGGGTAGCCATGAGAGCGCTTCTCTTGCCGGGTGCGATGCAAGATGAACAGACGAAGGTTACGGACTCAATGGCATGTTGCGGCCATTGGGGACGCGAGGCACCCGGATACCGATAATGCCTCCTGTGCGCGGTCGGCCCGGGGCGGTCCTTGGCCGCGGACGGGCGTTGCCGCATCGCCGCGTGCGGTTCGCCCCATCGTGCGACGCGCAGCGAAACCGAGAGCGGAAGTCAAGCGACTGCAATGCCTTTGGGCCCCTCGAAACAGCGGTGAGACCGATTCCGCTATCCCGGCACCATGCCCGTCGCATGGGCGTTGCACACACGCTGCGGGTGCGCAGGCCAAGGCGCGACCCCGGTCGCTCGGGGTCAGGGTCGCGCCGGGTCGTTGGCCGGATTCAGGAAATTTCCTATGGCCTTGCCCAGTTGCCACGAAACAGGCCCATGCCGGCACTCGGACTCGACCCCATGGCTCTTGCAGAACGCGTCAATTGCCTGGCGCGTCCCGGGGCCGATAAGTCCGTCCGCCATGCCGGGATCGAATCCGCCTCGCGCCAGACGCGACTGCAAGGCCTGGACATAAAGCCTTTGATGCGGCCGGAGGTCGAGAAGGGCGGCGGTGTAGTCCTTCCCCTCCAACGTCTCGAGCATCGCCACGGCTTCGGCGCGCGCCGCCTGTCCCTCGATCCGCGGTGCCGTCTGGACAAGCTCGTGGCGGACAAGACGCGGCCGGTCCAGGAGTGCCCCGTATGCCTCGACGATCATGGCCGATTGCCGGGCCGCGTTCGGTGACCTTGTTGCCAACCGGTGCCAGTAGTCGAACAGGCTGCGGGCTGCCGTTTCGTCGCCGCTGGCTGCGGCTTGCCCTGCGATATCCAGGGCCGTCTTCCGCAGGTCTTCGGTCTTGCGCGCGATGGCGCCTTTCTCTTCCCGCATGGTCACGGCGACCCGGACCATGCCGGGATCGCCCGCGGCGATGCCCTCGGCAACAAGGTCAAGACCGGCACCGGGATCGGACAGGGCACCGAATTTCCGGTAGAGATGGGCGGTGGCAAGATCGCGCCGCGCCGTCGTGACGACGTCGCCCTCGCCGGTCAGCGCCACCTTGAAATTCCGCAGCGCCTCGGCCGGGTCGGGCTGCGTGCCCTCGCCGTTCAGCAGCATCCGGGCAAGATGAAGCGCGGACCAGGCATTTCCCGCCTCTGCAGCATTCCGCATGGCAAGGAACGCGCCCTCCGGATCGACCTCGCCGCCCTCGCCGGCCCTGCGCATCCGGGCCAGGTCGGACCAGGCGTTGAATCCGGGCAGGGCCGAAGCCGCCTCGAAAATCTGGCGCGCGGCACGTATTCTGTCCGGATCGGGCTCTCGCATCAGCCCGCGGGCATAGCTCACGCCGGAAACGACGTCTCCGGCTTCCCATCCCATCCGCAGGGCTTCGAAGATTTTCCCGTCATCGGCGCCGATCTGGCGCAAGAGCCATGTCAGGCGCTGGATGGAGGGAATGTCGCCTGACGTCGCGGCGGGCCCAAGGATGTCGATCGCCGCCTGAAGATCGCCTTGTCTCTCGAACGCGCGTGAAAGGATTCCCGCGGCCGCCGCGTCGCCCGTTCCGGCAAGGTCGCGCAGTTGCGCCTCGGCGGCGTCGCGGGTGGCGGTTTCGGTCGAGAAGAGATTTTTCTGAAGCGTCGCGACGTCCGGCAGGTCCCGGCCTGCGGCAGGGAATGCTACCGGACCAAGCAGCAGGCAGGCGACAAGGAGAAGGGGAGGTCTGGGCATTGATTCAGGTTCTGCCTCTTGCCACGTGCCGAAATGTCAGTTGATCCGCGCCACCGAAAACGCAACGGAGATGTCCGTACGCAGATCGGAAGATATATCCGCCAGTATCCGCGTTCCAGTCGAAACATGATGCCCTGCATGACGTGTCAGGGGCGGCACGGCGCCGATGCGGGACGTTGCGCTGATCCGGTCCGGTTCTCCTTCCCCGGTGCCGTACATTCAGTCGGCGTCAGGCCCGCGCTGCCCGCCTGCCGCCCCGGAGGGGGCATCGGGATCGTCCGGCGCACGCGGACTTCAGGGCCAGGGGTAGCCTGCCACGGGCAGGCCCGCAGCGGTCAGGTCGGCCGCCACCGTTCGGCGCAGCGCCACCACGTCCCCGACGCGCTCGGCGCGCAGGGCTGTGACTTCGGCGGGCGTGAAGGGGCGATAATCCGCTGGCAGCGAGGCGCCTGCGAACCTTTCCATCACATGGTTCATCACCTCGGCGATCTGCGTATCGGTGAGCGAGGCATTGGTCACCCCGGGCACGTGCATCAGGTACCGCCGTCCCGCCTCGGAGGCCGAGAACGAGCCGACATAGCCGCGGAAATCGGGAATCCCGACATCCGCGCTGCCCGCACCGTCGGCACCGTGGCAGCCGATGCAGCGCAGGACATAGTTTGTCTCTGGGCCCCAGGCCTCGGGGCCGGCATGGGCCGGCATGGGCGCGGCCAGAGCAAGGGCCAGGGCGGCTTGATTGAGGAAACGGCTCACTGACTGCCTCCACGCAATTGCATAAGATCCTTGTGGCCCGGCGGCGCGGCGCGTACGGCGGCGATGTCGGCGGGCGTGACTTCGGCCTCGATCCCGCCCAGATTACGCAGCACATGGGTCGTGACGGCGGCCAGTTCCTCGTCGCTCAGTTGGCTTTGCGGCGGCATGACCAGGCCGTAATAGCCCATCCCCTGCGAGAAGATTGTACCCGAAAAGCCCGCGATCACCACGCCCGCGATGAAGCGCGCCGATGTCTCGGGCCCCAGCCGCGTCCACAGCGGCGGGTCCGCCAGCGGTGGCGCCACGCCCGGCGTGCCGATGCCGCCCGCATTGTGGCAGGCGGCGCAGACCCGGTCGAACACTTCGCCCCCGTCCGCGGCGGCGGCATGGGCCGGGGTGGCGAGGGCCAGAAAGGCCCCCGCCAGCAGCATCCGAAGGTTCATTCCGCGATCCCCACCAGAACCGCCACCGTGCAATGGTAGCCCTGGCTGGTATTGGCCATGCACCAGTTGATGTCGTTGTGCAGGCCCATGCGGTAGCCGGGGCGCTCGCCGACGTTCTGGTTGCAGAACGGAGAGTTGTCGCAGGCCGTCCGGCCGCAGCAGTCGTTGTAGGAGACCAGATAGTCCTTGCCGTCCGAAGGGTTGCGGCACGTCCCGACCCAACTGACCTTGGACGTTTCCGAGCCCGGCGGGCATTCGGTCAGCGTACCGCCGCAACTGTTGCAGAGGTTGCCGTCCAGCGCGCAGTAACGCCAGTAGTCGCACGCGTATTCGTCCTCGCCCGTGGCCGCGAAGGCTGTGCCGAAGGTTCGGTCATAGGGCAGAACCGGCATCAGCGCAGCCCCCACGAGGCCGCCCCCCATCCGGGCGAGGAAGCTGCGCCGTCCGGTCTTGTGGGCAACGCCGCGCACGCCGGCCTCGGTCGCGCGATCCATCAGGTCGGTGATCTTTGCAAGAATGTCCATGGTTTCCCTCATGCTGTGATGGCGGGGCGGTCGAGCCAGGACTGGATCGAGTCCACCCCCATGTCATGGGCGTTGAACAGGCTGTCGAGTTGTTCGCGAGAGTTGATGAGCCCCTTGGAGCGGATCGTGCCGTCGGCCGCGAGCAGCACCGCGAAGGGCAGCCGCGAGACCCGGTAGGCAAGGCCAAGCTCGGTCGAGTTCACGAACGGGAACTCGGTCAGGTCCGCCGTCTGGATGAAGCGGCGCAGCCGGGGTTCCTCGCCGTCCGAGGCCAGCACGATGTCAAGCCAGCCCGCCTCGCCGGTCCGTGCCGATTTCAGGATCGGCAGCAGCTTCTTGCAGACCGGGCAGGTGGGCGAGAGGAAGAACACCAGCGTCGCACGCCCCTCGCGCGGGCCGATCTCGACCGGCGCGGGCCCGGTAAGCGAGGCAAGCGTGAAACGCGGCGTGGCCTGGCCGACCCGGGGCCCGGAATCGTTCACCAGCGCGCCCATGGGCGCGATGCGTTCGAACAGGACGCCCACCTGCCGTGCGAGCGCGAAAAGGGCCACGGTCAGCGCGATCACGATCACGAAGAGTACGGCCACAAGGAAGGTCAGTATCGTTGTCATGTCTCGGGTTCCCTAGCTGCGCCGCGCGACGGGGTCGGCGGCGTTCGAGATGATCTGGTCGAAAAGCAGGTAGGTGATGAACAGCGCCCCACCGGCGGCAATGGCGGCCCCGGCCCCGGCAAGGCCGAGTATCCCGTCCGCTCCCGCCCCGCCGGCAAGCATCAGCGCCGCAAGTCCCGCGTTGCGGACGACGAGCGCCGGACCGAGGGGCTGAGGCGCGCCCCCGCAGCCACATTCGATGCGGGTATGGCCGCGGGCGAGGTTCGCTGCGATGGCCGCACCATAGGCCGCAACCATCACAGCCCCCGTCACCAGCCCGGGCACCCGCGCGCCCGGCACCAGCATCGCCAGCACCACCAGCGTCTCGATCAGCAGGATAGCCCCTGCCGCAGGCACCACGGCACGTGCGGGCAGCAGCCGGTAATCCGCGACGAAGCCGGTGAAGGCCCAGAAATCCCAGGCCTTGTGCCACGCCGCGCGGGCAAAGAAGATCGCCGTGAAGGTCGCGACCGCGGCCGATGCCAGGGCGGCAAGCTCGGCCCAGTTCATTCCGTCACCCATAGCGACATGGCAAAGCCCGCTAGGCCCGTCTCGGCGGACTTGGTCAGCGCCATTCCCGCGTCGATGTCGTAGCGGATCAGCTTGCCCTCTTCCGTAGTGCCGAACAGCACGGGCGCTGCGGCCGGGGTGACCGTGATCGAGCTCAGATGCTCGACCTTCGAGCGCGCGGCCACGGTGCCGGTGGCAAGGTCGATGGCCCAGATTTCCTCCATCCCCTTCTTGTGGCTGCCGTCGAAGGATTCGGGGTGCATCCCGACAAAAAGGACGTTCTTCGCCGCATTGGCTGCTATCAGTTCATAGCCGCCGGGCGCCCATCCGCCCTCGATTCCGGCGACGAGATCGGTCTCGGACAGCTTTTCGACAGCCGCCCCCGTGTCGGAAAGGCGTATGAGCTTGCCCGAGTAGGTCAGGAACAGAAGCGCGTCACCCACCCGTTCGTCCTCGATGAAGATCGGGTCGGTCTCGGGGTCGAAGACCGCCGCGCTTGTGGCCTTTTCGGCACCGGTGCCGTCGGCGCTCAGGGTGTAGCTGGCGAAGGTTCCGTCGCCGCAGATCGTCGAGAACCTTGCGCCTTCGGCCGCGGGATAGATACCCCAGCAGCCGGGGGTCGGAATCTCCTGCACCACGGTCTGCGCCGTCACATCCACCACCGTCACCGACGAGGCGGGCGTGGCGTTCTGCACCAGGACGAACCGGCCGTCGGCGCTGTGGCGCAGAAGCGGCGTGTAGCCGAGCGCCATCGCGGCCTTGGGCGGCAGGATCACCTCGGGGCCGATGGCAGCGGTTTCGACGTCGAAGCGCGTCAGCACCATTTCGTTCGGTCCGTAGGTGGTGCGCTTGAGAAAGCTCGACTGCGCCCAGGCGGTCTTGCCGTCGGCCGAAACCAGCATCTGCCCCATCGCGCCCGTCGGCAGCAGCGCCTTGAGCTTCAGCGTCGCCTGGTCGAAGATCGCGATCGAGCCCGCGCCGATCCATTGCTGCTGGTTGACGAAGACGTTGGGGCCGGGGTCGATCGTCGGCTTCACCGACAGGGTTTCGGGCACGAAATCCTGCGCCGGGGCAGGGCCGCCGGCGAGGGTCAGCGGAACGGCCATTGCCGCGGCCAGCACCACGGGGGCCTTGAGACTTGGTCCGGTCACTCGGGTCACTCCTTTGGATCAGGTTCCGTAACCAAGCCTAGAATTGTCCCAATGAGAGCCGCTATCCATTCCGGGTGGAAAGACTGCCCGGAATCCGGGCATCCTGCGAACCGGCTATCCCTCCGGCCCAAAGTCGGTCGTCCTTCGCTCCGCAGGCCGGTGCAGCCGCCCAAAATTCCACCATTGCCCGAATGGAGCCCGGGAAAGACCACTGCAGGCTTTACCGCGCCGGGGTGTGCTTCTTCCGTTGGTAGGTGAGCAATCCGATAGGGCGGTGGACATGGAGACGAGCTGCGCCTCGCATACGCGGCAGAGCTTTTCCGACGTTTCCGAGCAGGAAAGCGCGCTTGAGGGCTGGGCGCAGCGCTATGCCCAGTCCGAACCCGGCGCCTATCATGGCTCGGTCGAACGCCTGATGTTGCCTGGCATCACCGTCTCGCGCGAGAGGATGGCGCGCGGCGTCGAGCAGAGCGTGGTGCCACCCGAGGATCGCATCGTCTTTGTCCAGGGTATGGGCGGGGCCGGACCCTGGCGGGTGAACGCCGAACCCTGCGGGCCGCGTTTCGCGGCGTTCATCCGCAGCGGCGAAGAGCATCTGGCCGACCTGCCCGCGCAAAGCGACGTGCTGCTGGTCGAGGTAGACGCCGCGCTTCTGGCCCGGACCGAGGAAATTGCCCCGGCCGCGCTTGTGCTGCGGACGGCGATGGCGGTGCTTCCGCCTGCGCCCGAGGTGGCGGTGCTGGCCGAATGGTTCGCCCATCTGCTTGCCGCGCCGGGACTCATCCCTGCCATCGTGCCCGATCTGGCGCTCTACAATCTCGGCCGGCTCTTTGGCCGGCTCGGCGTCGCCCAAGCCGCGCCCGCCGCCTCGGCGCGTTCGGGGCGGGCCGCGTATCGGCTGTTCCGACGCGCCGAGGCGCGGCTCAGGGAGGCGGGCGGCGAGGTGGTCTCGGTGGCGGGCCTTGCGGCCGAGCTTGGCGTTCCGGTGCCAAGACTACGTCAGGCCTTCGAACAAACCGTGGGGGTGTCGCCGGCGGAATGGCTGCGCCGCCACCGGCTTGACGGGGCGCGGCGTGACCTGCTGGCTGGCACGGCGGATATGACGGTAACCGACGTGGCGATGAAGTGGGGTTTCCTGCATCTGGGGCGGTTTTCGTCGACCTATGCCGCGCAGTTCGGCGAAAGTCCCTCGACTACGCTCCGACGTTGCCGACCCGCCTGAACAAAGGTGTCGGGATGTGCTTCGCCGATCCATCTCGGGCACCTGGGGTCCCCACCGCCGGGACCGCGACAGCCTCCGTCGGGGCCCCATTGTCATCACCGGTCAGAATGGCAGGAGGGGTGAATCGTTCCGAAGGTAAAGCGGGTGCTTGGCCGAGCCGTCCTGGTTCCTGCCGAAGCAGAAAAGCGGCTTTCCCGTGTTCCGTATCGCCTCGACGATCGTGCCGACGACCGGTGCATAACGCGGATGAAGACGCCCATAGACCATCACGATGATCTCGGACTCGGCCGCCATCGAGAGTAGATCGGGAAGGTTTCTGTCGCTGCAGGCCAGGGCCGGATCCTGCGGCAGATCCCTGGGGTCGGTGGCCCGGTAGTCCAGCACGTTCCCCTTCAGGTACCGCGTATAGCCCAGAACCTGGGCGCGTGATGTTTCCTTCTGGCAGGTGGGATCCTGTGTTACTGCATCCGCCGTACTCGGGTTCTTGCCCAGATACATGATGGTTCGCGGTGCTTCGCCCTCGGCCGTCCAGTCGCGCTCGAGACATGTGCGGTACTTGCCACAGGGCGAGAACACGGCGCTGCCACGCATGCCTGGCGGAAGCGGCCAGCGCACGCTGCCACCTGGGTCATGGAGTTTCGAGGGATCGTTGAAGGTGTTCATGGGACCATCGGCCAAGGCTTGGTATTCCGGACGGGGTCAATCACCGGCGCGGCCCGGGGGCACCGGCATGCGTCCGCCCGGCGTCAGCAGGACCACATCGCGCCCCTCGATCACGACCGCCGAGACCGGGCCGCCATAGCCCGCGCCGGTATCCAGATCGACCCGGTTGCCGTGGTGTTCTACCCGATCGACGGGGGTATGGCCGTGGACGATCAGCGCGCCATGGTCGCGCCGGTCGTCCAGGAACTCTCCCCGGATCCAGATCAGGTCTTGTTCGTCCTGCGCATCGAGCGGCACGCCCGGGCGTATGCCCGCATGACAGAAGAACACCTCGCCGCGATGATGGAACGGGGCAAGGGCATCGAGCAGTGCGCGCTGTGCCGCCGGGACCGCGTCGCGCGCGCGCCTGCGCAGCGCGGCCGTTCCGCCATCCGCCGCGGCTGTGATCCCGTAGGAGGCCAGCGTCTCGCGCCCGCCGAAACGGCCCGAGAGCCAGCCCGCGACATCGGCATCCGCCACGTCACTGCCGAGAAAGTCGCGCATCACCGCGTCGTGGTTGCCCCGGAGCAGCACCCAGTTCTCGCCCGCCGCCAGACCCTGCACGAGATAGTCCAGCACGCCGCGGCTGTCGGGCCCGCGATCGACATAATCGCCCAGATGGACAAGCGGTGCCGTGTCATCGCCCACCCGCGCGCGATCCGCCGCGACCAGCGCATGCGCGGCCTGCAGGCGGGCAAGCTGGCCGTGGATATCGCCGATGGCATAGCTGCGCAGCATTTGGGTGTGACCTGAGAACGGAAAAAGGGCCTGCCGCACATCTGGCGGCAGGCCCCGCGATTGTCAAACCGGCCGCTGTCAGGCGACCTCGAACTCCAGCGGGCGCACCTGCTGGAACAGCCCGGTCGCCTTCAGTTCGGCGACCACCGCCTCGGGGATCGGTTGGTCGAGATAGAGGATCGCGATGGCGTTCGCCCCCGGACCGGTCCGGCCGAGGGTGAAGTTGGCGATGTTCACCCCGTGGCTGCCCATGGTCGCACCCAGCGCGCCGATGATGCCGGGCACGTCCTTGTTGGTGGTGTAGAGCATGTGCTCGCCGATCTCGGCGTCGATATTGATGCCCTTGATCTGGATGAAGCGCGGCTTGCCGTCCGAGAACACGGTGCCCGCGATCGACCGCTCGCGCTTGTCGGTCACGACCGTCAGCTTGATATAGCCGTCAAAGGCGCCCGACTTGCCCTGCGTCGTGGTCGACATCGCGATGCCGCGTTCCTTGGCGACGATCGGGGCCGAGACCATGTTGATCGCCGGATTGGCCTCTTTCATCACGCCCGCGATCGCGGCGGCATTCAGCGCCGCGATGTTCATTTCGGCCGCCACGCCATCATGCAGGATGTTGATCGCCTTGATCGGCTCGTCGGTCATCTGCCCGGCGAACGATCCCAGATGGCCCGCCAGCGCGATCCAGGGCCCCATGACCTTGGCCTCTTCGGCGGTGATGGACGGCATGTTGATCGCGTTGGTCACCGCACCGGTCAGCAGGTAGTCGGCCATCTGCTCGGCCACCTGAAGCGCGACGTTTTCCTGCGCCTCGGTGGTCGAGGCGCCAAGGTGCGGGGTGCAGACGACGTTCGGCAGGTTGAACAGCACGTTCTCCTTGGCCGGTTCCTCGGCGAAGACGTCAAAGGCCGCGCCCGCCACGTGCCCCGACTTCAGCATCTCGGCCAGCGCCGCCTCGTCCACCAGGCCGCCGCGGGCACAGTTGACGATGCGCACGCCCTTTTTGGTCTTGGCCAGGTTCTCGCGGGACAGGATGTTCGCGGTCTTTTCCGTCATCGGAACATGCAGCGTGATGAAATCGGCCCGCTTCAGCAGTTCGTCCAGTTCCACCTTGTGCACGCCCAGCTTGTCGGCACGCTCTTCGGACAGGAACGGGTCGTAGGCCAGGACCTTCATCTTGAGCCCGATGGCGCGGTCGGCCACGATCGAGCCGATATTGCCGCAGCCGATCAGGCCCAGGGTCTTGCCGGTCAGTTCGACGCCCATGAAGCGGGACTTCTCCCACTTGCCGGCATGGGTCGATGCGTTGGCCTCGGGGATTTGCCGCGCCACCGCCATCATCATGGAGATCGCGTGTTCGGCCGTGGTGATCGAGTTGCCAAAGGGCGTGTTCATCACGATCACGCCCTTCTTGGACGCGGCGTGGATGTCCACGTTGTCCACCCCGATCCCGGCGCGGCCCACGACCTTGAGATTGGTCGCGGCCTCCAGCACCTTTTCGGTGACCTTGGTGGCCGAGCGGATCGCGAGGCCGTCATATTTGCCGATTGCGGCAATCAGCTTGTCCTTGTCCTTGCCCAGGTCGGGGTCGAAATCGACCTCGATGCCGCGGTCGCGAAAGATCTGGACGGCGGTTTCGGAAAGCGCGTCGGAGACGAGAACCTTGGGGGCCATCTGGGGCACTCCTTGAAAATGGGATATGTCGCGCGCCCCGGGGTGATCCGGGGTCGCGTGGTATGTGGGGAAATCCCGGCGCAGAGGCCGGGACCGGCGTCAGGCCGCCCTGGTCTGCGCCGCGATCTCGGCCTCGAAGGCCCACTCGATCCACGGCATCAGGGCGGCGATATCCGCAGTCTCGACGGTGGCGCCGCACCAGATGCGCAGACCGGCGGGTGCGTCGCGATAGGCGCCCACGTCATAGGCCACGCCCTCGGCCTCCAGCCGCTTGGCGACGGCCTTGGCGAAGCCCGCGCCATCCACGATGCGCGGATCGGTGAACTTGAGGCAGACGCTGGTGTTCGACCGCGTCGCCGGGTCCACGGCCAGGTTCTCGATCCAGTCGCGGGCATCGACGAAGTCCTGCACGGCCGCGAAATTGGCGTTCGCGCGCGCCATCAGCGCGGGCAGGCCGCCGATGGATTTTCCCCAGTCGAGCGCCACCAGGTAATCCTCGACCGCGAGCATCGAGGGCGTGTTGATCGTCTCGCCCTCGAAGATACCTTCGATCAGCTTGCCGCCCTTGGTCATCCGGAAAAGCTTGGGCAGGGGCCATTTGGGGGCGTAGCTTTCCAGCCGCTCGACGGCGCGGGGGCTGAGGATCAGCATGCCATGCGCGGCCTCGCCGCCCATCACCTTCTGCCAGCTGAAGGTGGTCACATCCAGCTTGTCCCAGGGCAGGTCCATCGCGAAGGCGGCGCTGGTCGCGTCACAGATCGTCAGGCCCTGACGGTCGGCCGGGATCGCGTCGCCGTTCGGCACGCGCACGCCGCTGGTGGTGCCGTTCCAGGTGAAGACCACGTCCTTGTCGAAATCGACCTGGGCGAAATCGACGATCTCGCCATAGGCGGCCTCGCGCACGGTGGCGTCGAGTTTCAGCTGCTTGACCACGTCCGTCACCCAGCCGGCGCCGAAGCTTTCCCAGGCCAGCATCTCGACGCCGCGCGCGCCCAGCATCGTCCACATCGCCATTTCCACGGCGCCTGTGTCCGAGGCGGGCACGATGCCGATGCGGTAATCGGCGGGCACGCCCAGAATCTCGCGCGTGGTCTCGATCGCGGCCTTCAGCTTGGCCTTGCCCACCGCGGCACGGTGCGACCGGCCGAGCGGCGCGTCGTTCAGCTTGTCGAGGGAGAAGTTCGGGATCTTGGCGCAGGGGCCAGAGGAAAAGCGCGGATTGGCCGGCCGCGCGGCCGGTTTCACGGGGTCTGTCATGGTATCCTTCCAGATAGTCGCCCCTCGTTGGGGAGGGGTGTCCCACCGCTGCGGTTACGCCCGTTGCGCCGACCGCGCAAGGGGGCAAACTGCACCGTCTCGTCGCTTTCCAGGCGATTTGCGACATCGCCGTTGCCGATCGGAAACGTCGTCCTCCGCCACCACGTGAAACCCCCTGCGCGCGCGAAGGGGCGGCGCCGGCGCGGTGCCGGGGCACTGGCCCTCGGTCCCGGCCCGTGCTTAAAGACCGGCGATCGCGGATCGTAGCGGAGCACGCCATGCATGTCGTCACCCTGATCGCCCCTCCGGGCCGGCTTGCCCCCGCCCTGGTCGAGTCGCTGCGCAACGCCTGGGGGGGCGGCGCGGCGGTGTGGCTTGCCCCCGATCTCGCGGCCGAATTCGCCCTCGACGCGGTGCCCGCGAATTTCTGGGAGGTCTGGGCAGAACTGCAGACCCTGGGCGTCGATCTTGTGGCCCAGCCCGCCGAGGGACGACGCAAACGCCTGCTGATCGCCGACATGGATTCCACGATGATCGGCCAGGAATGTATCGACGAACTGGCCGACGAGGCGGGTGTCGGTCCGCGCGTCGCAGAGATCACGGCACGCGCGATGAATGGCGAGCTCGATTTCGAGGGGGCGCTGCGCGAGCGGGTGGGTCTGCTGGCCGGGCTTGACGCGGGCGTGATCGACCGGGTTCTGGCCGAGCGGATCACCTGCACGCCCGGCGGGGCCGAGTTGATCGCCACGATGAAGGCCCATGGCGGCTACTGCGTGCTGGTCTCGGGCGGGTTCACCAGTTTCGCGGCGCGGGTCGCGGCCGAACTGGGCTTCGACGAGCACCAGGCCAACACGCTGCTGATCGAGGGGGGGCGGCTGACCGGACAGGTGGCCGAGCCGATTCTCGGGCGCGAGGCCAAGGTCGCGGCGCTGCGTTCGGTCTCGGCCCGGCTGGGGATTTCGACCGGCGCGGTCATGGCCGTCGGCGACGGGGCGAACGATCTGGGCATGCTGGGGATCGCGGGGGCCGGGGTCGCGCTGCACGCCAAGCCCGCTGTAGCGGCCCAGTGCGATATCCGGATCAACCACGGCGACCTGACGGCGCTGCTGTACATTCAGGGCTATGCACGCGCCGACTTTTCCGCCCGAGCCTAGTCCTCGGGGTCGACCGCGCCGCGCAGCGCCTTGACCGCGCCGCGGGTTTTCTTTGCCGCAAGGCGCCGTTTCTTCGAACCCAGCGTGGGCCGGGTCGGCAGCCGGCGTTTCGGCTTTTCAAGCGCCTTCCTGACAAGTTCGACCAGCCGCTCGCGGGCGATCTCGCGGTTGCGGGCCTGGCTTCGGGTGTCCTCGACCCGGATCAGAACCGCTCCGCCGTCTGTCCAGCGTCGCCCGGCCAACCGTTTCAGCCGCGCCTTGACCGGATCGGCCAGGTTTGGCGAGCGCTCCGCCTCGAAGCGCAGGTCGACCGCGGTCGAGACCTTGTTGACGTTCTGGCCGCCAGGCCCCGACGACCGGGAAAACACCTCGGTCAGTTCCCAGTCCTCGATCGTGATCTCGTCGGTGATGCGCAGCATGGGGCGAGACTGGGCCAGCCTGTCGAAAATGGAAAGGGCCGCCCATTGCAGGCGGCCCCGAGAGCTACGGAGATGGGCCGGTTAGAGCGAAGGGCCCAATCGGGGATGTTCGGCCTTCGGGGCTGCCCTCAGGCCACGGCCCCCCCGACTGTTCCAACACCTGTCTCCACTATCACTCTAGACACTGGACCACCTCCTTTCTGCTGTTGCCGTCAGGGGTAGCGTGCCACAGATTTGGTGTATGTCCAGTTAAATTACGCAACCTGTACGGTCATGCGCCGAACAATCAGGCGGAACGGCACCAGCGCGATCAAGGCGAGGGCAAGTTTGACACCCCAGTCGGCGACCGCGAGCGACAGCCAGAGCGGCGCGGTCGGGCCGAGCCCCAGCAGGGGCAGCGACTCGTTCGCCCACGAGACGTCGTTTCCCGGCTCCAGAAAGGCCAGCGCGCCCGAGAACGCGATGGTGAAGAAGATCGCGGTATCGACCGTCGAGCCGACCAGCGTCGAGGCGAGCGGCGCGCGCCACCAGCGGCCCTGCCGCAGCCGGTCGAACACCGCCACGTCCAGAATCTGCGCCGTCAGGAAGGCAAGGCCCGAGCCCATCGCGATTCGCAGCGTGACCAGCGGTCCGAATTCGCCCTGGATCTGGGTGCCGACGAACGAGCAGATCACCCCGACGACGAAGCCGGCGAAAACCACCCGGCGCGCGGGCCCCGGCCCGTAGACACGGTTCATCACGTCGGTCACCAGAAAGGCCAGCGGATAGGTGAAGGCGCCCCAGGTCAGCCACTGGCCGAACAGGATCTGCACGAGGACGTTCGAGGCCACGACGATCGCGGCCATGGCAAGGATGCCGGGAAGAAGACGGATCATGGGGTCGGTTCCGTTTTGGCAAGGTGGCGGAGACTTGGCCCGCCGGATCGCGGCGGACGCGGTTTCCTAGCCGTCGCCGGGCGCGCTGACAACCCGGTATTCGACCAGTTCGTTGCGCTGCAGCGCCATGCCGTTGTCGTCGGTCACCATCGTCAGCCGGATCGCCCCCGCAGCATCGCGCCACACCGACAGCCCTTCGAGATTGCCATGCCGGCCGATCCCGGTCTCAAGCAGGATCACCTCTTCGGTGGGTCCGGCCGGTCCCAGCGCAAAGCGGCGCACCCGGCTGCGAAAGGCCAGCGGCGGGACAAAGGCGCGCTCCAGCACGTAAAGCCGCCCGTCCGGCCCGAAATCGGCACCGACAGGATGAAAGGGGCCGCGGGCGGGCAGTGAAAGGTCGCGGTTCCAGGCGGCTTCCCGGTATCGGCCGGCCGGTCCGCCGTCCGGGCCGGTGTTGCTGGCAGGCAGGAGGTAGCGGTAGACCGGGATTCCGCTGGCCTCGACCAGCGTCTCGGGCAGGGCGTAAAGCGCACCATCCGGGCCGAGCGCCAGCGCCTCGATCCCGGAATTGCCGCCGAGCCGGGGCGCGTCTGGAAGATCGGGCAGCCGGATCGCGCGCGCGCGTATCAGGCGCCTTGCCTCGATCCGGTGATCGTCTTCGAACGACACGAAAATCCGCCCGTCCGGGGCGATGGCAAGCCCCTCGGCATCGTGCCCGTGGCCGCGCATCGATCCGCCCTTGTCGCGCGACATCGACACCGCGGGCAGATCGACGCTCAACGCCACCGGCCCGCCTTTCTCGCGCAGGATTCGGCCGGTCACGAACCAGCCCCGGTCGGCGATCGCGACAAAGTGTGTGCCGTCCTCCGACACCTCCAGTCCGGACAGTCCCTTCAGATCCGGGCTTTCCGGCATGCCCAGAACCGCCACCTTCACGGCCTCGTCCGCCCGAACCGGCAGCGCAAGGAACAGCAACAGCGCCAGCGCGGCGCTCAGTTGGCGGCGAGGACGTTGCGGCACTGGGCGGGCAGGTCGGCCATGGTGTAGTCCCGCGGGTGGCTCTTTTTCGGCGCGGGGTCCGGTTTCTTGCCGGGCCTGGTCTTCGGCGGATCGAGATAGTCGGTGACCCACCATGTCAGCGTCTCGTCACAGCCATCGCCGCCCCCGGACAGGTCCGCGACCGTGGGGCGCTGGGTTTCGCAACTCCGCTCGCCCGGCGGACATTTCAGGCGCACGTGGAAATGGGTGTTGTGCCCGTAGAGCGGACGGATCTTCTGCAGCCACGCCCGGTCGGCCCGGGTTGCCTGCCTGCACATCTCGATCTTGACGGGCGGGGTGACGAAGATGCGGTCCACCGACCTGTCCATCGCCGCGGCGCGCAGGATCGCCGCATGTGACCTTGTGAAATTGCCGTTCACGCGGCGCTGGTCCTCGCTGCGGACCGAAATCGAGGAAATCGACTCGCGTTCCGCGCGCGACAGGTTCAGCCGCGCGGGTGGCAGCATCCAGATGTCGACGTCCAGGCCGATCTGGTGCGAGGCGTGACCGCTGGTCATCGGTCCGCCGCGCGGCTGGCTGATGTCGCCGACATAAAGCCCCCGCCACCCGAAGCGCGTGGCCTCGGCGCTCAGCCGCCTGATGAAGGCGATGGTTTCGGGATGGCCCCAGTTGCGGTTGCGGGACAGCCGCATCGCCTGCCAGGTGGGGCCGCTTTCGGGCAGTTGCACCAGCCCCGCCGCGCAGCCCTTGGCATAGGTGCCGATCGCCGCGGGCGGCTGGTTCGAGGCGGTCTTCTGGGCGCCGAAAAGCGCACTGGCCGGCGGTTGCGCCGCGGCCGGTACCGCCAGCGCCAGACCCAGGATCAGCCCGATCAGGATGCGTGCCATCTGTCCTCCCGTTCGCCCTCGGCCCGGACGAAGACTAGCAGAGCAAGGCCGATCAGGAAAAGGACAACCAGAGGTGTAATCCCGGCCTGCTGGGTTCCGGTGATCCCCGTCATGATTCCGATCGACAGCGGCGCCAGGAACGAGGTCGCCTTGCCCGCCAGCGCGTAAAGGCCAAAGCTCTCGGTGATCCGGGCGGGGTTGGACTGGCGCACCATCATCGTGCGGCTGGCCGTCTGCAGCGCGCCGCCCGCCGCCCCGATCGCCGCCCCCAGCACGTAGAACGCGATGTCGGGCAGGTTCGACCCTGGCGCCACGGGCAGGCCGAACAGGCTGTCGCGCGAGACGAAGATCACCGCGACGGCGACCAGCGTCAGCAGCACCACGTTGAACACGATCACCGGTTTCGGCCCGAAGCGGTAATCCGCCAGCCCCCCCACCCAGGAAAACAACGCGCCCGAGATCACCGCCAGGATGCCGAAGATGCCGACATCGACCACCGACCAGCCCAGCACCCCGGCCGCGTAAATGCCGCCGAAGACATACATCCCGTTCAGCGCGTCGCGATAGAACATCGAAGAGGCGAGATAGGCGAACAGGCTCGGCGTGCGCGGCAGGCGGGCCAGCGTCGAGCGCAATTCGGGCAGGCAGGTGGCCAGCGACTCGCGCACCGTGGCGATCGGCGGCGTGGGCGGCACCCGTACCCAGGCGAAGAACGGAATCATGAAGACCAGGTACCACAGCGCGACGAAGGGGCCGACGAACCGCGTGCCCTCGCGCGTCTCGGGGTCAAGCCCCAGTGCCGGTTCGCGCCCGATCAGGGTGGTGCCAGCCTCGTTCTCGGCAAAGAACAGCAGCATGACGACCAGCGCGATCAGCCCGCCGACATAGCCAAACGCCCAGCCTCCACCCGAGATCCGGCCCAGCGCGTCGCGTGCGCCCAGGCCCGGCAGCAGCGCATTGGTGAAGATCGTCGCGAATTCCAGACCCACCAGCCCCAGGCCGAACAAGAACAGGATCAGCGGCAGGCTGAACGCTTCGGGATGGGCCAGCCACAGCCCCGATGCCCCCAGCACGTAGCAGGCCGAGAACAGCACGATCCACCGCATCCGGTGCCCGCTCTTGTCGGCCACGGCGCCGAGAATCGGCGCCAGCAGCGCGATCACGATGCCCGCCGCGCCGACCCCGTAGCCCCAGGCCGCCTGCGCCGCGGTGCCGTCGCCGAGCAACTCCTTGACATAGGGCGCGAAAATGAAGGTCAGCAGCAGCGTCGCATAGGGCTGGGACGCCCAGTCGAAGAACCACCAGCCCCAGATGCGCCGCCTTGCCGATCCCGTCATGCCGCCAGTCCCGCTCCTGCAACCGCAGGCATAAGACAGGCCTTTCGCCACCCGCGCAACTGCGCAGATGACCGTTGGTCAGTCGGCCATCGGCGGCCAGGGCCGGTACGCCTCGGCCTCGATCCAGGCGCACACCCAGCCGGGCAAGGGAGGCGAGGCCACGTCCAGGCCCATCGCCTCCATCACCCGGGCGGGCGCCACGATGCCGTTCGCGTCCGTTACCGCCGAGCGGTAAAGCGCGTGGTTGGCGCACTCGCCCTTTCGCCACATGCCCTGCTCGATATAGATGAACCGCGCGTCCCAGCCGATGCAGCGGCTTCGCGTCTCGAACCGGTCGAACATCCGGATCCGCCGCCGGTAGCGCACCGTCACCCCCGCCATGGTAAGCCCCCAGCGCTGCGCCTTGAGCGCCGCGATCAGGCCGACCCGCTTGGCCAGGGGCAGCCGCC
The DNA here is from genome assembly GCF_004342445.1 of Rhodovulum euryhalinum. Lineage (GTDB taxonomy): Bacteria > Pseudomonadota > Alphaproteobacteria > Rhodobacterales > Rhodobacteraceae > Rhodovulum > Rhodovulum euryhalinum. The sequence goes on from NZ_SLWW01000014.1 coordinate 25,307, forward strand.
CGAGGTCCAGCAAGGTCAGCGTGCGCCCGTTGTTCAACTCCATCCACAGGTCCAGATCCCAGGGCCAGCAGACATGGCGCGAAACGTGCATCCCCGTCAGCGGCAGGGGGGCCGCGTTGCGGTGGACGTGGAATTCCTTGGCGAGGCGCAGGAAGGGATACATCGGCTTGCTCCGGTCGGCGGGCACTGGGTCGCGCGGGGCGCCGGGATCGTCAAGGGGAAACGCTGCGGAAAGCCGGTTGCGCCGCGCGCGTGACCGGCTTACCTGTCAGGGACCATTCCCGATCCGGAAAGTCCCCGACATGATGGCAATCTTTGGTGTGCTGGACCTTATCCTCGACGTGGTGTTCTTCATCATGATCGTCCACATCATCCTCAGCTGGCTGATCTCCTTTCAGGTGCTGAACACGCGCCAGCCGGTGGTGATGCAGATCTGGGACGGTCTGAGCCGCCTGCTCGAACCGCTCTACAGTCCGATCCGGCGGATTCTGCCCAATACGGGCGCCCTGGACCTGGCGCCGCTGGTGGTCTTCGTGATCATCATCGCGCTGCGCGACATCATCCTGCCCTCGGTGGCGATGTCCCTGTACTGAGGCGGTTCACCCGGTCACCCCACGCTGAAGTGGTGGGGTGACGGAGAACCGGGCAACTCCTCCGAAAACCGATTGGGACCATGGCCGGCGCCCAGGACCTTCTGTCTTCCGTCTTCGGATTCGACGCCTTCCGGCCGGGTCAGCAAGAGATCGTGGCCGCGGTGGCCGCGGGGCGGAACACGCTGGCCATCATGCCGACCGGCGGGGGCAAGTCGCTGTGCTTTCAGTTGCCCGCGCTGATGCGCGACGGCGTGACGGTGGTGATCTCGCCGCTGATCGCACTGATGCGCGACCAGGTGCGCGGGCTGGCCGAAGCGGGCGTCGCCGCGGGCGCGCTGACATCTGGCAACACCGAGGACGAGACTCGCGAAGTCTTTGCTGCGCTCGATGCGGGGGCACTGAAACTGCTCTACATGGCGCCCGAACGGCTGGCATCGGGTGCCACGCTCAGCCTGTTGCGCCGGATCGGCGTGGGGTTGATCGCGGTGGACGAGGCCCATTGCGTCAGCCAGTGGGGCCACGATTTCCGCCCAGACTACCTGCGGATCGGCGAATTGCGCCGGGCATTGAACGTACCGCTTGCCGCCTTCACCGCCACCGCCGATGCCGAAACCCGCGACGAGATCGTGGCCCGGCTGTTCGACGGGGCGGCGCCGCAGACATTCCTGAGGGGCTTCGACCGGCCCAACATCCACCTTGCCTTTTCGCCCAAGGATCAGCCCCGACGCCAGATCCTGGCCTTTGCCGCGGCGCGCCGCGGCCAGTCGGGCATCGTCTATTGCGCCACGCGCGCCAAGACCGAAAGCCTGGCCCAGGCGCTGGCCGAGGCCGGGCACAGCGCCTGCGCCTATCACGGCGGGATGGAGGCCGGGCAGCGCCGCGAGGTGGAACGCCGGTTCCAGGCCGAGGACGGGCTGATCGTGGTGGCGACGGTCGCCTTCGGCATGGGGATCGACAAGCCCGATATCCGCTGGGTGGCCCATGCCGACCTGCCGAAATCCATCGAATCCTACTACCAGGAAATCGGCCGGGCGGGCCGTGACGGGGCGCCGGCCGAGACGCTGACGCTTTACGGCCCCGAGGACATCCGCCTGCGCCGCGCCCAGATCGACGAAAGCCCCGCCCCGCCCGAACGCCGCGCCGCGGATCACGGCCGGCTGAACGCGCTGCTGGGCCTGGCCGAGGCGCCCGGCTGCCGCCGTCAGACCCTGCTGGGCTATTTCGGCGAGACCGTGCCCGAGCCCTGCGGCCATTGCGACCTCTGCGACACCCCGCCCGAACGCTTCGACGCGACCGAAGCCGTGCAGAAGGCGCTTTCGGCGATGCTGCGCACGGGCGAGAGCTTTGGCACCGGGCATCTCGTCGACATCCTGACCGGCACCGCCACCGACAAGATCCGCGCCCGCGGCCATGACCGGCTGCCGACCTTCGGCGTGGGGCGCGAGTTCGACCGGCGGGGCTGGCAGGCGGTCTTCCGGCAGATGATGGGCCGCGACCTCGTCCGCCCCGACCCCGAGCGCCATGGCGCGCTGCGGATGATGGATGCCGCGCGCCCGATCCTGAAGGGCGAGGCGCGGATCGAACTGCGCCGCGACACCATCGCCGCCGAGAAGGCGCGCCCTGTGGTCAAGGCGCTGGTCTCGGACGAGGACGCGCCGCTGTTGTCGGCGCTGAAGGCCAAGCGGCGTGCGCTGGCCGAGGCTGCCGGTGTGCCCGCCTACATCATCTTCACCGACCGCACCCTGATCGAGATGGCCGAGAAACGCCCCGCGACGCTGGACCAGATGGCGCGGATCGGCGGCGTGGGCGCGACCAAGCTGGAACGCTATGGCGCGGCGTTTCTGGAGGTCGTCGCCGGGGTCACGGCCACGCTGCCCCACCCCGCGCGGCGCAGGCTCGCGGGCCGGGATGCGGGCGATCTCTTCGACCGGCTGATGGCGGTGCAGGCCCGGCTGTCCCGCGGCGAGGGCGGGCTCGACAAGCCATTGTCCTGTTCGGCCTCTCTGGTCGCGAAGCTGGCCGAACTGCGGCCGCGCGACATGGGCACGATGACCCGCATCCTGGGCGAGCGCCGGGCCGACCGCTTCGGCCAGGCCTTTCTGGACGTGCTGGCCGAGGACTGAGGCTGGACGGCCCCGGCCGGTCTGCTATCTGTCCGGCCGATCCATCGCACAGGGGTGCCCCATGCTCGTCGTCATCTCGCCCGCGAAACGGCTGGACCTTGCGCCGGTGGACGGCATCGCCCCCACTTTGCCTGCCTTTCACGAGGATGCAGTGCATCTGGCGGGCGTCGCAGGCGCGCTGAGCCCCGCAGACCTGACGAAGCTGATGCATATCAGCGACAAGCTCGCGCGGCTGAATACCGACCGGTTCCGCGATTTCGCCGCCGCGCCCGCCCCCGAGGCGGTCAAGCCCGCGGTCCTGATGTTCGCGGGCGACACCTATGCCGGGTTCGAGGCCGCCTCGCTGGACGCCGACGATTTGCGCGTCGCCCAGGACCGGCTGCGCATCCTGTCGGGGCTCTACGGGCTGTTGCGTCCGCTCGACGCGATCCAGCCCCACCGGCTGGAAATGGGATCAAAGCTGAAGACCGAGAAGGGCGGGGACCTCTATGCCTATTGGGGCGACCGGCTGGCCCATGTGCTGAACGACGCGGCGCGGGGGGCGGGGACCGATGTCCTGGTGAATTGCGCAAGCCGGGAATATTTCGGCGCAGTCGATGCTGCGGCGCTGTCGCTCCGGGTGATCACGCCCGTCTTCCTCGAGGATCGCCCCGGCGGACCGGCGATCGTCAGCTTCTACGCCAAGAAGGCGCGCGGCGCGATGGCGCGCTTCATCGTCGAACGGCGGCTGACAGATCCCGAAAGCCTGAGCGATTTCGACACGGGCGGCTACCGCTACATGCCCGAGATGTCCGAACCGGACCGGCCCGTGTTCCTGCGCGGCGAAGCCGAGGACTGACGCTCGCCCGTGCGGGCCAGCCGGGTCGACCGGTGCGGGTAAAGGGTTTGCTGCGCGCCGCGGGATTGATGCGCACACATTTCCGTGCGGATCGCAACCTAGATCGCGCGAAGACGCGGCTGGGCCTCGGCGTCGCCGTCAGGTGCGGCGGCCGGATCGGTCCCGGCTTCGGGCGCGTCCGGATGAAGCGGCGCACAGGTCTCGGGGTGATGCGCCTCGATCGTGCCGAGGATGTCGCTTTTCCGCAGCGGCTTGGTCAGGCAGGCGTCGAGCCCTGCCGCGAGGATCTCTTCGGCATCGCCCTGAAGCGCATGGGCGGTCAGCGCGACGATCGGCACTGGCAGATCGCCTTCCTCGGCCTCGATCCGGCGGATCGCGCCGGTGGCCTCCTTGCCGTCGCATTCGGGCATCGAGATGTCCATGAAGATGAGGTCGGGCCGTGAGTCGCGAAAGGCGGCGATCGCCTCGTTTCCGTCGGCCGCGAACCGCATGTCGACATTCAGCCCCGACACCATCTTCTGCAGGACAAGCCGGTTCGTGCGGTTGTCTTCGGCCGCCAGAACGCGCATCTGCCGCAGCGGCGGCACCGGCTTGGGCGCGATCGCCGGTGTCACGGTCGAGATCGCCTCGTAGAGCGCGCGGCGCAGCACGGGTTTCTGCAGGACAAGGTCGATTCCGGATTCCGCGTTCTCGCCGGTCCTTCCAAGGTGGGACGGGTTCGAGGTGAGCATAAGGATCGGGCCCGCATAGCCCGACCGCCGCAGCGCCCTGGCAAAGGCGTAGCCGTCCATGCCGGGCATCCGGTGGTCGGTCAGGATGAGGTCGGCGGACGCGGCGTCGCCGAGCGCGGTTTCGGCCGTGACATGGCAGGTCACATCGAGGCCGAGTTGCGAGAGCTGGCGTTCCAGGATCGTGCGGTTCACCTCCTGGTCATCGACCACAAGCACGTGGCGGACCTCTGCGGTTTGCGGCGAGGGCAGTGCATCGCGTTCTTCGGCAACCGGCAAGGGAAGCCGGAAGCCGAAGCAGGCGCCCTCGCCCTTTTCCGATTCCAGCCAGATCTCGCCGCCCATCATCTCGATCAGGCGCTTGGTGATCGCAAGCCCCAGCCCGGTGCCCTCGAACTTGCGGTTCTGCTGGTCCTCGACCTGGTTGAACTCGCCGAAGATGTGCTCCTGCATATCCTCGGCAATGCCGATGCCGGTATCCTCGACGGTGATATGGACCTGCTGGACCGCACCCTCTTCGACCTCGAAGCCGACGACCCGGACCAGCACGTGCCCTTGCGCGGTGAACTTCACCGCATTGCCGATCAGGTTGGTCAACACCTGGCGGACGCGGCCGCGGTCGCCGGTGAACCAGGTCGGCAGGAACATGTCATAGTCGATAAGCACATCAAGCTGCTTGTCCCGCGCAGGTGCCTGCAGCAGCATGACGATCTCGTAGATCGTGCGCTCCAGATCGAAGGGCTCGGGGTGAAGCTGCAGCTTGTCCGCCTCGATCTTGGAATAGTCGAGCACATCGTTCAGCAGGCTCAAGAGCGCCTCGCCGGATTCCTTGATGGTTTGCGAGTAGAGCCTTTGTTCCTCGTTGAGCTCGGTCTCGCACAGCAGCTCGGCCATGCCGACGACGCCGTTCATGGGCGTTCTCAGCTCGTGGCTCATGTTGGCGAGGAAGGCGGACTTGGCGCGGTTGGCGGCTTCGGCAGCGACCCGGGCACGGTCGAGCGCCTCTTGCTGACGCTTCTGTTCGGTGATGTCGACGCGCAGACCCACGAGGCCGCCATCGGGCGTGCGTTCCTCCAGGATGCGCAGCCAGCGGCCGTCGGCCAGCCGCTGTTCGATCATGCCTTCGGGGCTGTGGTGGCGGTTCAGCCGCTCGGACAGCCATTCCTCCTCGCGGCCCTGCGCCTCGGGATACTGACCTTTCTCGATCCCGAACCGCAGGATGTCCTCGAAACGGTTGCCGGGCTGCATCGCGGGCGCGCTCTCGGCGTAGAAATCGCGGTAGCGGTCGTTGCACATCACCAGCCGGTCGTCGTGGTCGTACAGAACGAATCCGTCGGGGATCGCCTCGACGGCGGCCCACATGCGCATCATTTCCGTGATGTTCATCGAAAGGCACACCATGTCGCCCGAGGGCGTCCGGCGGTCGACAAGCTTGATGTAGTCTCCGCTCCACAGCCGGATGACCCGCGGCGGTACCGGCTCTTCGTGCCAGCGGGTCAGCATGTTCTCGATCCAGCCCAACGGGTCGCGGTCGCCGATGTCGACGATCCCTTCCTCGACGGTCAGGCGGACGATCTCGTCATAGCGCACCCCGGGCATCACCGCCTCGAGCCCGTCGAACACCGACAGATAGGCGCGGTTGGCGATCACCAGCCGGTCCTGGGCATCGAACAGCGCAAAACCGTCCTTGACGGTTTCCAGCGAATCCCAAAGACGCTGCTTGGCGACATCGGCCTCTTGCGAGACCTCGGCCAGTTCCGACAGGACCAGCGAATTCTGCCCGCGCAGTTCCTCGGCGGTCTGGCGAGTCTCGATGATCTCGTCCGACAGGGTGCGCGCGTGCTGGGCGAGCCGGCGGTTCGCCTCGAACAGTTCGCGGCTTTTCTGGTCGAGAAGGCGTTCGGCGGCCAACCGTTTTCGGCGCTCGTTCGCCAGTCTCTCGGGCATGTCCATGCGCGGGTTCTCCACGTGGTTTCGAGCAATGTGACAGAAACGGGGTGAACAGCCGATTAACGCCTGTGGAGGAATCGTTGCCAATCGCGGCGGGGGCATGCCAGCATCGCTGCGCGAGGAGAAGCGCAGAAGGAGGCCGTGATGCGCCGGTTTGCCGCCCTCTTGACCCTCGTGGTCCTGACCCTTCCCGCCCTGGCGCAGCCCGTCCCGGACCCGGTGCCAGAAAAGCGCCTGGCGATCTCGCGCGATGTCGACTTCCCTGGCGGCGATCTGCGCAGCCTGTTCGACACGACCCTTGAGGCCTGCGCGCGGGCCTGCCTGAACGATCCGGCCTGCGGTGCCCTGACCTTCAATACCCGCTCGAACGCCTGTTTCCCCAAGGCGGGCGTCGCGGCGAGCGAACCCTACCAGGGCGCGCTGTCGGCGGTCGTGCTGCGGACGGATCCGGGTGTACTCGCCGCCGCGGCCCAGCGGGCGGTCGATCTGGGATTTCTGACGCCTTCCGACATCGAAGCCGCACGCGCGCAGGCCGAGGCGCTGCCACAGCGCCACCATGTGAACGGCCAGCCGATCGACGCCTGGCTGGCGGCAGCGGCCCGCGCCCGGGCCGAAGGGCGCACCGCAGACGCGCTGGGATTTACCGGGGCCGCGGTCGTGCTGGCGGATACCGGTGCGCTCTGGGTTGAATACGCCACCCTGGCGCGGGCTCTGCCCGCGCAGAACCCCGATGAACGGCGCGCGGCGCTTGGCCGGTCGCTGTCGGCCGCGATCAACGGCTATCTGCGCAGCGTCGCCCCCGCCACCCGGGCGCAGGCACTGGTGGTGATGGCAGAATCGCTCGAGGGGTTGGGGCGCGGGCGCGAGACGGTTCCGGCGCTGCGGCTCGCGCAGGCGCTGGCCCCCCGCGACGACATCGCGCTGCGGCTGGAAGGGGCGATCGGGAAATACGGGTTCCGCGTGGTGGAAACGCAGGTCGAAAGCGATGCGCCCAGCCCCCGCATCTGCGCCCGGTTTTCCGAGCCGCTGGCCCGGGGCGCCGATTTCGCGCCCTTCGTGCAACTGCCCGAACCGGGGCTTGCGGTCACGGCCGAGGACCGGCAGATCTGCGTCTCGGGTGTCCGCCATGGCGAACGCTACCGGCTGACCCTGCGCCCCGGCCTGCCCGCAGAAAGCGGCGAGGTGCTGACCAAGGCGGTCGAACTGACCCAATATGTGCGCGACCGCATCCCCTCGGTGCGCTTTCCGGGCCGGGCCTATGTGCTGCCCAGGGCCAGCGAGGCCGCGCTGCCCGTGGTCACGGTGAACGCCGACCGGTTGGACCTGCGGTTGTACCGGATGACCGATCGCAACCTGCTTCGCGTGATGCAGGACGGCTATTTCGGCCGCCCGATCTCGGCCTGGCAGCAGGACACGTTTTCCGGCGACATGGCCGAGGAGGTCTGGTCCGGTACCGGCGAGGTGGGCATGGATCTGAACCGCGACGTGACCACGCGGCTGCCCCTGTCCGAGGCCATCGCGGGGCTGCCCGCGGGAGTCTACGCGTTGCAGGCCGCGATCCCGGGGGCCAACCCATACGATGAACCCGCCGCGATGCAGTGGTTCGTCCTGTCCGACCTGGGACTCGCGACGATGGACGGGACGGACGGGCTGCATGTCTTCGTCCGGTCGCTGGCCACCGCCGGGCCGAAGGCGGGGGTAACGGTGTCGCTGCTGTCGCGCGCCAACCGCGTTCTGGGAACCGCTACGACCGATACCAAAGGCTATGTCCTGTTCGCTCCTGGGCTGATGCGGGGGCAGGCCGGGGCGGCGCCCGCCCTGGTGACGGTGCAGGAGGGCGAGGCGGATCTGGCCTTCCTGTCGCTGACCGATCCCGAATTCGACCTCTCGGATCGTGGCGTCGAGGGCCGCCCGCCCGCGCCGCCCATCGACGTTTTCCTGTCGACCGACCGCGGCGCGTATCGTGCGGGCGAGACGGTGCGCGCCACCGCGTTGACCCGCGACGGTCGGGCCGAGGCGATCGAGGGCTTGCCGCTGACCGCGATCCTGATCCGGCCGGACGGGGTGGAACATGTCCGCGCGCTGTCGCCGGGTGGCGTTGCGGGCGGGCATGTCTTTGCGCTGCCGGTTGCAGGCAACGCCCCCCGTGGCACCTGGACGCTGGCTGTCCATGCCGATCCCGAGGCGCCGCCGCTCGCTGCGCAAAAGCTGCTGGTCGAGGATTTCCTGCCCGAGCGGATCGATTTCGACCTGACGCTGCCCGACGCGCCGCTGCGCCTGTCGGACCGGCCGGTGCTGGGCATCGAGGCCCGCTATCTGTTCGGTGCCACCGGGGCGGACCTGCCCATCGAGGGTGAGGTGCGGCTTTTGGCGACCGACACGCTGCCCGCCTATCCCGGGTTCCGCTTTGGCCACTATGGCGCCCGTGTCTCCCCCCGGCTGACTGTGATCGAGGGTGGCCCGCGCACCGACGATGGCGGCCGCGCCGCGGTCCCGCTTGCCTTTCCCGCGATCGAGGCCGAGGGAAAGCCGCTTGAGGCGCAGGTGATGGTACGCCTGTCCGAGGGCTCGGGCCGCCCGGTCGAGCGCCGCCTGACCCGCGCCGTGGCGCCCGAGGCGCCGCTGATCGGCATCCGGCCGCTGTTCGAGGGCGTCGTCGGCGAGGGTGCAGAGGCCGGGTTCGACCTGCTCGGCCTTGGCTCGGACGGCACCCCGCAAGAGATGCGGGTCGAATGGGCGCTGAACCGGGTCGAAACGCGCTATCAATGGTACCAGATGGATGGCGACTGGGCATGGGAGCCGATCACCACCCGCTCGCGCGTGACCGGCGGCGAGGCGGTGCTGGCGGGTGGGCGGCTGTCGCTGACGGCCCCGGTGCAATGGGGCCGCTACGAACTGGTGGTCGAACGGCTGGATGGCCCCTATGCCGAGGCGGCGGTTGATTTCTTCGCGGGCTGGTATGCCCCGGCCGACACCACCCGCACACCCGACATGCTGGAGGTTTCTCTCGACAGGCCCGCCTATCGGCCGGGCGAGACCGCAACGCTGCGGATCGTGCCGCGCCACCCCGGCAAGGCGCTGGTCACGGTCATGTCGAACCGGCTGATCGACATGGTTCCGGTGGACCTGGTGGCAGGCGAGAACACCGTCACCTTGCCCGTGACCGATGACTGGGGGGCCGGGGCCTATGTTGCGGTCACGCTGATCCGGCCGATGGACGTGGACGCGGGCCGCAACCCCGCGCGGGCGCTAGGCCTTGCCTATGCGACGGTCGATCCCGGCCCGCACCGGCTGCGCGCCACCTTCGAGGTTCCCGCCGAGGCCGCGCCCCGGCAGCCGCTTGATGTCGTGCTGAGGGTAGAGGGCGTCCAGCCGGGCGAGACGGCGCACGCCACCATTGCCGCGGTCGACCTGGGGATTCTCAACCTCACGGGTTTCGAAAGCCCCGACCCGGATGACCACTATTTCGGCCAGCGCCGGCTGGGGATGGGGCTGCGCGATCTCTATGGCCGCCTCATCGACGGGATGAGCGGCGACATGGGCCAGGTGCGATCGGGCGGCGATGCGGGCGCGGGTGCGCGCATGCAGGCCCCGCCGCCCACCGAGGATCTGGTCGCCCTGTTCGCGGGGCCGGTCGAGGTCGGCCCCGATGGCCTTGCCCGCGCCCGGTTCGACCTGCCCGCCTTCAACGGCACCGTGCGGCTGATGGCGGTGGCCTGGTCGAAGACCGGTGTCGGGCAGGCCGAGGCGGAGGTGCTGGTGCGTGACCCGGTGGTTGTGACCGCCAGCCTGCCGCGCTTTCTCGGGCCCGGCGACCGAAGCCGCCTGCTGCTGGAGATCGTACATGCGACGGGCCCGGCGGGGCGGATGGGGCTTGACGTCACCGCCTCCGGCGTGGCGCTGGATGTGGCCGCGATCCCGTCGGGTCTTGACCTTGCGGCGGGGGGCAAGGCGATCGTCTCGGTCCCCTTGTCCGCAGGCGATCCGGGGCTGCACGAGATCGCCGTGACACTGACCACCCCGGACGGCAGGGTGCTGGTCAAGCGGCTTTCCCTGCCGGTAGACGTCACCGACCCCGAGGTGATGCGCACCTCGCGTTTCACGCTGGCCGACGGCGACCGGTTCACCGCCGATCAGGTCCTGTTCACGGGTTTCCTGCCGGGGACCGGTCGGGCGACGCTGGCGATCGGGCCCATCGCGCGGCTGGATGCGGCGGGGCTCCTGGCAGCACTCGACCGCTATCCCTATGGCTGCACCGAACAGGTGACTTCGCAGGCCCTGCCTCTGCTCTATCTCGACGAGATGGCCGAGGCGATGGGGCTGGGTGCGCGCGACGACTTGCGCAAGCGCGTCGACCGGGCGATCACGGCTGTGCTTGCCAACCAGGCGCCGAACGGATCCTTTGGTCTCTGGCGGCCGGACTCGGGCGATTTCTGGCTGGACGCCTATGTCACCGATTTCCTGAGCCGCGCCCGGGCGCAGGGCCATGACGTGCCCGGCCATGCCTTCCGCTCGGCGTTGGACAACCTCAGGAATCATGTGAACTCTGCCCCCGATTTCGACAAAGGTGGCGAGGACATTGCCTATGCATTGATGGTTCTGGCCCGCGAAGGGGCCGCCGCGATGGCCGACCTGCGCTATTATGCCGACGTCAAGGGCCGGGCCTTCGCGACCCCGCTGGCCGCAGGCCAGTTGGGCGCGGCGCTGGCCGCCTATGGCGACCCGGTGCGGGCCGACGCGATGTTCGCCCATGCCGCGGGCCGGATGGGGGTGCGGATGGTCACCGACGAACAGCCTCTCTGGCGTACCGATTACGGCACCGATCTGCGCGATGCCGCGGGGCTTCTGGCGTTGGCGGCCGAGGCGGGCAGCGCCGCGGTCAATCGCACGGCGCTTGCCGATTTCGTCGCCGCCCCGGGCCGCACCCGATCCACGCAGGAGGCGGTCTGGACGCTGCTGGCCGCCCACGCACTGATCGACCGGCCAGGCGGCGCGGGGTTTACCCTGAACGGGGCGCCCCTCGACGGCCCGCTGGTGCGGATGCTGCGCGAGGGCGACTCCCCGGCCGTGATCGCCAACGCCAGCGGGGCCGAGGAAACCCTGACGGTCACCACCTTTGGCGTGCCCGAGATGGCCGAACCCGCAGGGGGCAACGGCTTTGCCATCACCCGGCGGCATTACACGCTGGAGGGCAAGCCCGCCACGATGGACACCGTGCCTGCGGGCACGCGGCTGGTGACGGTTCTCGAAGTGACGCCCTTCGAGCCGACCGAGGCGCGACTGATGATCGCCGACCCGCTGCCCGCGGGGTTCGAGATCGACAATCCGAACCTCCTGCGGGCGGGCGATGTCCGCGCGCTGGACTGGCTGGGGCTGACCGTCGAGGCGACCCATGCCGAGTTCCGGCAGGACCGGTTCCTGGCCGCGGTGGACCTGCGCTCGGACAACCCGTTCCGGCTGGCCTATATCCTGCGCGCGACATCTCCCGGCACCTACCGCCACCCCGCGGCCAGTGTCGAGGACATGTACCGCCCCGACCGGCGCGCCTGGACCGATGCGGGCCGGGCGACGGTCACCGAATGAGGCGGCTGCCGCTGATACTTGTTGCCGCGCTGGGGCTTGTCGCGGCAGCACGGGACGCGGCCGACAACTGGATCGCGGCGACCGAGTTGCCGCCGCTGGTGGCGGAAGCCTCGGTCGAGGTGCTCGACCGGACCGGCGATCTGCTGCGCGCCTATACCGTGGCCGATGGGCGCTGGCGGCTTGCCATCAGTCTCGATTCGGTGGACCCGGACTACCTGGCGATGCTGATCGCCTACGAGGACCGCCGTTTCCGCCGCCACAACGGCGTTGACGCGCTGGCGCTTGCCCGGGCGGCAGGGCAGGCGGTGCGCCACGGCCGTGTGGTCTCGGGCGGCTCGACGCTGACGATGCAGGTCGCGCGGCTGCTGGAGGACAGCGGCACCGGGCACTGGGCGGGCAAGCTGCGCCAGATGCGCGTGGCGCTGGCGCTGGAACGGCGGCTGACCAAGGACCAGATCCTCGCGCTTTACCTCAACCGCGCGCCGTTCGGCGGCAACCTCGAAGGCCTGCGTGCGGGCAGCCTGTCCTGGCTCGGCAAGCCGCCCCGGCGGCTGACGCCGGCCGAGGCCGCGCTGCTGGTCGCGCTTCCGCAATCGCCAGAGGCCCGCCGCCCCGACCGCGACCCCGCCGCCGCCCGTGCCGCCCGTGACCGCGTTCTTGCGCGGATGGCCAGGGCGGGCGTTCTGGCCGCCGAAGAGGCCGAGACGGCCGTCCGAACCCCCGTGCCCACGGTCCGCCAACCCTTCCCGGCGCTCGCGCCGCACCTTGCCGACCGCACCCGCGCGGCCGACCCGCTTGCACCGCTGCACCGTCTGACCGTCGATGCCGCGCTGCAGACCCGGCTCGAGTCCCTGCTCCGGCGCACCGTTGCGCCCCTCGGAGCCCAGCTTTCCGCAGCCCTCATAGTTGCCGACCACCGCACGGGCGAGATCCTTGCCCATCTCGGCAGCCCTGATTTCACCGACACCGCGCGGGCGGGCTATGTCGACATGACCGCTGCGCTCCGCTCACCCGGCTCGACGCTGAAACCCCTGGTCTACGGCCTTGCCTTTGCCGAGGGGCTGGCCCATCCCGAAACGCTGATCGAGGACCGTCCGACCGCCTTCGGCGCCTACCGCCCGGCGAATTTCGACGGCAGTTATCGCGGCACGATTCCGGTGCGCGAGGCGCTGCAAGCCTCACGCAACATCCCCGTCGTGGCGCTGGCCGAGGCGCTGGGCCCGGCCCGTCTGATCGCTCGGCTGCAACGGGCCGGTATCCGTCCGGCGATCCCCGGCGAACTGCCCGGTCTCGCGATCACGCTGGGCGGGCTCGGGCTCACGCTCGAAGACCTTGTCCGCCTCTATGCCGCACTCGCCAATGGCGGCCGCGCGGTCGACCTGCACTGGCGTTCCGACGCGCCGGGCGACACCCCTGGCTCCGCCGTGCTGCCACCGGAGGCCGCCTGGCAGGTGGCCGACATCCTGCGCGGCGTGCCCGCGCCCCCGACTGCGCCGCAGCGCCGGATCGCCTTCAAGACGGGCACCTCCTACGGCTACCGCGACGCCTGGGCGGTGGGGTTCGACGGGGCCCATGTGATCGCGGTGTGGATGGGCCGCCCCGATGGAACCCCGGTGCCAGGGGCCTTCGGGGCCGATCTCGCCGCGCCGCTCCTCTTCGAGGCCTTCGCGCGGTTGAAGTCCGCGCCCGATCCGCTGCCGCCTCCACCGCCGGGCACGCTGATCGCCGCCAATGCCGGGCTTCCGCCGCCGCTGCGCCATTTCGATCGGCGCGACGCGTCCGGGTCGGACAGGTCGGGCCCCCGTATCGGCTTTCCCCCGCACGGGGCGCGCCTGCCGCTCGATGCCGCCCGCCTGCCGGTCAGGCTCGACGGCGGCACGCCGCCCTTCACGCTGCTGGCCGATGGAGCGCCGGTGCTGACCGGGCTGCGCCACCGCGAAACGGAACTCGCCGCGCCCGGCGCCGGGTTCCTGACGCTCTCGGTGATCGACGCCAATGGTCACGCTGCAAGAGCAGAGGTCTTCTTCGTCCCCTGAGCTTCTTCTTGGTCGAAATACTCGAACGCGCGCCGCAAGGCGCGCGCCCTGAAAGACTTGGCCCCGAAGGGGCCTCCACTGGATAACCGTCTAGAGCCGCTCCAGCGCCAGCGCGATGCCCTGCCCGCCGCCAATGCACATCGTCACCAGCGCGCGCTTGCCGCCGATCCGCTCCAGTTCATAAAGCGCCTTGAGCGTGATGAGCGCCCCGGTCGCGCCGACCGGGTGGCCCAGCGCAATGGCCCCGCCATTCGGGTTCACCCGGGCGGGGTCGAGCCCCAGCGCCCGGCTGACCGCGATGGCCTGGGCCGCGAAGGCCTCGTTGCTTTCGATCACGTCGAAATCGTCGGCCTTGAGGCCGGTCCGGGCCAGCAGCGCCTCGACCGCGGGTACCGGCCCGATCCCCATCACCTCGGGCCGCACCCCGGCATGGGCATAGCCCAGCAGCCGCGCGATGGGCTTGAGGCCCGCCGCCTCGGCCGCCGCCTCGCGCGCCAGTACCAGCGCCGCGGCGCCGTCGTTGATGCCGCTGGCGTTGCCCGCGGTCACGCTGCCGTCCTTCTGGAACACCGGCCGCAGCCCCGCGAGCGCGTCGAGGGTCGTGGCCTTGGGGTGTTCGTCCACCTTGAAGGCCACTGTCTCGCGCCGGACCGTCACCTCGACCGGGACGATCTGGGCGTCGAAGCGGCCCTCGGCGATGGCCCAGGCGGCGCGTTCCTGGCTTTGCAGCGCGAAGGCGTCCTGATCGGCGCGGGACACCCCGTGCTCGGCGGCCACGTTTTCGGCGGTGACGCCCATGTGCCCGGTGCCGAAGGGGCAGCTGAGCGCGCCCAGCATCATGTCGGCCGCGCCCGCGTCGCCCATCTTCTGGCCCCAGCGCGCGGCGGGCAGGATGTGGGGCGACCGGCTCATGTTCTCGGCGCCGCCCGCCAGCCCGAACTCGGCGTCGCCCAGCATCAGCGCCTGCGCGACCGAGACGATGGCCTGTGCCCCCGACCCGCACAGCCGGTTCACGTTCATCGCGGGCACCGTCTCGGGGATGCCGGCCTCCATGGCCGCGACGCGGCTGAGATACATGTCGCGCGGCTCGGTGTTGATCACGTGGCCGAAGGCGACGTGGCCGATCTGGGCGCCCTTGACGCCCGCGCGTTCCAGCGCGGCCCGGGCGGCGATGGCGCCCAGCGTGATGGGTGGCGTGCCCGCGAGGGCGCCGCCGAAGGTGCCGATGGCGGTGCGCGCGCCGCTCAGGATGACGATGCCGGTCATGGGCCGATTCCTCCCCGGATGTGCCGTTGCGGCAGTCTTGCCCGGCCGGACGTCCTTGGCCAGCGCGGAATTCCGGTTTCGTGACCGCCTGCCGCAAGCGGCGATACCGTTTCCCCGGGGCGCCGGCCCGTTGGTGCCGAGGGAGAACCGCCATCAACGAGGACGCCGGGCCGTGCGGACCGCCGCAGGCCAAGGCATCGCCGGGACGGCGGCGGGAAACCGGTGGTGTCGGCGGTACCTATGCGGGACGGGGCTGGGATTGCGACGCGAACAGCGACGGGGGCGGGGATTGCGGTGGTGGAGACTGAGCGTTTCCATCCCCGGCCTTGACCCGACATTGACGGTGGCCTGAAAACGGGGCACCGGGCGGCATCGGGCCTTGGCGCGGTTGCCGACCCCGCCCCGGCCGATCGGACGAAAAAACCGGTTGCAGCTTGACGCGGGCTGGCAGAGGTTAACAGCCGGATAGCGGACAAGAACAAGAACCGGTGTGGGAGAACGCTATGTCCAAGGGTCCCGGCCGGGGCGCGCCCCGGTGTTGTCCGTGCGTCAGCCCGACGGGGTCCATCCTGACGCCGATCGCGGGGAGGTCCGCGGATGCCCTATGACTACAAGCCATTCCCCTATGTCGCGCCGCCCGGCCTGACGACGCCCGAGCCGCGCCACAAGGTGATCGTCGTCGGTGCGGGGCCTGTCGGGTTGGCCATGGCGCTGGATCTGGCGGCGCGCGGCGTGCCCTCGGTCCTGCTGGACGACAATGATGTGGTCTCGGTCGGGTCGCGCGCGATCTGCTGGTCCAAGCGCAGCCTCGAGCTGTTCGACCGGCTGGGGGTCGCCGACAAGGTGCTGGGCAAGGGGGCGACATGGAGCGTCGGCCGGGTCTGCCACGGTGACGACGAGATCTTCAGCTTTGACCTCGCCGCCGAGCCGGGCCACCGGATGCCGCCCTTCGTCAACCTTCAGCAATATCATGTCGAGGCGTTCCTGGCCGAGCGTGCACTCGCCGAGCCGCTGGTGGACCTGCGGTTCAGAAACCGCGTCACCGGCATCGACCAGACCGGCGACACGGTCCATGTCACGGTCAAGACACCCGACGGACACTATGCGCTGACCGCCGATTACGTCATCGCCTGCGACGGTGCGCGTTCGACGATCCGGGCGATCCTTGACCTCGATTTCGATGGCGAACTGTTCGAGGAACGGTTCCTGATCGCGGATATCGAGATGGAGGGGGACCTGCCCTCGGAACGCTGGTTCTGGTTCGAGCCGGGGTTCCACGACGGCCAGTCGGCGCTGTTGCACCGTCAGGCGGACAATGTCTACCGGATCGACCTGCAGCTTGGGCCGGATGCCGACCCGGAGGAAGAGAAGAAGCCCGAGAAGGTCATCCCCCGGATCGAGAAGGTGGTTGGCCCCGATTTCGAGCTGGACTGGGTCAGTATCTACAGCTTTCAGTGCCGGCGGCTGAAGGATTTTGTCCATGGAAGGGTGATCTTTGCCGGCGATAGCGCCCATCTGGTCTCGCCCTTCGGAGCGCGCGGCGGCAACGGCGGATTGCAGGATGTCGACAACCTGGGCTGGAAGCTTGCCGCGGTGCTGGACGGCCGGGCGCCCGAAAGCCTGCTGGACAGCTACAACCGCGAGCGGGTGCAGGCCGCCGACGAGAACATCGTCCAGTCCAGCCGCGCCACGCGTTTCATGACCCCCGCGAACGGCGCCGAGCGGTTGTTCCGCGACCAGGTTCTGGCGCTGGCGCGCAAGGCACCCTTTGCCCGGGGCTGGGTCAATTCCGGGCGGCTGTCCACGCCCTGCGTCTATGCCACGACCGCGCCCGATGACCCGGCCTTGCCGCCCGTGTCGCGGCCCGGTGCCGTCGCGCCCGACGCGCCGCAGGGCAATGGCTGGCTGCTGAACGCGCTGGGCCGGGATGTCGTGCTGCTGGCCGTGAATTGCGACGCGCCCGCGGGGCTGGATGTGCCCGTGCTGCGGATCGAGGTGAATGATCTGGTGGCCGAACGCTATCTCGGGGATGCCGAGCGCGCGCTTTATCTGGTGCGCCCCGACCAGGTGATCGCCGCGCGCTGGATCGAGGCCGATGCGCGGCAGGTCAGGAAGGCGCTGGCCGCGCTTTGGGAGGGGCGGCCGTGAGCCTGATCGCGACGCCGAATATCGACGACCATGACGCGTTCTATGCCGAGTTGCTGGCCGCCCATCGGGGGCTGACCGAGGCGCAGAGCCAGGCGCTGAACGCCCAGCTTGTGCTGATCCTCGCCAACCATATCGGGGATCGCCAGATCCTGCGTGAGGCACTGGAGCTTGCCCGGGCGCGGTGAGGTTCCGGCCCGGCCGGATCAGTCCAGCCTGCGCGCCTCGTCGACCAGCATGATCGGGATGCCGCCCCGGATCGGAAAGGCAAGGCCGGCCGCCTTGGATACCAGTTCCTGCCGCTCGGCATCATAGGCCAGCGTTGCGTGGGTCACGGGGCAGACCAGCGATTCCAGCATCCTGCGGTCGGCGTGGGGGGCATCGTTCACTGCATCGTCTCCTCGTCGGTACCGCTTCTCAGTGCGAACTCGATCAACGTCACCAGGGTTTCCCGCCGCGTCGAGAGCGAGGGTGCCTCCAGCAGCGCCTGCTTGTCCTCGGGCGAGAATGGGCACAGCATCGACAGCGAGTTGATCAGAAGCTCGTCCTCGGCCTCCTTCAGGCTGTCCCAGTCGGTGGCAAGATCGCGGCTTGCGAAGAACCGCCGCAAAAGGTTCAGGAACCGCACGCGGTCAAAGCTGGCATCGTCTTCGCCTGGACCAAGATCGCGGGCGAAGCCGTCCCAGGAGACCTCGGCCTTGAGATAGGGGGCAAAGCCCGACACCTCGCGCGTGATCCGATAGCGCGAGGCGCCCGACAGCGTGATCATGTAGCGCCCGTCCTCGGTTTCCGAGAACGCGGTCACGCGGCCGGCACAGCCGATCGCATGAAGCCTGCGCTCGCCCCCGCCGGGCACCTCGCGCGGCTGGATCATGCCGATCAGTCGATGTGGGGTTTTCAGCGCGTCATCGAACATCGCCAGATAGCGTGGTTCGAAGATGTGAAGGGGCAGCCGGGCGCGCGGCAACAGCAACGCGCCCGGAAGCGGGAAGACGGGGATCGTGTCGGGCAGGTCGGCCGATGAAATCATATCCGGCAAGCTAGGCCGCGATCCCCGTCAGGCAAATATCATCGACGACAGTTTTCTGCGGCCTTTCAGCACGATCGGATCCTGCGGCTTGAGCGCGTCGAAGATGGTGAACAACTGGGCCTTTGCCGCGCCGTCGTTCCACTCGCGGTCGCGGCGGAACAGGTCCAGCAATTCGTCCACCGCCTCCTCGACCTTGCCAGAGGCGTGCAGCGCCTTGGCAAGGTCGAACCGCGCCTGATGGTCGTCGGGATCGTGGTCGACCGCGGCGCGCAGTTCGGCCACGGGGCCCGCCTCGGCGGCCTGGCGGGCAAGGGCGATCTGGGCGCGGGCGGCCTCGATCTCGGGCGCCTTGGCGACCTCGGTCGGGACCGAGGCCAGAAGCCCCTCGGCCTGGTCGATCTCTCCCAGGGCAAGGTGCGCGCGGATCAGCCCGCCATAGGCGCCCGCGTGGGTCGGATCCTCGCCCAGAACCGCGGCAAAGGTCTGCGCAGCATCGACCACGGCGCCCTCGGCCAGCATCTGCTCGGCCGCCTCGACCGCCTCGCCAAGCCCGCCATCGCCTGCCGCGGCGGCCACGCGCTCGACAAAGGCGCGGATCTCGGATTGCGGCAAGGCACCCTGAAAGCCGTCCAGTGGCTGGCCCTCGAAGAAGGCATACACCGTCGGGATCGACTGGATGCGCAACTGGGCGGCGACCTGATGATTCTCGTCCACGTTGATCTTGACCATGCGGACCTTGCCGCCGGCTTCGGTCACCGCCTGTTCCAGCATCGGACCCAAGGTCTTGCACGGCCCGCACCAGGGCGCCCAGAAATCGACGATCACAGGCACCTCTTTCGAGACGTCGATCACGTCCTCCATGAAGGTCGCTTCCGAGATTTCCTTGATCAGGTCGCCCTGCGGCTGGGCCGTCTTCGAAGAGCCGCCAAGTTCCAGCATGTCACCGTCTCCGTGTTTCAGAGATTTTGCGCCTTATATGAGGTTTGCGAGGCAAAACCCAAGGCCGAAGTCCTAGAGATCGAAACAGGCGAAGACCGGCGCATGATCCGAAGGCTGGTCCCAGCCACGGGCGGCGCGCAAGATGCGGCTGCCATGGGCGGCCAGAGCGATATCGGGCGAGGCCCAGACATGGTCGAGCCTGCGCCCCTTGTCGGCGGCGTCCCAGTCGCGCGCGCGGTAGGACCACCAGGAGTAGAGCTTGCCCTCGGGGATGTCGGCGCGGGTGACGTCGACCCAACCGCCGGCCTCCTGCGCCTCGGCCAGATGCTCGACCTCGATCGGCGTATGGCTGACCACCTTGAGAAGCTGCTTGTGGCTCCAGACGTCATCTTCGCGCGGGGCGATGTTGAGATCCCCCACGAGGATTGCCCTTTCCGGCCTGTTTTCACGGAAGAAGTCGCGCATTTCGCGTACATAATCGAGCTTCTGGCCGAACTTTTCGTTTACCGCGCGGTCGGGTATGTCCCCGCCTGCGGGCACGTAGAAATTGTGGATCGTCACCCCGCTTTCCAGCCGCGCGGCCACGTGCCGGGCATGTCCCAGCCCGGCGAAATCCAGATCGCCCGCGTCCTCCACCGGCAGTTTCGACAGGATCGCGACGCCGTTGTAGCCCTTCTGCCCGCGGGCCACGACATGCCCGTAGCCCAATCCCCGGAACGTCTCGAGCGGCATCTTCTCGACCGGGCTCTTGCATTCCTGCAGACACAGGATGTCGGGCGCCTCCTCGGTCAAGAGGCGTTTGACCAGCGTCTCGCGCAGGCGGATCGAGTTGATGTTCCAGGTGGCAAGCGTGACGGGCATGGGGGTCTCCGGTCCGGGGCAACCGGGCGCAGGCTAGTGGCCTTGTTGCCGGGTCTCAAGGGGCCGCCGGCCGGTGTCCCGGCGCAGGTGCAGATCATCGGGCATTAACGTCTGAGAAAGTCTCTGGTGGGACAAAGGGGGCGCCCGAAGGATGGAACGTGCCATGCCCCTTGATCCCGGCTTTGACCGGCGCGAGAATGAAGCTTACCTGGATGCGCTGGTTTGCACCGGCGAGGTGCTCGGCCGCGACATCGTCGAGGTCGCAGCGTTTCTGGACGACCTCGAAAGCGCAGCGGAAGCGCAACTCAGCCATATCAAGGCCGCACACGAGGCCGCGTCTTCGGTTGCCGCCGCGAACGACCGTGTCCAGGGCGCCGTCGACCAGGTTGCGGGCGCCGTCGACGAGACGATGGAGGCGGTCTCCGGCTCGGCCGAGCTGCTGCGCGATACCGGGCGGCGCAGCCAGAGTCTGGCGGCCTGGGTGCAATCTGTCGACTCCCGGATGGCCGATGTCGTCGGCACACTCAGTTCGGTGCACGACTCGAATGCCGAGATCGTGAGCATTTCCAAACAGGTGAACATCCTCGCCATCAATGCCAAGATCGAGGCGGTGCGGGCAGGCGACGCGGGCCGCGGCTTTGCCGTGGTGGCCGAGGCGATCAACCAGCTTTCGCACCAGACCGCTACCGCGGCAGACAAGATTTCCCGGGCGATCTCGGGATTGAGGGAAACGATCGTCACGCTGAAGACCGAGGCGGGCAAGGCGTCCGGCGATGCCGGGGCGGTGCTATCGGCCGCCACCGAGACCGACCAGATGCTGGGACGGATGACCGGCTCGGTCGAGATGACGCGGGCCGCCGCGCTGGACATCGCGGGACGCGCCCAGGAGGTGCGTGCTGCCAATGACAGTTTCGCGCCTTATTTCCACGAGCTGGTCGGGACCACGCGCCGGACCGCCGAAGGGGTCAAGGAGGCGCGGGCCCGCGTCGACGGCCTTGTGACGATGGGTGAAACGGTGGTGCAGAACTCGGTCCTTGCCGGGGCATCCCATGCCGACGCCACGCTGATCGACTTCGTGCGCCAGACCGCCGCGCAGATCGGCCAGATCTTCGAGGCGGCCGTCGACAGCGGCAAGATTGGCGCGGGCGCCCTGTTCGACCAGCGCTACGCGCCGATCCCCAACACCGATCCGCAACAGGTCATGGCGCCCTATACCGCACTGACCGACGCCCTGCTGCCGTCGGTCCAGGAACCCGCGCTGGACCTCGACCCCCGGATCGTGTTCTGCGCGGCGGTCGACCGCAACGGCTATCTGCCTACCCACAACCGGAAATATTCCAGGCCGCAGGGCGACGACCCCGTGTGGAACACCGCGAACTGCCGCAACCGCCGGATCTTCGGCGACCGTGTGGGGTTGCGGGCCGGACGGTCGCAGGATCCGTTCCTGATCCAGATCTACCGCCGCGACATGGGCGGGGGCGACTTCGTGCTGATGAAGGACCTGTCCGCGCCGATCGCGGTCAAGGGACGACACTGGGGCGGGTTGCGGCTGGCCTACCGGTTCTGATCTGGACGGTGCAGCCGTTCGCCCGCCAGACGCAGCCACATGGCGGCCTTGCCCGCCATGCGGCCGCCCAACCGCGTCCGCGGCGCCTCAGGCCACCAGCCGGTAGCCGCCCGACTCGGTGACCAGCAGCCGCGCGTTCGACGGATCGGGCTCGATCTTCTGGCGCAGCCGGTAGATATGGGTTTCCAGCGTGTGGGTCGTGACCCCCGCGTTGTAGCCCCAGACCTCGTGCAGCAGGACGTCGCGGGCGACCACGCCCTCGGAGGCGCGGTAGAGGAATTTCAGGATGTTGGTCTCCTTCTCGGTCAGGCGGATCTTGCGCTCGTCCTCGGTGATCAGCATCTTCATCGCCGGTTTGAACGTGTACGGCCCCAACTGGAACACCGCGTCCTCGGACTGTTCGTGCTGGCGCAACTGGGCGCGGATACGCGCCAGCAGGACGGGGAACTTGAACGGCTTGGTGACGTAGTCGTTGGCGCCTGCGTCCAGCCCCAGGATCGTGTCGGCATCGCTGTCATGGCCCGTGAGCATCAGGATCGGGCACTTGACGTTCTGCTTGCGCATCCGCCGACACAGTTCGCGCCCGTCGGTGTCGGGCAGGCCGACGTCCAGGATCACCAGATCGTAGATCGCGGCCTTGGCCTTTTCCATCGCCTCGGCGCCGTTGCCGGCTTCGAACACGTCGAAATCCTCGGTCATCACCAGTTGCTCGCTGAGCGCCTCGCGCAGGTCGTCGTCGTCATCGACCAGCAGGATTTTCTTCAGGTTGCTCATGCTTCTCCCTCCTGTCACGTCCCCGCGACCAGATGTGCACGGGGGCAGGCCGCACAAGTTTTGCAACAGGCTTTTCACGCAAGCGTGTGGCGGGGAAGAGTTTTGTTTCATATCTGTCGGATTTGGCGCTACACCCGGCCCCACGGAAAGGACCACCCATGCCCCTTGGCCCCGACAGCACCGAAAGGATCGCGCGCGCGCGTGGCGACCTGCGCATGGGCGTTCCCGTGGTGGTTGACGGGCTTCTGGTGGCGGCGGCCGAGACGCTGACGCCAGCGCGGCTTTCGGCGCTGCGCGAGCTTGGTCCTGCCGTGCTGGCGATCACGGCGCGGCGCGCGGTGACATTGAAGGCACGGCCCTATGACGGCGACATCGCCCGGCTGCGGTTGCCTGCGGATGTCGGCCCGGACTGGGTGCGTTCCGTGGCCGAGCCCGCGGATGACCTGAGCCACCCGCTTCTCGGCCCCTTCGTCACGCTGCGCGAGGGCGACGCAGCGGCGCATCGCGCGGCGATCGGGCTGGTGAAATCCGCCCGGCTTCTGCCCGCGGTGCTGGCGGTCGAGGTTCCGGGGGCCGTCGCATTCGCCATGGCCCATGGGCTTACCCGCGTCACTCTGGCCGAGGCCGCAGCGGCGCTGGCCGACGCAACGACGCTTTCCGAGGTGGTCTCGGCGCGGGTACCGCTTGCGGTGTCACGCGCCACGCGGCTGCATGTCTTTCGCCCCGCCGATGGCAGCGAGGAACATTACGTGGTCGAGATCGGCAGCCCCCCGCGGGCCGAGCCGGTGCTGGCGCGGCTGCACTCGGCCTGTTTCACCGGCGACCTTCTGGGCAGTCTGAAGTGCGATTGCGGCGCGCAACTGAACGCCGCGCTGGCCCAGATGGGGGCCGAGGGCGCGGGCGTGTTGCTTTATCTCAACCAGGAAGGCCGCGGGATCGGGCTGGCCAACAAGATGCGGGCCTATTCCCTTCAGGATCAGGGCTTTGACACGGTCGAGGCCAATCACCGGCTCGGCTTCGAGGATGACGAGCGCGATTTCCGCATCGGCGCGGCGATCCTGCGCGAGATGGGGTTTTTGGCCGTCCGGCTGATGACCAACAACCCCGCCAAGATCGAGATGATGCGCGCAAACGGCATCGAGGTGACTGGCCGCGTGCCGCTCAAGGTCGGGCACACGGCCGAAAACGCCCGCTACCTCGCCACCAAGGCCGAGAAGTCCGGGCACCTTCTGTAGGGCCGGATCAACCCTGGTGCGGCGGTCGCATCTGGCGAATCGCCGCCTCGATCGCGCGCCAGGTCTCTGCGTCGCCGGTTTCGCCGGCCGCCTCATGCGCGGCGGCCTTCTGCGCGGCCTCTGCCTGCGCCTTGTCGCCATGGGCTGCCAGGAGCGAGCGGGCGTAGTCCATCACCTTGGCCGTTTCCATCTCGAACCTCCTTTCGTCATGTTCATGCAGGCCGCAGTGCCTGCCCGAAGCCAAGCCTAGCACGTTGGTACCGGTTGTGCGCTTGATCGACCTCAAGCCCCCTTCCTCTTGCCGGGGAGCTGGGGCAATTTGCCTATCATGCGTGCAACCGACCTGGTTCTGACCCCGACTCTCCTGCGTTTTGCCGGACGCAGCTTTCCCCGGTCCATCGGGCGCGGTGGTGTGACGGATGACAAGCGCGAGGGCGACGGCGCGACGCCGCGGGGCGTCCACCGCATCGTGGGCATGCTCTATCGCCCCGACAGGATGGCGCGGCCGGCGCCCTGGGCCGTTCCGATCGGACCCATGGATCTCTGGTCCGACGACCCGGGACACGCGGACTATAACCACATGGTGCGCGCGCCCTATCCTCACAGCCATGAACGGCTGCGCCGGGCCGATCCCCTCTATGACCTGGTGCTGGTCACCGATTGGAACTGGCCTTGCGCCGAACCGGGGCGCGGGTCGGCGATCTTCGTCCACCGCTGGCGCAAGCCGCGCCATCCGACCGAGGGCTGCATCGCGCTTGCCCCCGATCACCTGCGCTGGATTGTGGAAAGGCTGATGCCGGAGAGCAGGTTGATCATCCGCTGACCGCGCAGCGCCGCCGCCTCAGCCGTAGGCGCGGGCCCCGAAGATCGCCGAGCCGACCCGCACATGGGTCGCGCCCAGCGCGATCGCCTCTTCGAAATCGTCGCTCATACCCATCGAGAGGCCGGTCAGACCGTTCCGTGCGGCGATCTGCGCAAGCAGCGCGAAATGCGGCGTCGGTGGTTCGTCCACCGGCGGGATGCACATTAGCCCCCGGACGGGCAAGTCGAGCGCGCGACATTCGGCCACGAAGGCATCCGCCTCGCCCGGCAGGACGCCAGCCTTCTGCGGCTCCTCGCCCGTGTTCACCTGGATGAACAGGTCGGGACACGCCCCCCGCTCCTGCGCGTGGTCGGCCAGACGGTGGGCCAGTTTGATCCGGTCGACGGAATGGATGGCGTCGAACAGGTCGACCGCCTGGCGGGTCTTGTTGCTCTGCAACGGGCCGATCAGGTGCAACTCGACCCCCGGATAGCGCTCCATCAACGCCGGCCACTTGCCCGCTGCCTCCTGCACGCGGTTCTCGCCAAAGATCCGGTGGCCGGTCTCCAGCACCGCCTCGACCCGCTCGATCGGCTGCACCTTCGACACCGCGATCAGAATGACCGAGCCGGGCGCCCGCCCTGCCTTGGTCTCGGCCGCCGCCAACCGTTCACGAATCTCTTTCAGGCCCATCCTGTCCCCCTCAGTCTATTGCATCGCCCAGCGCCTCGATCAGCGGGGCCAGTTCGTCCGCGTGCCGTTCCCACGCCTTCATCGACGTGGCATAGATCGGCTGGCGCACCTGGTGCAGGCTGAGCGTCGCCACCCGGCGTTCGGTCTTGTGGAAGTCGAGGCAGCCATCCTCCCATGCCAGCCCGCCGGCGGCCACCAGTGCGCGCGCCTGGGGTTCGGGGTCGGCGATCAGGTTCTCGTAGCGAATCTCGTGAAAGCCATCCGGCAGACGCGCGCGCCAGAAGTCGATCACCTCGACGAACATCCGGTAGTAAAGCCCCAGGTCGCGCAGGTCGTAGGCGTAGCGGTGCGTGCCCTCGGCGAAGATGTTCTTGTAGATCGACAGGCAGGTGTCGCGCGGGTCGCGATGCACGACGACGATCCGCGCGTTGGGCAATGCCAGCCGCACCAGCCCCGCCACCATGTAGGTCTGGATCGACTTGTCGGTGACGATGTCCGAACCGGGCAGCCGCATCCGCAGATGCGCCTCGACCGCATGGCCGAACTCCGCGATTTCCCGGTCGCCCAGGCCGGACAGCGGCCGCAGCCCGCCCGCACCGTCGGACATCAGCCGCATTGCTTCGCCCGCGACGAATCCCAGCTCGCCCCCGCCGGTGACGCGGGAATGGCTGGCGAGGATCTGCTCGACCAGCGTGGTGCCCGAGCGCGGCATGCCGGTGACGAAGATCGGCGCGTAGTCCGTCACCCCGGCCACCCGGCGCGCTGTGAAATCGGTGTCCGCCACGGCGGCCTTCAGCGCGTCGATCTCGGCCCGGCGCTCGGCGATGTCATAGGGGTAAAGCTTGCGCATCAGCGCGTTGGCCGGGTGCAGATAGGCAAAGATGCGGTCGGGCTGCCCGGCATCCTCCATCGCCTTGGCCAGCGCAAAGCCGAGGTTCATCCGGCTGTGGTCGCTCAGGTCCGGCCGGTCCCACAGCGCCGCCATCTCGGCCACCAGGGGATCGTCGGCGCCGATCCGGCGGCCCTTGACCAGAAGCCGGAACGGCTCGCCGTTTGTCGGGTCCAGGTCGATCGACCGGCGGAATCCGGCCTCGGCCTCCTGGAACCGGCCCATCTGCTGCAACAGGATCGCGCGGCGGCCGTGAACCTCGGGGCGGTCGGGGGCGGCGGCCACGGCGCGGTCATGGGCGGCAAGCGCGTCCTCGGGGCGCCCGGCCCGTTCCAGCGCGCGGGCAAGCGCCTCGAAGGTCTGGGGCCGTGTTTGGCCAAGGGCGATAGCGCGCGAGAACGCGTCGGCCGCGGCGGCATAGTCCCGCGCCGCCAGATGCGCCTCGCCCAGATGCAGCGCCGCCTCGACCAGTTCCGGGGCCAGGCGCAGCGCCTCGGCAAAGGCGGCGCGCGCCGCGTCGGGGCGGCCCAGCCGGTTCAGGACGGTGCCGTGAATGTCGGCCAGCACGGCGGAATCGGCATGGCGGGCGCGCAACGCGGCGGCGCGGGGCTCGGCCGCGTCCAGCCGGCCGGAATTGACCAATGCCAGCAGCGCGTCGATCTCGGCCGGGGGGGCCGATCCCAGAACGCCGGGGCCCGGAATTCCGGGGCGGGTGCCGCGGGCGAGTACCGCCTGGATGCGGGCCTGCACGTCGGGCGGCAGCCGTGCGGCCCTGGTCTTGGCGGCAAAGCCGCGGAGGCGGGCCTTGTCGCCCAGCGCGGCCAGTGCCTCGGCCCAGGCCAGCCAGATCGCGGGTTCGCCCGGTTTCGCCTGCGCCGCCTTTTCGAACTGCTGGACGGCGCGTTTGGGGGCGCCGCGGGCCATCGCGATCCGGCCCAGTTGGAACAGCGCCTCGGGCTGGCGGGGGCGGGCGGCCAGCACCTGTTTCAGCAGCGCCTCGGCGCCATCCAGATCGCCAGCGGCCTGCCGGTCGACGCCCTGTTGGTAAAGACGGGCGATCTGTGCGGGGCTTGGGGGTTGCATGGGCACCGGTTCCGGATCCTCGGGCCGGGGCTTAGCACGGGCCGGGCCGGTTGTCGATTTGCCCGCCCGCAAAAGAAAAGAGCGGGCGCAAGGCCCGCTCTTCCAGTCCGAAAGTCTTGCGACTTAGAACTTCATAGCCAAGCCGAGCGACCAGGTTTCGAAGTCGCCGGCAGTGTTGTCGATGTCCGAGTCGCCGTAGCCCGCGTGCACCGAGGCGCCACCGCCGAGGTCATACGCGACGACAAGGCCGTAGCCGCTGGCATCGTTGCTGACGTCCCAGTCATACTCGCCATAGTTGGCGTGGAACGACCAAGCGTTGATCTCGTAGCCCATCGAGATGCTCCAGTGGTCGGCATCGTCATTGCCGGTGAAGTCGTAGGACGTGTAGGTCAGCCCACCGACGAAGCCATTCTGGAAGTCGGCAGTCAGCGAGAGGCCCCAGAGGTCCATGTCACCAGCGGCCGCCGCGTAGCCGTAGTCATCCAGGTAACCCGGAGCCCAAACTCCATTGAGCTCAGCTTCCTGATAGGCAAGCCCGAGGCCCAGATCGACGCCGGTCATCTGGGTGTTGTAGTTGACGCCAACAGCGAAACCATCGTCACGCGCGCCGGAATCGTCAAGTTCGGTCGAAACCGAGAACCCGAAATCGCCGAAGTTATAGTCGTAGCGCAGGATCTGGTTGTCGTAGGCGGCGTCGCCATAGCCGAAGTTGAACCCGGCATGGATCGTTTCGTCGTCACCGATCGTGCCCGGGTTGCCCGAGTTTTCGGTCAGGCGGTAGTCCGCCGCGCCGTCGATCTCGCCCATGGTCAGGGTGCCGAAGCTGCCCGAGATGAACATCGCGGTATTGTCAGCTCCGAAGTTGCCGTTGGCTTCACCTTCGGCTTTCTGAATCTCGGTGCTGACACCGACGGTGACGCCCATGTCGGTCTCGGTCGAGGCCGAGAATTTCAGCATCAGATCGTTGTGGAACTGGGTTGTGGCATTGTTAGCGCCTTCTTGGGCGAAGCCGATGCTGTCGTCACCGCCGCCGACGACGCCCATCTCGGCGTAGCCGGAGAAGGTGATTTCGGCCGCTGCGATGCCGGCCGTGGCAACCAGCGCGGTGGTCGCGAAGAGAACCTTTTTCATGGTTTTCCCTCATTCGTTAAAGATGCACCTCAGGCCGGAGCATCCGATCTGAGTATGCTCTGGGTTTCGCTCTTGCCCCCCTCAAATGCAAGGAACACCACCCGCCCCCCTGAACGGCGCCCCCGATTGATGCAGCAAAGCCACACCGCCCCCGCGCCCAAGCGGACGTGCCGCAAGGGAAAAACCTTGTCCGCCTTGGCCGGCTCGGCTAAGCACAGCCCAAGGACAAAGAGGGCGCAGGTCATGACCTTTCACCGCATCGCTCGCGGGGCATTGATCGGGATGCTGGCTGTCGGCCTTTCCGGCTGCGGCGACAGCGGGCTGTTCGGCCGCGACCGGCAGCCGCGGGTTCTGACCCCCGAGGAAGGCGCCGCGCTGGAACAGTCGCGCGAGGCCAACATCGCCCGGCAGTACGAAAACACGCCGATGGCCGAGATCGATCGGGACCGGCAGTCGAAATCGACGATCTGGGACCTGTTCACCAATTCCGACGACCCGAACACCACGGTCGAGGTGAACAAGTATCTCTGGCAGGCCTCGCTCGATGTGCTGAACTTCCTGCCGATTCGGTCGGTCGATCCGTTTTCCGGCGTCATCGTAACGGGTTACGGCACGCCCCCCGGCGGCGGACGGGCCTATCGCGCGACCGTCTATGTGCAGGACCCGGCGCTGGATGCGCGGTCACTGAAGGTCGCGCTGCACAGCCAGTCGGGCGCGGTCGACTCGGCCACCGTACGCGCGGTCGAGGACGCGATCATGACCCGCGCCCGCCAGATCCGGATCCGCGACAGCAAGCTTTGAGCGGCCACTGGACGCCCCGCGCGTCGCCGATTATGCACGACGCCGGGCCATGCGCCCGGCGTTTGACTGAGGATTGCTGACATGGCGCGCTACATCCCGGCCGAGATCGAGCGGAAATGGCAGGACGAATGGGAGGCGGACGCGACGTTCCGCGCCTGTCACGACCCGGCGCGTCCGAAATACTACGTGCTGGAGATGTTCCCCTATCCGTCGGGCCGCATCCACATGGGGCATGTGCGCAACTACACCATGGGCGATGTGGTGGCGCGGTTCAAATCCTCTTGCGGATTCAGCGTGTTGCACCCGATGGGGTGGGATGCGTTCGGGATGCCCGCGGAAAACGCGGCGATGGAACGCGGCGGCCACCCCAAGGACTGGACCTACGGCAACATCGCGGACATGCGCGCGCAGATGAAGCCGCTGGGCTTGTCGATCGACTGGTCGCGCGAATTCGCCACCTGCGATCCGGAATATTACGGCCAGCAGCAGGCGATGTTCATCGACTTCCTTGAGGCGGGGTTGGTCTATCGCAAGAACGCCGTGGTCAACTGGGACCCGGTGGACATGACGGTTCTGGCCAACGAGCAGGTGATCGAGGGCAAGGGCTGGCGGTCGGGCGCGCCGGTGGAACGGCGGGAACTCACGCAGTGGTTCTTCAAGATTTCCGATTTCGCCGAGGAACTGCTGGACGCGCTCGACGGGCTGGAAAACTGGCCCGAGAAGGTCAAGCTGATGCAGCGCAACTGGATCGGCAAGAGCCGCGGGTTGCAGATGGCGTTCGGGCTGGCGGACGGGCCCGAGGGGTTTGACCGGATCGAGGTCTACACGACGCGCCCCGACACGCTGATGGGGGCGAGTTTCCTCGGCATTTCGCCCGACCACCCGCTGGCGAAGGCGCTGGAGGACGGCAACCCCGAGGTGGCCGCCTTCTGCGCCGAATGTCGCCGGATGGGGACCAGCGAGGAAGAGCTGGAAACAGCCGAGAAGAAGGGTTTCGACACCGGACTGAGGGTGCGCCATCCGTTTGATCCGGAATGGGAATTGCCGGTCTACATCGCCAATTTCATCCTGATGGACTATGGCACGGGGGCAATCTTCGGCTGCCCGGCGCACGACCAGCGCGACCTGGATTTCGCGCGGAAATACGGGTTGGACGTGATCGACACCTTCGTCGCGCTTGAGAACGGTCAGCCGGTCGGAGCCGAGGCGTTCGTGCCGCCCAAGACCGAAAAGGTCCGCTGGACGAAGCCCTTCGCCTGGGACGAGGTCGCCAGCGGCGAAGAGGCCATCGACGCCGCGATTCGCCATTGCGAGGCGCAGGGCATCGGCGAAGGCGTGACCAAGTTCCGCCTGCGCGACTGGGGCCTGTCGCGGCAACGCTATTGGGGCTGTCCGATTCCGGTGGTGCATTGCGACGCCTGCGGCGTGGTGCCCGAGAAGAAGGAAAACCTGCCGATCGAGCTGCCCTATGACGAGGGTGGAAAGCCGATCGACTTCTCAATTCCCGGCAACCCGCTCGACCGCCACCCGACATGGCGCGACTGTGCCTGCCCGTCCTGCGGCAAGCCCGCGAAACGCGAAACCGACACGATGGACACCTTCGTGGATTCGTCGTGGTACTACGCCCGCTTCACCGCGCCCCATGCGGCCACGCCGACCGACAGGGCCGAGGCCGAATACTGGATGAATGTCGACCAGTACATCGGCGGGATCGAGCACGCGATCCTGCACCTTCTGTATTCCCGGTTCTTCGCCCGCGCGATGCAGATCACCGGCCACCTGCCCTCGAAGGCCATCGAGCCCTTCGATGCGCTGTTCACGCAGGGCATGGTGACGCACGAGATCTACGAAAGCAAAGGCCTCAGAAAAAGCCGCGCTAAAGACGGCTCGGAGGTCGAGATAGCCTTTGATCAGTACTACTTGCCGGAAGACGTCGTGATTGCTGAATTTGGCGGCGAACGGTCGGCAGTGCTTCGATCGGAAATGGTTGCTGACGGCCTCGACCCCTCGAATCCACAGCACGTCAAGGACTACCTTGACGTTCTGGATCGCAGCCAAATCAAGATCACTCCCTCGGCCAAGATGTCGAAATCCAAAAAGAACGTGGTCGATCCGGTCAGCATCATAGAATCCTTTGGCGCCGATACCGCGCGCTGGTTCGTGCTGTCCGACAGCCCGCCTGAGCGTGACGTGGAGTGGACCTCGGCGGGCGCCGAGGCGGCGCACCGGCACCTGGGCCGGGTCTGGCGTATCGCCAACGGCATTGCCGAAGAGATGGGGCAGGGGGGCGGGGTCGCCGCCTACGAATCCGAAGGCGAGGGCGCGGCCTCAACGGGCGGAGACGATCTGACCCTCCGCCGCGCCCTGCACAAGACGATCCACGACGTGACGATGGGGATCGAAAGCTTCGGCTTCAATACCTCGGTCGCGAAACTCTACGCCTTCACCAACGTGCTGGCGAAATCGACCGCCTCGCTGCCCGCGCGCCGCGAGGCCGCGATGGTCATGGCGCAGCTCATGGCGCCGATGACCCCGCACCTGGCCGAGGAAATCTGGGACATGCTGGGGGGGGCAGGTCTGATCGCCCGCGCGCCCTGGCCCAAGGCGGACCCGGCGTTGCTGGTCGAGGATACCGTCACGCTGCCGATCCAGATCAACGGCAAGCGGCGGTCGGAACTCCGGGTGCCGAAGGACATGTCTGCCGAAGAGGTTGAAAAGCTGGTGCTGGCCGACGATGCTGTGGCCAAGGCGCTGGATGGCGGCGCCCCGAAAAAGCTGATCGTCGTGCCGGGCCGCATCGTCAATGTCGTCGTCTGACCGCCGCACCTTCCTTGCCGTTCTTTCCGGGCTGGCGCTTGCCGGCTGCGGCTTCCGGCCGGCCTATGGTCCGGGCGGCGTGGCCGAAGGACTGCGTGGCCGGATCGCGGTCGACCCGCCCGACACGCGCAACGCCTTTGCGCTGGTCGAGCGGCTGGAAGAGCGGCTGGGCCGTGCCGAGGCGCCGCTTTACCGGTTGAGCTATCGTCTCTCGACCATCCGCGAAGGGCTTGGGATCAGCGAAGCGCAGGAGACCACGCGCTATACCCTGCGGGGTGAATTGCCGTTCCAGCTTGTCGACCTGTCGACCGGCACCACCGTGCAATCGGGCACCATCAAGGCCTTTTCCGCCTATTCTGCCACTGGCAGCACCGTTGCCACCCTGGCTGCCGAACGCGATGCGGAACGGCGGTTGATGGTGATGCTGGCCGACCAGCTTGTGACCCGTCTGGTCGCCACGGCGGGCGACCGCGCGCGATGAAACTTTCGCCCCGCGAGGCGGCGCGCTATTTCGCCCGGCCCGATCCCGACCGGGCGGGGCTTCTGCTCTACGGCCCCGACCCGATGCGCGTGGCGCTGAAGCGCCAGGAGGTGATCGCAACGCTGCTTGGTCCCGGGGCCGAAGAGGAAATGCGGCTGACGCGGATGATGGCGGGCGACCTGCGCGCCGACCCCGCCGCTCTTTTGGACGCGATCAAGGCGCGCGGATTCTTCCCGGGCCCCCGCGTCGTATTCCTGGAGGACGCGTCCGACACCCAGGCCGACACCGTTGTGTCCGTGCTGGAGGACTGGCAGCCGGGCGATGCGCAACTGGTGGTGACGGCCCGGCAGCTTACGCCGCGTTCGGGACTGCGCAAGGCGTTCGAAGCCCACCGGAACGCCTATGCGGTCGCGATCTACGACGACCCGCCGGGCCGCGACGAGATCGAGGCGATGCTGGCGCGGGCGGGGCTGTCGGGGCTCGACCGGTCGGCGATGGGCGCGCTGGCGGATCTTGCCACGGCGCTCGACCCCGGCGATTTTCGCCAGACGGTCGAGAAGCTTGCGCTTTACAAGCTGGGCGATGCCGCGCCCGTCACGCCGGACGAAGTGGCGGTCTGCGCGCCCCGCTCGACCGAGGCGGATGCCGACGACCTGATCCATATCGTCGCCGAGGCGAACACCGCCGCGATCGGCCCGCTCTTGCGGCGGCTCGAGGCGCAGGGGGTCACGCCGGTCACCCTGTGCATTGCCGCGACGCGCCATTTCCGCGCGCTGCATGCCGCGACGGCCGATCCGGGCGGACCTGCGCAGGGAATCGCGCGCCTGCGCCCGCCGGTGCATTTCAAGGCGCGCGACCGGATGGTGCGGCAGGCGCAGGCCTGGGGCTTGCGCCGTCTGGAACAGGCGCTGGGCCTGTTGATCGATACTGACCTTGTGCTGCGGTCCTCACAGCGTGCGCCGCAAATGGCGGTGATGGAGCGCAGCCTGATCCGGCTGGCCCGGCTGGCGAAGGCCTAGACCGGCTCTGCATCCACGTTGTCCGGTGGCGGGCGGAAACGCGGTCAACCAAACCCATGACGCTTGGGGGTGTCCCTTCGCCGCACAGGGCGATGTGCCAGACGCGTCGGATTCGGAGACAGGTATTCCTGACCTTGCGGTTTCTGGTGTCGCGGTCGTGATGAAGAAGCGACCTTGATGCCTGTGCGGGGCGACCTCGAGCGGCGAATTGCGCCGGGTGGGGCTTGATCTTGCGCAATCAAGTTGAGAACCCTTTCGGGAAAACCGGGGGACGTGACATGTATCGCGTGATCGGCAGCGGCAACAGCCGCGCAAGGCGGGTGCTCTGGATGCTGGAGGAGCTTGGCCTCCCTTACGAGCATTTGCCGGCCCTGCCGCGCTCGGAGGACGTTGTCGCCCTGAATCCGGCCGGCAAGGTACCGGTGCTGATCGCCGATGGTGTGCCGATCCCCGATTCGACCGCGATCCTGACCTTCCTTGCCGACCGCCATGGGCGGCTGACCTATCCTGCCGGCACCATCGACCGCGCCCGGCAGGACAGCCTGACCCAGTTCCTGCTGGACGAGTTCGATTCGGCGCTGTGGATGGCGGCGCGGCACAGCAGCGTGCTGCCAGAGGCACTGCGGCAATCGGCGATCAAGGACAGCCTCAAATGGGAATTCGTCCGCAGCCAGAAGGTGCTTGTGGGGCGGATGGGCGAAGGACCGTTCCTGATGGGCGCGGCGATGACCGTACCCGATATCATCCTCACCCACTGTGGCGACTGGGCCGAGACCGCGTGCTTTCCGATCACCGAGCCGGTTCTGTCGGACTACCTGTCCCGGATGCGGGCGCGCCCGGCCTACATGCGCGCGCAGGACGCCTGAAGCCGCCGCGCCGCAGCCGCGCCCGCCCAGCGCCCGGTGGCAAGGCAGGCGGTGAGGAGATAGCCGCCCGTGGGGGCCTCCCAATCCAGCATTTCGCCGGCCAGCCAGGTGCCGGGCCGGGCGGTCAGCATCAGGTCGCCATCCACCGCCTGCCAGCACACGCCCCCCGCCGTCGAGATCGCCTCGTCCAGCGGGCGCGGGCCTGCGTGGCGGATCGGCAGGGCCTTGGCGAGTGTGGCAAGCGGCGCGCCCTCGGGCAGACGGCGGGCGAATTCCATCAACAGCGCCAGCCGTGCGGGGTCGAGCCCCAATGCCTTGCGCAGGTGGTTGGAAAGGCTCGCCTTGCCCCGCGGCCGGGCGAGGCGGTCAGCGACCTTTTCAGGTGTCCAGTCCGGCAGCAGGTCGGCGACCAGCGGCGCGCCCTCGCGCAAGGACCGCGACAGCGCGTAGATGCCGCCACCTTCAAGCCCGCGGGCCGAGATCACGAACTCGCCCCGGTGCCAGGGCCCGTTTCCCGCGCGTAGGGCAACGCCCTTGACCGGCTGGCCGAAATGGCGGGCCATCGGTGGCGACCAGTCCACCCGCAGCCCGACATTGGCCGGCGCAAAGGGTGCCAGCGGCACGCCCTGCGCGGCGACTGCATCGGCCCAGCGGCCATCCGAGCCCAGCCTCGCCCAACTTGCCCCGCCGAGGGCAAGAATCGTGACGCCGGCCAGAACCGCGCGCGGCCCCTCCGGCGTCGCGAACCGGACCGTGTCGCCGTCGAACCCCGTCCAGTGCCAGCGGGCTCTCAGCGTCGTGCCTTGGCGATCGAGCCGCCTCAGCCATGCGCGCAGCAGCGGCGATGCCTTCATTGCCCTTGGGAACACCCGCCCCGTGCTGCCGGTGAAGACCGGTTGGCCCAGCCCTTCGGCCCAGGCGCAGACCTGATCGGGGCCAAAGGCCTCAAGCATCGGGCGCAGGTTCGGCGCGGCCTCGGCATAGGCGGTTAGAAACGCGTCGAAGGGTTCGGCCCGGGTCAGGTTCAACCCGGACTTGCCCGCCATCAGGAACTTGCGCGCGGGTGCCGCCTTGGCCTCGGCGATCACCGCCGGAATTCCTGCGGCACCCAGCGCCTCGGCGGCCATCAGCCCCGCGGGCCCCGCCCCGATCACCAGCGCCCCGATCCGCTCCATCGTCCCCTTGCCCGGGCGCCCGACGCGCCCCATTCTTGCGCCCATGACCAACGCGCCGATCTGCCCGCTCTGCGGCCGCCCGATCCCTTTGGAGGCGAAACAGAGCCTGCACCATCTGACCCCGAAGCTGCGCGGAGGCAAGGGCGGGCCCACGGTCCGACTGCATCAGATCTGCCACAACGAGATCCATGCCACGCTGACCGAGGCCGAACTGGCCCGAGACTATAACTCGATCGAGGCGTTGAGGGCACACCCGAGGTTGGCAAAATTCATCGCTTGGGTGGAACGGCGCCCACCTTCGTTTCATTCAAGGACGCCGGGTGTACGCCGACGGCGTTAGAACCGTGCCGGGGAGCGACGGTTTCCTGTTGCCGTTCGGGGCGAGGGGTTAGCGATCGAAGAAAT
Source organism: Rhodovulum euryhalinum (assembly GCF_004342445.1). Taxonomy (GTDB): domain Bacteria; phylum Pseudomonadota; class Alphaproteobacteria; order Rhodobacterales; family Rhodobacteraceae; genus Rhodovulum; species Rhodovulum euryhalinum. The sequence goes on from NZ_SLWW01000014.1 coordinate 61,137, forward strand.
CCTCTTCGACTTCGCTGGGATTGATGCCGATGGCTTCGAGGCCCGCTTCGAGATAGTCGGCAAACAGCGGCATGCTGGCGAGATAGTTCTCGGTGGGCGTCGTCGCCTCGGTCTTGGCGGTTTCGATCGCCTCTGCCAGGTCATCGGCGTCGAACGTCTCGCGCCCGATCCAGGTCAGCGCCACCAGGCTTGCCTTCTCGTCTTCGTTCATCGCCGCGATGAAGGCGCGCAGCTCGGCCTCGGCCATGCGCTTTTCGCGGGCATAGAATATCACCTGCACCACCTTGCGCGGGCTGATCTCGAGCAGATCTTCCATCTTTTCGCGGTCTCCTCCGAAGTCGGTGCCAGTTTCGCCCGCCCCTGCCGGATGCACAAGCCTTGGCTCAGCGTCGAGGCGCGAAAATCCGGTAATAGGCCCATTCGGGCAGGAATTGCGACAGGCGGAACAGCCAGGCGAAGGGCGTGGGGAAGCTGCGCGAGAAGTTGTCGGTCATCATGTGCTCGACCACTTCGCGAGCCGCGGGCTCGGGGTCCATGATGAAGGGCATGGCGAATTTGTTCTTGTCGGTCAGCCGGGTGCGGATGAAACCCGGGTTCACGACCTGTACCCTGACGCCCGTGCCGCGAAGGTCGGCATGCATGCTTTCGGCCAGCGACATCACCCCGGCCTTGGACGCGCAATAGCCGATCGCGCCGGGCAGGCCGCGGAACCCCGACAGGCTGCCGGTCAGCACGATATGGCCGCTGTCCCGGGCGACGAAATCGGGCACGACCTGGCCCAGCACGCGGGCGGCGCCGGTGAAGTTGATGTCGCACATCGCCTCGACCTCGTCGGCGTTCCAGTCCTGTGCCGCTTGCGGCCAGTAGACGCCGGCCAGGAAAACCAGCCCGTCAATCCTGCCGACCCGGGTGAACGCCTCCTTGACCGACACGCGGTCCGACACGTCGATGGTCACCACCTCGGCCCTTGCGGGCAGCGATGCGGCCAGATCCTCCAGCCGCTCGGCCGTGCGGGCGCTGAGGACGAGTTCAACACCCAGCGCACTCAGCCGTTCCGCGAGAGCGCGGCCCAGGCCCTCGCTTGCGCCGACGATCCAGTAGCGTTTGCCGATCCAGTCGTTCACGAGGCCTCCTTGGGACGCAGGGTCGCGACCAGTTCGGCGACGGGGATGCCGAACTTGCGGAACTGGCTGCGGTTCATGATCGTCCCGTTTTCCAACAGATACATCCAGTCGATCGCGTCCAGCACATGCCCCCCCGATTCCTCGGGCAGGCGGATTCGGTAGCGCAGATGGACGCCGCTTCCCTTCTGCCATCCCTCGCCGCTGCCCACAACATCGGGTGCCTCGGCGCGGATGCAACCATCGTTACCCAGCGTGAAATTCCAGCAGCGACTTTGCGTCGCGCCGCTGTCATAGCGGAATTCCTCGGCCATCGTGCCGGTGTTGCCGTCCCAGCGCGCCTCGATGTCGGCCACGAAGCGCGACGCCACGCGGCCCGTGGGGCCGTAGATCACGCCTTCGCACAGAATCGGGCCGTTCAGATGCCTGCGGATGTCGAACGCGGGGCCCTTGCCCGCGTAGTCCCCGGGCTTCTGGGCGGGAAAGGTCAGGGTCCGCGCGCGAAGGACCAGCAGCGCAAGCATTGCCAGCGCACCAAAGAGGAACGCAAGAAAAACGCTCATCGGATCGCCTCCCGTGTCAGTGGCGTCGCGGCGAGAAGCGCGATCGCGATCAGTTTCAGGGCGCAGGGGACCAGCGCATATAGAACCCCCAGCATCGCCAGCGCCTCGGGCGGGTTGTCGGCCCCGGCGGTGAACCCCGCGCGGTCAAGCAGCGGCAGCAGCGTCACCGCGGCAAAGGCCAGGGTGAATTTCGACACGAACGACCAAAGCCCGAAGGCCTGGCCCGCATTCGGCGCCACATGGGCCATGCGGCCCGCGAAGATCGCGGGCAACAGGGTCATGTCGGCGCCCAGCGCCGCGCCCGAGGCGATGCAGATCAGGGCAAAGGGCAGGGTGTCCCCGGCCCCCAGGACCGCGGCATAGCCGAAGGCGAGGATCGACAGCACCATGCCCGCGATCAGCATGCGCTTTTCCCCGAAGGCGCGCGCAGCCCGCCCCCAGGCCGGTGCCGAGGCTGCGGCTGACAGGAAGAACAGCAGCAAAAGCGGCCCCTCCCAGCCCGGTGCGGCAAGGCGGCTTTCGACGAAGAACAGGAACAGCGTCGAGGTGATCGCCACGGGCGCGGCGTTGACCAGGGCGATCAGCAGCAGCCGCCGCGCGATCGGGTCGGCCAGCACCTCGCGAAAGCCGCTGTCCTCGGGCGCGATGGGCAGCCGCCATTCCCGGCGCATCGCAAGCGCGGCGACCAGCCCGAGCACGGCGAAACCAGCGGCGAACAGCGCAAAGGGCGCGTCCGAGGACATCAACAGCGTCGGCGCCACGGCCGCTGCACTGACGCCCAGAAGCGCCCCTGTCTCGCGCCAGGCGGCGATGCGCACATGCCCGCCGGGGCCAAGCCGCCCGGCACGGGCCACGCCCTGCGCGTAGAACGTGATGGTCAGAAAGCTGAACGCGGTGAACAGCCCCGTCAGGGTCAGTCCGAACCACAAGAGCGGCGCCACGGGCGGCGTCACGGCGAAAAGCGCAAGCATCGAGCCCGCCAGCAGAGCCACGCCCAGCGCCACCGCCAGCCCCCGCGCCCGGTGCAACCGTTCCGACAGCCAGCCAAGCACCGGGTCCTGCACCACGTCGAACAGCCTCAGTCCGAACAGCACCGCGCCCAGCGCGGCGAGGCTGACGCCGTATTCGTCGACGTAGAACTTGGGCGCGTGGATATAGATCGGCAGCCCCGCCGACGCCAGCAGCGCCGCGAACAGCGCATAACCGGACAGCGGCGCGGCCTGCGCCATCAGCTGACCTCTTTGGTCGGCGGCTCGGGATGGGCGCGGTACTTGGCACCCTTCAGGAACAGGACCAGCGCATGCCAGTGGATCAGCGCCAGAACCCGGCGCGAGCCGAAGGGGCGGCGGAACATGCCCTTGAGGATCGCCCAGTTGCTCAGCGGCCGGCGCGGGCCGGTGAGTGTTGCGTAAAGCCCCGTCTCGTCGTTCGAGGAATAGTCGATCCAGATGCCGACCTTGTCGGGCCGGATGTCGAAGCGGAACCGGTAGCCGCCCTCGATCGGCAGGAAGGGCGAGACATGGAAGATCTTGGTCGCGGTCAGGATGTCCGACGGTTCGATCGGGCGCTGGTCGGGGTGGTGGCACAGATAGGAATGTCGGTCGCGCCACGGGTTGTTCACCTCGGCGATCACCACGCGCAGCGCGTCGTCCTTGCCGTAACACAGCCAGAAACTGACCGGGTTGAATTCATGCCCCATGACCCGCGGCAGGGTCAGCAGCTCGATCCGGCCCTTGGCGGCGAACAGGTCATGCGCCGCCAGAACCTCGCGCACCCATTCCGCCCCGCGCCCTTCGCCCCAGGCACCGCCATGGTCGCGGTCCCAGACCGACATCAGGTTCCTCGCGTTCAGCGAAAACCAGCGCGGTGTCTTCGGCGCCTCGGCTTCGGCGTCATAGAGCACATAATCGACCGTGTGGTGCAGCTTGTGGGCGACCGCGCCGCGCCGTTGGTGAAAGGTCGTGCCGCGGACATGTTCGACGATCGCGGTCATGCCGCCACCGTTTCCGGCTGGCGCCGCCGCATCGCCTCGACGACGTCATGGGCGCTGGCCAGCCCGTCCTCGTGGAACCCGTTGCGCATCCATGCGCCGCAGAACCATGTGCGGTTCGTGCCGTTCATGTCGCGAATCCGCTTTTGTGCATCCAGTGCGGCCAGATCGTAGACCGGGTGGCGGAAGGTGACCCTGTCATGGATCAACTCTTCGCGGATCTCGCGTTTGCTGTTCAGCGTGACGAACAGCGGATCGCTTTCCGGGATCGGTTGCAGCGAATTCATCCAGTAGGTAAGGTCGATCCGGTCGCTGTGGCGGGTCCGGTCTTCGGTATAGACCCAGCTTGCCCAGGCCGCGCGGCGCTTCGGCATCAGGGCCGTGTCGGCGTGCAGGACGGCGTCGTTCGGCTGATAGCGCACGGCGCCCAGCGCGGCCCGTTCCTCGGGGCTGGGATCGGCCAGCAGCGCGAGGCTGTCGTCGGAATGGGTGGCCAGCACCACCTCGTCGAACAGTTCCCAGTCGCCGCCTCTGGCACGGACCTCGACCCCGGCCTCGATCCGTCGGACCGCCTCGACCGGGGCGCCGGTGCGGATCTCGACGCCGCGTGCGAGAAGCGCGGCCTCGACCCGGCGGACATACTCGATGGACCCGCCCTTGACGGTGTACCACTGGTGCTGGCCCTTGTGGCTGAGCAGCGCGTGGTTCTCGAAAAAGCGGATCATCGCGTGCGCCGGAAAGTCGAGGATACCCGTCGTCGGCGTCGACCAGATCGCGCCCGAGAGCGGCAGGAGGTAGCGATCGCGGAACCACTCGCCGGTGCCAAGCGCGGCGAGGAACTCGCCGATGGTCGCGCCGGGATGCGCCCCGGCCACCTTCAGCGCATTGGCGTTGAATTTCAGCACGTCGCGCAGCATGCCAAGGAATTTCGGGTTCAGCGCGTTCGAGGGCTGGGCGAAAACCGCCTTCAGATCCTTCAGCCCGTATTCAAAGGCGCCGCCGTCCAGCGACGCGCCAAAGCTCATGTCGGATTTCGCGACCGGCACGCCAAGCTCGTCGAACAGCCGCGTCATCAGCGGATAGTTGACGTGGTTGAACACGATGAAACCCGTGTCCACCGGCTGGTCGCCGCGCTTGCCTGCCATCACCGTGCGCGCGTGCCCGCCAAGCCGTTTTTCCGCCTCGAACAGCGTGATCCGGTGGTCGGTTCCCAGAAAATGCGCCGCGCCCAGGCCCGAAATGCCGGCACCTATCACTGCGATGCGCCGGGGGGCGCCCGCTGCGGTTTCGAAAGGCATCTGTCCTGCTCCTGCTCTGTCCGTCGCTTGCATATGGTCCAGGCCGCACCGCTGTCCAGTTGTGCGATGCGGTCGGGCGGATCGAAGACGCAATCTGGCGTTTTTTTCGGCAGACCGGTGATCCGACCGGGGGCGAGGGGCGTATTCCCGATATGTTGAACGGCTCATGCGCCACCGAGGAATCGGGTGCAGCCCTGCCAGACAGGTCCTATCCTGTTGTGAGCAATGGTGCAGTCCGATCGATCGAGGCGAGGGTCGTGAACGAGAGACAGACGTCCGACGTGCGTTGGGTGCAGTTGGTCGAGCGGGTGCGGTCCGGCAGGGATCAGCGCGCATTTGCCGAACTGTTCGGCCACTTCGCCCCTCGCGTGAAGGCGTTCCTGATGAAATCGGGCGCGGATGCGTCCCTTGCCGAGGAGTGCGCGCAGGAGGTGATGGCGACGGTCTGGCACAAGGCGCACCTGTTCGACCCTGAACGGGCGAGTGTCGCGACATGGGTCTTTACCATCGCCCGGAACCGGCGGATCGACGCGCTGAGAAAACAGCGCCGCCCGGAGCCCGAGGACTTGCCCTGGGGACCCGAGCACGAACCCGACCAGTCCGAGACGATCGCCCTGCAACAGGAGAGCGAACAACTGGGCCGGGCGCTTGCTGCCCTGCCGGATAACCAGCGCATGCTGATCGAAAGGGCCTATTTCGGCGAGCTTTCGCACAGCGAGATCGCCGCCGAGACGGGGCTTCCGCTCGGCACGATCAAATCGAGGATACGCCTGGCGCTGGAGCGCCTTCGGCACGAAATGAAATGAAGAAGACAATGACCACAACGATCAAGCACCACCTGACCGACGATCTGCTGATGGCCTATGCCGCGGGCAACCTGCCCGAAGCGTTCAGCCTGGTCGTGGCGACTCATGTCTCGCTTTGCGATGAGTGCCGCGCGCGGCTGATGGAATACGAGGCCGTGGGCGGCGCGGTGCTGGACGATGCCCCGGAATGTGCGATGGCCGAGGACAGCTTTGCTGCGACCATGCGCCTGATCGACGGGATGCCCGCCGATGAGCGGATCGAAACATCCGCCATGGTCAGGCATGACGGAAATGCCGTTTTCCCCCAGCCGCTGCGCGACTATGTGGGCGGCGATGCGGAAGCCGTGAGATGGAAATCGCTGGGTGGCAGGATACGCCAGGCAGTTTTGCCGACATCGAAAGAAGCCTCGGTGCGTCTGCTTTACATTCCCGCCGGCATGGCGATGCCCGATCACGGGCACAAGGGAATGGAACTGACGATGGTTCTGCAAGGCGCGTTCGAGGATGACGAGGGCCTTTACGCGCGCGGTGATGTCGAGGTCGCGAACGAAGAGATGGAGCACACGCCAGTCGCCGCCCCCGGCCCCGACTGCATCTGTCTTGTCGCGACCGATGCGCCGCTGAAATTCTCGGGCCTGCTGCCGCGGATTGCCCAGCCCTTCATCGGCATCTGAGCCTACTCGGCGGGTTTCGTCAGGGCAACGATGTGGGGCTCGTCGGGCTCCAGTTCCTCGAAATCGAAATTGTCGAGCCTGGCGGCGCGCTTGCCCGCCCGCTCGGCCGCGGTGCCGATCCCCTCGAGATCCGCGCGCGCCTGGCCAAAATGGGTGTTCAACTTGTCCACCCGCTCGACCACCAGTTCCACGTCCCGGTGCAGTTGCTTCAGCGTCTTGCGGATCGCGCCCGCCTGTTCGCGCATCCGCGCGTCCTTGAGGATGGCGCGCATCGTGTGCAGCGTCGCCATGCAGGTGGTGGGCGAGACGATCCAGACCCGCGCCTCGAACCCCTCGCGCACCAGTTCCGGAAAATTGGCGTGGAGTTCCGCATAGACCGCCTCGGAGGGAAGGAACATCAGCGCGCCATCCGCCGTCTCGCCCTCCAGGATGTATTTCTCTGAAATCGCGCGGATATGGGCGCGCACCGAGGTCCGTAGTTGCTTGGCCGCCTCGTTCAGTTCCCACTGGGTTTCCGCGCGCCTGAGCGCCTCGTAGGCCTCCAGCGGGAATTTCGAGTCGATCACGATGGGGCCCGGCGGATTCGGCAGGTGGATCAGGCAATCCGCCCGCTTGCCGTTCGACAGCGTCGCCTGCATCACGTAGCTGTCCTTGGGCAGCGCCTTGGACACGATGTCGTGCAGCTGGATTTCCCCGAACGCGCCGCGGGTCTGCTTGTTCGACAGGATGTCCTGCAGGGACAGCACGTCGCCGGACAGCTTCTCGATATTGGCCTGCGCCTTGTCGATGGTCACCAGCCGCTGCTGCAATTCGCCCAGCGACAGCGCTGTCCGCCGCGAGGTGCCTTCGAGGTTCTGGTTCATCTGCTCCGAGACCTGCGCCAGCCGCGCCTCCATCAGGCGCAGCATGTTGGCCTGGCTCGCCGCCTGTGCCTCGGACACGTGGGTCAGCCCGCCCGCCAGCCGGTGCTGTCCCTCGCCCAGCGCCTCGACCCGGCGGGTCAACTGGTCCATCTGGTAGATCAGGGGTTCGGCCAGCGACGCCGACCGCCCGGACCGGCGCACGGTCAGGATCAGCAGCGTGACGACAAGGATCACCAGCGCCGCGACGACCCCCGCGCCGATCACCGCCGGATCGTCCCAGCCGTAGGTCCGCCCGCCGATCACGATGTCCCTGCCGATCTCGATCATCGCCGCCCGAAAAGCCTTTCGATATCGGACAGCCTCAGTTCCACGTAGGTTGGCCGCCCGTGGTTGCACTGGCCGGAATGGGGCGTCGCCTCCATCTCGCGCAACAGCGCGTTCATCTCGTCCACCCGCATCCGCCGGCCCGAGCGGATCGAGCCGTGGCAGGCGACGCGGGACAGGATCGCCTCGATCCGCGCCTGAAGCGTCTGGCTGTCGCCCAGATCGGCCAGATCGTCGAGAATGTCGCGGATCAGCGCGCCCGCGTTCACCTCGCCCAGCAGCGCGGGCGTTTCCCGCACCGCCACCGCGCCGGGGCCAAAGGGTTCGACCGTCAGCCCGAGCCGCGCCAGCGTCCCGGCATGCTCCATCAGCCGCGCCAAGTCGTCCTCGGACAGGTCCACGATCTCGGGGATCAGCAGCGCCTGCGCGGCCACCCCGGTGTCCGCCATCTGGCGCTTGAGCTTTTCGTAGACCAGCCGCTCATGGGCGGCATGCTGGTCGACAATCACCATGCCGGTCTCGGTCTGGGCGAGGATGTAGTTCTCGTGGATCTGCGCACGCGCCGCTCCCAGCGGCAGGCTTTCCGCCCCGGGCGCGGACTCGGCCGCCTCGAACCGGGCCGAGGGGTCGGCGAAGCCGGGCGCGAGCGGCGCCGGGGCCTGTGCTCTGTGCGCCACGGCCAGCACACGCGGGCCGGGACGGTCCATCTGGTAGAGGCGCGGCGCGGTCGGTTCGGGCCGCATCGCGCCCAGCGTTTCGCCCGCAACCGTCGTCGATGCCCGATGCCCCGCCTCGGCCAGCGCATGCCGCAGGGCCGACACGATCAGCCCGCGCACTACGCCCGGTTCACGGAACCGGACTTCGGCTTTGGCGGGATGCACGTTCACGTCCACGAAGGTCGGGTCGCACTCGACGAACAGCGCCGCCGCCGGGTGACGGTCACGCGACAGGAAATCGGCATAGGCGGCCCTCAGCGCCCCGATCAGCAGCTTGTCCCGCACCGGACGGCCATTGACGAAGAGGTATTGCGCGACCGCCGCACCCCGCGAATAGGTCGGCAGCGCGGCATAACCCACCAGCGCCACGCCCTCGCGCTCGGCGTCGATCCTCAGCGCATTCTCGGCGAAATCCGCGCCCAGCACCCGCGCCAGCCGCCCGCGCAGCGCGTCGAACAGGTCGCCCGTCTCGGCATCGGCGCGGAAGGTGACGCGGCCCTCGCCCCCCTCGGAGACATCGCGCAGGGTAAAGGCCACGAAAGGCTCGGCCATGGCCAGCCGCCGGACGACATCGCCGATCGCCTGGCTCTCGGCGCGGTCTGTGCGCAGGAATTTAAGCCGCGCAGGCGTGGCGAAGAAAAGGTCGCGCAGGTCCACCACCGTGCCGCGTGTCAGCGCGGCTGGCGTGACCGGCCCCATGCGCCCGCCCGAAACCTCGATCTGTGCGGCCTCGGCCCCCGGGGCACGGCTGGTGATCGCCAGCCGCCCGACCGCGCCCAGCGAGGGCAGCGCCTCGCCGCGGAAGCCGAAGCTCGCGATGTTCAGAAGGTCCGTTCCGTCGATCTTGGATGTCGCGTGACGGGCCAGTGCCAGCGGCAGATCCTCGGCCGCGATCCCGTGCCCGTCATCGGCGACACGGATCAGGGTCTTGCCGCCATGGGCGATCGCAACGTCGATACGCCGCGCCCCCGCGTCCAGCGCATTCTCGACCAGTTCCTTGACCGCCGAGGCCGGGCGTTCGACCACCTCACCCGCCGCGATCCGGTTGATCGCAGCCTCGTCGAGTTGGCGTATCCGGGGCAGATCGGCGCTTATCTTGGGGTTGGGCGAGTTCATGCCACAAGGGTTAGCACGCCCACCCCGATTCTGCCACAGGGTTCAGTTCGTGGTCTCAAGCCCCTCGGGCCGACCCACCACGACGAAGTGCAGCCGGTCGGGTTGCAAGACCTCGCCCGCCACACGCCGCACATCCTCCAGCGTCACCGCCATGATCTGGTCGTTGCGGGTGTTCACGTAGTCGGGGCTCAGCCCCTCCATCTGCATGCCGACAAGAATGCGGGCAATCGGCGCGTTGCCGTCGAAGCGCAGCGGATAGGCCCCGGTCAGGTAGGTCTTGACGTCCTCCAGTTCCTGCTCGGTCACACCCTCGGCCGCCATCTTCGCCCACTCGTCCCGGATCACCGAGATCGCCTCGGCCATCCGGTTGTTGGCGGATGCGACCTGCCCCAGCATCAGGGCGGCATAGTCCATCGGGTAGATGTAGGAATAGACCCCATAGGTCAGGCCGCGTTTGACCCGAACCTCCTTCATCAGGCGCGATTCGAAACCTCCCGCCCCCAGCACCTCGTTCATCACATAGGCGGCGAAGAAGTCGGGATGGTCGCGCTCCATCCCCTCGTGGCCGAAGACCGCCGATGATTGCGGCGTGTCGAAGGGCACGACTGTCACGCCGCCATCGAGCGCATAGGCCGCCCGGTCGGGCAGGGGGGCGCCGGTCTTGGGCAGGCCGTTGAACAGCCTGTCCAGCAAGGCGCCCAGTTCCTCGGCGGTGATGTCGCCCGCGGCCGCGACATGGATGCGGTCGCGCGCGATCACCCTTGCATGTGCCTCGACCAGATCGTCGCGGGTCAATGCCGCGACGCTCTCCTCGGTGCCGTCGCTTGCACTGGCATAGGGGTGGTCGCCAAAGGCCAGCCTGTCAAAGGTCTGCGCAGCGATGGTTCCCGGATCCTTGGCGTCCGACCTGATATTCGCCAGAACCTGCCCCCGCACCCGGTCGATCGCGTCCGCGTCAAAGCGCGGTTCGTGCAGTGCCTGGCGCAGCAGGTCCACTGCCGCGTCGCGATTCTCGGTCAGCATCCGGGCAGAGACTGAAATCGCATCCTGTCCCGCATCGAACCGGAAAGATGCGGCCAGCGCGTCGCGTGCACGGACGAAGGCGCGGGCATCCATCTCGCCCGAGCCTTCCTCCAGCAGCGCGGTCATCAGGTTGATTGCGCCGCGCTTGTCCGGGGCGTCAAGGCTTGCGCCCCCCCGGAAACGGATTTCCAGCGCGACAAAGGGGATCTCGTGACTCTCGACCAGCCACGCGTCGATGCCCCCGGGCGAGGTGACCTCCTGGATCTCGATCGCGGCGCGGGCGGGAAGGGCAAGCCAGAGCGCAAGCCCGGCAATGGCAAGGATGCGCACCATGCTCATTGCGTCACCTCCGTGCGCTCGTCGGCGGGCCGTTCCAGCCAGCCGGTCACCGCGTTGCTGCGGTTCAGCACGTCGCGGGCGGCCTCCATCACATCCTCGGGCGTTACCGCCTGAAGGATGTCTGGCCAGGCCTGCACGTCCTCGACCGTCAGCCCCGAGGTGAGCGCCGCACCATAGCGCCGCGCCAGCCCCTGCACGCTGTCGCGCGAGAAGATCTCCGAGGCATGGGTCTGCGTCTTGAGCGTTGCGAATAGTTCGGGATCGATGCCCTCGGCCAGGAACTCGGCCAGCGCGTTATCCAGCGCCGCTTCGGCCTCGTCGAGGCCGACGCCGGGCGCGGGCACGACGACGAGGCCGAATGTCGTGTCATCGAGCGAAAGCCCGTCATAGAAGGCCGAGGTGTAGATTGCCGTGCGGGCTTCGAATTGCAGCTTGTCGCCAAGCACGGAATTCGCGCCCTCGCCGCCGAGGATTTGCGCCAGATAGGTCAGCGCCGCGGCGGTCTGTTGGGCCCCCGGGTCGCGTTCGGGCGCAAGATAGGTGCGTAGGACATATGGCTGCGCCACGCGCGGATCGGCGAATTTCAAACGGCGTTCTGCCAGTTGCGGCGGTTCCTGCGGGCGGGCGCGTTCGGGCAGCGCCCCGGAGGGGGCGAGGGGGCCGTAATGTTCTTCGGCAAGCGCGCGCACCTCGTCGGGGTCGACATCGCCGGCCACCACGAGGATCGCGTTGTTCGGCGCGTAATAGGTTTCGTAGAACGCCAGGGCGTCGGCTCTGGTGAGCCCCTCCATCTCGTGCTTCCAGCCGATGATCGGGATGCCGTAGGGGTGGTTCTGGTATTGCGCCGCGCGCCGCTGTTCCGAGAACAGCGCACCGGGGTCGTTCTCGGTGCGCTGGTTGCGTTCCTCGAGGATCACCGCGCGTTCGGTCAGAACGTCCCCGTCGGCAAGCCGCAGGTCCCTCATCCGGTCGGCCTCGATCTCCATCATCAGGCCCAGCCGGTCGGCTGCGACGCGCTGGAAATAGGCGGTGTAGTCCCACGAGGTAAAGGCGTTGTCGGATCCGCCATTGGCCTGCACGATGGCCGAGAATTCACCCGGGCCCAGATCGTCGGTGCCCTTGAACATCAGGTGTTCCAGAAAATGCGCGATGCCGGACTTTCCCGCCGGCTCGTCCGCGGCGCCGACGCGGTACCAGACCATCTGCACCACAACCGGCGCGCGGTGATCCTCGATCACCACGACCTCAAGCCCGTTGCCGAGGGTGAAATCCGTGACCGTCTCTGCCCGTGCGGGCAGGGCCGTCACGAGAAGTGCGGCAAGCGCAAGGCGGATCGGGCGCATCGGGGACTCTCCTTACCTTGAACGGTTCCGGAAAACCTACGCAGACCCCCGCCGTTTTCAAGCGGTCGGAACGGAGTTGTGAGGCGCGCCGCTACTCGGCCGCGGGATCGGGCGGTGCGCCCACGTTTCGTGCGCCCGCCCGGCGCCAGCGTTCCAGTTCGGCATGCTGGTCCAGTGACTGCTTGCGATACGCCTTGAAATAGACGTTGACGTTGAACACCCGTTCCAGAAGCCGACCGTCGTTCTGGCGGCGGTATTCCAGATCCTCGGCGGCCAGCGTCTGGCGGATCGAGGGGCTGACGCCGTAGCGGGAGACATGGGCCATCAGCCCGTTGTCGCCCCGCACGCCACGGGCCGCATTGCCGCCAAGGGCGGCGATCGCATCCGCCTCGGGCGTGGGATCGGTGCGCGAGGGGGCGCCGGGCGTCGGCGGCGGCAGTTCGGCGAAGCTTTCGGGCATCTCCAGCGGCTTGCCGGGCATCACCGCAAACTCGTCCGGCCCGCGGGTCTGCGAGCGCAGGTTCATCAGCTCGGGCGTCTTGTCCCGGCTGCATCCAGCCAGAACAGCGGCCATCGCGGCCCCCAGAAGCAGTATCCGCGCGGATCGCATCGCGTTCGTCCTCCGTCCGATCCCGCCCTCTTTAGCGCAAGCCTCCCGCGCCGTCACGGGGTGTTCTCGCGGCCGGTAAAGGCGAACAGCCCCAACGCGCCGGCGAATATCGCGATGTCGGCCACGTTGAAGGCATAGGGGTTGTCGATCCCGCAGCAGGACATGTTGAGAAAATCCGCAACCGCACCGTAGACCAGCCGGTCGATCACGTTGCCCAGCGCGCCCCCCACCAGCAGGCCACCTGCCACCAGCGCAACCGGCCTGTGCGCCCCACGCGCCATCCAGATGGCCACCCCTGCGGCGATTGCCAGTGCCACCCCGATCAGCAGCCAGCGGCCAAGGTCGCTGTCATTCGACAGAAGCCCGAAATTGACGCCGCGGTTCCACGCCATCCTGAGGGTCAGGTAGGGCGGCCAAACGTCGATCCGCAGCCGCTCGGCCAGGCCCAGCACCTGCACGATGTAAATCTTGGACGCCTGGTCGAGCGCGAAGACCAGGGCCGCGGTGATCCAGAGAACCCGCATCGCGTCAGTGCAGGAAGTGGCGCATGCCGGTGAACACCATGGCCAGCCCCGCCTCGTCGGCCGCTGCGATCACCTCGTCGTCGCGCATGCTGCCGCCGGGCTGGATCACCGCGGTCGCGCCCGCATCCGCCGCGGCCAGCAGGCCGTCGGGGAACGGGAAGAAAGCATCGGAGGCCACCGCCGCGCCCTTGGTCAGGGGGGCCGAAAGCCCCAGCACCTCGGCCATGTCCATCGACTTGCGCGCGGCGATCCGCGTGGAATCGACCCGGCTCATCTGGCCCGCGCCCACACCCACCGTCGCGCCGTCCTTGACGTAGACGATGGCGTTCGACTTCACATGCTTGGCCACCGTCCAGGCGAACAGCATGTCGGCGATCTCGGCCTCGGAGGGCGCGCGTTTCGTCACCACCTTCAGATCCTCGCGCCGCAGGCGGCCGGTGTCGCGGTCCTGCACCAGGAACCCGCCCGAAACCTGGCGGAAGGCCAGCCCCGGCTCGGCGGGGTTCGCAAGGCCCCCGGTGGTCAGCAGGCGCAGGTTCTTCTTTGCCGCGAAGACATCCTTGGCGGCGTCGTCGGCGGCGGGGGCGATCACCACCTCGGTGAAGATCTCGCAGATCGCGCGCGCGGTCGCCTCGTCCAGCTTCATGTTCAGCGCCACGATCCCCCCGAAGGCCGAGGTCCGGTCACAGTCGAAGGCGCGGCGATAGGCCTCTTGCAGCGTGGCCGCACGGGCAACGCCGCAGGGGTTGGCATGCTTGATGATGGCGCAGGCAGGGCCGTCGGCGGGAAGGAACTCGCTGACCAGCTCAAAGGCCGCATCGGTGTCGTTGATGTTGTTGTAGGACAGTTCCTTGCCCTGCCATTGGGTCGCCGTGGCTACCCCAGGCCGGTCCGACCCGTCGACGTAGAACGCCGCCCTCTGGTGCGGGTTCTCGCCATAGCGCAGCGTCTGGGCCAGCGCGCCCGCAAAGGCCCGGCGCCGGGGCGACGTCTCGCCCAGGGCGCCGGCCATCCAGGTCGAGACCGCCGCGTCATAGGCCGCCGTCCGCGCATAGGCCCGCTGCGCCAGCCCCTGCCGGAAGGCCAGCGAGGTCGCGCCGTCGTTCTTCTCAAGCTCGACCAGCAGGCCCGCATAATCCTCGGTGTCGATGACCACGCCCACGAAGGCATGGTTCTTGGCCGCCGCGCGGATCATCGCCGGGCCGCCGATGTCGATGTTCTCGATGCACTCGGCATAGTTGGCGCCTGCGGCAACGGTTTCCTCGAAGGGGTAGAGGTTTACCACCAGCAGGTCGATCGCGCCGATGCCGTGCTTCTCCATCGCGGCGGCATGGTCGGGATTGTCGCGCAGCGCCAGAAGCCCGCCATGGACCATCGGGTGCAGCGTCTTGACCCGGCCGTCCATCATCTCGGGAAAGCCGGTCACGTCGGCCACGTCGATCACGCCCAGCCCCGCCTCGCGCAGGCTGCGCGCCGTGCCGCCGGTGGACAGCAGTTCCACCCCGCGCGCGGCCAGTGCCCGGCCGAGTTCGACCAGACCCTCCTTGTCGGAAACGGAAAGCAGGGCGCGGCGCACGGGCACGAGATCGGTCATGGGGATCATCCTTCGGATTCTGGTCGGTCCCGCCTTGCCCAGGGCAGCACCCACGCCTCCGTCTCGTCCTCTTGATCGAGGTCGCGCGGGGCGCGCGCGCTGCTGTCCTGTGCCTTGGCCAGGGTCCATGTGATGAGGCTCGCATAGTCCATCACGCGGGCGGAGAGAACGATTTGTTTCGTCGCGCGTGGTTTCGCGCGGCCCTTTTCCAGATAGACGCTGGGCGCCAGTTGCAGTTCGGCCGCCCCGTCGTGGCGAAACACCCAGATCTCGCCGCTTTTCAGCGCGAGCGACACCGCCGCGCCGCCCATGTCGATCTCGGTATCGACATCCGGGTGGATATGGAACCGGATGTCGAAGCCGACGCCCTGCCGCCCGCTGCGGTCCATCACCCGGTCGAACACCGCACGCTCGTCGTCGGTAAAGGCGGCCAGCGTGTCCTCGCCCGACAATGCCCGGCCGTCATAGGCCAGCATCAGCTGGCGGACATGGGTGAGGCCATGGGTTGGTCCGTAGCCATCGTGCCAGGCGGTCAGGCTGTGCCCGGCCAGACCCGACTCGATTCGGAATTCGACGGTCTTCGGCACCTCGGCCAACAGCGACGGGCGGCCGCCCCGCTGCCTGGGTGCGAAACGGGATGACGAAAAGCCCTTGATGGCAAGGGTAGAATGCGACGGCGTGGCGCGTCCTGCCCGGCGCCACTCCGCCCCGAAATCCGTACCCGCGCCGCAATTGACCACCACCGGCCGCCGGCCGGACGTCATTTCGAAGGCGAGCGTCGAGGCGTGCGCCTCTTGTGAGACGGGGGGCGGTGCCGCATCCACGATCACCGTGGTCCGCCCCGAGGCGAGCCGGGCATAGCCCATCGCAAGCCCGCGCACCGGGCGCGGCTTGACCTCGGCCTCTGCCAGCGCCTGGTCAAGCCGCCCCTCGGACCCGCGCCCGCCCCCGTGGAACCGGGCAAGGCCACCGTCGGCATGGCGCAGTGCCCTCAGCGTCGGCGCGATGCGCTGGATCGCCGCGCGGTGGGCCGGCGCGGGTTCGCGGCCTGCGCCGGTCAGCGCCGCCTCGGCCCAGGTCAGATGGGTAAAGACCTCGAGCAGTTCCTCGGGGTTGCGTGTTGGCAGCCCGCCGCCATCGTCGATGTCGCGGTCGCACTCCCGTTCCAGCGCCTTCAGCGCTGGGGTAAGGTGGCGCTCCATCCCGGTCAGCGACAGGCCCGCATAGATCAGCCCGGTCAGCGCCTCGACACGCGGCAGGCCGCTTGGCGCGCTTTTCCAGCGCCGGGCGAGGAAATTGGTCTGCTGGGCGAGGGACCGGAAGACCGATGCGGACTGGGCGGGCGTCAGCCCGTTCAGCAGCATCAGCGCGTGGTGCAACCAGCGGATCAGCCGTCGGGCAGCCAGATCGGGGGTCCAGCCCGGGCCGCGCCCGCTGCCATAGCGGTCGATCCAGCCCAGCGTCCAGTCCTGGGCCCGCTTGCGCGCCGCCCCGTCACCCGCCGCGGCCAGATCGTCGAGCCAGGCAAAGCCATGCAGGTCCGCCTCAAAGCGGGGGCCGGGCATGGCGAGGTCCCAGATCGCGGTTTCGGGCGCCTCGACCAGATCGCCGGCGAACAGGAAGTTGCCCGCGCAAAGCTGGCGCCCGCGGGCAAAGCTGCCGATCGAACGCGGCTCGGGCTGCGAGACGATGGCGGTGGCCGGGCTCGCCAACGTCGAAAGCCGCGCCTGAACTCGGTTCATCATGTCACCGCGCCGCCGCGGCGGAGGATCGCTCTGCAACGCGCCTGCCATGGGTTGGGATCTGCTCTCGGGCCTCGATGCCTGCGCGGCGGACAATACCGGCGGGGCCAGCCGCTGTCACCGCCGAAAACCCCGCTTATCCGGGTTTGGCCAGGCACGCGATGTAAAATCCGTCCATCCCGCCGCGATTCGGCCAGAAATCGGGGCGCAGCCGCAGCGCGCCGTGGGCCGTGCGCCATGTGGGCTCGATCCAGGGGGCCTCGGCCGGAATCGCGCTCAGGCCGTGGTGACGCGCCAGCGCCGCCGCGACCTGCGCCTCGCCCTCCTCGGGCAAGAGCGAACAGGTGCAATAGACCAGCCGCCCGCCGGCGGCCAGCATCGCAAGTGCGCGGTCAATCATCTGCGCCTGCAGCGCGAACAGCGGCTTGATGGATGCGGCGTCCTTGGCAAACGGCAGATCCGGGTGGCGACGGATCGTGCCGGTGGCCGAGCAGGGCGCATCCAGCAGGATCGCGTCCGCGGGAGCCGGGGGAGTCCATTCCATCAGGTCGGCCACGACAAGATCGGCCGACAGCCCCGTCCGCGCCAGGTTCTCCTCGACGCGCGCCATCCGCACCGCAGAGATGTCGACGGCCGTTACCTGCGCCCCGGCCGCGGCCAGTTGCAGGGTCTTGCCCCCCGGCGCGGCGCACAGGTCGAGTACCCGCTCGCCCGGCCGCGGCGCCAACAGCTTGGCGGGCAGGGCGGCGGCGGCATCCTGCACCCACCACGCACCGTCCCCATAGCCCGCCAGCGCCGAGACCTGACCCGGTGCCATCAGCCGTACCGACCCGGTGGGCAGCGCTTCTGCGCCAAGCTGCGCCGCAAGTGCCGCGGCATCGCCATCCCGGGGGGTCAGGTCCAGCGGCGCGCCCGCCCCGTGCGCCGCCTCGATCCCGGTTACCGCCGCCCGGCCCCAGGCGCTGTCCAGCCGCCCGCGCAGCCAGCCCGGCAGCCGCTGGGGCGGCAGCGCCTGCCACGCGGCCCGCGGCGTTTCGGCCACCTTGCGCAGAACCGCGTTGACGAGGCCCGCCATCGCCTCTGTCGACCGTTCGGACCGGGCCAGCGACACGGCCGCGTTCACCACCCCATGGGCGGCGGCGCCCTCCTGAAGCATTTCGACCGTGGCAAGGCACAGGATTGCGCGCACCGGCGAAGGGGGTGGTTTGCGCAGATGGGGTTTCAGGACCGCATCTGCTTGTCCCAGGTGGCGCAGCGTGGAAACCGCCAGCCGCTGCGCCCGCGCGCGCCCCGCCGGGTCGAGCATGCCGAGCGGGCCGTCCGGTCCAGCAAGCTCGGCGATCAGCCGATCTTCGTCCAGCACCCCGTGCAGAAGTTGCAGGGCTGCGCGCCGTGCGCTGGTGTCGGTGTTGCCCATCGGTCCGGTCCCGCTTGCCCCTCGATCCGGTCCGGGTATATCACCCTGAACCCACCGGCAAGGAGGCCTCGCCATGACCGATACCGCCCGCAGCGACCTGCCGCCCGAGGCGCTCCGCGCGCTGCAGGAGGCCGATGAGCGCCGCCGGGCTGCGCGTGAGCTTGATCTGCCGACGGAACTTGGCGGCCGAGACGGCCCAGAACCGGTACGGTATGGCGACTGGGAAAAGAAGGGTATTGCTGTCGATTTCTGATCGCAACGCGCGGTTGCGAGGCCATCGGTAATGTGCCCCGCCGGCCGTTCGGACAGGCGGGGCGACGGCGCAGGGCGCGCGTTCGGCGCGGCTATTCGATCCTCAGATCCGCGTGTTCGCCGGCGCCTTTGTCGGCGACGAATCGCACGGTCCGGCCATTGACCAGCACCAGCTGGCAGTTCGGGCCGATGTCACGGTTTCCGAAAGAGAGGTCACGGCAGAAATACTTGCCGTCCCAGCGCCAGGCCCCGGTGACGCGCCGCCCGAAGGCTTCGCCGCGGATTTCACCGCCGGGCGTCACTGCAAGGCTTATTCCAAGGCGTTTCAAGCTTTTGCCGTCCACGAGGCTGAGAAAGCCCGACCGGCTTTCCACCGGGCGGAAGCTTTCGGCAAAAGCGGGCGCTGCGGTCAGCATTGTCATGGCCGCGGCGGCGAGAATGGTTGCGAGCTTCATCGCAAGTCTCCGTTGTCGTTCTGACAGGCTTGCTCAGGGTTACGCAGAACCATTGCGATTGGATGAATCGTCAAGGTCCGCGCGATCGAGCCGCCCTGTCTGAACGCGCCCCTAGAGCCCCAGCACGTCCAGCATGTCGTATTCGCCCGGCTTGCGGTCCTGACCCCAGAGCGCCGCCCGGAGCGCGCCGCGGGCGAAGATCGCCCGGTCGGTCGCAATGTGGCGCAGCACCACCCGCTCGCCCATGCCGGCAAAAATCACGTCATGTTCGCCGACCACGTCGCCGCCCCGGATCGCCGAGAAGCCGATCGCGCCCCGCGCCCGTTCGCCGGTGATGCCGTCGCGCCTCCGATCGGCTACCTCGTCGAGCGCGACGCCGCGCCCCTCGGCCGCGGCCTGGCCCAGCATCAATGCGGTCCCCGAGGGCGCGTCGACCTTGTGGCGGTGATGTGCCTCGACGATCTCGATGTCGAAATCGGCGTCAAGCGCGGCGGCCACCTTGCGCGTCAGTTGCATCAGCAGGTTCACGCCAAGGCTCATGTTGCCCGCCCGCACGATCACCGCGTGCTGCGCGGCGGCCTTGAGCTTTTGCAGGTGCTCGGGTCCGAATCCGGTTGTGCCGATCACATGCACCGCACGGGCCTGCGCGGTCAGCGTGGCGGTCGCCACCGTCGCATCGGGCGTGGTGAAGTCGATCACCGCCTGGGCCTGGGCGATCACGTCGATCGCGTCGTCGGTGACGGCAAGGCCCAGATGCGGGCCACCCATCGCCTCGCCCACGTCGCGGCCGACCCAGGGGTGTCCCGCACGCTCGACACAGCCGACAAGGCGGGCCTTCTCGCTTTGCAGAACGGTGTGAATCAGCATCTGGCCCATCCGGCCCGACGCGCCCATGATCACGATGCCCGGCAGGTTCGCCATCTTGCCCTCCATTCGTCGCCCGGCCCCATGTAGCCGCTTCGCGCGCGCTTGGCAAAGCGGCTGGCATCGCCTAGATGAAGGCCATGTCCAGATCGTCCGCCCCCTCCCAGCGGCAGCTTCGCGTCGGCGAACTGATCCGCCGCGCCCTGTCCGAGGTTCTGGCCCGCGGCGATGTGCATGATCCCGAACTCAACGCCGTGTCGATCACCGTGGGCGAGGTGCGCACATCGCCCGATCTCAAGGTGGCGACGGTCTTCGTGCTGCCGCTTGGCGGGCGAGGGGCCGAAGAGGCGCTGTCGGCGCTGAGGCGGAACCGGGGCGAGTTGCGCCGCCTGGTCGCCCGCAAGCTGACGCTGAAATTCGCCCCGGAACTGCGGTTCGCACTGGACGAGACCTTCGACCGGATGGACGAAACCCGCCACCTGCTTTCGCAGGAGAATGTCCGGCGTGATCTCGCCGCCCCCGAAACCGATGAGGACTAGGAGACTCGCCGGGCTTCTGGCCGCGTTGCTGGTGCTGCCCGCTGCGGCGCGGGCGGAGTGCGGCCATGTCGCGCACGAGGGGCGGGGCTATGTCGTCTGCGAGACCGATCCTGCCCGGGTCGAACTCAGGCTGTTCCGGCTGGACACGACCGGCGCGGTGCTGGGCAGTTTCGCCCGCGTCGACCTGATGCTGGCGGGCGAAGGCAAGACGCTCGCCTTTGCGATGAACGCGGGCATGTATCACGCCGACCGGTCGCCCGTGGGCCTCTACATCGAAGGTGGCGAGCAGCAGGCGCCAGCCGTGGCCTCGGCCGGGCCGGGAAATTTCGGGCTGCTGCCGAACGGTATCCTGTGTCTGGCCGACGGGGTGGCGCGCGTGATCGAGACGCGCGCCTACCTGGCCGAGCCGCCCGCCTGCCGCTACGCCACGCAGTCCGGTCCCATGCTGGTGATCGACGGCGCGCTGCATCCCCGGTTCCTGCCCGACAGCGATTCCCGTTTCGTCCGGAACGGGGTGGGGGTGACGGCAGATGGCCGCGCCCTTTTCGCGATCTCGGACCGGCCAGTGACGTTCCACGAATTCGGCCGACTGTTTCGCGACGTGCTGGAAACGCCCAACGCGCTTTACCTTGACGGCAAGATCTCGCGGCTTTACGCGCCCGAACTGGGCCGGTCCGATATCGGGTTGCCGATGGGGCCGATCGTCGGCGCCTTGGTGGACGCCCCCGGTGATGCGCCGCGTTGACGGCGCCCGCCCGCTTCGCTAGCAGGCGGGTCTTGCAACGATCAGGGGGTGCAGGCGTGGGACGCAGCCGCAAGGGACGCGACATTTCGGGCTGGCTGGTTATCGACAAGCCCGCCGGGATCACCTCGAACGCGGTGGTGAACAAGGTGCGCTGGGCCTTCGGTGCCAAGAAGGCGGGCCATGCGGGCACGCTGGATCCGGCCGCGACAGGTGTTCTGGCCGTGGCGCTGGGCGAGGCGACGAAGACGGTTCCCTATGTCACCGACGCGCTCAAGGCTTATCGGTTCACCGTGCGGCTGGGCGAGGCGACCAACACCGACGATGCCGAGGGCGAGGTGATCGCAACCTCGGATCTGCGCCCCGCTGATGCCGAGATTTCAGCCGCGCTGCCGCAATTCGTGGGCGACATCGAGCAGGTGCCGCCGCAATTCTCGGCCGTCAAGATCGACGGCGAACGCGCCTATGCCCGCGCCCGGGCCGGCGAGGAGATGGAGATCGCCGCACGCCCGCTTTTTGTCGAAAGCCTGGACATGGTGGCGCGGCCCGATGCCGACCACGTCGTGCTGGAAATGATCTGCGGCAAGGGGGGCTATGTCCGGTCCATCGCGCGCGATCTTGGCCGGGCGCTGGGCTGTCTCGGCCATGTGACCGAGCTGCGCCGTGTCTGGTCGGGACCGTTCGACGCCGAGGACGGGATCGGCATGGAGTTGATCGAGAAACTGGCGAAGACGCCCGAGCTGGACGATTTCCTTCGCCCGCTGGAAGAAGGGCTGGCCGACCTGCCCGAATTGCACACCACGGCCGAAGGCGCGGCGCGGATGCGGAACGGCAATCCCGGCCTCGTGCTGGCCTCTGACGTGGAATATGGCGACGAGGCCTGGGCGTCCTACGATGGCGAGGCGGTTGCGGTGGGCGTCTACAAGGCGGGCGAACTGCATCCGCACCGGGTGTTCTGTACCTGAACGTGGGGCCGCCGCCTAAAGCGGCCGGCCGGTCATCAGCCGCGGCAGGTCGCCGGTCAGACCGGCGGCCTCGCGGATGAAGCGGCGGCGCAGACCGGGAAGCGCGTTGACCGCGCCCATTCCCAAGTCGCGGCCGAGCCGCAGAATAGGGTTGTCGTTGGAAAACAGTTTGTTGACGGCATCAGTGCCGGCCGCCATCAGCGTCGTGTCGAAGCGCCGCCAGATCTGGTAACGCTCCAGCACGTCGATCGCGCCGATATCCTCGCCGCGCCGTTTCGCCTCGACCAGCACCTGGGCCAGCGCGCCCACATCGCGCAGCCCGAGGTTCAGCCCCTGCCCCGCGATCGGGTGGACGCCGTGCGCCGCATCGCCCAACAGCGCCACACGGGGCGCGACGAAGGCGGTCGCGATGGTCAGGTTCAGCGGATAGGTGAAACGCTCGCCTTCCAGCGTGATCTCGCCCAGGAAATCGCCGAAGCGGGGGCGCAGCGCCGCCAGATAGCCCGCATCGTCCAGACCTTGTATCGCGGCGGCGTTCGCATGCGTCTCGCTCCAGACGATCGAGGACCGGTTGCCCGGCAGCGGCAGGATCGCCAGCGGTCCCGGCGGCATGAAGAACTGGTGCGCGGTGCCGTTATGCGGGAGTTCATGGCCGATGGCGCAGACCAGCGCGGTTTGCCCGTAATCCCAACCGGTGCGCTTGATGCCGGCGCGTTCAGCCGTGCCCGACCGCCGCCCGTCACAGCCCACCAGAACCCGGCCCCGGAGTGTCCGGCCCGAGGCGAGCGTCACGATGACGCCGGTCGCGTCCGTTTCCTGCGCGACGACCGTCTCGCCCGAAAGCGTTGCGATGCGGGGCTCGGCCGCCATCGCGTCGAGGAAGGCACCGCGCAGGTAGCGATCCTCCAGCATGTAACCCATCGGGCCTTCCTCGATCTCGCCATGGTGGAAATCCAGGAAGAAGGGTGCAGGGCCTTCGCCCGCACGGCCGTCCGAGGCGACGATCTCGAGAATCGGCTGACTTTGGGCATGCACCTTGCCCCAGATGCCGATCGCCTTCAGCAGGCGCATCGAGGCCAGCGCCAATGCATAGGCGCGCCCGTCAAAGCGGTCCTGGGCACGGGCCGCCTCGGGCAGCGCGTCGATCACGGTGACGGACAGCCCGCCCTGGGCCAGCGCAAGGGCAAGCGCCGGGCCATTCAGCCCCGCGCCCACGATCAGGATATCGGAATCGAACGCCATGCCCCGCTATATGGCGGTGCGCGCGGGATTGTCCATAAGCGCGGCGCCCGCTAGCCTCGCGCCATCCACAAAAGCGGGAGGCGGGCAATGGCGGGCGACTGGCGGACGATGAGCGCGGGGGCGCTGGGGCAGGGTATCGGTGCAGGCCGGATCGACCCGGTCGACCTGACGGCCGCGTTCCTCGATGCGATCATGGCACATCCTGCCGCCGAGCGCATCTATGCACGCCTGACCCGTGCCCGCGCGCTGGCCGAGGCCGAGGCAGCGCGCGCCCGTGCGAAGACGGGGCATCGCCTCGGGCCGCTCGACGGTGTGCCGATCTCGTGGAAGGACCTGTTCGACACCGCGGGCGTTGCGACCGAGGCGGGTTCGGCGCTGCTGGCCGGGCGCGTGCCCGACCGCGATGCCGAGGTGTTGGCCAACGCCACCGCCGCCGGGCTGATCTGCCTTGGCAAGACGCACATGACCGAGCTTGCCTTTTCCGGCCTCGGGCTGAACCCGGTGACCGCGACCCCGCCCAATGTGCATGATCCCGACGCCGCGCCGGGTGGCTCGTCGTCGGGGGCGGCGACCTCGGTTGCGTTCGGGTTGGCGGCAGGCGGGATCGGGTCGGACACCGGCGGATCGGTTCGGGTGCCTGCGGTCTGGAACGATCTGGTGGGGCTGAAGACGGGGGCCCGGCGGCTGTCGTTGACTGGGGTCGTGCCGCTTTGCCCGAAATTCGATACGGTGGGGCCGCTGACGCACAATGTCGACGATGCGGCGCTGCTGCTGGCCGCGCTGGAGGGCGGCAAGCCTGCCGATCTGACCGGCGCGACGCTGAAGGGCGCGCGGCTGATGGTGCTGGACACGGTCGCCCTGGACGACATCCGCGAGGCGCCGCGGGCCGGGTTCGAACACGCACTCGACCGTTTGGCGCAGGCGGGGGCGACCATCCTGCGTGGCGACATTCCGGAAGTGGCCGAGGCGATCGGCCTTTCGGGCGTTCTGTTCGCGACCGAGGCCTATGGAACCTGGGCTGCGACGATCGAGGCCGCGCCCGGCAAGATGTATCCCGAGATCCTGAAACGGTTCCGCGGCGGGCGCGATCATTCGGGCGCCGATTATGTCGCCGCGTGGCAGAGGCTCGGTCGGCTGCGCGCGGCCTATGCGGCCGCGACCGCCGGGTTCGACGCCGTCCTCGTTCCCACCTGCCCGATCCTGCCGCCCAAGGTCGAGGCCCTGATGGCCGATCCCGGGTTCTTCGTGGCCGAGAACCTGATGACGTTGAGAAATACCCGGATCGGCAACCTGATGGGGCTGGCGGTGCTGACCCTGCCGACCGGCGTGCCCTCTACCGGCGTTTCGCTGATGGGGCCGCCGATGTCCGAGGAACGGTTGCTGCGCTTGGGGGCGGCGGCCGAGGCGGCGCTGGCCTAAATGCCACAACTTCGCCCCTCAAGCTGAGGGGGAGCGGGCGTTTTTCTGGACCGGGGGCGATCCAGCCGGTATCTTGCTGGACAAACGGGGCGCGACAAGACGACCCCGACCCGAGGCAGTACAGACAGACAGGGGTCCATGACCTTTCCCGAGCGGTTTTCGAACCTGCCAGATTACGCATTCCCGCGGTTGCGGCGGTTGCTGGATGCCCACGTGCCCGGCGGTGCCGTCGTGCACATGACCATCGGCGAGCCGCAGCACGCGTTTCCCGACTGGGTGGCGGGGATCGTGGCCGGGCATGTGGCCGAGTTCGGCAGGTATCCTCCGAACGAGGGTACGCCGGAACTGTTGTCCGCGATAGCCGCCTGGGTTGAACGCCGCTATGGCGTCCGGCTCAACCCCGCGACGCAGATCGCCCCCCTGAACGGCACGCGCGAGGGGTTGTTCAACGCCGCGCTGGCGCTCTGCCCCGAGGAAAAGCGGGGCCAGCGTCCCGCGATGCTGATCCCGAACCCGTTCTACCAGGTCTACGCGGTGGCCGCCCTGGCGCTGGCGGTCGAACCTGTCTACCTGCCCGCCACGGCCGAATCCGGCTTTCTGCCGGATTACGCGGCGTTGCCGCCCGAACTGTTGGACCGGGTGGCGATCGCCTGGCTTTGCTCGCCCTCGAACCCGCAGGGCGCGGTTGCGGACCGGGGCTATTGGGCCGATCTGATCCGGTTGGCCGAAAGGCACGACTTCCGGATCTTCGCGGACGAGTGCTATTCCGAGGTCTACCGCGACACGCCGCCCCCCGGCGCGCTGGAGGTCGCCCGCGAGATCGGCGCCGATCCGGAACGGGTGGTGGTGTTCCATTCGCTGTCGAAACGGTCGAACCTGCCGGGGCTGCGTTCCGGCTTCTGCGCGGGCGGACCCGAGAGCCTTGCCCACATCAAGAGGCTGCGGTCCTATGCGGGCGCGCCGCTGCCGCTGCCGCTGCAAAGGGTGGCCGAACAGGTCTGGGCGGACGAGGCGCATGTCGCGGCGAGCCGGGCGCTTTACCAGCGCAAATACGCGATCGCTGACGAGATTTTCGGTGATGTGTCCGGCTATCACCCGCCGCAGGCGGGGTTCTTCCTGTGGCTGCCCGTGCCCGACGGCGAGGCGGCCGCGCTGAAGGCGTGGCGCGAGACCGGGGTGCGGGTGCTGCCCGGCGCCTATCTCTCGCGTGCGGTGAACGGCGACAATCCGGGCGCGGGCTATATCCGCGTCGCGATGGTCGCCCCAGAACAAGAAATGCGGCACGGGCTGATGCGGCTTCGTGACTGCCTCTACGGGTAAGGACGGCAACGGTATGGCTTCGTATCAGATGAAACGGCGCGAACCGCTTCTCGACTCCAACGTCCAGGCGGCGATCGAGCGGCGCGGCAAGGAACTGCTTGGCTTTACCCTGATCGGCGCGGCGCTGGTGATGGCGGCGATCCTGGGCAGCTACGTGCCAGATGACCCGAGCTGGCTTTCGGCGACGGATGCGCCGGCCGAGAACTTGTTGGGCCGCTTCGGCGCCTCGATCGCCTCGCCCTTGTTCATCATCATTGGCTGGGGCGCCTGGGGTCTGGCCGCGATTCCGGCGGTCTGGGGGCTGCGCCTTGCCGGTCACTGGGGCGAAGAGCGTGCGCTGTCGCGGCTGATCCTGGCGCCCGTGGCCGTGGCGCTGGCTGCGGTCTATGCCTCGACCCATGTGCCGCCTGCGAGTTGGACCCACAGCTTCGGTATGGGCGGGCTGTTCGGCGATACGGTGCTGGGCGCAATCCTTGGTGTCGCGCCGGTCGATACGGTCTTTGGCCTGCGCGTCGTGGCGGGGCTGGTCTGGCTGGCTGCGCTGGGAATGGCGCTTTTCGTGCTGGGCGTCGACCGGGACGAGTTGCGCCGGTTCGGCCGATTCCTGCTGATCGGCGTGATCCTGAGCTATGCGGGGCTGCGGCGTCTGGCAGGGCAATCGGCGCGCGGGGCGCTGGCCGCGGGCCTGCGGTTGGGCGAGAACATTCAGGCCCGGCGCGGCGGCGCGGCGTTGCCCGCCCGGGCGAGCCACGCGGAACCCGTTGTGGCGACCCGCGGCTGGGCGCCCGAGGACGAGCAGCCGCGCGTCCGCACCGGACTGCTGGCGCGGGTGCCCGGTCTGCGCCGCCGGGTGGCCGATCCCGAAATGGAACTGGTCGAGCGCGACCTGCCCGCCGAGGCGGACGAGATCGGCCCGATCTCCGAGGACCGGATCAAGGCCCGCATCGCCGATGTGATCCGCAACCGCACGCGCCACGAGCCCCCGGTTTTCCGTACCGAACCCCCGGTGCTGCGCGGTTCGGCCGTCACGTTCGACGCTCTGCCGGGCGAACCGACCCTGACCGCCATGGCGGACCCCGAACAGGTGGCGATCCCCCGCGTACAGGTCGAGGAACCGCGCCGCGTGGTCCAGCACCCCGCGCGCAAGCCCGCCGCGCCGTCGCGCCGGGCACAGGACGAGGTGCAACCCGCGCTGCGGTTCGACGACCCGATGGGCGGCTACGAACACCCGCCCCTCTCGCTGCTGGCCAGCGCCGACGCGGTGCAGCGCCATGTGCTGTCCGACGAGGCGCTGGAGGAAAACGCGCGGATGCTGGAGAACGTGCTGGACGACTATGGCGTCAAGGGCGAGATCGTCAGCGTCCGCCCGGGCCCCGTCGTCACCATGTACGAACTGGAACCCGCGCCGGGGCTCAAGGCCAGCCGGGTGATCGGACTGGCCGACGACATCGCGCGGTCGATGTCGGCCCTGTCGGCGCGCGTCTCGACCGTGCCGGGGCGCAGCGTGATCGGGATCGAGCTGCCGAATGTCCACCGCGAAAAGGTGGTGCTGCGGGAAATCCTCGCGTCGCGCCATTTCGGCGACAGCGCGATGCGGCTGCCGCTGGCGCTGGGCAAGGATATCGGGGGCGATCCGGTGGTGGCGAACCTGGCCAAGATGCCCCACCTGCTGATCGCGGGAACCACGGGCTCGGGCAAGTCGGTGGCGATCAACACGATGATCCTGTCGCTGTTGTACAAGCTGACGCCCGAGGAATGCCGGTTGATCATGATCGACCCGAAGATGCTGGAACTGTCCGTCTATGACGGCATCCCGCACCTGCTGTCGCCCGTTGTGACCGACCCGAAAAAGGCCGTTGTCGCGCTGAAATGGGTCGTCGGCGAGATGGAAGAGCGCTACCGCAAGATGTCCAAGATGGGCGTGCGCAACATCGAGGGCTATAATGGCCGGGTGCAGGATGCGCTCTCGCGTGGCGAGATGTTCAAGCGCACGGTGCAGACCGGTTTTGGCGACGAGACCGGAGAGCCGGTCTTCGAGACCGAGGAATTCCAGCCCCGGACCCTGCCCTATATCGTCGTGATCGTCGACGAGATGGCCGACCTTATGATGGTCGCCGGCAAGGAAATCGAGGCCTGCATCCAGCGGCTGGCCCAGATGGCGCGGGCCTCGGGGATCCACCTGATCATGGCCACCCAGCGCCCCTCGGTCGACGTCATCACCGGCACGATCAAGGCGAACTTCCCCACCCGGATTTCCTTTCAGGTGACCGGCAAGATCGACAGCCGCACGATCCTCGGCGAGCAGGGGGCGGAACAGCTGCTGGGCATGGGCGACATGCTCTACATGGCGGGTGGCGGGCGGATCAGCCGCGTCCACGGGCCGTTCGTGTCCGACGAGGAGGTGGAAGAGATCGTCACCTATCTGAAGGGTTTCGGCCCGCCCGACTATGTCGGCAGCGTGGTCGAGGGACCGGACGAGGACCGGGAAGGCGACATCGACCTGGTGTTGGGTCTGGGCGGCAATACCGATGGCGACGACGCGCTTTACGACCAGGCGGTGGCGATCGTGCTGAAGGACCGCAAGTGTTCGACCTCCTACATCCAGCGCAAGCTGGCCATCGGCTACAACAAGGCCGCGCGGCTGGTCGAGCAGATGGAAGAACAGGGCGTGGTCAGCCCCGCCAACCACGTGGGCAAGCGAGAGATCCTGGTGCCCGAGCAGGGGTGATCGGCGGCGGGCCGCGCCCCTCGCCCAATCGTGACGGATTGGCAGATGCATTGCGCCGCGGACGCGCCTAGATTGCCGCCATGATGAAACGCCTCGCCCTTGGTCTTGCCCTCTGGGCCGCCGCCGCGGCCCCCGGCCTTGCCGACAGGATCCCGCTGCCGGCGATCTCGGCCTATCTCAACAGTTTTGTGACGGCCGAGGCCGACTTCACCCAGGTGAACCCGGACGGCTCGATCTCGACCGGTCGGCTGTCGATCAACCGGCCGGGACGGGCGCGGTTCGAGTACAACCCGCCGAACGAGGGGCTGGTGATCGCCGGCGGGGGGCAGGTGGCGATCTTCGATGCCAAGTCGAATCAGCCACCCGAACAGTATCCGCTGGCGAAGACGCCGCTGAACATCATCCTCGAACGCAACGTCAACCTGTCGCGCGCGCGGATGGTGGTCGGCCATGACGGCGACGCGACCTCGACCCGGGTCATCGCGCAGGATCCAGAGCATCCCGAATACGGCACCATCGCGCTCGTCTTCACCGGCAACCCGGTCGAGTTGCGGCAATGGGTGATCACCGACGACACCGGGCAGGCCACGGCGGTGATCCTGGGCGAAATGAGGACAGGCGTGTCGATGTCGTCCCGGATGTTCAACATCGTCCAGGAAACGGCCGAGCGGATGGGCGGGCGCTAGCCCCGCGCGCGGCCTTTCGGCAAGCCTCGAACCGGGCCGGTTCCGTTCGGCATCCGCGCGATCTCGCGCCACGCGCAATTTTCTAACCTTTTGCTTGACCGCCTCTTTGCCATGCGCAAATGTCCACCTGTCCCGGTTCGGAGGAGGCTGGTGCGGCCAGAGCAAGCCGGGGCGATACGAGGGAATTTCGGCGGATCAAGGCCGCCGGCGAGGCCGGAAAATCGGTCATGCCGAGGTAACGGAACGGCCCTGCGGAGCGCGCGGGGTTGTTCGGGTAGCTTGGCACAGGGGAGGAGGCAGTCTTGGCACCACGCGGCGCGTCCACGGACGAGCTTTGTTCCATTCCGGCATATCTTGCCCGGAATGTGCGGCAGTATGGCGACAAGCCCGCCTATCGCGAAAAGGAATTCGGCATCTGGCAGTGCTGGACCTGGGCCGAGGCCAACGATGAAATCCGCGCGACCGCCATGGGTCTGCTCGCGCTGGGAATCGAGCGCGGCGAATACGTCGCGGTCATCGGACGCAACCGGCCTGCGCATTACTGGGCCATGGTTGCCGCGCAGATGTGCGGCGCGATCCCGGTGCCGCTCTACCAGGATGCGGTGGCCGAAGAGATGGCCTATGTGCTGGACCATTGCGGCGCCCGTTTCGTCGTCTGCGGCGACCAGGAGCAGGTGGACAAGGTCATCGAGGTCCAGGACCGCGTCCACCAGATCGAGCATGTTCTCTACAACGACAATCGAGGCATGCGGAAATATGATCACACGCACCTGAACTGGTTGAAGGACATCGAGGAAGAGGGGCGCGTCGCCCACGCCCGGCTGGAGCCGGAGCTGGAGCGGCGGATCGCCGAACTCACCTGGGACTCGACCTGCGTGATGCTCTACACCTCCGGCACCACCGGCAAGCCCAAGGGCGTTGTGCTGTCGAACCGCAACATCATCGAGACGGCCAAGGCCTCGGTCGCGTTCGACAATCTGGGCCAGGACGAGGAGGTGCTTGCCTATCTGCCGATGGCCTGGGTGGGCGATTTCATCTTCTCGATCGGACAGGCGATGGTGGCCGGGTTCTGCGTGAACTGCCCCGAAAGCCCCGACACGATGATGACCGACCTGCGCGAGATCGGGCCCACCTACTTCTTCGCGCCGCCGCGCATCTTCGAGACGATGCTGACCAACGTGATGATCCGGATGGAGGATGCGGGCGACCTGAAACACGCGCTGTTCCACCATTTCATGGAGTTCGCCAAGGGCACGGGCGAGACCTACGGGATGCCGCGCTACCGCAGGCAGCAGTCCAGGCCGACGCTGAGGCGTCGGGCGCGCTGGATCTACCGCTATGCCATGGGGATCGGCTTTGCCGTCGAGACCATCGTCGAGAATGCAGTGCGCGGCTTTTTCGTGCGGTTGCGTCATCCCATCGAGGCGCGGAAATACTTCAAGGCGCGCGGGCCGCTGCTGAACCTCTACCCGCAGCCCCTGCGGGACTATTTCGAGTACCGGACGGGCGACGTGCTGGTCTACGGGCCGCTCAAGAACACGCTGGGATTGTCGCGCATCCGCGTGGCCTATACCGCCGGAGAGGCGATCGGCCCCGAGATCTTCGATTTCTACCGCTCGCTGGGGATCAACCTCAAACAGCTTTACGGCCAGACCGAGGCATCGGTCTTCATCACCCAGCAGCCCGATGGGCAGGTCCGGTCGGACACGGTCGGCGTGCCGTCGCCGGGGGTGGAGGTGAAGATCGCCGAGAACGGCGAGGTGTTCTACCGCTCGCCCGGCACATTCGTCGAATACTACAAGAACGCCGAGTCGACCGCGTCCACCAAGGACCCGGAGGGCTGGGTGGCCACCGGCGATGCCGGGTTCTTCGAGGAAGGCACCGGGCACCTGCGGATCATCGACCGGGCCAAGGACGTGGGCAAGATGGCCGACGGCCGCCTCTTCGCGCCGAAATACGTCGAGAACAAGCTGAAATTCTATCCCGACATCCTCGAGGCCGTGGTCTTTGGCGCGGGCCGCGAGATGTGCACGGCCTTTATCAACATCGACCTGACGGCGGTGGGCAACTGGGCGGAGCGCAACAACATCGCCTATGCCAGCTACCAGGAACTGGCCGGCCACCCCCGCGTGCTGGACACGATCCAGGCCCATGTCGAGGAAGTGAACCGGTCGGTGGCCGAGGACCCGATGCTGTCGGGCTGCCAGATCCACCGCTTCCTGATCCTGCACAAGGAACTGGACGCCGACGACGGCGAACTGACCCGCACCCGCAAGGTCCGCCGCAACATCATCGCCGAGAAGTTCGGCGACCTGGTGACGGCCCTCTATGACGGGTCCGACAGCGTCTATACCGAGACCGAGGTCACCTACGAGGATGGCCGCAAGGGCAAGATCCGGGCGACGCTGCAGATCAGGGATGCGAAGGTAAAGGCGCCGACGCAGGCCGGGCAGGTGGCCGCATGAACATCGCCAGTGTTGAACCCTACGTCACCGAGGACGGCCGCACCATCGGGGGCGTGCTGATGGAGTTGAAACACATCACGCTGCGCTTCGGCGGCGTGGTGGCGATCAAGGATATCTCCTTCGACATCCGCGAAGGCGAGATCCGCGCGATCATCGGGCCGAACGGCGCGGGCAAGTCTTCGATGCTGAACGTCATCTCGGGCTTCTATACGCCGTCCGAGGGCGAGGTCTGGTTCGAGGGCAGGAAGCGTCCGCAGATGCGGCCCTATCAGGTCGCGCAGCAGGGGATCGCGCGGACCTTCCAGAACATCGCGCTGTTCTCGGGTATGTCGACGCTCGACAACATCATGACGGGCCGCATCACCCGGATGAAATCGGGGCTTTTCTCGCAGGCGATGTGGTGGGGCAAGGCGCAACGCGAGGAGTCCGAGCACCGCGCGGCGGTCGAGAAGATCATCGACTTCCTCGAAATCCAGCACATCCGCAAGACGCCGGTGGGCCGGCTGCCCTATGGTCTGCAAAAGCGGGTGGAACTGGGGCGCGCGCTGGCGGCCGAACCGCGGCTTCTGCTGCTGGACGAGCCGATGGCGGGCATGAATGTCGAGGAGAAGGAGGACATGTCCCGCTTCATCCTCGACGTGAACGACGAATTCGGCACCACCATCGTGCTGATCGAGCACGACATGGGCGTGGTCATGGACCTGTCCGACCGGGTCGTGGTCATGGACTACGGCAAGAAGATCGGCGACGGCCCGCCCGACGAGGTGCGCGCCAACCCCGAAGTGATCGCCGCCTATCTGGGGGTCAGCCATGACTGAGTGCCTTGGCTGCGCCCGCCGCCGGAAGGAGACCCGATGATGCCGGACCAGTTTCTTTTTGCCGTCGAGGTGATGATCAACGGGCTGATGGCGGGCGTGCTCTACGCGTTGGTTGCGCTGGGCTTCGTGCTGATCTTCAAGGCGTCGGGCATCTTCAACTACGCCCAAGGCGTGCTGGCGCTGTTCGCGGCGCTGACGCTGGTGGGGTTGCAGGAGGGGCAGATCCCGTTTGCGCATCTCATCAACGCGACGCTCGGGACGGATGTGCACCATTTCGGATGGCAGATGCCGGCGATCCTGGCGATCCTGCTGACGGTCGGGGTGATGATCCTGCTCGCCATCGCGATCGAGCGGTTCATCCTGAAACACCTGGTGAACCAGGAGCCGATCATCCTGTTCATGGCCACCATCGGGCTTGCCTATTTCCTGGAAGGCTTCGGCGACGTGATGTGGGGGGCCGACGTCAAGACGCTGGACGTGGGCCTGCCGCAGGGCGCAAGCCTCTGGGTCGAGGAGAAATCGGCCGTGCTGGGGGGCGAGGGGTTCTACGGCTTCTTCGTCGACAAGCTGGATATCGTGGCGGCGCTGGTGGCAGCGGTCCTGGTGATCTCGCTGACGCTGTTCTCGCAGTATTCCAAGCAGGGCCGGGCGTTGCGCGCGGTGGCCGACGACCACCAGGCGGCGCTGTCGGTCGGCATCTCGCTGCGGTTCATCTGGGTGCTGGTGTGGTCCATCGCGGGCTTTGTCGCGCTGGTGGCGGGCATCATGTGGGGCGCGAAATCCGGCGTGCAGTTCAGCCTGTCGCTGATCGCGCTCAAGGCATTGCCGGTGCTGATGCTGGGCGGTTTCACCTCTATTCCGGGCGCCATCGTCGGCGGGCTTATCATCGGGGTGGGCGAAAAGCTGTTCGAATTCACCATCGGCCCGATGATCGGTGGCGCGACCGAAAACTGGTTCGCCTATGTCCTCGCCCTAATCTTCCTCGTGTTCAGGCCGCAGGGCCTGTTCGGGGAGAAGATCATCGAAAGGGTCTGACCATGCACAAGTTCTTTGCCATCGCCTGCGTCATCGGGTGGGGATTCTTCTACGCCTTTTCCTTCCTCGCCGTGACGTCGCTGAACGATGCGGCCTGGATGCCGGCCGCCTACGCCGTTCTCGCCTTTGCGGGCTTCCTTGCGGGAATGTTGTGCTGGGTCCGGATCGTCGGCGGCAAGCGTCCGGACCTGAAACCGGTGCGCCTGCGCGCATCGCGGCGGCGCCATTTGACGAGGGAGATCGCCTGAGATGTTCTACCGCGAGGCCGGAGACTTCAAGACGTCCTACGTGGACGACAGCCAGACCTTTCCGATCCGGTTCGACCGCTATCGCTATTACGCGGTCCTTATGGTCGCCTTCGCGGTGATCCCCTTTTTCGTCGACAGCTACTGGGCCAACGCGATCCTGGTGCCATTCCTGATCTACGCGATCGCGGCGATCGGTCTGAACATCCTGACCGGCTATTGCGGGCAGGTCAGCCTGGGTACCGGCGGCTTCATGGCTGTGGGGGCCTATTCCTGCTACAAGCTGATGACTGCATTTCCCGATGTCAGCATCATCCTGCACGTGATCGCCGCGGGGTTCATCACGGCGGCTGTGGGGGTGCTGTTCGGGCTGCCCAGCCTCAGGATCAAGGGGTTCTACCTCGCGGTGGCGACACTGGCGGCGCAGTTCTTCCTGGTCTGGCTCTTCAACAAGGTGCCGTGGTTCTACAACTATTCGGCCTCGGGCCAGATCTCGGCGCCCGAACGCACCGTCTTCGGCATCGCCGTGACCGGCCCCAATACCGAGGCCTGGGCGAAATACCTGGTCTGCCTGCTGTTCGTGATGGTGCTGGCATGGGTTGCACGGAACCTGACGCGCGGCACGATCGGGCGGTCCTGGATGGCGATCCGCGACATGGACATCGCGGCCGAGATCATCGGGGTGAACCCGCTCAAGGCCAAGCTGACCGCCTTTGCGGTGTCGTCCTTTTACATCGGCATCGCGGGCGCCCTGTTCTTCGCGGTCTATCTTGGCGCGGTCGAGGTGGGCGAGGCGTTCGGAATCCAGAAATCCTTCCTGATCCTGTTCATGGTGATCATCGGGGGGCTGGGATCGATATTCGGAAGCTTCGCGGGGGCGGCGTTCCTGGTGCTGTTGCCGGTGCTTCTCAAGAACGTGCTGGTTGGTACCTTGGGCTGGCCCACGGACCTTGCGGCCCATATCGAGTTGATGATCGTGGGGGCGCTCATCATCGTCTTCCTGATCGCGGAACCGCACGGGCTGGCGCAGCTCTGGCGGATCGGCAAGGAGAAACTGAGGCTTTGGCCGTTCCCGCACTAGGGAACGGGGAGACGCGCGAAAGCCGGGCCAACCCGGCAACGGACTGAACTCATGGGAGGAGACATCATGAAACTGAAACTGGCATCCGTGGCGCTGGGCGCCCTGATGGCCGCGGGCCCGGCGCTGGCCGATCTCGTTTTCCCCGATCTCAGCTATCGCACCGGGCCCTTCGCCGCGGGCGGCATCCCGTTTTCGGACGGCTACCAGGACTATTTCACCCTGATGAACGAGCGCGACGGCGGCATCGGCGGCGTCAAGGCGCGGGTGATCGAATGCGAGACCGCCTACAACACCGAGAAGGGGGTCGAGTGCTACGAGGCGACCAAGGGCGAAGGCGCGTTGATCTACCAGCCGCTCTCGACCGGTATCACCTATCAGCTTATCCCGAAGGTCTCGGCGGACAAGATCCCGCTGCACACCATGGGTTATGGCCGCACCTCGGCCGCGAACGGCAAGGTGTTCGAGTGGGTGTTCAACTACCCCGCCAATTACTGGGACGCCGCTTCGGTGGCGATCAACTAC
Source organism: Rhodovulum euryhalinum (assembly GCF_004342445.1). Taxonomy (GTDB): domain Bacteria; phylum Pseudomonadota; class Alphaproteobacteria; order Rhodobacterales; family Rhodobacteraceae; genus Rhodovulum; species Rhodovulum euryhalinum. The sequence goes on from NZ_SLWW01000014.1 coordinate 96,578, forward strand.
CTGCTGGACGAGAACGGCGGCAGCCTCGAAGGCAAGAAGATCGCGCTGCTCTACCACAACTCGGCCTATGGCAAGGAGCCGATCCCGACGCTCGAGGCGCTGGCCGCCAAGCATGGCTATACCCTGACCCTGCTCCCGGTGGACAGCCCCGGCCAGGAGCAGAAATCGCAATGGCTGCAGATCCGCCGTGAACGGCCCGATGTCGTGCTGATGTGGGGCTGGGGCGTGATGAACCAGGTCGCCGTGCAGGAGGCCGCCAACATCCGTTTCCCGATGGAGAACTTCATCGGCAACTGGTGGGCGGGCGCCGAACATGACGTGTCGCCGGCGGGTGCCGCGGCCAATGGCTACAAGTCGCTGAACATGAACCGGATCGCCGATTACCCGGTGTTCGAGGATATCAGGACCCATGTCCATGCCAAGGGCCTGGCCGCGGGCGACGGTTCGAACGTGGGCAAGGTGCTCTATACAAGGGGCATGTACGCCGCGATGCTGGCGGTCGAGGCGGCCAAGAAGGCGCAGGAAATCCACGGAACCCCCGACATCACCGCCGAGATGATGCGCGACGGCATGGAAGCGCTGGAGATGACGGCCGCCAGCATGGAAGCCCTGGGCGCCCCGGGGATCGGGCCGGAATTCGGCGTCACCTGCGCTGAACATGGCGGCTCGGGCATGGGCATCGTCCAGCAGTGGAATGCCGCCGAGGGCAAATGGGTCGCGCTGACCGATTATATCGCGCCCGATGACGAGGTCATCGCGCCGCTCGTCGAACAGGACTCGATGGCCTACGTCGCCGAGAACAACCTGTCGCTGCGCTGCGAGTGAGCTGACACGTTCCGGCGCGGGCCGTGATGCCCGCGCCGGGGTTTTCCGGAATTCGAAGGGACCGCCCGGGGATGCTTGACGCAGGCCGAACCCAAGAGACACTTCTCGAAGTGAACAACATCGAGGTGATCTACAACCACGTGATCCTCGTGCTGAAGGGCGTCTCGCTCTCGGTGCCCAAGGGGGGCATCACCGCGCTGTTGGGGGGCAACGGGGCGGGCAAGACGACGACTCTCAAGGCGATCTCGAACCTGTTGCACAGCGAACGGGGCGAGGTCACCAAGGGCTCGATCCTCTATCGCGGCGAACGGGTGCAGGATCTGGGCCCCTCGGATCTGGTCAAGCTGGGCGTGATCCAGGTGATGGAGGGGCGGCACTGCTTCGAGCACCTGACCGTCGAGGACAACCTCTTGACCGGGGCCTATACCCGCACCGACGGCAAGGCCGCGATCCAGGCCGACCTCGAGATGGTCTATGCCTATTTCCCCCGCCTCAAGGAGCGGCGGAAATCCCAGGCGGGCTATACCTCGGGCGGTGAACAGCAGATGACGGCCATCGGCCGGGCGCTGATGTCGCGCCCCGAGACGATCCTGCTGGACGAGCCGTCCATGGGGCTGGCGCCGCAGCTTGTCGAACAGATCTTCGAGATCGTGAAATCGGTGAACGAGAACGAGGGGGTGACCTTTCTTCTGGCCGAGCAGAACACCAACGTGGCGCTGCGCTATGCCCATTACGGCTATATCCTGGAATCCGGACGTATCGTGATGGACGGGCCCGCGGCGGACTTGCGCGAGAACCCGGACGTCAAGGAATTCTACCTCGGCATGTCCGACACGGGGCGCAAGAGCTTTCGCGACGTGCGGTCCTATCGCCGCCGCAAGCGGTGGCTCAGTTGACGCGGGCTGCGGCCCGGCGCACCCTTTGTGCGATCCCGAACCGCGACCGGAAGGACATCCCATGACCGCCCATTTCGACGATCTCGAGACGCGCTCGGCGGACGAGCGCGCCGCCTCGCTGGCCCAGTGCCTGCCCGCCCAGATCGCGGCGGCCAAGGCCCTGCCGGGCTATGCCAAGGCTCTGGCCGAAGTCGACCCGGACTCGGTCACCGGGCGCGAGGCGCTGGCGACGCTGCCGGTCCTGCGCAAGTCGGCGCTGACGGGCGCCCAGGCGGCGCACCCGCCCTTTGGCGGCTATACCGTCTGGCCGGCGTCGGGCTTTGACCACGTCTTCCAGTCGCCCGGGCCGATCTACGAACCCGGTTGCGTCTCGACCAACTGGTGGCGGCTCGGCCGCTTCGTTCATGCCTGCGGGATCGGCGAAGGCGACATCGTGCAGAACTGCTTCGGCTACCACCTGACGCCTGCGGGAATGATGTTCGAGAACGCCGCCCGCGCGGTGGGTGCCGCCGTTTTGCCCGCCGGCACCGGCCAGACCGAATTGCAGGCCCGCGCCGCCCATGACGTCGGCGTGACCGCCTATGCCGGGACCCCGGATTACCTCAAGGTCATCCTCGACAAGGCCAACGAGATGGGGCTTGACCTGTCGCGTATTCGCCGGGCTGCGGTGTCGGGCGGGGCGCTTTTCCCGTCGCTGCGGCAGGAATACGCGGATCGGGGGATTTCCGTCCTGCAATGCTATGCCACCGCCGATCTGGGCAATGTCGCCTATGAAAGCCCCGCGATGGAGGGGATGATTGTCGACGAGGGAGTGGTCGTCGAGATCGTGCGCCCCGGCACCGGCGACCCGGTGCCGGATGGCGAGGTGGGCGAGGTGGTGGTGACCTCGCTCAACCCCGACTATCCGCTGATCCGCTTTGCCACCGGCGATCTGTCCGCCGTGCTGCCGGGGATATCCCCCTGCGGGCGCACCAACATGCGGATCAAGGGCTGGATGGGCCGCGCGGACCAGACCACCAAGATCAAGGGCATGTTCGTCCGCCCAGAACAGGTGGCCGACCTCGTCGCCCGCCACCCCGACGTGGCGAGGGCCCGGGTGATCGCGGGCCGCGAGGACGAGATGGACACGATGACCGTTCAACTCGAAACGACGGCGACGGACCCCGCTCCGTATGAGGCGAGCGTCGCGGCCGTGCTCAAGCTCAAAGGCAAGGTGGAACTCGTGCCGCCGGGCAGCCTGCCGAATGATGGCAAGGTCATAGACGACCAGCGCAGCTACGGCTGAGGCGCCGGACTTGCAGGCATCGAGTGTCGATCTCTGCTTTGCGGACCAATCAGGAATGTTGCCGCCGGGGTCTTCGCGCCGTTGACCCGGGTGCGTGAATGGCCGCGCTATTTCTGGAAAACGTACATCCCCGGCGCCGGGCCGAGAGGTGGCAGGCCGGCCTCGGGGGCGCCCATCGCGGGCGAAGGCACGTCAGCCGCACCGCTTTTCGAGGCAAGCCAGGCTGCCCATTCCGGCCACCACGACCCCTCCTGCGGGGGGTGGTGCTGAAACCAGGTCTTGGGATCCATGTAGCTCTTGTCCCGGGTCCGGTGCCCGATCCGGTAGTGCCGCCCCTTGTGACCGGGTTCGGACAGGATGCCGCCGTTATGGCCGCCCCTGGTCAGCACGAAGGTCAGTTCGTTCTCGGTGAACAGCGTTGCCTTGTAGACCGATTGCCAAGGCGCGATATGGTCCTTCTCGGTTCCGAGGACGAACATCGGAGCCTCGATATCCTTGAGTGCGATCACGCGGCCATCGACCGCAAACCGGCCCGCGGTCAGGCGGTTCTCCATGAACAGCGCCCGCAGGTATTGCGCGTGCATCCGCGCGGGCATGCGTGTAGCGTCGGCGTTCCACACCGAGATGTCGAATTGCGGCTCGTCCTCGCCCAGCAGATAACGCCGGACGGAGCGCGACCAGATCAGTTCCTCGGCCCGCAGCGCGCGGAAGGCGCCCGCCATCTGGTTCTGGTCCAGATAGCCCTGGTCCCACATCATGTCTTCCAGGAAGGCCACCTGGCTTTCGTCGAGGAACAGCATGAGTTCCCCCGCCTCGGTGAAATCGGTCTGCGCCGCCAGCAACGTGATCGACGCCAGCCGGTCGTCGACCTCGCGCGCCATGGTCGCTGCCGCGATGGCAAGGATCGTGCCGCCGAGACAATAGCCGCAGGCATGGATGCGTGGGCCGGGCACGATCCGGCTGACCGCGTCGATCGCCGCCATCACCCCCAGCCGACGGTAGTCGTCCAGCGACACGTCGCGATGCGCCGCGGTCGGATTGACCCAGGACATCGCGAACACGGTAAACCCCTGTCCGACAAGATAGCGGATCAGCGAGTTCTCGGGGGACAGGTCGAGAATGTAGTATTTCATGATCCAGGCGGGCACGATCAGCACCGGCTCGGGATGCACCTTGTCGGTGGTCGGCGCATACTGGATCAGTTCGAACAGGTCGTTGCGATAGACCACCTCGCCCGGTGTGCAGGCGAGGTTCCGGCCGACCTCATAGTCGCCATGCAGTACCGGGGTTTCCCCGGACAGCAGGGCGGCAGCGTCTTCGGCGAACCGCGTCGCCCCCCGGACAAGGTTCGCGCCGCCCGCCTTGACGGTCTTCTGCAGGATCTCGGGATTGGTCGGGACCCAGTTCGATGGCGAGACCAGATCCAGCGTCTGGCGTGCCATGAAGGCCACGCGGTCGGCATTGTGCCGGGACGTGCCGCGGGCGGGTTCTGCGGCGCGGTCCCACCAGTCCTGGCTGGCAAGGAAGCCCTGCTTCCACAGGCTGAAGGGCGGCATGTCCCAGCCGGGATGGTCAAAGCGGTTGTCGCCCGGCCGGGGCGCGAAGGGCGCATCGCCTTGCCCGCCCGTTGCCGTGTAGGTGGCCAGTTTCCACGCCGTTCGCATGCCGTGTTCGGCCAGTTCGAGCTGGCGGCCCGGCGCGCGTGCGAGATGGATGGCCCAGTCGGCCCAGGCCGCGGCGGCCGCCGTAGGCGAACTGCCCCCGATAAGCCGCGCCGCCAGTGCGCGGCTCGCCCGGTCGAGCGTCTCGTAGGGGTGCTGTCTGTCGCCGTGCCCGTTCGGTGTCGTCATCGCCTGCCTCTGCCTCTCGTCCGCCGCGCTTCGTTGTGCCGGAGCGGTATGACAGTTCTGCGATAGCAGCCGGGGAAGGGCGGGTAAATGCAGCCGAGGAAAAGAAAACCGCCCCGGCAATGGGCCGGGGCGATGTCGCTGATCATTTGGGCGCTTTGGCTCAGCCCTGGCGGGCCTTGTAGCGGCGCTGGGTCTTGTTGATGACGTAGACACGCCCCTTGCGGCGCACAACGCGGCAATCGCGGTGACGCTGCTTCAGCGAGCGGAGCGAGTTGCGGACCTTCATCGGCCTTCTCCTCATGTCGCGGCGCGTCGGTGCGCCTGGTTGTTTCGCGGTCTGCCCGAAGGCAGGGAATTCGATGGTGGGCGGTACTGGGATCGAACCAGTGACCCCTACGATGTCAACGTAGTGCTCTACCGCTGAGCTAACCGCCCGGTGCCGTCCCGATCCCGCCAGTCCGAAAGAAAACGGACGCGGGCGGGACCGCGTCGGTCCGCAGGTCTATAAAAGGAGTCGGAAAGCGGTTCAAGGGCTTTCGGTACGCGCGGAATCGCCGCTATAAACGTTCCGAAGGAGGATGCTGGACGGTGTGCGCCTACAGGTTGTTCCGGCCGGATCGGCCGACCACGAGCGTGGTGTTTTCCTCGCCCCATAGCGGGCGCGATTACCCTTGGACGTTCCTCCGCCAGACGGTGCTGGACGAGCGCGCGATCCGTTCGTCCGAAGATGCCTTCGTCGATATTCTCTTTGCCGACGCGCCGGTGCACGGTGCGCCGCTGATCGCGGCCAACGCGCCGCGCGCCTATGTCGACCTGAATCGGGCGGCCGAGGAACTGGATCCGGCCGTGATCGAGGGGGCGCGGCTTGCGGGGCATAACCCGCGGATCAGTTCGGGGCTTGGCGTGATCCCGCGCGTCGTCGCGAACGGGCGGGCAATCTACAACGGCAAGATCGGTCTGGCCGAGGCCGAGACCCGGATCGCGACCTGCTGGCGTCCCTATCACGATCGGCTTCAGGCGCTGGTGGACGAGGCACAGGTGCGGTTCGGCGAATCGATCCTGATCGATTGCCACTCGATGCCGCGCGAGGCGATCGAAAGCATCACCTCGGGTGGCAAACGCCGTCCCGACGTGGTGCTCGGCGACCGGTTCGGGGCATCGGCCGCGGCCGACGTGGTCGACCGGGTCGAGGCGGCCTTTGCGGCGGCCGGCTTCCGGGTCGGGCGGAACGCGCCCTTTGCCGGGGCCTATATCACCCAGCGCTATGGCCGGCCCGCGCGGCGACAGCATGCGGTGCAGGTCGAGGTGGACCGATCGCTCTACATGGACGAGGCCGAGGTTCGGCCAAGCCGTGATTTCGACGATTTCCGCCGGGTGATGGCCTCGATCGTCGCCGATCTGGCAGAGATCGGCCGGGCCGGTGAAGTGCCGCTCGCCGCCGAGTGAGGGGCCAGAGGTCTTGCCCAGGATGGGTGGAAACTCATTTCACTGAAGTCCGGGTACGGATTGTCAGCGCAGCGCGCGGCCCTTGAGAATCGCCCGCGCGCCGAATCGCGCGCGAATCGTGTCGCTCGCCCGCTCCGCCCCGACGCGGACGGCTGCCTGCGGGTCGAGAAGGTCGCCCGAGAGATCCGCCTGTGTCGCCGGAACGATGTCCGACAGCCCCACGCCGATCAGCCGGAATGGCCCCGTCTCGCCCGTCTGGTCGAACAGGGCCCGGGCTTCGCGGTAGATGCGGTCGGCAAACTGGGTCGGCTCGGCCAGCGCATGGCGCCGGGTCAAGAGCCGGTGGTCCGCCCGCTTGAGCTTCAGCACGACGACGCGGCCGGCCCGTCCCTTGGCCTTGGCCCGGTCGGAAACCTTTTCGGCCATGCGCCAGATATGTCCGTCAAGGAGATCGGGGTCCGAGATGTCTTCGGCGAATGTGGTCTCGTTCGAGATGCTTTTCACCGGCGCATTCGGCGAGACGCGGCGGGAATCCTGGCCGCGTGCGAGGTGCCAGAGACGATCCCCCGTCGACCCGAAACGTGCCATCAGATCCTGCTTTTGCCAGCGCCTGAGGTCGGCGAAGGTGCGGATCCCCGCGCGTTCCAGCGCAGCCCTGCCGGTCTGGCCAACACCCCAGATCAGGCCAACCGACCGGTCGGCGAGGAAATCCTCGGTCTCGGCCCGGCCGATCACGGCGAAACCGCGCGGCTTGTCGAGGTCGGAGGCGAGCTTGGCGAGGAACTTGTTGTGCGACAGTCCGATCGAGCCCGAAAGGCCCAGTTCTTCCTCCATCCGCTTCACCAGCCGTGCCAGCAGCAACGCTGGCGGCGCGCCGTGCAGGCGCATGGTGCCGGTGAGGTCGAGAAACGCCTCGTCGAGCGCCAGCGGCTCGATCGCGGGCGTCAGGTCTTCCATCAGCGCGCGGATCGCGCGGGATGCCTCGGCATAGGCGCCGCCGCGGGGCTTCACCACCACGGCCTCGGGGCAGAGATCGAGCGCCTTGAACATCGGCATGGCCGAGCGCACCCCCCGGATTCGGGCAAGATAGCAGGCGGTCGAGACCACGCCCCGGCGCCCGCCACCGACGATCACCGGCTTGTCGCGCAGTTCGGGATTGTCGCGCTTTTCCACCGCCGCATAGAAGGCGTCGCAATCCATGTGCGCAATCGTGAGTTCGAACAGTTCTGGATGGGCGATCACCCGCGGTCGGCCGCAGGCCGGGCAACGGCGTCCGGTCTGAAAGACGGTCAGGCAATCGCGGCAGAGGGCGGGCATCGCGCCGGTTCCACGGGTGACACGGTTGTTGCACAATTCCGGCAAGGTCGCATGCCATGATGCACGCGGCCGCGCGCGCGGGGCAAGGGCTTCCGCATGGTGTCCGGGCGGCGCATAATGACAACGGATTCACGAGGACGGGCAGATGACGCTGGAAGACTTTCTCGCCGGGCTGATCGGCGGCAATCTCGTTATTCTCCTTCTGGCGGCCTTCATCATCCTCAGCGTCATGCTGGGGGTGCGGATCGTGCCGCAATCTGAAAAGCACGTGGTCGAACGGTTCGGCAGGCTGCGGTCGGTGCTGGGGCCGGGGATCAACATCATCGTGCCGTTCCTCGACAAGGTGGCGCACCGGATCTCGGTTCTGGAACGACAGCTTCCCAATGCCAGCCAGGATGCGATCACCGCGGACAACGTTCTGGTGCAGGTCGAGACCAGCGTCTTCTACCGCATCCTCGAACCGGAAAAGACCGTCTATCGCATCCGCGACGTGGACGGCGCCATCGCGACGACGGTTGCGGGCATCGTGCGGGCCGAGATCGGCAAGATGGAACTGGACGAGGTCCAGTCGAACCGGGCGCAGCTGATCGGGACGATCAAGTCCAGCGTGGCGGATGCGGTCGACGGCTGGGGCATCGAGGTGACTCGGGCCGAGGTGCTGGACGTGAACCTGGACCAGCAGACCCGTGACGCGATGCTGCAGCAGTTGAATGCCGAGCGCGCGCGCCGGGCGCAGGTGACCGAGGCCGAGGGCAAGAAGCGTGCGGTCGAACTGCATGCAGATGCCGAACTTTATGCCGCCGAGCAGGCGGCCAAGGCGCGGCGTGTCACCGCCGAGGCCGAGGCCTATGCCACGCAGGTGGTGGCCCAGGCGATCGCCGAGCACGGAATCGAGGCGGCGCAATACCAGGTCGCGCTGAAGCAGGTCGAGGCGCTGACCAAGGTGGGCGAAGGGCAGGGCAAGCAGACGATCATCGTGCCCGCCCACGCGCTGGACGCCTTCACGGATGCCTTCCGGATGCTGAAGGGGCGGGGCTGATGATCCTCGAGATCTGGTGGGTCTGGCTGGCCGGCGCCGTCGTTCTTGCAATTCTCGAAATGATCGCGCCGGCCTACGTGTTTCTCGGCTTTGCGGTGGGCGCGGCGGTCGTGGGCATCGCGATGTGGCTGGGTCTGGTCCTGGCCTGGCCGTGGCTGGTGCTGGCCTTCGCGCTGGTCTCGCTGGCGTCCTGGCTGGTGCTGCGGGTTGCGCTTGGCGTGCGCCAGGGGCAGGTCAAGGTCTGGCACCGCGACATCAACGAGGACTGAGGGCTCAGGGCAATTCGGCCAGCACGGCGCGCACGGCGGTACGCGGATCGGCGGCCTGCCAGACGGGGCGGCCGACCACGATGTGATCGGCACCCTCGGCGATGGCCTGGGCCGGGGTTGCAACCCGCTTCTGGTCGCCGATCTCGGCGCCCGCGGGACGCACGCCGGGGGTGACGATCAGCTTGCCCTTGGATTGCGGCAGCGCGCGCAACATCTTCGCTTCTTGCGGGCTGGCGATCAGCCCGTCCGCCCCGGCCTCGAGCGCCCGGATCGCGCGTTCGGCCACGATCTCGCGGATGTCGCCCGGCCGGATCAGGCTGGCATCCAGATCGGCGCGGTCGAGCGAGGTCAGGATCGTGACCGCCAGGATCTTCATCTCCGAACCGCTCGCGCCCTCACGCGCCGCGCGCACCACATGGGGGTCGCCATGAACGGTCAGGAAGTCGAGATCGAACCGGGCAAGGCCCCGAACCGCCGCCTCGACCGTCGCGCCGATGTCGAACAGCTTCATGTCCAGGAAAATACGCTTGCCGTGCTCGTCCTTGAGTTCCTGGGCAAGCGCCAGCCCCCCGCCGGTCAGCATCCCCAGCCCGATCTTGTAGAACGAGACCGCGTCGCCGATGCGCGTGGCGAGGGCCAGCCCCGAATGGGCGTCGGGTACATCGAGGGCGACGATCAGTCGGTCATCGGGCATCTTTGATCCTCCGGGAAGCGTGACGCCTACCTAGGCCGGGGGGCTGCGCACGTCCAGCGCGACAATGCGTTGTGGCACTCTTGCAACGGGTTGGGGGTTCTCCCACATTGTCCATCGAGGCCCGCGACCGAGGGTGCGCTGCAAGTCAGGCACCGCGACGGACGGGCGCTTTGCAAAAGGAGACTACCGATGAACCTGGAAAAGTTCACGGAACGGTCGCGCGGGTTTCTTCAGGCCGCCCAGACCATCGCGATGCGGGAAAGCCACCAGCGGCTTGCGCCCGAACACCTGCTGAAAGCGCTGATGGATGATCCCGAGGGGATGGCGTCCAACCTGATCCGCCGCGCTGGCGGCGCGCCCGAGCGCGTTGTCGAGGCCGTCGATGGCGCGCTGGCGAAGGTGCCCAAGGTCACCGGCGATGCGGGCCAGACATATCTGGACCAGACCACCGGCCGGGTTCTGGACGAGGCCGAGAAACTGGCCAAAAAGGCAGGCGATTCCTTCGTGCCCATCGAACGCATCCTGATGGCTCTGGCGATGGTGCCGTCCAAGGCCAAGGACGCGCTGGATGCGGGCGCGGTGACGGCGCAGAACCTGAACGCCGCGATCAACGACATCCGCAAGGGCCGCACCGCCGACTCGGCCAGCGCCGAGGAAGGCTATGACGCGCTGAAGAAATACGCCCGCGACCTGACCGAGATGGCGGAACAGGGCAAGATCGACCCGATCATCGGCCGCGACGAGGAGATTCGCCGCGCGATGCAGGTGCTGTCGCGCCGGACCAAGAACAACCCCGTGCTGATCGGCGAGCCCGGCGTCGGCAAGACCGCCATCGCCGAGGGGCTGGCGCTGCGCATCGTGAACGGCGACGTGCCCGAATCCCTGAAGAACAAGCGGCTGATGGCGCTGGACATGGGCGCGCTGATCGCGGGCGCGAAATACCGCGGCGAGTTCGAGGAGCGGCTGAAGTCGATCCTGAACGAGATCACTGCCGCCACCGGTGAGATCATCCTGTTCATCGACGAGATGCACACGCTGGTCGGTGTCGGCAAGTCCGAAGGCGCGATGGATGCCGCCAACCTGATCAAGCCCGCGCTGGCCCGCGGCGAGTTGCACTGCATCGGCGCGACCACGCTGGACGAGTACCGCAAGCATGTGGAAAAGGACGCGGCCCTTGCCCGCCGGTTCCAGCCGGTGTTCGTCGAGGAGCCCACGGTCGAGGACACCGTGTCGATCCTGCGCGGCATCAAGGAGAAGTACGAGCTTCACCATGGCGTGCGGATCTCCGACTCGGCGCTGGTCGCGGCGGCGACGCTGAGCCACCGCTACATCACCGACCGGTTCCTGCCCGACAAGGCGATCGACCTGATGGACGAGGCCGCCAGCCGGTTGCGGATGGAGGTGGATTCGAAGCCCGAGGAACTGGACGCGCTCGACCGCGACATCCTGCAGAAGCAGATCGAGGCCGAGGCGCTGAAGAAGGAGGACGAAGCGGCCTCGAAGGAACGTCTGGCGAAGCTGGAAAAGGAATTGTCCGACCTCACCCAGAAATCGGCCGAGATGACCGCCAAGTGGCAGGCCGAGCGCGACAAGCTGGAAAGCGCGCGCGATCTGAAGGAGCAACTCGATCGGGCGCGGGCGGAACTGGACCACGCCAAGCGCGAGGGCAACCTGGCGCGGGCCGGGGAACTGTCCTACGGCGTGATCCCGCAGCTTGAAAAACAGCTGGCCGAGGCCGAAAGCCAGGAAGAGGACGTGCTGGTCGAAGAGGCCGTGCGGCCCGAGCAGATCGCGCAGGTCGTGGAACGCTGGACCGGCATCCCGACCTCGAAGATGCTGGAGGGCGAGCGCGAGAAACTGCTTCGCATGGAAGACGAACTGGGCCGGCGCGTGATCGGCCAGCGGCAGGCGGTGACGGCGGTGGCGAACGCGGTGCGGCGCGCGCGCGCGGGGCTGAATGACGAGAACCGCCCGCTGGGCAGCTTCCTGTTCCTCGGCCCCACCGGCGTCGGCAAGACCGAGCTGACCAAGGCCGTGGCCGAATACCTGTTCGACGATGACCAGGCGATGGTGCGCATCGACATGAGCGAATTCATGGAGAAGCACTCGGTCGCCCGTCTGATCGGTGCGCCCCCGGGCTATGTCGGCTATGACGAGGGCGGCGTGCTGACCGAGGCCGTCCGTCGGCGCCCCTACCAGGTGGTGCTGTTCGACGAGGTCGAGAAGGCGCATCCGGAGGTGTTCAATGTGCTGTTGCAGGTGCTGGACGACGGGGTGCTGACCGACGGGCAGGGCCGCACGGTCGACTTCAAGCAGACGCTGATCGTGCTGACCTCGAACCTCGGCAGCCAGGCGCTGAGCCAGTTGCCCGAGGATGCCGATGCCAGTGCCGCCAAGCGCGACGTGATGGAAGCGGTGCGGATGCACTTCCGACCCGAGTTCCTGAACCGTCTGGACGAGATGGTGGTGTTCGACCGGCTGACGCGGGACGACATGACCGGGATCGTCGAGATCCAGTTGCGGCGGTTGCAGAAACGGCTGGCGGCGCGGAACATCACCCTGAATCTGGACGCGGATGCCGAGAAGTGGCTGGCAGACGCGGGGTACGATCCGGTCTACGGCGCGCGTCCGCTCAAGCGGGTGATCCAGCGCAGCCTGCAGGACAAGCTGGCCGAGATGATCCTGGCGGGCGAGGTCCGCGACGGGGACACAGTGACGGTGACCGCCGGGGCCGACGGGCTGATCATCGGTGACCGGGTAGTTGGGTCGAACCGGCCCAAACCCGAGGATGCGGTGCTGCACTGAGCCATCGTCTCACCGCAGCGGAACGCCCCATCGCAAGGTGGGGCGTTCTCGTTTTCTAGCGGCCGCGGGCGGCAGTCGGACCCGCCCGCGGCGTGCTCTGCCCTGTTACATCGCGGACGGGGGCAGTATCACCTGGTCGATGACGTGGATCACGCCGTTCGAGGCCTCGATGTCGGCGGCGGTGACGTTCGCGCCCTGGACGGTGACGCCGCCCTCGGTACCGATCGTGACCTCGGAGCCCTCGACGGTTGCGGCGGTCATGCCATCGGACAGATCGCCCGACATCACCTTGCCCGGCACCACGTGGTAGGTGAGGATCGCGGTCAGCTTGTCCTTGTTCTCGGGTTTCAGCAACTCGTCGACGGTTCCCGCGGGCAGGGCGGCGAAGGCCTCGTCGGTCGGCGCGAAGACGGTGAACGGGCCTTCGCCCTTCAGCGTCTCGACCAGGCCCGCGGCCTGGACGGCGGCGACCAGCGTGCCGAAGCTGCCGGCCTCGACGGCGGTGTCGACGATGTCCTTGCCCATTTGGTTGTCCGCGAGGGCGGGCGTGGACAGCATCGTTGCAGCGGTCAGCGCGATGAAAGTTCTGCGAAGCATCGAATGGTTCCCTTCCTTGTCATTCAGACGAACCCGTTGGTCGGGTCGTGCCGGACTACGGAAGGAAGATGCGGTTGGATGACCGGGGATTTCCGCCGATGCGGTTTGACGATGCCGCGCGCCGCCCTAAGCCAGCGGCGCGCGCGAAGTCACATCAAGATGCGTTGATTTCGTTTGAAAATCCGTGAGTTCGGATCGGTGGTCAGTCCAACCCCACGGCCTCGCGCGCGATCGCGTCAAGCAGCGCCTCGACCTCCTTCATCGGGCCTTCGGGGAACTGGCGGAAACCGATGGTGGTCTGGTCGGGGCTGTCGGGCATCTGCAGCACGAAGATGTCGTAGGGGCAGAACTGCACGTTCATCGGGTCGGCCTCCATCACCTTGCGCGACAGCGAGGCCGAGCAGAAGCTGAAGATGTCCGCCTTCAGAAAGATCGTGACGTCCGAGCCGACATCGCCCTTGGTGCGCTCCAGCATGTCGCCGGTATGGCTGACGCTGTCGATCACCAGTCCCTGGCCGGTGACGGCGTTTTCGAGGCCGAAGACAACGTCGTCGAAACTCTGGTCCACGGTATAGGTGACGACGCCCTCGGCCCCGGCCGAGGTAGCGGCCAGCGCAAGTGCGACGGCAGCAAAAATTGCTTTCATGGTCTCCTCCCTTTGATGTCGGCGTGGGGTTGTCAGATGCCCCTCTCGCGGCCACTCTAGCGAGTGGGAACCCGACCTCCTTGATTGAGGTCAACCCGGGCAGGCAGGGAGATCGCGCCATGGGCTGGGCCTACTACGCTTTGCAGGTCATGGCGGGGGCTTTTGCGCTGTTCATGGGGCTGCTGTTCCTGATCGTCCTGGTGCTGTTCGTCATCGACCGCATCCAGACCGGCGACGCGATCCGGCGTAACTATCCCGTGATCGGTCGGTTCCGGGGTCTCTTCACCACGCTGGGCGAGTTCTTCCGGCAATATTTCTTCGCCATGGACCGCGAGGAGATGCCGTTCAACCGGGCGCAGCGCAACTGGGTCTACAACGCCTCCGAGGCCAAGGGGAACACGGTTGCCTTCGGGTCGACCCGTAACCTGAACATCCCGGGCACGCCGATTTTCATGAATGCGGTCTTCCCGCCGCTCGACGATCAATACGCATCGACGGAACCCCTGGTGATCGGGCCCCATTGCCGCGAGCCCTATGCCGCGCCCTCGATCTTCAACATCTCGGGCATGTCCTATGGAGCGATCTCGAAACCCGCGGTGCGGGCGCTGTCGCGGGGGGCGCGCAAGGCCGGCATCTGGCTGAATACCGGCGAGGGCGGTCTCGCGCCCTACCACCTGGAGGGGGGCTGCGACCTGGTCTATCAGATCGGCACGGCCAAGTTCGGCGTGCGCGATCAAGCGGGCAATCTGGACGACGGCAAGCTGCGCGAAGTGGCCGCGCTGCCGCAGGTGAAGATGTTCGAGATCAAGCTGTCCCAGGGGGCAAAGCCCGGCAAGGGCGGCATCCTGCCCGCGGCCAAGATCGACGAAGAGGTCGCACGCATCCGCGGCGTGCCGATGGGGCTGGACGCGATCTCGCCCAACCGCCACCGGGAGGTTGATGATTTTGCAGACCTGCTGGACCTGATTGCCCATATTCGCGAGGTGACCGGCAAGCCGGTCGGCATCAAGAGCTGCATCGGTTCGGCCGACCCCTGGTTCGACCTGTTCCGCGAGATCCGGCGGCGGGGCGAGGAAAGCGCGCCCGACTTCATCGCCGTCGACGGGGGCGAGGGGGGAACCGGCGCGGCGCCCATGCCGTTGATCGACCTTGTTGGCCTGCCCTTGCGCGAGGCGCTGATCCGCATGGTGGACCTGCGCAACCTCGCGGGCTTGCACGACCGCATCCGCATCATCGCCAGCGGCAAGCTGGTGGCCCCCGGCGACGTGGCCTGGGCGATCTGCCTTGGCGCCGATTTCGTCACGTCGGCGCGCGGCTTCATGTTCAGCCTGGGCTGCATCCAGGCTTTGAAATGCAACCGCAACACCTGCCCGACGGGGATCACCACGCATATCCCGTCACTTCAGAAGGGTCTGGTGGTCGGGGACAAGGAAACCCGGGTGGCGGCCTATGCCAGGGCGGTGATCCAGGAGGTCGAGACCATCGCCCATTCGGTCGGCGTGGCCGAACCGCGCGAAATGCGGCGCCGGCATGTGCGGATCGTGCAGGACGACGGGACGTCGGTGCAGATGAACGAGATTTATCCATCGGTGTATCCGGGGCCGGAGGGGCTTGCCAGGGCCCGTGCCCACAAGCAGTTCGAAGCGGCACTCAAGCGGTTCGACGAGGTTTGATCCCGCAGGTTACAACCGCAATCGGTTCAGGGGGCTGACGGTGCTGTGAGGCGAGTTGTCTTTGCCGGACGCGGCGGGTGTCCTAGCTCTGCGCTGAGGACGGAGTCGAAAAAGGGACAGGACCCATGGCAGGCCGCTGGCGCAATACCCTGAAATGGTCGGACGTCACATCCGAAGGGGCGTATCTCGACCGGCGGCAGGCGATGGCCGCAGTTGGCGCGCTGGCCCTGTCCGGGATTGCCGGGCGGGCCCGGGCCAACGAAGACGGGCTTGCGCCCAACACGTGGGACGAGATCACCCGCTACAACAATTTCTACGAGTTCGGGACCGGCAAGGAGGATCCTTGGCACAACGCCGGGAGGATGACCACCGACCCCTGGGCGGTCGAGATCGGCGGGCTGGTGGACAGGCCCGGGACCTATGACCTGGCCGACATCCTGTCTGGCGTGAGTCTTGAGGAACGCCTCTACCGGCTGCGCTGCGTCGAGGCGTGGTCGATGGTCGTGCCCTGGGTCGGTTTCGAACTGGCCGATCTGCTGAACCGGGTTGGCGTCCAGCCATCCGCGAAATACGTTGCCTTTCAGACGCTGCATCGCCCCGAGGAGATGCCGGGCCAGCGCAGTCCCATCCTTGACTGGCCCTATGTCGAGGGGCTGAGGCTCGACGAGGCGATGCATCCGCTGACGATCCTTGCGACAGGTCTTTACGGCAAGGACCTGCCCAACCAGAACGGCGCGCCGATCCGGCTGGTGGTTCCCTGGAAATACGGCTTCAAGTCGATCAAGTCGGTGGTCAGGATCACGCTGACCGCTGACCAGCCGCTGACCAGTTGGAACGCCTACGCCCCGAACGAGTACGGCTTTTACTCCAACGTGAACCCGGATGTGGATCATCCCCGCTGGAGCCAGGCGACCGAGCGGCGGATCGGTGGCGGGCTGTTCTCGCCGCGCGTTCCCACGCAGATGTTCAACGGCTATGCCGAAGAGGTCGCGGGCCTTTACGCGGGCATGGATCTGAAAAAGCTCTTCTGATGGGGGTGGCCGGGCCAATCAACGCCGCGCTGCGCCGCGTGCCGGTCTGGCCGGTCTATGTCATCGGTATGGCCCCGGCGCCCTGGTTCTTCTGGCTTGCGGCCACTGGCGGGTTGGGGGTCGAGCCGATCGCGGCGCTTGAACAGCGGCTGGGGCTGACAGGGCTTCAGTTCCTGACGGCCGGGCTTGCGGTCACGCCGCTCCGGCGGCTGACGGGGATTTCCCTGATCCGATACCGCCGTGCGCTTGGCCTGGTCGGGTTCTTCCATATCGCCCTGCATCTTTGCGTGTGGCTGGCGCTGGACCTGCAGTCCTGGCCGCTCGTCTGGGCCGACATCCTCAAGCGGCCCTACATCACCATCGGCATGGTGGCGTTCCTTTTGCTGGTTCCGCTGGCGTTGACCTCGACCGACCGCGCGTTGCGCCGACTGGGGCCGGTCCGGTGGCGGCGGCTGCACCGGCTGGTCTATCTGGCGGTCCCGCTGGGGGCGATCCATTTCGCGATGCTGGTGAAGGGCTGGCAACCGGAGCCGCTCGTCTATCTCGGGGCGATTCTGGCGCTGCTCGCCCTTCGGATTCGGCTGCAGCGGGCCAGAGTCGCCGTGTGACGCCGGTCCGGTCCCGGGGTTTCGAGGGCGACTCTGTGGATAACCTGCCGCCCCTGGGTTCCGGTGCCGGGCTCCGGCCATCAAGAACGCCCCCAAGGCCGGAGCCTTGTGGGCTCGGCTTCGATAAACACCAGATATTGAAGTAGAATTCAGGATCACGAAAAAAATGTGACGGCTCTAGAAAAAAGCGCTTGCGGAGCCCGGTCCCGATCCGTAAATAGCGCTTCACCGGCGGCGCTGAGGCGCTGGCGGGTCGCTGGACGGGCTGGATGGTC
>NZ_SLWW01000015.1 GCF_004342445.1 Rhodovulum euryhalinum
GGTAACGGGCGGGCTTGGGCTTGCTCATGCCACCCGTCTAACCGCATGGATTCGTGATGTGAATCCTTCACGGCGAGAGTTCTGCAACAATGCCCCTTGAAGCCCTTCGTCAGATGCGGTTTCAGTCCTGCCTCGGCCCAGATGCGCCCCACGCTCGATGGCGAGATGCCCACCGCCTCGTCCATGGTCGACCGGCTCCAGTGCGTGGCATCGGGCGGCGTCTCCTTAACCGTCATGGCGATCACCTTCAGCCGCGTCTCCCTCGGCAACGTCGGCACCCGCGGGGGCCGGGTCTTGTCGCGCTGCGGCCCCTCGATGCCTTCGTCGAGATAACGCTCCTGCCAGCGCCAGACCGTTGGCTTCGACGTCCTGGCGCGCCGCATGATCTCGCTGGTGCCGCAACCGTCGGCCGTCGCCAGCACGATCTCCGCACGCCAGACACCCTTGCGCGGCGTGTTTCGATTGCCGCAGAGCGCCATGAGTTGCTCGCGATCAGCGGGGCCGAGATACAGGCAGATGTCGTAACGTCTCATGCCTCCATAGTGACACAACCACTCACCGACGGGAGTCTTCCGTCAGGTGGCGAACACTGGCGCAAACCCGCTCCTTGAAAAAGCGCAAGCAGCCGAAGGCCGGCAGACCGCCCCGCGCGGGCAGATCCTGTTCCCGGCTATCCGGGCCAGCCGTCGAAGGCCGAGGGGTTGGCAACGGTCGCGGTGACCCCTTCGCAGGTCAGTGTGCGCCCCATCGACAGGTAGCAAGTCACCAGTCCCTCGTCGGGCACGTCGAGATACATCACCCCGTCCGGACCCCCGGTGAAGGTTCCCGTGGCCGTGTGACGTTCGACCTCTCCGGTCACTGCCGTTATCAGCACGAAGCTCACGGTGACCCCCTCGCGCCCGGGTTCGCGTGCGCCGACATTCCAGAACTCGAAATTCGCCTGCGTCGAGCCATAGGATTCCTCGACCAGGAAGGACGCGGTGACCCGCTGGGCGCGGAACCCGGTTTCCTGGTCCTGTTCCACGGCCATCCGTTCGGCCTCTTCGCGCATGCGGTCCGCGGCCTCCAGACGTGCCTCCGCCTCGTCCGGATTCCATTGCCGATAGGGTTCGCGCGCGGCGTAGTCGCGGATCATGCGCTCGTAATGCGCGTGGTCGATCTCGCCCAGGCGCAGCCGCTCGTCGAGGCTTTCCAATGCCTTGCGGTCCTGCCAGACCTTGCGCAACTCTGCCACATGGGCTGCTTGCTCGGCTGGGCTACGGACCTGGACAAGGCCGGTCGTCCTGTCGACATACTGGTCTTCGGCAAGCACGCGCATCCTGCCATCGGTGCCCAGAACCTCGATCTTCTGCATCCAGGGCGTGCTGCGGTAGCGTTCGTCATATTCCCGCTGGCGTTCGTCGGCCTCGACGCGTTCGAGTCCCGGCTTGATGTTGCGATCGTGGAATTCCGTGGCAAGCGTGGTGCCGACAATGCCACCGACGGGCCCGCCAAGTGTTCCAACCGCGCCGCCTCCGAATTCCAGGGTCTTCTTGATGACATCATCGACGATGACCGTCTTCGCCCCGGTCGTGTCGCCTTCCCACAGATACCCGGCAGTCTTCGCGACGGTGGACGTGACATCCATCGCCTTCAGCAGATTTCCGGCCTTGCCGATCCAGTCGGCGCGCTTGGCGTTCTGTGCCGCGCGGTCGCCCAGTTCGGACGATTTCAGGTCCAGCTTGATGTTCCTCCTGTCCTTCCAGGGGATGCCCTTGTCATAGGCCTGACGCTGCATGTCGGCCAGTTTGGCCTCGATCCGTGCGGCGCTGTCCGAGAAATGCCCGCCCGTGAATTCGACGACCTTTCCGACATCCGCGCGGGTGACGATATCGCCGCCGCGGATCAGGGCGTTTTCGGTCGGGCCGATGGCGATCTCCGTGCCATGCGACAGCACCGCCGTATCGCCCGCGTTCTGCGCCACTGCGGGCAGGGGCGACAGAGCCAGGGCAATCAGCGCGACGGCGGCAAGGCGGTTCATTTCACGCGCTCCTCGATCAGGTCGAGATTGCTCTGAAAACCCGAAAAGGTCAGCAGGCTGGCAGAGGTTAGCGGCGCGTCACCCGAGGCGGCCGCTTCGACGGCGATGAACAGATCGGGGCGGTCTTTCGCATGCAGGATCAGCATCGCCCGCCCCTCGGCCCCACCGAAGGCGGCGGGCCGGAATCCGTGCCACAGATCGGCGGGCAGGCCCTCGAAAGCGCGCCGGTCGGTATCCGACAGCCCCTGCGCCCTGCCCTGCGCCAGCCCGAACTCGCCGTAAAGCGCGTTCCAGGCGTCCCGCGCGGCGGCGGCCTCGCTCGTCCCGGCCTCGACGACGGTCATGGCCTGGACCTGTGACCGGGTCCAAAGCACCATCGCAAGTGTGGCCAGCACGCCAAATCCCTCTTCGTCATGCCCGCCCCAGGGGCAGCTTTCGGACCCTGCACCCGCGGCGCAATCGGCCCCCAGCGCGGCATGGGTGCGCGCGGCATTCAGCCCGAGCGCGACCGGCGCCGACAGGCCCAGCACCTGCCAGCCCGGCGCAGCGTCCAGCGGGGGGGCGAGGCCGCGCAGAGGGGCGCCCGGTACCATCTCCACGGCCTCGATGCGCTCGAAGGCGGCATCCCATACCGTCAGCAGGGCGATATCGGCGAAGGGATGGTAAAAGGCGGCAACCGGCGCGGCGCTGCCCAAGCCGTACAGCGAGGTGATGGCGCCCCCCAGCACCGGGGCAAGGCGCTCTGCCCGGCCCTCGGGGTCGAAGATCAGGGCGATCTGCGCGATCTGAAGCGCCGCCCCGTCAGAGACCCGATGGCCGAGCGCCTCGATCGGCGATCGTGCGGCGATCTGGCGGAATGCTTCGGCGCGGCCGAATGCCCTGGCGGGGTCGATGGCGGCTTCGCCGGACGTGGTATCCGCGCCCAGTTCCAGCACCCTGACCGAGAGCCCGTTTGGTCCCGGCTCGATGGCCATCACGGCGCGGCGGGCGGGATCGACCAGGGCGAGGGGGGCGCCCTGGGCGGCCTGGGCGCGTTGCGCGGCGAGGCCGAGCAAGCCCGCGGCGCCGCCGCGCGGATCGACCGGCAGGGTCACGGCATAAAGCGCAAGCGGCCCGCAGCGCGCGCCATGCTGCGGGGCAAGGCCGAGTTCCGCAAGCGCCCCGCTGGCCGCAAGCCCGGCCGGGTCCGCCGGGGCGCAGTCCGCCTTGCCCAGCAGCGCCCCGACCTGCGCGAGCACCGCCTCCCAGCCCGGCGTGGCGGACGGTGTTCGCGGGGCGGGGCCGGTCTGCGTGGGCGTCTGCGCGGGCGGCGGGTCCGCCGGGACCGCGGCCATGGGGGGTGGGGCCTGCGGCGGCCGGAGCTGTGCCATCGGCGTCGGGACGTCCGGGCTGTCGGCATGATGGCGCTCGGGGGCGAGGGCGACGCTCTGGCGCACGCCCTCCAGCAATGCCACCAGATACGCCCCGGCCTCGGGGTGATGGACCTGCAGCACCAGCACCGCGCGGTCCGCGTCGCCCGCCCGCGACAGCGTGGCCAGCCCGCGCTCATAGGGCAGGCTCAGACCGCCGATGGAATAGAGCCGCGCCAGGACCGTCGTGCTGCGCCCGGGCAGGCCCGCCAGCGTCACATCGCGCTCGGCCTCGATCTGGCGCGGGATCACCGCCTCGCGATACAGCAGCGTCTCGTACTCGGCCAGCACCTGCGCCGCATCGCGCCCACCCTGCGGGCGGGCCACCGCCACCTGCACCAGCGCATCCGCCCCCTGTGGCATCAGCGCGATCAGCCGCAGCCCCGGCAGATCGGCGCCGTAGCGGCTCCAGCCTTCGGGCACATGCAGCGCAAGCCCGCTGGCCGGGTCGGTATGGTTCGCCGCCAGTCCCGGCCCCGATCCCGGAGCCGATACCGCTGCGGCCGCCTGCCCGGCAAAGTGCACCTGCCCGGCCAGATCCAGCAGCTGCGCCAGCAGGGCGGCTGGGTCCATCCCCTCGCCTTCCAGCCGCAGGATCAGCCGCTCGCCCTCGGCATTGGCATGCTCGAAGACCACGCTGGCGCTGGCAAGACGCCCGATCCGCTGCGTCTGCACCAGCGCAGGCCCGGCGGGAAAGCTGCGCATCTCGAACAGAAGCGTGTCGGGTTCGGGCGCCAGCGGCTCGTCGGGGAACCACCAGAACGCCATCAGAACCTCGCCCCCCGGCCCGGCCAGATCAACCCCGTGATCGCGCGCCGCGCCCGTCACCGCCCAGCCCAACGGAAGCGAAACCGTCGCTTCGCCCAGAGAATAGGGATCAAGGGGGTCGGCATGCGCGGGCAAACCGACCAGGGTGCAGACCGCCAACGGCGCTATCGGAGCGATTGTCGCGGCGCATATCGTTGCAAGGCCCAGATGAACGGCCGCACTGATCCGGCGAAGACCGCTTCCCGACATGTCACTCTCTCACCGCGCTAACGATATTGGCCCGGACCACGATCGAAACGCCGACATGGACCGAATTCACGCTGTGACGACGAGCAGGGGAAGGGCAATGATCTGGGTCAACAGGCGCGGGGCTTCGCCTTGCACGCCAAGTCGGTCGGACACGGCGCGGCGGGCCTGAGGGAACCGGGCCCACCGCGCCGCCCGGGACCGGCGGAGTTCACTCCGCCGGCTAGAGTACGTCCATGGCCTCGCCGCCCTCTTAGGTCTGGAATTCCTTGCGCAATTCCGCGCCATAGGCGCAATAGGCGGCGGGATCATAAGTCGCCAGCGCCATTTCGCCGCCCTTGATGATGCCATAACCCGCTGTCCACGAAACCGGTAGAAGGCCACGGCGCGCGATTACCTTGAAGGCGTCGAGGAGGACGTTTAAAGGTCGTCCCACGCACAAGGACCCATAGCTCAGCTGGATAGAGCAGCCGACTTTTAAGCGGAGGCTCTGGGGCCGAAAAGATGAGAGGAAACAGGCGGGTAGATTTTCCGGTGCGCGTTGCGAACCGTTTTCCGAACCGTTATCACGGCGTCACGGCCCCGTAGCTCAACTGGATAGAGCAAGCGCCTTCTAAGCGCTAGGTTCCGGGTTCAAGTCCTGGCGGGGTCGCCAACTCCCTTCCCTCAAGCCATTCAAATCTGGCACATATCCGCCATTGCTGCTACTCAGGCGCTGAAATTGATTTCAGCGTGGTTGGGCAATGGGCAGGGACTACAAACAGGCTATCGCGGCAAGTGGGCTCACGATCTATGACCCAATTAAAGTTGGCGACCCAGACCTGTGGGTTCCCACGCCCGAGCTTGAATCCCTGCTTGATGAGCGGCTGCGCGGCATCAGTCTAGCCGGGTACGCACTTAGGACGCGGTCGAAGGTCGTCAAGGAGCACGTCTGCCGCGCACTGGGCTACCCTGTGCCCCCGAGTTTCAAGAAGACACAGCCGCGCTTTGTGGGCCAGATGTTCGATACCTATGCCCAGAAGGCAAACAACCTTCAAGTCTGGAATGAGGAGCTGTCCCCGTCGCGCCGCTACGTGATCCTGCGTGTTGACGAGGCGGACCAGGTTGCGCGCGTGAAGGTCGTCAACGGCGAGGAACTGGCGCAGCTCGACACGACCGGGACGCTGACACAGAAGTATCAGGCACGGCTTGTCCCCGGGGACCCTTGCATCGTCCGAAACGGGGGGCCGCGGTCGTGTCTCCTTCCGCCCGTCCGCCGTTCCGCCAGTCGGTTGCGCCGCCGTCGGCCCTGCGAGAACCGCCAGAACCAGAAGCGACAGCCCGAACCTGCCTGCGGCCTTCATGGTGTTTATCCTTTCGACGGTTCCGGTCTAAGCTGCGGGTGTATCGACCGTATCCCGGCCGCGTCGGAGAGTGTCGCACTCTGTCGCAGTATGTCGCAAGCGGCGTGGCGGGACCTGCCGGAGGCATCCCATGGCCGAGCCCCAGTTGCCCTCGGTTCTGATCGTTGATGACGACCAGGAGTTGTGCGATCTCCTGCAGACCTATCTTGAAACGAACGGGTTCCGGGCACGCTCGGCAGGCGACGCGGCAGGCATGCGCGCCGCGGTGGCGGCCCGGTGGCCTGACGCGCTGGTGCTCGACCTGATGCTGCCGGGCGAGGACGGGTTGTCGATCCTGCGCCAGATCCGGGCCGAGCGCGACGTGCCGGTGCTGATGCTGTCGGCCCGCGGCGAGGACATGGACCGGATCATCGGGCTGGAGGTCGGGGCCGATGACTACATGGCCAAGCCGTTCAACCCGCGCGAGCTTCTGGCGCGGCTGCGGGCGCTCCTGCGCCGCCAGACCGGCCCCCAGACGGCCGGCGGCACGGAATTCCGGTTCGGCCCCTTCCGGCTGGACGTGGCGGCGCGGCTGCTCTGGCGCGGCCCGGACGAGCTTGCGCTGACGACTGCGGAATACGACCTGCTCGAGGCGTTCGTGCGGCACCCGAACCGGGTGCTCACGCGCGACACCCTGATCGACCTGATCCAGGGCCACGACCGCGACCCGTTCGACCGCAGCATCGACAACCGGGTGACGCGGCTCAGGCGCAAGATCGAGGCCGACGCGGGTGCCCCGCACTATATCCGCACGGTGCGCGGGTCTGGCTATCTCTTCAATCCGGCGGGCGACCGGTCATGAGCGCGCCCAGCCTCGTTCGGCGGCATACGCTGTGGATGACCGGGGCGTTCGCCCTGTTCGAACTGCTGCTCGCGGGGCTCTTCGTGGCGCTTGTCGCGATGCCGATGCTGCTGCGGGCGGCGGACGATTTCGCGGGGCTGATGGTGCTGGCGGCCCAGACATGGTCCGAGCTGCCACCCGAAACGCGGCCCGCGCTGGAGCGGGAACTGCGGGAGAGCCACGGCCTGGTTCTGGCGCCTGCCATCGACTACGACCCGGTCGCGGAGTTCCATCCGCCCTGCATCCTGTTTCTCGAGGCAGCCCTTGCCCGGCGCAGCGGCGACCGGGTCCATCTCCATCGCGAGGAGCGTGACGGCGAGGCCTGGTATTGGGCAAACCTGCCCGCCGGTGCGCAAGAGCTTGCGTTCGGCTTCCCGCAAAGCCGCTACAACAGCGAGCCCGAGACGGTGATCGCCCTCGGCGTCGTGGCCGGGCTCGTGCTCGCACTGGGGCTGTCGGCCTGGATCGCGCGGCGCCTCACGCAGCCGATCCTGCGACTGGAACGGGCGATGGCGACCTTCGGGTCGGGAGGCGACGCGCCACTCCTGCCCGAGGACGGACCGCGCGAACTGGCCTCGCTCAGCCGGCATTTCAACGGCATGGTATGGCAGATCCGCGATCTGCTGGCCGCGCGCACGACCCTGCTGGCCGGGGTGTCGCACGACCTGCGCTCGCCGCTTGCCCGGATGCGGCTGTCGCTGGCGCTGATGCGCGGCTCGGCCGAGGCGGCGCATCTGGACCGGCTCGACCGCGATGTCGAGCGGATGAACGTGCTGATCGGGGACGTGCTGGACCTTGCCCGCGGGCTTGGCCGCGAACCGCCGCAGCGGCTGGAGATCGCGGCGCTGTTCGAAGGGGTCGCTGCGGATCACGCCGGGCCCGACCATCCGGTCGAGATCACGCCCGTTTCCGGCACGGTGGCCGCGCCGCCGCTCGCGCTGCGCCGCGCGCTGGGGAACCTCTTGCAGAATGCGCTCCGCTATGCGCCCGGTCCGGGCATCGCCCTCGTTGCCCGGCGCGAGGGCGGCACGGTCCGGCTGGGCGTGCTCGACCGTGGTCCCGGCATCCCCGTCGACCGCCTGCAGGTGATGACGGAGCCCTTCCAGCGGCTCGACGATTCCCGCAGCCCCGCGACCGGAGGCGCGGGACTCGGGCTTGCCATCGCCAAGGAACTGGCGCGGGCAAACGGCTGGGTGCTGGATCTTCAGAACCGCGGGGGCGGCGGCCTCGAAGCCTGGATCGGGATTCCCGAGACGAGGGAGGCGGGGATCCCGGAGCCGGTGTCCGGACGTCCCGATTGACCGGCCGACAGGAGGGCCGCAGGCGGGGCGCCCGCGGCCCGTCGTCTCGCCCGCCGATCAGGGTCTCTTGTCGCCGGAGATCATTGCATGGGCCAGGTTCTCGCGATGGACCATGCTGGCCCAGGCCACACCGCCGAGATGCAGCAGGATCAGCACGAGCGACAGGGTGGCGGCGGATTCGTGGACCTCTTCCCAGACGGTCTCGCCCCCTTCGTGCTCCTCCTCTCCATGCGCCTCGTGGTCATCAGGTGCGCCATGCTCCGCGCTTTCGCCCTGCGCGATCACCCTGGCAAGCGGGCCTTTGCCCTCCTCGGCGGCCAGCGTCGCCATGCCGGAAAACGCCGTGACGCCCAGCATGGCCAGCAGCGCCACGGTCATCGCGCCGCCGGCCGGGCTGTGGCCGAGATGCCGCTCGGCCTTGCCCGAGACCAGCCCCTTGAGATAGGCGACGACCTTGCCCGGCCCGGTCACGAAATCCGAGAACCGGGCGCGCTCCGGGCCGATCAGCCCCCAGAAGACACGGAGCAGAACGGTGGCCGCGATGGCATAGCCGGCCCAGGTGTGCAGCCATTCCGGCTCGCCCTCGGTCAGATAGGCGGTGGCGAACGCCGCCACCAGCACCCAGTGTCCGATGCGCACCACCGGGTCCCAGACCCGGATCAGAGCGGTCTCTTGCATGGTTTGGTTCGCCATCAGTCAGCGCCCCGGCCGGACCGTTCGGCGGGGGCGCCGGTGGCCGGGTCGAGATAGGCCTCGACCACCATCCCGTTCGCGTCGCGCATCTTGACCTCCCAGTAGCGGCCATCCTCGCGCTCGGCTTCGAGCACGGTGTACCCTTGGTTCTCCAGCTTCTCGATCAGCTCGGCCAGCGGCATCCACTGGGCCGATTGCGTCATGGCCTGCGGCGTGTCGGGCGCGGCCTGCGCCGCACCGAGGGCGGACAGTCCGGCGGCCGTGGCCAGTACGGCGGTGAACAGAAGCGTGCGTTTCATTGGGATTTTCCTTTCCGGTTCGGGTGTGCCGGCACGCAGGCCGACGGCTGTAACGACGTTCTATCCCGGCGCACCTGACACGGGCCTGAGCGCGCTTGTCAGCGTCCTGTCAGCCGGGGCAGTGTAGAGATGTCGCCATGAAACATTCCGTTCTCCTCTTCGCTTCCGCGCTCTTGCTCGCTGCCCCCGCCGGGGCGGAGCGCGACCGCGACCACGACCGTGCGCGCGCGGCGCTGGAACGCGGCGAGATCCGGCCCCTGCACGTGATCCTGCCCGGGGTGGAGGACCGCTTCGACGCCCGCCTCCTGGAGGTCGAGCTGGAGCGCGAGGACGGCCGGCTGGTCTACGAGATGGAACTGATCACGCCCGCCGGCCGGATCGTCGAGGTGCTGGTCGATGCCGCCTCCGGCGATGTGCTGGAGCATGCGTTCGAGGACGACTGATGCGCGTGCTGACCGTCGAGGACGACCCCCGGATCGCGGCCGACCTGTCCGCCGCGCTCGGCGCCGCCGGTTTCCGGGTCGAGACCTGCGGAGACGGCGAAGAGGCATGGTTCCTTGGCGACACCGAGGATTATGGGCTGGTGGTGCTGGATCTCGGGCTGCCGGGGCTCGACGGGCTGAGTGTTCTGAAACGTTGGCGGGCGAATGGACGCGAGATGCCGGTACTGGTGCTGACCGCGCGCGGCACCTGGACCGAACGGGTCGAGGGGATCGACGCGGGCGCCGACGACTACCTGCCCAAGCCCTTCCGCATGGAAGAACTGGTGGCGCGTGCCCGCGCGCTGGTGCGCCGGTCGGCCGGGCGCGGCAGCGCGGTGCAGGAGGCGGGCGACCTCGCGCTCGACACCAACCGGATGACGGTTTCCTTGCGCGGCGTGCCGGTGCCGGCCACCGCGCTGGAATACCGCCTGCTCGCCTACCTGATGCTGCACCGCGACCGCGTCGTGCCACCGACGGAACTGCTGGAACATCTCTACGGCGACGACGATTCGCGCGAGGCCAATGCTCTGGAGGCGCTGGTCGCGCGGCTGCGGCGCAAGCTGGGGCCGGGCGTGATCGGCACACGGCGGGGCTTTGGCTATTTCCTCGACGGCGTGGAAGACGCGCCATGACGCGGCTGTCGCTGCGGCTGCGGCTGGCGCTGGCCGGGGCGGTCGCGGTGACGCTGGCGATCGTCGTGTCGTCGCTGGGCCTTGCCGCCCTCTTCGGCGCGCATGTCGAGCGCCGGGCGCTGGCCGAGCTGTCGGTGCAGCTCGACCAGGTTCTGGCGGGGGTGGAGCGCGGGACCGATGGCGCGCTGGAACTGGCCACCGATCCCGCCGATCCGCGCTTTCGTCGGGTCTATGGGGGGCTTTACTGGCAGATCGCAGCCGAGGGGCAGGTACTGCGCTCGCGCTCGCTCTGGGACTACGAGATCCCGCTTCCCGCGGACACGCTGGGCGACGGGGCCGAGCATGTGCATACCCTCGTTGGGCCTGTGGACCAGCCGCTTCTGGCCATCGAGCGCAGCGTGACCCTGCCCGCGCGGCTGGGCGGTGGCGTGATGCGTGCGGCCGTGGCGATGGACCGGACCGCCCTGGCGGTGGCGCGCGCCGATTTCCTGCGCGACCTCGCGCCCTATTCGGCAGTGCTGGCCGCGGCGCTGATCGCCGCGGGCTGGGCGCAGATCGCCGTGGGCCTGCGCCCGCTTGGGGCGATCCGGGCCCGCGTTGCCGACATCCGCTCGGGGCGGGAGCGGCGGCTGGGCGCCGATTTCCCGGCCGAAGTGCAGCCGCTGGCGGCCGAGGTGGACGACCTTCTTGCGGCGCGGGAACAGGAGGTCGAGCGTGCCCGCACCCGTGCCGGTGACCTCGCGCACGGGCTCAAGACGCCGCTTCAGGCGCTGATGGGCGAGGCGGGGCGGCTCAGGGCCGGGGGGCGCGGCGCCGCGGCCGATGCGGTCGAGGAGATCGCCTGCGCCATGCGTGCCCATGTCGACCGCGAACTTGCGCGCACGCGCGTCGCCATGCGGGGGCGCCAGGCCCGCGCCGATCTCGCCGACGCCGTCGCCGGGCTGCTGCGCGTGATCCGCCGAACCGAGGACGGGGCGCGGCTTGACTGGCGCGTGGATCTGCCCGAGGGGCTGATCGCCGCCGCCGATTCCGCCGATCTCTCCGAGGCGTTGGGCGCTCTGATCGAGAACGCCGCGCGCCACGCCCGGTCCTGCGTGGAGATCGCCGGACGCCCCAGCGGCCAACAGATCGAGATCGTCATTCGCGACGACGGTCCCGGAATCGCCCCTGACCGGATCGAGGCACTGATGGCGCGCGGCGCGCGGGCCGACACGCGCGGCTCGGGCCTCGGTCTCGCCATCGCGCGGGACATCGTCGAGGCGCTGGACGGCACGCTTGACCTCAGCGCCGCCGATCCCGGGCTCGCGGCGCTGCTCACCCTGCCCGGAGCCGATCCTTCCTGACACTTCGCTGACAGGCGCGGTCAGGCCCGCGTCAGCCAGCCCGTGCGAAGACCGCGCGACGGTTGCCCGGTGGAAGGTCAGCGCCCATGTCACCCCGAACGAGTCTCTCCCCGTTCCCCCTCGTTCCCGTCTGGGATGTCTGGGTTCGCCTGTTCCACTGGGCGCTTGTCCTCTGCATCGGCGGGGCGGCCCTCACCGGCTTTCTCGCCGATGCACGCTGGGCCGCGGTGCACCTCGCCTGCGGGTTGGGGGCCGCCGCGCTCGTGATCGCGCGGATCATCTGGGGCCTCTACGGCACCGCGCATGCGCGCTTTGCCGATTTCCTGCCGCGCCCCGCTGCGCTGGTCGCCCATCTTCGCGGCACGGACGGCCGCCATCGCGGCCACAACCCGCTGGGCGCGCTGATGGTGCTGGCGATGTTCGCCGCCATCCTGGCGCTCGCCTTCAGCGGCCTTGCGATCCTCGGCGGCTGGCTGCGCCTCGGCCCGCTCGCCGCCGATCTTGGCACCGAGGCCGGCCGCGCCGCGCGCGCGGCGCATGAGGCCGTCGCCCTTGTCGTGCTCGCGATGATCGCGCTGCATGTGGGCGGCGTCGTCGTCGAAAGCCGCCGCGAAAGCGAAAACCTCACCCGCGCCATGCTGACCGGGCTGAAGCAGGTGCGTCCCGGCGACGCCTCGCCCGCCGAGGCGACGCCAAAGGGCCGCCGCGCGCTCGTCGTGCTCGCCGGTCTCGCCGCAACCATCGCCCTTGCCGTCGCCGCACTCTCGGCGCGGCCCGCGCCGAACCTGCCGGTCGCCGAAATCGATCCGCTGGTCGCCGCGGAATGTGGCGCCTGTCACATGGCCTACCACCCCAGCCTCCTGCCCGCCAGATCGTGGAAGCAGTTGATGGCCGGGCTCGACGACCATTTCGGCGAGAACGCCTGGGTCGACGCGGGCGACGCCGCCGAGATCGAGGCCTGGCTGACCGCCCATTCCGCCGAGACCGTGGACACCGCGCCCGCGCGCATTTTCGCCCGCACCGATCCCGAGGCCCCGGCCACGCTGACCGAAGCCCCCGCCTGGAAACGCCTGCACGGCGACCTGCCCGACGCGCTGTTCGACCGCGCGCCGATCTTCAGCCGTGCGAACTGCGCCGCCTGTCACGCCGATGCCGCGACCGGCCGCTTCAGCCCGTTTGCCATTTCAATCCCGAAGGAGACCGCCGAATGAAACGACTGATCGCCCTTTTCGTCCTGTCCGCAGCGCCCGCGCTGGCGCAGGATACCTCGCCCGCCCAACTGATCGCCACATACGAGGCCGAGGCCGGCCGCGCAGCCGACCCCGCGGCGGGCGCGGCGTTCTTCATGGCCGACCACACCGGCGGCAAGCCCGAGACGCCCTCCTGCACGTCCTGTCACACCAGGGATCCGCGCAGCCCGGGGCAGGCCCGCACCGGCAAGGTGATCGAGCCCCTTGCGCCTTCGGTCAACCCCGTGCGCCTGACCGAGACCAAGGAGGTCGAGAAATGGCTGGGACGCAACTGCGACAGCGTGCTGGGGCGCGACTGCACCGCCGCCGAAAAGGCCGACATCGTTGCCTGGCTTGCCAGCCTCTGACCCGGAAGGAAGAAACCATGATCCGTTCATTGATCCTCGCCTTCGTCCTCGCCGCCAGCCCGGCGCTGGCCGACGACGACTACATGCCCCCCGTGACCCATCCCGCCACGCTGGAGGAATGTTCCGCCTGCCATATGGCCTATCCCGCCGGCTTCCTGCCCGCGCGGTCCTGACGCGCGATCATTGGCGACCTGGAGAACCATTTCGGCGAGAACGCCCAGCTCGACGCGGCCACCCGCGCCGAGATCGAGGCCTATCTGGTCGGGGCCGCCGCGCCGCGCATCCGGGGCCTGTCGGATACCGCGACGCCGCTCCGGATCAGTGAATTGCCTTGGTTCAAGCGCAAGCACAGCGATGAGGTGACCCCGCGCATGATGGAGAAGGCCAAGTCTATGGCGAATTGCGTGTCCTGCCATCGCGGCGCCGAGCGTGGCTATTTCGAGGACGACTGACGCCCCGCCGGCGGCACGGCCCCGGTGATCCCGGAGTCGCTAGGGTTCGGCATGTGAGGATGCCCCTGAAGGCGTGGATGGAGATGATCTGGGGCGGCTCGATGCGGCGCACCGCCTGTCGTGCCGGACCGCGCGGATCATCCGCCAGAACCGGCGGTTCGCAATGGGCGATCGGCTTCGCGCAACCGGGCCCCTGCGCAGATCGCCCGATGTTCCGTTAACGCAACCGCACGAGGTTCAACCAAGGACTCTGGCCTAAGTCGGAAGGAGCATCAGGGGTCACAGCAATCACATCGGCATAGTGTGATGCCGCCGGGAGGGTGGCATCCATGCCATCAGCAGAGCCAGGGTGAGCGGCAGCGGGGACTGTCCGTGGAATGGTGGCGGGTCAGTCAGTTGCAACGCAGGTCGAACACACCGATCAGGTCCGGACTGTCCCGTGCGATCTTGCGCAAGAGCGCGTCGCAGGCCTTCTGCAGATCCAGGAACTCGCCCGGCTGGCCCGAGTTGTTGAATTCACGGGTCCGGCGATTCAGTTCGGCGACGAAGCTTTCCCGGTCCTTGAAGCTCTCTCTCCGGTATTGCTCGGGGATATGCGCGGTGAAGCAGGCGTCATAGTCGGTCCAATGGGCCAGCGCATCATCCCTGTTGCGCCGAACCTCGTCGTCCAGAGACCCGTAGTGCAGCGCGCAATGAAGTTCGAGATAACGGTTGCGCGACCTGACCCAGTCGTTCCACGGCGCCGAGCAGGTGCCGTCGGTCAGCACGCTCGGCTCTACCTCCTGCCGGCCCATCGAAACGCCGCACTCGTAGGTGGCCTCGGTGCCCCGTCGCGCAGTCCCGCGGATCGCGGTCGCCGTCTGCAAAAACGCGCCGATCTGCTCGCGTGCGAAGCGGATATCGTCCATGTGCTCGGCATAGCATTGCACCCGGTAAGGTTCGTTCTCGACGCCGGGGTGAAGACGCTCGCATCGGCTTGCGAGTTCTCCGGCCTGTCCCGCGGACCCGGATGCGACAAGCCCGGAGATGGTGCACAGGCAGACCGCCAGCGCCCTGTTCAGTATGTGGTGGTATGTCATGGCAATGCCTTCGCTTCGAATTTGCGGTTCGATGGGCCGGGCGGTGCGAACCGCCTGAGACCGTGTTCCTGGCCAGGTCCGAGACCGGCCGCGACAAATGGGTCAGGCAGGCATTTCCGTATCCGTCGCAGGGCGCGCGCCTGCTACGCTATGCGCAGTCAGGTGCATCGCGCAAGGGCGCGGGCGTAGGAGGGGCAGCGCCGTGGACGGTTCCGAGGACAACGCCGGCTCGGACCCGGCGGTCTGCTCCAAAAGGGGGGCGTCATGCAGTTTGCTGTTCGGGGACGAGATGTCGCTCGTCCGGTTCTTTTGCCGCCGACTGGTGTCCGGCCTGCTTGTCTCGCGGTGATTGTCGCACTGGCAACGTTTGCGGCTGCACCGCCCTTGGGCGCGGGACCGACCTACAGCATCGGTGGGGTTGACCTCACTGCCCATTCCTCCTGGTCGGACGAGGATCTGGCCACTTTCGTGGAGACCAGCGAGGCGATGTCGCTGGCCGCGGGTGACGTGTTGCGCGCGGCAGGCTGGCAGGGCACCTGGGATAGCGGCAAGCGGACATACGACGGAATGAATTCGGCCTACATGGAGTTCGGGACCAAGGCGGCCTTTTCCCATCCGCAATTCACCGGTGGCCGGCGGACGACGCTTTTCGTGCGGACGACGATGGTCCGGGATGCCGACAAGGCCAGTGCAGGTGCGGCGAGCTTTGCCCGCTACATGGAGGGTATCGCTCAGCACTCGGATCAGGGCACGACCTACAGGCTGGTCGAAAACCGCCCCCTGGGTCTCGGTTCGGACTCGCGGATCTTCGTCGTCGAACAGACGAAGAAGACCGTTGTCGGAAAGGTCAGGACCGAAATGCAGGTCGCGGCCTATTTCGTCTCCGGCCGCTGGATGGTCTCGGTCGAGGATGCTGCGGACGCAGTTGCGGTCGAGGCGGCGATGCGCGCGCTTGCCCAGGGCCTTTCGGCGCCGCGCGCGCCGGTCGGTGGCGGCGCCGGGAGTGCGGAGGACAGCGCCGAGGCCCCAGACGAGGCATGGATCGAAGACCGTCTGTCCGAGTCGGCCGAGGCCGAGATGACCGGTTTCGACCAGTTCTTCTACCGGGTCGAGATCCCGGAGGACCAGGCGCTGCTCTTGCTTGAGGCGCCCTCTGCCGGAGCCCTTGAAGTGATCCGGCTCTTGCCCGGAGCGACCGATCTGCGGGTGCGCGGGCTCGACCGTAGCGAGGGGCTGCTCTGGGCCGATCTCTGTGCCGGTGCACAATGCGGCTGGGCCGTGGCTCACCATCTGCGTCGTCAGGCCCCGATCGCGCCCAACCGCGCGCGCTATGTCGAGGCCGCCTATCCGGAGGTGAACGTCTTCCTGGAGCCCTCGGTGCGCTCTGGATACATGGGCAAGGTGGAGGCCGGACAGCGGTTCGAACCGGGTGTGACCGCAACCGACGAGAACGGCGATACG
Organism: Rhodovulum euryhalinum; assembly: GCF_004342445.1. GTDB lineage: Bacteria > Pseudomonadota > Alphaproteobacteria > Rhodobacterales > Rhodobacteraceae > Rhodovulum > Rhodovulum euryhalinum. Next base: position 16,006 of record NZ_SLWW01000015.1, read on the forward strand.
TGGGTCCGGATCTGCGGCGAGGGCTGGTGTGGCTGGGCGGGAGAGGAGTTCTTCACCCATGTCGACTGAAGCCGCCGGGGCCGGATACCCTACCTAGTCGTCGGAGAGGGGCATCCGAAGCAGGGGCGCGCCGCAGAACGCGCAGTTCCGGGCCTCGGTCCGCGTGAAGACCCGGCAAGCCGCGCATTTCCGGCCGAAGCGCTCAGGATGGGCGAGGTTCTCCCGATGGGCCTCTGGTTCCAGCCGCGCGAAGATCTCTTCGCTGAGCTGTCCGAACAAGATCTCCAGCGCTGGTGGGACGTCGTAGTTTCCGGCGAAGGGCTCCCAGATATGGCCGTGCCCCGCCACGGGCGGACGCTGCAGATCCTGCTCGATCTGGTCCACCGTCCGTTCGGGCGCCTTCGTCCAGTCGAAATAGGTCTCGACGAAGCGCGCCCATCCGTCCCAGTGCGAGAGACGCGCTGCCTCGGCTCGAAGGAGGTCGGGATCGGTTTCCAGGGCTTTCATGGCGGGCCTCGGGATCGGACTTTCGGCGCAAGGGGAGGGGCTGGTCAATGACGAGAGAGTGCCGAACTTCCGAAAAAGGTACCACAGGCAGGTGGTCTTTCGACGGTCTTCTTTTTCCCTTTCCGAGCCGCGGAATGATGGCTGGAGTCGACTGCGACATATAGAATATCTCCTTGTCCTCTCCTGCCTGCGCCCCGTCATGCGACGATGCGCGTGGTGCGGGCGGCTGCGCCGGGCCCTAGGGTGCCGACGGGAAACGAGGCGTGGACCGGCGCCGGCTGTCTGACGAGGCACGGGGAATGCAGAGCTTGAAGCCAAGGCCGGGGATGCGCGCCATGCAGGTCGGCTGTGCTACCTTCTTTGCCGGCGACGTGCTGTACGACCTCTTCGAACTGGCCTCGCGGAAATCCCTCCCTGGTCTCGTGGATGCGCTGCACCTGGGAGTCGAAAGCCTGGCCGTCGGCTTCCTGCTCGCAAGCTTGCGAACTGGCGCCGAATACGAACGCGCCCTTCGCACCCTGGGCGAGAACAAGGACTAGACCCTGTCGGCCCTGCGCGCCTCGTTCGACGATCTGGTCTGCGCCAAGTTCGACCAATGGGCGCTGTCGCAGGCCGAGCGCGACGTCGCCCTGCTTGCGTTTCGCGGGCTGCGGATCTCGGAAATCGCGACCTTGCGCGGCACCCGCGAAGGCACCGTAAAAGCGCAGATGAGCGCGATTCTGCACAAGTCCGGGGTCAAGACCCGGGCGGAGTTTCTCGCGCTGTTCATGGACGAGTTCATCGACCTGGGCGTCGGCTCGGCGGCAGACGGCACCGCGATCCCGTGCAGGGACGGCGAGCACCGCGCGCAAATCTGGGATTGATGGCGCCGATTGCACTTTTGTTTACATTGCTGCGGGCCTGTCCGACGCTCGCGGCACGGCGCAGCGGCCGCCTGGCCGCCCCCGACCGGCCTCACCGAAGAATTATCCTTTTTTGGCAACATGATGGACGGCGCCCGGCGGGCCGTCCTGCTTGCCAAGGCATGCCATTAACGCATGGCGGTCATGCACAAAAAGGCGCATCTTGGGCCTCCGTGTTTCTGGAGACGGAATAGATCCGAACCAACATGAAGCCATTTTTTTCAATGCCTTGCGCCCATCTCAGCCCAGGGTTGAAGTCGTTTCGGACATCTTGACCAACGATCCGTCAATTGCGTGAGCTTTCCGGAGGGAGGCGTGGCTCTTGAGGGGACCGACGGCGTCGCCCGCACGCAATCGTGTTTTGGTCAGGGAGGGAACGGATGACGACCTTGAAGGATTTTCACCGGACGATGATCGGGCTCTTGTTCTGTGCCGGCGCCGCGCTGGCGCAGGTGGCGCATGCTGACCCGGGCGACGACGATGACGACCACGAAGAGCACGAGGAACAGATGCTCACGCTGGCGCAGAAGCTGGCCATTGACCTGTCGGACGGGACCGGGACATTTGATGCCGACACCTCGGTGGTCGAGGACCTCATCATCGGGCGGGGACTATCGATCCCCTACAGCTACGTGAACATGCTGATGCACACGCCGAACGCGTTCGGCCCCGGGCCGGCCTGCGTGGTCTGCCATTCCAGCGCGGACCCGGCAAAGAGCTATCGCGGGCTCGACCTGTCGTCATGCGACGGCATCCGCACCGGGTCGACCGAGGCCCCGGCGCGGCCGATCATCACCCCGGGCAACAATCCCGCGAAGGGCATCCTGGGCCGCCGGCTGCGCAACAACCGGATGCCGTTCGGCACCAATTTCCAGGTGCCCACACGGTCGCCCAACATCGAACTGGTGGAGGCATGGATCCGCGACGGTGCGGTGGACGACCAGTATTTCAATGACAATGTTCTGCCGCTGTTCGCCACCGAGGGGGCCTTCGGGTCCGACGCGCCGGCCTGCACCGACTGCCACATGTCGAACCATGAACCTCCCAGCTTCCACGAGATGGACCTGACCTCGTTCAGGGGCATCATGCTGGGGGCGGATTCGGTCGCCAAGGGGGTCGAGAACGCGACGAAGATCGTGATCCCCGGCGCGCCCGAGGCCAGCCCGCTGTTGCAGCACCTGACCGAGAACCGCATGCCGCCGGGCATCAGCCCCGTGGAGGATCGCGACCACCCCAACACGTTGATCCTGTTCGAGTGGGTGCGGCAGGGGGCGCCTTGCGAGTGAGGCTGCCGCGGCGAAGCCTGCTGGCGGCGGCGCCCGCGCTGCTGCTGTCCGGTCGGGGGGCTGCCGCGGCGCAGCCCCTCGAGACGGTGCGGGACTGGCGCACCGGCAACGCGGCGCTCGGCCCCCCGGCGCTGGACAGCGGCCGGCTTTACTTCTGCGGCACTAGGACGGCGGGCTGCGTCTCGCCCGGCACCGGCACACCGCTCTGGGAGCGTCCGCACGGCCTGCCCGGGCCGGCCGTGTTCCGGCCCCGGCTGCAAGGCGACCGGGTAGTCGTCGGCGGCCGCGCCGGGATCGCCTGCCTTGGCCGCGAGGACGGGCGCGAACTATGGCGGCACGTCGCGCGGATCCAGACCGGGGTGCCGGCCGTGGACCCGGACACGGTGGTTTTCGGTGACGGACACGAGATCGTCGCCCGCGACCTGCAGAGCGGCGCGGAACGTTGGCGTTTCGCGGCCATTCCCGATACGCTGGCCAGCTATGCGCCCTGCATTTCGGGTGGGCGCGTCTTCGCCGGGCCGGGCGACGGCGTGCTCTACTGCCTCGACCTGGCAACGGGGCGCCGCGTCTGGGCGCAGGAGCGGCGCGGGTTGTGGCAATACCTGCGCCAGATCCACGCCGCCGACGGGATACTCGTCGCGGGCAGCTACAAGGAGCAGCTTTTCGGTATCGCGCCGGACGACGGAAGCATCCTGTGGCAGTTCGTGGCCGGCAACTTCATCAATTCGCACCACCTGGCCGGCGATCTGGCCTGCCTGTGGTCGCCCACGGGCTGGATCTACGCGATCGACATCCTGTCGGGGGCAGTGCGGTGGCGCCACCAGACGACCGACTATCGCCCCGGCGGCGGGGATTGGGCGTCGCTGATGGCCGAACTGACCAGCCGGGCGGGCCTGCTCTATACGCTCGACATGGACGACACGCTGCGGCTGCTCGACCTCGCGAGCGGAGATCTGCGCGGCCAGGGGCGGGTTCCAGGACGGGTGCGCCACGCGGTCCTGCCCGTCGGCGACCGCCGTGTGGTCTTTCCGATGACGGATGGCAGCCTGCGCATGACACGGATGCCGTTCGCCCGCTGACGGACCGGCATGGGTTGACCATGCGAGCGAGCAAATCCGTTGCACTGGGGGGCGGTCACATCATCAGGACCGATTGGGCGCGCGCGATTCGGTCCCGGCTTGCGACTGCCTGTTGTGCGTGCCGGATCCCGGCCATCCGCCCGGCGATGCGTCGATCCGGGAGGGGGTACACCGGCGGCGGGTCTTCGCCGCGGGCGATGCGGGCCCTTCGCTTCTGCACGCCGGTGCCTGACTTTCTGGGCGCCCGGTGACCGCCTCGGTCTCCTGATGCCAGCAGCCTGCTTCGGCGAGGCGGCAGGAGCAGGCTTTGCGCGGGCCGTGCGGCGAGCAGTCGGATTGCGCCGCCGCGTTGCAGCGGTTCCGCATCCGGTTGCCGCACTCCGCTGCCGGGGAAGCGCGTCCATGTTCCGTGAGCTGGCCGGTGGGCGCGATCGCTCATCCCGGTCCGGATCCGGCGCCTTGCCGTTCGACAAGCGCGAGCAGGCCGTCGAGCAACGCCAGCGGGGCGGGCGGGCAGCCGGGGATGTGCAGGTCGACGGGCAGCACCGCCGCGACCCCGCCGGCGATGGCGTAGCTGCCGGCGAAGCAGCCGCCGTCCTTGGCACACTCGCCCACGGCGATCACCCATTTCGGCGCCGGGGTGGCGTCAAATGTGCGCCTGAGCGCCTCGGCCATGTTGCGCGTCACAGGCCCCGTGACCAGCAGCACGTCGGCATGCCGCGGCGAGGCGACGAAATGCAGCCCGAACCGTTCGAGATCGTAGAACGGGTTGCTCAGGGCGTGGATTTCAAGTTCGCAGCCATTGCAGGATCCGGCATCGACCGCGCGGATCGACAGGCTGCGCCCAAGCCTCGTGCGGACCGCCCGGGCAAGCGCCGCGCCGAGTTCGTCGCGCGCCGCCTGGCCGGGCTCGGGGGCGGGCTCGGTCATCGGAGCCCGGATCAGGCCGTCGAGCAGAAAGCGAAGCACGGCGTCTCCCTCACAGATCTTGCCCGGAATACGAGCAGTTGAAGGATTTGTTGCAGAGCGGAAAGTCGGCGATGATGTCGCCCTCGATCGCAGCCTCGAGAAGCGGCCACTGGAACCAGGACGGATCGCGCATGTGGCAGCGCGCGATGGTGCCTTGCGCATCGAGCGCCAACCAGACCAGAATGTCACCGCGGAACCCCTCGACAAGGCCAAGACCCGAGCGTGGGCCCCCGGCGGGGCTGACCGGCGCCCGCACCGGTCCCGGCGGCAAAGCATTGAGGATCTGGGTGATCAGGGAACAGCTTTGTTCCACTTCCCTGATCCGGATCCATATCCGGGCGTTGATGTCGCCATCGGTGCGCACCGGCACCTCAAGCCGCAGGCTGTCGTAAGGGGCATAGCGCAGGTCGCGCCGGGCGTCGAAGTCGCGTCCCGAGGCCCGGCCGACATAGCCGCCCGCGGCAAAGCGGTGGGCGAGGCCGGGGTCCAGCCGTCCGGTCGCCACGGTCCGGTCCAGCAGCGATGGCGTATTGTCATAAAGCTCGACAAGCGCCGGGAAGCGCGCCCGGAGCATCTGGATCAGGGCCTGGATTTCGGCCGCACCGCCAGTGTCGAGATCCACCGTCACGCCGCCGGGCACGATCCGGTCACGCATGAAGCGGTGACCGAAGACCGATCCCGCGACCCGCAGCACCTGCTCGCGAAGCGCGCCGGTCTGTGCCAGCATCATCGCGAAGGCGGCATCGTTGCAGATCGCCCCGATGTCGCCCAGGTGATTGGCCAGCCGTTCCAGTTCCGCCATCAGCCCGCGCAGGTACAGGGCGCGCGGCGGCACCGCGACCGACAGCGCCGCCTCGGCCGCCTGCGCAAAGGCGAAGGCATAGGCGACGGTACTGTCGCCGCTGGTCCGGCCGGCCAGCTCTGCCCCGCGCTCCAGCGTCGCCCCCTGCATCAGCCGGTCGATGCCCTTGTGGACATAGCCCAGACGCTGTTCCAGCCGTACCACGGTCTCGCCCTGCGCCGTAAAGCGGAAATGCCCGGGCTCGATGATCCCGGCATGCACCGGTCCAACAGGCACCTGGTGAAGGCTCTCGCCCGCGACCGGCAGGAAGGCATAGGGCGCGGGACCGGCATGCGGTGTGGGCTTGCCCAGCGGATGGGCGATGTCCCAGTGACCATGGTCGAGCCAGGGGCGCCGGTCCTCGGCGCCGTGCAGCTCGTACCCGTAGAGATCGGCCGCCGCGCGCTCCAGCCGTTGCGCCGGGGCATGGCGGGCGCCGATGGACGGAAAGCCGTCGTGCACCCCCGCAAGGCGTGCCACCGCAACGGCGCGGGCGTCCGCGTCATGCAGCGCAAGACATACGGCGTCGGTTTCGCCCCAGAGACCGAGCAGCGCGAACCGGCCCGCGGCAAGTGCCCGGCCAAGCGCGATCCATTCGGTCGCCTTGACCCCGGTTGCGGCCAGCGGCGCCGTGCGAAAATCGCGGGAGCGGGTCCAGTCGAGTCCGGGCAGGTCGGTCATGCTTGCCTCATCCCAACACTCCCGCCACCGCCTGGAACCAGTCGACCATCGCCTGCGGCATGTGCAGACCGATCAGATAGACCAGCGCCAGATGCAGCCAGAGCGGCACCAGAGAGCCCTGCATCGGCGCGTTCTGTCCCGTTGGCTCGCCGAAGGCGATCCCGGTCAGCCGCAACAGCAGCGCCCCGAAGGCGAGCACCAGGCCGAACACCAGGATCAGCGCCATGAGCGGCATCCGGGCAAAGCTGGTGGTCACGATCAGGAACTCGCTCATGAACACGCCCGAAGGCGGCATCCCGGCGATCGAGAGCACCGCCAGAACCAGACCCCAGCCGAGCGCCGGATGGCTTTGCGTCAGGCCGCGGATATCGGCCAGTCGCTGGGTGCCCTTGATCTGTGCGACATTGCCGACGGCGAAGAATATGGCCGATTTGGTCAGGGAATGCATCACCATGTGCAGCAGCCCCGCGAAATTGGCGAGCGGCCCGCCGATGCCGAATGCGAAGACGATGATGCCCATGTGCTCGATCGAGGAATAGGCAAACAGCCGTTTGATGTCGCGGCGGCGGTACAGCATGAAGGCGGCAAAGACCAGCGACAGAAGTCCCAGCCCGATCATCAGCGGCCCCGGTGCAAGGGCGGCCTCGTTGGCGGTCATCAACAGCTTGAAGCGCAACACCGCATAGAGCGCCACGTTCAGCAGAAGCCCCGACAATACAGCCGAGATGGGGGTCGGGCCTTCGGCATGGGCGTCCGGCAGCCAGGCGTGGAAGGGGGCAAGCCCCACCTTGGTCCCGTAGCCCACCAGCAGGAACACGAAGGCCACGTTCAGCATCGCCGGATCGAAGCGTGCCGCCGCCCCGATCAGGTTGGTCCAGACCATCGCGGGCGTGCCTTCGCCCAGAACCGGCTGCGCCGCCATGTAGACGAGGATCGTGCCGAACAAAGCCAGCGCAATGCCCACCGAGCCGAGGATGAAGTACTTCCAGGCCGCCTCCAGCGCCTCGTGGGTGCGGTAGAGGCCGACCATGAGGACCGTGGTCAGGGTGGCAAGCTCGATCGCCACCCACATCAGGCCGATATTGTTCGACACCAGCGCCAGGTTCATGCCGAACATCATCGTCTGGTACATGGCATGGTAGAACCGCAGGTTGACCGGCGTCAGGTGGCCGCTTTTCAGTTCCTGGCCGATATAGCCGGCCGAAAAGGTGGCGGCGGTGGCCCCGACGAAGGTGTTCAGCACGATGAAGACGATGTTGAGATCGTCCACATGGAGGAGATCGCCCGGCGCCGGCCTGTCCAGCACCACCAGCGCGGCAGCAGCAAGAAACGCAAGGAAACTGGCCGCGACATTGATCCATGCGCCCGCCCGATAGCCCGGCAGCAATGCCAGCAGCGCGGCGGCCCCGACCGGCACCGCCAGAACGGCGACAAGCGCGTCGGCCCCGGTCATGGCCGGTCTCCCCGGAACTCGCCCATCGTCTCGACATCCACCGAGTCGAACCGCTCGCGAATACGGAACAGGAACACGCCGATCACGATCATCGCGATCAGCACCGAAAACGCGACGCTGATCTCCACCACCAGCGGCATCCCCTGCGCCCCGGCGGCGGCCAGGATCAGCCCGTTTTCCAGCGACATGAAGCCCACCACCTGCGTCACCGCGTTGCGCCGTGTCACCATCATCAGCATGCCCAGCAGGATCACTGACAGCGCAAAGGCGAGATCCTCGCGTGCCAGTGCGCTTTCGGCCGCGGCGGTCAGTTGCAGCATCAGCAGGATCGACAACGCCACCAGACCCATGCCCGCCAGCATCGTGGGCACGACGCCTGTGACCGTCTCGACCTGGCGCTGAATCCCCATTCGTGCCACCATCCGGTGCAGCGCCCAGGGGACGATCATCGCCTTGAAGACCAGTGCAATCGCCGCCGTCGCGTACAGATGCGGTGCACCCTGGATGAACGCCTGCCAGGCCACCGCCAGCGCCAGGACCACGGCCTGCATCGCGAAGGTGTTGAGCAGGGCATAGATCCGGTCCTGGTAGATCATCATGAAGCTGACCAGCACCAGGCTGCCGGACAAGAGATGCGCGATGTCGAAGGCGTAGCCGTCCATCTCAGAGGCTCCTCGACACGAACAGAAGAAGCGTTCCCAGCAGCCCCAGCATCAGCCCGACACCCAGAAAGTCGGGAATACGGAACACCCGCATCTTCGCGACCGACGTCTCGAAGATCGCCAACAGCGTTCCGCCGGCCGCAAGCTTTGCAAGGAAGAACAGGAACCCGGTCACGAAACCGGCGGGCCCGGCATCGGCCGGGGCGATCCCCCAGGGCGCGGCAAGGCAGCCGATCAGTGCGACATAGAGCAGGAGCTTCAGCGCCGCGGCGAGTTCGATCATCGCCAGGTGACGGCCGGAATATTCCAGCACCATCGCCTCGTGCACCATGGTCAGTTCCAGGTGGGTCGCCGGGTTGTCGACCGGGATGCGGGCGTTTTCCGCGATGGCCACGATGATCAGCGCGATCAGCGCCATGCCCATCGACACGCGGATGCCCATCTCGCCCGAGGACATGAACGCGACGACGTTCGACAATTGCGTCGATCCCGCGATCAGCGCGACGGTGAACACGGCCAGCAGCATGGCCGGCTCGGCGATCGCCCCGATCATCATCTCGCGCGACGCGCCGAGGCCGCCGAAACTCGTGCCGACATCCAAGCTGGCGAGCGCCAGGAAGAACCGCGCGCTGCCCAGAAGCGCCACAAGCGCGATCAGGTCGGCGGTCCAGCTGAACTGGAGACCGATGGCAAAGGTCGGCACCAACGCCGCTGCCACCCAGGTCGCGGAGAAGATCATGTAGGGCGCGGCGCGGAACAGCCACGACGCGTTGTCCGCCAGCACCACGTCCTTGCGCATCAGCCGCGCCAGATCGCGATAGGGTTGCAGGATCGAGGGCCCCCGCCGGCGCATCAGCCGCGCCTTGACCTTGACGATCAGTCCGGTCAGTCCGGGTGCCAGAGCCAGCACGACCAGCATCTGCACCCCTTGCAGCACGAGATTGCCGATCAGTTCCATATGGTCAGCCCCGTCAGCAACAGGATCAATGACGCAAAGACCAGCGCCAGATAGCGCCGGATCGTGAGAAACTGCAGCGCGTTCAGACGGGTCGCAGCCAGGCCGACAAGTGCGCTCAGCGGCAGGTAGAGGCGTGTCCAGGCAAGGTCTTCGGTCACCACGCTGTGGCGCGCCGGCCCCATGTCGCCCGGCGGCGGCATGATCACCGTCTCGCGCGCGGCGATCATCGGCGCCATCACCCGGCGGATCGGCTGCGCAAAGCTGCCCGCACCGTATTGCGTGATCGGATCGGCATCGGGAAAGCCGCAATCCCAGGCCGGGGCGCGCCGCGTCCGTCGCGACGAGAACCGGTACACCGCCGCGGCCGCCGCGCCGCCCGAGATCGCGACGAAAACCATGACGAGGAAACCGCTATAGCTGCTTTGCACCTCTGCCACCGGGACCAGGGTGAACCAGGCATTGTCCGCCTGAGCCGGCATCCGCGCGCCCAGAACCAGATCGATGGCGGGCGCGATCAGGTCGATCAGAAGGCCCGGCACGACCCCCGCAAGGACGCAGAGCAGCGCCAGCCCGGCCATCGCCGCCAGCGACCAGCGGTCGGTCTCGGCCGCATCGCGGGCCATATTCGTGCGCGGACGGCCGAGGAAGATCACGCCGAAGAAGCGAACGAAACAGGCCGCCGCCAGCGCTGCCGCCAGCGCCAGCAAGCCGCCCGCCGCCGGCACCAGGAACTGCAGCCCGGGCTGGGTCAGGTTCGGGCTTTGCAGCACGGCCTGGAACAGCAGCCATTCCGAGACGAAGCCGTTGAGCGGCGGCAGGGCCGCGATCGCGGTAACGCCCACCAGCGCCAGCAGCGCGGTCTTCGGCATCCGGTGGATCAGCCCGCCAAGCGCGTCGAGATCCTGCCGCCCGGTGGCGGTCAGTACGGCGCCCGCGACCATGAAGAGCAGGCTCTTGAACAGCATGTGGTTCATCGCATGGATCAGCCCGGCGGTCAGTGCCAGCGCCGCCAGCACGTCCATTCCGTTCGCCCGGAAGGCCAGCGCAAGGCCGAGCGCCGCGAAGATGACGCCGATATTCTCGATCGTCGAATAGGCCAGTATCCGCTTGGCGTCCGCGTCGACATTGGCAAACAGGATGCCCATCACCGCGGTGCCTGCGCCCGCCACGATCACCGGCACGCTCATCCACCAGACAACCGGGTCCAGCAGGTCGAACGCGACGCGAACGAAGCCGTAGACGGCAACCTTGGTCATCACGCCGCTCATCAGTGCCGAGACGTGGCTGGGGGCTGCCGGATGCGCGACCGGCAGCCAGACATGGAGCGGCACAAGCCCCGCCTTGGACCCCGCGCCAACCATCATCAGCCCCAGCACCAAAGCCGCCACCCCCGGACTGCGCTCGGCCTCGCGCATCGCCGCGAACTCGTAACCACCCGCGGCGCCCGCCATCAGGCCGAAGGCCAGAAGCAGCATCATCGTGCCAAGGCTGGCCATCACCAGATAAAGATAGGCCGCGCTGCGCGTCTCTTCTTCGCGGTGATGGGTCAGCACCATCGCCCAGGACAGCAGCGACATCACCTCCCAAGACAGCAGGAAGGTGAAAGCGTCGGCTGCCAGCACCACCAGCGTCATCGCCCCCAGGAAGCCGGGATAGAACGGCAGCACCCGCAGCGGCGCATGTTCGTGCCGGCCGTAGCCGATGGCATAAAGGCTTGCCGCAGCGCCGCCGGTGCCGAGCAGCACCAGAAACACCGCCGCAAGCGCGTCGATCTGCAGATGGGCACCCAGCCAGGGCAATCCGACGGGAACGCGCATGCTTTCCGCGTCGGCCTGCGTCGCCAGCACCCGAAGCCCAACCACCACCAGGCCCGCACAAAGTACGCCGCTTGCGCCATAGACGATCGCCGACGCCGCCCGGATGTCCCGCATGCCGATTGCCGCCAGCGACAGCCCCAGAAGACACAGCACGCTGCAGACCGCGAAAGCGATCATCCGGCGTCTCCAATGCTCCCCGGTGCAACGGCGTCCGGGCGTTCGCCTGCGCGTTCCCGCAGCCGAACGCCCCGGCCGCAACCGGTGCTGGGCCCGCCCTCGGCGATCAGTTCTATGCCTGCCGTCTCCAGCGCCGTGATGATGCGGGTCAGGCTGTCGACCACACCGCGCACATTTCCCTTGTTTGCCTCCATTCGCTGGATGGTGGGCACCGACAGCCCGGCCATCCGGGCCAGGGTCTTCTGATCGACCCCAAGAAGCGCCCGTGCTGCCTTGATCTGTGGCCCGGTGATCATGTCGATCGATACCTCGTGGAAGAGAGTTGATGTATAAAACATCAATTTGGAATTATCATACAGCTTGTCTGGGGGATTCTGCAATATCCGGATCAGGTGCAAATGGTCGTCATCAACCGCGGCGCGAGCCGACCAATGGTCGTCCGTGTCCGAAAACCGTTCTGGATCATGATCCTTCATGTCTGGCGGGTGCCGCGGTCTGTTTCGATGACGCTTGTCGGACGGCATGCCCTGTGCCCGAAGGGCTTTGTGGAGAGCGGCCCGCCGCTCTGGAGAGAATTCCGAACCCGGCGCCGGGGTCGCGTGTTGAAAACCCCTGCAACACAGTTGCCGCGGGAACGGCCAAGCGTTCTCCGGGATCGGCGGGTGGAACGCCAGGAGAGTGATATCGTTGAGGCCAGGTTGCGGATTTGCCACGATGGCGACGCTCGGGCGGGTTTTCTCGGTTCAGGGCGTGAAAGTGGGCGAGTTGTTCTGCAAATCCCGGCCAGTCTGCTGAAGGTCCGGTTGCCGATGTGGGGCTTGCGGACGCTTGCCGGTCACAGGGTCCGGCTGGCGGTGGCATCGAACCGCGCAGCGGGGGCGGGGCCGATCGTACCTGCCGCTGGCTGGAGGCGCCTCAGATCTGCGCGCAAAGATGATAGCCCGGCCGGGTGATGGCGCGCAGATGCGTGATGGGCGCCGCGCCGATCCAGGTGGTCCGCTCGATCACCAGAAGCGCCTCGCCAAGCCCCGTTTCAAGCATCCTTGCGTCCGCGGCACTGGCATTCACAGCGTGAAACCGCAGGTCGCAGCGGCTGTAGGGGCGGTTCAGCACCAGCCATTCATTGGCGCTGATCGCTTCCAGGTCGACCTCGGCGATCTCTGGCACGGTGTCGAGCGAGATCCAGCGATCCTCTAGGATATAAGGCGCACCGTCCGCGCTGTGCAGCGCCTCGACCCGCAGCATGCGGCAGGGGGCGGGCAGGCCGAACCGGGCGACGACCTCGGGCGGCGTCTGCTGGACCTTGCGTCGGATCAGGCGGTAGCCATAAACCGCGCCCTTCTGCTCGACCTCACGCCGGGTTATGGGAATGTCGAGCGTGGCGCGGGTGACCCGTTCCCGCCGTACCGTTGTCCCGCCCTTGCGGCGGCGCTCGACGATGCCGCTATCGGCAAGGGCGCGCATCGCCCGGTGCACGGTCGAACGGGCGCAGCCGAATACACGGGCGATGTCCTCGTCGCGGGGCAGCTTGTCTCCGGGCGCGTAGGTGGAATTGAGGATCAGCGCATGGATGCGGTCGCGCACCTCGGTCCAGGATTGCCGCGTCGCGCCGGTCAAATCCCCTCTCCCAGCCGGGCGATGGTGGCCATGTAGGTGGCGGTGATCCGCGTGCGGTCGATGTGGCGGCCCTCGCGGACGATGTGGCGGCCGGCGCTCCAAAGGTCGGTGATCGCGCGCGGACCGTGGCCGGTGAAGATGAGGCAATCGAGTACCGTGTCGCCCCGCCGCCCGGCGACCCAGGGATTCCCGGTCGCGATCCCGAGAATGTCAGCGACATGCCCCGGCGCCAGCACGCCCGCCGCGCGTCCTGCCGCCCGCGCGCCCGCGGCGGCGGCCGTTTCGAACAGGACGCGGCCGGTCGAGCGGTCGGCGGTGGCCAGCGCCGCGCGGCTGCGGTCGCGCAGGCGCTGGGAGTAATCCAGCGTGCGCAACTCGTCGAGCAGCGCGATATGGATGTTGGAATCCGTACCCACCCCGAAGGTGCCATCCGCTGCCTGCAACCCCGTCGCATCGAAGATGCCGTCGCCGAGGCTCGACTCGGTGATCGGGCAAAGCCCGGCAACCGCGCCCGACCGGGCCAGGCGGGCGGTTTCCGCGGGCGTGGTCTGGGTGCAGTGGATCAGGCACCAGCGCCCGTCGATGGGGGCGTTGTCCAGAAGCCAGGTCACCGGGCGGGCGCCCAGATGCGCCTCGACCTCGGCCACCTCGGCGACCTGTTCGGCCAGGTGCATGTGCACCGGCGCGCCGGGCCTGAGCGCCGCGGCCTCGGCCAGCGCCGCGGGGTCGACCGCGCGCAGCGAATGGGGGGCGATGCCGATCCGGTCGTCGGGGCGGCCGGCGGCGGCCAGCGCGGCCTCGGCCCCCTCGACCAGGCGGGCGAAACCGTCGGGGTCGTTGCCAAAGCGGCGCTGGCCGCCGTCCAGCGGGCGGCGGTCGCAGCCGCCATGGCGATAGAGCACCGGCAGCAGCGTCAGGCCAAGCCCGGTGCGGGCGGCGGCCGCGACGATCCGTTCGCACATCTCGGCGAGACAGGCATAGGGCGTGCCGCCGGGGGCGTGGTGCAGGTAGTGGAACTCGGCCACCGCGCCGAAGCCCGCCTCGGCCATCTCCATGAAGGCCAGTGCCGCGATCGCCTCGACATCGTCGGGCGTCAACCGGTCGAGAAAGCGGTACATCAGCCGCCGCCAGGTCCAGAATGTGTCGGACGGGTCGGGGCCCCGCGCCTCGGTCAGCCCCGCCATCGCCCTCTGGAAGGCGTGGCTGTGCAGGTTCGCGGGCGCGGGCAGGGCAAGGTCGACGCGGGCGTCGGGGGCGCGCCGCTGCGGGCCGAGCGTGGCGATTCTGCCGTCCGGGCCGATCTCGATCTCGACGTCGTCCTGCCAGCCCTCGGCGGCAAGGGCCTGACCGGCGTGGAGGATCTGCACCCGATGCTCTCCATTGACAAAATTAAGTAGCAACATATTAATGGATTTTGTCCGCATGACAAGGCCCTGACGATGCCCGACCCCGCGCTCTTCACCGCCGAGACGGTGGCCACGATGGCCGGGCCGGACGGCGGCTATGGGCTGGTCAGGCAGGCCGGGATCGCGGTGCGCGGGGGCCGGATCGACTGGGTCGGGCCGATGGCCGAGTGCCCGGCAGAGTTCGCCCGGGCGCCCCGGACCGATTTCGGCGCGCGTCTGGTGACGCCTGCGCTGGTCGACTGCCACACCCATATCGTCCATGGCGGCAACCGTGCGCGCGAATTCGAGATGCGGCTGGAAGGGGCCAGCTACGCGGACATCGCGCGGGCGGGCGGGGGCATCGCCGCGACCGTCGCGGCCACCCGCGCGGCGGACGAGGCCGCGCTGCTGGAGGCGGCGCTGGCCCGGGCGGATGCGCTGATCGCCGAAGGCGTCGCGGTGATCGAGGTCAAGTCAGGCTATGGGCTCGACATCGAGACCGAACTGAAGATGCTGCGTGTCGCGCGCGAGATCGGCGAGATGCGCCCCGTGCGCGTTGTCACCAGCTTCCTCGGCGCCCACGCGGTGCCCGCGGGGCAGGATGCGGACGCCTATGTCGCGCAGGTCTGCCTGCCCGCGCTGGACGCCGCCCATGCCGAGGGGCTGGTCGATGCGGTGGACGGGTTCTGCGAGGGGATCGCCTTCTCGCCCACCCAGATCGCGCGGGTCTTCGACCGGGCGGCGGCGCTGGGCCTGCCGGTGAAGCTCCATGCCGAGCAGTTGAGCCATCTGGGCGGGGCGGCGCTGGCCGCAGAGCGCGGCGCGCTTTCGGCCGATCACCTAGAATACGCGACCGATGCCGATGCCGCCGCGATGGCCGCCGCGGGGACGGTCGCGGTGCTCCTGCCCGGCGCGTTCTACACCCTGCGCGAAGGGCAGGCGCCGCCGGTGGCGGCGTTCCGGGCCGCGGGCGTGCCGATTGCAGTGGCGACCGACTGGAACCCGGGGTCCTCGCCCATGGGCTCGCTGCTGCTGGCGATGAACATGGCCTGCGCGCTGTTTCGCCTGACCCCGGCCGAGGCGCTGGCGGGCACGACGCGCAACGCCGCGCGGGCGCTGGGGCTGGACGATTGCGGGGTGATCGCGCCGGGCATGCGCGCCGATCTCGCGGTCTGGGACGTGGCGGACCCGGCGGAATTGTCCTACCGGATCGGCGGCAACCCCCTGCATGCCCGGATCTTCGGGGGGCGGGCATGAGCCTGATCCTGCGCCCCGGCGAGACCGACCTTGCCACGCTCGCGGCGGTCTGGCGCGGGGCGGGCGTGCGGCTTGACCCGGAGGCGCGGCCCGCGGTCGAGGCCGCCGCCGCCCGGGTGCGCGAGGCCGCCACGGGCGCGGCGCCCGTCTATGGCGTCAACACCGGCTTCGGCAAGCTCGCCTCGGTGCGGATCGACCCCGCCGATACCGAGGCGCTGCAGCGCAACCTGATCCTCAGCCATTGCTGCGGCGTGGGCGAGGCGCTGGACGCGCCCACCACGCGGCTGATGATGGCGCTGAAATTGCTGTCGCTCGGCCGCGGCGCCTCGGGCGTGCGCTGGGAGATCTGCGCGCTGATCGAGGCGATGATGGCCGCGGGGGTCACGCCCGTGATCCCGGTGCAGGGCTCGGTCGGGGCCTCGGGCGACCTGGCGCCGCTGGCCCATCTGGCGGCGGTGATGATCGGCGCGGGCGAGGCGGTGGTGGGCGGCGAACGGATGGCCGGCGGCGCGGCGCTGGCCCGCGCGGGGCTTGCGCCCGTGGTCCTCGGCCCGAAGGAGGGGCTGGCGCTGATCAACGGCACCCAGTTCTCGACCGCCTGCGCGCTGGCCGCGCTGTTCGACGCGGGCACCCTGCTGCGCGCCTCGGTGGTCACGGCGGCGATGGCGACCGACGCGATCATGGGCTCGACCCAGCCGCTGCGTGCCGAGATCCACGCCCTGCGCGGCCAGCCCGGCCAGATCGCGGTGGCCGCCGCGATGCGGGCGCTGATGGCGGGCAGCGCGATCCGCGACAGCCACCGCGAGGGCGATACCCGCGTGCAGGACCCCTATTGCATCCGCTGCCAGCCGCAGGTGGCGGGCGCGGCGCTGGACCTGATGCGCTTCGCCGGGCGCACGCTGGAAATCGAGGCCAACGCGGTCACCGACAACCCGCTGGTGACCGAGGGCGGGATCCTGTCGGGCGGGAATTTCCACGCCGAGCCCGTGGCCTTCGCCGCCGACCAGATCGCGCTGGCGCTGGCCGAGATCGGCGCCATCGCCCAGCGGCGCGTGGCCTTGATGGTCGACCCCGCGCTCAGCTTCGACCTGCCGCCGTTCCTGACGCCCGCGCCGGGGTTGAACTCGGGCCTGATGATCGCCGAGGTCACCACCGCCGCGCTGATGAGCGAGAACAAGCACCTGGCCAACCCCTGTTCGACGGATTCGACCCCGACCTCGGCCAACCAGGAGGACCATGTCAGCATGGCCGCCCATGGCGCGCGGCGGCTGGCCCGGATGAACACCAACCTCTCGGTGATCCTGGGCGTCGAGGCGATGTGCGCCGCGCAGGGGGTCGAGTTCCGCGCACCGCTGGCGACCTCCGGGCCGTTGCGGGCGGCACTGGCCACGCTTCGGATAGAGGTACCGACCCTTGGGCCTGACCGCTACCTGGCGGGCGATATCGAGGCCGCCGCCCGGCTGGTCCGGGGCGACGCGCTGGCGCGGGCGGCGGGACTGGAGCTGGTGCCATGAGTGTCTTCGAGGTCAAGCGGGGCGACAGCCCCTTGGTGCTGGGCCTGCCCCATACCGGTACCGATCTGCCGGACGGTATCCGCGAGCGGCTGAACGACCGGGGGCGGGAACTGGCCGATACGGACTGGCACATCCACCGGCTCTACGCAGGGCTGGTCGGGGACGTGACCACGGTCCGGACCCGCATCCACCGCTACGTGATCGACGCGAACCGCGACCCCTCGGGCGAAAGCCTCTATCCGGGGCAGAACGCCACGACTCTGTGCCCGCTGACCGATTTCGACGGGCGGCCGATCTGGCGCGAGGGCCACGCCCCCGACGCGGCCGAGATCGCCCGGCGGCGCGACGCCTTTCACGCGCCCTACCACGCGGCGCTGGCGGCCGAACTCGACCGGGTGCGGGCGCGCCACGGTTTCGCGATCCTCTACGATTGCCACTCGATCCGCTCGCGCATCCCGTTCCTGTTTCCCGGCACGCTGCCCGATTTCAACATCGGCACCGATGGCGGCCGTACCTGCGCGCCCGGCATCGAGGCCGCGGTTCTGGCACGCTGCGAGGCGGCGACCGGCCTGACCACGGTCCTGAACGGCCGGTTCCGCGGCGGCTGGACCACGCGCCACTATGGCCGCCCGGCCGAGGGGCTGCACGCCGTCCAGATGGAACTGGCGCAGTCCACCTACATGCTGGAACGTGCGCCCTGGGCCTATGACGACGAGAGTTCCGGGCGCCTTCGTCCGCACCTGCGGGCGATCCTCGAAACCCTGCGCGCATGGAGGCCCGCGTGACCGACCCCCGCAAGAACACCCGCGACGTCTATCCGCCCACGGGGCCCGAACTGACCGCGAAAAGCTGGCAGACCGAGGCGCCCTTGCGGATGCTGATGAACAACCTGCACCCGGACGTGGCCGAGAACCCGCACGAGCTGGTGGTCTATGGCGGCATCGGGCGGGCGGCCCGGACCTGGGAGGATTTCGACCGGATCGTGGCCAGCCTGAGATCGCTGGAGGCCGACGAGACACTGGTGGTGCAGTCGGGCAAGCCGGTGGCGATCGTCCGCACGCATGCCGATGCGCCGCGCGTGCTGATCGCCAACTCGAACCTCGTGCCGCACTGGGCGACCTGGGACCATTTCCACGAGCTCGACCGCAAGGGGCTCATGATGTACGGCCAGATGACGGCCGGGTCGTGGATCTACATCGGTACCCAGGGCATCGTTCAGGGCACCTACGAGACCTTCGCCGAGGCCGGGCGCCAGCATTACGGCGGGACCTTGCGCGGGCGCTGGATCCTGACGGGCGGTCTGGGCGGCATGGGCGGCGCGCAGCCGCTGGCGGCGGTCTTTGCCGGGGCCTGCTGTCTGGCCGTGGAATGCGACCCCGACCGCATCGCGTTCCGCCGCCGCACCCGTTACCTCGACGAGCAGACCGACAGCCTGGACGAGGCGCTGGAGATGGTCGCCCGCTGGACGAAGGCGGGCGAGGCGAAGTCCGTGGGCCTGCTGGGCAACGCGGCCGAGGTGTTCCCCGACCTGCGCGCCCGCGGCGTCCGGCCCGACATCGTCACCGACCAAACCAGCGCGCATGATCCGCTGAACGGCTATCTGCCCGCGGGCTGGACGCTGGACGACTGGCGTGCGCGCCGCGAGACCGATCCCAGGGCGGTGGAACGGGCCGCGCGGGCCTCGATGAAGACCCAGGTCGAGGCGATGGTGGGCTTCTGGAAGGACGGCGTGCCGGTGCTGGATTACGGCAACAACATCCGCCAGATGGCGCTGGAGGAAGGCCTGGAGGACGCCTTTGCCTTCCCCGGCTTCGTGCCCGCCTATATCCGCCCGCTGTTCTGCCGGGGCGTGGGGCCGTTCCGCTGGTGCGCGCTGTCGGGCGACCCCGAGGACATCTACCGCACCGATACGAAGATCAAGGAGCTGTTCCCCGAGAACGCGCATCTGCACCAGTGGCTGGACATGGCGCGCGACCGGATCGCCTTCCAGGGCCTGCCCGCGCGGATCTGCTGGCTGGGGCTGGGCGAGCGCCACCGGGCGGGCCTGGCCTTCAACGAGATGGTCGCCAGCGGCGAGCTGAAGGCGCCGATCGTGATCGGGCGCGACCACCTCGACGCGGGCTCGGTCGCCTCGCCCAACCGCGAGACCGAAGCGATGCGGGACGGCTCGGACGCGGTCAGCGACTGGCCGCTGCTGAACGCGCTGGTCAACACCGCCTCGGGCGCGACCTGGGTCAGCCTTCATCACGGCGGCGGCGTCGGCATGGGGTTCTCGCAGCATGCGGGCATGGTGATCTGCGCCGACGGCACGCCAGAGGCCGCGCGCCGGCTGGAACGCGTGCTGTGGAACGATCCCGCCTCGGGCGTCTGGCGCCATGCGGATGCGGGCTATGAGATCGCACTCGACTGCGCGCGCGACCACGGGCTCAGATTGCCCGGCATACTCGGATAACCACACCAGCAGAGAGGGAAGACAGATGGAACGACGCACATTCCTGACGGCCGGCGCGGCCGGGGCCGCGGCCAGCGCGCTTGCCGCGCCTGCCATCGCGCAGGACATCCGCCAGTGGAAGATGGTCACGGCCTGGCCCAAGAACCTGCCGGGGCCGGGGGTGGCCGCGCAGATGCTGGCCGACCGGATCACCACGCTGTCGGGCGGGCGCATCGCGGTCACGCTTTACGCCGCGGGCGAGATCGTACCGGGCCCCGGCGTGTTCGACGCGGTCAGCGAGGGCACGGCCGAGCTTTACCACGCCGTGCCTGCCTACTGGGGGTCGAAGTCCAAGGGGATCCTCTTGTTCGGCTCGCAGCCCTTCGGCCTGCGCGCGGACGAACAGGTGGGCTGGCTTTACCACGGCGGCGGGCAGGCGCTTTATGACGAGATGTATGGCCGCTTCGGCATCAAGCCCTTCCTCTGCGGCAATTCGGGGCCGCAATGGGGCGGCTGGTTCCGCACCGAGATCAATTCGGCCGAGGACCTCAAGGGGCTGAAGTTCCGCACCACGGGGCTGGCCTCGGAAATGGCCTCGAAGCTCGGCATGGCGTCCGAGGCGATGAGCGGGCCGGCGATGTTCCAGGCGCTGCAGACCGGCGCGCTGGACGCGGGCGAGTTCATCGGGCCCTGGACCGACAGCGCGCTGGGCTATTTCCAGGTCGCCAAGAACTATTACTGGCCGGGCGTGGGCGAGCCGTCCTCGGCCGAGGAATGCGGGGTCAACATGGCCGCCTACGAGGCGCTGCCGGACGATCTGAAACAGGCCGTCGCCTTCGCCTGCGAAAGCCTCTACAACCCGGTCTGGACCGAATACACCACCAAGCACGCGCTGTCGCTGAAGAAGCTGGTCGCGGACGAGGGCGTGCAGGTCCGGCGCTTCCCCGACGACGTGATCGCCGCGATGGGCACCGCCGCGGCCGAGGTGATCGACGAGCTGCGCCAGAACGACGACGAACTCGTCCGGCGCATCACCGAAAGCTTCGTCAGCTACCGCGATCTGGTGGGCGGCTACATGACCTATGCCGACAACGGGCAGATGAACGCCCGCGCGGCGGTGATGGGCTACTGAGACTTGCGGCGCGCCCGGGGGTGTGTCCCCGGGCGCCCGGCAGCGGGGCAGGGGGCGGCATGGGGCGCGTCGCGGACATTCTGGACGGCATCAACCGGGGGCTGGCGCTGGGCCTGCGCTGGCTGGCCGTCGCGATGGTCATGGTGCAGTTCGCCATCGTGGTCGGCCGCTACGTCTTCGGCGTGAACTCGATCGCGGTGCAGGAAAGCGTGCTCTACCTGCACGCGACGCTGTTCATGCTGGCCGCGGGCTACACGCTTCTGGTGGACAAGCACGTGCGGGTAGACGTGTTCTACGCCAGGGCCAGCCCCGGGGCGCGGCGGCGGATCGACATTTTCGGCCACGCGGTGCTGCTGTTGCCGTCGATGGCCGCACTGCTCTACTGGTCCTGGCCCTCGGTGCGGAACTCGTGGAGGATCCTCGAAGGCCCGATCTCGGTCGGCGGCATCGAGGCGGTGTTCCTGATGAAATCGCTGATCCCGGCCTTCTGCATCCTCGTGATTCTGCAATCGCTGGCGATCCTGATCCGGCTTCTGCGGCCGGGGGCGCGCGCGTGACGGAGTATCTCGACCTCGTGATGTTCGCGGCGCTGATGGGGGCGATCCTGCTGGGCTTTCCGGTGGCGTTCTCGATCGCGGGCGTGGCGATCCTGTTCGCCTATCTGGGCTGGGCGCTGGGGGCGATGGACATCTCGCTGTTGGGCGCGCTGGGGCAGCGGGTGTTCGGGCTGTTGTCGAACCAGGTGCTGATCGCGATTCCGCTGTTCGTACTGATGGGCGCGGTGCTGGAGAAAAGCCGCATCGCCGAGGAGTTGCTCGACACGATGGGGCGGGCCTTCGGCGGCTTGCGCGGGGGGCTCGGCATCTCGGTCGTTCTGGTGGGCGCGCTGCTCGCGGCCTCGACCGGGATCGTCGGCGCGACGGTGGTGGCGATGGGCATGATCGCGCTGCCGACCATGCTGCGGGCGGGGTATGACGCGCGGGTGGCCTCGGGGATCGTGTGCACGGCGGGGACGCTGGGGCAGATCATACCGCCCTCCACGCTGCTGATCATCCTGGCGGACGTGATGTCGAACGCCTACCAGCAGGCGCAATACGAACAGGGCCGCTTCGCGGTCGAGGCGCTGTCGGTCGGCCAGTTCTTCGCCGCCGCGCTGCTGCCGGGGCTGGTGCTGGTCGCCCTCTACCTGCTCTACATCCTCGCGCGTGGCCTGATACGTCCGGCCGACATGCCGCCCGCGGCGCTGGGGCAGGCGCGGCCCGGCGGGGCCGAGATGCTGCGGGCGATCCTGCCGCCCGTGCTGCTGATCTTTGCCGTGCTGGGGGCGATCCTCGGCGGCGTCGCAACGCCCACCGAGGCGGCGGCGGTCGGTGCGATCGGTGCGCTTCTGATGGCCGGGCACCGGGCGGGGCAGAACCGGCGGCTGATCCTGCTGGGCGCGGGCGCGCTGATCGCGCTGGGCGTCCTTGCGGGGCTGTTCCCGGTGCGGCTCCAACGCAGCGACCTGGGGCCGGTCGAGATCGCGGCGGGGATCGGCTACGGGGTGCTGACGGCGCTGGGGGCGCTGGGCATCCTGCTTGCGCTGCGCGGCACGTTGCGGGGACGCATGCTGCACGAGGCCACGCTTTCGACCATGACCATGACCGCGATGATCTTCGCCACGATCCTGGCGGCGGGCATGTTCTCGCTGGTCTTCATCGGCCTGGGCGGCGAGGAACGGGTGGCGGCGATCCTGTCGGCGATGCCTGGCGGCGCGACCGGCGCGCTGGTCTTTGCCATGGCGTTCATCTTCGTGCTCGGCTTCTTCCTCGATTTCGTCGAGATCGCGGTGATCGTGCTGCCGCTGGTCTCGCCCAGCCTGATCCTGATGGGGCATGATCCGATCTGGCTGGGCGTGCTGATCGCGATCAACCTCCAGACCAGCTTCCTGACGCCGCCCTTCGGGTTCTCGCTGTTCTACCTGCGCGGCGCCGCGCCGCCTGAGGTCTCGACCGCCCAGATCTATCGCGGCGTCGCGCCCTTCATCCTGTTGCAGGTGCTGGGCGTGGTGATCGTCTGGCTGATGCCGCCCATCGCGACCTGGTTGCCGGCGGCGGTGTTCTGAGCCGGGCGGCGGCGGGTCAGGCGCTGTCGCGCTGGTAGATCCAGTCGTGGTCGGGATGGTTCCGGAACCGCCATTTCCGCAGCGGCCCGGCCATCACGTTCAGGTAATACATCTCGTAGCCGTAGGGCGCGCCGCAGGGGTGATGCCCGCGCGGCACCAGCACCACGTCGTGATCCGAGACCGCCATCGTCTCGTCCAGCGTGCCGTCCTCGGTGAACACCCGCTGGATGCCGAAGCCCTGGGTCGGGTTCAGCCGGTGGTAGTAGGTCTCTTCCAGGTAGGTCATGGCCGGGTAATCGTCCTCGTCATGCCGGTGCGGCGGATAGGACGACCAGTGCCCCGCGGGCGTGAACACCTCGGTGACCAGCAGGCTGTCGGCCACGTCGCGCTCTTCCATCGCGATGGCGTTGATGTGGCGTGTGTTGGTGCCCTTGCCGCGGGGGGTCAGCGTTATGCCCGCGGGGCCGATGACCTGCGCCGAGTGCCCGCCCTTGCCGGGCGCGGTGCAGACGGCCAGCGTGCAGGGCGTGGTCGCGGTCGCGCGCCACTCGGCCCCGTTCGGCACGTAGACGCAGTGCGGCGGGGTCTTTTCGAAGACGTCCATCCGGTCGCCCAGCTCGCCGAAGTCGCGGCCGCCGCCCGCGACCGCCGCCTTGCCCTCGACAAGCACCAGGATCGCCTCGCGATCACCCGTCGCCTCGGCCGCGGTTTCGCCGGGCGCGAGCCGCCAGAGGTCGAAGCCCACATAGGACCAGCCCGCATCGGCCGGCGTGATCGCATGGACCTTGCCCGACAGGCCCACCGGTTTTCGCAACAGCCCGCTCATGCCGCGCCCTCGCTCAGCAATCCGGTTTCGGCGGCCAGCGCCTTCAGCGTCCGCAGCCCCATCGACTGGTAGGTGACCGGGTCGCGCACCTCCGGGTCCTGCTCGGCTTCGATCACGATCCAGCCGTCATAGCCCGCCTGGGCCAGCACCGAAAGGCAGGGGCCGAAATCGACGCCACCCTCGGGATCGCCCGGCACGGTGAAGACGCCGCGGCGCACCCCTTCGAGGAAGCTCAGCCCCTGGGCACGGACCTCGGCCATGATCGCAGGCCGCACGTTCTTGGCGTGGACATGGGCCACCCGGTCCGCGTGGCGGGCGAGCCAGGGCGCCGGGTCCACCCCGTTGCCGCCGAAAAAGAAGTGCCCCGTGTCGAACAACAGCTTCGTCGCCGGGCCGGTATGGGACATGAAGAGGTCGAGTTCGGCGGGCGTCTCGACCACGGTGCCCATGTGGTGGTGATAGACCAGCGGCACGCCCTCGGCCGCGCAATGGCGGGCCAACGCCTCGACCTTGGCGCCGAATTCGGGCCAATCCTGGCGGGGCAGCACCGGCGCGGCCGAGAGCGGCACCGCGTCGTTCCCATGGATCGCGTTCGAGGTCTCGCAGGCGATGCAGACGCTGCAGCCCATCGCCTTGAGCCGGTCGAGATGGGGCTGGATCCGCGCGATCTCTTCCTCGGCGGAGTGCCTGAGCAGGTTCAGCGAATACCAGGCCGAGACGAAGGCCAGGCCATGGGGCGCGAGCACGGCGCGAAGGTCCGCCGCGTCCCACGGGAACTTGTGGCCATTCTCGATGCCGTCAAAGCCGATCCGGGCGGCGTCGGACAGGCAGGTCTCCAGCGGGATATGCGCGCCGAGGCTCTGGTCGTCGTCGTTCGACCAGGCGATCGGGTTGGTGCCGAAGCGGATCATGGGCGCTCCTTCAGATGCGCCTCGTAGGCGGCGCGGGCCTCGTTGACCGCCGCACGGGGGCTGACCTCGGGGACAGCGACATCCCACCAGTGCCCGCCATGGGGCGTGGACGGGTAGGGGTCGGTGTCGGTCACCACGACAAAGGGGCCGTCGGCCGCCTTCGCGCGGGCCAGCGCCTCTTCCAGCTCGGCGATGCTGCCGACATGGACCGCCGCCGCGCCCATCGCCGCGGCATGCGCGGCGAAGTCGATATTGGCCGGGCTCTCGTGCACGGCGTGGTCCAGCAGGTTGTTGAACTCGGCCCCGCCGGTCGCCATCTGCAGCCGGTTGATGCAGCCGAAGCCGCGGTTGTCGGCGATCACGACGGTGATCCTGATGCCCATCATCACGGCGGTCGCAAGCTCGGAATTCATCATCATGTAGCTGCCATCGCCCAGCACGCAGACCACGTCGCGGTCGGGCTCTGCCATCTTGATGCCCATGGCGCCCGCGATCTCGTAGCCCATGCAGGAATAGCCGTATTCCATGTGGTAGCTGCCGGGGCGGCCCGCCTTCCACAGCTTGTGCAGCTCGCCCGGCATGGTGCCCGCGGCGCACATCACGACCGTTTCGGGGCCCGCGGCGCGTTGCACGGCGCCGATCACCTGTTGGTCGGTGGGCAGCGCGTTGCCCTCGGGCGGCGGGTCGGTCAGCGGGTCGACCCGGGCGAACCAGTCGGATTTGAGCGCCGGGTCCGGGGGCGCGGCCCGGAACTCGCCCAGTGCGCGACCCAGCGCCGCCAGCCCGTCCCGGGCGTCGCCGCAGACCGGCAGCGCGCCGTGCTTCACCGCGTCATAGGCATTCACGTTCAGGCTGATCAGCCTGCGGCCGGGCGCCTTGAACAGCGCCCGGGACCCGGTGGTGAAATCCTGGAAGCGGGTGCCGACGCCCAGGATCACGTCGGCGGTTTCGCAGACCGTGTTGGCGGGCTCGCCCCCGGTGACGCCCACCGGGCCGAGGTTCAGCGGGTGGTCCCAAGGCAGCGCCGATTTACCCGCCTGGGTCTCGACCACGGGGATGCCGTGGGCGGTCGCGAAGGTGTCGAGCGCCATGTGGGCCTCGGCGTAGTGCACGCCGCCGCCCGCGACGATCACCGGGCGTTTCGCGGTTTCAAGGACTGCCGCGGCGGCCTCGATCTCGGCGGGGTCGGGCTGGGGGCGGCGGATGCGCCAGACCTGTGGCGCAAAGAAGTGCTCGGGCCAGTCATGCGCCTCGGCCTGCACGTCCTGGCAGAGCGCCAGCGTCACGGGGCCGCAGTCGGCCGGGTCGGTCATCACGCGCATCGCCCGGGGCAGGGCGGTCAGCAACTGCTCGGGCCGGGTGATCCGGTCGAAATAGCGGCTGACGGGGCGGAAGCAGTCGTTGACGCTGACCGTGCCGTCGGCGAAATCCTCGATCTGTTGCAGCACCGGGTCGGGGCCGCGGCCCGCGAACACGTCGCCCGGCAGGAACAGCACCGGCAGCCGGTTCACATGGGCGAGCGCCGCGGCCGTGACCATGTTGGTGGCCCCCGGCCCGATCGACGAGGTCACCGCCATCGCCCGGCGGCGGCGCAGCTGTTTCGCATAGGCGATGGCGGCATGCGCCATGGACTGCTCGTTATGGCCGCGCCATGTGGGCAGGGTGTCGCGCGCGGCATAAAGCGCCTCGCCCAGCCCGGCGACGTTGCCATGGCCGAAGATCGCCCAGACGCCGGCGAGGAAGGGTGCGCCCTCCTCGGTCATCTGTGCGGAGAGGTAGCGGACCAGCGCCTGCGCGGCGGTCAGTCGGATCGTGGTCATGCGGCCTCCGATGCGGCGGCGCGCGCCTCGTCCCAGGCGCGGCAGAGGGTGCGGTAGTTGCGGGCCATCAGCGCGACGGCCTCGGCCTCGGTGATGGTGCCCGCCATGAAACGATCGGCCGCCTCGGCGAAGATCGTGCGGCCCACGGCGAAACCCTTGACCAGCGGGAAGCGGGCGGCGCTGCGGAAGCTTTCGGCCAGGCTTTCGGCATCTTCGCCAAGGCCGAGGACCACGATGCCGCGGGTATGGGGGTCGTGCGCTTCGATGGCGGCGCAGGCCGCGGCCCAGGCGGCGTCCGAGCGCATCGGCTCCAGCTTCCACCAGTCGGGGAAGATGCCCGCGCCGTAGACCCGGGCGATGACGCGGGCGGTGGTGTCGTCGGCCATCGGCCCGGCCCGGGAGGGGATCACTTCCAGCAGGAAGTCCAGCCGGTTGCGGCGGCAGGCGGCGAAGAGCCGGCGCAGCGTCTCTTCCTGGTCGGCCCACATCGCCGCGTCGTCGTCGGGGTGGCAGAAGCATAGCACCTTGACGACGTGTTCGGCGGGCCATTCCGACAGGCCGCCGAAATCGGCGCCGAGCTCGGGTTCCAGCCGCAGCGGCCGCGAGCCCGGCCATTCGACGGGGCGCCCGATCCACAGCCCGCGCCCTGCGGCGGCGAAAAGCGCCTCGCGCCCCAGGCGGCCGTCGCACAGAAGTCCATGGCCGGGGGCGCCGCCGGCCACCTCGGCACAGGCCTGAAGGCACAGCGTCTTGAACGCGCCGATCTTGGCGGGCGTGGCGCCGGGGATGTCCTCCAGCTGCTTGCGGTGATCGAAGGCGAAGACGCGCAGGTCGGGCCAGTCGCGCTTGCGCGTCGTGGCCCAGTGCACCTGTTCCAGATCGGCATCGTGACGCAGCGCCTTGTCCCGGATTCCGCGCCGAAGGAAGAATTGCAGTTCCGTCCAGCTGGGATAGGCCGGAGCGCAGCCATGGCGGCTGACGGCAAAGGCGCCGCAGGCGTTCGCATAGGTCAGCGCGGTCGGCCAGTCGGCCCCGTCGAGCCAGCCCCTCAGCAGGCCGGACATGAACCCGTCGCCCGCGCCGAGCACGTTGAACACCTCGATCGGGAACCCGGGTCCGGTTTCGCCGTTGTCGAGACTGTCGGGGATGGCGCCGGTGAACGCCACCGCGCCCATCGGTCCGCGCTTGCAGACCAGAGTGGCGCCCGTGACCGCGCGGACGGCGTTCAGCGCCGCCAGCGTGTCGGTGCTGCCGCCCGCGATGTGGAATTCCTCTTCGGTGCCCACGATCAGGTCGAAGAGGGGCAGCGTCGCCTGCAGCCTGGCGGTTACCGCGGCGCTTTCGATGAAACGCTCCTCGCCCGAGCCGTGTCCCGCGAGCCCCCAGAGGTTCGGCCGGTAGTCGATGTCAAGGGCGGTGCGCGCGCCGCCCTCGCGGGCCAGCCGCAGCGCCTTGAGCACCGCGGCCTCGGTGCGCGGGTGCGACAGGTGCGTGCCGGTCGACACCACGGCACGGGCGCGGACGATGAAATCCGGGTCGATATCGGCCTCGCACAGGCCCATGTCGGCGCAGTTCTCGCGGTAGAAGATCAGCGGAAAGCGGTGCTCGTCGCGGATGCCGAGGATCACCAGCGCGGTCAGCCGCTCGGGGTCGGTCTTGACGCCCGTGGTGTCGACCCCCTCGCGCGCCAGTTCCTCGCGGAT
Source organism: Rhodovulum euryhalinum (assembly GCF_004342445.1). Taxonomy (GTDB): domain Bacteria; phylum Pseudomonadota; class Alphaproteobacteria; order Rhodobacterales; family Rhodobacteraceae; genus Rhodovulum; species Rhodovulum euryhalinum. The sequence continues at coordinate 44,038 of NZ_SLWW01000015.1, forward strand.
GAAGCGGCCCATGTGCTCGTCGCCGACCCCGGTGATGACCGCAGATTTCAGCCCCAGCCGGGCGGTGCCGACCGCCATGTTGGTGGGCGAGCCGCCGACATACTTGTCGAAGCTGCGCATGTCCTCGAGCCGCCCGCCGACCTGCCCGCCGTAAAGGTCGACCGACGACCGCCCGATGGTGATCAGGTCGAGATCCCGCGCCATCAGAGCACCTCGGCGACCTTGACCGCGCGCCCCTCGCGTGCCGAGACCAGCGCCGCCTCGGCCAGCGCCAGCGCCATCAGCCCGTCCTCGCCGGTGGTGGGCGGCGGCGTGCCGTCGCGGATGCAGGCGACAAAGGCCGCGATCTCGGCGGCGTAGGCGGCGGTGTAGCGGTCCATGAAGAAGTTCAGCAGCGGCGGGCGGGCATAGCCCGTGGCGGTCGCGACCTCGATCCGGGCCGCGTGCGGGTTCTCGGCCGCGACGGCGCCCTCCGAGCCCAGCACCTCGATCCGCTGGTCGTAGCCATAGGCGGCGCGGCGCGAGTTCGAGATCGTGGCCTGCCGGCCGCCGGCCGTGACGAGGATGACGTTCGCGCTGTCGTAATCGCCCAGCTCGCCGATCTTCGGGTCGACCAGCACCGAGCCCTGGGCGAACACCGTCTCGACGGGCTCGTCGAGCAGCCAGCGGGCGATGTCGAAATCGTGGATCGTCATGTCGCGGAAGATGCCGCCCGAGCGCTCGATATAGGCATGGGGCGGCGGGCCGGGATCGCGCGAGGTGATCGCCACCATCTCGACCGTGCCGATGCGGCCCGCGTCGATCGCGGCCTTGAGCGCGCGGAAATCGGGGTCGAAGCGGCGGTTGAAACCGACCATCAGCGTCGTGCCCGTCTCTTCGACCACCTTCAGGCAGGCCTTCACCCGGTCGACCGACAGGTCCACGGGTTTCTCGCAGAAGACCGCCTTGCCCGTGCGGGCAAAACGTTCGATCAGGTCCGCATGGGTGTCGGTCGGCGTGCAGATCGCCACCGCGTCGATATCGTCCGCGGCCGCGATCTCGTCGATGATCCGCACCGCGCAGCCGTGGCGGTCGGCGACCGCCCGGGCCACCTCGGCGACCGGGTCGGCCACGGCCACCAGCGTGGCCCCCGGCACCGAGGCGATGGCCGCCGCGTGGACTTGCCCGATCCGGCCCGCCCCCAGAACCGCGATCCTCACGCTCATACCGTTCCTCCCAGGGACCCTTCGAGTTCCGCCATTTCCTGCCCGCCGGCCATCAGGTCCTGCAACTCGTCCGGCGTGATCTGGCCGCGCTGGGCGGTGCCCAGCGTCTTGCCGCGGTTCAGGACCGTGAAGCGGTCGCCCACCGCCATCGCGTGGCGCACGTTGTGGGTGATGAAGACCACCGCGACGCCCTGCTTGCGCACCTTGTCGATGGTGGCCAGCACGTTCGCCGTCTGCCGCACCCCCAGCGCCGAGGTCGGCTCGTCGAGGATCAGCACCTTGGCGCCGAAATAGACCGCCCGCGCGATGGCCACCGTCTGCCGTTCGCCCCCCGACAGCGTGCCCACCGCCTGGTCGGGGCCGCGCAGGTTGATGCCGAGCCGCCGCATTTCCTCCATGGTGACGCGGTTCGCCGTTTCGGTGTCGAACCGTTTCAGTGGCCCCCAGCCCACCGTCGGCTCGCGCCCCATGAAGAAGTTCCGCGCCACGCTCATCAGCGGGATCATCGCGAGGTCCTGATAGACCGTGGCGATGCCCGCCTCCATCGCGTCGCGCGGGCTGTCGAAACTCATCGGGCGGCCCTGGAAATGGATGCTGCCCGCGGTCGGCTTGTGCACGCCCGACATCGTCTTGATGAAGGTCGACTTGCCCGCGCCGTTGTCGCCCAGCAGGCAGTGGCATTCGCCGGGGGCGACGTCGAAGGAGACGCCCGCCAGCGCGATCACGTTGCCGAAATGCTTTTCGATGTTCTCCATGTGGAGGATCGGTTCGTGGGTGGTGCGCGTGTTCATCTCAGCGCTCCCCGGTGACGCGCTTGCGGATCATGTTGTTGAACAGCACCGCGATCAGCAGCATGCCGCCCAGGAAGACCAGGTACCAGTCCTGGTCGATATTCGTGTAGGTCAGCCCGATCAGCACCATGCCGAAGATGATCGCGCCGAAGAACGCACCGATGGCCGAGCCGTAGCCGCCGGTCAGCAGGCAGCCGCCGATGACGGCCGCGATGATCGCCTCGAACTCCTTCTGAAAGCCGCGGCGCGCGTCGGTCGAGCCGCTGTCGAGCACGGTGATGATGGCCACCAGCGCCGCGCAGGCGGCGGTGAACATGAACAGCGTCAGCTTGACCCGGCGCACGGGAACGCCCGAGTTCGACGCCGCGGTCGCATCGCCCCCCGATGCGAAGATCCAGTTCCCGGCAGCGGTTTTCAGCAGGATGTAGGTCGCCACCAGCGCCACCGCGATGAACCACAGGATCTCGACCGGGATGCCCTGGACCTTGGGCATGCCGTTCTTGAACGTGTCGATCAGCCCGGCCTCGGCCAGCATCACGAACAGGCCCGGGAAGGCGTCGCCCGAGAAGAGCGGGGCCAGCACATCGCCCTCGACCGCGTCGCGCACGCCGCGCAGCTGCGTCGAGCCGTCGGTCGCCCATTTCAGGCCCACCAGCGACAGCCCACGATAGATGAACAGGAAGGCCAGCGTCACGATGAAGGAGGGCAGGCCGGTCTTGAGCACGATCTGCCCGTTGAACGCCCCGCAAAGTGCCGCGAAGGCCAGCGTCAGCGGGATCGCCAGGATCAGCGGCATCCCGAAGGTCACGACGCAGGCCCCGAAGACCAGCCCCGCGAAAGCCACCATCGAGCCGACCGACAGGTCGAACTCGCCCCCGACCATCAGCATCGCGGCGCCGATGGCAAGGATGCCGAGCTGCGCTGCGGGGCTGAGGAAGTTCAGCACGCCGGCCAGCGTGAACATCGCGGGATCGGCCACGATCAGGAAGAATACCGTCACCAGCACGACCCCGGCGATGGCGCCGAGTTCGGGGCGCTTCATCAGGCGGGCCAGGAACGGCTCGGTCTTCAGGCGCTCGTCGGCGCCCGTTGGTGCGCTGTCCGCGGGCATCGGTCTCCTCCCTCGCTTGCGATGCCGGGGCGGCCGGCGTGCGGCCGCCCCCGTTCACGCCGCACCGATCAGCGGATGCCCTGAGCCGACAGTTCGACCACCTGGGCGGCCTTGTCGGCGGTGATCAGGTTCGGCCCCGAGGGCACGTCGCCGCCCGGGATCAGCCCGTATTGTGCATGCAGGTTCAGGAACACGACCGGCAGGTAGCCTTGCAGGAACTGCTGCTGGTCGATCGCGAAGGCGGCGTCGCCATCGGCCACCATCTGCAGGAACCCGGCCGACATGTCGAAGGTCGCGACGTTCACCTCGTCCCGGCCTGCGGCCTTGACCGCCTCGGCCGACGGCTCGCCCGCCAGCGACGCGCCCAGCGCCATCACCGTGTCGATGTCGGGGTCGGAGTCGAGGGCAGCGCGTACCTTGGCCGCGACCTCGGCTGGGTCGTTGGTGGTGGGCAGGACGGTCGTCTCTCCGCCGAAACCTTCGGCGAAGCCCTCGCAGCGCAGGTCGAGCGAGACATTGCCGACCTCGTGGTTCACGCAGATCGCCTTGGTGCCGCCCATCTCGGCCAGTCTGGCGCCCGCGGCCTTGCCCGCGTCGAACTCGTCCTGGCCGACATGCAGCAGCGCGCCCAGGCCCCTGGCGACATCCGCGCCCGAATTCATCGAGATCACCGGGATGCCGGCCGCGACCGCCCGTTCGATCGACGGGCCCAGCGCGTCGGCATCGGGAATCGAGACCACCAGCCCATCGGGTTCCTGGTTCACGGCGGCGTCGATGAGCTGGCCCATCGCGACCATGTCGAAGGTTTCCGGTGCGCGGTAGTCGACATTGGCGCCGGTATCGGCGGCGGCCTTGTCGACGCCGTTCTTGACCACCGACCAGAATGGATCGTTGGCCTGGCCATGGCTGACCACGATGATGTCGGCGGCAAAGGCCGGCGCGGCAATGGCGACCGCGGCCAGCGGTGCAAGGATGCGGTTCATGTTGTCCTCCCTGATAGATCCCGGTCCGGCGGCGTACCGTCGGCCGACGCGAGTCCGTTCGTTGTCGAATCGAATTCATCGCGTGGAAAAATAATGGAATTAAAATTCTATTTCTGTCAATCCAGCACGATTAGTCCAGCATCTTCGCGCCAGAGGCGACTGCCAGCGTGGTGGCCAGCGCGAGCGTTGCAGACAGCGCGCGGAACGCGCCGAAGTCGACCTCGCGCACCATCAGGCTGATCGCGTCAAGCTGCATCAGGGGGCTGAGCGCGGTATCGGTGATCGCCACCACGGGCACGCCCCGGGCGGTGCAATGCTCGGCCAGGTCCACCGTTGCCGCGCTGTAGGGGGCGAAGGTGATGGCGATCAGCGCGTCGCCCTCGCGCACCGCGTGGCGCGCATCAAGGTTCGCGGTGCGGCTGTGCAGCATTGCGGGCCGCTCCATCTTTTCGAAGGCATAGGCCAGGTAGGCGGCGACCGGAAAGGCGCGCCTGAGCCCGGCCACATGCACCGTCCGCGCCTCGGAGATCACTTTCACCGCCCGGTCAAGCTGGCGTGAATCAACATTGGAAACAAGGGCTTCCAGAGATCTTGTCCCGGCCTCGGCGAATTCCGCCAGCAGCGCCGAGGGACTGCCCGCGCCACTGTCGCGCAGGCCCTTCAGCCGCTCGCGGTAATCGGGCCATGCCGCGGTGAGGCTGTCGCGGAACAGCTTCTGCATCTCGGAATAGCCCGAGAACCCCATGAGCTGGCAGAACCGCATCACCGCCGAGGGCTGCACGCCCGCTGCCGCCGCGATCTCGGCCACGGTCGAGACCGCGATCCGGTCGGTATGCGCGGCCAGGTATTCCGCGCATTGCCGCAGCCGCTTTGGCAGCCCCTCCTGGATCTCGAGCAGCCGATCGTGGAACCCCTCGACGCTGCGGGGGGCAGGGCGCTGGCGCATGGAGCCTCCAATCCGTGTTGACGGAACGATTGCGAAATATCATAGAAATGATGGAACAAATAATCCATCAAGGGAAGGGCCAACCATGACGGCGCTGGGGATCGGGCTGATCGGCACGGGCTTCATGGGCAAGACGCATGCGCTGGCGTTCCGGTCGGTGCGCGCGGTGATGGGTGACGTGCCGGAGGTGCGGCTGGAGTGCCTGTGCGACACGCCCGCCGACAAGGCAGCCCGGTTCGCCGCGCAGTTCGGGTTCGTCCGCGCCACGGCCGACTGGCGCGAGATCGTGGCCGATCCCGCGATCGACATCGTGTCGATCACCACGCCGAACAACCTGCATGCGGAGATGGCGATCGCCGCGCTGCAGGCGGGCAAGCATGTCTGGTGCGAAAAGCCGATGGCGCTGACGCTGGCCGATGCGGAACGGATGGAGGCGGCCGCGCGCGCCGCGGGCCGGATCACGCTGGTCGGCTACAACTACCTGCACAACCCGGCGATCCTGCATGCGAAACGTCTGGTCGGGGCGGGTCGGATCGGCCGCGTCGTGCATGTTCGCGGCTGGGTGGACGAGGATTACCAGGCCGATCCCGACCTTCCCTGGACCTGGCGCGCACGGCTGGCCGATGCGGGGCTGGGGGCGCTGGGCGATCTGGGCTGTCATCTCGTGTCGCTGGTCCTTGCCCTGGCGGGGCCGATCGAAAGCCTGATCGCCGACACCCAGATCGTGCATGCCGACCGTCCGCTGGCGGATGGGTCGGGCCGCGCTGCGGTCGAGAACGAGGACACCGCGACCGCGATCCTGCGGTTCGCGAACGGTGCGCAGGGGTCGATCTCGGCCTCGCGTTCGGCCTGGGGGCGCAAGAATCGGCTGGATGTCGAGGTGCACGGCACCAAGGGGATGATCGCCTTCGCGCAGGAGCGGATGAACGAGCTTCAGCTTTACGTCAACGAGGGACCGAAGGCCGAGCAGGGCTTTCGCACCATCCTGACCGGCCCCGAGCACGCGCCCTATGGCCGCTTCGTGCCCGCGCCCGGCCACCAGCTTGGCTTTCTGGATCTCAAGACCATAGAGGCGGCGGAACTCCTGCGTGCCATCGCGGGCGGGCGCGTGGCCCATCCCGGCTTCGCCCATGCCCTGGGGATCGAGCGCGTCATCCACGCCATCGCCCAAAGCGGGGCTGAGGGCGGCCGGCGGGTGACTCTCGGCTGAAATCCGACCGCGTTTCGCGCCATGCGGGTGCTGCATGGCGGCATTTCCACGGTGGTCATTGTGCGGGTGCAGAAAACGTCTATCTCTCGGCCGCAACCCGATACTGGAGAGATATGATGTCCTTCGTGACCCATGCGTTCACGACCCGCGGCGGAGTCGCCGACAAACTTTCGCGGACGGCCAATGCCCTGCATGGCTGGGCGCGGTTCTACGCCGCCCGTCGCGCCACCTTTCACGAACTGTCGGCGCTGAGCGATCGGGAACTCGACGATCTCGGCATCGGCCGCGGTGACATCGCCCGCATCGCTGTCGAATCCGCGCGCCGGATCCGATAGGACGCCGACATCCGGCTTGACCGTCGCGCGGACGTGCCCTAGTCACGGACACACGCGGGTATAGCTTAATGGTAAAGCCCCTGCCTTCCAAGCAGGCTATGTCGGTTCGATTCCGTCTACCCGCTCCAGCCCCGTCCCGCCCCTGGCCGTCCCCGGCGCCGTGAAATCGGCGCCTGCGGCTTGTTGTCCCTGCCGTCCGGCCCTACAACACCCCGGAACAAGCAGGAGCGAACGATGCCCCCAAGGGCGAAGCTGGACGAAGAGCGCGCGAAATCGAAGCGGATCGGGGCGCTCAAGGCGCTTTGGCCCTTCGTCACGCCCTACAAGGGGATGCTGGGCGCCGCGTTGACGGTGCTGGTGCTGACGGCAGCGGTGTCGCTGGTCCTGCCCGTGGCGGTGCGCCGCGTGGTGGATGCGTTCGAGACCGAGGCCGCTGCCCTTCTGGACAGCTATTTCGCGGCGGCGCTGGCCATTGCGGGGCTGCTCGCACTGGGTACGGCGCTGCGCTATTACCTTGTCACCCGGCTGGGCGAACGGGTGGTGGCCGACATCCGCACCGCCGTCTTCGACCGCATGATCGGGATGAGCCCCGCCTTCTACGAACGGACCATGACCGGCGAGGTGCTTAGCCGGATCACCACCGACACCACGCTGATCCTGTCGGTGATCGGGTCTTCGGTGTCGGTGGCGCTGCGCAACGTGCTGATCTTTTTCGGCGGGCTGGTGCTGATGCTGGCCACCTCGGCCAAGCTGACCAGCGCGGTGCTGGTCCTTGTTCCCGCGGTGATCGTGCCGATCGTACTGCTGGGCCGGAGGCTGCGGCGGTTGTCGCGCGAGAATCAGGACTGGATCGCGGTGTCGTCCGGCAACGCCTCCGAGGCGTTGCTGTCGGTGCAGACGGTGCAGGCCTTCACCCACGAGGCGGCCAGCCGCAGCACCTTTCACGACGTGACCGAGAAAAGCTTTGTCGCCGCGAAACAGCGGATCGGCACGCGCGCGGTAATGACCGTGATCGTGATCTTCCTGGTCTTCGCGGGCATCGTCGGCGTGCTGTGGGTGGGCGCGCGGGACGTGCGCGCCGACGCGATGACGGTGGGTGAACTTGTCCAGTTCGTGATCTACTCGGTGATGGTCGCGGGCGCCGTGGGCGCGATGACCGAGGTCTGGGGCGAGTTGCAGCGCGCTGCGGGGGCAACCGAACGCCTGGTGGAACTGCTGACCGCCGAGGACAGCGTCAATGACCCCGCGCGCCCCGTGGCGCTGCCCGCGCGCATCCGTGGCGACATCCGGTTCGACAGCGTGCTTTTCCACTATCCCTCGCGCCCGGGCATCGCGGCGCTTGACGGGGTGAACCTGCATGTGCGGCCGGGCGAGACCGTGGCGCTGGTCGGTCCCTCGGGGGCGGGAAAATCCACGATCATCCAGCTTCTGCTGCGGTTCTACGATCCGCAGGGAGGGCGCATCCTGCTGGATGGGGTGGATCTGCGCGACACCACGCGGGCCACTTTCCGCCACCACATCGCGCTGGTGCCGCAGGACCCGGTGATCTTTGCCGCCACCGCGCGCGAGAATATCCGTTTCGGCCGGCCCGAGGCGACCGATGCCGAGGTCGAGGCCGCCGCCCGGGCTGCGGCTGCGCACGATTTCCTGACCGCGCTGCCCGATGGCTATGAGACCTATGTGGGCGAACGCGGCATCATGCTGTCGGGCGGGCAGAAGCAGCGCATCGCCATCGCCCGCGCGATCCTGCGCGACGCGCCGGTCCTGCTGCTGGACGAGGCGACCTCGGCGCTGGATGCGGAATCCGAACGCGCCGTCCAGCACGCGGTCGATGAATTGGCGGCAACGCGCACCACGCTGATCGTGGCGCACCGGCTGGCCACGGTGAAGAAGGCCGACCGCATCCTCGTGTTTGATGCGGGCCGGGTTGTCGCCGAGGGCACGCATGAGGCGCTGGTCGCCCAGGGCGGGCTTTACGCGCGCCTTGCCCGGCTGCAATTCACCGATGGCATCGAAAGCGCGGCCTGAGCCGCGGCGTTTTCGTTTGCTTGTTGCAGAACCCGGTCTAGGCTGCGGCATCGTTAACGATTGTCGCGGAGGACGACAGAGATGGGTTTGTGGAAATTCATGAAGAACGCGGGCAAGAAGCTCAGCGGCCGCGCCGAGGCCGCCGAGGCCCCCAGCGCCGAGGAACTGAGCAAGGAGATCGCCGATCTCGGCCTTGATGCCGAGGGACTGGAGATCGAGGTCGAGGGCGACAAGGTCAAGGTCAAGGGCACGCCAAAGAGCCAGGAGGCCAAGGAAAAGGTCATGCTGGCGGTCGGCAACATCGACGGCGTGGCCGAGGTCGAGGACGAGGCTGGCGGTGCCGATCCTGTTTTCCACACTGTCGTCAAGGGCGACAGCCTGTGGAAGATCGCCGAGAAGACCCTGGGCAACGGCGCCCGCTACACCGAGATCTTCGAGGCCAACAAGCCGATGCTGACCGATCCCGACAAGATCTATCCCGGCCAGGTGCTGCGCATCCCGCAGGACTGAGGGCAAGAACCGTCCGCCGTTTGACGTCGCGTTGACGGTGTCGCGCGACATCTTGCGGCGAACGGATTTTGCGGCCATCCTCACCTTCCGACAGGGAGAAGAGGGACCGGCAGGAACGGTTCCCTGGGAGGAGCGACGATGGCAGCCTATGCCTCACGCGCCGATCGCGACGCGATCGAGGCCGAGTCCGTCTGGAACGACCGCCAGCTGCCGCGGAGCATCCACGAATTCGTGAGCGCGACCGCCAGGGCACATCCTTCCCGCCCGGCGCTGTCGTTCCAGTTGTTGTCCGATCCCGGGGCTCCTGCCGAAACGCTGAGTTGGCGCGAGCTTCACGCCCGCGTTACCCAGGCGGCGAACCTTTTCCGCCGTCTCGGCGTGCAACAGGACGACGTCATCGCCTATATCCTGCCCAACTGCACCGAGACGGCGGTGACGTTGCTGGGCGGCGCCGTGGCCGGGATCGTCAACCCGATCAACCCGCTTCTCGAGGCCGAACAGATCGCCGCGATCCTGCGCGAGACCGGGGCCAAGGTTGTGGTCACGCTGAGGACGTTCCCCAAGACCGATGTGGGCCAGAAGGTCGCCGAGGCGGTGCGCCACGCGCCCTGCGTGGACACGGTGCTCGAAGTGGACCTGCTGCGCTATCTGACCGGGATCAAGAGGCTGATCGTGCCGCTGATCCGGCCCAAGAACCCCGACAACCACCACGCCGACCTGATGGATTTCCACAAGGAACTGGCGAAGGAACGCGCCGACGGGCTGGACTTTGCCGACCACACCGAGGACCGGATCGCCGCGCTGTTCCACACCGGCGGCACCACGGGGATGCCCAAGATCGCCCGGCACACGGTTTCGGGGATGGTCTATAACGGCTGGCTGGGCCATCGTCTGCTGTTCTCGGAACAGGACACGCTGATCTGCCCCTTGCCGCTTTTTCATGTCTTTGCGGCCTATCCGGTGCTGATGTCGGTGATCGCCGCGGGCGCGCATGTCGTGCTGCCCACGCCCGCGGGCTATCGGGGCGACGGTGTCTTCGACAATTTCTGGAAGCTGATCGAGCGTTGGGGTGTGACCTTCGTCATTACCGTGCCCACCGCCATCGCCGCGCTGATGCAGCGCAAGGTGGACGCCGATGTCTCGACCCTGCGCTACGCGTTCTCGGGCTCGGCGCCGTTGCCCATCGAGCTTTACAACCGCTTTGAAAAGGCCACCGGCGTCACGATCTGCGAGGGCTACGGGCTGACCGAGGCGACCTGCCTCGTGTCGATCAACCCGCCGGACGGGGCCAAGAAGATCGGCTCGGTCGGGTTGCCGTTTCCCTATACCCAGGTGCGCATCCTGAAATGCGATGCCGAGGGCAACGTGATCGCCGAATGTGACATCGACGAGGTGGGCGAGATCTGCGTGGCCAATCCCGGCGTGCTCGCGGGGGCGACCTATACGGATGCGTCCAAGAACCTTGGGCTCTACGCCGACGGCCAGTTCCTGCGTACCGGCGATCTGGGCCGGTTCGACGCCGATGGCTATCTCTACATCACCGGCCGCGCCAAGGACATCATCATCCGGGGCGGCCACAATATCGACCCCGCCGAGATCGAGCAGGCGCTGGCCGGCCACCGCGACGTGGCCTTCGTGGGTGCCATCGGCCAGCCCGACGCCTTTGCGGGCGAACTGCCCTGTGCCTATGTGGAACTGGTGCAGGGTGCGACCGCCACGCCCGAGGACCTGCTGGACTATGCCCGCGTCCATATCCACGAACGTGCCGCGATCCCCAAGCATGTCGAGATCCTGGACGAACTGCCCAAGACCGCGGTCGGCAAGGTGTTCAAGCCAGACCTCAGGAAGCGCGCGATCCAGCGGGTCTATGATGCCGCGCTGTCCGAGGCGGGGCTGGCCGTACGGGTCGCCGAGGTGGTCGAGGACCGCAAGCGCGGCCTCGTCGCCCATCTCGAACGGCAGGGGGGCGAAGACGACGCGGCGGTGCGCCATGTGCTTGGCAATTTTACCGCGCCGTGGGAATGGAGGCAGTGAGGCCCGCGCCAAAGCTGCAACGCTAGCGGCCCGTGCACGCGAAACTCGCACGGATCGGGTGCGCGTGACAACATCAAGGGGATCGGTCTTTGCCGGGTGCCGCAATGGTGCCGCAGGGGAGGATTGAACTCCCGACCTCACCCTTACCAAGGGTGCGCTCTACCACTGAGCTACTGCGGCCGTCGCGTGGGCGGCTGATTAGACGCAATCGGGTTCCGACGCAAGCGCTATCTGGACGCTTTTTGGCCCCTGCGGTAGAGAGGGTTCCATGAACGGAAAATCCCCGAAAACGGGTGCGGACAAGGCGGCTGCGCCGCGCGAGGACCGCCTCAAGCAGGCGCTCAAGGCGAACCTCGCCCGGCGCAAGGCGCAGGCGCGGGCCCGCGGTGCCGCCAGCGCCGCCGGGCAGAAAGAGCAGGGCTGATGGACCAGATACTGATCCGGGGGGGCGGGCCCCTTCATGGCGACATTCCCATCGCGGGGGCCAAGAACGCCTGCCTGGCGCTCATGCCCGCGACGCTGTTGACCGATGCGCCGCTGACGCTGACAAACACGCCCCGACTGTCGGACATCCGCACCATGACAACGCTGTTGCAGTCGCTGGGCGCCGAGGTTTCGGCGCTGCACCGGGGCAAGGTGCTGGCGCTGTCGTCGCACGACCTGACCGGCACCCGGGCGGACTATGACATCGTGCGCAAGATGCGCGCCTCGATCCTGGTGCTTGGGCCGCTGCTGGCGCGCTGCGGGCAGGCGCAGGTCTCGTTGCCCGGCGGCTGCGCGATCGGCGCGCGGCCCGTGGACCTGCACCTTGGCGCGCTCGAGGCGCTGGGGGCCGTGCTCGATCTGCGCGATGGCTATGTGCATGCCAAGGCGCCTGGGGGGCTGAAAGGCGCGGTGGTCGCGTTTCCCAAGGTCTCGGTCGGCGCCACCGAGAACGTGCTGATGGCGGCGACGCTGGCACGTGGCACCACGGTGCTGAAGAACGCCGCGCGCGAGCCCGAGATCGTCGATCTTGCCCGCTGCCTGCGCGCGATGGGGGCGCAGATCGACGGCGAGGGCACCGATACAATCACCATCGACGGCGTGGCGGCGCTAGGGGGCGCCACCCACCAGGTGGTGACCGACAGGATCGAGCTGGGCACCTACATGCTGGCCCCCGCGATCACCGGGGGCGAGGTGACCTGCCTCGGCGGGCGGCTGGAACTGGTGCGGGCCTTTGCCGACAAGCTGGAAGAGGCGGGGGTCTCTTGCGAGCAGACCGAACGCGGCATCCGCGTCGTCCGCCGGAACGACCGGGTGAACGCGGTCAATGTCCGGACCGAGGCGTTTCCGGGCTTTCCCACCGACCTTCAGGCGCAGATGATGGCGCTCTTGTGCACCGCCGAAGGCGTCAGTGAACTGGAAGAGACGATCTTCGAGAACCGCTTCATGCATGCGCCCGAACTGGTGCGGATGGGCGCGCGGATCGAGGTTCAGGGCGGCACCGCCCGGGTGACGGGGATAGAACGGCTGAAGGGCGCGCCGGTGATGGCGACCGACCTGCGGGCCAGCGTGTCGCTGATCCTTGCCGCGCTGGCGGCCGAGGGCGAGACGGTGGTCAGCCGCGTCTACCATCTGGACCGCGGCTACGAGAAGGTGGAACAGAAACTCGGCGCCTGCGGCGCCCATATCGAGAGGGTGGGGGGGCAATGACCGGGCCGCGCGACGCGCGTTTTGCCGAAGGGGCGGAACAACCCCTGCACCTGCTGGCGGTCGCGCCCGACGATCTGGGCGTGATTTCGGCGCTGGTGCAGGATGCGGTGCTGCCCGCAACCGAGATGCGCTGGGACCGGCGCGGGCGGCGCCTTGCGCTTTTGCTGAACCGGTTCCGCTGGGAAATCCGCGACGCGGCCGAGCGTCACCACCGCAGCTACGAGCGCGTACAATCGGTGCTGACCGTCGAGGATGTGCGCCTTGTGGCCAGCCAGGGCTTTGACCGGCGCGACCCGGAACTGGTGCTTTCAGTACTGTCGATCGCGTTCGAGCCGGGCGAGGACGGCGCCGGGCGGGTGATCCTGACGCTGGCGGGCGATGGCGCCATCGCGATTGATGTCGAATGTCTCGAGGTGACGCTGCATGACGTCACCCGGCCCTACGAGGCGCCGTCGGGCAAGGCGCCGCACCATCCCGAGGATTAGCGCGGCGCCTGGTCTTCATGTGTCATTCCTGGATCGACTCCAGGTAATAGGCGATCGACAGGACTCGCCCGCGCACGATGACCTCGGCGCCGTAGTCGCCCATTCCGCCCACCAGCGGCGTCTTGAACAGATCACCCCAGATCGGCATCGGCTCGCCATGGCTGCGCACGCCGGTCCGCCCGTCGATGATCTGGATCACCTGGAGCATCGGGAACGCGCCGTCATTCTCGGCCGACAGGCGGTTCAGCCCCGGAACGGGGATCGTCAGGAATTCGGCGATCGGCCCCTGGCCGAGACCGCTTTCGCCATGACAGGACGCGCAGGCCCGCATGTATTCCGCCTTGCCGGTCTCGTCGGCCGGCGCGGGCCCGGCGGCAAGCGCCGCTGCGGCCAGGATCGCGAGGGTCTATGTTGCCTTGATCATCGGTCATCCTCCTTCGTTTCCGGATGCGAAGTCCCGCCCCCTTGCGGGCCCGCGCGCGCAACAGCCAGAGCCTAGGGCCCCGTTCGCGCGGCGCGCATTGACGGGGCGCAACGCAACGGTGCGGCCGGCATCCCTATTGGGGTGTTCCCCCTGCGCGGAATTGCCGTTACACACGGGCGCGACAGGCTCACGGGGGACGACATGCCGGTATTCCTGGACAGCACTTCTGCGACCTTCGAGGCGGAGTTCGCCGCGCTTCTCGGCGCCAAGCGCGAGGACTGCCCCGATGTGGATGCCGTCGTCTCCGAGATCATCGCCGACGTGCGCGCCATGGGCGACGCCGCGCTGATCGAACTGACCGCGCGCTTCGACCGGCTGGCGCTCAGCCCGGCGACGCTGGCCTTTTCCCAGGACGAGATCGACAGGGAATGTGCCAGGGTGCCGACGGCAGAACGCGCGGCACTGGAACGCGCCGCCGAGCGTATCCGGGCCTATCACGTCCGCCAGATGCCCGAGGACGTGCAATGGACCGACCCCGAGGGTGCGACGCTGGGCTGGCGCTGGACGCCGGTCTCGGCGGCGGGGCTCTACGTGCCGGGGGGGCTGGCAAGCTATCCGTCCTCGGTGCTGATGAACGCGATTCCGGCGCAGGTGGCGGGCGTCGAACGGCTGGTGATCTGCGCGCCCACGCCCGATGGCAAGTCCAACCCGCTGGTCTTGCTGGCGGCCCGGCTGTCAGGGGTTGATACCGTCTACCGGATCGGCGGTGCGCAGGCCATCGCGGCCATGGCCTATGGCACGCAGACGATCCGGCCCGTCGACAAGATCACCGGCCCCGGCAACGCCTATGTGGCGGCGGCCAAGCGGCGGGTGTTCGGCAAGGTCGGTATCGACATGATCGCGGGGCCGTCGGAAATCCTGGTGATCGCGGACCGCGACAACGATCCCGACTGGCTGGCGCTCGACCTGCTGTCCCAGGCCGAGCATGACGAAAGCGCCCAGTCGATCCTGATCACCGACGACGCCGCGTTCGGCCGGGCGGTGGCGGCGGCGGTGGACAGGCGGCTGGAAACGCTGGAACGCCGCACGATCGCCGGGGCAAGCTGGCGCGACTATGGCGCGGTCATCACCGTGCGCGATCTGACCGAGGCGGCCGAGCTGTCGAACCGCGTGGCCCCCGAGCATCTGGAACTCTGCGTGGCCGATGCCGACGCGCTGGCCGCCCGGATCACCCATGCCGGCGCGATCTTCCTCGGTCCATGGACGCCCGAGGCGATCGGCGACTATATCGGCGGGCCGAACCACGTGCTGCCGACCGCGCGCTCGGCCCGCTTTTCATCCGGCCTGTCGGTTCTGGATTTCATGAAGCGGACAACCGTCGCCCGCATGACGCCCGAGGCGCTGAAGGCGATCGGCCCCGCCGCCGAGACGCTGGCCATCTCGGAAAGCCTCGAGGCGCATGGCCTGTCCGTCCGTGCCCGGCTTGACCGGCTGAACGAGGAAAGCGCATGAACACCGCGCGCCTGATCCATGTCGAACTGGACGACACGAACCTGCCGCCCCCCACACCCGAGATCGAGCAGGAACGCAAGGTCGCGCTGTTCGACCTGATGGAGGACAATTCCTTCGCGCTGCCCGGCCGCGATGACCGGTCCGCGCCCGCCGGACCCTACCGGCTGGTGCTGTCGATCCGGGAAAAGCGGCTGGTCTTCGACGTGAAGACCGAGGCGGGTGATCCGGCGGCCGAGTTCCACCTGTCGCTGTCGCCCTTCCGGCAGGCGGTCAAGGATTACTGGCAGATCTGCGAAAGCTATTTCGAGGCGGTCAAGCGCCTGCCCCCCAGCCAGATCGAGGCGATCGACATGGCCCGGCGCGGCATCCACAACGAGGGCGCGCGGCTGCTGCAGGAACGTCTCGACGGCAAGGCCGAGCTTGACATCGACACCGCCCGGCGCCTCTTCACCCTGGTATGCGTCCTGCATTTCGGGGGTTGAGGTGGCCGGCACGATCCCCTCGTCGGTGCTGTTCTGCTGCGATCACAACTCGGTCCGCTCGCCGATGGCCGAGGGGATCATGAAGAAATTCTATGGAACCGACACCTATGTCCAGTCCGTGGGGGTCAGGAACGACCGCGAGGTGGACGGTTTTTCCGTCGCCGTCTGCGAGGAGATCGGCGTCGAGATCGACCGCCACCAGGCGCGGTCCTTTGACGAGATGGAGGAATGGGGCGATGACCTGTCGAGCTATGACCTGATCATTGCCATGTCGCCCGCCAGCCTGCGCCGGGCGCAGGAGTTGACGCGCTACTACCATCTCGACGTGGAATACTGGCCGGTGCTGGACCCCACCGGCCTGGGCGAGACCCGGGCCGACAAGCTGGCCGCCTATCGCCAGACCCGCGACCAGATCGTCGAGCGGCTGATCGGCCGCTTCGGTCCGCCAACCCAAGGGAGCAAGCCATGAGCCGCGACGCGATCGACCGCTATTTCGCCGCCTTCAACGCAGGCGACATCGACGCCATGCTGGCGGAACTGTCCGAGGACGTGGACCACCACGTCAACGAGGGCGTGATCCGCCGCGGCAAGCCCGCCTTTGCGGAATTCTGCGCGCACATGTCCCGCTGCTACCGCGAGACCCTGACCGACATGGTGATCTTCGCCAATGACGACGGCACGCGCGCCGCCGCCGAATACGTGGTGAACGGCACCTACCTGGAGACCGACGAGGGCCTGCCGCCCGCGCGCGGCCAGACCTACCGCCTGCCGGCGGGGTCGTTCTTCACGCTGAAGCACGGCAAGATCGCGCGCGTGACCACCTATTACAACCTTGCCGACTGGCTGCGGCAGGTGAAATGACGCTGGACTTCCGCACCCTCACCGGCGCGGAAGTCGAGGCCGCCCTCGACGACCTGGCCGCCCTGCGCATCCGGGTGTTCCGCGACTGGCCCTATCTCTACGACGGGGATCTGGCCTATGAACGGCGCTATCTTGCGACCTACCGCGACAACCCACGCGCGATCCTGGTGGCGGCGTTCGACGGCGGCCGGATCGTCGGCGCCTCGACCGGCACGCCGCTGGAAGACCACGCCGACGATTTCGCCGCGGCCTTCGCGGGCACGGGCTATGATCTTGCCCAGGTCTTCTACTGCGCCGAAAGCGTGCTCTTGCCCGAATATCGCGGGCAGGGGGCGGGGCATGCCTTCTTCGCCGCGCGCGAGGCGCATGGCCGCAGGCTCGGCCGCCGGTTCTGCACCTTTTGCAGCGTGGTCCGCCCCGCTGACCATCCGCTGAGGCCAGCCGACTACCGTCCGCTCGACGCCTTCTGGAAGAAGCGCGGCTATGATCGACTCGACGGCGTCGTGGCGCAATTCGCCTGGAAGGACATCGACCAGCCCGCCGCCACACGTCACGACCTGCAATTCTGGATCAAGCCGCTATGAGGATCGCCGCCGCCGCGTACCCGATCGACTGGCACGACAGTTGGGCCAGCTACGAGGACAAGCTGTCGGGCTGGGTGGCCGAGGCGGCGGGGCAGGGGGCGGATCTGCTGGTCTTTCCGGAATACGGCGCGATGGAACTGGCCTCGCTTGCCGGGCCGGATGCGGCGGGCGATCTGGAACGCTCGCTCAGGGTCGTGTCCGACCTGATCGAGGCGGCCGACGGGCTGCACGCCCGGCTCGCGATGTCGCACGGGGTGCATATCCTTGCCGCCAGCGCGCCGGTCTGGTGCGGGGAACGCCCCGTGAACCGGGCCCGGTTCTTCGGGCCAAGGGGCCAGACCGGCCATCAGGACAAGCAGATCATGACCCGCTTCGAGCGCGAGGTCTGGGACGTGCGCCCGGGTGGGCCGCTGACGCTGTTCGACACCGCGCTGGGTCGGATCGGGGTGCTGATCTGCTATGATTCCGAATTCCCGCTGCTCGGCCGTGCCCTTGTCGCGGCCGGGGCCGAGATCCTTCTGGTGCCGTCCTGCACCGACACGCTGGCGGGGTATTGGCGGGTGCGCGTGGGCGCCATGGCCCGCGCGCTGGAGGGGCAATGCGTCGTGGTGCAGGCGCCCACCGTGGGCCCGGCCGCCTGGTGCCCCGCGGTCGATGAAAATGCCGGTGCCGCAGCGATTTACGGCCCGCCCGACCTCGGTTTCCCGCCGACCGGCGTGCTGGCCGAGGGCGCGCCGAACGCCCCCGGCTGGACCTATGCCGAGGCCGACCGGGCCGCCATCGAACGGGTCCGTACCGAAGGCGCGGTCCTGAACCTCGCCCACTGGCCCGAGCAGGACGCCCGCACCTTCCCGGTCGTTTCGTCACCATTCGATGCATTTACGGCTTGAAATATTGATTAATCAGGAGCATCTACTTGGCGCCCGCGACATGGCGGGTAACATGAGATGGAGTGTTCATGGCCAAGGAAGAAATGCTCGAATTCCCTGGTGTCGTGAAGGAACTCCTGCCGAACGCGACATTCCGGGTCGAGCTTGAAAACGGCCATGAGATCATCGCGCACACGGCAGGCAAGATGCGCAAGAACCGCATCCGCGTTCTGGCCGGCGACCGGGTGCAGGTCGAGATGACCCCCTATGATCTGACCAAGGGTCGGATCAACTACCGCTTCAAGTAAGCGTTGCGGCTGATCCTCGGCTCAGCCAGTCCGCGCCGGAAGGATCTTCTGGCGCAGATCGGCGTCGTGCCCGATGCGGTGCGCGCTGCCGATATCGACGAAACCCCCCGAAAGGGCGAAGAGCCGCGCCCCTATTGCGCACGCATGGCCACCGAAAAGGCCCGCGCCGTCGAGGCCGCCCCGGACGAGCTGGTGCTGTGCGCCGATACAACCGTGGCGCTGGGCCGCCGCATCCTGGGCAAGCCTGCGGATGCCGGCGAGGCCGCGCAGTTCCTGCTGGCGTTGTCGGGCCGTCGGCACCGCGTGATCACCGCCGTCGCCCTGCGACTCGGCGACCGGCTATGGGAGCGTGACGTGGTGACTGCGGTCAAGTTCAAGAACCTCTCTGATACCGAACTGAACGCCTATCTCGCCTCGGGGGAATGGCAGGGCAAGGCCGGCGGCTATGGAATCCAGGGGATGGCCGGGGCCTTCGTGCCGTGGATCAATGGCTCGTTCTCGGCGGTCGTGGGTCTGCCGCTGGCCGAGACGGCGGCGTTGCTGGCGGGGGCGGGTTATCCGGCCTGCGGGGCCGCCCGATGAAGGGGCGCAGTGTCATCCTCGACGAGGTTGCGGGCCGCAAGGCCGCAGCGCTGATGGTCGATGGCCAGCTTGACGACCTGTTGATCGACCCGCCCGACGACCGGCCAGCGCCGGGCGCGATCCTGCGTGCCGTGGTGGATCGTCAGGTCAAGGGGCAGGGCGGCGTGTTCCTGCGCCTGCCCGACGGCTCGGCCTTCCTGCGGCAGGCCAAGGGCTTGAAGCCGGGGCAGGGGCTTCTGGTGCAGGTCACGGGCTATGCCGAAGAGGGCAAGGCCGTCCCGGTGACGCCGCGGCTGCTGTTCAAGAGCCGCTACGCCATCGTCACCCCCGATGCACCCGGCTTCAACGTCTCGCGCACGATCCGCGACGAGGACGAGCGCGACCGCCTGCTGGAAATCGCCCATGACGCGATGGCGGGGGCCGCGGCCCATCTGGGCGTGATCCTGCGGTCGGCCTGCGCGGATGTCGCCGAAGACGCCATCGCCGAGGATATCGCGATCATGCGTACCCTGGCCCAGGACATCCTGGCCGAGCCCGCCGAGGGGCCGCCGGAACTGTTGCTAGACGCCCCCGACGCCCATACCCGCGCCTGGCGCGACTGGGCCGAGCCCGACCCCGACGAGGTGATCGACCGGCCCGGCAGTTTCGCCGAGACAGGCGTGCTGGAGGCGATCGAGGCGCTTGCAGGGCCCGCGCCGCTGCCCGGCGGCGGGCGCGTCTATGTCCAGCCGACGCGCGCGCTGGTTGCGGTCGACGTCAATACCGGCCCCGACACCTCGCCCGCGGCCGGTCTCAAGGCGAACATCGCCGCCGCCCGCGCCCTGCCGCGGCTGTTGCGGGTCCGCGGGCTGGCGGGCCAGATCGTCGTCGACTTCGCGCCGATGCCGAAAAAGGACCGCACCGCGCTGGACCAGGTGCTGACAGCGGCCTTCCGCGCCGATCCGGTGGAAACCACCCTCGTCGGCTGGACCCCGCTGGGCCATGCCGAACTGACCCGCAAGCGCGAACGCCTGCCCCTGACCGAGGCCCTGCCCCGATGACCTGTCCGATCTGCAACAAGCCCGCCGACCCCGCCTACCGCCCGTTCTGCTCGCGCCGCTGCGCTGACGTGGATCTCGGCAAGTGGCTTTCGGGCAGCTATGCGGTGCCGGCCGACAGCCCCGAGGACCTCGAAGAGGCGGCGCGCGAGGTATCGCAACAGCCGATGAAACCGCACTGATTTTCTGCCCGAAACCCTCTGGACAGTCCCGCGCCCGGCGTCTAGAAACACGCCACCTGAAGCGCCTCCGCTTCACCCGTGCCCGGGTAGCTCAGGGGTAGAGCAGTGGATTGAAAATCCTCGTGTCGGTGGTTCGATTCCGCCCCCGGGCACCACTATTAGAAATCTCAAAAGAAAATCAGACGCTTAGGCTCCGATTTTGTCCCGCTGGCGGACATGTCGGGAAAAGGTGGGACACTTTTGTCTTAGCTTTGTTCTCCTGACAGGCGGCGAAGGGCTCTTTCGGCGCGGGTTTTTTTGACTCGCCGCTCTGGTGTAGCGCGTCACTTCCTTGCTGGTCCGGTGGCCGGTGATCGCCATGATCTCCTGTTCGGTGCATCCCAACTCCGCCAGCTGGGTGGCTTTTGACCGGTAACGACACCACCGAGCACGGCTACCGAGACATGAAACGCCCGAACCCGCTTCCTCCCGACCAGATGATCCCCGCCGAGCGCCGCACTGAACTGTGCGGCCTGCTGGCGCTCGGGCTGGTCCGGCTTCTCGGGCAGGATGGGTCGGAAGTATCTGACAATACTGGAGAAGGTTGCCTACACTATCCCGACGACCAATGCCGTCATGCAACTCTAACTCACCGGAGAAACGCATGACGAAGCCCGATCCCATCCCCGCGCGCCTGGCCGCGCTGAAGTCCATGTCCGTCACCCAGTTGAAGGCGGAGTGGCAAACGATCTTTGCCACGGCGGCACCGAACAACAGCCGAGCGTTCCTCGAGACCCGGTTGGCCTACCGCATCCAGGAGCTGACGTATGGCGGTCCTGATCGCGAAACCCGGCGCATGCTGGACTTGCTGGCCGACGAGGTCGGCGGGACCCTGACACGCAAGAGCCAGATCGCCGATCCTCGCAATCCCGTGGTCGGCACGAGGCTGATCCGCGAATGGAACGGGGTCGAGCACACGATCACGGTCTTGCGGGACGGGTTCGAGTGGCAAGGGCGACCGTACAAATCCCTGTCCGCGATTGCGCGGGCAATCACCGGGACGCGCTGGAATGGCTATCGCTTTTTCGGGTTGCGCGAACGAAAGCGGGGGAATGATTGATGGATCAACGCGCAAATCACGTCCGCCGCCAGCGCTGCGCCATCTACACGCGCAAGTCGTCCGAGGAAGGGCTGGAGCAGGAATTCAACAGCCTGCATGCCCAACGCGAGGCCTGCGAGGCCTTCATCGCTAGCCAGCGCTCCGAAGGCTGGGTGCTGGTCCGCGATCAGTATGACGATGGCGGCATCTCGGGCGGGACGCTGGAAAGGCCCGGCCTCAAGTTGCTTCTGGCCGACATCGAAGACGGCCTGATCGATGTGGTGGTCGTCTACAAGATCGACCGCCTGTCGCGGTCGCTGATGGACTTCTCGAAGCTGGTCGAGGTCTTCGACCGCAACGGCGTGACCTTCGTGTCGGTGACGCAGTCGTTCAAAACGACGACGTCGATGGGGCGGCTGACGCTGAACATCCTGCTTTCCTTCGCCCAGTTCGAGCGCGAGGTGACGGCCGAGCGCATCCGGGACAAGGTCCGCGCCTCCCGCATGAAGGGCATGTGGATGGGCGGCTACGTCCCGCTCGGGTACGATGTGAAGGACCGCAAACTCGCGGTGAACGAGGAAGAGGCCGCCACCGTGCGCGGCATCTTCGAACGGTTTGTCGAGGTCGGCTCAGCGACCGTGCTGGCGCGCGAACTGCGCCGCAAAGGGCTGCGCAACAAGCAGGGCACCTTGGTCGACAAGGGATACCTCTACAGGGTGCTGGTGAACCGCGTCTATCGCGGCGACGCCGTCCACAAGGGGAAGGCCTATCCCGGCGAGCATCAGGCCATCATCGACGAGCAGCTTTGGGATCAGGTCCATGCCATCTTGCGGCAGAACCCGCGAAAGCGCGCCAACAACACCCGCGCGCAGGCGCCCGCGCTGCTCAAGGGGCTGATCTTTACGGCCACAGGTGCCGCCATGACCCCGAGCAGCACGAAGAAGGGCGCGCGGCGATACCGGTACTACGTCTCGATGGACGCCATCAAAAATCGCGAACCCAGCGACGCGGGCATCCCGCGCCGCCTTCCTGCCGACCTCGTGGAAGCGGCCGTGGTGACCGAGTTGCGGCGGGTGATGCGCGCCCCGTCAATCACGGCACAGGTCATCGCCCACTTGGCGCGCGAGGGTCACGCCTTCGCCGAGGCCGACGTGATCTCCGCGCTGCAGACGTTCGATGACGTCTGGGGCCAGTTGTTCCCTGCGGAGCAGACCCGGATCGTACAGTTGCTGGTGCGCCGGGTCACCGTGACGTCCGAGGGGCTGGTGATCGATGTCCGGACCGACGGCGTCTCGGGCGTTATGCGCGACATGATGGCGCCACGAAAGAAGGTGGCGGCAGAATGATGAACTCCGACGAGTCCATCCAGATCTTCGTGCCGCTCAAGGTCCGCAAGCAGAACGGCAGGCCGAAGATCATGCCGCCCGCCACCTATCTGCCCAGCGAAGACCGGACGCAGGATCCGCATATCCTGCGCGCCATTGGCCGGGCGTGGGGCTGGCGGCGGCGCATGGAAGCTGGCGAGTTCAATACGGTCACCGATCTGGCAAAAGCCGTGGGGCTGGCCGAACGCCATGTCAGCCGCCAGCTGCGGCTCGCCTATCTCGCGCCGGGTGTCCTCAAGCGACTGGTCTACAAGCGCGAGGTGCCCGCCGTGACCCTGTTGAAACTGACCGACGTCGCGGCCCTGCCGTGGCACGAACAGCCGGAGCGGATGTTCGACTGAGACTCAGTGAAAGCTCGCTTGAAACGTTGTCGCCGTCAGCGAGACATGCGCGTCAAGCGGCGGGTGCAGTTCGAACGCCTTCGGCTCGCGTGAGAAATTCCACAGGCGGAACAGACGCCATTCCGACCGACGCTCCTCGGCCACGGCCAGCTCGTTGCGGGTGATGTGGAAGGGCGTGCGCTCCCATCCGTTCGTCGTCTTGACCTCGATCAGCCGCGGTAGCCCGTCCGGGGCGAAACTCGCGATGTCGTAGCCCGCGCCGTCGCCATCCTCGTCCGACACCCAGCGCACCTTGCGCGCCAGATCGTCCCGTCCCGCGGTCCGCAAGGCCGCGCGCTCATGCGCCAGCACGCGCTCCTCGCCGGCGCGGCCGAGGGCCCGGTTGCGCTCGTCCCGACCCGCCACGTCGAACTTGCGGGCGATGTGCAGCATCTGGTCCAGCTCCTGCGGAGGCGGCTGGTTCGACAGCGTCGGCGGCGGCCCCACCCAGATCTGCGCCGCCTCGCGTAGGGCGGTGGTTGTTTGCAGCCCAGGTTGGCGCCCGAGCCAGGCCGGGTTCAGCGCCAGCCACCGCGCCACGGCATCCACCAAGGTCATCTGGAAGTTGAACGCGGGTTTGTAGCCGGGGAGCCAGGCCTCGCCGAGCCCCTTCAGCACCGCACTGATGTTCTGGTGCTTGAACTCGACTGATCCCTCCGACCGGTCGTTCAGCAGCGGCAGGAGTGCCCGGCGATGCTCGGCCTTGCGGTAGCGGCGCGCGGAGATGTCATCGGCCAGCATCGCGAAGTAATCCGCGACGATCAGGTCGTTCTCTTCATCCGTCCAAGGCCCGTTCGACATTGCGCCAGGCTATGGGCACGAAGTCTGTTTGTCATCAGAGACTTCCGGCAGGGTCCTTCCTCGCTTCGAACGCTGCCGCCCGACTTCGGGATCGGCCGCCACGGAGCCGTCCTTCTGACCGCCCTGCGCCTTCGTGTCGGTCTCCGTCACCGGATTATTTCGCGAACGGGGCGAACCCATGAACGCGGCAACCCATTGGAATTTCAGGGATGTTTTGGGCCGTCCCGTGACCACCAAGGGGCGCTCGAAGAGAGACACGGGCCATTCGGAGACCCATTCTGCGTCAACCGCTGAGTCTCCGAAGGGCGGATGGCCCTGCCAACGCCCTTTGAAACAAAAAGAAAAAAGGCCCCAATCGGGGCCCCTAGACGGATTCAGTATCTGAATGTGGCGGAGACGATGGGATTCGAACCCACGAGACGGTTTCCCGCCTACTCCCTTAGCAGGGGAGCGCCTTCGACCACTCGGCCACGTCTCCGCGGACGTGTTTATGCGCTAGGCCTCAATAAAACAAGGCGAATTTTGCCGTGCTTCAAAAATCACAAGCGACACAAAATATTGTGATTTTTGCGCGTATATTGTGACGGGGACGGCCCGTGCACGCCGGAAGCGTGCAAAAAGCGTGAACGGGCCAGCGCGATGTTCGCGCCACGTTCCGCCGCAGCGGCGATCAGCCGAGCGCGATCTCCAGAGCTTGCGCCTCCAGCCATTCGAGACAACCCGAATTGTCGATTGCGGCGTCCGCCTCGAAGGCGAAGGATTCCGAGGCGTGCTCGTCCACGGCCGATCCGCCGCGCCCTTCGATCATCCGCTCGATCCGAGCCGGGGCGACGCCGAACTCGGCGAGAAGGCCCCCGACCAGCACACCTGCACCTTCGCGACCCTGTTCCTGCACGGCACCGACTGCCCCGGTGGGAAGTTGCCCGCCACCACGACCGCGACCGGGTGCAGGCTGGTCCGTTGGTCCTGGCGTCCGGGCGAGTGGAGACGTGACACTCACGGCGCCTGCACGACCCTTGGCGCCGGCTTGTCCGGGCCAATCGCCAAGGCCACGTGCCACACAGGCAAGATGCTGCCCCTGAGCGTGGTGTAGGTTCTGGCTGAGGTGGTCACCGGGGATGTTCCGGTAGGGTCTGGTTGCTGACACCAACCTGGAGCGGAGATTCCCCCGAGGACCACCGAAAGGATGAACCTGCGCGACTTCGTCGAGAAGACCCCCGATGCCGATCTGCTGCGCGAGATGATCGGGTTTTGGGCCTGGAGATTGGCGCATCCGAGGCCGAGCCGATCTGGACGGAGTTCCTCCGCAAGCTCAATGGCAAATGCCGAACACGACGTGCTGGCCTACTGGCTTCGCTCTAGTGGCGAGCTGATCCCGGCGCGTCCTGTCCCCACACCACAACGAAATCAACCCATTACACGGCGCCCCGGCACCTGCCCAAGGACCTCATCCGCATGACCACGATTCAACGACTGAATGCAGGGCTGAGCCCTTCGGCGCGCGCGACACCAGGAACCGCAAGGAGTTGCGCCGGGGCCCGCGGAAGATCCACGGCCTTCGTGACCCATGACCAGGAGGAAGCGATGGAGCTGGCCGATCTCGTCGTCGTCATGTCGATGGGCCGCATCGAGCAGGGCGGCAAACCCGCCGAGATCGGCGCCAGGCCCGCCACCGACTTCGTGCACGATTTCACTGCAGCGTGACCCTGGGCGCCATCAGAACGGAAAGAAGATCGGGATGACCAGCACCGCGACCACGGCGAAGATGATGTTCAGCGGTAGCCCCACCCTGATGAAGTCGGAGAACTTGTAGCCCCCGGCACCGTAGACGAAGGTGTTGGTCTGGTAGCCGATGGGTGTCGCAAAACTGGCCGAGGCGGCGAACATCACCGCCATGATGAAGGGGCGCGGGTCGAAACCGAGCTGAATGGCGAGCGCGATGACGATCGGGCCGATCAGCACCGCGACCGCGTTGTTCGAGACCATCTCGGTCAGCGCGCTGGTCAGGACATAGACGGCGGCGAGGATGGCAAGCGGGCCGATCCCGCCGACGGTGCCTACCACCGCTTCGACGATTGCGCGCGCGGTGCCAGTCTCTTCCATCCCCATGGACAGGCCCAGCATGCCGAAGATCAGGAACAGGATGCGCCAGTCGATGGCGTCGAACGCCTCTTCGGGGTCGACGCAGCGGGTCATCATAACGATCACCGCCCCGATCACCGCCAGCCCGGCGATGTCCATCACCCCGACCGTGGCCAGCAGCATCACGCCCAGGATCGTGGCAATGGCGATCGGTGCCTTGGACCGGCGGGTCGGACGTTCCGAAGGGGCCGACAGGTTGATGATCCCTCCATCCTCCATCAGCCTCTGGATGCCCTCGGGCGGGCCCTCCAGCAGCAGCGTGTCGGCGAAACGCAGCCGCAGTTCCGGCAGATCCTCCGAAATGTTCTGTTCGGCGCGATGCACCGCCATAAGGTAGACGCCGTATGTCCGGCGCAGCTTCAGATCCCTGATCGGCCGCCCGCGCAGATGGGATTTCGGTCCGACGCTTGCTTCCATAGTGACGGTCTGCTCGGCGGTCACGGGTTCCAGCGCGTGATCGTCGATGTCGCGGAACTCGACCTGGCCGTTCTCCTTCAGGCCCAGGATCTCGCCCGTCCCGGTCTTGAGCACGATCCGGTCGCCGGGCTCGAGCGTCAACTCATCCAGTGTCCGGCGCATCGAAACCTCGCCCCGCACCACGTCGAGGATGCGCGTCTCGGCGGTGTTGAATGGCAACTCGGCCAGCCGCTTTCCGACATATTTCGATCCCTGCGGGATCAGCAGCCGCGCGAAAAAGCGACGCCTGCCCTCCTGCCCGATCAGGCTCGACAGCGAGACGCGGTCGGGCAGCAGATACCGCCCGGCGAGCAGCATGTAGACCATCCCGACCGCGGCGAAGACCAGCCCGGGCAGCGTCATCTCGAACATCGTGATCGCGGGCTGTCCGGCGTCACGCGCCACACCGCTCATAAGGATGTTGGTCGAGGTGCCGACCAATGTCAGGGTGCCCCCGAAAATCGCCGAAAACGAGAGCGGAATCAGCAGCCGCGAGGGCGCGACGCCCACAGAGGCGGCGACCGAGATCATGATCGGCGTCAGGAGGATCACCACGGGCGTATTGTTCATGAAGGCCGAGGCGGCGACGGTGACCACCATCATCATCAGCATTGCCCGCAGAAAGGACCCCCGCGCCTGACGTTTCAGAATCTCGCCCAGGATCGCCAGAACCCCGGTGCGTTCCAGCGCGGCCGAGATGATGAACATCATGGCGATGGTGATGGGTGCCGACGAGCCGAAGACCGTCAGGAAGTCGCGTGTTTCGATGATCCCCGTCGCGAGAAGCGCCGCCGAGGCGCCGAGCGCCGTCACCTCGGGCGGATAGAATTCCCTGAGGAAGCTCAGGAACACGACCCCGACGAGAACGAGAACGAAGATCTGGTCGAGGCCCATGGGCGACTCCCTCGAAGGCGGTGGCGTATTCGCGCAATCAACGCTATGGCGGGTCGTGTTTGCAATCGAGAACCGCCGGCACATCGCCTTTCAACGCGGTGCATGACGGCTCCGCCTGAGGGATGAGTGCGCCGCATGCTGCGCAAACTCGGCACCGTGTCCGGGCTGACGCTGGCAAGCCGGATCCTCGGCTTCCTGCGCGACATCGTTCTGGCGGCGACGCTGGGGGCCGGACCGGTTGCGGACGCCTTCATGCTGGCCTTCCGCCTGCCGAACCATTTCCGGGCGATCCTGGCCGAGGGCGCCTTCAACGCCGCCTTCCTGCCGACCTGGGCCGCCGCCGACGCAGGCGGATGTGACAGCACGCGGCTTGGCGCGGAGACTCTTGGCTGGCTGACCCTCGCCAACCTCGCGCTTCTGGCGCTGGCGCTTGGGGCCACGGGAGGGATGCTGGCGGTGCTCGCCCCCGGCCTGTCGCCTGCGGACGAGACCTGGCCACTGGTCGTCACGCTCACGCGGATCACCTTTCCCTACCTGCTCTGCATGTCGCTGGTCGCGTTCTTCGCGGCCCTGCTGAACGGGCGCGACCGCTTCGCGGCGCCAGCGGCGGCCCCGATCCTGCTCAACCTCTTCATGATCGGCGCGCTGCTGATGGCCATGCACTTCCCCAGTGCCGCCCACGCCGCCGCCTGGGGCGTCATGGCGTCGGGCGTGGCGCAGGTGGCGCTGCTGGCCGGAACCGCCTGGCGCGCGGGCCTGCCCCTGCCACGTCCCAGGCTGGGCTTGTCGCCCGACACGCGCCTCGTGTTCCGCCGCCTCGGTCCCGCGATCCTGACCTCGGGCGCGCTGCAGGTGGCGATCTTCGCGGACACGATCATCGCCACCTTCCTGCCCGCCGGATCGCTCTCGCATCTCTACTACGCCGACCGGCTCTACCAGTTGCCCATCGGCCTGATCGGCGTGGCGCTCGGGACGGTCATCCTGCCCGATATCGGGCGGCGTGCGGGCCTGGGCGACGAGGCCGGCATGCGCGGCGTGCTCGACCGGGCGGTTCTGATCTGCCTCATGGTGGGCGTACCGGTCGCGGTGATGATGGCGACGCTCGGCGACTGGGCCATCCGTATTCTGTTCGTCCGGGGCGCCTTCGATCTGGCAGCGGCCGAGGCCTCGGCGGCCATCCTCGCGGCCTACGCCCTCGGTCTGGTTCCGGCGCTTGCGCTGCGCTCTCTCGTCGCCGGTTTCCACGGCCGCGGCGACACTCGCACGCCGCTCCGGCTTCTGGCCGCAGCGACCCTCGTCAACATCGCGCTCAAGATCGCCCTCGCGCCATGGCTCGGGGCCGCCGGCCTTGCATTGGCGACGTCGGTCGGACTTGCTCTCTACGCGGCGCTGCTGTTTCGCACCGGCCGGGCGTGTGGCTTCCTCCGCGGCCCCTCGGTGAGGTCGAGCACGATCCTGATCGCATCGGGGTTCGTGTCCGCACTGGCGATCTGGTGGTCAACCCCACAATAGGTGGAAATCTATCATAAGTGAGCCTGTTCCGGCCTTCACTCGCGGTTCGCACCTTAGCGGCTGGTGGAGATCGAGCGCCGGAACAGCGCAAGGCTCGCGGCCAGGAAAACCCCGCCCAGCCCCGCGACGGTCAGGAATTGCGGCCAGACGATTTCGAACCCGGCGCCGCGAAACACCACCGCCTGGGCAAAGGTCATGTAGTGGCGCGAGGGCAGGAACCATGTGAAGGGCTGGATCGCGGCGGGCTGGCTTTCGATCGGGGTCATGCCGCCCGACAGCATCATCATCGGGATGATTGTCATCATGATAAGCAGCGAAAACTGCGCCATGGTCCGTGCGACGGTACCCAGAAAGATGCCGATGGCTGCGGCGGCGAACAGGTAAACGGTGGTGCCCGCGATCAGCAGCAGGTGCGAGCCTGCGATGGGCACCTGCATCAGCCCCTCTACCACGACCAGTACCGACAGGGTGAAGGCAACGAGGATGATCAATCCATTCGCCCAGACCTTTGCCAGCGCGATCTCGACCGCGCGCAGCGGCATGACCAGCAGGTGTTCGATCGTTCCATGCTCGCGCTCGCGCAGCAGTGCCGCGCCGGTCAGGATGATGGTCAGCATCGACAGTTGGTCCAACAGCGACACGATGGCGGCGAACCAGCTTTGGGTGCCGTTGGGGTTGAAGGCCCGGCGATTGACCAGCACCACCGGGTACTCGGTTTGCACATCGGCACGAGCGGCGTAGCGGTTCACCTCGGCCAGCGCGATGCTTTGAATGTAGCCCGCGCCGAGGCTGGCCTGCGACACGGCGGTCGCGTCGATGTCGACCTGGAGGGTGGGCTGACGGCCCGCGCGCACGTCCTCCTCGAACCCGGGCGGGATCGACAGAACGAACATGAACCTGTCCTGTTCCATCGCCCGATCGACCTCGCGCGCCGCGATCCGTTCCGGGGCCTGGAAATAGGGCGGCATCAACGCGCTGCGGATGCTGCGCGACAGGGTCGAGTCGTCCTCGTCGACCACCCCGACGGACGCGTTGTGCACCGTCTCGGACACGGCGTTGGCCTGCGAGTAGATGGCAAAGCTGAAGGAATAGACGATCAGCGCGACCAGCAACATGTCGCTGAAGACGCTCCGCAACTCCTTGATGCCCAGCCAGAATACGTTCAGCAGGCTTTGCATCTATTTCTCCTGCTTTTTCAGGAACAACGCGGCGACGGCCACGAAAACGGGCGTGAAACAGGCGAGCGCGATCAGGTCGCGGGTGAGGTCGCGAAACTCCAGCCCCTTGGTGAAGGCGCCGACGCTGAGATGCATGTAATAGGTCGCGGGCCAGACCTGCCCGATGAAACGGCTCCCGCCCTCAAGCGTGGAAACCGGCTGCAACAACCCCGAGAACTGTTGCGTGGGCAACATCGCGAGGATCGTGGTCGCAAAGACCGCGGCCACCTGCG
Source organism: Rhodovulum euryhalinum (assembly GCF_004342445.1). GTDB lineage: Bacteria > Pseudomonadota > Alphaproteobacteria > Rhodobacterales > Rhodobacteraceae > Rhodovulum > Rhodovulum euryhalinum. The sequence continues at coordinate 74,307 of NZ_SLWW01000015.1, forward strand.
TGCGGGTCATCGACGAGATCATCAGGCCGAACCCGCTGGCCGCCACCGCATAAAGGAGCGCGCCCAGCGACAGGGCCAGCAGGCTGCCCTTCAGCGGGACGCCCATCACCACGACCACGAAGAATGTCAGCAGCATGAAATTCACGAAGCCGATGGCGATATAGGGCAACTGCTTGCCCACCAGGAATTCCAGACGGTTGGTCGGCGTGACGTAGAAATTGGTGATCGTGCCGATTTCCTTTTCGCGCGCCATGCTGACAGCCATCAGCACCGCCGGAAAGAACAGCAGCAGCATCGCAGGCGCCTTGGGGCCTATTGCATAGATGCTCTCGAAACTGGGGTTGAACCTATAGCGCGGCTCGATGATCGCCACCTGCTGCGCCTCGGGGTCGATGCCCGCGCCGCGGGCAAGATCGGCCAGGTAGCTGTAATGCGCACCCGCCACGTAGCCCTCGACCGTGCCCGCGCGGATGGTGTTTGCCCCGTCGATCCAGGCTGAGACGCCGGGCGTGTTGCCCTTCAGCAGGTCGCGGCCAAACCCCGGCGGGATCTCGATCGCGAGGGTGATGTCGCCCGCGCGCAGGCGCCGCTCCATCTCTGCCACGCTGCCCAAGGGTTCGGTTTCCAGGAAATAGCGCGATCCTTCGAAATTGCGCAGGTAGGCCCGGCTTTGCGGCGTCTGCTCCAGGTCCAGCGCGGCATAGCGCATGTCCTCGACATCCAGGGAAACGCCATAGGCGATCACCAGCAGCAGGATCGAACTGCCGAGAAAGGCAAAGGCGAGCCGCACCGGGTCGCGCATGACCTCCATCAGCTCGCGCATGCTGTAGGCCAACAGCCGGCCGGGGCTGAAACGCGACAGTGGTTTGTCCCGGGCGGCCCCCGGTGGCGTATCGGCCAGGGCCTTGCGGTCCGGCGCAGCGTCACCATCCGTTCCGACAGCGTCCTCGATATAGGAAATGAACGCCTCTTCCAGCGTCGCCGCCCCCTTGGCGGCGACCAGCGCGTCGGGCGCGTCATAGACCAGCACCTGCCCCGCATGCATCAGCGAGATGCGGTCGCAGCGCAGCGCCTCGTTCATGAAATGGGTCGAGATGAAAATCGTCACCTGGTCGCGGCGCGACAGTTCGAGCAACAGCTCCCAGAACTCGTCCCGCGCCACGGGATCGACGCCCGAGGTCGGTTCGTCCAGGATCAGCATATCCGGTTCGTGCAACACCGCCACGGCCAGCGACAGGCGCTGCCGGATGCCCAGCGGCAGGGCCCCTGCGTGCGCATCGGCCTGGTCGGTCAGGCCGAACCGGGTCAGCAATTCCGAAATCCGGGACGCGGTCCTTTCCGGCGACAGGTGGAACAGGCGCGCGTGCAGTTTCAGGTTCTGCATGACCGTCAACTCGCCATAAAGCGAGAAAGCCTGACTCATGAAGCCAACCCGCTTGCGTGTCGCCAGATTGTCCGCATCGACGGGGCGGCCGAACAGGAACGCCTCTCCCTCGGTGGCCTCCAGCAGCCCGGTCAGCATCTTCATCGTGGTGGTCTTGCCGCAGCCGTTGGAGCCGAGAAATCCGAATATCTCGCCCCGCTGGATTTCAAAGCTGACATGATCGACCGCGGTGAAATCGCCAAAACGCCGGGTCAGGCCCCGAGCGACGATGGCAGGGCCCTCGTCGCCATTCTGCGGGCGGGGCGGAATGATCAATTCGCCCCCACCGCCGCGCCGGTCCGGGGGCAGCATCCGCACGAAGGCGGCCTCCAGGCTGTCGCTGCCGGTCCTGGCCTTCAGGTCGGCCGGTGTGCCGGTGTCCAGCACCCGGCCCCCATCCATCGCCACCAGCCAGTCGAAGCGGTCGGCCTCGTCCATGTAGGCGGTCGAGACCAGCACGCTCATCCCCGGCCGCTCGGCACGGATCGCGTCGATCAACTCCCAGAACTGGCGGCGCGACAGCGGATCGACGCCGGTGGTCGGCTCGTCCAGGATAAGAAGGTCGGGATCGTGAATCAGTGCGCAGCACAGGCCCAGCTTTTGTTTCATCCCGCCCGACAACTTGCCCGCCGGACGGTCGAGAAACGTCTCCAGCGCGGTCGCGCGTGTCAGCCGCGCGATGCGCGCCGCCCGTTCGGCCCGGCCCTGCCCGAACAGGCGGCCGAAGAAATCCAGGTTCTCGCGCACGCTGAGATCGGTATAGAGGTTCTTGCCCAACCCCTGCGGCATGTAGGCGATGCGGGGCCCGACCGCGGTGCGGTGTCGGGCGTCGGCCATGTCGCCGCCCAGAACGGTCAAGCTGCCGGTCTGCAGCTTGCGCGCCCCCGAAACCAGCGCCAGCAAGGTGGATTTGCCCACGCCATCCGGACCCAGCACACCCACCATGCGGCCCGCGGGAATGTCCAGGGTGATGGCGTCGAGCGCCCGCACATCGCCGTAGCCGTGCGAGACACCCGCGACGCGGGCGATCGGTTCGGGGGTATCTGACATATCGCTCCCCCTGCGCCGATCAGTTCAACGCCTGGGGCGGCAGGGACTGCAACGCTTCGGGCCAATCGGGCTGCGTTTCGCCGGCCAGCCGCACATAGCCCACGCCGCGGATACCCGTTTTCACCTGCTCGACATAGTCCATCACCAGCTCTTGCGGGATGCGCAGCTTGACCCGGAACATCAGCTTGTCGCGCTCTTCGCGGGTCTCGACCTCTTTCGGGGTGAATTGCGACTCCGGCGAGACGAAGCTGACTGTCGCCGGGATGGCGATGTCATCGAGGATATCCAGCACCACCCGCGCCTCGGTCCCGATGCCAACGCGATGCGCCTGCGACGAGGGCAGGAAGATCTCCATGTAGACATCGGACAGGTCGACCAGCGTCAGCACCTTTCCGCCGCTGCCCAGCACCTCGCCCGGTTCGGCCAACTGGTACAGCACCCGCCCAACCGTCGGCGCGTTCAGCACCGCGTCGTCGATCATGCTTTGCACCTCTTGCGCGGCCGCTCGGGCCGCATCCACCGCGCGTTCGGCAGAGACCCGGTTGGCCTGCGCCGCGACAAGGTTGGCGCGGGCGACGGCGGTCTCGCTCACGCGTGTGTCGTAGACCTCTGTGCTGGTATGGCCCTGATCCATCAGGCTTTCGGCCCGGGCCAGTTCCTTTTCGGCAAGGATCAGCCGGGCCTTGGCTTGTTCGACCCCGGCCTCGGCCGCGGCCACCTGGCTTTCCGCGCTGGCGATATCGGCCTTTGCGCGCATCAGCTGCGCGTTCAGTTGCGCGGTGTCGATCCGGGCCAGTTCGTGACCGGTCTCGACCAGGTCGCCCTCGGCGACAAAGACCTCGGACAGACGCCCGGCGATCTTGGTCGCGACATCGACCTGCGCGGCCTCGATGCGCCCGTTGCCCGAGGCGAACCCGTCGGGCAGGTCGCTGCCCTTGCCGGTCAGGGTGATCAGACCGCCCCCCGCCGCCAGGGCCACCGCCACCAGCGCCAGAATCGTCTTTTTCTGCATGTCGCGCTCCATTCCATCCGTTCTGCCCGGGACCGGGCCGCCCTGCCTTCATCGCAGCGCCATGCTGCAGTCGCAAGAAATCCACCTCTGCGCAGCAGCGAAACCCGCCATGCGATAGAGGCGCCATTCGCGCCATGGCGGCTTGACCCGGGCAGCCACGAGATATACCGACCAGTCGGTAAAGTAAATGAGGTGTTCCATGACCGGCGGCCCCCAACGTAACGCGCGCAGCCGCATCCTGGACGCCGCCGAGGCGGTGGCCCTGCGCGAGGGCGCCCGGCATCTGACGCTGGACGCCGCCGCGCGCGAATCCGGGCTGAGCAAGGGGGGCGTGCTGTACCATTTCCCGTCCAAGCAGGCACTGCTGGACGGGATGCTGCAACGGTTCATCGACAGGGTGCGGGCAGAGATCGACGCGCATCGCACCCGGTTCGGCGGCCGTCCGAACCCGACGCTGCGCGCGATCAACGCCACCATGCGCGCGCGGCTGCAGGGCCCCGACCCGGTGCGGGTCGCGCTGACCGCCGCCCATGCCGAGAACCCCGCCGAAAACGCCAAGCTGCGCGAGGTGTTCGCCGCGGAATGGGCCGAAATCGCCGCCGAAACCACCGACCCCGCCGGGGCGCTGACGATCTGGTGCGCCATCGAGGGGCTGCAGTTCTTTACCCTTTTCGACATCTGCCCGGTGCCGCCGGCCGAGCGGATGGCCATCGCCGACCGGATCGACGCGTTGATCGAGGCCCTGCCCGGTGTGTAGGAGGTTCCGCATGATCCGCATGTCCCTGATGCTGGCTGGTCTGGTTCTGGCGCTGCCCGCATCGGCCGCGCCGCCCCTGACCGTCGAGATCGTTACCGTCGAGAAACGCGCCGAGCCGCGGGAATTCTCGCTCACCGGCGAGATCGTGGCGCGCGAACCGGTCGATGTCGCCTTTGCCACCGGAGGGCGGTTGGCCGCGGTGCCGGTCGAGGCCGGGGACCGGGTCGCGGCGGGCGCGGTGCTGGCGCGGCTGGAGGCGGCGCAACAGGAACAGGCGCTGCGCGCGGCGCAGGCCGCACTGGCCAGCGCGCAGGCCGATTTCCGGCAGGCGAAAGAGGATTTCGAACGCCAGGACCGCCTGCTGGCGCGCGGCGCGACCACAAGGATCGCCCGCGACGAGGCCGAGGACGCGCTGAACATCGCCCAGGGCAGCCTGGCCCAGGCCGAGGCCGCGCTGGACCTTGCCCGCAAGGCGGTGAACGACACGGTTCTCATGGCGTCCGACGCGGCCACGGTGATCGAACGGCTGGGCGAGCCGGGCGAGGTCATCGGCGCCGCCCAGCCGGTGATCCGGCTGGCGGTGGGCGACGCGCTGGATGCGCTGTTCGACGTGCCCGAGGCGTTGCTGGTGTCCGGCGATCCGCCCTCCGAGGTGCGCCTGACCCTGATCGACCACCCCGAGCGCAGCTTTGCCGGGCAGGTGCGCGAGATTTCGCCCCTGGTCGATACCGCGCGCGGCACGGTCGCGGTGACGGTCTCGGTTCTGGAGCCGCCCGACGTGGCGGGCTTTGGCGATGCGGTGGTGGGAACCGTGCGCTTTGCGGGCGAGCCGCAGATCGTGCTGCCGCACAGCGCGATCGCCGCCACCGAAACCGGCCCGGCCGTCTGGGTCGTCGACCCGGACACGATGGCGGTCTCTCTGACCCCGATCGCGGTCGCGCGGTTCGAAGCCGGGCGCGTCGTGCTGGACAACGGGCTGGCGCCCGGCACGCTGGTGGTCGCGCGCGGGGCGCACCTGCTGTTTCCGGGCCGTGTCGTGCAGCCGGTGGAGGACGCCCGATGAAACACCTGCTTTGGCTGGTGCTGCTTGCCGCGGGCCCGGCATGGGCGGACACCGGCGCGCCGCGCCCCGTCGTGTCCGAGATCGTGGAACTGCAACGCGCCGATGCGGCCGCCTATGTCGGCACCGTGACCGCGCGGATCGAGGCCGACCTTGGCTTTCCGCTGCTGGGCACGGTCGCCGCGCGCCCGGTGGACCGCGGCGACCTAGTCGCCGTCGGCGACACGCTGGCCCAGTTGGACCCCGAGGAGCTGGAGGCCGACCGGCGGGCCGCCGAGGCCGGGATCATCATGGCTGACGCGCAGCTGCGGTCGGCGCGGGATGCGCGCGACCGGGCTGAGGCCCTTGTCGCCCGTGCCGTGGACAGCGAAACGCGGCTGGAGGATGCCGAACGCGCGCTGGCCGGGGCCGAGGCGCAGATGGAACAGGCCGAGGCCACGCTGGCGCAGGCCCGCGACCGGCTGAAGGACGCCACGCTGACCGCCCCGCATGACGGGGTGATCACCGAGATCCATGCCGAACCGGGCGCGACGCTGTCCGCCGGAGAGCCGGTGCTGCGGCTGGCCGCGACCGACCGGCTGGAGGTCGAGATCGACGTGACCGAACGCGACCTGGCCCGGCTTGCCCCCGGTACACCCTTCGACGTGTCGCTGATCGCCCAGCCCGACCTGACCGCGCGGGCCACCCTTGACCGGATCGACCCCGAGGCCGATCGCAGCACCCGCACGCGGCGGGTCCACCTCGCGCTGGCCGATCCGCCCGGCGGCTTTCGGCTGGGCGCGCTGGTCCGCGTGCGCCCGGCCCGTGACGCGGCCTCGGGCGTCAGCCTGCCGCTGGCCGCGATCCTGGCGCCCGGGGATGCGCCCGCGGTCTGGGTGGTGGATCGTGCCAACGACAGGGTCGTGCGCCGCCCGGTGACGCTGGGCGCCCGGCTGGGCGAACAGGTGCAGATCACCGGCGGGCTGGCCCCCGGGGAAGAAGTCGTGCTGAAGGGCATCCATTCACTGAAGGACGGGCAGGCGGTCGGCCCGCAGGTGCAGCCATGAGCGGATTCAACCTGTCCGACTGGGCGCTCAGGCACCGGTCGTTGGTGTGGTTCCTGATGATCGTATCGCTGGTGGCGGGGGCCTTGGCCTATCTCGATCTCGGCCGGGAAGAGGATCCCAGCTTTTCCATCAAGAAGATGATCGTTTCGGCCGCGCTGCCCGGCGCGGATGTGGAACAGACGCTGGACCAGGTCACCGACCGGATCGAGAAGAAGCTGGCCGAACTGCCCGAGCTGGATTTCACCCGCTCGATTACCCGTCCGGGCGAATCCATCGTGTATCTCGAACTGCGCGACAACACCGAGCCCGAAGACTTGCCGCGCATCTGGCAGGACGTGCGCAACATGATGTCCGACATCCGCGGAGAGTTTCCGCAGGAATTCGCGGGCTTCACCTTCAACGACGATTTCGGTGACGTATTTGGCAACATCTACGCCTTCACGTCCGACGGGTTCACCCCGCGCGAGGTGCGCGATCATGCCGAAGAAGTCCGCCGGCAGGTGCAGCGGCTGGACGACGCCGGCAAGGTCGAGCTGTTCGGCACCCGCGACGAGGTGATCTACCTGGAATTCGACACCGACCGGCTGGCGGCGCTGGGCCTGAACCAGCAGCAGGTGCAGGCCACGCTGGCCGCCCAGAACGCGATCCTGCCCTCGGGCGAAATCCAGGCCGGCCCCGAGCGGGTACTAGTCCGGGTCGGCGGCGCGTTCACCGGCACCGGCAGCCTGCAACAGATCAACCTGCGCGTGGGCGACCGGTTCTTCCGGCTGTCGGACGTGGCCGAGATCCGCCGCGCCTATGTGGACCCGCCCGCGACCGTCTTTCGCTTCAACGGGCAGGAGGCCGTGGGCATGGCCATCGGCATGCGCCAGGGCGCCAATATCCTGGAGTTCGGCGAAGAGTTGCGCGCGCTGATGGCGCGGATTCAGGCCGGCCTGCCGGTGGGGCTGGAAATCCACCAGGTCGCCGACCAGCCCCACGCGGTCGAGGACGCCGTGGGCCATTTCATACAGGCGCTGATCGAGGCGATCCTGATCGTGCTGGCGGTCAGCTTCGTCAGCCTTGGCCTGCGGGCGGGGCTGGTGGTGACGCTGGCGGTACCGCTGGTTCTGGCGATCACCTTCCTGGTGATGCACCTGTACGGGATCACGCTGCAGCGCATCTCGCTGGGGGCGCTGATCATCTCGCTGGGGCTTTTGGTCGATGATGCGATGATCGCGATCGAAACGATGATTTCGCGCCTCGAACGGGGCGACGACCTGCCCAGGGCGGCGTCGTTTGCGTGGACCTCGATCGCCTTTCCGATGCTGTCGGGCACGCTGGTCACGGTGGCGGGGTTCATCCCCATCGGGTTCAACAGCTCGGCGGCGGGGGAATTCACCTTTTCGCTGTTCGTCGTGATCGCGGTATCGCTGACCGTGTCGTGGATCGTGGCGGTGCTGTTCACGCCGCTGATCGGGGTCACGATCCTGCCCAAACAGATGAAACCCCACGACGAGACAGGCGGCCTGCCGCGCCGGGTCTTTCGCATCGTCCTGCGGGCCGCGATGCGGGCGCGCTGGGTGACCATCGCGGTCACGCTGGCGGTGTTCGCCACCTCGATCTGGGGGATGCGGTTCGTGGAACAGCAGTTCTTCCCGAATTCCGACCGGCCGGAACTGATCGTGGACATCGCCATGCCGCGCAATGCCTCGATCGAAGCCACCCGGGCCGAGATGGACCGGCTGGAGGCGCATCTGGAGGACCACGAGAACGTGCTGTTCTGGTCGTCCTATGTGGGCCGCGGCGCGCCGCGATTCGTCCTGTCCTACGACATCGCCACACCGGGTCCGAATGTCGGGCAGATCGTGATCCAGACCCCTTCGGTAAAGGCGCGCGACGCGCTGCGGGCCGAGCTGGAGGCGCTGGTGCGGACCGAATTCCCCGGCGTGGACGCCTATGTGAAACTGCTGGAAATCGGCCCGCCCGTGGGCCGCCCGGTGCAATACCGTCTGTCCGGCCCCGATATCGACCGGCTGCCCGAACTGGGCCGGGAACTGGCCGCCGTGGTCGCGACCGACCCGCGGCTGGATTACATCGTGCTGGACTGGAACGAACCGGCCCGCGTGGTCCGGGTGAACCTGTTGCAGGACAAGGCGCGGCAGTTGGGCGTGACGTCGAGCGATATCGCCACGGCGCTGGACGAGATCTATGACGGCGCCCAGGTGACCGAGCTGCGCGATGCGGACTACCTGATCGACATCCTCGCCCGTGGCGATGCCGAGGCGCGGCGGTCCGTCGAGAAACTGGAAAGCCTGCAGATCGGGACGGCGTCGGGGGTCACGATCCCGCTGCGCGCGGTGGCGACCTTCGATTACGGCACCGAGCAACCCGAGGTGCACCAGCGCGACCGGATGCCCACGATCACGGTGCAGGCCGCCGTGGCAACCGACGATCAGCCCGCCACGGTGGTGGCCGCGCTGGCCGAGGATATCGCGGCCTTTGCCGAAACGCTGCCGCCGGGCTATGCGGTCGAACTGGGCGGGTCGGTCGAGGAAAGCGCCGCCAGCCAGGGGCCCATTGCGGCGGTGGTGCCGGTGATGCTGCTGGTCATGCTGACGCTGATCATGGTCCAGATGCAGGGGTTCCGGCTGTCCTTCGTCGTGCTGTGCGCGGCACCGCTGGGCCTGATCGGGGTGGTGGCCGCGCTGGTGCCCTCGGGCGCGCCGCTGGGATTCGTCGCGATCCTGGGCGTTCTGGCGCTGGCCGGCATCCTGATCCGCAATTCCATCATCCTGGTCAGCGAGATCGAGGTCCTGCGCGGGCGCGGCATGGCCGCGTGGGAGGCCGTCTACCAGGCCAGCGACAGCCGCGCCCGGCCGATCCTGCTGACCGCGGCGGCGGCCAGCCTGGCGCTGATCCCGATCTCGCGGCAGGTGTTCTGGGGGCCGATGGCCTATGCGATGATGGGCGGCATCATCGCGGGCACGGTGATCACCCTGCTGTTCGTGCCCGCGCTTTACCTTGCCGTGTTCCGGGTCAAGGCGCCTGCTCGATGACAAGGTCAGGGTAATTACCCGCGCCTGCCCATTTCAAACAACATGCGATTTCCAGTCAAAACAGCGTGCGGTCTTGGCGAGACCTGCGTTTGGGCGATGCGCAGCCCCCCAAGTTTGTGACCAAGCGGCCAGAGCACTCCGCAGCGATGTGTCAGCCAATCTTGCAGGCGCGGCGAATGGCAGCATTTCGGAAACGGCGCTCCGACCAAGGCTCGTAACAGAATGCCTCATATGGGCCGACCTGGCTTGTCTGCCCTGCTTGGTGACCCTCAGGTTCGCCGGTCGCTACCTGCGCATTCCCGCCACTCGAGCCGAGGAGCCGAACACAATTCTGATGAAAATAGTGAGATGATGTGGCTCCAGCTCAAACTCGATGCGCGATGTACCTCCAAGTGTCACCGCAGCTCGAGACAGCGCGCCCGTCTCACAAGGGCCGCATGCGCGTCGGTGGGCATCTCGCCCGCGAACAGCCCGCGCAGCCAGTCGCAGTGCTCGCCGGTGTCGGTATACCGGAGACGGCATCGCGGTGCCCGCAGGCACGGCAGGTAATCCGGGCGGGTCCGACACGGGCCTGGCGAACCAGGGATCGCAGGGGGCCCAGGGCTGCACGTGCCGTCGGCGACGCCGCGGCCGAAAAGGCCGCGATCGCTGCGATCGACGGGTTCGAGTCGCATGTCGTGCCGATCATCGCCGATATCGACGCGGGCTTCGGCAACGAGCACGCCACCTATCTTCTGGCCAAGGATCTGATCAAGGCCGGCGCCTGCTGCCTGCAGATCGAGAACCAGGTCTCGTATGCCAAACAATGCGGCCACCAGGACGGCAAGGTGACCGTGCCGCGCGAGGACTTCATCGAGAAGCTGCGCGCCTGCCGGCTGGCCTTCGAGGAACTGGGCGTGGATGACGGGGTTGTCGTGGCGCGCACCGACAGCCTGGGCGCGGGGCTGACGCAGAACGTGCCGGTCAGCCAGCAGCCGGGCGATCTGGCGTGGGACTACCTCAAGTGGCTCAAGGTGGAGCCGATCATCTAGGACAGCCCGATCCGCGAGGGCGATCTGGCGCTCTGCCGCGACGGCCGGTTCGTACGCCCCGTGCGCATGCCCAACGGCCTGTTTGCCTTCGAGGAGGGCACCGGCCGGGCGCGCGTGGTCGAGGACTGCATCGCCTCGCTGACCCAAGGCGGCGCAGACCTGTTGTGGATCGAGACCGACACGCCCAACGTGGACGAGATCGCCGACATGGTGGCAGAGATCCGCGCGGTCGTGCCGAACGCCAAGCTGACCTACAACAACTCGCCCTCGTTCAACTGGACTCTGAACCTGCGCAAGCAGGTCCGCGCGCAATGGCTGGCCGAGGGTAGGATCGCCGAGGCCGACTATCTCGAGGGCAACGACCTGATGAATCCCGCGTTCGACGACACCGATCTGGGGCGCGAGGCCGATGCGCGGCTCAAGGGCTTCCAGGCCGACATCTCGACCCGGGCGGGCGTGTTCCACAATCTTATCACCCTGCCGACCTTCCACCTGACGGCGAAGTCGGTGGACGAACTCAGCCGCGGCTATTTCGGCGAGGACAAGATGCTGGCCTATGTCGCGTCCGTGCAGCGCGAGGAAATCCGGCGCGGCATCTCGGCGGTCAAGCACCAGCACGAGGTGGGCTCGGACCTGGGCGACACGTTCAAGGAAATGGTCGCGGGCAACCGGGCGCTGAAGGCGGGCGGCGCGGCCAACACGATGAACCAGTTCGCGGCGGAGTGATCGTCCGAAACCCGACGGACGGTCGCGCATCGGGATGCGCGGCCGTTTGCGGTGTAGCAGGCGCCAGGTTTCCTTCGACAAGGGGACCGCGGTCTTCTACCATCGCGTGAGATGGTTCGCGGTCCCCGTGCTGCGGGGGTCGCGTGAAAAGGGAACGCGGTAGGGGACATGTCCCGAAGCCGTGGCTGCCCCCGCAACTGTATGTGGCGAGCGGGTCCGGAAACGCCACTGGGTGATATGCCCGGGAAGGCCCGGACAGGCGACGACCCACGAGCCAGGAGACCTGCCATCTGCTTGGTGTTGACAACGGGCGGGGTGCCCCGGAGGACACGGTGCAGATCGGCCCGAGCCGCCGGATCCATCCGCTGCACCATGCCACGGACCCCCGACGCCCAGGGCGGAGACCGCATGGATGCTGCTGACCGAAGAGCTTCCCGCAAGGACGGATGAAACGGGCGTGTTCAGACTGGCCTATGTCAGCCGGTCCTGTCGCGACCTGAGCCGGTCCGAGGTGGAAGGGCTCGCCGAAGCATCGGCCGCCCACAACCTGGAACGGGGCGTGTCGGGCGTTCTGATCTATGGACACGGGGTGTTCCTTCAGTGGCTCGAAGGCCCCGCGACCGAGGTCTGCGCCCTGATGGCCCGGATCGAGCGGGACCCAAGGCACGCGGCCGTGACCGTTCTGAGCGCGGGTTGGATCGGCCGGCGCCGGTTCTCGGACTGGTCGATGCGCGTCATCGGCCCCAGGGCGCCCGACGGGTCCTCGCTCATGGTTCCACTGACCGCAGGAGGCTCTGGCGGACCCGGCGCGGAAGAGGTGGCGCGCGCGTTCGATGCCGCCGCCAGGCTCTACCTGGCAGACGGGCTCGGCGGTCCGGTCTGGGACGATCTCGCGGCAGAGCTCGTCCAGCCGCTCGCCCGGGGCGGCGACCACGACCTCCCGCCCCTGCCAGAGGTCCTGCGGACCTTTCCGAGGGCACGGGCGGCTTTTGCCGACACGGTCTGCAACGCGCTTGCCGAGGGCTGGGCAGAAGATCGCTTTTCGGGGCTCGAGGTCACGATGGCGACCGTCCGGCTCAATCGACTGCTGCTGCGCGCGGGCCGTGCGGCCGAACCGGTGCTGTCGCGAGGCGCGGTCGTCGTTCTGGTGCCCGAACACGCGACGGAGATCACCGGCGCGATCGTCAAGGCCGACCTGCTGCGCGCCGCGGGCTATTCGGTGAAGTTCGTGCCCTCGGCCGCTGCGCAGACCCTGACGGCTGTTCTGGAGGCCACCGGAGACTGCCCCATCCTCGTCTATGGCGGACGGATCGGGTTCGACGCGGGCGATGCGCGGCGCGCCGGGGCGCTTGTGACGAAACTGGTCGGGGATCGGCCGGGGCGCGCTGTCCTGCTGTGCGGCCGAATTTCTGGCGCCCTCTCGGAATGGCCGGACCGGCTGGAGTTCCTGACCCAGGCCCGCGCGCCATTGCCGGGCCAGGGGGTCGACTGGCCGGCGGTCTCGGCTCTGGCTGCTGCGCCGCCGCCCGTGGGTGGGCGCTGAACGCGCATACCGACGATGCGCAGGAGAGAGCCCGCCTGCGCATGGTCGTCCTTGGTCCTATTCGGCCGCGAGGGCCGTCTGCCGCATCCCCCGCGCCGCTGCCACCAGATTGGCAAGCGACGCCTTCACCTCGGGCCAGCCGCGGGTCTTGAGCCCGCAATCGGGGTTCACCCAGAGGTGTTCGGCGGGGATGACCTCGGCGGCCTTGCGCAACAGCGCGGCGATCTCGGCCTCGGGCGGCACGCGGGGGGAGTGGATGTCCCAGATGCCCGGCCCGATCTCGTTGGGGTATTTGAACTGCCCAAACACCTCGAGAAGCTCCATGTTGGAGCGCGAGGTCTCGATCGAGATCACGTCGGCATCCATCTCGGCGATGGCCGCGATGATGTCGTTGAACTCGGAATAGCACATGTGGGTTTGAATCTGGGTGTCGTCGCGCACCCCCGACGACGACAGCCGGAACGCATCCACCGCCCAGTTCAGGTAGTCCGTCCAGTCAGCATGGCGCAGCGGCAGCCCCTCGCGGAAGGCCGGTTCGTCGATCTGGATCGCCGGAAGGCCGGCGGCCTCCAGGTCGGCGACCTCGTCGCGGATGGCCAGCGCGATCTGGCGGCAGGTCGCCTCGCGCGGCTGGTCGTCGCGGACGAAGGACCATTGCAGGATGGTCACCGGCCCGGTCAGCATGCCCTTCATCGGCCGTTCGGTCAGCGACTGGGCATAGGCCGACCAGTCCACCGTCATCGGCGCGGGGCGCGATACGTCGCCGTAGATCAGCGGCGGTTTCACGCAGCGCGAGCCATAGCTTTGCACCCAACCGAATTTGGTGAAGGCAAAACCGGCGAGGTTCTCGCCGAAATATTCCACCATGTCGTTGCGTTCGAATTCGCCATGGACAAGCATATCAAGACCCAGCGCCTCCTGCTCGGCAATGCAGGCGCGGGTTTCCTCCTTGAGAAACGCGTCGTAGTCGACATCGCTCATTTCGCCCCTGCGGTACGCGGCGCGGGCCTTGCGCACCTCGGCGGTCTGCGGAAAGGACCCGATGGTGGTGGTCGGGAAGGGCGGCAGGTTGAGCCGCGCCGCCTGCGCCTTGCGCCTCTCGGGGTACGGGCTTGTCCGTTTCAGGTCGTCGGGCGTGATGGCATCGGCCCGCGCCAGAACGGTCGCATCGTGGATACGGGTCGAGGCGCGGCGCGCGGCGGCGGCGCTGTCGGATTCGGCCATTTGCGCGGCCACCGCAGCACGGCCTTCCCCCAGCGCGCGGGTCAGCGTCCGTGTTTCGGACAACTTCTGCACCGCGAAGGCCAGCCAACCCTTCAGTTCCTCGTCCAGCGCCTCTTCCTGTTCCAGATCGACAGGGACATGCAGCAGCGAACAGGACGGTGCGATCTCGATCCGGTCCGGCCCCAGCGCCGCAAGCGCCGGTTTGGCTTGCGCCAGCTTGCGCGAGAGATCGGCGCGCCAGACATTGCGCCCGTCGATCAGGCCCAGCGACACCACCTTGTCGCCGGCCAGCGGCAACAGGGCGTCCAACTGCCCCGGCGCGCGCACCAGATCGACATGCACGCCCGCCACCGGCAGGCCCATCGCCAGCGCGCCATTGTCGCCCAAGCTGCCGAAATAACTGGCCAGCATGATCTTCGGGCCGACCCTGGCCAGTGCGGCATAGGCCGTTTGAAGAGCAGATCTCTGCTTGTCGGAGAGATCGAGCACCAGAACCGGCTCATCGATCTGCACCCACTCGGCCCCGGCGGCCCCCAAGCCGTCGAGAACCTGCGCATAGACCGGCAGGATGGCGTGCAGGAAATCCAGCGGGTCCAGGTCGGCGCCCCTGGCCTTGGCCAGGCTCAACCAGGTCACCGGGCCGATCAGCACCGGCCGCGTCGCGATCCCCAGGCGCTTGGCCTCGATGAACTCATCTACCGGTTTGGACGAGGACAGCGCGAACCGCATCCCGTCGCTCAGTTCGGGCACGATGAAATGGTAGTTCGTGTCGAACCACTTGGTCATCTCCATCGCCGGTGCCTCATCGGTGCCGCGGGCCATCGCGAAATAGGTGTCCAGGCCGACCGCGCCGCCCGAATGGCCGAACCGCGCAGGCACGGCGCCCAGCATGGCGGTGGCGTCCAGCACTTGGTCGTAGAACGAGAAGTCGTTGCATGGGATGGCGTCGATCCCGGCCTTTCGCTGCACCTGCCAATGGCGGGCGCGCAGGTCGCGGGCGGTCTCTTCAAGCGCTTCGGCGGTCAGATCGCCCCTCCAATAGGCCTCGACAGCTTTCTTCAACTCGCGCCGCGCGCCGATGCGCGGGAATCCCAGATTTGCGGACTGGATCATGCGTCTCTCCTTGCTCCATCCGAGGGTGCCCCTAGACAGGGCTGGCTTTGATTGGCGAAAAAGGGTCATTGATCACCGTTCGATTGATGGGGGCATGTCAGGGCGGCGTCGGGCCCCCGGCCCGTCTGCCACCCCTGCCGGTCAGACAGGTTCGGGGGCGACGCTGGCCACGATGGACCGGTCAAGCGCCTCATAGGCGTTCAGGCCGATCGTTTCGTAAAGCTCGGCGCGCGTCTGCATCTCGGGCTTCAGCCGGTCGGTGCAGCCCGCCCGCGCAAGCTCGGCATACAGCCGTTCCTGCGCCTTGTTGGCCACCCTGAGCGAGGACACCGGCCAGATCACCATGTCAAAGCCCAGATCCTGGAATTCGTCCGCGGTCAGCGACGGGGTGCGCCCGAACTCGGTCATGTTGGCCAGCAGTTTGACCCCGGGCAGGCGCGCGCGCATCTCGCGGAACATCTCGACCGAGGTCAGCGCCTCGGGGAAGATCGCCTCGGCACCCGCCTCGACATAGAGCTTCGCGCGGGCAACTGCGCCCTCGATCCCTTCGGACGCGGCCGCATCGGTGCGGGCGATGATGAAGAGATCGCGCCGGGCGCGGGCGGCGGCGGCGACCTTGGCGGCCATATCCTGCGGATCGGCCAGCCTCTTGTCGTTCAGATGCCCGCATTTCTTGGGCAGGAGCTGGTCCTCCAGATGCACCGCCGCCGCGCCGGCATCCTCGAATGTCCGCACCATGTGCATGACGTTCAGCGCCTCGCCATAGCCGGTGTCGCCATCGACCAGCAGCGGCAAGCCGCTGGCCCGCACGATCTGGCGGATGAAGAAGGCGACCTCGTCCACCGTGATGATGCCAAGATCGGGCAGGCCCATCTGCGCGGTCATCGCCGCGCCGGACAGATACAGGCCTTCGAAACCGGCGGCTCTGGCCTGCAACGCGGCCATGCCGTTGTGGGCGCCGGGCAGACGCAGGATGCCGGGCCGCGACAGGGCGGCGCGAAACCGGGCCGGCGCGGGACGCTCGGGCAGGTCGGACGCAACGAGATAGGGCATCGCTCAGGCCTCCGTCTGGTCGGTGATCAGCCCGCCGCGCTGGTCGATGGGCAGAAAGCGGCGGTTTTCGGGGCCGGTGTAATTGGCCGAGGGGCGGATGATCTTGCCGTCCTCGCGCTGCTCGATCACATGCGCGCCCCAGCCGGCGGTGCGGGCGATGACGAAGATCGGGGTGAACAGCTCCGTCGGCACGCCCAGCAGGTGGTAGGAAACCGCCGAGAACCAGTCGAGATTGGGGAACATCCCCTTGGCATCGGCCATCACCGTCTCGATCCGCTCGGCGATGTCGAACATCCGCGTTGCACCCTCGTGCTCGGCCAGCCTCCGGGCGACGCGCTTGATCACCACGTTTCGGGGATCGGAGACGGTATAGACCGGGTGGCCGAAGCCGATGATGACCTCCTTGTTTGCGACGCGGGCACGGATGTCCGCCTCGGCCTGATCGAGGGTGGCATAGCGGCGCTGGATCTCGAAGGCGGCTTCGTTCGCGCCTCCGTGTTTCGGCCCCCTGAGCGCACCGATGGCCCCGGTGATCGCCGAATAAATGTCCGCGCCCGTCCCCGCGATCGAGCGGGCGGTGAAGGTAGAGGCGTTGAACTCGTGCTCGGCATAAAGGATCAGCGTGGTGTGCATCGCGCGTACATGTTCCTCGCTGGACGGCCTTCCGTGGAGCAGGTGCAGGAAGTTGCCGGCGACCGACATGTCGTCGGTTTCCACCTCGATGCGGCGGCCGCTCCGGGAAAAGTGCATCCAGTAGAGCAGCATCGAGCCCTGCACCGCGAGCAGCCGGTCGGCGATGTCGCGCGCACCCGCTGGATTGTGGTCGTGCGCCTCGGGAAGAACGCAACCCAGGGCCGAGGCCCCCGAGCGCAGCACGTCCATCGGATGCGTTGCTGCCGGGATCGCCTCCAGCGTCTGGCGCACGGCAGCTGGCAGGCCGCGCAGCCGACGCAGTTTGGTGCGGTAGGCGGTCAGTTCCGCCGCGGTCGGCAGATGGCCGTGGATCAGCAGATGCGCGATCTCCTCGAAATCGCAGGCCTCGGCGATGTCGAGGATGTCATAGCCGCGATAGTGCAGGTCGTTGCCGGTCCGGCCCACGCTGCACAGCGCGGTGTTGCCCGCCACGACGCCGGACAGCGCAACGGATTTCTTAGGCTTGGTCAGGGTGCCGCTCATCGTTCAGTTCCATTCGAAAAGGCCCGTGGGGCGGTGGGTGCCGAGCCTGTCGTCCTCGACGGTAAAGTTCAGGATGCCCAGCCCATCGGCCGGGATCTCGGCCAGATGCTCGGCGGCATCGAGGAAGCGCTGCTGTTCGGCCGGCGCAAGGATGCCCTCTGACAGCGTCAGGAACTTCTTGACGTAATGGGGCCGCTCGAAGGGGCGGGCGCCGTCCGGGTGCGCGTCGGCCAGCGCGATCTCGTCCTCGATCACCTGCCCGTCCTTCATCGTCACGACGATCCGGCCGCCGAATGCCTTTTCCTGCGGATCGCGGCTGTGATAGCGGCGCGTCCACTCGGCGTCCTCGACGGTCGAGACCTTGTGCCAGAGATCCACCGTCGAAGGCCGGGCGGCACGTTCCGGCGCGTAGGAGCGTTCGTGATGCCAGGCGCCGTCCTCCAGCGCGACGGCGAAGATATACATGATCGAATGGTCCAGCGTCTCGCGGCTGGCCTTCGGGTCCATCTTCTGGGGATCGTTCGCCCCGGTGCCGATCACGTAGTGGGTGTGGTGGCTGGTGTGGATCACGATGCTTTCGACCGCGCGCGGATCGCCGATCTCGCTACGCAACCGGCGGGCAAGGTCGATCAGCGCCTGGCTTTGGTATTCGGCCGAATGCTCCTTGGTGTAGGTGTCGAGGATCGCGCGCTTGGGCGTGCCCCGCTCGGGCAGGGGAACCCGGTATTCGGCCTCGGGTCCGGACAGCATCCAGGCGATGAAGCCGTCCTCGCCCTCCCATGCCGGGCTGGGGGCACCTTCGCCGCGCAGCGCCCGGTCCACGGCCTCGATGGCCATCTTGCCGGCAAAGGCCGGGGCATAGGCCTTCCAGCTGGAGATCTCGCCCTTGCGGGACTGGCGCGTGGTCGTGGTGACGTGCAGCGCCTGCTGGATCGCCTGATAAATCACCTCGATCGGCAGCTTCAGCGCGGTTCCGATGCCCGCCGCCGCGGACACGCCCAGGTGCGCGATATGGTCGATCTTGTGCTCGTGCAGGCAGATCGCCTTGACCAGGTTCACTTGCACCTCATAGCCCGTGGCGATGCCGCGCAAGAGGTCATGGCCGGAAATGCCGCAATGCTGGGCGACCGCCAGGATCGGCGGAATGTTGTCGGCCGGATGCGAATAGTCGGCGGCCAGAAACGTGTCATGAAAGTCGAGTTCGCGCACCGCCACGCCGTTGGCCCAGGCCGCCCATTCCGGCGAGACACGGGTGGAATGCGGCATGCCGAACACGGTCGCGCCGCGCCGGTAGGGATGGCACAGCGCCTGCGCCCGGGCCGAGGCGACGGGCCGCCGCGCAACCGAGGCCGCGGCCACGGCGGCATTGTCGATCATGCGGTTGACGATCATCTCGGCCACGTCGTCCTCGACCGCCACCGGGTCGGCCGCGATCTCGGCGAATTTCCAGGCAAGCTGGTCCTCGCGGGCCAGGTTCTCGGCGGATTTGTGGGTGCGCAGGCTGTGCAGGCCCATGCGTGGGGCTCCGTCCTTCATGCGGGTGTCTCCGTTTGCTGGATGTCGATGGGGATGGGGCGGCCGTCCGCGTCGACGGCCACCATGTCGAATTGCCCGGTCATCGCGACATGGCGTGCGCCGGTGCTCAGCGTTTCGACATCGCCGGTCACGACCACGCGCATCGAGCTTCGGCCGACCCGGGTGACCGTCGCCGTCAGTTCCAGAACCTGCCCGGGCAGGACGGGCGTGCGGAAGTCGATCTTTTCGGAGGCGGCCATCACCACTTGCCGCCGCGCCCGGCGGCTGGCTGCGAGGAAGGCCGCCTTGCTCATCAGCGCAAGCCCGGCACCCGCGAACAGCGTGCCATGAGGATTGACCGACTCGGGAAAGATAAGCGCGGTCATCCGGCGGGCCTGATCGGCATGCGTCTCTTGCCCGGACATTGTTCACAACCTTTGCATTGCTCTGAAGTTGTAACGGGCATAAACAAGGCGGAAATGCATGGAAACGACTGAAAATGCGAAGTCTTGCAAAGGGGTTTGCGCACTTTGCGAAGGTTGCGAAGGCGCGGCGATGAAGAAGGCCTATCTTGGCGGACGTCTCCGCAAGTTGCGCGAGGCGCGCGGCCTGACCCAGGCGGCGCTGGCCGCGCAGCTCGACATCTCGCCCAGCTATCTCAACCAGATCGAGCGCAACCAGCGGCCCCTGACCGTTCAGGTGCTGCTGAAGATCAACGCGGCCTTCGGGCTGGACATCCAACTTTTCTCGGAAGAGGGCGACGCGCGTCTGCTTGCCGAGTTGCGCGAGGCGGTGCAAGGGGGCGAGCCTGCGGTCGGCCTGTCGGACCTGCGCGACCTGGTGGACAACGCCCCCGCGCTGGCCCGCCGCTTCATTGCGCTGCACCGCCGCGCGCGCGAGGCCGAGGATCGCGCCGCCGCGCTGGCGCTGGCGCAGGGCGCCCCGGATGCGATGCCGACGCCCGCGCCGTTCGAAGAGGTGCGGGACTTCTTCTATGACAACCGCAATTTCTTCGACGGTCTCGACGCGATGGCCGAGGGGCTGGTCGACGCCGCCCACATCAGCCTTAGCGATCCCCTGCCCGGTCTCGCCGCCCGTCTGCGCAACCGGCACAACATCACGTTGCGCAAGGATGACGAGGAAACCGGCGATCTGCGGCGCATCGATCCTGCGCGGCGCGAACTGGTGCTGTCGGGCGGGCTGAGCCCCGGGCAGATGGCGTTCCAGGCGGCGACCCAAATCGGCTTGATCGAGGCCGAGGACGAGATCGGCCGGCTGGTCGCCGGTGCGGCCTTTTCAGGCGACGAGGCGCGGCGGCTGGCGCGGATCGGGCTGGCCAACTATTTCGCGGGCGCGGTGCTGATGCCCTATGGCGCGTTCTGGCGCGCGGCCGAGGGGGCGGGCTACGACATCGACTGGCTGGGCCACCGGTTCGGCACCGGGTTCGAGGCGACCTGCCACCGCCTGTCCTGCCTGCAACGGCCCGGCGCGCAGGGGGTGCCGTTCTTCTTCCTGCGGGTGGACCGGGCGGGCAACATCTCGAAACGGCAATCGGCGACGGATTTCCACTTTTCCAAGGTCGGCGGCTCTTGTCCGCTGTGGCGCGTCCATTCGGCCTTCGACCATCCGGGCGATATCCTGACCCAGATCGCCGAGATGCCCGAGGGGCGGCGCTATTTCTGGGTCACGCGCACGGTGCGCAGCCGGCGGGGGCGCTATGGTTCGCCGGGCAAGGAATTCGCCGTGGCGCTCGGCTGCGATATCGCCCATGCCTCGCGGCTGGTCTATTCCAAGGGGCTCGATCTGGCCGATCCGGCAGCGGTCACGCCGATCGGGGCGGGGTGCAAGGTCTGTCCGCGCGAGGGCTGTTCGCAGCGCGCCTTTCCGATGCTGGGGCGGCCTCTGACGGTCGACCCAAGCCGCGCGCAGTTCGCTCCCTACGCGCAGGCCGCGGCGCAGAGATCGTGATCGGCGCAGCCTTCCGCACGGAAAGGTTGACGGCGCGAGGGCGGCAGGCCGAGCGCCGCCAGCTCTGCATCCATGCGCGCCAGGTCGACGGCGCCTAACAGCGCGGGGTGCACGGTGGTCCGCAGGTCGAACGCCACGCCGCTGTCGCGCAGCAGGATCAGGCTCTCGCGCGCCTTCGCCCCGCTGCCGGGGGCGCCGGTGATCCGGTCATAGGCATCGAAGGGCGCCTTGACGTCGAACCCCACCCAGTCGAGCAGCGGCAAGGCCTGCGCCAGCCGGGCCGGGTAAGGCCCGCCGGTGTGCAGCCCGGTGCGGAACCCCATCGCCCGGATGTTGCTGAGCGCCTCCGCCAGACCCTTTTGCAGCGTCGGCTCGCCGCCCGAGATCACGACCCCGTCCAGCAGGCCCCTGCGGCGGGCAAGGAACGCCGCCACCTCGGCCCAAGGGATCGTACCCGGTTCCGCGGGGATCAGCGTGGTGTTGTGGCAGTACCGACAGGCCCAGGGGCAACCCTGACAGAACAGCACCGCCACCAGTTCGCCGGGCCAGTCGACGCTGGAATGAGGCTCCAGCCCCGCGACCGCGATCTCAGCCAAGTCGCGCCTCGGCCTCGTCGAAATAGACGCGTTCGGCCGCCTCGCCCTTCTTGCCGGTGTTGAAGGAGGCGACGGGGCGGTGATAGCCCATCACGCGGGTCCAGACCTCGCAGCGGGTGCGTTCCTCGTCGTTGATCTCGATTTCGTCGGCCAGATCGGATTCCAGATCGGACATGGTCAGGGGCTTGTTCATCAGGGGGTCTCCTTCAGCTTGCTTTGAGTTGGGCGCGTTTCGCCGCCCGCAGTTCGGCGTCGCAGATCGGGCAGAACTCGTGCTCGCCCGCGATGTAGCCGTGCTTCGGGCAGATCGAGAAGGTGGGCGTCACGGTGATGTAGGGCAGGCGGAAGTTCTCCAGCGCCCGCCTGACCAGCTTCTTGCAGGCCTCGGCCGAGGACACCCGCGCGC
This sequence comes from Rhodovulum euryhalinum, assembly GCF_004342445.1. GTDB lineage: Bacteria > Pseudomonadota > Alphaproteobacteria > Rhodobacterales > Rhodobacteraceae > Rhodovulum > Rhodovulum euryhalinum. Next base: position 96,044 of record NZ_SLWW01000015.1, read on the forward strand.
CCATGTAGAGGTGCAGGACGGTGCCGCCGGTGTATTTCGCCTGAAGCGGCTCCTGGTGTTCCAGCGCGGCAAAGGGATCGGCGGTCCAACCCACCGGCAGTTGGGTGGAGTTGGTGTAGTAGGGCTGATCCTCGGGCCCTGCCTGCAGGATGCCGGGGAAGCGCTTGCGGTCCTCACGTGCGAAGCGGTAGGTCGTGCCCTCGGCCGGTGTGGCCTCGAGATTGTACATGTGCCCGGTCTCTTCCTGATAGGCCACCATTCGGGCGCGCAGATGGTCCATGAATCGCAGGGCGAAGGTCCGGCCCCACTTTGTCGAGATATCCTCCGCATCGTCGGTGAAATTGCGGATCATCTCGTTCACGCCGTTCACGCCGAGCGTCGAGAAATGGTTCCTGAGCGTGCCGAGATAGCGCTTGGTGTAGGGAAACAGGCCCAGGTCGATATGGCGCTGGATCACCTTGCGCTTGATCTCCAGGCTCGTGCGCGCGATCCCGGCCAGCCGGTCCAGTGCGGCCAGCAGCGCCGCCTCGTCGCCCTTGTGCAGATGCCCCAGCCGGGCGCAGTTGATGGTGACGACACCCAAGCTGCCGGTCTGCTCGGCCGATCCGAACAGCCCGTTGCCGCGTTTCAGAAGCTCGGTCAGGTCGAGTTGCAACCGGCAGCACATCGAGCGGACCATGTGCGGCTCCAGCTCCGAGTTTACGAAGTTCTGGAAATAGGGCAGCCCGTATTTCGCCGTCATCTCGAAGAGATACCCGGCATTCTCGCTGTCCCAGGGGAAGTCAGGGGTGATGTTGTAGGTCGGGATCGGGAAGGTGAAGACCCGCCCCTTGGCGTCACCGGCAGTCATCACCTCCATATAGGCGCGGTTGATCATGTCCATTTCGGACTGCAGATCGCCATAGGTGAAATCAACCTCGCGCCCGGCGACAATCGGCACTTGTTCGCGCAGATCCTCGGGACAGGTCCAGTCGAAGGTAAGGTTGGTAAAGGGCGTCTGTGTGCCCCAGCGCGAAGGGACATTGAGGTTGTAGATGAATTCCTGCATCGCCTGCCGGACCTGATCGTAGGTCAGGCGATCGCGCCGGACGTAAGGCGCCAGATAGGTGTCAAAGGAACTGAACGCCTGCGCGCCGGCCCATTCGTTCTGCAACGTGCCCAGGAAATTGACGATCTGGCCAAGGGCGCTGGACAGATGGGCGGGCGGGCCAGATTCGATGGTGCCGGGAACGCCGTTCAGCCCCTCGCGCAGCAGCGTGCGCAAAGACCAGCCCGCGCAATAGCCCGCGAACATATCCAGGTCGTGGATATGGATGTCGCCGTCGCGATGCGCTTGGCCGACCTCGGGCGGATAGATATGCGACAGCCAGTAATTCGCCGTCACCTTGCCGGACGTGTTCAGGATCATGCCCCCCAGCGAATAGCCCTGGTTGGCGTTCGCGTTCACCCGCCAATCCGACCGGTCGAGATACTCGTTGATCGAGCGTTCCACATCGACCAGCGTGCGCCGGTCCTCGCGCAGGCGGGCATGCTGTTCGCGGTAGACGGCATAGGCGCGCACCGTGGCCATGCGATTGGCCCCGATCAGCGCCTGTTCGACGGCATCCTGGATGTCCTCGATCCCCGGCGCGCCGCCCGCGTGGCGGTAGGACAGCACGCGCACCACCTGATCGGCCAGGCGCGCGGCCTCGGCGGCGTCGAGCTCGCCCGTGGCCTCGCCCGCGCGGGCGATGGCGCGCGCGATCCGGCCCGCGTCGAATGTAACTGTCTGCCCGTCGCGGTTGACGACGGATCTGGGGGAAAGCGTGGTCATGGTGTCACCTGTCTGCATGGTCAGAAATCCCAGTCATCGTCCTCGGTCGCCACAGCCTTTCCGATGACGTAGGAGGAACCGCTTCCCGAGAAGAAATCGTGGTTCTCGCTGTCGGTGTTGCCCGAAGCGGAGGAATAGTAGACGACCCCGCCCATCGATGTCAGGCCAGCCGACCGATGAGGTCGGGGCGGAACCCTGCCCAGTGGTCCTCGCCCGCGATCACGACCGGGACTTGGCGATAGCCCAGCCCGGTCACGCGGCTCAACGCCGCGTCATCCTCGGTCAGGTCGATCACCTCAAAGCTCAGCCCGCGTGCCTCGAGCGCGCGCGTTGTGGCCGTGCACTGCACGCAGGCCGGTTTGTAATAGACCGTGATGGTCATCTCTCGCCCCTTTGTCTGCCGTTTCCGGTCGGGCTTGGGGACACGAGAGCCATCGCGACGGGCCAGCCCGCCACGGATCGCACACGCACCCCGAGGCCCTCCGCCTCTGGTTGTCGTCGTCCGTCACGGCAGGTCTCCTGGCTTGCGGGTCAATGCTCGGCCGACCTTCCCGGGACGTGTCCCAGTGGCGTGTTCAGCGTCGCTCGCCGCTTACAGTTGCGGGGGCAGCGCCGGATTTGGACCTCTCGGATCCGCACCGGCTTCCCTCTTTCGTTCCCGGGTCGCCCCGGAAAACCATGACACAAACATTAGGCATCGAATCGCGCTACCTGTCAATATATGGTGTTCTCAGGCGGCTTCTTCACGAGGTATTGCGCCGTGGATGTAGTTCAGAACCGGGGCCAGCCAGCGCTCGGCCTCTTCTACGTCCATGCCCTTGCGGCGCGCGCAGTCCTCGACCTGGTCCCGCTCGACCTTGCCGACGCCGAAATAGAAACTGTCGGGATGGCCGATATAGAGACCGCAGACCGAGGAACCGGGCCATATCGCCAGGTGAAGTATCAGAAGCTCGAGAAGGCTCCCCCGCACCCGCGGGGATAGACCCTACGCGCTGAACGATGGCAGGGCCAGGCGCGGCTGGTCCGCGCGCGGGTCTGGTCGCACATCTTTCCCTGGTCGCGCCGCTTGCTGCGCCTCGGCCTGCCAAGCATGCACGGGGAATGGGAGCGGCTGGCGGCGGTGCTGGCCCGAGCCGGTGCCGCGTCAGGCGGCGGCCATGCCGTCCGCCGGCAGGTCGAGACGGATGACGCGGTCGGCGGCCTTGCCGATCAGGTCGGGCTGGTGGCTGACGAGCAGAAGCGCAACATTGCGGTCTCGGGCGAGACCGGTGAGCAGCGCGATTAACTCGCGTTGCGTCAGGGGATCGAGGCGCGAAGTCGGCTCGTCGGCGAACAGGAAGACGGGGTCGAGCAAGAGTGCCCGCGCGATGGAAAGCCGCTGAAGCTCGCCGCCCGACACCTCTCCGGGCCTGCGGTCGAGCAAGGCGGGATCGAGCCGGAGACGCTCCATCAACGGCGGCAGGCGGTCCGGCGCTATCCGGTGCCGCGCCATCAGGTCGGCCAGCGCGAGGCGCGGTGCGAAGGCTGCGGGCGGGTCCTGCCAGAGCTTCTGGAAACGCAGCGGGCCAAGGCCGGCGGCCCGGGTGACGCGGCCGGCGGCCGGGGCGATCAGGCCCAGAAGCGTGTCGCCAAGCGAGGACTTGCCAACCCCCGACGGTCCCGCGAGGCCCACCACCTCGCCCGCGCGGAACGTCAGGTCGAGACTGGAGGCGAGGATGCGCCGGCCACGTCCCACGGCAAGCCCCTCGGCGCGCAGCACCTCTGCGCCCGGTGCGGCGCGGTTGCGCATCGGCCAGTGCCGGGGCTCGGCAGCGATCAGGTCCATGGTGTAGTCGGCGGCAGGCGCCGACAGGACCCGGGCCGCCGTACCGCATTCCACCACCCGGCCCTCGCGCAGCACGACGATCTCGCCGCCCAGGGCTTCGGCAAGTTCCAGGTCATGGGTGATGGTCAGAAGCGCGCCGCCAGTCTCGGTGACATGGCAGAGGTGCCCGGCCACCTCGTCGCTACGGGCGAGGTCGAGCCCCTTGGTCGGCTCGTCCGCCAACACGATCCCGGCGCTCCCGGCGCGGGCCGCGGCGATGGCCAGCCGCTGCGCCATGCCGCCCGAAAGCTCGAACGGATATCGTGGCTCGGAGGGGCCGTTGCATCTGCTGATCGACGGCACCGGGATCAAGGTCGAGGGCGAAGGCGAGTGGAATGCGCGCAAGCATGGTGGCGCCAAACGCCGCGTCTGGCGCAAGGTTCACCTTGGGATCGATGGGAAAACACTGGAAATCCGGGCAGTGGAGTTCACGAGCAGCGACGTCGGCGATGCGCCCATGCTGCCGGAACTGCTCGACCAGATCCCGCCCGAGCAGGAGATCGGCAGCGTCACCGCAGATGGTGCCTATGACACCCGCAAATGCCACAACGCCATTGCCGGCCGGGGCGCCGCGGCCGTCATCCCGCCCCGCAAGAATGCCCAGCCCTGGAAACCCGACAGCGCAGGCGCGATCGCGCGCAACGAGGCCCTCCGCGTGGCTTTGATGATGTGACCGCCCCCCGACGGCATCAATGTGCCAAGGTGGGTCTGCGACGATCCACAAAGGAGGGCGGTCATGTCGGAGATTATCACGGTC
>NZ_SLWW01000016.1 GCF_004342445.1 Rhodovulum euryhalinum
GACGGTGATATGGCGGGGCTTCTCCCGCCTCGCCGACCTCGTCGAAGGTGCCCGCCTCGCAACGCCCCCGGCGGATACTTGTGGGTAACTGCAAGAGGGTCGGTGCCAACCCACCACCCCGCCTACCGTGGGTTCACACCCGCCCTACCCTCCCCCCATCCCCGCCCTACCTCCTGAGGGACACCGACCCGACGGAGCCCCCATGTTGCGCCCGCTTGCCCTTGCCCTGACCCTCGCCGCCCCGGCCCTGGCCGAGGACGTGGATCTGGAACTCGTGCTGCTGGCCGATGCCTCGGGCTCCATCGACATGGCGGAAATCCGGTTCCAGCGGCAGGGCTATGCCGAGGCGATCACCGACTCCGCCGTGCTGGCCGCCATCGCCAACACCGCCTATGGCCGGATCGCGGTCACCTACGTCGAATGGGCCAGCGCGGGCGAAGAGGATGTCGTCGTGCCCTGGACGATCATCGCCACCCCCGAGGACGCCGCGGCCTTTGCCGCCGCCCTGATCCCGCCGCCCCGCATGGCCTTTGGCCGCAACGCCATCGGCTCGGCGCTGCTCAAGGGCAAGGAGCTGATCGAGACCAACGAGATCGAGGGCTGGCGCAAGGTGATCGACTTTTCCGGCGACAGCGCGAACAGCTGGGGCGGCCCGCCGGTGGCCGAGGCGCGGGCAGAGGTGCTGGCCGCGGGGATCACCATCAACGGGCTGCCGATCCTCTGCCGGTCGTGCAACGGCCCCGCGCAGGGCGACCTGGAACGGCTTTACCGCGAGCGGATCATCGGCGGCCCCGGCGCCTTTGTCGTGGTGGCCGAGACCGATGCCGGGTTCGCCGAGGCGGTGCGGCGCAAGCTGATCCTGGAAATCTCGGGGCGGATGCCCCAGACCGAGATGGCGCGCGCCGAATAGCCCCTTGCCAGCGTCCGGGCCCCCGGCAAGATTGCACACAGGGAGGAACCGCCGATGTGCTGGAATACCGGGGTGACGGTGACGATGGTGGGCCTGGGCGCCGCGGCCACGGTGATCGCGGCGCGGCGCGGCGAACCCGCGGCGATCTGGGCGACGCTGGGCTATTTCACCTTGATGGAGACGTTGCAGGCGGCGGGCTACGCGGTGGTGGACCAGTGCGGCGACCCGGCGAACCGGACGGTGACCCTGCTGTCCTATCTGCATATCGCGTTCCAGCCGTTCTTCATCAACGCCTTTGCGATGGCACTGGTGGGCCATGCGGTGCCGCCCGCCACGCGGCGGGCGGTCTGGGCGATCTGCGCGGCCTCGGCGGCGGTGATGGTGTTTCAGTTGGTGCCGGTGCAGGCGCTGGGGCGGTGCATGCCGGGCGAGGTGCTGTGCGGACCGGGGCTCTGCACGATCTCGGGCGAGTGGCATATCGGCTGGGAAGTGCCGCTGAACGGGCTGTTCTCGCCGCTGTCGGATGCGCTGGGATTCTCGGCGAATTTCCCGACCTACCTGATCGCGGTCTTTCTGGTGCCGCTGGCCTATGGGGCCTGGCGCTTCGTGCTGTTCCACGCGGCGTTCGGGCCGTTCCTGGCCACGCTACTGACCGACAACCCAAACGAGATGCCGGCAGTGTGGTGCCTGTTCTCGATCGGGCTGGTGCTGGTGGGGATGTGCCCGCCGATCCGGCAGCGGATGGCGGGGCCGAGGGCGGCCTAGCGCTGGACGCTTTCCAGCCAGAGCGCGATGGCGGCGATCTCGGCGGTGGTGCGGATCTCGTCGCCGGTGGGCGCGGTCAGCGCCACGCCCTCGCCCCGCATCGAGAAGCCGTAGACCGGCATCGGCCCGCCATGGGCAGTCAGTTCGGTGCGCCCGTCGATCACCGCGACGACGCGGGCCAGCGGGAAGCCGTTCCCGTTCTGCGCGGCCAGCAGGGTGAGGTCGGGCATGGCCACCGTCAGGATCGAGGCCATCGGCCCGTCGCCGCGCGCGTCCAGCCCGTGACAGGTGGCGCAGGACTGCCGGAACAGCGCGATCCCCGAGGGCGGTTCGGCGGCGGCAGGCAGGGCAAGACACAGGGCGAGGGTGGCGGGCAGGATGCGCATGGCGGGCCTCCGTTTCGTTCGCGGACAGCCTAGCGCGCGTTCCGGGCGAAACACCTTGACCACGATCAACCAACGGCCCCTTGACGATCCCCCGGCCCCGGCAGAGAGTTCGCCCATGACGCGAGACCTGAGCGATCTGGAGCACCTTCTCGACGCGGCCGAGGTGTTGCGCGACATCCAGGCGCGGCGGCCCGCGATCGCCCTGTTTCACAGCGAGATCGCGCTGTCCGCGACCGGCCGGACGGCGGTGTTCCGCGGCCACTATGACGGGGCCCCGGCGGTGCTGACGCTGTTCCACGGCGAGGATCACGCAGAGCGGGCGCGGCGGCAGAAACGCGCGCTCGAAAGGCTGGAGGCGATGCTGGCGGACGGGCCGTTCCGGATCGCGCCGCTGGTCGGCTCGTGGCCCGGCGAGGGCGTGACGGTGACCGCCGATGTCGCGGGCGAAAGCCTTGAGGCGGCGATCGCGGCGGCGGCCACGCCCGGCGAGCGCGACGCGCTGCTGAGCGACGCCGGCGAATGGCTGGCCCGGATCGTGGCCGCGTCGCAGCGCCAGGTGGTCTTTGGCGGGCGGCACTGGGCCCAGGCCGCGACCCGCAAGCTGGGCCGGGTCGGTGCGCACCAAGGCCGGCCGCTGGCCGATGCACTGGCCACGCGGATCGAGGCGCTGTTGCCCACGGTGGCGGGCAAACCCGTGACCCAGGCCCAGTCCCATGGCGACTTCCGGCCCGCGACCCTGGTGCGCGCCGACGGGGCGCTGTGCGGGATCGGGCTGCAAAGCCTGCATGCGCTGCCGGTGGTGCGCGATCTCGCGCGGTTCCTGGTGGCCCTGCACCTGGCCCATCCCCGGCCCGGCGGGCGCCAGCGGTTCGGTGTCGGCGCCAAGGATATCGAGGCGCTGGCCGCGCCGCTGACGATCCTGGACCGGCGCGAGCGGGCGCTGCATCTGCCCTTTTTCATCGGGATCGAACTGGCGGACGTGCTGGGCCGCGGCGACTTGGGCCCGGCCGAGGAGGCGGCCGTGCAGGGCGCGGTTTCGCATTTCCTGAAAGGCGAGGCTGCCCCGTTGCTGTGACGGCGCGCCGGGACCGGGCCGCGCCGGGTCTCAGCCCAGCCGTCCATCCTGCAGGTGCAGCACGCGGTCCATCCGCGCGGCAAGGTCGAGGTTGTGGGTGGCGATCAGCGCGGCCAGCCCCGTGCCGCGGACCAGGTCCATCAACGCGGCAAAGACCCGGTCCGAGGTCGCGGGATCCAGGTTGCCGGTGGGCTCGTCTGCCAGCAGCAGGCGCGGGGTGTTGGCCAACGCCCGGCAGACCGCCACGCGCTGCTGTTCGCCGCCCGAAAGCGCGGCGGGCCGGTGATCGGCGCGAGCCGCGATGCCGACGCGCGCCAAAAGATCGCGCGCACGGGCCTCGGCCGCGGCGCGCGGGGTGCCGGCGGCAAGCTGGGGCAGCACGATGTTCTCGGCCGCGGTGAATTCGGGCAGCAGGTGGTGGAACTGGTAGACGAAGCCGATATCGGCGCGGCGCGCCGCGGTGCGCCGGCGGTCGGAGGCGCGGGCCATGTCCTGCCCCGCGATCCGGACGGTGCCCGCATCGGGCGTGTCCAGCAGCCCCGCAATATGCAGGAGCGTGGACTTACCCGCCCCCGAGGGGGCGACAAGGGCCACGACCTCGCCGGGCGCAAGCGTCAGCGAGGCGCCGCGCAGCACCCGCACCTCGCCGGGCTGGCCGAGGTTGTAGCCTTTCTCCACTCCGTCCAGAACGAGGACCGGCTCATTCATAGCGCAGCGCCTCGACCGGGTTCATCCGCGCTGCACGCCGGGCGGGAAAGATGGTGACGACGAAGGACAGGCCAAGCGACAGCAGGACGGCAGACAGCACGTCGCGCGCTTGGAGCTTGGCCGGCAATTCGTAGATGCCGCGGATCGACGGATCCCAGACCCCGCCGCCCGACAGGTAGTTCACCGCCGAGAAGATCGGGTCGATCCAGATCGCGAAGAGGCAGCCGAGGATCACCCCGAAGGCGGTGCCGATCAGCCCGACAAAGGCGCCGCAGATGAAGAAGACGCGCAGCACCGCGCCCTCGGTCAGGCCCATGGTGCGCAGGATGCCGATGTCGCGGCCCTTGTTCTTGACCAGCATGATCAGCCCCGAGACGATGTTCATCGCGGCGATCAGCACGAGGATCGACAGGATGATGAACATCACGTTGTCCTCGATGTCGAGCGCGCGAAGGAACGATCCCGAAGCGTCGCGCCAGGACCAGAGCAGCGCCCGCTCGCCGCCCGCGGCGAGCAGTTGCGGGGTCAGATCGTCCACCCGCTCGGGGTCGTCGACCATGACCTCGAACTCGTCGGCCACGCCCTCGCGGTTGAAATAGCTCTGCGCCTCGGCAAACGGCATGTAGACCCGCGTGCGGTCGATGTCGTAGCGCCCGGCGCTAAAGACATAGACGATTTCATAGGCGTTCACGCGGGGGCTGGTGCCGAAGGGCGTCTTGACGCCATCGGGCGAGATCAGCCGGATGCGGTCGCCCACCCCCACGCGGAGGTCCCGCGCGACGCCCGACCCGATGGCGATGCCCTCGGGGAACCGCGCGATGTCGCCCAGCGCGGTATCGGGATCGGCGATGCGCGGGATCGTGGCCAGATCCGCGGGAGCGATGCCGAAGACCTCGACCCCGGAATTGCCCGCGGTCGAGGCGGCCATGACCTGGCCCTTGACCAGCGGCGCCACCCGGGTGACGCCCGGCACCTGGCGCAGCCGCTCGGCCAGCGCCTCGTAATCCGGGATGGTGCGGGTGCTGAGCCCCTGGTCGGTGACGTAGGTCGAGGAATAGACGGTGACATGGGCGTTCGCGCCGAGGATCGTGTCGACGAACTCGGCCCGGAACCCGGCGCGGACGGACAGCGTGGCGATCAGCGCAAAGACGGCGAGCGTGATGCCGATCAGGCTGATCCAGGTCATCACGCTGACGCCGCCCTCGGCGCGGCGGGCGCGCAGGTAGCGCCAGGCGATCATCCATTCGAAGGGGGCGAAGGGGGCGGTGCCGTTGGCCAAGGGCATATCCTGTCGGTTGCGCGGGCGGACAGTGGGGCCGCGGACGGGTGGCGTCAAGCGGGGCGGCGCTGCGGGCGGCCGGGGGCGCTGCCCCCGGACCCCCGGGATATTTCCAGCCAGAAGAAGGGGGAAGCGGCGATCAGAGCCAGGTGTGGAAGCTGGATTTCGCCATCGGTTCCCAGTGGGGCGCGCCGTGATGCGGTGCGTAGATCCGGGCGACGCGGGCGACCGCGGCCTCGGGGCTCATCTCTTCGCTGGTGCCGGTGCGGCGGCAGGTGAGTTCGACCACGCCGGATTTCAGGCCGCGCGGGCCCACGGTGATGCGCCAGGGCAGACCGATCAGGTCCATCGTGGCGAATTTCGCGCCCGCGCGTTCCTCTCGGTCGTCGTAGAGCGGATCGAGCCCCTTTTCGGTCAGCGCCTTGTAGAGCCCGGCGCAGGCGGCGTCGGCCTCGGGGTCGCCCTGTTTCAGGTTGACGATGCCGCAGTGGAAGGGGGTCACGCCCTCGGGCCAGATAATGCCGTTCTCGTCATGGCTGGCCTCGATGATCGCGCCGACCAGGCGGCTGACGCCGATGCCGTGGCTGCCCATGTGGACGGGCAGGCGTTCGCCCTTGTCGTTCGTGACGACGGCACCCATCGGGTCGGAATACTTGGTGCCGAAATAGAAGATCTGGCCGACCTCGATGCCGCGCGAGGACTTGCGCCGCGCCTCGGGCACCTGGGCGAAGATCGCCTCGTCATGGGTTTCGTCGGTGCGGGCGTAGGGCGTGGTCCATTCCTTGACGATGGCGGCACATTCGGCGCGGTCGTCGTAGTTCACCTGCCGGTCGCCCAGCGTCAGGTCGAGGATCGCGCTGTCATAGAACACCTCGGACTCGCCGGTATCGGCGAGGACCAGGAATTCGTGGGTATCCTCGCCGCCGATCGGCCCGCTATCGGCGCGCATCGGGATCGCCTTCAGCCCCATGCGTTCATAGGTGCGCAGGTAGCTGACCATGTGGCGGTTGTAGGCGTGGATCGCGGCATCGCGGTCGATGTCGAAATTGTAGCCGTCCTTCATGTAGAACTCGCGCCCGCGCATCACGCCGAAGCGGGGGCGGATCTCGTCGCGGAACTTCCACTGGATGTGATAAAGCGTCAGCGGAAGATCCTTGTAGCTGCCGACATGGGCGCGGAAGATGTCGGTGATCAACTCTTCGTTGGTCGGCCCGTACAGCATGTCCCGCCCGTGCCGGTCGGTGATGCGCAGCATCTCTTCGCCGTAATCGTCGTAGCGGCCGGATTCGCGCCACAAATCCGCCGATTGCAGCGTCGGCATCAGCATCGGGATATGGCCCGCGCGGATCTGTTCCTCGTGCACGATGGCCTCGATCTTCTTGAGCACCTTGAAGCCCATGGGCAGCCAGGAATAGATGCCCGCCGACGCCTGCTTGATCATGCCGGCGCGGAGCATCAGGCGGTGGCTGGCGATCTGGGCCTCGGCGGGCGTCTCCTTCAGGACCGGCAGGAAGTAGCGGGACAGGCGCATTTTCGACCTTTTCCTCGTGAATTCGCGTCTCCGACCCCTTATGTCATCGCGCAGGGCCAGACAAGCGCCGCGCTTGCGCCGCCGCGCCCTGCGGGCAACGAGAGAGATTGACAAGAGAGGAGAGGCCCGATGGCCCTGCCGGTCCGGGAACAGGTGAAATACTGGGGCATCGCCGCGGCGGTGTTCCTGATCCTGTTGTGGTTCCTCGGCAATGTGATCATGCCCTTCATCGTGGGCATGGCGGTGGCCTATTTCCTGGACCCGGTGGCCGACCGGCTGGAGCGGGCGGGGCTGTCGCGCGCGGGGGCGACCGTGACGATCACCGCCGGGGCGCTGGTGGCCTTCGTGCTGGCGGCGCTGCTGGTGCTGCCGACGCTGATCCAGCAGGCGATATCGCTGGTCAATGAAGCGCCCGCGATCGCGCGCCAGTTCCAGACCTTCCTGGTCGAGCGGTTCCCCTCGCTGAACGACAATGGCTCGGCCGTTTCGAGGGCGCTGGCGGCGATCGGCGACACGGTGCAGTCGAAGGGCGGCGAGGTGCTGAACGGCGTCCTCGCATCGCTGGCCAGCGTGGTGAACGTGGTGGTGCTGGTGGTGCTGGTGCCGGTGATCACCTTCTACCTGCTGCTGGACTGGGACCGGATGGTGGCCGAGGTGGACAAGCTGTTGCCGCTGGATCACGCGCCGCAGGTGCGCAGGCTGGCGGGCGAGATCGACCGGACACTCGCGGGGTTCATCCGCGGCCAGGGCACGGTCTGTCTGATCCTGGGGATCTATTACGCCGTGGCGCTGAGCATGGTGGGGCTGAATTACGGGCTGATCGTGGGGTTCATCGCGGGCCTCATCTCGTTCATCCCCTATGTCGGCGCGCTGGTGGGCGGCGGGCTGGCGCTGGGGCTGGCGCTGTTCCAGTTCTGGGGCGAATGGGGCTTCATCGCCGCCACCGCCGGCGTCTTCGTCGCGGGGCAGGTGATCGAGGGCAACGTGCTGACACCGAAACTGGTGGGCGGCTCGGTCGGGCTGCACCCGGTCTGGCTGATCTTCGCGCTGTCCGCCTTCGGGTCGGTCTTCGGCTTTGTCGGCATGATGGTGGCGGTGCCGGTGGCGGCCGCGCTGGGAGTGCTGACCCGCTTTGCCATCGCGCAGTACAAGGACAGCCGCCTCTACAAGGGAATCGCCTGGCTGCGCGAGCCGGAGGCCGGGGCGGATGACGACGAGGACGCCGCCTGACATGATCCGCCAGCTTGCCTTCGACCTGCCCGTGCGACCGGCACGGGGGCGCGCCGCCTTCTTCGTGGCGCCCGCCAACGACCTTGCCGTGGCGCAGATCGAGGCGTGGCGCGACTGGCCGGGCGGCAAGCTTGCGCTGATCGGACCCGAGGCGTCGGGCAAGACCCATCTGGCACATGTCTGGGCCGAACTGACCGGCGCCCCGGTGGTTCAGGCCGCCGCCCTGGACGGGACCGACCTGCCCGCCCTGGCCGCAAGCGGCGCTGTTGCGGTCGAGAATGGGGACCGGATCGGCGGCGACGGCCCGGCCGAGGCAGCCCTGTTTCACCTGCACAACCTGATGCAGGCGGGCGGCGGGGCGCTGCTGCTGACCGCGCGGACTCCGCCCAGGGACTGGGCGATTGCGCTGCCCGACCTGGCCAGCCGGATGCAGGCCACCGCCACCGTCCACCTCAGCCCGCCCGACGACGCCCTGCTGGCGGCGGTCCTGGTCAAGCTGTTCGCCGACCGCCAGCTTGCGGTGAAGCCCGAGTTGATAGGCTATCTTGTCGAGCGGATGGAACGGTCCTTTGCGGCGGCCGCGGAAACCGTCGCCGCGATCGACCGCGAGGCGCTGGCGACCGGGCACCGGCCGGGCATCCGGCTGGCGCGCGCGGTGCTGGACAAGACCGGGCCCGAGGGCCGATAACCGTTCATAAAGCCGTCACATCCCCCTTTCATAAGCGCCGCCATGACCCAGGCCGATTTCCTGAAAGCTCCGTTTCCTGCCCCCGTCGAGATCCCCGAGGCCCAGCGCACGGGGCCCAGGCGCTTCTTCAACCGCGAGCTCAGCTGGCTGGGCTTCAACTGGCGCGTCCTGGAAGAGGCCGACAACCCGCGCGTGCCGCTGCTGGAACGGGTGCGCTTCGTGTCGATCTCGGCCACCAACCTGGACGAGTTCTATACCGTCCGGGTGGCGGGCCTGCGCGAACTGGCCAAGAAGGGCAACACCACGCCCGCCGCCGACGGGCTGACGCCGGCCGAGCAACTGGTGCTGATCGACCGCGACGCACGGCGGCTGTTGCAGGCGCAGCAGGCCAGCTGGAACCGGCTGAAGCGGCTGATGGAAGAGGCGGAGATCCACCTGCTGACACGCTCGCGGCTGACCAAGGGCGACCGGGCGCATCTGCACGATCATTTCCTGCAAAAGGTCTTTCCGGTGCTGTCGCCGCTGGCGATCGACCCGGCGCATCCCTTCCCCTTCATCCCGAACGAGGGGTTCTGCCTCGCGTTGCAGCTGGAACGCGAACGCGACAACCACCCGCTGCAGGCGCTGTTGCCGATCCCGCACCAGATCGACCGGTTCATCCGGCTGCCCGCGCGCGAGGGGCAGGCCCGTTTCCTCCCGCTGGAGGAACTGCTGCTGATCCACCTGTCCTCGCTGTTCCCGGGCTACCGTGTGCTGGGCAGTTGCACCTTCCGGGTGCTGCGCGACAGCGATCTGGAGGTCGAGGACGAGGCCGAGGACCTGGTGCGCGAGTTCGAGGTCGCGCTGAAGCGCCGCCGCCGGGGCGAGGTGGTGCGGATGAAGATGTCCTCGGGCGCGCCCGAGGAATTGCGCAGCGTCATCATGCGCGAACTGCATATCGGCGAGGAAGAGGTGATCGAGGTGCGCGGGCTGATCGGGCTGGCGGACCTTGCCGAACTGGTCATCGACGACCGCCGCGACCTGTTGTGGGAAAGCTTCACGCCGCGCGTGCCTGAACGGGTGCAGGACCATGACGGCGACATGTTCGCCGCGATCCGGCAGAAGGACATGCTGCTGCACCACCCCTACGAGACCTTCGACATGGTGGTGCGATTCCTGCAGCAGGCCGCGCGCGACCCGAACGTGGTGGCGATCAAGCAGACGCTCTACCGGACGTCCAAGAACTCGCCCATCGTCGAGGCGCTGTGCGAGGCGGCGGAGGACGGCAAGTCGGTGACGGCGCTGGTGGAACTGAAGGCCCGCTTCGACGAGGCCGCCAATATCCGCCAGTCGCGGCGGCTGGAACGGTCGGGCGCGCATGTGGTCTATGGCTTCATCAACTACAAGACGCACGCCAAGATCAGCACGGTGGTCAGGCGCGAGGGCGAGAACCTGGTGACCTATACCCATTACGGCACCGGCAACTATCACCCGATCACCGCGCGCATCTATACCGACCTGTCGCTGTTCACCTGCGATGCCGCACTGGGGCGCGATGCCACCAAGGTGTTCAACTATATCGGCGGATACGCGGAACCCGAGGGCATGGAGAACCTGTCGATCTCGCCATTGACGCTGAAATCGACGCTGCTGGAGCGGATCGCCCAGGAAGCCGAACACGCCAGGCAGGGCCGCCCGGCGCGGATCTGGGCCAAGATGAATTCGCTGATCGAGCCCGACGTGATCGACGCGCTGTATGCCGCGTCGACCGCGGGGGTGAAGATCGATCTGGTGGTGCGCGGCATCTGCGGCATCCGGCCTGGCATAAAGGGGCTGTCCGACACCATCCGGGTCAAGTCGATCATCGGCCGGTTCCTGGAACATTCCCGCATCGTCTGTTTCGGCAACGGCTATGGCCTGCCCTCGCCCAAGGCGCGGGTCTACATCTCGTCCGCGGACTGGATGGGGCGCAACCTGAACCGGCGGGTGGAAACGCTGGTGGAATGTACCAACCCCACGGTCAAGGCGCAGATCGTCGACCAGATCATGGCGGCAAACCTGGCCGACGAGGCCCAAAGCTGGGTGATGCAGGCCGACGGGCGGTTCGTGCGGGCCAAGGCGGCGCCCGACGCGTTCAATTGTCACAGATTCTTCATGGAAAACCCCTCGCTCTCGGGCCGCGGGACGGCCGGGGCGGCCGATGTGCCGCGGCTTGCCCACGTCGACGATTGACGGGGCTGGACCGGATTGGCAAACTGCCCGCGCGCCACGGGAAGTAAACTGCAGATGGACGGCAGCGCCGACAACCGCCCAGACGCATGGGACCCCTTCGGCCGCCCCCTTTTCGGCGGCCCCGAGGCGCGGGCCCTGTCGCGTGTCGGTGTGGTCGATATCGGGTCGAACTCGGTTCGGCTGGTGGTGTTCGACGGCGCGGCGCGCAGCCCGGCCTATTTCTTCAACGAAAAGCTGATGTGCGGACTCGGCGCGGGGCTGGGCGAAACCGGGCGCCTGTCGCCCGAGGGCAAGCGGCGGGCGCTTGGCGCGCTGAAGCGCTTTGCGCTGCTGGGCGAGGCGATGGGGGCGGCACCGCTGACGGTGGTGGCCACCGCAGCGATGCGCGATGCCGAGGACGGCCCCGAATTCCGCCGCCAGATCGAACGCGAGACCGGGCTGAAACCCTGGGTGATCGACGGCGCCGAGGAGGCGCGGCTGTCGGCGCAGGGGGTGCTGCTGGGCTGGCCGGGGGCCGAGGGGATCGTCTGCGACATCGGCGGGTCGTCGATGGAACTGGCCGAGTTGCGCGGCGGGCGGGTCGGCAAGCGGGGCACCTCGCCGCTGGGGCCGCTGAAACTGCGCGACGTCCCGGGCGGCCAGAAGGGGCTGGCGCGGTTCATCGCCGACGAGATCGAGACACTGGCCAGCGGGCTCGACTGCACGCCGGGGCGGCTGTACCTGGTGGGCGGGTCGTGGCGGGCGATTGCCCGGCTGGACATCGAGCGGCGAGGCTATCCGCTGACGGTGCTGCACGAATACCGGATGACGCGGAAATCGCTGGCCGCCACGATCGAGTGGATCGAGGCGAACGATATCGAGGCGCTGCGGCTGCGCACCGGAACCTCGGTCGAGCGGATGTCGCTCGTGCCGCTTGCGGTGCAGGTGCTGAAACGGCTCGTGGCCCATCTGAAACCGCGCGAGATCGCGGTATCGAGCTATGGCATCCGCGAGGGTCTGTTGTACGAACAGATGCCCGCAGATCTGCGCGCCCGCGACCCGCTGGTCGAGGCCTGCCGCTTTGCCGAGGCGAGTTCGGCGCGGTTCCCGGGCTTTGGCAAGAGGCTCTACAATTTCGTGCTGCCGCTGTTCGGCGCGGCGGGGCCCGAGAAACGCCGGCTGATCAAGGCGGCCTGCCTGCTGCACGATACCACCTGGCGGGCGCATCCGGATTACCGGCACGAGGTCTGTTTCGACACGGCGACCCAGGCCAATCTGGGCGGGCTGGAACATTGGGAACGGGTATTCCTGGGCGTGTCTCTGCTGCACCGCTACAAGAACAGCCGCGCGGGCAGCCGGTTCGAGCCGCTCTTCGCGCTGCTCGACCCCGAGCAGATGCGCCAGGCCGAGGTGCTGGGCAAGGCGATGCGCTTTGGCGCGATGTTCTCGTCCGACGCGCCCGACGCGCTGGCGGAACTGAGGCATTTCCCCAAGAAGAAGCGGCTGGAACTGATCCTGGACGCCCGGGCCGAGGCGCTGTTCGGCGAGGTCGCCGAGGCGCGGTTCCTGTCGCTCGCCAAGGCGCTGGGGGTGGAGACGGGCGTGCGGGTGCGCCGGCACTGACCGGCGGGTCCAGACTTCAGATCTCGATATCGCCTTCCGGCAGGGGCTGTGGCAGCGGGGCGTCAGGCTTGCGGCGGATGATGATGTCGCCGTTCGGCAGCCGTTCGGGCAGTTCGTAGGCGTCGAAATCATCGACGATCTCGATCAGCTTCTTCATCGCGGGCTGCATGTTCTGCGCAAGATCGCGCAACGCCGGTTCCAGCTCGTCCCCGAGACCGCGGAAGAACAGCCGCAACCCCTCGCCAAGAAGATCCATCCCCTCGCGCATGTCGCCATCCGGCGCGGGCGTGGGTTCCTGCGCGGCGGCGGGGCCGTGGGCGAGAAGACCGGCAAGAAGGAGGGCGGCGATCCGGGTCATGCATGGCAATATAGGATGACTTCGACGCCTTTTGAAGCGCGAGGGCCTGCCGGGCCATCCGGTGCCGGCGACAGCCCCTTGGCGGCCCCGTCGGCCCCCGCTATCAAGGCCGCCCGCCCCATCCGAGGAGCCCGCCCATGACCGCTGCCGAGACCCGCATCGCCCGCACCATCGCCGCCGAGATCGGGGCCCGGCCCCAGCAGGTCGATGCCGCGGCCGGGCTGCTGGACGGGGGTGCGACGGTGCCCTTCGTGGCACGGTATCGCAAGGAGGTCACCGGCGGGCTGGACGATACCCAGTTGCGCCTGCTGGCCGACCGGCTGGCCTATCTGCGCGAGATGGAGGCGCGGCGCGAAACGATCCTGAATTCGATCCGCGAGCAGGGCAAGCTGACCGACGCGCTGGCCCGCGCCATCGCGGGGGCCGAGACCAAGGCCACGCTGGAAGACATCTACCTGCCGTTCAAGCCCAAGCGCCGCACCAAGGCGATGATCGCCCGCGAAAACGGGCTGGAGCCGCTGTTGCGCGCGATCCTCGACGACCGGCGCGCGGTGCCCGAAACGCTGGCGGCGGGCTATCTGTCGGAGGCGGTGCCCGACGTCAAGGCGGCGCTGGCGGGCGCGCGCGACATCCTGGCCGAGGACCTGGCCGAGAACGCCGGACTTCTGGGCCGGCTGCGCGCCTTCATGCAGGACGAGGCGTTCATCGCCGCCAGCGTGGTACCCGGCAAGGAGGAGGCAGGCGCTAAGTTCTCGGACTATTTCGACCATCGCGAGAAATGGGCCGGCATCCCGGCGCACCGGGCGCTGGCCATCCTGCGCGCGTCCAGGGAAGAAATCGTCACCATCGAGATCGCCCCCGATCCCGAAACCGGCACCCCCCGTGCCATCGGCATGGTCGCGGCCGAGATCGGCATCACGGGCGATGGTCCCGGCGACAGATGGCTGCGCGAGGCGGCGGGCTGGACCTGGCGGGTCAAGCTGAGCCTTGCGATGTACATGGACCTGCTGGGCGAATTGCGCCGCCGCGCCCATGAAGAGGCGATCAACGTGTTCGCCCGGAACCTGAAGGACCTGCTGCTGGCCGCGCCTGCGGGCGCGCGCCCGACGCTGGGGCTGGACCCCGGCATCCGGACGGGGGTCAAGGCGGCGGTGGTGGATGCGACCGGCAAGCTGGTCGAGACCGCGACGCTTTACCCGTTCCAGCCGAAGAATGACCTGAAGGGCGTCCAGGCGAAGGTGATCGAGATGATCCGCCGCCATGGTGTCGAACTGGTCGCCATCGGCAACGGCACCGCCAGCCGCGAGACCGAACGGCTGGTCGCGGACACGCTGCGGCTGTTGCCCGAGGGCGGGCCACGGCCGGTGACGGTGGTGGTGTCCGAGGCGGGCGCCTCGGTCTATTCGGCCTCGGAACTGGCGGCGCGGGAATTTCCCGATCTGGACGTCAGCTTGCGCGGCGCCGTGTCCATCGCGCGGCGGCTTCAGGATCCGCTGGCGGAACTGGTCAAGATCGAGCCGAAATCCATCGGCGTCGGCCAGTACCAGCACGATGTCGACCAGCGCCGCCTTGCCCAGACGCTGGAGGCCGTGGTCGAGGACGCGGTGAACGCGGTGGGCGTGGACCTGAACACCGCGTCGGCGCCGCTGCTGGCGCATGTGGCGGGGCTGGGTCCGTCGCTGGCGCAGTCCATCGTCGCCCATCGCGATGCCAATGGCGCGTTCGCCTCGCGCAAGGCGCTGCTGAAGGTCGGCGGGCTGGGGCCGAAGGCATTCGAGCAGGCGGCGGGGTTTCTGCGCATTCAGGGCGGCGCCGAGCCGCTGGATGCCTCGTCCGTCCACCCCGAGGCCTATGGCGTGGCCCGCCGGATCGTGGCGGCCTGCGGGCGCGACCTGCGCGAGATCATGGGCAACGGCGCGGCACTGAAGGGATTGCGCGCCGAGGATTTCGTGGATGACCGGTTCGGCCTGCCCACGGTGCGCGACATCCTGGCGGAACTGGAGAAACCCGGCCGCGACCCGCGCCCGAGCTTCAGGACCGCCAGCTTTGCCGACGGGGTCGAGGACATCAAGGATCTGAAGCCCGGCATGGTGCTGGAAGGCACGGTGACCAATGTGGCGGCCTTTGGCGCCTTCGTCGATATCGGCGTGCATCAGGATGGGCTGGTGCATATCAGCCAACTGGCCGACCGGTTCGTCAAGGACCCCCACGAGGTCGTCAAGGCAGGCGACGTGGTGAAGGTGCGGGTGGTCGAGGTCGACATTCCGCGCAAGCGCATCGGCCTGTCCATGCGCAAGGACGCCGAGGCAGGCGAGAATCGGCCCGCCGGGCCCGACCGGCGCAGTACCCCGGCGCAGCGCGGCGAGCGGGGGCGGCCCGGGCGACCGGAGACCGGCGCCCTTGGCGACGCGCTGAAGGCCGCACTGAGGCGCAAGGACTGAGCGGCGGTGCCCCCCGCACCCTTTTGGCGAGTTCGAGACTTGAAATGCACGTCACGAGATTGACGTTACGCCGCGTAAACACGATGATCAAAGTCGCGTCGAATCGCGGGCAAGTGCCTTAGATTCGGCCGAATTTGCCGATACTCCCCGAGGGGTTGCCGCGTGATTCGATGACGATGCGACGCAATGGCCACGCCGGAACGACCTTTACCGGGCGGATCTGGAAGGGGTCCACAATGCGGATCGCCGATGTGGCGGGCGGTTCCTTTCGGGAAGTCTACAGGAATTGCATGTTGAAACGATCGAGGGCCGTGAAATGAACCTCGTGGCCAGGCGTGGCGATGCCGCGGACGAGAACGAGGTTCCGTTCGAGATCGACGAGATATTCTATTCGCGGACCGATTCACGGGGCGTGATCGTGGCGGGCAATTCGGTGTTCCGGCGCGTCTCGGGATATGACTGGCCGCGGCTGATCGGCGCGCCGCACAAGATCGTGCGCCACCCCGACATGCCAAAGGCGGTGTTCTGGCTGCTGTGGGAGACGATCCGCGCCGGACAGCCGGTGGGTGCCTATGTCAAGAACCGCGCGCAGGACGGGCGCCATTACTGGGTCTTCGCCGTGGTGATGCCGATGCAGGACGGGTTCCTGTCGGTGCGCATCAAGCCGAGCAGCCCGATCTTCGAGCGCATCCGCGAGGAATACGCGGCGCTGCGCCAGCGCGAGCTGGACGAGGATCTTTCGCCCCAAGCCAGCGCGCAGATCCTGCTTGCGCAGCTGGGCGAGCTTGGCTTCGGCAGCTATTCCGATTTCATGGCGCAGGCCCTGGGCCGCGAGATCGCCGCGCGGTCCGAGGTATCCGGGACGCGGGGCATGGGCGGGCTGCGCGACCTTGAAACGGTCGGCCAGAACCTGACATCCGCGGCGGTGGAGCAGCAGGCGCTTGGCCGCACCTATCGCGACCTTCAGTCGATCCCGACGAATATCCGCATCTTCGCGAACCGGGTCGAGCCCGCGGGCGGCCCGCTGACCGCGATCGCCGAGAACTACCGGACCGCATCCCAGGAAATCTTCGATCGGCTGCGGGCCTTTGCCGGGCAGGATGGCAATCTCTGCGAACGCATGTCCCGCGTGGTGAGCGACGGGATGTTCCTGCTGGGATGCGCCGAGGTCCAGTCCGAACTGGTGCGCCAGTTCGGGATCGAGGGCAATTCCGTTGGCCCGAACGACAAGGCGGCCGAGATGGCGCTTCTGAGCACCAAGGAGGCAGCATGCGCCGCCCGCGCCCGGGCGGGCCTGGCCGAGGCGATGCGGGTCGCCCACACCTTGTCGCAGACCTGCCAGGAGATCCGCCGGATCGTGCTGGGCCTCGACTCGATCCGGGTCATGGGCCAGGTCGAATGTGCGCGGCTGCGCGACAACGGAACCGGCCTTGTTGCCGCGATCGACGAGCTTGACCATTTTCACAGCGAGATCAAGGCGCGGCTGGACACGATCGCCAAGCTGTCCGATCAGATCCATGGCGGCGCCGGACGGTTCCTGGAACGGCTGTCCGCCTGACCGCGGCCGGCCCAGCCGGCGCTAGAGCGCAATGTCGAGGCTGACCGGGAAATGGTCCGAGGCGGCCAGCAGCGCCTCGCGCAGTTCGGGCACGCGGTAGAGGCCGGGGTCATCGAACGGGTGCCAGATGCGCCAGCGCGGGCCGAGCGCGCAAAGATCGGACGAGACCATCACGTAGTCGAGCAGCGCCGAAAGATAGCGCCCCTCGGTCGCAATGAAGAAGCGTGCGGTCGCGGGCTGGGCGGCAAACAGCCCCTGCAGCGCCTGCCTTGCATGGGGGTCATGCAGCCGCATCCCGGGCGGCGCGTCCAGCCCCATCACGATCTCGACCCCCGACCGGCCGAACAGTTTCTCGTATTCGTCAAGCCCGGGGCCGTCGTTGAAATCGCCGAGCACGATCAGGGGGTCGCTTGCGGCCAGATGCGCCTCGATCCGCTGGCGCAACCAGATGCATTGCGCCAACTGCTTGCGGCGGTTCTCGATCGAGATGCGGATGACCTCTTCGGGCGTGGTGGCGCCGTGGGGGGCCTTGGACTTGACGTGCACTCCGATCATGCGGAAGGCGAAACCGCCCGCGGTCCGGACCGCCAGTTCCAGCGGCGGCTTGGAAAACCGGATCAGTTCGGGCGCGGCATCCACGTCGACATCAAGCCGGAACACCCCGTCGAAGCGCGGCGCGCCGGTAGCCCCCTTCTTGCCGGTCGGATCGCCCTGCGGGTCGTGGCGGGCCGTCAGCCGGTCGGGGTCGTAGAGCAGCGCGATTTCCTGCTGGGTGTCGTTCGGAAAGCCGGTGAGGGCACGCCGTGCGCGCAGGTCCATCACACGGGCGAAGGTTTCAAGCGCCGTGGCGGTCGTGCGGCGGCCGTTATGGTCGGGGGCCTCGATGATCATCACCGCGTCGGCGTCGAGCGCAGTGAAGACGATGCCCAGCGCCTCGATCTGGGCGTGGCGGGTGACGTCCTGCCGGCCCGAAGGGTTGTCGTCGTCCAGCAGGTTGCCCGCATCGTCGAACAGGCTGTTGAACCATTCGACGTTGTAGGTCGCGATCCTCATGCGGCGCGCTCGGCGACGATCTGTTCCCAGGCGGCGTTGACCGCGATCAGCCGTTTCTCGGCCAGCCGGATCGCCTCTTCCGGCACGCCGCGGGCCTGCATCCGGTCGGGATGGGTCTCGCGCACCTCGGCCCGCCAGACCTTGCGGATGGTGTCCAGATCGTCGCCGGGCTCGACCCCCAGCACGGTATAGGGATCGGGCGCTGCGTCGGGCACGAAGCGGGCGCGGAGTGTACGGAACTGCCGCTCGGTCAGGCCGAAGATCTCGGCCACGCGTGCGAGGAAGGCATCCTCGGCCGGATGATAATCGCCATCTGCCAGCGCGATGAAGAACAGCCCTTCCATCAGGTCGCAGAGCGGGGCGCCCTCGCCCCGGAACATGCCAGCGATGCGCCCGGCATACTCCTCGAAGCCAGCCACATCCTGCCGGGCCAGGTCGAAGACGCGGGCGGCGTTCGATTCCTCGGCGCGGGGGATGGTGAACACCTCGCGGAAGGCGGCGACCTCGTTGCGCGTCACCCGGCCGTCGGCCTTGGCCATCTTGGCGCCCAGCGCGATCACCGCGATGGTGAAGGCAACCGTGCGTTCGGGTGGCGTGCGCAGCCGGTCGAAGACGACGGCCAGGCTTTCCCCCGTGGCGAGGGCCGATACGGCGGCGGCGATGCGGGACCAGAGCGACATGGCCCGATCCTAGCCCGCGGCGGGACCGGTGTCAGGTGCGGCGGAAAGCACCTTCTGCATCAGCACGAGATCGAGCCAGCGCCCGGCCTTGCGCCCCACCTGCGGCAGGCGCGCGAGTTGGGCATAGCCGATCGCGGCGTGAAAGGCGACGCCGTCCGGGTTGGCGGCGCTGACCCCCGCGATCATGCAATGGACACCGGCCGCGGCGGCATGGGTCTCCAGCCGGGCCATCAGCGCGCGGCCAAGCCCCCTGCCCCGGCCTTCGGGCGCCAGAAGGATCGTGTGCTCCATGCTATGGGCATAGCCCACGCCCGTGCGGAACTGACCATAGGTGGCAAAGCCGAGGGTCGCGCCACCCTCGACCGCCACCAGAAAGCCATGCCCGGCCATGGCCCGCGACTCGACCAGGGCGGCAACCTCGGCGGGGGTCTTCTCGGCGGAATTGAAGGTGACGAAGGTGTCGCGGATGAACGGGTTCCAGATCGCCGCGAGGGCAGAGGCATCCGCGGGGGTGGCGGGGCGGATCATCATTCCAGCACCCGCCGTCCCGAGGGCGTGTCGATCAGCGCGCGCAGCGCGGGCGCGGGGCCCTGGTGCAGCGCGATCAGCGGCTCGCCGATCAGGCCGGTCAGGGCCTGGCGCAGCGCGTCCGCGCGCGGATGGACCAGTTCGAGCCCCGCGAGGCGGCAACCAGTCTCGGGCAACAGCGCCGCCGGATGCGCGCGGCCCTGCCACGCGATCAGCGCCGGAAAGAGCCCGTCAAAGGGCAGGCGCCCGTCCTCGGGCACGGCCATCCGCCAGCGCAGATCGCCGCGTGCCAGATCCATCGGAACGCCCGCGCCGGGCGGCGCAAGGGCGAGGGCGGCATCCAGATCGTCGCACCGCGCGATCCAGGTGGTCAGCCGGGGCGGCCCGGCGAACCGGTCGAGATCGAACCAGCGCGGCCGGCCGGGTGCGGGGGCCGCGGGGTCGATCGCGATCACCTCGAGATAGAGGCCAGGCCCCAGCCGCAAGAGCCGGTTGTGGGTACCCATCGCCGGATGCTTGCCGCCGGGAGAAAGACGCACCTCAAGCCGGTCCTCGACCGCGGCGACGCCCGCTTCGAGGGTCTGGGCCGAAACGGCAAGATGATCGAGCGTCAGCATGGCCTGCGGCCCTCCTCCGGGTCATCGTCGATGGCATGACATCCCCGGCGGGGCCGGGCAGGCAATGGCGCGAAAGGCCCGTGACGCTGCGTCACGGGCCTCCGGGACAGGACCGGTCCGGCCCGGCGGCGTCGCGTCAGGCCCGGGCCTCGCGGATCAGGCGCAGGATGTCGTTGGCGGCGGCGGGAATGTTCGTCCCCGGCCCGAAGATCGCCTTGACACCAGCGGCCTTGAGGAACTCGTAATCCTGCTGCGGGATCACGCCCCCGCAGATCACGATGATGTCCTCGGCGCCCTGCGCCCTCAGCGCCTCGATCAGCTTGGGCGCCAGCGTCTTGTGCCCGGCGGCCAGCGAGGAAACGCCGATCACGTGCACGTCGTTGTCGATGGCGTCGCGCGCGGCCTCTTCGGGGGTCTGGAACAGCGTGCCCACATCGACGTCGAAGCCGATATCGGCAAAGGCCGTGGCGATCACCTTGGCGCCGCGATCATGGCCGTCCTGGCCCATCTTGACCACCAGCATCCGCGGGCGGCGCCCCTCTTCCTCGGCGAAATCCTCGACCGCCTTCTGGATCGCGGCAAAGCCCTCGTCGCCCTCGTAGGCCGCGCCGTAGACGCCCGACAGGGTCTTGACCTCGGCCCGGTGCCGTCCGAACACCTTTTCCATTGCCATGCTGATCTCTCCCACGGTTGCCCGCGCCCGGGCGGCCTCGACCGCGAGGCGCAACAAGTTCCCTTCTCCGCTGGAAGCGGCCTGTTCCAGCGCGGCGAGCGCGGCGTCGCAGGCCGCTTGGTCGCGGCTTGCGCGGATCGTGGCCAGCCGGGCGATCTGGCTGTCGCGCACCTTGACGTTGTCGATGTCGAGGATGTCGATCGGGTCTTCCTTGGCGAGGCGGAACTTGTTGACCCCCACCAGGACCTCTTCGCCGCGGTCGACAGCGGCCTGCCACCTGGCGGCGGCCTCTTCGATCCGAAGCTTGGGCATGCCGCTGGCCACCGCCTTGGTCATGCCGCCCATCTGGTCGACTTCCTCGATCAGCTTCCACGCGGCCTCGGCCAGGTCGGCGGTCAGCTTCTCGACGTAGTAGGACCCCGCCAGCGGATCGACGACCTTGGTCACCTTGGTCTCGTTCTGCAGGATCAGCTGGGTGTTGCGCGCGATCCGGGCCGAGAATTCGGTGGGCAGCGCGATCGCCTCGTCGAAGCTGTTGGTGTGCAGCGACTGGGTGCCGCCGAGCACCGCGCTCATCGCCTCATACGCCGTGCGCACGATGTTGTTGTAGGGGTCCTGCTCCTGCAACGACACACCCGAGGTCTGGCAATGGGTGCGCAGCATCAGAGAGCCGGGGTTCTTCGGCTCGAACTCCGACATGATGCGGTGCCACAGGAAGCGCGCGGCGCGGAGCTTGGCGATTTCCATGAAGAAGTTGGTGCCGATGGCGAAGAAGAACGACAGCCGCCCGGCAAAGGCGTCCACATCCAGCCCGCGCGCCAGCGCCGTCTTCACGTATTCCTTGCCGTCGGCCAGCGTGAAGGCCAGTTCCTGCACCAGGTTCGCGCCGGCCTCCTGCATGTGGTAGCCCGAGATCGAGATCGAGTTGAACCTGGGCATGTCGGTCGAGGTGTATTCGATGATGTCGGCCACGATCCGCATCGAGGGTTCGGGCGGATAGATATAGGTGTTCCGCACCATGAACTCTTTCAGGATGTCGTTCTGGATGGTGCCCGAGAGCAGCGCCCGGTCGACGCCCTGTTCCTCGCCCGCGACGATGAAGCTGGCCAGAACCGGGATCACCGCGCCGTTCATCGTCATCGAGACCGAGACCTGATCCAGCGGGATGCCGTCGAAGAGGATCTTCATGTCCTCGACGCTGTCGATCGCCACGCCCGCCTTACCCACGTCACCCACCACGCGCGGATGGTCGCTGTCATAACCGCGGTGGGTGGCGAGGTCGAAGGCAACGGACACGCCCTGCTGCCCGGCGGCCAGCGCCTTGCGGTAGAAGGCGTTACTCTCCTCGGCGGTGGAAAAGCCCGCATATTGCCGGATCGTCCAGGGCCGGCCGGCATACATCGTCGCGCGCACACCGCGGGTGAACGGCGCCTCGCCGGGGACGGATCCCATATGCGGCAGGTCAGCGATGTCGTCCTCGGTATAAAGCGGCTTGACGGCGATGCCCTCGGGCGAGTCCCAGGTCAGATCCTCCAGGCTGCGGCCCTTCAGTTCCTTGGCGGCCCTTTCGGCCCAGCGCGCGGTCTTGTCCGTCATCGGATCGTCCTTCTTTCCCGTTTCATCCCCGCGCATCCCGCACGGGTTCAATCTTCGCTTTCCGCTCCGAGGCGCCTATATGTGTCGCGTCAGGAGGGTTCATGAAATACCGTCTCGCATCCTTGGCCCTGGCGGCCATCACCGTCCTTGCCCTGCCCTCCGGCGCGGTCGAGGAGGCCTCGGCACTGGCACGCTGGCAGGAGGACCACAAGGTCGTGCTGGATGCGCGCGATGTCACGCTGGCAGAGTTCCAGTGGATCGCGCGGCCGGTCGTGGTGTTTGCCGACAGCCCGGCCGATCCGCGATTCCGCGAGCAGATGGAGTACCTGACCGCCCGGATGGACGAGCTGGCACTGCGCGACGTGGTGGTGATCGTCGACACCGACCCCGCCGCCAGAACCGAGTTGCGCCTCGCATTACGGCCACGGGGCTTCATGCTGGCGATCCTCGGCAAGGACGGCCGCGTGAACCTGCGCAAGCCGGCACCCTGGGACGTGCGCGAGATCTCGCGCTCGATCGACAAGATGCCGCTGCGGCAGCAGGAGATCCGCGACCGGCACGGCGCCCCGCCCGGCTGAGACCCGGCCACCCCGGCAGAGAGCCGGGGCGCGGGATGCGGGAGCGGGGCGTGGATCATTCGAACTCCATGATCACTTCGTCGACGGCGAGACTGTCGCCGGGCCCGGCCTTGATGCTCGCGACGATGCCCTTCTTCTCGGCGCGCAGGATGTTCTGCATCTTCATCGCCTCGACCACGCAGAGCGCCTGGCCTTCCTGCACCTCCTGCCCCTCTTCCACATCGATGGTCACGATCAGCCCGGGCATCGGGCAGAGCAGGAATTTCGACGTGTCGGGGGGCAGCTTCTCGGGCATCAGGGCGGCCAGTTCCGCCTGGCGGGGGGTGTAGACCGCCACCTTGATGTCGGCGCCGCGGGTGCGGATGCGGTAGCCGTTAGGCGACTTGCCGACCTTGAGAACCAGCGGTTCGCCATCGATCTCGAGCCGGGCCAGCGACTGGCCGGGCGTCCAGTCCGAGGTGACGCGATGGGAATCGCCCTCGGCAAAGCGGATGGTCGAACCCTGGCGGTCGGCATCGATGGCGATGCGGAACCGCTCGCCCTGGACCACGACCACCCACTCGGTGCCGACGGTGCGTTCGTGGTTGTCCATCGTGCCCGAGATCCGCGCGCGCCGGATCTCGGCCACGCGGAACATCGCGGCCGCGGCCGCCGCCACGCGGCGCAGTTCTTCCTTCGGCAGGCTCACGCCGCCGAAACCGTCGGGATATTCCTCGGCGATGAAGGCGGTGGTGATGTTGCCCGAACAGAACCGCGGGTGATCCATCACCGCCGAAAGGAACGGCAGGTTGTGGCCGATGCCCTCGACCTCGAAGGCGTCGAGCGCGGTGCGCATCTCTTCGA
Source organism: Rhodovulum euryhalinum (assembly GCF_004342445.1). GTDB lineage: Bacteria > Pseudomonadota > Alphaproteobacteria > Rhodobacterales > Rhodobacteraceae > Rhodovulum > Rhodovulum euryhalinum. The sequence continues at coordinate 23,311 of NZ_SLWW01000016.1, forward strand.
TGGCCTGGTCGCGGGTCGGCGCCCAGGTGCAGAGCTTGGCGATCATCGGGTCGTAGTACATGCTGATCTCGCCGCCCTCGTAGACGCCGGTATCGTTGCGCACCACGGCCGCGTCATGCGCCGATTCCGCCGGGGGCCGATAGCGCGTCAGCCGCCCGATCGAGGGCAGGAAGTTGCGGTAGGGATCTTCGGCGTAAAGCCGGCTTTCCATGGCCCAGCCATTCAGCTTCACATCCGTCTGGCCGAAGGACAGCTTTTCGCCCGCCGCCACGCGGATCATCTGTTCGACAAGGTCGATGCCGGTGATCAGTTCGGTGACCGGATGTTCCACCTGAAGCCGGGTGTTCATTTCCAGGAAATAGAAGTTCCGGTCGCCGTCGACGATGAATTCGACGGTCCCCGCGCTGGTGTAGCCCACCGCGCGGGCCAGCGCGCAGGCCTGTTCGCCCATCGCGCGGCGGGTAGCGGCGTCGAGGAAGGGGCTCGGCGCCTCTTCGATGACCTTCTGATTGCGGCGCTGGATCGAACATTCCCGCTCGCCCAGGTAAAGACAGGTGCCGTGGGTGTCGGCCAGCACCTGAATCTCGATATGGCGCGGCTGGGTGACGAATTTCTCGATGAATATGCGGTCATCGCCAAAACTGTTGGCGGCCTCGTTCTTCGACGACTGGAAGCCCTCGCGCGCCTCCTGATCGGACCAGGCGATGCGCATGCCCTTGCCGCCGCCACCGGCGGATGCCTTGATCATCACCGGATAGCCGATCTGCTGGCTGATCTTGACCGCCTCGTCGGCATCCGCGATCAGCCCCATGTAGCCCGGCACGGTCGAAACACCGGCCTCGGCGGCCAGCTTCTTGGACGTGATCTTGTCGCCCATCGCCTCGATCGCGCTGGCGGGCGGGCCGATGAAGGCGACACCGGCCTTTTCGAGCGCCTCGGCGAAGAGCCTGTTCTCGGACAGGAAGCCATAGCCGGGATGCACGGCCTGCGCGCCGCTTTGGCGGATCGCCTCCATGATCCTGTCGATCACGATGTAGGACTGGTTCGCGGGCGGCGGTCCGATATGGATCGCCTCGTCTGCCATCGAGACATGCAGCGCGTGGCGATCCGCGTCGGAATAGACGGCCACCGTCTTGATGCCCATCTTGCGGGCGGTCTTGATGACCCGGCAGGCGATCTCCCCCCGGTTCGCGATCAGGATCTTGTCGAACATCTACGTCCTTTCCAGCCATCGGCCGGGCGGCGTCCGCCCCGGCATTCGAAAAAACAAGGGCCACCGGGGCGCGCAGCCCAGATGACCCTTTCACATCGTGTCGCGGCAGGTCCGAAGACCCGCCGGATCAGATCAGTTGCACACGCCCGCGTCGTCGCACAGCGCGCCCGCGGCCGCCCCGGCCGCGGCCCCCGCGAGGGGATTGACGTCGAGCACTTCGGCCACGACTGCGCCGCCCAATGCGCCGACAGCCGCCCGCTCCTGATCGCGGGACATGTTGCACGCGGAAAGCGCGACGATTGCGGCCAATGCCGCCAGAACCTTGAGATTAAGCATCCTACTCCGCCTCCGATGGGTTTGTCATTGCGACGCGATATTACAGTGAAGACCGCCAGCACAAAGCGGAAATCGCGGTCGCAGGCGGCGCGTCGCCGCAGTCCCGGAAAAGGGGTGGGCCTGACCCAAGAATATGGATCAGGCCCGGGGGTTGGGGAAGGGTAACGGTAGTACCAAACGCGGGGGCGAAGGGGTATCGCCTGATCGCGTCCAAAGTCAGGATTCCAGACTTGCGGGAAAAAGAAAAGCCCACAACGGAGAGGCGAGTTGATTTTGGCTGATTCCCGCCCATCTGCCAGGCGGCTGAGCAAGTTCATGCCGATCGTCCCCTGCCGATGATCGAAGGGAAAGCAACGCGGGCGCGGTCGACATCTATCCGGAGCAGCGCCTCGTAGCTTTCGGGGTCGAAGGGATCCTCGGCGGGGACAACCTCGCGGCCGAAGAACCACGAAAGCCGTCCCGCATCCAGGTTGCCCCGCTCGAACGGTTCGTCGCCGAAATGCTCCCACAGCGCGGCAAGGAATCCCTCGTCGGCGCGCCGGTCCGCGGGACGGCGGTCGGCGAAGCGTTCGCGCGCGATCAGCCGGACGGCGCCGTCCTTGTTGGCGCGGCGGATGGTGAACTGGAAATCTGTGCCGGGAAGGCGGCCGGGAAAGCCCCTGTGCTTCAGCATCGCGCAGCCTCCCGGACCAGGGGTCGCGCAGGGGGATTCGGGGCGGGCCAAGCCCGCCCCGAGACCATGTCAGTACTTGGTGGACGTCGGCTCGGCCACGACGGGCTGTTCGACGTACACGACTTCCTCTTGCTGGGCACAGGCCGCAGCAAACGCCACGACGGACAGCGCCACGAGGGCCTTGATGCTCTTGGACATCCGGAACTCCCTAATATTGCGGGGGTCGGTTGAAGACCTGCCCCGATCACGTTGAAGGTCACGCTTTCGCGACCAGCCAGAATCATAGACCAATCCAGATGCTTTGCACATGCCGCGCAAGCGGATGCTGCGGGATGTGACTCAAAAAGCGCAGCTTTCCGCCCGCCTTCGAATCGGCGTGCAAGGTGTTGCGGCATCGTCAGAAACCCTCCCACACACAGCGGCCATCCTCGGGGCGGAAGGCCTCGAAGAACTGGGTGGCCTCGGGCGCGGGCGCGCCGAAGTCCACCGGGCGGTCCATCAGCGTGATGACGACCTGCGCGATCTTGGGCCCGATCTCGGCAAGCCGCGGCAGGGCGTAGGTCTCGCACAGGTATTCCATGTCGCCCGCGGCCAGTTCGAACGGCATCGCGCCCCCCTCGCGGGCGATCTGCGGCGCGAGGAACCGGAAGCGCAGGGTCAATCCCTCGGGACCCGGCTCGCCAGTGATCGTGTCATGGTGGGTGACCGGCTGGCCCGAGGGCACGTCGATCAGCCCCTGCGCCGAAAGGGAGGATGCGGCCAATGCCAGCGCCAGCACATGGGACACGCATCCCGCCGCCTTTCCCCACCGGGAAAAGGGCGCGACAGGGCGCGAGACGCCTTGGGTCATCTGGAAATCGGGCATCGGGCCACCTCCGTCGCCGGCCGGCGCCGTGGGCACCGGCCGATCCTGGGCCTAGAGCGGGATGTTGTCGTGCTTCTTCCAGGGCATCGGGCGCTTCTTGTTGCGCAACGCCGCGAAGGCGCGGCAGACGCGGCGGCGGGTCGAACGGGGCTGGATCACCTCGTCGATGAAGCCGCGCTCGGCCGCCACGAACGGGTTGGCAAAGCGGTCCTCGTAATCCTTGGTGCGGCGCGCGATCTTGTCGGCATCACCCAGTTCCGAGCGATAGAGGATCTCGGTCGCGCCCTTGGCGCCCATCACCGCGATTTCCGAGGTCGGCCAAGCATAGTTGATGTCGCCCCTGAGATGCTTGGAACTCATCACGACATAGGCGCCGCCATAGGCCTTGCGGGTGATCACAGTCACCTTCGGCACGGTGGCCTCGCCATAGGCGAACAGCAGCTTGGCGCCGTGCTTGATGACGCCGTCATATTCCTGCTTGGTGCCGGGCAGGAAGCCGGGGACGTCGACGAAGGTCAGGATCGGGATGTCGAAGCAGTCGCAGAACCGCACGAAGCGGGCGGCCTTGCGTGCGCTGTCGATGTCCAGCACGCCCGCCAGCACCATCGGCTGGTTCGCCACCACGCCCACCGAGCGGCCTTCGAGCCGGATGAAGCCGGTGATGATGTTCTTGGCAAATTCTTCCTGGATCTCGTAGAAATCGCCCTCGTCCGCGACCTTGAGGATCAGCTCCTTCATGTCGTAGGGCTGGTTCGGGTTGTCGGGGATCAGCGTGTCCAGGCTGGCATCGACACGCTCGGGGTCGTCGAAGAACGGGCGCACGGGCGGGGCCTGGCGGTTGTTCAGCGGCAGGAAATCGACCAGCCGGCGCACCTCGTAAAGCGCCTCGACATCGTTCTCGAAGGCGCCGTCGGCGACCGAGCTCTTCTTCGTGTGGGTGGAGGCCCCGCCCAGTTCCTCGGCGGTGACGACCTCGTTGGTCACGGTCTTCACCACGTCGGGGCCGGTGACGAACATGTACGAGGAATCGCGCACCATGAAGATGAAGTCGGTCATCGCCGGCGAATAGACCGCCCCGCCCGCGCAAGGCCCCATGATGACGCTGATCTGCGGCACCACGCCCGAGGCCTCGATGTTGCGCTGGAACACCTCGCCATAACCCGCAAGGCTGTCGACGCCTTCCTGGATGCGGGCTCCGCCCGAATCGTTGATGCCGATCACGGGGGCACCGTTCTGCATCGCCATATCCATGATCTTGCAGATCTTCTGGGCATGGGTAGCCGAGACCGACCCGCCCAGCACGGTGAAGTCCTGGGAAAAGACGTAGACCTGGCGGCCGTTGACGGTGCCCCAGCCGGTGATGACGCCATCACCGTAGGGGCGGTTTTCTTCCATTCCGAAATCGGTGCAGCGATGGGCCATGAACATGTCGAACTCTTCGAACGAGCCCTCGTCGAGCAACAGGTCGATACGCTCGCGCGCGGTCAGCTTGCCCTTGTGGTGCTGGCCCGCGACCCGTTTCTCGCCGCCCCCCTGACGGGCGATGTCACGGCGGCGTTCAAGCTCGTTCAGGATGTCTTTCATCAGCACTGGACCCCTTGCGGAAATTTGCGGCAACCTAGCGATACCGGGTCGGGGTTCAAAGCCCAATTCGGTTAATTTGCAAACTATTGACAGGGTGTGTTCCGCAAATTGCAAACCTGCAAACTCCGGCGGCGTGATTTCGCCCATTCGCAAGGGCGGACCTCGGCCGGGTTTTGACCGGATGGACAAATTATTGACCAGGGCGTAATCCGAAACCATGTCCACGCGACCCGAGGTGCGGTTTCTCGACCGTACGACCCCGCCCCACATCCTGACACTCGTGCTGCTCGCGGGGCTACCGGCGCTGTCGATGAACATCTTCCTGCCGTCGCTGCCGATCATGGCCGAGCATTTCGGGACCGACTACCGGCTGATGCAACTGTCGGTGGCGCTGTACCTGGCGGTGAACGCGGTGCTTCAACTGGCGATCGGCCCGATTTCGGATCGTTACGGGCGGCGCCCGGTGCTGCTGGTCTCGACGGCGCTGTTCCTGATGGCAACGCTTGGCTGCATCCTTGCCCCCAATGCCACACTGTTTCTTGCGTTCCGCATGGCGCAGGCGGTGATCGTGACCGGCATGGTACTGTCGCGCGCGGTGGTGCGCGACATGGTCGAGGACGCGCAGGCCGCCTCGATGATCGGCTATGTCACCATGGGCATGGCGCTGGTGCCGATGGTCGGCCCGGCGGTGGGCGGCCTGCTGGACGAGGCGTTCGGGTGGCAGGCAAGCTTTGGCGCACTGCTGCTTTGCGGCGCGCTGGTTCTGGCGCTGATCTGGGCGGATCTGGGCGAAACGGCGACATTCCGCAAGGTCAGCCTGGCTGGCCAGTTCCGCGAATATCCCGAGCTTCTGCGCTCGCGCCGGTTCTGGGGCTATGCGCTGGCCGCCAGCTTTGCCTCCGGCGCATTCTTCGCTTATCTGGGCGGCGCGCCCTTCGTGGGTTCCGAGGTGTTCGGCCTGCCGCCCGCGGCGCTTGGCCTTTATTTCGGGATCGCGGCGCTTGGCTACATGGGCGGGAACTACCTGTCCGGGCGGTATTCGGTGCGGGTCGGGATCAACGGGATGATCCTGTACGGCACCCTGGTCGCGGGCTCCGCGCCGCTGGTGTCCATGGCGCTGTTCGCGCTCGGGGCGACACATCCGCTGGCCTTCTTCGGGGTGATGGCGCTGGTCGGGCTTGGCAACGGGATGACGCTGCCGAACGCGACCGCGGGCATGCTGTCGGTGCGCCCGCACCTGGCGGGCACGGCCAGCGGGCTGGGCGGCGCGATCATGATCGGCGGCGGCGCGGGGCTGTCGGCACTGGCAGGCGCGCTGCTGGTTCCAGGCACCGGGGCCTGGCCGCTTCTGGGGATCATGCTCACAACCTCGCTGCTGGCGGTTCTTTCGGTGCTCTATGTGCGCCGGATCGACCGGCTGGAGGGGCCGCTGGACGCCACCCCACCCCCCAAGTCACGCCCTCCGCGGCTCTGACCCGGACTTGCGCGACCAGTTTGCAAACGATACGGGACGCATTGCGAACCTGCAAATCAGACGGATACCGCCGATGACCACGCGCAAACTCTATGCTGGCGTGAAACTGCGTGAAACCCGCGCCCGGCTGGGGCTGACGCAGAAGGATTTCGCGGCGCGGCTAGGGGTCTCGCTGCCCTATCTGAACCAGATGGAGAACAACAACCGGCCGGTGTCGTCCACGGTGCTGCTGGCGCTGGCTTCGGAGTTCGGTTTCGACGTTACGGAACTGTCCTCGGGCGATGCCGAACGGCTGATCTCGGACATGCGCGAGGCGCTGGCCGACCCGGTTTTCGGCGAACTGGCCCCGCCGCTGGCGGATCTGCGGCTGGCCGCGTCGAATGCACCGGCACTGGCGCGCGCCTTCCTGGAACTGCACCGCGCCTATCGCCAAAGCCACGAAAGGCTGGCCTCGCTGGACGAGGCGTTGGGGCGCGAGGACTCGGCGCTGCACCCCTCACCCTGGGAAGAGGTGCGTGATTTCTTTCACTATTGCGATAATTACATTGATGCAGTGGACCGCGCCGCGGAACGCTTTGCCCGCGCGGGCGCCGGGCCGGACGACCCCGAACGGCGTGCCGCCGATGCCTTGGAAGCGGCCGGCATCACCCTGAAATCCGAAGATATTCCCGGGGTGCGGACCTATGACATGCAGAGCCGCACGCTGATCCTTTCGGCCCGGCTGACCGGCGCCACCCGGCGTTTCCAGCTGTTGCATCAGCTTGCACTTGTAACACAATACCAGCTTCTGGAGGCGACGCTGGATCTGGCCCGGTTCCAGAGCCCCGAGGCGCGCGACATCGCGCGGATCGGAATGGCGAACTATTTCGCCGGGGCCGCGCTGCTGCCCTATACGCGCTTTCTCGACGCGGCGCAGGACACACGGCACGACCTGGAATTGCTGGCCGACCGGTTCGGCGCCTCGGTCGAGCAGGTGGCGCATCGGCTGTCCACGCTGCAACGGCCCGGCGCCAAGGGGTTGCCGTTCTTCTTCGTTCGGGTCGACCAGGCGGGGACGATCACCAAGCGCCACTCGGCAACGCGGCTGCAATTCGCGCGCTTCGGCGGGGCCTGTCCGCTGTGGAACGTCTACCGCGCCTTCGAGACGCCGGGGCGGTTCCGGCGGCAACTGGCCGAGACGCCGGACGGGGTACGCTATTTCTGCCTCGCCTGCGACGTGACCAAGCCGGGCGGCGCGTGGGGGGCGCCGGTGCGCCGATTCGCGATCGGGCTTGGCTGCGAGATCCGGCATGCCGACCGGCTGGTCTATGCCGACGACCTGGACCTGACGAATTCCGCCGCGTTCGAGCCGATCGGCATCTCCTGCCGGATCTGCGAGCGGCGCAATTGCCACCAGCGCGCGGTTCCGCCGCTGGAACGCCGGCTCAGCGTCGATCCCAACCGGCGCGGCGTCCTGCCTTACGAGGTCGCGGAATAGCTTTGACGATTCCCCTGCGCGGCCCGTAAATGAGGGCGGGAAGAACAGGGAGGAATTCATGGAACTCACGGGCAGCCGCATCATTGCGGCCGACCGGGCGGTGGTGTGGGAACGCCTGACCGATCCGGACACGTTGAAGGCCTGCATCCCAGGCTGCGAGGAACTAGACGGCAGTATCGCGGACGGGTTCGAGGCTATGGTCAAACAGAAGATCGGCCCGGTCAAGGCGACCTTCAAGGGCGCCGTCACGGTGTCGGACCTGGTGGAAGAGCAGAGCTACAAGATCTCGGGCGAGGGCAAGGGCGGCGTCGCGGGCTTTGCCAAGGGGCGCGCGGATGTGCGGCTGCAGGATGCCGAAGACGGCGGCACGGAACTGATCTACGATGTCCATGCCGAAGTGGGCGGCAAGCTCGCGCAACTCGGCTCGCGGCTGATCCACGGCACGGCGCGGCGGCTGGCCGACCAGTTCTTCGACAATTTCACGGCCGCCGTCGAAGGCCCCGCCGAGGAACGGCAAAGCGAGGCCGCCGAAAGCTGAAGGCTGCGCGTCAGGCGGCGGCGGTGCGCAGGATGCGGGCGATCTCGTCCTTGAGATGCATCCGCGTCTTGCGCATTTCGTTCAGGTGCAGATCGTCGGTCGGCTCGATATCGGTCTCGGCCCGGTGCACGGCGCCGTTGATGTCGTGATATTCGTCGAAGAGGCGCGCGAAATGGGCGTCCTTCGCCTTGAGCTCGTGCATCATGTCCGCCTGGTCGGGGAACTCCTCGGCAAGCTCGTGCGGCGTGTGGGACATTCCCGTCTCCTTTTCCAGTTATGTTCGGATCGACCGTAGGAACCCTGCGGATCGGCTGTCCTTGACCCCGATCAAACCCGGACGGGTTCAGACGCCAAGCGCCTCGCCATGGGTCAGAAGGATCGGCACGACCAGATCCTCTTCGTCGACCAGGTGGCGGTAGAGGAACCGGCCGAACCCGGCGAGTGTCCCGTCAAGCATCCCGGCGCTGTCCCGCAGGTCGGCCGGCTGTGCACGGATCAGCCGCCGGGTCGCCTCGGCGAGGCCGTGCAGGTGCCCGTCGAGCGCATGGTGGTCACCATCGAGGATATCGAAGCCGCGCGCAAGGCGGGGCTCCGCCGCGACGAGGCGGGGGAAATAATGCTTATCCTCGATCTGGTGATGGCCGTGCAATTCGCCCAGCAGGATCTGCGCATAGCGCGCTGTGTTGCGAACCGCCCGGTCGGGCGCGGCGCTTCGGTCGAGGATTGCCCGGCTTTCGAGCCCGATCCGGTCGATGAGCATGCGGAACATCAGATGCCGCTCCAGCCAGAACCGGGTCAGGCCGTCGTACTGCGCATGGCTTTGCCACAGATCGCGCGGGTGTTCGTCAAGCAGCACCCGCAGCGCATCGGGCAGGCCCGCGCGGGTTTCGAGTGTCAGGGCATCGGTCATGTTGCGTGAGCTAGGCGGGCGGCGCCGGACGGCAAGGCGGCATCACAGCTTGGTCGCGTCGGGCGGCGGGGTGATGGTCCGGCGATTGAGCACTGCCTCACGCCAGGTGATGAAGACGACAGCCCCCACGATCATCGCGCCGCCGGCGATTACCCAGCCGTCCACCGACTCGCCGAACACCAGCCAGCCGAGGAGCGCGGCCCAGACCAGCTGCAGGAAGCTGACAGGCTGGGTCACGGTCAGCGGCGCCGCGCGGAAGGCAAGCGTCATTGTATAGTGCCCGGCAGTGGCGAAGGCCGCGACGAGAAACAGCCAGAACACCTGCGAGAGTGTCGGGGTGACCCATACCGCGACAGCGAGGGGGGCAAGCGCGATCGTCACCGAGACCGACAGCATCGCGACGACCACCGCCGCCGAGTCACGCTCGCTCAGCCGCTTGGCCATCAGATAGGAGGCGCCGAAGAAAAGCGCGGTGAACAGCATCGCGAGATGGCCGTCCGACACCTCGCGGAAGCCGGGGCGCAGAATCACCAGCACGCCCAGAAACGCCACCACGATGGCAAGGACGCGGCGGGCGGCAAGCCTTTCGCCGAAGACAAGCGCCGCACCGATCGTCACGTAGACAGGGTTGAGATAGTTCATCGCGGTGACCTCGGCGATCGGGATGCGGGTCATCGCGTAGAACCAGCAGATCACCCCCAGCGCATGCGCGAGCCCGCGCCAGGCGTAGAGCCTCAGCGCGGCCCGGCCGATCCCGGCACGGACCAAGGGGCCCAGCATTGGCGCCAGGAAAACAAGCCCGAGCACATAGCGCAGAAAGGCGGCCTGCGCGGCGGGCATGCCGGTTCCGACATGCTTGACCAGCGCCGTGACCGCCACGAAATTCGCGCCGGTCAACAGCATCCACAGAACTCCCGCGAGGGGCCTGTGACCCCGGGATGCGTCCGCGCCGTGCACCATGGCGCGACTTCACCCCAACCATGCCGCCAAGGCAAGGGGGCGCCCGCCCCGTGGATCCGTTCCCTCGGCATTAGCGCGCCGCAGGCTGCGTCAACGCCGTGTTAACATCTCGTTTGCCATATTGGATCGGAATGCGGGGCGTCATCCGCGACCATGGGGCATCCGATGAAAGAAACCTGGCATCCGCCGGCCCGCGCGTGGGAAGAGGACGATCTGCTTCAGACCACCCCGCGCTTCGTGCTGGTGCGGGCCGCACCCACAGTGCGCCGTTTGCTCGCCCTGTTCTCGTTCCTGCTGGCCGCGGTGCCGGCCGTCGGTCTGGTCGCCGACATTCCCATCCTGTTCCGCCCGGCGCCCGGCGACAGGGGAATCGACGCGCTGACGCTGGGCGCACTGGCAGCACTCGCGCTGGCGGTGATGATCCAGCGCCCGTTTGCCCGCAGCGGGCCTGTCGAGCGGGGCCTGCTGGTGCTGGCAGGGGGGATCGCGATCGGCCAGCTTCTCGGGCTGTTCCAGACCGTGCCCCATGACGCGGGGCCGACCGGCGAAAGCGCAGCGATCGGGATTCTGGCGCTGACCAGCGCACTTTCGCTGCGGCGCAGGCGCCCGGCCTGGCCCGCGATGCTGCTGGCCGGGACGGCGGGCATGATCTGCCTGACGGCTTTCCTTGGCTATGCGATGGGAATCGGCCGGCTGCAGGGGGCGCTGTCGCCCTTCGCCATGCTGATCATGGGGCCCCTGGTGCTGGCCGCGCAGATCAGCCAGGCCCGGCGCCCGGCCCTGCGCGCGCTGTTCCGCGACGACCGGCTGACCCGGGTGTTGCGGTTCGAACTGGCGCTTGCGGCACTGGTGCCGACGAGCCTGGCCATCGCCATCTTCCGGTTCGAGCAGTCTGGCGCCAGCGCCGCCGACGCCTTCTTTACCCAGGCGATGATCCTGTTCTGCTGCACGGGCGTGCTGGTGACGGGGCGGATGCGCGACCGGCTGGAGCGCGAACGCCGCGAGCTGTCGCGCGAGTTGCAGCGCGCCTCGCTGATCGACCCGTTGACCGGCCTCGCCAACCGGCGCGGCACGCTGATGATGGCCAGCCACGCGATCCACGCCGCAGAGCGCAACGGGCGCCCGGTCTCGATGGTGATCTGCGACCTTGACCATTTCAAGGCGGTGAACGACCGGCTGGGCCACGGCGTCGGCGACCGGGCGCTGCAGACCGCGGCGATGCTGCTGGCCGGCCGGCTGCGGATGTCGGACATCGCCGGGCGTTGGGGCGGCGAAGAGTTCCTGTTCGTCCTGCCCGACACGCCGCTTGCGGGCGCCGAGGCGGTCGCCGAGATCTTGCGCCACGCGCTTGGGGAAGAGCTTCGGATCATGCCCTCGGGCGACATCGGCACCGGCCCCGGCGGCAAGGCGCTGACCGCCTCTTTCGGGTGCGCCGCGCTTGACACCTCGCGGCCCGACGGGTTCGAACGCGCGCTCGACGCGGCCGACCGGGCGCTTTACGCGGCCAAGCGCAGCGGGCGGAACCGGGTGGAAAGCGCGCCTTTGCCGATGGCCGGGGTCGGCTGAAGCCCGCGCCTAAAGCTGGGCCAGAACCTCGTCGGTCGCCTCGAAATTCGTGGTCACGCGCTGCACGTCGTCGTCATCCTCGAGCGCATCGACAAGCTTCATCAGCTTCTGCATGCCGTCGAGATCCAGTTCCGTCGTGGTGCCGGGCTGCCAGATCAGCTTGGTCGACTCGCTCTCGCCCAGGGTCGCCTCGAGCGCCGCGGCCACCTCGCCGAGATCAGTATCGGCGCAATAGATCACGTGCCCCTCCTCGGAGCTTTCCACGTCCTCGGCACCCGCCTCGATCGCGGCCATCATCACGCTGTCGCCATCGCCCACGCCGGCGGCATAGCGAATCTCGCCCTTGCGCTCGAACATGAAGGCGACCGAGCCGGTCTCGCCCAGGTTGCCGCCATACTTGGTGAAGATCGACCGCACGTTGGACGCCGTACGGTTGCGGTTGTCGGTCATCGCCTCGACGATCACCGCGACGCCGTCCGGGCCGTAGCCCTCGTAGCGGATTTCCTCGTAGGCCTCGCCCTCGCCGCCGATCGCCTTCTTGATCGCGCGCTCGATATTGTCCTTGGGCATGGACTGCGACTTGGCTTCCTTGATCGCCAGCCGCAGCCGGGGGTTCTTGTCGGGATCCGGGTCACCCATCTTGGCCGCGACGGTGATCTCCTTGCTGAACTTGGAGAACAGCTTCGAGCGAACCGAATCCTGACGGTTCTTGCGATGCTGGATGTTCGCCCATTTCGAATGGCCTGCCATGGAACCCCTCTGCGAAGGCTGAATTCGTCGGAACGCTCTATAGGCCACCCGGGGTCGTGGCCGCAAGGCCGGGTGGCCGCGACAGCGCGGCCGGGACCTAGCGCCCGGCAATCACGGCGGCGGCGGCCTCCAGCCCGCCCGGCCCATGCGGCAGGTCCAGCGCGAGGAGCCCCGCCTCGATCGAGCCAAGCGCGCCCAGAACCATATGGGCGTTCACATGGCCCATATGGGCGATGCGGAAAAAGCCGTGCCAGGCCGGATCGCCCGGCGCCGCCATGCCAAGGCCGATCCCGAGGGTGACCCCCGCCGTGTCGGCCAGCCATTCGCGCAGGGCGGTGGCGTTCGGCGGCACGATCCGGACCGAGGTCACGGCGTGGCTGCGATGGTCCGGGGCGGTCACGTTCAGTTCGATCGAGCCCGCGCGCCCCCAGGTGTCGAACGCCGCCCAGACCGCGCGGGCCAGCCGCGCGTGACGCGCCCAGGCGGCCTCGATCCCCTCTTCGTGCACCAGCATGTCCAGCGCGGCCCGGAGCCCGAACAGGTGGTGCGTGGGCGCGGTGCCCCAGAAATACTGGTAGAATTCCTCGGGGTCGGCGCGCATCCGCCAATCCCAGTAGCGCGTCACCAGATCGGCGCACACCCTCGCCGCCTCGGCCCGCTCGTTGAAAAAGACGAAGCCCAGGCCCGGCGGCACCATCAGCCCCTTCTGGCAGGCAGAAATCATCACGTCGGCACCCCATTCGTCCATCTCGAACCGGTCGCAGGCCAGCGAGGCGATGCAGTCGACCATCAAGAGCGCCGGGTGCCCTGCCGCATCCAGCGCCGCGCGCACCGCAGCCACGTCATTCCGGACGCTGGTCGCGGTGTCGACATGGACCAGCGTCACCGCGCGGATCGCGTGGGCGCGGTCCTCGGCCAGCCGCGCGGCCACGCGGTCGGGATCGACGGGCGAACGCTTGCCGAAATCGAGAACCTCGACATCGACGCCCATCGCCTCTGCGGTCTCGGCCCAGCCGTGGCCGAACCGGCCGGTGGCCAGCGCCAGCATCCGGTCGCCGCGCGACAGGGTATTGGCGATCGACGCCTCCCAGACGCCGTGGCCGTTCGAGATATACATTGCCACCTTGTGCCGGGTGCGGGCCACCGCGCGCAGGTCGGGCAGAAGGCCCGCCAGCAGGTCCACCATCGCGCCGCCGTGGATTTCGGGCGCGGGGCGGTGCATCGCCTGCAGCACCCGGTCGGGGATGACCGAGGGGCCGGGAATCGCAAGATAGGGGCGGCCGTGGGACAGGGGCATGCGGGCACTCCGAAAGCGTTCGCGCCCGTGTTAGGTCCGGGCACCGGGGGCGTCAATCGCTTGTCAGCGCGCGGCTTTCGGGCTAAGCCCGGCGCGACAGGCCGCCCGACCGGCGCGCCGCCCGCCAACAGCCCCGGCCCAGCGCCCTTGGACAGATCCCCCCCCATACCGGCGCCGGACGCGCCCCCCCGGACCCCCGGCGAGGTGCAGGGCGACTATCGCTCATCGCGGCTTTTCGGGCGGCTCTGGCGCGGCTACCTGCGCCGGCACAGCGGCCGGATGGCTCTGGCCTTCGCCCTGCTGACCATCGAGGGCAGCACGCTGGGCCTGCTGAGCTGGATGCTCAAACCGCTGTTCGACCGGGTCTTCGTCGGCGGCGAGGGCGATCTTGTTCTGTGGGTGGGGCTCGGCATCTTCGGGCTGTTCGTGATCCGGGCGCTGACCTCGATCGCCAACCAGACGCTGCTGACCAGCGTGGCGATGAAAAGCTCGACGGCGATGCAGGTGGACCTTGTGCGCCACCTGTTGCGGCTTGACGGGCAGTTCTTTCAGGACAACCCGCCCGGCGCGCTGATCGAGCGGGTGCAGGGCGACACCCAGGTGGTGCAGCAGATCTGGACCACCGTGATCGTCGCCATGGGGCGCGACATCATCTCGCTGATCGCGCTGTTCTTCGTCGCGATCTCGGTCGCGCCGACCTGGACGGCGATGGCGGTGGTGGGCGTGCCGCTGCTGATCCTGCCCACCGCGCTTGCCCAGCGCTATATCCGGCGCAAGGCGATGCGGATGCGCGAACAGGCGGGCGACCGGACCACCAGGCTGGACGAGATCTTTCACGGCATGGTGCCGATCAAGCTGAACCGGATGGAGGAGTATCAGCTTGGCCGGTTCGACCGGATCGTGCACGCGATCGCTGCGGCACAGGTCAAGATCCGCGCGATCCAGTCCACGGTGCCGGCGATGATCGACATCGTGACCGGGCTTGGCTTCTTTCTCGTGCTGCTGGTGGGCGGGCGCGAGATTCTGGCGGGCGAGCGCACGGTGGGCGAGTTCATGAGCTTCTTCACCGCGATGGCGCTGACCTTCCAGCCCTTGCGCCGGCTCGGCAATGTCTCGGGCACCTGGCAGACTGCGGCGGCCAGCCTGGAACGGCTGTACCGGCTGTTCGACATGCCGCCGCGGATCGTGTCGCCCGCCCGTCCCCTGCCCCGCCGCGACGCGGACTCGACCGAACTGGTGATGCGCGACGTGAGCTTCGCCTATGGCGACGCGCCGGTGCTGCGCGGGCTGAACCTGGTGGCACGGGCGGGCGAGGTGACCGCACTGGTCGGGCCGTCGGGGGCGGGCAAGACCACCGTCTTCGGCCTGCTGACCCGGCTGATCGACCCGCAGTCGGGAGAGATCACGCTGGGGGGCACGCCGGTCGGCCGGATGGACCTGGCCGAGTTGCGCGGCCTGTTCTCGGTGGTCTCGCAGGAAGCGGCACTGTTCGACGAGACGATCCGCGAGAACATCGTGCTTGGCGGTGCGGTCGACGAGACGCGCCTGGCCGAGGTGCTGCGATCCGCCCATGTCGCCGATTTCCTGCCGAACCTGCCCCGGGGACTGGACAGCGCGGCCGGGCCGCGCGGCTCGAACCTGTCGGGCGGCCAGCGCCAGCGGGTGGCGATCGCACGCGCGCTGTTGCGCGACGCCCCGATCCTGTTGATGGACGAGGCGACCTCGGCGCTGGATGCGCAGTCCGAGCAACTGGTGCAGCAGGCCCTGGCACGGCTTTCGCAAGGGCGCACCACGCTGGTAATCGCCCATCGGCTGGCGACGGTGCGCAATGCCGACCGGATCCTCGTGATGGACAGGGGCCGGGTGGTCGAGGAGGGCACCCATGACACGTTGCTGGCCGGGGGCGGGCTGTATGCCAGCCTCTACCGGCTGCAATTCGCCTCGGAGGGATGACAGCTTCGCCCTATATCCTGGTAAGGACCCAATGAAGGAGGACAGCCATGCAGGGCGAAGCCGCCAGCGACCGAACGGTTCTGAAGATCACCGGCGAGGATAGGGAACATTTCCTGCAAGGTCTGGTGACCAATGATGTCCGCGGGATCGACGGACGGCTGGTCTATGCCGCTCTGTTGACACCCCAAGGCAAGTATCTGGCCGATTTCTTCCTGACCGGCCATGGCGACGCAATCCTTGTCGACGTCGAAACCGGCCTTGCCGAGGCCCTGATCCGGCGGCTGTCGATGTACAAGCTGCGCGCGAAGGTGGCCATCGAACCCGCCGGGCTGCACGTGCTGCGCGGTCTTGGCGAACCGCCTGCGGACGCGCTGCCCGACCCGCGCGACCCGGCGCTTGGCTGGCGGGCCTATGCCGCCGAACCCGGGCGCGAGGGCACGACCGACTGGGACGCGATAAGGGTGGCGCATTGCATCCCCGAGACCGGCATCGAGCTGATCCCGGACGAGACCTACATCCTGGAGGCCGGGTTCGACCGCTTGCACGGCGTCGATTTCCGCAAGGGCTGCTATGTCGGCCAGGAGGTCACCGCCCGGATGAAGCACAAGACCGAGCTCAAGAAAGGGCTCGCGACGGTGCGGATCAAGGGCGCGGCACCGGTGGGAACGCCGATCCTGGCGGGGGACAAGCCCGCGGGGGTTCTGTTCAGCCAGTCGGGCGGGCAGGCGATTGCCTATCTGCGATTTGACCGCACGGCCGGGCCGATGCACGCAGGCGCGGCAATCCTGACGCTGGACGATGGCTGACCGGGCGGCGATAGAGGCGCTTTTGGGCGCACCGGTCGCCGGGATGGCGCCGCTTCATGGCGGTGACCTGTCCGAAGTGGTGCGGGTGACGATGGCGGATGGCGGCAGGGTCGTTGCCAAGACCGGGCCGATGGTGGCACGCGAGGCGCGGATGCTGGCGGCGATGGCACGGGCGGGTGTGCCCTGCCCGGCCGTTATCGCGGTCGCGGACGATCTGCTGGTGATGGCACATCTCGACGAGACGCGGGCCAGGGCCGCAGGCTGGGCCGCGCTGGGCATCGCCTTGGCGCGGCTGCATGCGGTCGAGGGCACGGCCTACGGCTGGGACGAGGATTACGCCTTCGGTGCCGCGGCGCTGCCCAATGCGGCTTGCGGCGATTGGCCGGAATTCTGGGCCGCGCGGCGGCTGCTGGCCTGGCCCGAGGCCCTGCCTGCCGACATCGCCGCACGCGTGGACCGGCTGGCCGCCCGCCTGCCTGACCTTCTGCCCCGCCGCCCGCCTTGCGCGCTGCTGCATGGCGACCTGTGGGCGGGTAACGTGCTGTTCACCGCTGGCGGCGCGGCGCTGATCGACCCGGCCTGCTATCACGGGCATGCCGAGGTGGATCTTGCCATGCTGCACCTCTTCGGCCGGCCAGGCCCGGACTTTGCCGCCGCCTACGGACCGCCCGAGACAGGCTGGAAGGACCGGCGGGGAGTCTACCAGCTCTGGCCCGCGCTGGTGCATCTGCGGCTGTTCGGCGGAGGCTATCGGGGGATGGCCGAGGCGTGCCTTGCCACCGTGGGGGCCTGACCTCGAAACGGGTAGCCCTGCCCCTTGCCGGTGCCGCGCCCGGTCAGGCGCGTTCGGAATATTCCATCGTGTCGGTGTTCACGACAATCTCTTCGCCGGGGCCGACGAACGGCGGCACCATGATGCGCACGCCATTGTCCAGCACAGCGGGCTTGAAGCTGTTGGCCGCGGTCTGGCCCTTGACCACCGGCTCGGTCTCGACGATCCGGCAGGTGACTTTCGGCGGCAGCGTGGCGTTCAGCGCCTCGGCTTCGTGGTACTCGACCACCACGGTCATCCCGTCCTGCAGGAAGGGCCGGCGCTCCCCCAGGATGTCGGCCGGCAGTTCGATCTGTTCGTAGGTCTCGGTATCCATGAAGACCAGCTTGCCATCGGTCTCGTAGAGGAACTGCTGGTCCTTGTTCTCCAGCCGCACCCGCTCGACCTTGTCGGCACTGCGGAAGCGCTCGTTCAGCTTGGTGCCGGTGCGCAGGTTCTTCATCTCGACCTGGGCGAACGCGCCACCCTTGCCGGGCTTGACATGGTCCACCTTCACGACGGACCACAATCCTCCATCATGCTCGAGGAAGAACCCGGGACGGATTTCGTTACCGTTGATCTTGGGCATGGGAGATCCGTTAATGAAAGGTTGAACGAGGATCGCGCTCACCTATATCTTGTCGTTCTTGGGCCGACAATACGACTAGATCCGGTAAGGTTTGTGTGTTAGCCATGCACTCAGCGCATGGATGGTATTCGAAAACGGAAATACCGAATCGAAGCAAAACCGTCATATTCGGCCGCGCGCCCGAAACGCAAGAGCAAGAATAAAGGACGACGAGATGGCCGATTTCGTTGATGGCACGGCTTTCAACCACGAACAGGGGAACCGTGCCCGAAAACTGTTCGCCGCGGTGGTGCTGGCCGCCCTGGACGATGCAATCGCGGACGACAAGAAATATGGCAACGGACCGGAACAGATCGCCCGCTGGGCGCGCTCGCGCGATGGCCGAGAAGTGCTGTCCTGCGCCGGGATCGACCCGAACGAGCGCGTCGTCAACGGGCTGATGGAATTCGTGTCGCGCGGCGTGCGCACCTCGGTCGCGCTGTCCCGCGAGGAAAGCGAGCGCCGCCAGTTGCAGGCCGAGGCGGAAGCCGCCTGATCCGGGCGATACCGGACATCAAAGCGCGCCCCTCGGGGCGCGTTTTTCGTTGCGGGGGCGCCGCTAGTCCAGATCCCGCAGCGCCAGCGCGCGGTTGATCTCCCGGCGCACCAGCTTGCGCATGTTCAGGGTGATGCGCTCGCCAAGCTGGCCCTGAAGTTCTTGGCGCAGGATCTCTGCCACCAGGTCGCGCAGCATCTCCTTGTCGACGACTATCGTCCCGGCCTCTTCCGCGGCGGCATCCGCCCTTGGTCCCGGGCCACTGTTGGCGGCCGCGGCACGGCTGTTCCGGTCACGTACGTCCCCGTCCGGAGTGGAGGCGGGCGACCGTTCGGCACCGGAGGCGGCCCAACCGGTCGCGGCAAGCGGCGGATCGGTGCCGTCGGGCTCCCAGTCGCCGTCGCAACCTGCCACCGCGGCCTCAAGTTCGGCGATCCGCTGCTCAAGCGTCGCGGCATCGGCAGCGGCGGCCGCGGCCGCTGCCGCCGCGGCATCCGGTTCAACTGCCGTATCCGGCACAACCTTGCGGGACACGTCCGCGGCCCACCCCGCGGACCCAGCCGCGGCGACGCGCAGCGCGGGCGTCAGGATCAGGCGGTCCGGCGCGGCATCAATTCGGCCAGGCCGCACCGCGACGGCCTCGTCGCCGACAAGGCGGCGGATCGAGGTAAGAACCTCGTCGACATCGCGGGGTTTTACGGGTTCGGACATGGGAGGCTCGATGGGGGGCTCGCGTCTCGCTTTACCGGCAAGCCTAGCCCCATGCGACCCGTTAGACAACAACTCCGACCCGTCAGTTGCGCCCGATGCCTTCGAGAACCTTGTCGAGCTTGCGTCCCTGAAGGCTCTTGGCCGGAGCGTTCGACACCGCGTTGTAATAGGCGCGCGGGTCGTAGGTCGGGATGCCAAGCCCCAGATGCTCGACCGTCAGCAGCCCCATCGACGACAGCACGCGGTAGATCGCGACATACTGGTCGGCCTCGGCCTGCACGCGGGCGGTGCGGGCGTCCAGCAGTTCCTGTTCGGCGTCAAGAACGTCAAGCGTCGTGCGCGCGCCAAGGCGGGCCTCTTCGCGCGTGCCCTCGAAGGCAAGCTGCGCGGCCCGGATCTGGCCATCGGTCGCCTCAAGCTGGGCGCGGGCGACGGCAAGGCTGGACCAGGCATTGCCGACCTCCTCGTCGATCAGCCGGACGGTCTGCAACAGCGCGGCGCGCGACTGCTGGATGTTCACGCGGGCCTGCCGCTCGGCCGCGTAGAGCGCGCCGCCCTGATAGATCGTCTGGGTCAGCGACAGCCCGACCGAACCGTATTCGCCGCCATCGTCCTCGGCGGTAACGCCCGCTCTGGCGCTGATGCTCGGACGCATCGCCGCCTTGGCGCGGGCAAGGTTCAGCTCGTCCACCGTCACCTCGTGCTGGGCACGGACGATGTCGGGATGGCCCCTGACCGCGATCGAACGGGCGGCATCCGTGCTCTCGGGCAGGGCCGGGAACCGGGGGATGCCGGTCAACGCACCGGGATAGCGGCCAATTGCGCGCTTGTAGGCCTCGCGCGCGACGGCAAGGCTGCCCTGTGCCGCCACGAGGTTCGAGCGCGAGGCCGCAAGCCGCGACTGCGCCAGCGAAACGTCGGTGCGGGTCACCTCGCCCACCTCGAAACGGTCCTCGGTGGCGCGCAACTGCTGGGTAATGAGACGGACGTTGTTCTCGGCCAATGATACATTTTGGATGGCGGCAAAGACGTCCATGTAGGCCTGAACCGCGGAGAGCAGCACATCCTGCTCGACCCCGAGCAGCGCCGCGCGGGTGCCAAGAACGGATTCCCGGGCCGCGTCTATCGCCAAGCGGTTGTTGCCGCCATCATAAAGCGTCAGCCGCGCGGTCAGTTCGGCCGAGGCGGTGCTGGTATAGCCGCCCTGGGTCGGGCTGCGCCTGTTACCGTCCTGATAGCTGCCATTGATGGCGAATTCGATGATCGGCCGCAGCGCCGCCACGGCCTGGGCCACCCCTTCGTCCGCGGCACGCAGCACGGCGCGGTTCTGTTCCAGGAGGTGCGAATTCTTGTAGGCGTCGATCAGCGCGTCGGTCAGGCTCTCTGCCCTGGATGCCGCCACGCCACCGGCAAGGACCGCCGCGCTCAGCGCCGCGGTGGTCAGAAGTCGAAAGAAACTGCTCATTTTTATAGCCTCTTTGATGCGGCTGCTTGCCTGCTCCGCGTTTGCCTGTCGCCCAGCCTCCCCTAGAACTGGAACTCGTGCGCGCGTTCAAATCCCGGCAATACCGGGGCGCTTGCATTGAAGATGAACCGCCAACTCAGCGCGCCCTCGACCTTGCGGCCGATTCGCGCGACGCCAAGCGTGTCTTCCATGAACAGCGCCACGATCCGGCCCCCCTCCTTGAGCTGGTCCGCGATCGCGGCAGGGATCTCTTCCACCGCGCCCTCGATCACGATCGCATCATAGGGCCCGTGGCGCGGTGCGCCCTCGGCCAGGGGCGCACGTTCGACGGCCACATTGTCCGCCCCCCACTCGCCCAGCAGCGCCTCGGACTCCTTGGCCATGGCCGGGTCCTCCTCGACCGCGACGACGGCATCGGCCATCCGCGCCATCACCGCGGCCGAGTAGCCAAGACCGCAGCCGAGATCGAGAACGAGATCCCCCGGCCCGAGGTCGATCGCCTCGAGCATCTTGGCGAAGGTGCGGGGTTCCAGGATCGTGCGGTTGCGGCCAAGCGGAAGGTTCTCGCCGATATAGGCGGCACTGCGCAGCGCGGCCGGCGCGAACTCCTCGCGCGGGACCGCCAGAAGCGCCTCGATGATCGGCAGGCGCGTCACGTCCGACGGACGCACCTGGGTGTCGACCATGGCCTCGCGAAGGGCGTCATAATCAGGCATTCGGGTGAACTCTCCGGTTCGGAATTAACCTAGCTTGGTGATGCCACATAACCCCGCTTCCGGCAATGCCCGCAGGCCGCTGCGGCCGTGACTATGGCAAGCGGGGAACATCTCTTGCGGGGGCAGGAACGTTGCGTTATGTCCGTGCTCGGTCAGGCGAGTTGGCGGAGTGGTTACGCAGCGGATTGCAAATCCGTGTACGCCGGTTCGATTCCGGCACTCGCCTCCATTTTCTTCTAAATCATAGGGTTAGCGGCTGAACGGTCGGGTGTGACACAAAGTGGGACACACGCCCTATGATGCTGTCATCCTATCTAAGCCCTTCTCGGCACGGTGTTTATTACTTCCGCTGGCCTATCCCTCCATCTCAAGAGGGAAAGCGCGCCACTGTTCGCATCTCCCTGCGAACCCGTTGCCCTGACAGGGCTGGCGATCTTGCCCGTTATCTTGCATCCTGCGGGCGAATACTCGGGGATAACAGTGCGTTGGCAGGACTTCGGCAAAGCGAGATACGCGACAAAGTGCAGGCGTACTTCAAGGCGCAACTGGACCAGTATCTTGACTGGCTGGACCGTCGCGGCCTGTCTCAGAACGCCTTGGCCGATGTTCGCGAGGAAATGCTTGACCATGAAAGCTATGTGGACATGGAGAGCGCGAACCCGCAGTGGCTACCCGTGGCCCGGTTCAAGCGAACCATGGCCGTTTCGGACGCAGAATGGGACGCCAGCCTGCCCCGGATCGCGATGGAGCTTCGCAAGGGGCGGCGCGACCTTCTCAGGCGCGTTCTGGAAGCCGCTGAGCGCCTTGAGCATTATTCGTATGACGACGCCCCGGCCATCGCTCCTGCCGCTCCTGCGCCCGCTCTGCCAGCGTCATCGCCCTTGGGCGCAGCGGTGGATGATTTCATCGCTGAGCATTCCCGCCAGTGGGCCACGAAGACCATCGGGCAGAACCGGGCCTATCTGAACATCCTTGTCGAATACTTCGGGCCAGACAGGTTGCTTGGCACGATCACGAGGCAGGACGCGAACGAGGTCAAGAAGGTGTTGCAGGCGCTGCCCGCCAGCCGGAACACCAAGCCCAAGTTGAAGGCCATGCCGTTGATGCAGGTCATCAAGGAACCCGGACACAAGAAGATCGCGCCCAAGACGATCAACAGCCATATCCAGATGTTCAAGATGTTCTTCGACTGGGCCGAACGGCACGGCTACGCACCGCATACCCTGTTCGACAAGATGAAAGTCGCCAAGGCGAAGAACAGCGAAACGGAACGCAAACCCTTCGCACAAAACCACGCGCGTCTGATCTACACGGAGTTGACGGACAACCCGTCCGGGCTGGTGCGCAAGGACAGCCACAAGTGGGGGATGCTTCTAGGCATGTTCACCGGGGCACGGCTGAACGAGATATGCCAACTCGACATTGCCGATGTGCAACGGGACGGGGACACATGGTTCCTGAACATCACCGACGAAGGCGACGACAACAAAAGCGTCAAGTCGAAAGCAGCGCGGCGCAAGGTGCCTCTGCACTCCGAGTTGATCCGCCTTGGCTTTCTCGACTTCGTGGAAGGTCGCAAGACCGGCACGCGCCTATTCCCCGATTACAGCTACAGCGCCAATGGCGGCTACGGTCGCAACTTGGGCAGATGGTGCAACGAGAGTTTCTTGCCCAAGCTGGGCATCAAGCAACCGGGCCTTGTCTTCCATAGCCTGCGGCACACGGTCGTGACCCGACTAGGCCAAGCCAACGTACCGGACCCGCAAATTCAGTGCATCGTCGGCCATGCCCGCGAAGGCGTGACGCAGGAGGTGTATTTGCGTGAGGGGTACACGCTTTCGCAGTTGAAGGAAGCGATAGAAACCTTTCGGGTCTGACCAGAAGCGCCGTTCCTTATCGTTACCGGTAATGAGGGAGCGGCGCTGACGGCGCGACCGAGAGGATATATCCCGCTGTTCCCCTTATTCATATAAAAATCAGTCATTTATATGATCTCCACACATATAGGGGGGACGCTCGGGTTGTTCTGTTTCCTGCAAGGCGCGGAATGCCTGCAATCGTCCTTCATGACCTTTTGGATAAAGCAACGCTGCTATGTCCACGCCCACTGCTTTACCTGTTACCTCGGGTGCTTCACCAAGCCCCAAGTCGAAGTCAGTTGCTCCGGCTACCCCGAACATGTCTGAAAAAGTGGCTGTCATGACGTCCGTCAGGATATCCTGCATTCCGTGATGCACGATGAAGCTGTCATGCACCGGCAGGCACGCATAGCCCATTGCTGCGAAGTGCATCATGACGGCTTCCGCCAAGTCGCTGTCCTTGCGCTGCAATCGAAGTCCGACGCCGGAAGCGAAGTAGTGCTTGAACTCGGGGAAGCTGGCAACGACGAACCGCTTGAAGTCATTCCAAGCCCGCCCGGTGATCTCTGGTGAGTAATCGTCGATCTCGCCTATCTTGTTCACGCTGTCTGCGTTCAGAAGCGCATTGAAAGTCAGCTTGACCAGTTTCCGTTCGGCCTTGTTGCCTGGCTTCGTCACACACCGCTGATAGGGGTCATCGGGAATGGGAAATCTCTCTTGCGCGTATAGCATGGCCGCGTGGAGACCGGAGTAATCCACCTCAACTGTGCGCTTCCCATCTATCAGAATGTAGGGCCGGAACTTGCTCGGGATGCTGATCCACCAAGCCCCGTAGAACCGGCCCCCTTGTTCCCAATCATCGTTGTTGAAGACGCGATAGACGGTGCGTGCAGCGAAGTCAAATGGCTGGCTGGCCTCGTCGTCCCGCTCACCCCGCAAGCCGTCCTTGGCTTGGCTGATCTGGTCATCTGTTAGCGCCAAGTCCGCCCAATGGCTTTCGAGCATGTCGTTGATAACGCGGAGCCGGTCTCGCGCTTCATTGGCGAACTGAACATCGCCGTATTCGACCAGCTTCTTGTCCGCATCCTTGAGCCGTATGCCTTCCGCGTTCCGATGACGGCGCAGTGCAGCCACGGAAGCCCCGGCCTCGTGAAGTCCTGCCAATAAGGAAGGCGATGCTTGATAGCGCGACGTGCGGCTTTTCTTGCCTGCCGGGTCGTGCCAGAAGGTCCGCGTGCGAACAATCAACCCGGCCTTCTCAAGACCCGCCATTGCGTCTTGGAATGTTCGGGCGGTCAGAAATGATGGGCCATAGCGGCTATTGGCCCAATCTTGCAGTGTTGTCGTTCCCGACGCTATGCCGACTTCCAACGCCGGGTCGCTTTCGTGAGCGCGGTACAGGTCCAGCACGATTGCCTTGATTGCGGCCTCAAAGCTGGCTTGCGCAGTGTCCCGCCGTCGCCGTGGTCGAACCTCCCTGCTGGTCATGTCCTTACAAATGCGGTCGAGGAACGCGGCAAGGTCCGGGCTGTCGGTGGTCCAGTGGGGATCGAACGGACGGTCGCTCATGGCCGCGTATCTATCTGTTTTTCTATCCAGCGTCCGCGAAGGCCAAAAAGTCCTTCAGGAGCCAATATGCGGGTTCGTAGCAGCGCAAGGCGGTCTCATTCGGCACCAACTCACCATGTAACAGGCTGTTGCGCATGTCATAAAGCACACGCACCAAACCTGAAAACAACTCCTGCTCGGTGCATCTGAACGGGACACTTCCTATCGGCAACTCGTCAGCATCACCTGCGGTTAAGTCCAGCAATGGGCATGGGTCCGCAGCGTTGTAGGTGGCTTGCAGGAAAGTCCTTCGGGTCTGACTGAGCTTTGTGAATTTGCCGTAGGTCACAAGCTCATCAATGTTCCACTCCCCTTGCTCGAACTCGAACGCAACTTTGTCGTCGCGCTTGATTTCACTTCGCCATTTCTTATTGGTGCGGTGAACTAAGAATTGATCTTTATTGTGCTGCCGCTTTTGCGGCTTGCCCTGATTTAGCACCCGAACCGAACTCAGTCGGATCGTGTATATCGTTCCTGTCTTCGGATCAGTTTTGTTTAAGTCGTAGTCCGAAAGTCGCTCATGCAAATCAGCGATGTTGGCTTTGAACTTTTGCGCCCGGTCGTTGGTCTTATTCTTGTTCAGCAGTGGGATTGCTGTATTGCGTACCAGGTTATCTTGTGTCGTGACGTAGGACAGGCCGTCGGCATCACTTGAACTGCCGCAGCCATGCCGAAACCAAGCATTGAATGCAGCCCAAGACTTCACGAAAGGTCCGATGTAGTCGAACTGCGCTTGGTCCCGCCACTTCCGGGCGGCTTCAGGTTCCAGCGCCATCAGCTTGCCCCCTCTGCTTTGTCGAGGAAGGCCATCGCGGCGTCTTCGCCGTCTTCAATGGCGATCTCCACGCCGCGCTTGGCGGCTTCGAGAAGCTGGCGAGCCTTGTAGCGGGCGGCGAAGCCTTCCTGAACGATGGTGGTGATCTGATCCGATACCCCCGCCACGGCGTCGGGAACAGGGATGGACAGCAAGTCGCCTTCGCTGAAACGCGGGTGCTGCGATCCGTCCTGACACCATTTCAGGATGGTCTGTGCCGGGGTCGCGCGCAGGAACACCATCAGCGTCTCGGGGGATATATCGCGCCGTCCCCGCTTGGGCCGCAGCACGATGAACTCCGACGATCCGACCGAGGGGATATCATCGCCCGTCCGGACCACAGCGATTTCGCGCAGATAGGCACGCAGCCGCGATATGGCCAAGTCGCCGTCTTTGAAGGTCTTCTTGATACTACCGATCTCGCCTGCCGCCTGCGGTTCTTTCTCCGCGTCCAGCAAGGGCACCAGCGCGTCGGTCACGTCGTAGTTGCGCACCAGCATGTCGGGCGGGGCGCGGTCGGGCACGAATATGTCGCGGATGCTGTCCACGCGGTCGCCCAGCACCCGGCCCGGAAGCGCGGCGAGCGACTGCCGAACCTGTTCCTTGGCGGGCATGAAATACTGTGCATCCAAGCGCCCGGCGGCGAAGGCATCGCTGGCGCGGGCGGAGTAGTTGAGCGGTTCAGGCGGCGTCCAGTCGGCAAGTCCGAGTGCTGCAAGCAGGGTGTCTTCGGCGCGCTGCAACTGCGTCCCCGACGCTTCTTGCGTGGTGCGCGCGTTCAGCACTGTTTGCGAAATGCGCTTCTCGAACTCTGGCGAAAGATGCGGCACCCACAGTTGATCCATATCTTCTAGGATCAAGCCTTTCTGGACAGCCCCACGGGTGAGCCGTTCGATTTGGTTTTGACCATGCTCTGAACGAAGAAATACAGCCAAGAACTCCGGTGTTACCTTGCGCGGCCTCAGTATTGCCAGCTTACAGGAACAAGTCGCTGGCCTTTCAGACGCAACAAGGCTTAATTCGCCAATCGTGCCAATAATCGACAGCAGAACATCGCCCCGCTTGAGGTATGATCTCCGCATATATTTCCGGTCATACGCTTCGCGCGTGATATGGATGGGTGCAGCCGTTTCCACGAAAAAGCGGTTTGTCACATCCTGCCCACGATAATAGGGCACGCCTTCATCAACGAAGTCCTCGCTGATGGAGAAGTGATTTCCGTCAGAAACGTGCGTCAATTGAGCCACGCTTTCGCGTTGCCACTTTTCAATGAGTGCAGCAGAGCGGAGAAAGCGTCTCTGAAAGAACTCAGCGTCGATGCGTGAGGTTCTTTCAAGCTGCGTTGCTCTGGCAATCGAGGCTTCCAGCCCCTCCAACAGTGCGCTCAGGCGGTCACTGTCGAAGGGGCGTGGCGAAAAAAACTGAACTGCTCCTGTGCCGCGAACTCTTGGAAGGCTTCGGCTATCCCGTCCCGTGTCAGCCCTTCGTGATTGTAGAGATCATGAGCCACAATGAAGTGTCCGTGCGTATCGCGCATGAGTGTTCCGTCTTCGCGGCGCACATAGACTTTCTCACCCGAGTTATTGACGCTTTCCACCTGCTGCGTGGCGAAGAAGATGTTGTAGTCATCCACCTTCGGACATAGCGGCCCTGCGGCGGGATCGTCGTTCCACTTCTGCACGAATAGCACGCTGGTCTTGGTGCCCGTGTGCGGCTTGAAGGTGTTGGGGTGCAGCCCCACCACGGCGAGGATGCGGCAGCGTTCCATGATGAACTCGCGCACCCGCTGGTCGGACGAGTTGTTGAACCGGCCCTGCGGCAGCACGACGGCCATGCGCCCGCCCGGTTTCAGGAAGTCCAGATTGCGTTCGATGAACAGCAAGTCGCGCCCCACTGCGCGTTCCAGCTTGCCCGTCTTCTTGTGTGCAAGGTCATAGGGCGATAGCATGTCGGACTGTTTGATATCGCCTGCGAAGGGCGGGTTGGCCATTAGCACGTCATATCCGAAGGAGCGATAGTCCGTCTGACGCGGATTGGCCCGCAGTTTGCGTAGCCGTCGCCAGCCGTCGCCGTAAGTGTCGGACCACTCGTCCTGCTTCACGGTCTCGTCCCACTTGGTCCAATCCAGCGTGTTCAGGTGCAGCACGTTGGTTTCGCCATCGCCTGCGATGAGGTTGAGGCAGCGCGACACGCGCACCGACTTTTCATCGAAGTCGATAGCGAACACCTTGTCGCGCACGTAGTCTTCGCAGCGCGGCGGCTTCTGGTCCATCGTGAACAGGTGGCTTTCCTCTAGCCCCAGGTCCGCCATGATCTGACGCCAGACGTGGAACATGGTGTGCACGGTGAAGCCTGCCGAACCGCAAGCGGTGTCGATGACGGTTTCATGCTCCTGCGGATTGAGCATCTTCACGCACATGTCGATGACCCAACGCGGCGTGAAATACTGTCCCTTCTCGCCCTTCGACGACTTGTTGACGAGGTATTCAAATGCGTCGTCGATCACGTCGAGATTGGAGTTGAACAGCTTCCATTCTTCCAGCGACCCGACGCAGACTTGAAGGTGATCCGGTGACAGGCGAATGCGTTCATCCTCAAGAAACACGCCGGGCCACTTGCGCTTCGCTTCATCAAACAGGTCTTGTATGGCGCGCTTGAGTTGCGCGGCGGTGTTGGTGTTGCGGAAGCGCAGGTAGGGATGCTTGCCCCGATGCGTGGCCATCTCGTCATACAGCTTCGTGAAGATCAGCTTGAAGACTTCCTCAAAGACATCAACACCAGCATTGGCCAGCACTTCGTTTTCCATGTCCACGATCAACTCGCGCAGGGACCGGGCCTTGGACCCTTCGCGTTCCCGCTCGTTCTCTTTGTCGATAAGGGTCTGAATGGTCCATGGTTGATCGACGATATCTTCAATCGTCTGCGCCGCCCGTGGCAGGTGGTGAATAGGGACAAAGTAGTTGGGGTTCTTGCGGTGCCAGACCTCGGCCAGAATGCCATTGCTCCATACGGCCAAAGGTGCGCCCGTGGCATGGGTGTAGGAGCGCAGTTGCTCTTTGCCGTCCCGTAGCTTGGCAGCTTTCACTTCAATGATGATGTAGGGAACCGTGGGCCGGTCAGCGTCGAAGACGACGATATCGGCACGCTTGGAACTGTCGCGTCCAAATGTGATGGGGTACTCGACTTGAATGCGCGATGGTGCATAGCCGTATTGGTCAATGAGCCGAGCCAGCCAAAGCTGGCGCGTCCGTTCCTCTGGGCTTAGCTGCACCGATTTATTGCGAACAAGGCAGTTGACGTAGGGCTTTGTCGCACCCCTTACTTCGCGTTCTTCTGCCCGGCTATCGAGTGCCATGTTTTCATCCTCTGAAAAGAGAACGAACTCGCTAAACTCATTGGTTACTTTGTTCATAGGTGCCCACTCGACTTTCTAGCGGCGCTTTGGCCCGCGCACTTCATCTGCTTGTGTAGCCCAGAGTTGGCGTCTGGACAAAGGGCAACGTCAAGATTTTGTGGCAGATTTTTTCGTGCCCCTATCCACTACCATCGCCGCGCGGTTATCCCCCGTGCCCCCGCCCCTGCAACGGGGTCACCCCGGTAGGCGTAACCAGCACGTGCGGTAGGACGAAGGGACCGCTAAGGCGGCATTCGGGCCACCTGTAGGAGGAAGGGAAGCCCCCATGACAACACCCGGCGGTTGACAGGAACACAACCCAGACAGCATAAGTGTGACACGAAGTGCGACACACAACTCAACCTCGCACTCGATTTTTCAAGCCTTCCAGTGGCTTAGAAAAATGGTAGCGGGTCCGGCACTCGCCTCCATTTACTTTCAATGGGTTGCGCTTCACGATCCATTGCAGCACTTCTGCGTCCACGTTTTTGTTCACGCTGCAGCGGCGTTGCTGCGGAACTCCGTCCTGATCCGATCTTGGCGGTCGTGATCTCATGCGCGCGACAGAGCAGGCTTCCATCATCCAGAACGGGATCGGCTGGCCGGCGCAGGGCGAGATCACCGAGCGAACGGGGCCCCGTACTGGGATAGCGAAAGCCCCTATATGATCCGATGATCCGGAATACCGCTGGTGCGGGCGGATCGAAGACGGACCCTACATCTGGACGCGGATGAATGACCGCCATGCGCGGACAGCACCACCTTGACAGAGGCGATTGACGCCTCGCGCTTTGGGTGACAGCGTGCAGGTGCGCTTGCACGGGGGAGGACGCTGGGCGTGCGGATTGCGGTCACCGGCGCTGCCGGGTTCATTGGCAGAATGGTCGTCCGGGCGCTGGCCCAGCGCGAGACGATCACGCTGGACGGGGCACAGCGGCGCATCGCGGCGATCCTTGCCACCGACATAGCGGCCGAACCGCTGGCCGAACTTGCCGGGCTCCGCCGCGTCCATGTATTGCCCGGGGCGTTGTCCGATCCGGCGACCCTCGGGCGGATCGCCGAAGACGCGCCCGATCTGGTGATTCACCTCGCCGCCGTGGTCTCTGGTCAGGCCGAGGCCGAATTCGACCTCGGGATGGCGGTGAACCTGCAGGGAACGATCGACCTTGTGAACGCCTGCCGCCGGATGGCGCGGGCGCCGGTTCTGGTGTTCTCGTCATCGGTCGCGGTGTTCGCCTGCGCCGCCAATGACCTGATTTCCGAAGACACCCTGCCCGCGCCGCAGTCGTCCTACGGCACGCAGAAGCTGATGGGCGAACTGCTGATCCGCGACGCCACGCGCAAGGGGTTCATCCGCGGCAGGTCGCTGCGCTTTCCGACGATCTCGGTGCGGCCGGGGGCGCCCAACAGGGCGGCGTCGAGTTTCGCCAGCGGCATCATCCGCGACCCGCTGGCGGGGCTGCCCGCCACGCTGCCGGTGGGCCGCGACGTGCGGTTGCACCTCGCCTCGCCCGCCAGGGCGCTTGACCACATCCTGACCGCCGCGGCGCTGGCGCAGGGCACGCTGCGGGGCGAGACGACGATCACCCTGCCGGGAATCAGCGTCGGCGTGGGCGAGATGCTGGACACGCTGACCTGCCTTGCCGGCCCCGAGGTCGCCGCGCGCGTCCGCCCCGTGCCGGAGCCCGGAATAGAGGCGATGGTCGCAAGCTGGCCGGGCGGAATCGACACGCCCCGCGCCCGCGCGCTGGGCTTTGTGCCCAACACCGATTTCGCAGACCTGGTGCGGGAACACATGGACCGCATGGCCATGCCTGCGCCCTGAAAGACCCCAACGAGAAACCACGGGAGGAGACCACCCCATGAAACATGCCGTTATCGGTGCCATCGCGGCCATTACCCTAGGCACGGCCGCCGAGGCCCAGCAGAACGTCGTCGTCGGCCATTCGCTGTCGCCCACATCGCATTATGGCGTCGGCGCACAAGCCTTCATAGACACGCTGACGGACCTGTCGGGCGGCGCCTTTACCGGCGAACAGGCGCCCGCGGGCCAGTTGGGCGGCGAGCGCGACATGATAGAGGGGCTGCAGATCGGCTCGATGGACGTGGTCATCACCTCGACCGGGCCGCTGGGCAACTTCGTACCCGAGATCTATGCCCTCGACCTGCCGTTCCTGTTCCGCGACTACGACCATGCGCGCAAGGTGCTGGACGGCGAGATCGGGCAGGAACTGCTGGACAAGATCGGCGAGAACAACCTGGTCGGCCTCGCCTGGACCGAGAACGGCTTCCGCCACGTCACGAACTCGCAACGCGCGGTCCGCACGCCCGCGGATCTGGACGGGCTGAAGCTGCGCACCATGGAAAACAAGGTGCATATGGCCGCCTTCCAGGGCATGGGTGCCGCGCCCACGCCCATGGCATTCCCGGAACTCTTCACCGCGATGCAGCAAGGCGTGGTCGACGGGCAGGAAAACCCGGTCACCGTGATCACCGCGGCGAAGTTCTGGGAGGTGCAGAAATACGTCTCGCTCACCGGCCATGTCTATTCGCCCGCCGTCGTGCTGGCATCGCCCGCGCTCTATGACGGGCTGACGGATGAGCAGAAGAGCTGGTTCCAGCAGGCCGCCAAGGCCTCCGCCGCCGCCTCGCGTGCCGAGGTGAACCGGCTGGAGGAAGCCGGGATCGCGCTGATGCGCGAGAACGGGATGGAGGTGATAACCGATATCGACAAGGCACCCTTTGCCGAACTGGCCGAAAAGTCGTCCTATTCGGTCTATACCGATCAATACGGAACAGAGATGATCGACCGCATCAAGGCAGTCGAATAATCACCGCACGCAAAGCATCGGACCGGCGCGCCCCCTTGCGCCGGTCCTTTTGCCGGCAGGGAGAGCCGATGACCCATTTCCTGCGGATCGAGGCGGTCACCACCCGTATCGCGCTCTGGCTTGCCATCCTGTTCCTAGTGCTCGCCACGGCGCTGGCGCTTTACCAGGTGACGACGCGCTTCGTCTTCGGGCATCCCTCGACCTGGTCCGAGGTGATCACCCGCTCGGCAATGATCTGGTCGGTGTTCCTGGGCGCGGCGCCCGCGTTCCGCCAGGGCGCGATGATCTCGGTCGAGATCGTCCAGAGCGTCCTGCCGCGACGTCTGGGCCAGGCGCTTTATCAACTTTCGATGGCCCTGACGCTGACCTTCTTCGGCATCCTGTTCTGGCAAGGCTGGGCGATGACCGGCCGGGTCGCCAGGCAGAAGCTTGCCGCACTGGAGATTTCCATCGCCTGGGTCTATGCCGCGCTGCCGGTGGGGTCGGCCTTCATCCTGCTGGCGGTCGCGGGCTGCATGATCCGGGCATTCCGAGCCGACGAGGACCCGCTCGGGGCACCCACATGAACGCCGCGCTTGCCCTCTCACTCGCGATCCTGTTCCTGCTCGGCGTGCCGATCGCGGTGGCCATCGGACTGGCCTCGGTGATCGGGATCGAGGTGCAGGGGCGGCTTCCGCTCCTGCTGGTCGCGCAGCGGATGTTTACCGGCATCGACAGCTTTCCGCTGATGGCGATCCCGCTGTTCATCCTCGCGGGCAACCTGATGTCGGCGGGCGGCATCTCGCATCGGCTTGTGGAATTGGCGAAATCGGTGGTGGGGGGCATCCAGGGCGGGCTGGCCGCGTCCTGCGTGCTGACCTGCATGATGTTCGCCTCGGTCTCGGGTTCGTCGGTGGCCACGACCTTTGCCATCGGCGCGATCCTGATTCCGGCGATGGTGCGCCACGGCTATCCGGCGCCGCTGGCGGCATCGGTACAGGCCAGTTCGGCGGAACTGGGTGTGCTGATCCCGCCCTCGATCCCGCTGATCCTTTACGGCGTCTCGACCGACACCTCGATCGGCCAGCTCTTCCTGGCGGGCATCGGCCCGGGGCTGCTGGTGGCGGGGGCGCTGATGGCGCTGGTGCTGGTTCTCTGCCGGGCGCGCGGGCTGGGAAAACAGGACGGCGACGACCGGCAACGCTTTGGTTCCGCGCTCCGGGCGGCACTGCCCGCACTGGTGGTGCCCGTCGTCATCATCGGCGGCATCTATTCCGGCATCTTCACCCCCACCGAGGCCAGCGCCGCCGCCGTGGCCGTCGCGCTGGTCGTCGGCATGGGGGTCTACCGCGAGCTTCGGATTGCCGACCTGCCCAAGGTGCTGAAGCAGACCGTCGTCTCGACCTCGGCGATCATGCTGATCATCGCGGCGGCGGCGCTGTTCTCGTTCCTGATCACCCGGTCGGGCCTGCCCAACGACATCGCGGCCTGGTTCCAGGGCATGTTCGAAAGCCGCATCGCCTTTCTGCTGGTTGTCAACCTGATGCTGCTGATCGTGGGCATGTTCATCGAGACCTCGGCCGCGATTCTGGTTCTGGCCCCGATCCTTGCGCCCATCGCGGTGGCCTATGGCGTGGATCCGGTCCATTTCGGGCTGATCGTGGTGGTGAAC
Source organism: Rhodovulum euryhalinum (assembly GCF_004342445.1). GTDB lineage: Bacteria > Pseudomonadota > Alphaproteobacteria > Rhodobacterales > Rhodobacteraceae > Rhodovulum > Rhodovulum euryhalinum. The sequence goes on from NZ_SLWW01000016.1 coordinate 56,697, forward strand.
CTCGCGCTTGGCATGATCACCCCGCCACTTGGCGTGAACCTCTTCGCCGCCTGCGCGGTGGCGGGGCTGCCCGTCGAGAAGATCATCCCGCAGCTTTTGTGGTTCGTGCTGACGGTCCTGGCTGCGCTGATGGTCATCACCTATGTCCCGGCGATCACGCTCTGGCCGGTCGACCTGCTGATGGGCGCCGGGTGATGGGGCGGCTGCGCTTTTCCGCCAACCTGGGCTTCCTGTTCACCGAGCACCACCTGCCCGACGCGATCCGGGCGGCAAAGGCAGCAGGGTTCGACGCGGTCGAATGCCATTTCCCCTATGACTTGCCCGCGGCCGAGGTGGCCGCGGCTCTGGCCGGAACCGGCCTGCCGATGCTGTCGCTCAACACCGCACCCGGCGACCGCGCGAAGGGAGAGTTCGGACTAGCCGCGCTGCCGGGGCGCGAGGCCGAGGCGCGCGCCGCCATCGGGCAGGCCCTCGACTATGCCGCGGCGACGGGCACGGGGGCGGTGCATGTGCTGGCGGGCGTTCCCCATGGCGCAGCCGGGGCAGAGGAGTCTTTCCGTGCCAATCTCGCCTTTGCCTGCGACCGGGCCGCGCCACGCGGCATCGACATCCTGATCGAGCCGCTGAACCCGCGCGATGTGCCCGGCTATCACCTCTCGGGGCTCGACCACGCGCTGGATATCGTCGCGGCGCTGGGGCGGGACAACCTGAAGATCATGTTCGACTGCTACCACATGCAGATCACCGGCGGCGATCTGCTGACCCAGTTCCGCGCGGCGTACGACGCCATCGGCCATGTGCAGTTCGCGGGCGTGCCCGACCGGGCCGAACCCGACCGGGGCGAGGTGGATTTGCGCTGGCTTCTCTCCGCCTTCGCCGCCGAAGGCTGGTCCCACCCCTTCGGCGCAGAATACCGGCCGCGCGCCGAAACCTCGGCCAGTCTGGGGTGGCTTTCCGACTGGCGGACGGGCTGAGATCAGCCCCAGGGGCCAGAAGAGGGACCGCGCGGAGCAGAGGCGCCCCAGGGTGCGCCCGGTCGGGGCGCGGCTGCGGCGCCGGCCATCTGGCGCAACGCCGCGATCCGGTTTTCGGTCGCGGGGTGCGTGGCGAACAGGTTGTCGCGCTTGTGGGCATGCAGCGGGTTGATGATGAACATGTGCGCGGTGGCCGGGTTACGCTCGGCCGCGTCGTTGTCGATCCGCGCGGCCCCCGCCTGGATACGCTCCAGCGCCGAGGCAAGCCAGAGCGGCTGGCCGCAGATCTCGGCCCCGGCCTTGTCGGCTGCATATTCCCGCGTCCGGCTGATCGCCATCTGCACCAGCGCCGCGGCCATCGGCGCAAGGAACATCATCGCCAGCGTACCCACCATGCCCAGCCCGTTCTCGCGCCGCCCGCCGAAGAACAGCGCGAAATTCGCCAGCATCGTGATCGCCCCGGCAAAGGTCGCCGTCACCGTCATGATCGCGGTGTCGTGGTTGCGGATATGGGCCAACTCATGCGCGATCACACCCGCCAGTTCCTCACGCGACAGGGCCTGTATCAGGCCGGCCGTTACCGCCACTGCAGCGTTCTGCGGGTTGCGCCCGGTGGCAAAGGCGTTGGGTTGCGGCGTGTCGATCAGGTAGACGGCGGGCACCGGCATGCCCGCGTTCCGCGCCAGATCGGCAACCATCTGCGACAGGCCCAGCCGGTCGTTCGGGCCGACAGGCTGGGCGTTGTGCATCCGCAGCACCATCTTGTCGGAATTCCACCAGGTGAAGACGTTCATCGCCGCCGCCACCGCCAGCGCGATCGTCGCGCCGCTGCCCCCGGCCAGCAAGTAGCCGAGCGCCATGAAAAGGGCGGTCATCGCCGCCATAAGGATCGCAGTCTTGGCGTAACCCACGGGTCTGATCCTCCGTCCTTGAACCGCCTCCGGGGCGGATGGAACGGATATAGGAGGCGCGCCGCGCCGCGCAATCGGCCTCAGACGAGGGCGAGACCCCTGCCCTCGGCCACCCGGCCCACCACCGTCGCGCGGTCGAAGCCGTGGGCGGCAAAGACCGCCAGCACGTCATCCGCCGCGTCCGTTGCGCAGGCGACCAGCAGGCCACCGCTTGTCTGCGGGTCGGTCAGCAGCGCCCGGTCGGCATCGGCAAACCCCTCGGGCAGGGTGATCTCGGCGCCGTAGCTCGCCCAGTTGCGCCCCGAGGCACCGGTGGCGCAGCCCTGCGCCAGCAGATCGCGCACCTCGCCCATCACCGGCACCCGCGCCCAGTCGATGTCCACCCGGCAGGCTGCACCGCGCGCAAGTTCCAGCGCATGCCCCGCGAGGCCGAAGCCGGTGACGTCGGTGATCGCATGCACGCCCGGCATCTCGGCCAGATCGGGACCGGGCGTGTTCAGCCGCGTGGTGGTGTCCAGCATCTCGGCATAGCCGTCCGCGCTCAGCAGGCCCTTCTTGAAGGCGCCCGACATGATCCCGGTGCCCAGTGGCTTGCCCAGGATCAGAACGTCGCCCGCCCGCGCGGCATCGTTCCGGCGCACGCGGTCGGGATGCACAAGGCCAAGCGCCACGAGGCCATAGATCGGCTCGACGGAGTCGATGCTGTGCCCGCCCGCGACCGGGATGCCCGCCGCCGCGCAGGCTGCCGCGCCGCCTTCGAGGATGCGGCCGATGGTGCGGGTGGACAGATGCGCAAGCGGCATGCCCACCAGCGCCAGCGCCAGAATCGGGCGCCCCCCCATCGCGTAGACATCGCTGATGGCGTTGGTGGCGGCGATCCGGCCGAAATCGAACGGGTCGTCCACGATGGGCATGAAGAAATCGGTGGTGGCGACCAGCGCCTGCGCGTCGTTCAGCCGGTAGACCGCCGCATCGTCCGACGTGGCCGTGCCGACGAGGAGTTCAGGCGGGACCGGCAGCCCCGAGATCTGCGCGAGCAGTTCGGACAGCACACCCGGCGCAATCTTGCAGCCGCACCCCCCGCCATGGGCCAGCGAGGTGAGGCGAGGTTCGGGGGCGGTGGGGGCGGTAGTCATGGCGCGGCTCCGGTCCGGGGACGCCCCGTCATACCCCCGCCGGAGCCCGCCCGAAAGCAGACTTTTCCGCCCCCGCCGCTCAGGCCGCCGCGCGCTTGGCCAGCACGTCGGCCATGGTCTGGCCCATCGCCGACGGGTTCGGCGCCACGGTGATGCCCACCGCCGAGAGGATTTCCACCTTTTCCTGCGCGCTTTCGCCGAAGGCCGAGATGATCGCCCCGGCATGGCCCATCTTGCGACCCTTGGGCGCGGACAGTCCCGCGATGTAGGCAACCACCGGCTTGGTCATGTACTTCTCGACATAGGCCGCGGCCTCGGCCTCCTGCGGACCGCCGATCTCGCCGATCATCATCACCGCGTCGGTCTCGGGATCGGCCTCGAAGAGTTCCAGGATATCCTTGAAGGACGAGCCGTTGATCGGGTCGCCGCCGATGCCCACGCTGGTCGACACCCCGATCCCCAGCGCCTTCATCTGGCTGGCCGCCTCGTAGCCCAGCGTGCCCGAGCGGCCGACGATGCCGACGCGCCCCGCCTCGTAGATGTGCGGCGGCATGATCCCCATGAAGCCCTTGCCGGGCGAGATGATGCCGGCGCAGTTGGGTCCGATCAGCCGCATCTTCTTTTCGCGCGGGTAGCGGCGCAGGAACCGTTTCACCCGCATCATGTCCTGCGCCGGGATGCCGTCGGTCACGCTGACCGCCGTCTTGATGCCCGCATCGGCCGCCTCCATCATCGCGTCGGCGGCGAAAGGCGGCGGCACGAACAAGAGCGACGCCTCGGCCCCCGTGGCCTCGACCGCCTCGCGCACGGTGTTGAAGACGGGACGGCCCAACACCGTCTCGCCGCCCCGTCCGGGGGTGACGCCGGCGACGACATTGGTGCCGTACTCGATCATTTCCTCGGCATGGAACTTGCCGATCCGGCCGGACATGCCCTGGACAACGACCTTGGTGTTCTCGTCGATCAGAATGGCCATGGGTCTTCTCCTCAGGCAGCGCGTTTCGGGCGGGCGGCGACGGCCTTCTCGGCGGCTTCCGCAAGCGTTTCGGCGGTGATGAGCGGCAGGCCCGACTCGTCGATGATCCTGCGGCCCTCGTCCACGTTGGTGCCCGCGAGCCGGACCACCACGGGCAGGGTCAGGCCCTCGGCCTTGTAGGCCTCGACCACGCCCCTGGCGACCCAGTCGCAGCGGTTGATGCCCGCGAAGATGTTCACCAGGATCACGCTGACATTCGGGTCGGACAGCACGGTGCGGAAGGCGGTCATCACCCGTTCCGGCGAAGCGCCGCCGCCGATGTCGAGGAAATTGGCCGGCTCGCCCCCCGACAGCTTGATCATGTCCATCGTCGCCATGGCGAGGCCGGCACCATTGATGATGCAGCCAATATCGCCATCTAGCCCGACATAGGACAACCCGTTGTCATGGGCCATCGCCTCGCGCGAATCCTCCTGGCTGGGATCGCGGAGCGCCTCGACCTGCGGGCGGCGATACAGCGCGTTGGTGTCAAAGCTCATCTTGGCGTCCAGCGCCACCAGGTCGCCCGACCCAGTGATGACCAGCGGGTTGATCTCGACCATGGTGGCGTCGAGGTCGCGATAGGCGCGGTAGCAGGCGCGCACGGCCTTGACCATCTGGTTGATCTGGTCGCCTTTCAGCCCCAGCCGGAAGGCCAGTTCGCGGGCCTGGTATTCGGCCAGCCCGTGGGCGGGGTCGACCACCATGCGCACCAGGCTTTCGGGGTCTTCCTCGGCGATCTCCTCAATCTCCATGCCGCCGCTCGATGAGGCGACGACCATGATTCGCTCGGTCTTCCGGTCGAGCACGAAGCCGAGATAAAGCTCCTGAGCGATGTCAGACGCTTCTTCGACCCAGATGCGGTAGACGCCCTTGCCGCCATTGCCGGTCTGCCGCGTCACCAACTGCTTGCCGAAGAGACCGGCGGCGAACTCGGCCACCTCCTTCTCGGACTTGCAGACCTTGACGCCGCCCGCCTCGCCGCGGCCGCCGGAATGGATCTGCGCCTTTACCACCCAGGCGTCGCCGCCCAGTTCGCGGGCGCGATAGGCCGCCTGTTCGGGGCTGTAGGCCAGCCCGCCGCGCGGCACCGGCACACCGAAGCCCGCCAGGATCTCCTTGGCCTGATATTCGTGAATGTCCATTTGTCACCTCCCTCAAGATTTTAAACATAGGGGATTTGCCGTGGCGGCAAGCCTGTGGACGGTGGGTCCGCTCAGCCCTTTGCCGCGATGGCTTCGGCGACCGTGATGATGTTCTGCGCCATCCGTTCCGACGCCGCGTCGATCATCTTGCCATCAAGGGCGGCAGCCCCGCGGCCTTCGGCCTCGGCCTTCCTGAGTTCCTCGATGATGCGGCGCGCGCGGGTCACCTCGGCCTCGGGCGGGCTGAACACCTCGTTGGCCAGCGCGATCTGGCTGGGGTGGATCGCCCACTTGCCCTCGCAGCCCAGCGCCGCGGCGCGGCGCGCCCCGTCCTTGTAGCCCTCGGGGTCCGAGAAATCGCCGAAGGGGCCGTCGACCGCGCGCAGGCCATAGGCGCGGCAGGCCACCACCATCCGCGTGATCGAGGCATGCCACTGGTCGCCCGGGTAATCGGGGTTCAGACCGCCGATATTCACCGTCCGCGCCCGCATCGAGGCCGCGTAATCCGCCACCCCGAAATGCAGCGCCTCGAGCCGGCCGCCGAACCGCGCGATGTCCTCGACATTGGCCATACCCAGCGCCGTCTCGATCAGCGCCTCCAGACCCACGCGGGTCTGATACCCCTTGCCCTGCTCGATCTGGTTGACCATCGCCTCGACCATGTAGAGGTCGGCCGGCACGCCCACCTTGGGCACGAGCAGGGTATGCACCCTGTCGCCCGCCTGTTCCATCACGTCGACGACGTCGCGGTACATGTAGTGCGTGTCCAGCCCGTTGATCCGCACCGACACGGTCTTGCCCTTGGCGGCCCAGTCGATGTCGTTCAGGGCCTGGATCGCGTTCCTGCGGGCCTGCTCCTTCTCGGGCGGGGCGACCGCGTCCTCGAGATCGAGAAAGACGTAATCGGCCTCGCTGTCGGCGGCCTTCTCGACCATCGTCGGGTTGGACGCGGGTACGGCGAGTTCGGACCGCTGCAGGCGTTGCCGCCTGAGCGGGTGAAGGGTGTGGCTCATGCCAAGGCTCCGTTCTGGGGATAAGGATCTCGGGACTTATTCCGCGGCGAGACTGATGCGCGGCGCGGCGGCGGTTTCCGCATACCAGCGCTGCGCGGCGGCGACGCCCGATCCGAACTCGACCTTGGCGCCAGCGGCGGCCAGTGAAAGTTCGGCCAGCGACAGCGCGGTCAGGCACATCCCCTCGTTCAGGTCGCCCAGATGACCGATGCGGAACACCTTGCCGGCAAGCTGCGCCAGCCCCGAACCGAAAGAGATGTTGTAGCGTTCATAACCGATGCGGATCACCTCGCGCGCATCGACGTCCCCGGGCACCCGGATCGCGGACACCGTATCGGAGCAGAGCACCGGGTGCTCGGCCACCAGGGTCAGCCCCCAGGCGCGAACACCGCGGCGCACGCCCTCGGCCAGCCGGTGATGGCGCGCGATGACGTTGTCGAGCCCCTCGTCGAAGATGCGGTCCAGCGACCGGCGCAGCCCGTGGAACAGCTGGGTTGGCGGCGTGTAGGGGAAATAGCCCGTGGCGTTCAGCTTGGCCATGTCCGAGAACTCGAAATAAGCGCGGCGCATGGTGGCGGTCTTCGCCGCCTCCATCGCCTTTTCGCTGACCGCGAGGATGCCGAGGCCGGCGGGCAACATCAGTCCCTTCTGGCTGCCGGTCACGGCAAGGTCCACGCCCCAGTCGTCCATCCGGAAGTCGATCGAGGCGACCGAGGACACGCCATCGACGAACAGAAGCGCGTCGTGCAGGCAGTCGTCCAGCGCCTTGCGCACGCCCGCCACATCCGAGGTGACGCCGGTCGCGGTCTCGTTATGGGTGACGAAGACCGCCTTGATCTGTCCATGCCGGTCGGCACCCAGCCGCCTTGCATATTCCTTGACCGGGCAGCCCGCGCCCCAGGGCACATCGATCACCTCGACATCCAGGCCCAACCGCTCGGCCATCTCGACCCAAAGCGCCGAGAACTGGCCGAAGCGCGACATCAGCACCTTGTCGCCGGGGTTCAGCGTGTTGGTGATCGCCGCCTCCCAGGCACCAGTTCCCGAGCCGGGGAACAGGAAGACCTGGCCGGTCCGCGTTCGGAACACCCGCTTGAGATCCTTGAACAGACCCAGCGTCAGGTCACCGAAATCCGGCGCCCGCATGTCCTGCATCGGCACGTTCATGGCCTGGCGGACGGGTTCGGGGATGTTGGTCGGTCCGGGGATGAACAGATGGGTCAAACCGGTCTTCATGGGGGGCCTCCTCGCGCGCACTGATCCAATGCTGCGCGTTTAAGACCGCATTTCCGACGAAACACGAAGCGAATCCGGGTCCTGCTGTGAACGCGAGGTTTTACAAAATCCCAAAAATGTGAAATTGTAAAATGCACGAAATTGGCGGACCCATGCAAAAAACGTTTATCGGCCCGCATCTGCGGCGGCTCAGGATCGAGCGGGGCGAGACCCAGGCGCAAATGGGCAGGGCGCTGGGGATCAGCACCTCCTATGTCAACCTGCTGGAGAAGAACGAACGCAGCGTGTCGGCCGCGGTGATGCTGCGGCTGTTCGAGACCTACGGCGTCGACTGGCGCGAGATCGCCGAGGACGAGGACACGACCATCCTGGCCGACCTGCGCGCGACCGTGCAGGATCCGCTGTTCGACGCACGCCGCCCCGATCTCGCGCAGCTGCGCGCGGCCCAGGTCCACAGCCCCGAACTGGCCGCCTGCTTCCTGCACCTGCACCGGGCCTATCTCGCCGCGACCGACCGGCTTCTTGCCGTCACGGATGCGTCGCGCGAAGATGGCGGCGCGCTGCTCGCCGCTTCGCCCGAGGCGGCGGTTCACAATTTCTTCCGGCGCAAGCACAACCATTTCGCCGAGCTTGAAACCGCCGCCGAAGCCTTCTGGGAAGGACGCCGGATCGCGCTCGACGATCTTTATCCCGCCCTCAAGGAACGGCTGCGCGACCGGCTGGGCCTGACGGTGCGGGTCGTCCCGGTGGCCGATCTGCGCGATACGATGCGCGAATACGACGAGGCGCGGCGCGAGGTACTGCTGTCCGAGGGGCTGGACCACCCCAATCGCGTCTTCCAGTTGACCCATGTCGCCGGACTGATCGAACAGCGCGCGACGCTGGACGCGCTGCTCGACCAGTCGGGCATCACCGACCCGCAGGGGCTGTCGCGCTGCCGGGTGGAACTGGCGAACTACTTCGCCGCGGCCGTGCTCATGCCCTATGATCCCTTCCTCGCCGAGGCGCGGGCCTGCAAGTACGATTTCGATCATCTCGCACCCCGCTTCGGCGTCAGCTTCGAGCAGGCCTGCCACCGGGCCACGACGCTGCAACGCAGCGGCGCGCAGGGGGTACCGTTCTTCTTCCTGCGGATCGACAAGGCCGGCAACGTCACCAAGCGGTTCAACGCGACCGATTTCCACCTCGCCGAGCATGGTGGCGCCTGCCCGCGGCTCGATGTGCACACCTCGTTCCGGACGCCAGGCCGGATCGTGCCGCAATTCGTCGAGATGCCGGACGCAAGCCAGTTCTTCGTCTTCTCGCGCACCGTCGAGCGACCGAGCCTGACCCGCCATACCCAGGACCTGCGGCTTGCAGTGGCGATGGGCTGCGCGATCGAGCATGCCGAGGAGATCGGCTATTCCGAGGGCCTGACTGGCGCAAGGGTAACACCGATCGGAATCAACTGCCGAATCTGTCCGCGCGCCACCTGCGACCAGCGCGCCCACCAGGCAGCGATCCTCGCCACTCCGGTCGACGAACGCCGCCGCGGCGCCACCCGCTACGAAAGCTGAACCGCGCCGATTGCCCACGGGTTAACCTTTTCAACGAGTCCGGCGACCAGATTCGGCCAGTTTTGTCAATTTATTGACAATAACGTTACGTCTCCCGGTCAGAACCTTCACAATTTCACGACAGCTCTCGCATTGCCGCGTTGATTTTTTACAGGATCTGGTAAATGCCAACATCGTGAAAGCCAGAGACGCCCGCGCGTCCGGCCCGTCCGGAGGAAAAGGAGACCGTGACCATGACTGCAACCGCCACCGGGGACGATACCGACAAGCTTTATCCGCCTAGTTCGGACTTTGTATCCGGTGCGCATGTTGATGCGGCGCGGTACGAGGCGATGTACCGGGCTTCGGTTGAGGACCCTGCGGGGTTCTGGGGGGAG
>NZ_SLWW01000017.1 GCF_004342445.1 Rhodovulum euryhalinum
CGTTGAAATCATGCCGCAACTGCTCGTAATCCGCCGGGAACGGCGCATCCAGAGACTCCGTCAGGTCCCCAGACGACAGACGTTGCAGCGCTTCGGCAAGGCGCGTGACCAGTGCGTGCTGTTCTTCGGCACGCTTCTGGCGTTCTTCCTCGGCAAGGCGCTCGTGCTCCTGCATCCGCCCCCGTTCGATCAGACCTTCTCGGAATACGCCCAGCGCCGTCGCCATCCTGCCGATCTCGCCTCCGGTGAAACGGAAGCCGGTGATCGGGGCGAGATCGCCCTTCGACAGCCGGACGGTCAGCCGTTCAAGCCGCGACATCGGCCGTAGGATCAACAGCCAGGTGAGGAACGGGGCTGCGATCAGGATCGCGACACTGCCCATCGCCACCAGTTCGAGGCGCCGCTCGGCACGTTCGGATTCGGCGAGGATCGCATCGCCGGCCTCGACCGCGCCCGTCAGCGCGACGCCGCCATGGCTTGCGGCCAGGTCGCCGATAAGGCGCAGCCGCTCATGGGCGGCGTGGGAGGTCTGTTCGGCGCGCGCCTCGGCGGTCAGAACCTCGGCTCGGGTCGCCACGATACCGTCTTCGGCCGCGGTGAACGCCAGAAGTTGCCCGACGATGACCTCGAGGTCATCGGTCAGGTACACGTTTTCGGACAGTTCCCGGAGATGGCTGGCCGCGTCGTCGAGCTGGGCCTGTGCCGTGCCGATCGCGTCGAGCGAGCGAACAGTGGCCCCGAGGAATGCCGTCGCCACCACGGTTTCGACCGCGATCTCCAGGTTCGCGGCGTCGCGGATCGACTGCACCTCGTTCTCGAGCAGGCGGGTGATCGCATCCTGGTTGAACGTCGCGGTATCCTCGGCGCCGATCATCAGGGTGGCGGTCAGATCGTCGATTGCATAGGTCAGCGCGAGGTTGCTTTCTTCGCGCAACTCCATCAGGCGCTCGCGATAGCCCGCCCGGGCGCGGAAACCCTGGCGCGCCGCCTCGGCGACGACGCCGCGGATTTCTGTGAGGGCCGGCAGATGGTCGGGAATCGCGTCGCGCTCTTCGAGATCGGCGAGAATCGTATCAAGTTCGCCCAGACTTGCCTCGGCAATGTCGCGAAGCGAGTCGGAAAGCGCGCTGTCCTCGGTTTCGGACAGGGCAATCGCGAGGCCGCTCAGAAGGTTGACTTCGCCCCGCGCTCTCAGCACCAGGGTTGTCGCCGCGAAGTCGTAGTCGACGAGGTTCCCGAGCGTGCTGGCGACGACTTCGATGGTCTGGTCGCCGGCAAGCCCCATGTCGTAGACCGCGTCTTCGGTCAGCTGAACCAGCAGTTCGCGGGCCCAGGCAGAGAGGTTGCGAAAGCCTGCAATGGTCGTCTCGAGCGCGGCCTGCTGTGCGAAACCCTCTTTGATCGCGGACTGCATTTCGTCGACCCTCTGTTCGAGGTCCGTCAGGGCCGGGATCATCTCGGCGACCGTCGCATCGGGCAATCCGTTCATCCCCTTGGCGAGGAAGTTCTTTTCCTCTTGGAAGCGGGCCTGCGCCTCCTCGACGTCCGAGGATGAGCGGGCAAGCAGCATGTCCGACAGAGAGTCGCGTATCCCGGCGCTGTGCTGGATCACGGTGACGCTGTCGCGAAGGTCCGGCAGTTGTTCGGCAAGCAGCGCGTTGAACGACGCGGACAGCGTGTTGAACACCATCAGGCCGATCACCACGGCGGTGCCCGTCATCGCGGTCAGGGCCGCAACGGTCAGAGAGATCTTCAGGGCGATACTGCCCAACAGAAAGGACAAAATCCTGCGCATGGGTGCCTCCCGCAGGTGACGGTTGGTCGACGAGAGGGGCGGCACGGCGATGCGTGCCGCCCCCCGTCGGTTCAGCTTTGATCCCCACCTGTCGCCATGGGGACCGGTTCAAAGATGCCGTCCTGCCCGATACGGGCGAGGTAGGCAGTGTCGAGACCCTGGTTGTCGCCAGGGCCGAAGTGCAGCACGAGGCCGCCAAGGTCGACCTCGCCGAGCGCGGCGAGAGTGGCCAGATAGCGTTCGCGGGTAAGCCAAGGCCCGGCCTCGTCGAGGGCGGCCAGCGCGAGGCGGCCGGCGATATAGCCTTCGAGGGATGCGAAGCCCGGCGCCGCCGCTGCATCGAGCATGGCGAGTGCAGCGCGGTACTCGGCCACGATCGGCAGGGTGTCATCCCGGGGAAGCGGAACCGCGCGGGCGAAAACAAGGCCCTCGGCCTCATCCCCGAGGGCGGTGGCCAACGCTTCGGCGTCGGCATTGGCAAGACCGGCAAAGACCGGCGCAAAGTCGAGCGAGGTGGCGAAATCGACGGCCTTTGCCGTGGCGTCCGCGCTGCCAAGCAGCAAAACGGCATCCGGCCGGGTCTTGCGAATACCCAGCATGGCGACCTTGATGGCGCTGGTCCCGCTGGCATAGCGCCCGACGGTGACGGGGGGGAGGTCGCGGCGCGCGAGCCCAGTCTCGATCGCCTTGAGCAGCCCCCGGCCCGCGTCGTCGTTTTCGTGAAGGACGGCAATCCGCCGGGCGCCCAGGCCGTCGATGAGATGGCTCAGCACGGCCTCGATCTCGGTGGTTTGTGTCGGGCGGATGTTCACCGCATTGGTGACCCAGGGCGCGCGCAGCGCCTCGTCTCCGGTGGCCGCGCCGATGAAGGGCATGCCCACCTCGTCGGCGAGCGGCTGGATCGTGCGCGACTGGGCGGCGCCGACGGCGCCGATCACCGCGACATGCGCTGCACCATCGGCCACGAGCCGCATGCGGTCGGCCGAGCGCTCGGGGTCGCGGCGATCACAGAGACTGTCGAGTTCGATCCGGCGGCCATGGATGCCGCCCGCGCGGTTCGCCTCGTCGAAGGCGGCGAGCAGCCCCTGGCGCAGCCCGAGGCCAAGCGCGGCGCCGGGACCCTCGAGCGGCGCGATCTGGGCGAAGCGGACCGACCCAGGTTCGACCCCGTCCGCCGCCTGGCCCGCCAGAGGGGCAAGGCCGAAGACGGCCGCGAAGGCCAGGGTCGAGAAAATATGCATCAGAAAGTCCTGATTTCATGGGCGCTTCGGCGGACATTGCGCCCGAAGCCTTAACAACATGTTCTCCTTCCCCGGCCTGGAAGCTTCGTGTTCCCCGAAAATTCTAACGACTGACCGCGTCGGCTCGCCTGGGGCAGGGCCGTCAAGGGCGCGGGCAAAGCGCCCGGCACGGCAGGGCCGCGCGGGACATTGTGCGATCAGGGACAATCGCGGCGCGGACGCGTGCGGCGCTCAGGCGCCCCAGGTCCTTTCCAGGACCCGCAACCAGTTGCCGTGGCACAGCCGTTCGATCAGCGCCGCGCCGTAGCCATGTTCGGCCATTGCCCGGCGCAAGGCGGGCAGCCCGGCGGCCGTGCCGATATCCGAAGGGATGATCGCGCCGTCGAAATCCGACCCCAGCCCCACCCGGGTCTCGCCCAGCCTGTGCAGCAGGTGGTCAAGATGCCGCAGCATGTCGTCGATCGCGGTATCGACCATGCGCCCGTCGGGCCTGAGGAAGGCCACCGCGAAATTCAGGCCCACCATTCCGTCGCTGGCGGCGATGGCGTCAAGCTGGGCGTCGGTGAGGTTGCGTGCCTGCGGCGTGATCGCGTGGGCGTTGGAATGGGTGGCCACCAGCGGCGCGGTCGACTGCCGCGCCACGTCCCAGAACCCGGCCATGGTCATGTGCGACAGGTCGATGAGGATGCCGAGCCGATTGCAACGTTTCACCAGGTCGATCCCGTCCTCGGTCAGCCCGCCCCCGGTATCGCCGTCCGACGGATAGCGGAAGGGCACGCCCGCGCCATAGATCGTCGGCCGGCTCCAGACCGGACCCAGAGACCGCAGTCCGGCGCGGTAGAGCACGTCAAGCACATGGAATTCCGGGTCGATCGCCTCGGCGCCCTCCATGTGCAGAACCGCCGCGAGAGTCCCGCTTGCGAGGCAGACGCGAATCTCTGCCGCCGTGCGGCAGACTTTCAGCGCGCCCAGCTCCTCCAGCCGGAACAGCGTCGCGGCCTGGGTCATCACGACGGGCAGGGCGTCCTCCCACTCGATCGGGGCGGGCAACGGCAGGTCGTAGCTGCCGGCCCGCATCCGGCCCGTGGTGTCGTCGAGGTCGATGTCGTTCGAAGGCACGAAAATGGCGAAGAATCCGCCACCAAAGCCGCCCGCCCGCGCCCCGGGCAGGTCGAGATGCCCCGCGCGTCCGGTCAGGAACTGTTCGGCGGCCATCGGTCCGCCCGCGCGGAACAGCCGCAGAAGCACGTCGTTGTGCCCGTCGAAAATGGCCGGCTCGGTTGGCAGCGTCACGCGATCCCCGCTTGTCCCACGGGGCTTTGCCCCCCGCATGGCAGGCCGAGCCTAGCGAAAAACGCCACGCGGGAAAGGCCGAAGCCGTGCCCGATCAATGAAACGAAGAACATCCCGGCGCAGGCGGCCGGGCTGTCCCGCGGGGCGCGGTGGGGTCAGTGCAGGATTTCCTCTTCGCGCACGAACATGTTGGCCCAGGCGCGGTCGATCAGTGCGGGGCTCATCTGGTAGGGGATGCCCTCGAATTCGCAGATAGAGATCATCTGGTCGATCAGGAACACCGGCTGGTAGTTGGCGTATTCGTTGTTGATCGAGGGATATTTCTCTTTGAGCAGGTAGATCAGCGTCGCCTCGTCGATCGGCATCTTCTTCTTGCGGGCGACAAGGGCGAAGATCTTCAGGAAATCCTCCTGGCAGGGGCCATCGATCTTGATCTTGAAGAAGATCCGGCGCAGCGCGGCGCGGTCGAAGATCTCGTTCGGGTGGAAGTTGGTCGAGAAGATCACCAGCGTGTCGAACGGCACCTCGAACTTCTCGCCCGATTGCAGCGCGAGGATGTCCTTGGATTCCTCCAGCGGCACGATCCAGCGGTTGACCAGCGCCTGCGGCGGTTCCGCCTGGCGGCCAAGGTCGTCGACGATGAAGACGCCGCCGGTGGATTTCAGCTGCAGGGGCGCCTGGTAGGTCCGCGCGGTGGGGTTGTAAACCAGATCGAGCATGGAGAGCGAGAGTTCACCGCCGGTGATGACCGTCGGGCGGTCGCACAGCACATAGCGCGTGTCGAACCGTCCCGAGGTGCGGCGCAGCGAGTTCGGATCGTCCACCAGTTCCTCGGCGGCGGAATGGACGATCGGGTCGTAGACGGTGATGACCTGACCGGAATACTCGATGGCACGGGGGATGTAGATCCTGTCGCCCAGCGCGTCGCGGATGCCGTTGGAAATGGACGACTTGCCGTTGCCGGGCGGGCCGTACATCAGGATCGACCGGCCCGCGCTGACCGCAGGGCCCAGGTGATCCAGCAATGCGTTCGGCAGGATCAGGTGGCCCATCGCCCCGGTCAGCTGGTCGCGGGTGATCTGGATGTTGCGGATCGACTGGCGCCTGACCTGTTCGGCATAGACCTCCAGCGGCACGGGCATGGCGCCATAATATTCCGACTGGGTCAGCGCGTCGAGCGCGCGCGCCTTGCCGGAATCGGTCAGCTGGAACGCCATCTCGTTGCCCGCCCCGGCATGCAGCGTGCCGGTTGCCTCCAGCAGTCTCTGGCCGCGCGCCATATCCACCAGTTCCTGGGTCACGGGAACCGGCAGGCAGATCGCCCGGGCGATCTCGGTCACGACGTTGACGTTCTTGCGGAACACGGTCTTGAGCAGGATGTCGCGCATCATCACTGCCGGCAATTGCATCTCGGCCAGCGTGCGCGGCGCGGGCGGGGCCATTACCGACGAGGTCTGGATATTCATGGACTTGCCCTGAAACTGCTGCGGTCTTGGCCCGAAAGTCACCGCATTTTGGGGCGATTCTTGGGCGATACACCGGGCGTTTTTGAGACAATCCCGGAAAGACGCGGCGATCCGTCGACCGGCGGACACGAGGCAAGGACGAGGGCAGGGTATGAAGCGATCCGATCCGGTCACGCTGGCGGCGGCAATGGCCGCGGTCCTTGGTCTGGCTACATGGGCGGGGCTGGCACGCGGCGGGCTCTACCCGGTCATGCACGAGGGCGACATGCTGCACATGGTGCAGATCGTGTTGCGCGAGGCCGCGGGCGAGTGGCCGCATCTCGACTTCATGACGCCGCTGGGCGTGCTGGCCTTTGCGCCGGTCACCCTGTTCGTCCGCCTGGGCTGGCCGCTGGCCGAGGCCTTCGTGCTGGGTCAGGCGCTGGTGGGCGTGGTGATTTTGCCCGCGGCATGGTGGGCGGGGCTCGGCCGGCTGCCGCGGGGCTGGGCGCATCTCTTCGGGGCGGGGATCATGGTGCTGGTGGTCGCGCTGGTCCCCGCGACGCCCGATCCCGACATCTCGCTGTCGATGAACTACAACCGCTGGGCCTGGGCGCTGCTGTTCGTGGTACTGGTCGTCGCCGTGCTGCCCGCGCGCTGGGCCGGGCCGCGGGCGCGGCTTGGCGACGGGCTGGTGCTGGGGCTTGGCCTTGCAGCGCTGGCGCTGATCAAGGTGACATTCTTTCTTGCCGCGGCACCGGTCGTGGTGCTGGCGCTCTGGCTCGGGCGCGACCGGCTGGGGGCGATCGTGGCGCTTGCTGCCGGGCTCGCCGTCACCCTCGCCGTGACCATGGCGGCGGGGCCGATGATCTGGCCGGCCTATCTCGGCGACCTCGGCGCCGTTGCATCGACCGAGGTGCGGGCCTATCCCAGCGCCAGCCTGCCGGACGTCGTGGCGGGAACCGCGGCCCGCGTCGGCAGCCTGCTCTACCTCGCCGCAGTGATCCTTGCGCGCCGGGCGGGGCAGGCGCGCGCGGGACTCTTGCTGCTGGCCGCGGCGCCGGGGCTTGTCTATGTCACCTACCAGAATTTCGGCAACGATCCGGTCTGGCTGTTCTTCCTCGGCCTTGCCGCGCTGGCGCTGCGCCCCGTGCCCGGCGGCCGGCATGCGGGCCCAGGCCAGGGGCTGACGGTGGCGGGCTGGGGGGCGCTGCTGCTTGTCGCGCCGGTCTTCATGGCGATGGCCGAAAGCCCGCTGCGCAACCTTGCCGCCGGCGAGGCCGGGCGGGTCGAGATCCTGCCCGGCAATCAGGGGATATGGATGCCCGACGATCGGGTCGCCCATGTCCAGACCCGTGTCAGCCGTGCGCTATTCGCGGGTGAACCCGCCGCGCAGGCGCACACCTTGCCCGAGCCGACGCTTCTGCTGGGTCAGCCGCTGGAGAATTGCCGCCTGATCAGCGGATTGGTCGGCTGGTTCCGCACGGTGTCCGACGATATCGGTGCGTCGGAGTTCGGCGGGCGCCCGGTCCTCGTGGCCGACATGTTGAACGCCTACTGGCTTTACGGTGGCGTCGCCCCGCTGCCCGGGGGGGCGCCCTGGTATTACGGCGGGTTGCCGGGGGTCGAGGTGGCAGAGCTTTTGCTGGTGCCGCAATGCGCGACCCGGCCCGACGTGCGGGCGCGAGTGCTGCGCGAGCTGGCGGATGGCGGCTTTGGTCTGACCGAACTGCGCCGGACGCCGGATTACGTGCTGCTGGCCATCAGGCCTGCGGCCGAGAGCGCGAGATAGGCAACCAGCACGCCCGCAAGTGCGATGCCCATCGGGAAATCGCTGCGCTCCCACGAGTCCCAGCCGGGCAGCGCGCGGCGCACGGCGGGGATGCGGCGGGCCAGCCGGTGCCCGGCAAAGGCCGCCAGCGTCACCCCCGAGAACAGGAACAGGAAGCTGCCGATATCGGCCAGCGCCACGAACGGTGCCATCGCCGCGGCGAACTTGGCGTCACCCGCGCCGATCAGGCGCAGGCTGCTCATCACGAAGCCCAGGACGAGGATCGCGGCAAGGTGTGTCCAGCGCCAGGCCCAGACCTCGACCGGCAGTGCCACCAGCCCCACCGCGGCAAAGACCGCGACCAGCGCCAGAACCGCCCGGTTCGGGATCTTCATCGTCTTCATGTCGCTGCGGGCCACCCAGAAGGCGACCGGCAGCACGAAGGGCAGGAAGGCCACCGCACCGAGCGGCCGGCCCAGCGAAAGCGCCAGCGCCGCAAGCGCGGCCAGGATGGCGAGCGCCATGCCGCCGGCCAGAATGGTCAGCGCGCGCGCACCATGGCGGGGGGAATCGGCGGACATGTCGATCGAACTCATACGGAATCCCGGGGAAACAGGGTCACCGGTCAGGATTGCGGCGGAATCCGGCGGGGGTAAGGCGGCCCGGTGACGCCGGGATGGTTCGCCGCCCTCAGCCCCGCGCCTCAAGCGCGCGCAAGGCGCGGACCGCCGGTTCGAAATGCTGCGGGTGGGTGTCGATCGCGTCCTGCAAAAGCCCCTTGCCGATGCCGACATCGCCCTGCTTGATCGCGGCCAGCGCCAGCGTGTGGTAAAGCTGCGCCCGTTCCGTGGGCGTCATCTGGACCACCGGCAGGTCATAGTTGCGTTGCGCGCCGCGGGCGAGCACCAGGTTGTTCTTGGCGGTAAACAGCGACGGGTCGTAGGTGATCGCCTCGGTGAACAGCCGTTCGGCGCCCTTGAAATCGCCCCGGGTCAGCTTGGAATAGCCCCAGTTGTTGTACACGCCCGAGGGTTTGGTGGTCAGGCCCGCAGCGGTTTCGTAGAAGCTGTCGGCCCGGCTCCATTCCTTGTTGGCATCGGCGACCATCGCCTCGAGCCGGTAGCGCTGATAGGCCTCGTAGGTGGGCGGGATCGCGTCCAGCACTGCCTCGGCCTTGGCCCATTCGCCCACGCGGATCAGTGCGTCGGCATGGTCGACCCGGTCCTCGTTGGTGGCCTCGGGGTGCTCGGCCACCCGCGCCCAGGCGGTGGCCGCCTCGGTGTTCCGCTTGGCCCGGATCAGCGACCTGGCAAGGCCCCGTTGAAAGGTGATCCGGTCGGGCTGCTTCTCGAGATTGCGGCGGAAATAGGTGACCGCCTCGTTGGGGTCGGCCACCGTCATCATGATGTCGTTGAGACTGCTCTCGTCGCCCGAGATCACGTCCTGGACGGCACGTTCGACCTCGGCCTCGCCGGCGTGCTGGCACCCGGACAGGGAAAGGGCGCCGATCACGCAGATCGGAATAAGAAAAACGTGGCGCATGACTGCTGCGTCCTCTGCTCTTTTTTGCCTCAGGGTGTGGCGAGCAACAGGTACCGGTCGCTGCCGCGCCTCACCAATTCGAACTCGTTCTTATTGGGGGCATCATAGGCCGGATCGCCGGTTTTTTCGATAGCGAGCAGAAGATTTTGCCGGATGTCGTCCGAATGGCCACTATCGAGCGCGAAGGCGGTTTCGAAGACGCGCCGGGCCTCTCCGGTCTCGCCCGTTTCCATCAGCACCACGCCCAGATTGTTCCAGGCCGGCACGAAGCGGTCGTCCTCCTTCAGGGCGCGGCGCAGTTGTGTCTCGGCCTGGCCGAGCCGGCCAAGGCGCAGGTTGGCTGACCCGATGGCGGACAGGACGTCGACGGTCAGCCCCTGCTCGGCCCCCGCGCGGTAATAGGCCCTGAGCGCGAGTTCGTACTCGCCCGCGGCCATCAGCCGGTGGCCGACGATCAGACCGTCGACGGCCTCGGTGATCTCGGGCGTGCCGCGGGGCGGGGGCAGGCCCTGGAAGCCGGGCCCAAGACCCGGCCCGGTCTGGCAGGCCGTCAGCACCACAAGCGCGGCCAGGGGCAGGCCGCGCCGGATCGTGTCAGAAGCTCGAATTCGACAGGGTGTCGTAGATCGCATAGATCGAGGGGCCGATCAGGATGATGAGCAGCGGCGGAACCGTGAACATCATCGTGCCCAGTGTCAGCTTCGTCGGCAAGACGTTTGCCTTTTCTTCGGCGCGCATCACGCGCTTGTCGCGCATTTCGGCGGAAAAGACCCGCAGCGCCTCGGCGATCGAGGTGCCGAATGTCGCCGACTGGATCAGCACGGTCACGAAGGACGAGATGTCGGTCACGCCGCAACGCTCGGACATGTCCTTGAGCACCTGCACCTTGTCCTTGCCGGCCTTCATTTCCTGGGCGACGATCTCGTATTCGTCGGCGAGGTCGGGAAAGCCCGCGCGCATCTCACGGGCCACGCGGACGATCGACTGGTCCAGCGACTGGCCGGCCTCGACGCAGACCAGCATCATGTCGAGACTGTCGGGGAAGCCGTTGGTGATCTCCTGCTGGCGGGTCTGGACCCGTCGTTCGACCCAGTATTTCGGCAGGAAATAGCCCACGCCCCCCGGGATGATGACCGACATCAGCAGGTTGGTCGTGCTCAGATCGGTCGAGGCGCTTTTCAGGACAGTGTAGAAGACGCCGAAGATCAGCAGGCCAAGCCCCAGCGCAAGCTGCGCGAAATGGAAGGTCCGGACCGCGTTCTTCGTGCGGTAGCCCGCGCGGACCAGCTTGAGCCGGATCGCCGAGAATTCCTCTTCGTCCTGGGGTTCGAGGAAGTTCGAGAACCGCTCGAGCTTGTCCGCGCGCGAGGTGGGGCGCAGCGAACTCGCCGGATCACGGGTGCCCGCGGCCTTCATCTCGCGGGTCTCGCGCCGGAGCTTGTCCAGGGGATCGACGCGCTTTTTCAAAAGCGCCGGCAGGGTCAGGGCGATCATCAGAAAACCGAGAAGCCCGACCGCGTAAAGCGGCCCGAGTGCGCCGAACCGCTCGACGAGAACGCTGTTGGTTGTGGCGACGATATCCATGGTTCCGGCTCCTCAGACCTTGATGTTGACCATGATCCGCATGAAGATCACGTTCACGACGAGGAACACGCCGACGGCGATCGCGGCGGGAATGAAGGCGGATGTTTCCTTGACCTGGTCGTAGTAGTCGGGTTTCAGCACCGAGATCATGATGATCGCGCCGATCGGGAAGCCCGACAGGAACATGCCCGACCACTTCGCCTCGGCGGTGATCGCCTTGACGCGGCGGAACAGCTTGAAGCGCGAGCGGATCACCGCGGCGAGGCCCGCCAGGACCTCGGCCAGGTTGCCGCCGGACTGCTGCTGGATGGTCACCGCCACCGCCAGGAAGCGCATGTCCTGCATGTCCACGCGCTCGGCCAGATCCTTCAGCGCCTCGCCGACATCGCGGCCATAGGCGGCCTCGTCGGCGATGATGCCGAACTCGGTGCCCAGCGGGTCGGGCACCTCCTTGGCGACGATGTTGATGGCCGAGACGAAGGGGTGGCCGACGCGCAGGCTGCGGACCATCAGCTCGACCGCGTCGGGCAATTGTTCCTCGATCAGGCCGAGGCGCTTCTTGGCCTTCTTGTTGACCCAGACATAGACCCCGCCGATGCCCATCGCGACGGCGACGAGCGCGCGCACCGGCAGCGGCGCGGCGGTGCCCACGGTCAGGCCCAGGAATGCGACGCCGGACAACAGCACCATGATCATGATCAACTGGTTCGGCGTGAAGGCGATGTTGGCCTTCTGCGCCCGTTCCGCAAGCAGCGAATAGAGCGGGATGCCGCGCGCGTTCATGTGCTGGCGCATCTCCTTGCGAAGCTGTTCCAGCACCTTTTCGCGGTCGGTCCCCTTTTCCAGCATCTCCAGCCGGCGGTTCACCTTTGCGTTCAGGCTGATCGACTTGCCGAAGACCGTCAGGTACAGGCCCTCGACCAGCAACAGGACCGCGACGAAGATCACGCCGTAGATGATGGGTTCCGCGCTGATCTGCATGGCTCAATGCCCCCTGTTGGGTTCGAAGAGGCTGGCCGGCAGGTCGTAGCCCCACTGGCGGAAGCGTTCGGAATAGTGGCTGCGTACGCCGGTGGCGGTGAACCGGCCGATGATCTTGCCGTTCGGTTCCAGCCCGAGGCGTTCGTAGCGGAACACCTCCTGCATCGAGATCACCTCGCCCTCCATCCCGGTGATCTCGGTGATCGAGACCATCCGGCGCGAGCCGTCCTGCAGGCGGCTGGCCTGCACGATCAGGTTGACGGCCGAGGCGATCTGGCTGCGCACCGCCTTCAGCGGCATCTCGATCCCCGCCATCGCGATCATGTTTTCCAGGCGGCTGACCGCGTCGCGGGCGTTGTTGGCGTGGATCGTGGTCATGGACCCGTCATGGCCGGTGTTCATCGCCTGCAGCATGTCGATCACCTCCTCGCCGCGGGTCTCGCCCACGATGATGCGGTCGGGGCGCATCCGCAGCGCGTTCTTCAGACAGTCGCGCTGGGTGACCGCGCCCTTGCCCTCGACGTTGGGAGGGCGGCTTTCCATCCGGCCCACATGGGTCTGCTGCAATTGCAGTTCCGCGGTGTCCTCGATCGTCAGGATGCGTTCCGCATTGTCGATGAACCCCGACAGCGCGTTCAGCGTCGTCGTCTTGCCCGAGCCCGTGCCGCCCGAGACGATGACGTTCAGCCGGGTGGCCACGGCGGCCTGCAGATAGGCCGCCATCTCGTCGGTGAAGGCGCCGAACTTCACCAGATCCTCGATCCCCAGCTTGTCCTTCTTGAAC
The DNA here is from genome assembly GCF_004342445.1 of Rhodovulum euryhalinum. Classification (GTDB taxonomy): domain Bacteria; phylum Pseudomonadota; class Alphaproteobacteria; order Rhodobacterales; family Rhodobacteraceae; genus Rhodovulum; species Rhodovulum euryhalinum. The sequence goes on from NZ_SLWW01000017.1 coordinate 12,437, forward strand.
TTCCGGATCGACACGAGGCTGCCATCGACCGCGATCGGCGGCACCATCGCGTTGAAGCGCGAGCCGTCGGCCAGGCGGGCGTCGACATAAGGGTTGGATTCGTCGACGCGCCGGCCCACGGCGGACACGATCTTGTCGATGATCCGCAGCAGGTGGCGTTCGTCCTTGAAGGTGATGTCGGTCAGCGTCAGCTTGCCGGCCCGTTCGACGAAGATCTGCTTGGGTCCGTTCACCAGGATGTCGTTGATGGTCTCGTCCTGCAGCAGCGGTTCCAGCGGCCCGAGGCCCACCACCTCGTCATAGAGTTCCTGGTTGAGCTGCTGGCGGTCCTCCTTGTTGAGGACGATGCCCATCTCTTCCAGCGCCTCGCCCGCGATCGCCTGAATCTCGGCGCGCAGTTCCTTTTCGTCGGCATGTTCCAGCGCGGCGAGGTTGAGGTTCTCCAAGAGGCGCTTGTGCAGTTCGACCTTCAGCTCGCCCAGCCGCTCCTTGCGCTTGCGTTCCTTGTCGACTGGCGCAGGCTTGGCCGGGGCGGTCTTGGGCAGCGGTGCCGGGACGGGCGCCTGCTGGCCTTCGGGCGCTGTGGCCGGTCGCGCGGCCCGGGCGTCGGCTTTCTTGTATCTGGAGAACATCGGGCTTGCGCCTTTCCTGTCACGCCTCGGCCGTGGCCGAGATCTGGCCCAGCTCGTAGAGCGAGGCCGCGAGTTTCTGGATTTCCCTGCGCAGCGGCGCCTTGGCGGCGGTCTCGGCCAGCGGCAGGCCATGGTCGCCCGCCTCGGTGATCACCTTGCCGCCATCCGGCAGGTGGATCTCGATATCGATGTCGAGGCTTTCGGCCAGCCGCTTGACCCGGCTCTTGCCCGACAGATCGGTGAATTTCGGTGCCCGGTTCAAGGCATAGCGCAGCCGTTCGTGCGGCAGGTCCTCGGATTTCAGGGCCCGGATCAGCCGCAGCGCGTTCTGGGCCGAGCGCATGTCCAGCTCGACCAGGGTGAAATAGACATGGGCCTGGCTCAGCACCGTTTCCGTCCATTGCACCAGCGTGGTGGGCATGTCGATCACGACGAACTCGAACTGCGCGCGCGCCATCTCGATCAGCCGCTTCACGTCCTCGGAGGTAATGATGTCCAGCGGCAGGATGTCCGCGGGCGCGGTCAGCACGTGCAGCCCGTCCTTGTAGGTCTGCAGCGCCTGCATGAAGCTGTCGCTGTCCATCGAGGGGATGTCCGACAACATCTCGAACACCGCGTCCTTGCGGGGCAGGTCGAGATAGGTCGAGGCCGACCCGAATTGCAGGTCGAGATCCAGAAGGCACACGCGGCCGTTCGACCCCTTGGCGGCCAGCGCAAGTTCCCAGGCCAGGTTGACCGCGAAGGTCGACGCGCCGACACCCCCCGCCAGCCCGTGGACCGGCAGCACCACCCCGTCGCGATCGGATTTGGAGACCGCGGGCCGTGCCTCGCCGCCCGCGCCGCGTGCGATCGACGCGACCGGATCGGGGCGGCGCAGCCGCTCGACCGCCTCGTGCAGCGCGCCTTCGGGCAGGGGGTAGGGCACGAAATCGTCCGCGCCCACGCGCATCAGCTGGTGCAGCGCGATCGGGCTGAGTTCCTCGGCGATGACGATGACCTTGATGCCTCGGCGCTTGGCATTGCGGACGATCTCGCCGATGAAGCCGATGTTGTCCTCATCCTCGTCGTCAACGGCGATCGCGATGAATTGCAGCGAACTGCCGTCGGGCTGGTCGAAGAAGCTGTTGGCATCGGGGAAGGCGAGATCGCCCCAGCTTTCGCCCAGCTCCGCCTCCATGTCCTCGATCAGCAGGTCGAAGTTCTGGATGTCCCGGGACACCGTGCAGGCGATCACCGGAGCCGGTTCGGATTGCAAGGCGGCCGTGCTCGTCATCGTCCCATTCCCTCCTTGCGGACCGGCCCGCGGGCCGTCCGGCCGCGTCGGAAGCCTGTCCACGCACGACTCGCCGCCGCGCGCACTGCTCTCGATCAGGGAATGTGATGACCAATCTGGGCAACATTACGGCCCGAAAGCCGAAATTGTTGGAATTCCGGCTGCGCATCGCCCCGGTGACAGTCCGAACCGGGGCGCGGGTGGGGCAGCCTAGTCCTCGTTATGGGGTTCCTGCGCGCTTTCGAGATACAGGCCGTAGGTGCGCTGCATGTACTTGCCGTCATGGATCAGGCGCTTGGGCTCGAGGAAGCCCCAGACCTCGGTCACGGTGCGGCGGTTGCGCCGTTCGCGCCCCTCGGTCACGACCAGCGGCTGGGTTTCGCCATAGGATGCGACCGCCTCAAGCCGCGAGCGGGAAATGCCGCGCGATACCAGGTGGTTGACGGCGGCGCGGGCGCGCCGCAGGCCCAGCGCCTTGTTGTAGGCCGCACTGCCGACCAGGTCGGTATGGCCGTAGACGCGGAACTTGACATAGGGGTATTGCGCGATCCATGCCGCCTGCGCGTCCAGCTTGGCGCGCGCCTCGCCGTCAAGCTGGGCACTGTCGAAGGCAAAGTTGATCGTGCTGTCCACCTCGGCTGCGAAGCGGCGGTTGAGGTTGATCGCCATCGCCCGCGACCCGGTGTGCACCAGCGCGTTGCTCATGGTGGCGTTGCCGAAATCTCCGTCGTCCAGGCTTGCCCCGGCGGGGCGGTTGAAATCCGCGATCTGCCTGGGGCTGCAGCCGGTCAGTGCGACCGCCGCGGCCAGTGTCAGAAGGGCAAGAGGGGCGCGCATCATGTCACTCCATCACATAGCCGTAGGAGCCGCTGAAATCCTGCCGCGCGACCTCGCCCGCGGCGCCCTTCCTCGGCGTGTTGGGGGCGGACAGTTCGCCGAACAGGAACAGTTCGCGCTCGCTCGGCGGGCGCACCCGGTCGGTCGGCAGGGCCAGCGCCTCGCCGCGGGTCGGGCTGACCAGATGCGCCGTGACGATGATCACCAGCTCGGTCTGACCCCGTTCATATTCCGCGCTGCGGAACAGCGTCCCCAGGATCGGGATGTCGCCCAGCCAGGGCACCTGTCCCTTGAGGCTGCTGAAATCGTCCTGCAGCAGGCCCGCCACCGCAAAGCTTTCACCGTCGCGCAGTTCCACCGTCGTCTGGGTGCGGCGGGTCGAGAAGCCGCTGATGGTGATGGTGCCGTCGGTGTAGGTGGTCGAGGGGTCGACGCCGCTGACCTCGGCACGGATGCGCAGGTTGATGTTCTCGCCCACCACGCGCGGGGTGAAGTCGAGGCCGATGCCGAAGGGCTTGAACTCGACGGTGATGTCGCCATCATCGCCCACCACCGGGATCGGGTATTCGCCACCGGCGAGGAAATTGGCGTTCTGCCCCGACAGCGCGGTCAGGTTCGGTTCGGCCAGCGTGCGGACGAAGCCCTTTGATTCGAGGGCTTCCAGCAGGACGTTCAGTTCCACATCGCCGGCGCCGATGCCCAGTGACAGCACGCCGGTGCTGTTGCGCGAACGTTGGGCAAGATGCGGCGGGCTGGCTGCAAAACTGCCGAGGTTGTTCCCCTCGGTTGCGGTGATGGTGCCGCCCAGCACGTTCAGATCGCCGCTGATCCCGCTGATCGCAAGGCTGGTACTCAGGCTCTTGGAGATCGAGCGGCTCATCTCGGCGAAGCGGACCTTCAGCATCACCTGCTGGCTGCCCGCCACCGTCATCAGGTTCGAGATCCGCTCGGGCGCATAGCGCGAGGCAAGGTCCAGCGCGCGGTCCACGGCCTGGGCCGAACTGACCGTGCCCGACAGCACCAGGCCGTCATTGGCGGACCGCACCTCGATCGCCTCGCCCGGCAGCACCTCGCGCAGGCGTTCCTTGAGTTCGCTCATGTCCGGGGTCACGCGGACCTCGACATTGGTGATGAGGCTGCCGTCCGGGCCCAGAAGCGTCAGCGTGGTGCGCCCCGGCGACTTGCCAAGCACGTAGATCGAGCGGTCCGACAGGGTCGAGATGTCCGCGATCTGCGGGTTCGAAATCGACAATTCGGCGAACACCTCGTCGCTTTCGACCACCACGGCGCGATTCATTGGAACCGTCAACTGACCGGTGGCCTTGCCGGTCAGGGTGCGCAGGGTCTGGGCCTTTGCCTCGGCCACGGGGACTGCCGCAGTGGCCAGGCCAACGAGGCCAGCCACCATGAGCGCCTTGATTTTCATGTGATCCTGCCTTTCCGATCACGCCTCTGGTCGGGTCTTCATGCCCATATTGCAGGGCAGCATGGGCCAACCGGCGTTTTATTGCAAGATTCAAGCGATTGCGGAATTCGCCTTATGTGGATATCCCGCAACATCACCAAGATCGGACAAGACGGCGCGCCGCAACCGCAAGATGCGGACCGGCGCGCTAGGGGTTGTGGGCAGGGCGCCCGGGATCAGTTCGTGCAGGGGATCGGAATCTCCATCACTTCGCCGCCCCGACGGGTTCGAATGGTGCAAACTTCCTCTTTCTCGACCTCGACGATCGGGGTGTCCTCGATGCCGAGCAGCAGCTTCTGGTCGACCTCGACCACCTCTGCCATCTCCTCGTCCTGATTACCGACCAGCGACAGGGACAACCGGCCGGTGGACTGCGCCTGGGCCAGGGCGGCAACCTGTTGGGGGGTGGCTTCGACGGTCACGGTGCGCGCGATCAGCGGGCGCGACGTGTCCTCGTCCGCGATCTGGTCGACCGCGATCAGCGGGATGCCGGTCTGGATCAGCCGGGTGACCTGCTTGTCCTGTGACTGGCCGGTCCAGTAGACGTCGACCGTGTCGCCCGGCCGCAGGAAGCCCGACACGCCCGAGGCGACGTCGACGCGGATCGCGAAGGCGCGCATGCCACGGCTCAGCCGCGAGGTCAGCCCGGCGTCCCCGCCGGGCGCGGTGACCTTGACGGCGAGCAGGGGTTCGCCAGCCTCCATCGCACGCAGTACGGTGCGGAATTTGGGCTGTCCGTCGGGGAAAAGCTCCTCGGCGGTCTGGAACACCCCTTCGGGCAGCGAGTCCTTGGGCCACAACACGCGGCGAAGGTTTTCCAGCGTGACCTGCTGGCCGTAGCGCAGGGGTTCGTTGGCGACGACGACGGGCACGAGGTCCACCTGCTCGGCACGCGCCGCGCGTTCCTCGGCAAGCTGGCGTTCGTATTTCTGGATGTAGCCTTGGGCCATGTAGACGGCGAAGCCGGCGAGCCCCAGGCCCACCAGGAGCACCAGTCCGAAAATCATCCGCATGGCGTGTCCTTTCCTAACGCAGGCCCGGGGCGCCGTGCCCGGACATGCCGATCCTGACCTTTGGCCGCAGACTGAACGGCGATTGCGGCGAAAACGGGGTTATCCCTTGGCCTGAAGGCGGATTTTGCCCGCGCCCGAAACAATTCCGCAACTGCCACCCGTCGCGGTCGAAGGCAGGGAAAGAAATGAGAAGGGCCGCATCCGGGGATGCGGCCTCTCCGGTTCCGCCTTGAAACGCGGGGTGACTTATTCGGTGCCGTTGCCCCAGCCCAGCGAGCCAAGTTGCTTGACCTCGGCGGAGGTCAGCGAGGTCTTGATGTCGACGGCCAAGGCGTCGACGCCGGTTTTCACCTGGCTCAGAACGGCGATGCCCAGGCCCACGATCGCGGCGGTCAGCACGACCCAGTCCACGGTCACGGCGCCCGACTCGTCGCTGCGGAAGCGCTTGATCATGTCGAAAAGTTTCATTTTGGTCCCTCCAGTAGGATGCTCGTTCACTTCAACGTGCCTTGTCGGAGACTGTTGGGCCGGTCTCTGTCCTGACCCGTAACCGCCTCGGCATGGGGGAATAAGGCCACCCGAATCGGGCAAGAGTTGGGCTGAGCCTTGTCAATTTCTGCCCGGCAGGAAAATTTGCGGAATCTTCTAACAACTCCATGAAAACGCGTTATAAAAGCCCCACAATTGAGAAGAATTTTTTGAATTCTGGGGCTGTTTGCGCTGGGCACACTGCGCTTTCGCCGCGACGATGGGCCATTCGATATGGCCTTTGACACCGGATTCTGCATAATTCTGCAAAGACGTTCGGATCGGGCAGGACAGAAAAAGGTCATGGCGTCGAGGCTTATCGTGGCGACTGTCGCGGCAATCTTGCTGGCGACCGCGGGCGCGGCGGAACCGCCGCCCTGGCCCGACTTCAGCTTCAAGCGGGTGAAGCCGCCCGCGCCGGGTACGGCAAGGCGCATCACCGTCCAGGTGCAGCCCGTCGAACCGCGCCTGCCGCCCGCCGCGGCCCCGGTTGCCCGGCCCGAAACGCCCGAGACCGGGGCCGGGGCCGAGTCCGGTACCAGTGGCGACGCGGGTCCCGGTCCGGGCTGGTTCTGGGCCCGCGTCTCGCCCGCGCTGGCCGATGGCGGCCCCGGGCGGCTGGCCCCGGCGCTGGCGGCACTCGCAAAGCCGCCGCTGGGCGAAACCGTGCCGGCGCCCAGGCTGCAACGGTTGCAGGACATTGCCGCCACCCACGGGGCCGAGATCCTGATGGCGACGGTCGGAACCCGCGTCTCGCCCGCGCTTGCGCTTGCGGTGATCGGGGTCGAGAGCGGCGGGCGGCGCGCTGCGGTCAGCCCCAAGGGTGCGACCGGCCTGATGCAGCTGATGCCCGCGACCGCGACGCGGTTCGGCGTGGCCGACATCCTAGACCCGTGCGCCAACATCCGGGGCGGTGTCGCCTATCTCGACTGGCTGATGGGCGAGTTCGGCAACGACCCGATCCTGGTACTGGCCGCCTACAATGCGGGCGAGGGCGCGGTGCGCAACCATGCCGGCGTACCGCCCTATGCCGAGACGCGCAACTACGTCCCCCGCGTGCTGGCCGCCTGGGCGGTGGCGCGCGGCCTGTGTCAGACGCCGCCCGAGTTGATCAGCGATGGCTGCGTGTTCCGGGTGATGGGGGCAGGCTAGCATGGGATCGCAAAAGCCGCTGGTCCTGGACGTGGACGGCACGTTCCTTCGGACCGATCTTTTCCTGGAATCCGTCTGGGCCGGGCTCGGCCGCGATCCGCGCGCGACGCTTGCCGCCCTGGTCCGCACCCGCGCCCGTCCGGCCGCGTTCCGGCAGGCAATCACCCGCCTTGCCCCGCCGCGGGTCGATCTGTTGCCACTGCGGGCCGAGATTGCCGAACGCGCGCTTGCCGCGCGCGAGGCCGGGCGCCAGGTGGTGCTGGTGTCCGATGCTGACGGCGATCTGGTGGCCGCCCTGTCCGACCATTACGGGTTCTCCGGCGGGCTCGGTACCGAGGGGCAATCCCGTTTGACCGGCGAAGACCGGGCAGAGGCGCTGAAATCGGCCTTCGGGCTGCGCGGCTACGACTATGCCGGCGACAGCGGGCAGGACCGCGCGGCGTGGAAGGCGGCGGACCGGGCGGTGGTGGTGGGCGAGCATCCGCGCATCGCGGACGACCTGCGCGCCGCGGGGCGGCGGGTCGACGCGGTGCCGGGCGGCTGGCGCTGGCGCGATCTCGCCCGTGCATTGCGCCCGCACCAATGGGTCAAGAACGTGCTTCTGGTCCTGCCGGTGCTCGCGGCGCATGATTTCACGCTGCCGACGCTGGTGCTGGTGCTGGCTGGGATGGCGGCCTTCTCGGCGGCGGCCTCGTCGATCTACATCGTGAACGACCTGCTCGACCTCGAGGCCGACCGCCTGCACCCGACCAAGTGCCGCCGCCCCTTTGCCGCCGGGGCGGTGCCGATCCGGGCGGGCATGGCGGCGGGCGGTGCGCTGGGGCTTGTCGCGCTTGCGATCGGTACGGTGCTGGGACCGGCGTTTCTGGGCGTGCTGGTGCTCTACATGGCGCTGTCGCTGGCCTATTCGCTGCGGCTCAAGCGGATGCGCTGGATCGACGTGGCGACGCTGGCCGCGCTTTACACGATCCGGGTGGTGGCGGGGGCGGCGGCGACGGGGGTCGCGGCCTCGATCCTGATGCTGGTCTTCGTCTTCCCGGTGTTCCTGGCGCTGGGCTGCGTCAAGCGGATGACCGAACTGGCGCTGTCCCGAACCGACGAGCGTCTGCCGGGGCGCGGCTATGGCCGGGCCGACCGGGGCGATCTGCTGAACGTGGCCGCGATCGGCGTGGTGGGCGCGCTGGTGGTATTCTTCGCCTACAGTTTCACCGAGCAGGCCCGGATGCTCTATCCGACGCGCTGGATGCTCTGGGTGGCGCTGATCCCGCTTGCCGCCTGGCTGGTGCGGATGGTCGTGCTGGGCTATCGCGGCAAGCAGGACTACGACCCGATCGTCTTTGCGCTGCGCGACCGGGCCGGGCTGGGGCTGGTCTTCTTCACGCTCTCGTTCATGTTCTACGGCGCGGGGCTCTGGCAGCGCTGGTTCGGGTTCTGAGGGCGCCCGGCGCGCCATGCGCGGGGACCATTCCGGGTGGTTTTGCCGTACGGTGCAAGTCTATTCTGAAACGCGCTTGCAGGTCTCCCGTTGGCGGAAGGAGCGCGACGTCCGTCGGCTTTTCCGGATGGCCCGGCAATGCCCGGGGTTCGGCGGTCGCCACCGGGCCGGTATAGGGTATAGTCTGAAGGCCATTGGGCAAGGATGCTGCACATGAGCGACCAGGACAGCGGAAGGGGGCGCTATGCCTCGCCGCCCTGCATGGCGGGTGATCTGGCGCCCGGCTATTTCGATCCACTTGGCGTCGACCCCGCGCAGGCCGGTGATGTGGACCGCTGGCGCCGCGCGGAACGGGCACGCCTGCGGGCCCGGCGCCAGGCGATGAGCGTGGCAGCGCACCAACGGGCGAGCCATGCGCTTGCCGGGCACTTGCGGGATTTTCTGTCGTCGCGCCCGGGCGGCGCGAAGGGGCGCGTCGTCTCGGGCTATTGGCCGATCAAGGGAGAGCCCGACCTGCGCCCCGTGCTGGCCGAGTTGCACGACGCGGGCGTCATGGTCGCCTTGCCGGTGGTCGAGGTGAGGGCCGCGCCGCTGGTCTTTCGCAGGTGGAGCCCGGCGACGCGGATGGTGCTGGGCGACTGGAACATCCCGGTGCCGCCCCCGGATGCGGGAACGCTCACGCCAGACATCACGCTTGCCCCCGTGATGGGTTGGGACAGCGCGGGCTATCGACTGGGATATGGCGGCGGGTATTTCGACCGGACGCTGGCGGCGCTTTCCCCGCGCCCCGTGTCGATCGGTGTCGGGTTCCAGTCCGCGCAGCTTGCCACGATCTACCCGCAACCCCATGACATCCCGCTGGACGTCATCCTGACCGAAGCCGGCATCCAGTTCACGAGAGGTATACGATGAGCGGCACCGCCGGGAAAATGCGCGCCTGGGACGGGCCGGCGATCCTGAGCTACGGCTTTCGCCCCTTCTTTCTGGGGGCCGCGGTCTGGGCGGCCTTGGCCATGGCGATCTGGGTCGGCATGCTGACCGGCGCGCCGGGCCTGCCCACGGCCCTTGACCCGGTATCCTGGCACGCGCACGAGTTCCTGTTCGGCTATCTCGGCGCGGTCGTCGCGGGCTTTCTGTTGACCGCGGTACCCAACTGGACCGGACGGCTGCCCATCGTGGGCTGGCCGCTCGGCGCCCTGTTCGGAGTCTGGATCATCGGCCGGATCGCGATTGCCGTGTCGGCCGTCTTGCCGCCCGTGTTCGTCGCCGCGGCAGACCTGCTGTTCCCGGTCATGCTTGCCGCTGCCCTCGCGCGCGAGATCGTCGCGGGGCGCAACTGGCGCAACCTGATCGTGCTGGCGATGCTCGGCGTCCTGATCGCGGGGAACGCCTTGTTCCACTGGGAAGCCGCCAGGGGGCGTATTCCGGCGCAGGGCGCGGGGCTGCGTCTGGGGCTGGCGGCCGGCATCATGATGATCGGGGTGATCGGCGGGCGGATCGTGCCCTCGTTCACGCGCAACTGGCTGGTGAGGCGTCAAAGCCCCGTCCTGCCGACGCCGCCGATGCAACGGTTCGACACGCTGGCGCTGGCGGCCTTGGGGCTCGCGCTTCTCGCCTGGGTCGCGGCGCCGGACGCGACGGTCACGGGCGCGGCGCTGATCGTCGCGGGCGGTCTGCATCTGGGCCGCCTTGCACGATGGGCCGGGCATCGCACCGGTGCCGAGCCTATGGTGCTGGTCCTGCACGCCGGGTACGCCTTCGTGCCGGTCGGCGCGCTGGCGGTCGGGGCGGCGATCCTGTGGCCCGCGGTCCTTGCCCCGGTGGCGGCGCAACATCTCTGGATGGCGGGCGCCCTCGGGTTGATGACGCTGGCGGTGATGACGCGCGCGACGCTTGGCCATACCGGACAGGTACTGAGCGCCGATGCGGGCACGATCACGATCTACCTGCTGCTGGTCGGTGCGGTGCTGATGCGTTTTCTTGCGGGGGCGTTCCCGACATTCGCGTCTGCGTTCCATGTCCTTTCGGGCCTCGCCTGGATCGGCGCTTTCGGCGGCTTTTCCGTGCGCTACGGGCGATACCTGCTGACGGTCCGCCCGGCGCGGTAAGCGATCGGCCGAGGCATGGCCGTCCTCGCCAGGTTCCGCGTGCATCGCGCGTCCACGCGGCACGGCGCCGGCGCGAAAGGCCCCGCAAAGCGCGTGCGGCGGGCCAGTCGCGTCCATGAGCCGAGGGGCCTGCCCAGGCCGTGCGGCGAAGCGCCTATCCGTCGCTTCCCTCGTCGAGCGTTACGTAGAGCTCGCCGGTCTTGCGGAACGCGGTCGCCATGTCGGCCATTCCCTTCTCGCGGGCGGCGTCGCGGATGTCCTGGCTGATCTTCATCGAGCAGAATTTCGGCCCGCACATCGAACAGAAATGCGCCACCTTGTGCGCCTGTTTCGGCAACGTCGCGTCGTGAAGGGCGCGCGCCGTGTCGGGGTCAAGCGACAGGTTGAACTGGTCTTCCCAGCGAAAGGCGAACCGCGCGCGGGACAGCGCGTCGTCGCGGGCGCGGGCGCCCGGATGACCCTTGGCCAGGTCCGCGGCATGGGCGGCGATCCTGTAGGCGATGACGCCGGTCTTGACGTCGTCGCGGTCGGGCAGGCCCAGATGTTCCTTGGGCGTGACATAGCACAGCATCGCGGTGCCGAACCACCCGATCATCGCCGCGCCAATCGCACTGGTGATGTGGTCGTAGCCGGGCGCGATATCGGTGGTCAGCGGGCCCAGCGTGTAGAACGGCGCCTCGCCGCACAGGGCCAACTGCTTGTCCACGTTCTCCTTGATCTTGTGCATCGGCACATGGCCCGGCCCCTCGATCATGACCTGAACGTCATGGTCCCAGGCGATCCGCGTCAGTTCCCCCAGCGTTTCCAGTTCCGCGAACTGCGCCGCGTCGTTGGCATCGGCGATCGAGCCGGGCCGCAGCCCGTCGCCCAGTGACAGGCTGATGTCATAGGCCGCGCAGATCGCGCAGATCTCGGCGAACCGCTCGTAGAGGAAGCTCTCCCGGTGATGCGCCAGGCACCACTTGGCCATGATCGAGCCGCCGCGGCTGACGATGCCGGTCACGCGATCCACGGTCAGCGGGATATGGTGCAGGCGCAGCCCCGCGTGGATGGTGAAGTAATCCACACCCTGTTCGGCCTGTTCGATCAGCGTGTCGCGGAACAGGTCCCAACTCAACTCCTCGGGCACGCCGCCGACCTTTTCCAGCGCCTGGTACAGCGGCACCGTGCCCACCGGCACCGGCGCGTTGCGCAGGATCCACTCGCGGGTGGTGTGGATGTTGCGCCCGGTGGACAGGTCCATCACCGTGTCCGCCCCCCAGCGGATCGCCCAGACGAGTTTGTCCACCTCTTCCTGCATCGACGAGGTGACCGCCGAAGTGCCCATGTTCGCGTTGATCTTGGTCAGGAAGTTTCGGCCGATGACCATCGGCTCAAGCTCGGGGTGGTTGATGTTGGCGGGCAGGATGGCGCGGCCGGCGGCGATCTCGGCGCGCACGAATTCGGGCGTCACATGGTCGGGAATGGCCGCGCCCCAGTCGTGGCCGTCGCGCAGCCCCGCCATGTCGCGCCCCTGGTTCTCGCGGATCGCGGCGAATTCCATCTCGGCGGTGACGATGCCGCGCCGCGCATAGGCCATCTGCGTGACGGCACCCGCTCCGGTACGGGCCCGGCGCGGCCGGTGGTGCAGGGGGAACGCAGGCGCAAGGCCCGCGCCTTCGGCAAAGCCGTTATCGGCCGCCGCGACGGGCCGGGGCGCGTGGGTTTCGGTATCGCCGCGCGCCTCGATCCACGCGGTGCGTATGCGTTGCAGGCCCCGCGCGATGTCGATTGCCGCATCCGGATCGGTATAGGGCCCCGAGGCATCATAGACGACAAGCGGCGGCTCGTCCGACGACGGGTCCAGGTCGATCCGCCGCATCGGCACGCGCAGATCGGGATAAAGCGTCCCGGCGACATGGATCTTGGACGATGCGGGCAGCGCGCCGCATGTCAGGGTCTTGGGGTGCTCGGTCATTGGGTTCTCCTCAAGTTCGCACTCAAAAAGACCCGTTGCGACATGAGGCAGGAGAGGGGGGGGCAGATGGCCCGGATGGACGCGGCCCGCACCTTGGTCTTCCTACGCCAGTATCACCTGGGTCAGGTTCGAAGGGTCGCGTCACCGCATGTTTCCATGCCGTCAGCCTCTCAGTCCCCTTGGCGGGACTCCCCTGACACCTGCGATAAGACCAGCCCGTTCCGGTGGGGTCAACAGGCAAACGGCGGGCCCCATGCCGCCCAGCGCGACGCCGCCGTCGCGGACCCACGCCGATGTCCGCAGGTGCCCGGACGGGTTGTCCGGCAGTGTCCTGCCCGGCCGCATCGGGTTCAGGAAGGGTTACAACGCGGATCGTTCCCACGCCGTCCAGCTTGCCAGTGAGCCGCGAAAGACGTTGATGTCGACCGGGCCGGGCACCCCCTCGACGCGGCCGGTGCCGGTATATTGCCAGAACGTCCAGCGCGCGCCGGGATATGTCTCGCGCGGATGGCCCGCGACCGAGCGCAGCCAGAATTCGGTGCCCGGCAGCCGCTCGATCCCGGTGTCGCGGGAGAAATCCACCGTGGTGTAGACGACCGGCCGCCGCCCGTAATGGCGTTCGAGGATGTCGAGGAAGGTCTTCGCCTCGGCCCGCACGGTCGCGGGGTCGGGCCGGTGCCGGCAGGTCGGGGAGCGCGGGTTCCACTCCATGTCCAGCACGTGCGGCAGGCTGGCCGCCGAACGCGGCACGTTGGCGATGAACCAGCGCGCCTGTGCGTCGGCGGGCGCGCAGAAGTAGAAGTAGTGGTATGCGCCGCGCGCCACCCCGGCGCGGCCCGCGCCCTCCCAGTGCGTGCGGAACATCGGATCCAGTTCCTCGACCCCCTCGGTCGCCTTGACGAAGGCGAACGAGACGCCCGCCGCGCGCGCGGTGGCCCAGTCGATCGCGCCCTGCCAGCGCGAGACGTCGATGCCGTGCACCGGATAGGACCAGGGCGCCTCGCCGTCCCAGGCATGGGGGTCGTGGTCGGCAAACCGCGGGTGCGGGGTCGCGATGGCGCGCCCGGCCGCTTCGGGGCCGGGGGGCAGCGGCCCAGGGGACGGGCCGCCGCAGGACATCAGGGCAAGCGCGCAGAGGGCCACCAACGTGCGCAGCATGGCGTGCGGTTCTCCCCGTGGCGCGGCCGATTCCCCGGCCGCAGCCCCATCCCGCCCGAGGACGGCGCCCGAGGCAACAGCTTCCGGGTGCGGCCCGCGGGAAACCGCCGCCGAAGGCGCCCGCCTATCGCAGGCGGGCCAGCAGGGCGCGCGAGGGCGTGCCGTCCACCGGCAGCCCGGCGCGCGCCTGATAGGCCCGGATCGCGGACTCGGTGTTCGCGCCGATCACTCCGTCGGTGCCCTGGGTGTCGAAGCCCCGTGCGGTCAGCCGCCGCTGAAGCTCCTTTCGGTCGTCGATGGTCAGGCCCTGCGCATCCGGCGGGAAGGCGGTCCGCAGGGGCGGTTTCCCTGCAAGACGGTCCGACAGGTGGCCGACGCCGATCCCGTATTTCTCGGCGTTGTTGTAACGCAGCAGGACGTTGAAATTGTGGAACACGGCAAAGGCCGGCCCGCGCGGCCCCTGCGGGATCAGGATCGCTGCGGCCCCGAGGTTCGGCAGCGTGCGGCCTGCGCTGTCGGTCACGCCGAGCCCCGCCCAGGCCGAAGTGGCCCGCGCCCGCCCGCGCCCCGCAAGGCCGGTGTCGAACCCCGCGGGCAGGCGAACCTCCATCCCCCAGGGCTGGCCCGGGCGCCAGCCCGAGCGTTGCAGGTAGGCCGCGGTCGAGGCCAGCGCATCGGACGGATCGTCCCCCCAGATGTCACGCCGCCCGTCGCCAGTGAAATCGACCGCATAGGCCAAGTACGAGGTCGGGATGAACTGGGTATGCCCCATCGCGCCCGCCCAGCTGCCGGTCATGCGCACGGGCGTTATGTCGCCGCGCTGGACGATCCGCAGCGCCGCGATCAGCTGGTCTTCGAAGAACGCGCCGCGCCGCCCGTCGAAGGCCAGCGTCGACAGCGCCGAGATCACGGGAACGTCGCCCCGCCGTTCGCCATAGGTGCTTTCAAGGCCCCAGATCGCCGTCACGATCTCGGGCGCGACGCCGTAGCGCGCCGCGATGGCCACCAGCGTCCTTTCCTGCCGGCGCAGCGCGGCGCGGCCCTTGCGGATCCGCTCGTCCGAGGTGGCGATGGCCAGGTAGTCCTCGAGGCTGCGCGTGAACTCGGTCTGGCTGCGGTCCTTCTCGATCACGGCCGGAAGGTAGCCGGCATCCCGAAAGGCACGCTCCAGTGTCTGCTGCGAGATCCCGCGGCCCGTGGCCCGCGCCTGGAAGGCCGCGACCCAGCCATCGAAGGCCCTGTTCGGCACGGCCCTGACCGAAGATTGCGACGCCGTCTGCGAGGGCCGATCGCCGACACAGGCCGAAAGCATCGTCGTTGCAAGCCCCGAAATGACCGTCCGTCTCGAGAGTTCCACTGTCTTTCCTCTTCACGCGGGGTGAACCATCCTTGACCGGCCCGCGGGCCGGGACCTGCACCTTGTGCGCCGATCGAGCGGGCGCGCGGCAAGCCTGACCGATGTTACTCGAAAGGGCCACATCCCATGGCCCCAAAAGACTCCTCGAACGGTCATGCCCGCGGGGGGTGACGACGGCAGGATCAAGCGTGGCAAAGCCGCATTACCATCCGGCGAGACCGAACCGACTCACGGTGCAAGTGCCGCGTCTGGGGTGGGATCCCTACTGGGCGGGTGCGGCCGGAAAAACGCGTCAATTCGATTGTATTGGAGCGGACCGTTGGTCTGATCTCGAGACAAGTGGCGGGCAAGGCCAGACATATCGGTTAAAGGCGCGCGCCCGTGGCCACCTATACCCTTGCGGCGATGCCGTCGCGCAGTTCCTGATCGAGGGCGGCGTTCCAAAGACCGGCTCGCGCTTCATGCTCGAACCCGGTTTCGTTGCCGAAGCCGACAGCCTGACCATCACCGTCACCGATGACGATGGCATCTTCAGCGGCTCGGCCTCCAGCCTATGGCGGCGACGGCAATGACGCGCTCATCCAGGCCGAGGGGCTGGCGGTCGAAAGCTTCTGGCCCGGCCCCCGGGCCTTCGCCGCGTTCGACCGCGCCACCCGCGCACGGTTCCTGCACGAGCGGCCCGAGCTTGCCCGCGCGGCGCTTGGCCTGGCCCCGGTCGAGGCGGTCTATGGCCCCATGGTCCTGCCGCTGAAGAAGAAACGCGAGATCGACCGGCGCCGCCTGGCCCGATGGGCGCGTCAGGCCGCCCGCGTGCCGGCCTGATCCGCCCATCCCTCAGCGCGGAGTTCCGCCCGGCACAGGCGTTGGCGCCCGCGTTCCGTGCGGGAAGGCCCTGGACCTGGCCGGTCGCGGCGGCGTTCGAAACGCAGACGGGAATGTGCCGCGGCACCGATGGCGACCGGCCGCAGGGCGGCAGATCGATCTGCGTCTGGTCACCGTGCAGATGTATGGCTATAGGCTGATCCATGACCGAGATTTTGCCCCCGTGCCCCGAATGTGCCTCTGCCTACACCTATCAGGTGGATGCCCTTCTGTGCTGCCCCGAATGTGGACACGAATGGTCGGCGGTCGAACAACCCGAGGCAGCGGCCGAGGTGCGCGACAGCGTGGGCAACATCCTCAGGGACGGCGACACCGTCACGCTGATCAAGAGCCTGAAGGTCAAGGGATCGTCCTCGATGCTCAAGGTCGGCACCAAGGTGCAGGGAATCCGGCTGGTCGACGGCGATCACGACATCGACTGCACGATCCCGGGCTTTGGACAGATGGGCCTGAAATCGCAGTTCGTGAAAAAGGTATCCTGAGCCGCATCGGGCAAGGGCATCGCCGCGGGGCCGCGAAGTCCTGCGTCCGATCTTGTCGCCTCCTGTGCGGCGCGTCTGGCTGCGCGGATGCCCACGCCATTCGTCGCGGGCGCGGCACCGGCCCCACCCTGCGTCAGGGCCGGGCCACCGGCGCGAAAATCCGTGGCGCGGCATGCGTGTGCCCCCCTATAACTGGACCGCACCGGCGATGACCGGTTCGGCAACAGCGCGCGCACAGAGCAGGAGAGGACAGCATGAAGTGGGGCAGGGGCTTTACCAGCGACGGATCGCAGATCACCGGTGTCATCGCCGAGGACAGGTTTCACCCCCGCGCGGGCCTCGGCTCGGAAACCTCTGCCGGTGCCCCGCTGTCCCTGTCCGAGGTCACGCTGCTGGCCCCGGTCCGGCCGGGCAAGTTCATCGGGCTGTGGAACAACTACAAGGCGGCCGCCGAAAAGGGCGGGTTCGACCTGCCCACGCATCCACTGTATTTCCTCAAGGCCGACACGTCCCTGTCGGGGCCGGGTGCAGAGGTCGCGATCCCGCAATCCGCCGGGCGGGTGGTGTTCGAGGGCGAGTTGGGGATCGTGATCGGCAAGACCTGCAAGGCGATCGCGCCCGAGGATGCGGGCGAAGCGATCCTTGGCTATACCTGCGTGAATGACATCACCTCGCTCGACGTGCTGAAGGCCGATGCCTCCTTCCCGCAATGGACCCGCGCCAAGAGCTTTGACGGGTTCGGTACCGTCGGGCCGGTGATCGAGACCGATATCGACTGGCAGGCGCTTACGGTCCGGACGCTGGTGAACGGGCGGGAACGCCAGTCCTACCCGACGTCGGACATGATCCTGACACCGGCCGAGATCGTCAGCCTTCTGTCCCGGGACATGACCCTCAACCCCGGCGACCTGATCGCCTGTGGCACCTCGCTGGGGGCGGGGCCGATCAAGCCCGGCATGAATGTCGAGGTGGTGATCGAGGGGATCGGCGCGCTCAGCGTGACCATGACGGCACCCGCCGGACAGGACTGACGGCCCGGCGCCCCGGTCCCTGCGCCCGATGGCACGTCGGGACGCCCGGCCGCGAAGGCGCCCGATCGGCGGGTGCGCCGCGGGCGGGCTTTTTTGCTGGCGAACGGGCGGTTCCGGTCCTAGACGTGGCAGCGAGCAAAAGAGGAGTTTCCGCAGTGTCCGGCTTGCGTCCCGATGTCGATCCCGATGGCCTGAGCGAGTTTTCGGTGGTCTTCACCGACCGGTCGCTGAACCACATGTCCGCACGGTTCCAGACCGTCATGCGCGACATCTCTGCCATGCTGCGCGAGGTCTATGGCGCCGATGCGGTTGCCCTGGTGCCGGGCGGGGGAACCTTCGCGATGGAGGCGGTCGCCCGCCAGTTCGCCACCGGCCGCCGGGCCCTGATCGTGCGCAACGGGTGGTTCTCCTATCGCTGGACTCAGATCCTGGAGGCTGGCGGCTTTGCGGCCGAGACCGCGGTGGTCATGGCGCGGCCCGCAGGCAACGTGCCCCGCGCCCCTTATGCGCCCCCGCCGATCGAGGACGTGACCGCCGCGATCCGCGACACCCGCCCCGAGATCGTCTTTGCCCCGCATGTCGAAACCTCGTCCGGCATCATCCTGCCCGACGCCTATATCCGCGAAATGGCCGCCGCCGCCCACGAGGTCGGCGCGCTGATGGTGCTGGACTGCATCGCGTCGGGCTGTGTCTGGGTGGACATGGGGGAAACCGGGGTCGACGTGCTGATCTCGGCCCCGCAAAAGGGCTGGTCGGCCTCGCCCTCGGCGGGGATGGTGATGCTGTCGGCATGCGCGGCCGCGCGGCTTCAGGAAACGGTGTCGAATTCCTTCGCGATGGATCTGAAGAAATGGCGCGCGATCATGCAGGCCTATGAGGACGGCGGGCATGCCTATCACGCCACGATGCCGACAGATGCGCTGGCCGGGTTGCGCGATGCCATGGCCGAGATCCGGGCGCTTGGCTTCGAGGCCGCGAAAGAGGCGCAGTGGCGGCTTGGCCGGGCCGTGCGCGAGATGCTGGCCGAATTGGGCGTGGCCTCGGTTGCCGCGCCGGGCTTTGGCGCGCCGGGGGTCGTGGTGTCCTATACCGACGATCCGGACATCCAGAATGGCCGCAAGTTCCTGGCCGAAGGCATGCAGATCGCTGCTGGTGTGCCGCTTCAGGTCGGCGAAGGCGCCGAGTTCCGCACCTTCCGGATCGGGCTTTTCGGCCTCGACAAGCTGACCGACATCGACGGTACGCTGGCGCGCCTGCGCGCGGTTCTGGAAAAGGTGGTCCGGGCCTGACACGCGGCAGGCCCGTCAGCGGCGGGCCTGCTCCATCCCGGACAGAGACGCAGCCCGGCACCCATCGGCCTGCCCGAACGCCGGGTCTCCTCTGGCGTGATGGCTGCCGCTCGGACCCGAGCCCGCATCATTCCTGACGGCTGAAGATCGCTGAAAAGGCGGAACCGAACGAACTATGAACGCAGGGCTTACCCGCGTTTCATGTCCTCAACCCATTCAAGTCTTTCAAGAAAATTGGAGCGGGCGATGAGATTCGAACTCACGACCCTTACCTTGGCAAGGTAATGCTCTACCCCTGAGCTACGCCCGCATCCATTGGGTGAGGCGTGGTTTATAAAGTTGGGCGGGGGGCTGCAAGGGCAAAAACGCGGCTTTCGTAAAATTTCTGTGCCGCACCTGCCGCTCTGTCCCGCCGGGTCCGTCCTGGGGGCGCCGGGATGCGTCCGCTTGGCGGATCGGATCGGTTTCGGACACAACACAGGTCGATTTCAACGACTGTCTGCGATGCAGATGGGCTGTGACGATTTGCGCATGCCAGTAACCGGAACTCCCCCGGAATGAGATTGACCTTATGTCATGAATACGCCCGTGTTTTGCCACATTCAGTCTGTGCAAGGGGTAACGATCTTGAAGAAACTCATCACCATCGCCGCCGTTTCGACGGCACTTGCCGGGGCGGCCGGGGCGGCGACCGTCGGATTCGATCTGGCGATCTCTGGGTCGGCAAACGGGCCGGTCTTCACCGTGACGAACATGTCGAGCGCGGCCCGGATCACGGGCGGTCAGGCCGTCATCGGCAATACGGCGTACAACTTCGACTGCGTCCAGAACGGTGTGGCGCCCGCCGGCGGCACGCTTGGCTTTACCACGCCAGAGGTGGGCACATGTTTCCCCGGCGGCGGCCTGCGTCCCGACGAGATCGTGTTCCAGGTCACGGATTTCGATCCCGGCGAAACTCTTTCCTTCGCAACCGACATCGATCCGGATTCCCGCGACGCGTCCGTTTACGACTTCAACATCCTGCTGAATGGCGGAAGGTTCGAGGTCACGTTCGCGGATACGGATCTGAACGGTCCGCTGGTTGCCGCGTTTCAGCCGGGCCAGATGACCTACAGCATCTCGGCGTCGACCGCCACGCCGTCCGCGGTGCCTCTGCCGGCCGGGGGCGCGCTTGTCCTGACGGCGCTGGGGGCGCTGGGACTGCTTGGCCGGCGCAGGATCCGCTAGACACTCCGGGAGGCGGGCCGGTCTGACCGGCCCGCTGCGGCTACTCGAATTCGACCAGCAGGTCCTTGGCGTCGATCTGGGCGCCCGGGGTGACGTGAACGGCCCTGATCGTGCCGTCACGCTCGGCATGCAGGCCGGTTTCCATCTTCATCGCCTCGATGGTCAGGAGCAGGTCGCCGGTCTTGACCTTCTGGCCCGCGCTGACCGCGACGGTCGCGATCGCGCCCGGCATCGGCGCACCGACATGGCCGGGATTGCCGAGTTCCACCTTGGGCCGCTTGGCCACCTTGGCCTTGGCCTTGCGGTCGGGCACGCGGATCACCCGGGGCTGGCCGTTCAGCTCGAAGAAGACACGCACGTCGCCCTCTTCGGTGGTCTCGCCGATGGCCGACAGCCGAATCTCCAGCGTCTTGCCGGGGTCGATCTCGGCGGTGATCTCCTCGCCCGGCTCCATCCCGTAGAAGAAGGTGCGCGTGGGCAGGGTGCGGACCGGGCCATACATCTGGTGCCGCGCCGTGTAGTCGGTGAAGACCTTGGGATACATCAGGTATCCGTTCAGGTCCTCGTCGTCGAAGTCGAGATCGTCGAACTGCGCCTTCAGGTCGGCGCGCAGCTTGTCCAGATCGGCGGGCGGCACCTTGGCGCCGGGCCGTTCGGTCAGGGGTTTCTCGTCCTTCAGCACCTTGCGGACGATGGCTTCGGGAAACCCGCCCGGCGGCTGGCCCAGGTTGCCGCGCAGCATGTCGATGACGGAATCGGGAAACGCCACGTCGCGGGCGGGGTTCTCGACATCGGCGCGCGTCAGCCCCTGGCTGACCATCATCAACGCCATGTCGCCCACCACCTTGGAGGACGGCGTCACCTTGACGATGTCGCCGAACATCTGGTTCACGTCGGCATAGGTCTTGGCGACCTCGGGCCAGCGGTCCTCCAGCCCCAGGCTGCGGGCCTGCGCCTTGAGGTTGGTGAACTGGCCGCCCGGCATCTCGTGCAGGTAGACCTCGGAGGCGGGCACCTGCATGCCGGATTCGAAGGCGGCGTATTGCGTGCGCACCTGCCCCCAGTAGTCCGAGATCTCGCGCACCGCCTCGATGTCGATCCCGGTATCGCGTGGCGTGTTGCGCAACGCCTCGACGATGGACCCCAGGCAGGGCTGCGAGGTGCCGCCCGAGAACGCGTCCATGGCGGCATCGACCGCGTCCACGCCCGCCTCGGACGCGGCCAGGATCGTTGCGCCCGCGATGCCGCTGGTGTCATGGGTGTGGAAGTGGATCGGCAGGCCCACCTCCTCCTTCAGCGCCTTGAAGAGCACGCTGGCGGACGCGGGTTTCAGCAGGCCCGCCATGTCCTTCAGCCCAAGGATATGGCAGCCCGCCGCCTTCAGCGCCCTGGCCATCTCGACGTAATACTTCAGGTCGTATTTCGCCCGGTCCGGGTCGAGGATGTCGCCGGTATAGCAGATCGCGCCTTCCAGCACCTTGCCGCTGTCCAGCACCGCGTCCATCGCGACGCGCATGTTCTCGACCCAGTTCAGGCTGTCGAACACGCGGAACACGTCCACGCCCGTTTCCGCGGCCTGTCTGACGAAGCTCTGGACCACGTTGTCGGGATAGGTGGTATAGCCCACCCCGTTCGCCCCCCGCAGCAGCATCTGGGTCATCAGGTTCGGCATCCGCGCGCGGATGTCCCTCAGCCGCTGCCAGGGACATTCCTGCAGGAACCGGTAGGCCACATCGAAGGTGGCGCCGCCCCAGCATTCCACGCTGAACAGCTGTGGCAGGTTGTGGGCATAGGCGGGTGCGACGCGCACCATGTCGATCGACCGCATCCGGGTGGCCAGGAGCGACTGGTGCCCGTCCCGCATAGTGGTGTCGGTCAGCAAAAGCTGCTTCTGCTCGGCCATCCAGTCCGCCACCGCCTGCGGCCCGAACTCGTCGAGGATCTGCCGTGTGCCGGGGGCGAAGCTTTCGCGCCGGTTCTCGGGCGGGCGCGGGGTGCGCGCCTCGGCTGGCGGGCGCGGGCGGCCCTCGGTCTCGGGGTTCCCGTTGACCGTGACATCGGCGATGAAGGTCAGGATCCGTGTCGCCCGGTCGCGCCGCTTCTCGAACTGGAACAGCTCGGGCGTCTGGTCGATGAACTTGGTATGGTATTCGTTCGACAGGAAGGTCGGGTGCTTCAGCAGGTTCTCGACGAAGGCGATGTTGGTGCTGACGCCCCGGATGCGGAATTCGCGCAGGGCGCGGTCCATCCGGGCGATGGCGGCCTCGGGGGTGGGCGCCCAGGCGGTGACCTTTTCCAGCAGGCTGTCGTAATAGCGCGTGATGACCGCGCCCGAATAGGCCGTGCCGCCGTCCAGCCGGATGCCCATGCCCGTCGCACCCCGATAGGCAGTGATCCGGCCGTAATCGGGGATGAAGTTGTTCAGCGGATCCTCGGTCGTGATCCGGCATTGCAGGGCGTGGCCGGTCAGTTCCACGTCGTACTGGCTGGCGATGCCGGTCGCCTCGACCAGGCTCTTGCCCTCGGCGACCAGGATCTGTGCGCGCACGATGTCGATGCCGGTCACTTCCTCGGTGACGGTGTGTTCCACCTGGATGCGGGGATTGACCTCGATGAAGTAGAACTCGCCCGATTCCATGTCCATCAGGAACTCGACGGTGCCCGCACATTCGTAGTTCACCGCCTCGGCGATCTTCTTGCCGAGATTGCACAGGTGCTCGCGCTGGGTGGGACTCAGGTAGGGGGCGGGCGCGCGTTCGACGACCTTCTGGTTGCGCCGCTGCACCGAGCAATCCCGTTCCCACAGGTGATAGATGTTGCCGTGGCTGTCGCCGAGGATCTGCACCTCCACGTGGCGGGCGCGCAGGATCATCTTTTCCAGATAGCCCTCGCCGTTGCCGAAGGCCGCCTCGGCCTCGCGCCGGCCCTCGCGCACCTTTTCCTCCAGTTCGTCCGGGCCGTTGATCGGGCGCATGCCGCGCCCGCCGCCGCCCCAGCTGGCCTTGAGCATCAGCGGATAACCGATCTCGGCGGCCTCGGCGCGGATCGCGTCCATGTCCTCGCCCAGAACCTCGGTCGCGGGGATCACCGGCACGCCCGCGGCAATCGCCACCTTGCGCGCGGACGCCTTGTCGCCCAGCGCCCGCATGGTCTCGGCCTTCGGCCCGATAAAGGCGATGCCCGCCGCGTCGCAGGCCTCGACGAAGGCCGGGTTCTCGGACAGCAGGCCATAGCCCGGGTGGATCGCGTCGGCGCCGCACATCTTCGCCACGCGGATGATCTCGTCGATGGCCAGATAGGCCTGCACCGGCCCCAGCCCCTCGCCGATCTTGTAGGCCTCGTCCGCCTTGAAGCGGTGCAGCCCCAGCTTGTCCTCCTCGGCATAGACCGCGACCGTGCGCTTGCCCATTTCATTGGCAGCGCGCATCACGCGGATGGCGATTTCACCGCGGTTGGCGACGAGGATTTTCTTGAAGTCGGTCAAGGGCGGGCCTCCTTGTGGATCGGTCCGTCCGGTGCGTGGGCACGCGGGGGCATCCCAATGGGTATATCTCTGCGCCGCAGCGGCGCAAGAGGGCAGGGCGCGCGCCGCAGGTCAGCGCGGCGTCAGGGTGACGACCCGGCCCTCGGGATCGGTCTGGCAACGCCAGACCCGCGCCGCGCCCGGCATGCCCAGGTCGACGAACCAGCCCGCCGCCGTGCGCCCCTGTCCGCCCAGCAGCGCCGAGGTCGCGGGCAGCCGGAACCGGGCGGTGAAATCGGCCACGCAGTTCAGCCGGGCCTTGGCGGGCGGCGTGACCATGGCGGTGGCCGCATCTTCCAGTGCGGCATCGGCACGGGGGCCGGGCGGGATCGGCCCGACATCGACGCCGGGCGCGGTTCCCGCCGGGGCCGGATAGGTGCCCCCGGGCCACAGCGCGGCGGGCGCGGGCGCGGCAGGCACCACCTCGACCGGGCGCAGTTCGCGCGGTGCCCGCTGGGGCTCTGGCGCGGTGCAGGCCCCGAGGCCGCCCAGTGCCAGCCCCGCCACCAGCACCCGTGTTGCGATCTGTCGGTGTCCCATGGCCCGACTATTCCCGTTTCGCGCGAAAACACAACCGCCAGAGGTGCTTGGCCTCGTGCCACGATGGGCAAGGAACATTCTGCGAACACGCCTTTAACTCCGCTGCGGCCCGCGCTAGATTGGTCGCCATGTGCCCCATCGACGACTCCGACGCCTTCGAGGCCGCCGCCCAAAGCTCGCTTTCCATGCGTGCCATGGCCGCGCGGCCCGCGCCCTATCTGGATGGTCTGAACCCTGCGCAACGGCAGGCCGTGGAAACGCTGGACGGCCCGGTGCTGATGCTGGCGGGCGCGGGCACCGGAAAGACCCGCGCGCTGACCGCCCGGATCGCGCATCTGCTGAACACGGGCGCCGCCCGGCCGAACGAGATCCTCGCCGTCACCTTCACCAACAAGGCCGCCCGAGAGATGAAGGACCGCGTCGGCCGTCTGATGGGCCATGCGGTCGAGGGCATGCCGTGGCTGGGCACCTTCCACGCAATCTGCGTGAAACTGCTGCGCCGCCATGCCGAACTGGCCGGGTTGAAATCGAATTTCACCATCCTGGATCGTGATGATCAGCTTCGTTTGATAAAGCAGGTTTTGACCGCCGAACAAATCGATCAGAAAAAATGGACTGATCGTTGGTTCGCTGGAAAAATAGAAGTCTACAAAAATGAAGCCAGAACGGCCGAGAGCGTCGGGCTTGGCGGCGGACAGACTGTGGATCGGGTTCCGGGTGCTGCTCGCGACGGAACGGGTTACCAGAGGACAGTCGGCGACGTTTACGTCCAATACCAAGACCGCCTGCTTACCCTGAACGCCGTCGATTTCGGCGATCTCTTGCTGCACATGGTCACGATCTTCCAGACCCATGACGACGTGCTGGACCAATATCGCCGCTGGTTCCGCTATATCCTGGTGGACGAATACCAGGACACCAACGTCGCCCAGTACCTGTGGCTGCGCCTGCTGGCCGGGGGGCACAAGAACATCTGCTGCGTGGGCGACGACGACCAGTCGATCTATGGCTGGCGCGGCGCCGAAGTGGGCAACATCCTGCGCTTCGAAAAGGATTTCCCCGGCGCGCAGGTGATCCGGCTGGAACAGAACTACCGCTCGACCCCCCATATCCTCGCCGCCGCCAGCGGTTTGATCGCCGCCAACAAGGGCCGGCTGGGCAAGACGCTCTGGACCGAGGCCGATGAGGGCGAAAAGGTGCGCCTGATCGGCCACTGGGACGGCGAGGAAGAGGCCCGCTGGATCGGCGAGGAGGCCGAGGCGATGACGCGGGGCACCCGCGGGCTCGACCCCCTCAGCCTCGACGACATGGCGATCCTCGTCCGTGCCTCCCACCAGATGCGCGCCTTCGAGGACCGGTTCCTGACCATCGGCCTGCCCTATCGCGTCATCGGCGGCCCGCGCTTCTACGAGCGGATGGAGATCCGCGACGCGATGGCCTATTTCCGCCTCGCCGTCAGCCCCGCGGACGACCTCGCATTCGAGCGGATCGTCAACACCCCGAAACGCGGCCTTGGCGACAAGGCGCAGCAGAGCATCCAGCAGATGGCGCGGGCCAACGGCGTGTCGCTGGTCGAGGGCGCGCGGCTCTTGCTGGAGTCCGGCGGGTTGGGCGGCAAGGGCGCCAAGGAACTGGCCAGCCTGTTGCAGGGCATCGGCCGCTGGCACGGCGCC
Organism: Rhodovulum euryhalinum; assembly: GCF_004342445.1. Lineage (GTDB taxonomy): Bacteria > Pseudomonadota > Alphaproteobacteria > Rhodobacterales > Rhodobacteraceae > Rhodovulum > Rhodovulum euryhalinum. The sequence goes on from NZ_SLWW01000017.1 coordinate 37,999, forward strand.
GCGCTGGATGTCCGCGTGAACCATGTCGAACTGGCCGAGACCATCCTCGACGAGTCGGGCTATACCGCGCATTGGCAGAACGACAAGACGCCCGAGGGGCCGGGCCGGCTGGAAAACCTCAAGGAACTGGTCAAGGCGCTGGAGGAGTTCGAGAACCTCCAGGGCTTCCTCGAACATGTCGCCCTCATCATGGACAACGAGACCGAGAGCGAGGGCGCCAAGATCACCATCATGACGCTGCACGCCGCCAAGGGCCTGGAATTCCCCGCGGTTTTCCTGCCGGGATGGGAGGACGGGCTGTTCCCCTCGCAACGCTCGATGGACGAAAGCGGGTTGAAGGGGTTGGAGGAGGAGCGCCGCCTCGCCTATGTCGGCCTCACCCGCGCCGAGGAGTTGTGCACGATCTCCTTTGCCGCCAACCGCCGTGTCTACGGGCAATGGCAGTCGCAAATGCCCTCGCGCTTCATCGACGAACTGCCCGAGGATCATGTCGAGGTGCTGACGCCCCCCGGCCTTTACGGCGGGGGCGCGGCACCCGTGCGGTCCGGCATCGAAGAGGCCGCCAGCCGCGCCGATGTCTACGCCTCGCCCGGATGGAAGCGGCTTCAGTCCCGCAGCACCCAGCGCCCGATGGCCCAGCCGCGCGAAAGCCGCAGCATCGTCATCGACGCCGAGGCGGTCGCGGCCTATCAGACCGGCGCCCGCGTGTTCCACACGAAATTCGGCTACGGCACCGTGACCGGGATCGAGGGCGACAAGCTGGACATCGCCTTCGACAAGGCCGGCGACAAGAAGGTGGTCGCACGTTTCGTCATGGCCGCCGACGACGTGCCATTCTAGGCCCCCCCAACGCCCCAGATTTGCCGAAAATCCGCGCGATAAACCGCTTCCCGCCGGGAATCGGGTTAATGGCTTGTTCTTTACCCAAGGTCAGAGTCCGGCGGGAGGGATTCCGAAACCATGGTCACGTTCACCACCATAGACACCGAATTCGCGGCCGCGACGGGCGACAACGTCAACAGCAATGCTGGCGGCGCCGGTACGTCCACCTTCGACTATCCGCCGAACGGGACCAAGGACCTTGTCATCACCTCCAAGGAGGGCGATCCCGACCCCTATACGTTCGAGGTGGGCGATATCTACGAGGTGTCCTTCGGTGGTGCACATTCGGCCGTTCTGACCGACGCGGTGGTGATCCGCTCGGACGAGATCAGTTTTGCCAGCGGCCACGCGGTCGTGTTCGAGGGCACGGACGAGAACGGCGACCTGGTGCAGGTCGTCTGGTCGCCCGGCTTCGACCTGGAACAATGGTACTGGGACCATTTCGAGGGGGGGGTAAGCCCCGGCTTCTACGTCTACGACACCGACCCCAACTCCGAATACTCCGCGCCCGTCATCTGTTTCGAGGCCGAGACGCTGATCGCCACCCCGCGCGGTCCGGTCCGCGCGGCAAGCCTTGCGCCCGGCATGATGGTCGAGACGGTCGACCACGGCCCGCAGATGCTGCTGTGGGTGGGGCAAAGCGTGACGCGGGGCACCGGCCAGATGGCGCCGGTGGAATTCCCCCCGGGCGCGATCGGCAATGACCGGACGCTGGTCCTGTCGCAACAGCACAGGGTGCTGCACGCCTCGCCGATGGCCATGCTGATGTTCGATACGTCCGAGGTGCTGGTGCCCGCGCGGTCCCACGCGATGCTGGGCGTGGCCGGTGCCGCGATCGTCGAGCGGCCGGTGGTGCGCTATGTCCACCTGCTGTTCGAGCGGCACGAACTGGTATGGGCAAACGGCGCCATCTGCGAAAGTCTGTTCCTCGGCGACGTGGCGCGGCGCGCCCTGGATTCCGAGGCGCGCGACGAGATCGCGACCCATTTCCCCGAGCTTGACCTGTCGGTGAAGGGGGATGATCCGTTCGAGCCGGTCCGCCCGATCCTGCGCAGCTACGAGGCCCGCGCGCTGCTTGGCCCGCTGCGGGGCGCCGCTGGCGCGACGCCGTCCGGCTCCGCCCTTGCGTCCCGCGACATGTGCAAGCTGGCCGCCCTCTGAGGAACGGCACCTGCGCTGCACTTGCTGGTATCCTGCTGAAAAAAGAAACGGCGACGCCAAGGGAGGAGAGGCGCCGCCGTTCTTGACAACGGCGGTGTCAGGGAGGAGGAGACCACCCGCCGTATCCGGTGGGACCTTTCGGCCCCGAAAAAGGTGCGGCGGCACCAGGGAGGAGGAAGGTGCCGCCGCGAGCAAAGGAAACCCAGGGAGGAGGAGGGGTTTCCCTTTCCGTCTGGCCCATCGAGCCGCCGCAGCGATCCCGAACCGCGACCTTGGCCGCGTGCCGTTGGATCAAACATACCCCGATGCTGCAGATGCACAATAGCGCGCGGGTGAAATGCCGCCATGCAGAAACTGCATAAGTCATGCTGACGTAATTTCGGGCGGCAGCGGTGGCCGTGCCGGGAAAACCGGCAGAATGGAAACGCTCTTGCCCTTCCGGCGCGGCTGACCAAGTAAGGGGGCACGATCCTTTGCCAGAAACGCCCCGAAAGGAGTCCTTCATGCCCGTGACGCGTGATGCCGTGCTTGCCGCCCTGTCCCGAATCGCGCTGCCGGACGGGGGCGATCTGGTCGCGCGCGACATGGTCCGCGCGCTGAGCGTCGAGGGCGACGCGGTGCGCTTCGTGATCGAGGCGCCCGACGCGGCCCAGGCCGCGGCGCTGGAACCGGTGCGCGCCGCCGCCCAGGAAGCGGTCGAGGCATTGCCGGGCATCGCGCGCGCCTCGGTCGTGCTGACCGCCCATGGTCCCGCGCCCAAGGCGGCGCCCGAGGGCGGGCTCAAGATCGGCCGGCATCCGACGGCGCAGGCTGGCCCCGAAAATCCCGCCGGAATCGACCGCATCCTCGCCATTGCCTCGGGCAAGGGGGGCGTCGGCAAGTCGACGGTGGCCAGCAACCTTGCCGTGGCGCTGGCCCGACAGGGCCGGCGGGTCGGCCTGCTGGATGCCGACATCTACGGCCCCTCGCAGCCGCGCATGATGGGTGTCACGCGCCGCGCCGCCTCGCCCGACGGCAAGACCATCGAACCGGTCGTGGCCCATGGCGTCACCATGATGTCGATCGGGTTGATGATGGAGGAGGGGCAGGCCGTCGTCTGGCGCGGCCCGATGCTGATGGGGGCGTTGCAGCAGATGCTGACCCAGGTGAACTGGGGGCCGCTCGACGTGCTGGTGGTCGATCTGCCGCCGGGCACCGGCGATGTGCAGCTTACGCTGTGCCAGCGCACGCAGCTGACCGGGGCGGTGGTGGTGTCCACGCCGCAGGACGTGGCGCTGCTGGACGCGCGCAAGGCGATCGACATGTTCGCCAAGCTCAAGACGCCGGTGCTGGGCCTGATCGAGAACATGTCCACCTATGTCTGCCCCAAGTGCGGGCACGAGGCGCATATCTTCGGCCATGGCGGCGTCGCGGCCGAGGCCGAGAAGATGGGCGTGCCGCTTCTGGGGGCGCTGCCGCTGGCCCTCGAGGTGCGGCTGGCCGGCGACGAGGGACGCCCGGTCGCGCTGGGCGATGGTCCCGCGGCCGAGGCCTATGCCCATATCGCCGCGCGGCTGATCGGCGGCGGGATGGCCTGACCCCAGTCACGGGAATTCATGGCCCCCGGATCCCGGCGGCCCCGTTCCGGCGCGAATCACCGGCGCTTTCGTCCCGCCTTGCGGGACGAAATCCGCGTGATATCCCCCTCTCTGCCCTTTGATGCGGGCGGTTTTCCGGTTGCCTCGGGAAATCACGGGAAAAGTCGGCCGCGCCAGATTCCACACAACATATAGATAGATTTTGTCAGATGCTCGCAACAAGAGGTGCGTCCCCGCGCCATGCGGTTGACCTTCCCTGCCGCTTCGGGCTGCTGGCTACCGGACTCAGCGGTCTTTTCCCGTCGATTTCAGTTGATTTCCATGAATTCCCGTGGCATCCCTTGGTCATCGGATGACGGCGGGCAGTTTCAGGGGCACCAAGACCCCACAGGCAGTCAGGTTTCATACAGGCCCTCCGCCTTCATCGAAAAACAGAGATCCGGCGCGCGGGCGAGCAGAACATCCCCCCAGGTGGCGCGCGCAGCCGGACATCCCGAAGCGGGACGAGGGCGGCGGATCGGGCAGTGGCAGCAGCTCGATCCGCCGTTTTCGTTCCGGACCGGTGAACGAGAAGGAGCGGACGGCCGGTGGCGCGCAGGTTCAGAGGTTCGAGCCGCCACAAGGTGGATGCCAAGGGCAGGGTGTCGATCCCGGCCCAGTTCCGGCGTGTGCTCGAATCCTGCGATCCCGAATGGACTGACGGCTTGCGTCCGCAACTGGTGATCTTCTTCGGAGACCACCGCCGCAAATTCCTTGAATGTTACACGATGAAGGCGATCGAAGAGGTCGACGAGAAGATCGAGTCGCTGCCGCGCGGATCGAAGGCGCGGCGCCGGCTGGAACACATGTTCAGCGGCCAGACCCTGCCGACCGAGGTCGACCCCGACGGTCGTCTCGTGCTGCCGCAGAAGCTGCGCGAAAGGATCGGGCTGGACGACGAGGCCTTCTTCATCGGCTCGGGCGACACCTTCAAGATCTGGAACCCCGACATCTACGAGGCCGAGGAACAGGCCGATACCGAGGCCTGGCTCGAGGAAATGCCGGACGATTTCGACCTGCTTTCCCTGCTGGACAATCCGGAGGCGGTCTGAGCGATGGCCGCCGCGGAACGCCTCTCCCCCTCTGATCCGCCCCACATCCCCGTCCTGCTGCGCCCGCTGCTCGAGGCGGTCTCGCCGGTCCGGGGCACCTGGCTGGACGGCACGTTCGGGGCGGGCGGCTATGCCCGCGGGCTGCTCGATGCGGGCGCGGACCGGGTGATCGGCGTCGACCGCGACCCCAGCGTGGCCGGGATGGCCGCCGACTGGGCCCCGGCCTATGGCGACCGGCTGCGGCTGGTGCAGGGCACGTTCTCGCAGCTTGACAGCCATGCCGGCGGGCCGCTTGACGGCGTGGTGCTGGATCTCGGCGTGTCGTCGATGCAGATCGACCGGGCCGAACGCGGGTTCTCGTTCCAGAAGGATGGGCCCCTGGACATGCGGATGGGCGACGAGGGGCCGTCGGCGGCCGACCTGGTCAACACCGCGTCCGAGGCGAACCTGGCCGACATCCTGTTCCATTACGGCGAGGAACGCGCCGCCCGCCGGATCGCGCGCGCCATCGTGGCCGCCCGCGCCATCGCGCCCATCGTCACCACCGCGCAACTGGCCGAGGTGGTCGCCCGCTGCCTGCCACGCCCGAAGCCCGGCCAGATCCACCCCGCGACCCGCAGCTTCCAGGCGATCCGGATCGCGGTGAACGACGAACTTGGCGAACTGGTGGCCGGGCTCGAGGCCGCCGAACGGGCGCTGACGCCGGGCGGCAAGCTGGCGGTCGTGACCTTCCATTCCCTCGAGGACCGGATCGTCAAGCGGTTCCTGCAACTCAGGTCCGGCCAGGCAGCCGGCACCAGCCGCCACGCGCCCGAGACGCCGCAGGAGGCGGCGCGCTTTCACCTGCTGACCCGCAAGGCCACCGCGCCCGACGACGCCGAGCTTGCCGCCAACCCGCGCGCGCGCTCGGCCAAGCTGCGCGTTGCCGAACGCACCGATGCGCCCGCGGGGCCGGTGGACCGCGCCCTGCTCGGCCTGCCGAAGATCATGGAAGGGGCCTAGATGCGCAGCCTGTTCTACGTCCTGACCGCACTGGCCGTGATGGGGCTTGCCGTCTGGGCCTACCGCGAGAACTACCGCACCCAGGAGGCGATCGCCGAGGTCGAGACGCTGAACCGCGAGATCGGCCTGTTGCGCGAACGCCTGGCCGTGCAGAACGCCGAATGGGCCTATCTGAACCGGCCCGACCGGCTGCGCGCGCTGGCCGACATCAATTTCGACCGGCTGGGCCTGATGCCGCTGGCCCCCGAACAGTTCGCCAGCATCGACCAGGTCGCCTATCCGGCCTTCGAACTGCCCGAGATCGTGATCCCGGCCGAGCTGCTCGACAGCCTGCTCGCCGAAGCGGCGGAGGACCTGCCATGATCCGGACGCCGCTGCGCCCGCTGGCCCGCATCCTGCAAGCCCGCGCAAGGGGCGAGAATCCCGCCGCCATCGAGCGCGAGAACCTGGCGCTTCGCCACGAGCGGATGCGCGATCAGGCCCGTGACCGGGCCGAGGGCCGCCTGCTGATGCTGGGGGTGATGTTCTTCGCGGCCTTCCTGGTGGTCGGCGTCCGCATGGGCAGCCTGGCCGCCTCGGACCCGTCCGAACCGCGCGCCGCCACCCCCGGCGCCGCCATCGTCGCCCAGCGTGCCGACATCACCGACCGCAACGGCAACATCCTGGCCACCAACCTTGCCACCCATGCGCTCTACGCCCAGCCGCCCAACATGATCGAGCCGGGGCGGGTCGCGCGCGAACTGGCCGCGATCTTCCCCGACCTCGACGAGGCCGACCTGCTCAAGGACTTCACCGGCAAGCGCAAGTTCCTGTGGATCAAGAAGAAGATCAGCCCCGAACAGATGCAGCGCGTGCATGACATCGGCGATCCGGGACTGATGTTCGGCCCCCGCGAGATGCGGCTTTATCCCAACGGCCGGCTCGCCTCGCACGTGCTTGGCGGTTCGGGCTTCGGGCGCGAGGGCGTGTCCTCGGCCGAGGTGGTGGGCCGGGCAGGCGTGGAAAAGGCGTTCGACGGCTGGCTGCGCGATCCCGCGAATGGCGGCCAGCCGCTGCGCCTGTCGCTTGACCTGACCGTGCAGGCCGCGGTCGAGCAGGTGCTGGCGGGCGGCATGCGGCTGCTGGATGCCAGGGGCGCGGCGGCGGTCCTGATGGATGCACAGACCGGCGAGGTTGTCTCGCTGGTGTCGCTGCCCGATTTCGATCCGAACGAGCGCCCCCGCCCGTTGACCAAGGGCGATCCGTCCGAAAGCCCGCTGTTCAACCGCGCCGTCCAAGGGGTCTACGAACTGGGCTCGACCTTCAAGACCTTCACCGTCGCCCAAGCCCTGGAAGAGGGGATCGTCACCCCCGCCACGATGATCGAGACCAAGGGGCCGCTGGTCTGGGGCCGCCACCGCATCCGCGACTTCCACAATTACGGGCCGCAGCTTTCGGTGACCGACGTGCTGGTGAAAAGCTCGAACATCGGGACCGCGCGCATCGTCCAGCGCATCGGGGCCGAGCGTCAGCGCGACTTCCTCGGCCGCCTCGGATTCCTGGAAGCGACGGGCCTGGAACTGGTCGAGGCGCCCAGCGGCAAGCCGCTTCTGCCGCCGAAATGGACCGAGATCTCGATGATGACGATCTCTTATGGCCACGGGCTTTCGGCCAGCCCGCTGCACCTGGCCGCGGCCTATGCGACCGTTGCCAATGGCGGCTACCGGGTGACGCCCACGATCCTGGCCGGTCAGGGCAGGCGGGGCGAACGCGTGATCTCCGAGGCGACATCGGCGGCGATCCGGACGATGCTGCGGCAGGTTGTCTCGCGCGGGACGGCGACGCTGGCCGATGTGCCGGGCTATGCCGTGGGCGGCAAGACCGGCACCGCCGACAAGCCCAAGCCGACGGGCGGCTACTACAAGGACAAGGTGCTAGCGACCTTTGTCAGCGTCTTCCCGGCCAATGCGCCGCGCTACGTGCTGGTCGTCAGCCTGGACGAGCCCGAGGACCGCACCGGCCCCGAACACCGCCGCACCGCGGGCTGGACCGCTGCGCCGGTGGCGGGCGAAATCATCCGCCGCGCCGCGCCGCTGCTGGGGCTGCGGCCGGAGATTGAAACCGCCGGGGGCTTCGGGGTAACACTGGCCGCAAATTAGGGCCGCGAACCAGGGGGCGGGGGATCATGGACAGCCGCTCGGACACGACGCTCGCCGCGCTTGGCCTCCGGGCCCGGGGCGGGCGCGAGGCGCGGATCGCGGGACTGGCCATCGACAGCCGCGAGGTCAGGCCCGGCTATCTCTTCGCCGCCTTTCCCGGCAGCCGCGTGCACGGGGCCGAGTTCATCCCCTATGCGTTGCGGCAGGGCGCCGCGGCGGTGCTGACCGATGCCGCGGGCGCACGGGTCGCGACCGCGCCCCTTGCCGGGTCGGATGCCGCCCTGATCGTGGCCGAAGACCCCCGGGCGGCCTTTGCCGCCGCCGCCGCCCTGTGGTTCGCGGCCCAGCCCACGATCATGGCCGCCGTCACCGGCACCAACGGCAAGACCTCGGTCGCCCATTTCACCCGCCAGATCTGGACGCTGCTGGGCCACGAGGCGGCCAGCCTCGGGACCACGGGGGTCGAGGGGGCGTATCAGGCGCCGCTCGCCCACACCACGCCCGACGCGCTGACCCTGCATCGGCTGCTGGCCGGAATGGCCGGGGCGGGCGTCACCCACGCGATCATGGAGGCGTCCAGCCACGGTCTGGCCCAGGCCCGTCTTGACGGCGTGGTCCTGAGGGCCGCGGGCTTCACCAACTTCACCCAGGATCACCTCGACTACCACGCGACCTTCGAGGAGTATTTCGCCGCCAAGGCGGGGCTTTTCGACCGGGTGCTGCCGCAGGACGGCACTGCCGTCGTGAACATCGACGATCCCAAGGGGCCGGTCGTGTCGGGCATTGCCAAGGCGCGCGGCCAGCAGGTGCTGACCGTCGGCAGCGACCCCGGCGCCGATCTCAGGATCGCGGCCCAGCGATTTGACGCGACCGGGCAGGAATTGCGGCTCGACTGGCAGGGCCGGGCGCGGCAGGTGCGGCTGGATCTGATCGGCGGGTTCCAGGCGCAGAACGTGGCGCTGGCCGCGGGCCTTGCCATCGCCTGCGGTGATGAGCCATGGCAGGTCTTCGACACGCTGCCAGGGTTGCGCGGTGTGCGCGGCCGGATGCAGCTGGCCGCGACGCGCGCCAACGGGGCGTCGGTCTTCGTCGACTACGCCCACACGCCTGACGCGATCCAGACCGCGCTGCGGGCGCTGCGCCCGCATGTGATGGGCCGGATCGTCATCGTCTTCGGCGCGGGCGGCGACCGTGACCGGACCAAGCGGCCGTTGATGGGGCAGGCCGCTGCCGCCCATGCCGACGTGGTCTTCGTGACCGACGACAACCCCCGCAGCGAAAGCCCGCCGGTGATCCGGTCCGAGGTGATGCAGGGCTGCCCCGAGGCGATCGAGGTGGGCGACCGGGCCGAGGCGATCCTGCGCGGCATCGACGCGCTGGAACCTGGGGACGCGCTGCTGATCGCCGGCAAGGGGCACGAGACGGGGCAGACCGTCGGCGAGACCATCTATCCCTTCGACGACGTGGAACAGGCCAGCGTGGCGGTCGCCGCGCTTGACGGGCGCGGCGCATGAGCGCGCTCTGGACCGCCGAAGAGGCCGCCGCCGCCACCGGCGGGCGCGCCACGACGCGCTGGCAGGCCACCGGCGTTTCCATCGACACCCGCAGCCTTGCCCGCGGCGACCTGTTCGTCGCGCTCAAGGACCAGCGCGACGGGCATGATTTCGTCGCCGACGCGCTGGCGCGGGGCGCGTCCGCCGCCCTTGTCTCGCGCATCCCCGAGGGCGTCGCCGATAACGCGCCGCTGCTGGTCGTGCCCGACGTGCTGGGCGCGCTCGTGGCGCTGGGCGTCGCGGGGCGGGCACGGGCGCGGGCGCGCGTGGTCGCCGTCACCGGCTCGGTCGGCAAGACCTCGACCAAGGAGATGCTGCGCGCCGTCCTCGCCGGGCAGGGCCGGGTCCATGCCGCCGAGGCGAGCTTCAACAACCATTGGGGGGTGCCGCTGACGCTGGCCCGCCTGCCGGCTGACGCCGATTTCGCCGTGGTCGAGATCGGCATGAACCACCCCGGAGAGATCGCGCCGCTGGCCCGGATGGCCCGCCCCCATGTCGCCCTGATCACCACCATCGCCCCCGCCCATCTCGAGGCGTTCGATGATCTTTCGGGCATCGCCCGCGAAAAGGCGTCGATCTTCGAGGGGCTGGAACCGGGCGGGGTGGCGGTCTGTCCCGCCGATCTGGAGGTCAGCCCGATCCTTGTCGAGGCCGCCCGGGAACGGGCCGGATCGACGATCACGTTCGGGGCCACGAAAGAGTGCGACTTCAGGCTTCTATCGGCGGAAATTCATCCCACGTCCACGGTCATAGGTGCCAAGGTGCAGGGCGAGAAACTGCTGTTCAAGATCCGCGCGCCGGGGCGCCATTTCGCGACCAACGCACTGGGCGTTCTGGCGGTGGCCGAGGCGCTGGGCATCGACCGGGCGGTGGCGGCCTGCGACCTGGGGGCGTGGCTTCCGCCGGGCGGGCGGGGGGCGCGGCTGGGCATCGCGCTTGACCCGATCGACCGCGACATCGCGCTCGAGGTGATCGACGACGCGTTCAATGCCAACCCCGCCTCGATGGCCGCCGCCCTCGAGGTGCTGGCCGCCGCCATGCCCCGCGACGGGGTGGGCCGTGTCGCCCGCGGCCGCCGCATCGCCATCCTCGGGGACATGCTGGAACTGGGCCCGCAGGAACAGGCGCTGCACGCAGGCCTTGCCGACCTGCCCGCCATGGGCCGCGTCGATCTGGTGCATTGCGTCGGACCGCGAATGAGGGCGCTCTATTTCGCGTTGCCGTTGAAGCGCCGCGGCCAGTGGTTCGACGAGGCCGAGCCGCTGGCGGCCAGGGTGCACGGGCTCGTCGATGCGGGCGATGTCGTGCTGGTCAAGGGCTCCAAGGGCAGCCGCGTCTCGATCGTCGTTGACGCGCTGCGGAAACTGGGCCAAGCGCTCCCCGAAACCGACGAGGACCTTGACTGATGCTGTTCTGGCTGGCCGATCTTTCCGACGGGGGCGGCGCGTTCAACCTGTTCCGCTACATCACCTTCCGGGCGGGCGCGGCGTTCTTCACCGCGCTGGTGTTCGGCTTCCTGTTCGGGCGGCCGCTGATCAACCTGCTGCGCAAGCGCCAGAAGAACGGCCAGCCGATCCGGGCGGACGGCCCCGCTAGCCACCTGGAAACCAAGGCGGGCACGCCCACCATGGGCGGTGTGCTGATCCTGGGCGGGCTGATCTTCTCGACGCTTTTGTGGGCGCGGCTCGACAATTCCTATGTCTGGCTCCTGCTCTTCGTCACCCTGTCCTTCGGGGCGATCGGCTTTGCCGACGACTATGCCAAGGTGTCGAAGAACAACGTCAAGGGCGTGCCGGGGCGGGTGCGCTTCGGGCTTGGGTTGGCGATCGCGGCCATTGCCGGGGTCTGGGCGGCATTGATCCACCCGGCGGATCTCAGCTTTCAACTTGCCTTTCCTGTATTCAAGGACACGCTGTTGAACATGGGCTATCTCTTCGTGCCCTTCGCGATGATCGTGATCGTGGGCGCGGCGAACGCGGTGAACCTGACCGACGGGCTGGACGGCCTTGCGATCATGCCGGTGATGATCGCCGCCGCCACGCTGGGCGTGATCGCCTACGCGGTGGGGCGCGTCGACTTTACCGAGTATCTCGACGTCCACTACGTGCCCGGCACCGGCGAGATCCTGATCTTCTGCGCCGGACTGATCGGCGCGGGGCTGGGATTCCTGTGGTATAATGCCCCACCGGCTGCGGTCTTCATGGGCGATACGGGGTCGCTCGCGCTGGGCGGCGCGCTGGGCGCGATCGCGGTGGCGACCAAGCACGAGATCGTTTTGGCCATAGTTGGCGGGCTTTTCGTGATCGAGGCGCTGTCGGTCATCGTTCAGGTCGGCTACTTCAAGGCGACCGGTAAACGTGTGTTTCTTATGGCACCCATCCATCATCATTTCGAGAAGAAGGGATGGGCGGAACCCCAGATCGTGATACGGTTCTGGATCATCAGCCTGATCCTCGCGCTGATCGGGCTGGCAACCCTCAAGGTGCGCTGAGAGGGAAAGGAGGACGAGAGCATGGAATACAAGATCGTGGACGAAGAATTCGTCCGTGAGGTGCGGCCGGAACCAAAGCGGCCGCACCGTGACCGCAAGGCCTTCTGGGCGTCGCCCCGGCTGCACGCCGTCACCCCCGACGTCAGCCTCAAGCAATGGGACGGCGTGCCGCCCTTCGGGATCGTGGCCTTCATCGGCTACCTGATCGCGCTGACGGTGGTCTTTTCCGACCAGGTGGTGCCCTACTGCATCGAGAATTTCGCCCAGCCTCAGAACTGCGCGCCGATCTTCGACCGGGTGCTGCCGATCGCGCTGGCGGCCATCGTGGTCGTTCCGGCGGTCAGCGGGGCGGTGCGGCGGATGGGCGGCAACCGGGCGGCAAGCCAGGCCCTGGCGGTCACCGCCGTCCTGATGCCGCCGCTGATCCTGGGCTGGCAGCTTCTGGTCTGACCGCGCAGCGGCCCGGCAGGCACCGGGCCGTCTTGCATCCGGCGGCCCGCAATGGGCATGCTCGCCCCGTCGTTCAGAGGGGGCGAAGGGATGATTCCGGTACGCGGCGTGAACGGGGCGCGGGTGGCCGTTCTTGGGTTGGGCCGTTCGGGCCTGTCGGCGGCACGCAGCCTGCGCGCGGGCGGCGCCGAGGTGCTGGCCTGGGATGACAACGCCGCCGCGCGCGCCGCCGCCGAGGCCGAGGGCTTCGTCCCCGTCGACCTGACACGGGCCAGTGCGCTGGAGGGGGCCGCGGCGCTGATCCTCAGCCCCGGCATCCCGCATCTCTACCCGGCCCCCAACCCGGTCGTCGCCGCCGCCTGGGCGGCGGGGGTGCCCGTCGACAACGATATCGGGCTGTTCTTCCGCTCGCTCGCCACCGACGACTGGGAGGTGTTCGAAAGCCCGCCCCGCGTGATCGCGGTCACCGGCTCGAACGGCAAGTCCACCACCGCGGCGTTGATCCATCACGTGCTGACCGCGGCAGGCCGGGACAGCCAGCTTGCGGGCAATATCGGCCGCGGCGTGCTGGACATCGCCCCCCCGGGCGAGGGTGGCGCGGTGGTGCTGGAACTGTCCTCCTACCAGACAGAGCTTGCCCGCGCGCTGACCCCCGATATCGCGGTGCTGACCAACCTGTCGCCCGACCACCTGGACCGGCATGGCGGGCGGGGCGGCTATTTCGCGGCCAAGCGCAGGCTCTTCGCCGAGGGCGGGCCGGACCGCGCCATCATCGGCGTGGACGAGGACGAGGGGCGGTTCCTGGCCAACCAGCTTGCCGAGGCGGCGGCGGACGACCGGGTGATCCGCATCTCCTCGGGTCAGAAGCTGACTGGCCCGGGCTGGTCGGTCTTCGCGCGCAAGGGGTTCCTGGCCGAATGGCGCAAGGGCCGGCAGGTGGCCAGCATCGACCTGCGCGCGGTGCCTGGCCTGCCCGGCGCCCACAACCACCAGAATGCCTGCGCCGCCTATGCCGCCGCGCGCTGCCTCGGCATCGGGCCGCGCGAGATCGAGCGCGCCTTCCACGATTTCGCGGGCCTGCCGCACCGCAGCCAGCTGGTGGCCGAGGCGGCGGGCGTGCGTTTCATCAACGATTCCAAGGCCACCAACGCCGCTTCGGCCGCGCAGGCGCTGGCCGCCTTCCCGCGCATCCGCTGGATCTGCGGCGGGCTGGAAAAGGAGGGCGGGCTCGACGCGCTGGCCCCCCATCTGGGCCATGTCGCCAAGGCCTATGTGATCGGCCGCGAGGCCGCGTCCTTCGCCCTGCACCTGCGCGACATCCCGCACGAGATCTGCACCTCCATGGCCAGCGCGGTCGCCCGCGCCGCCGAGGAGGCAGCGCCGGGCGAGGTGGTGCTGCTGGCCCCCGCCGCGGCAAGCTTTGACCAGTACGACAATTTCGAAAAGCGCGGCGAGGATTTCATCGCCGAGGTGCGGCGGCGGCTGGCGGGCTAGCTCACATGCCCCGCGCGCGATCGTGAGATGCGCCCGCGGCCGGGGGCGCCTATGATCCGTCCGAGGAGGACGCCATGATCCGACGCCAGTTCCTGACCGGAGCCGCGGCCGCGGCTCTTGCCGCGCCCGCGCGGGCCGCCGACAGCTTCGAGATCACCCGGACCGAGGCCGAGTGGCGTGCCCGTCTGTCCGACTTGGAATACCGCGTGATGCGGCAGGAGGGCACCGAGCGTGCGTTCACCAGCCCGCTCAACGACGAGAAGCGCCCGGGGCTCTTTCTCTGCAAGGGCTGCGACCTGCCACTCTACGACGCTGCCACCAAGTTCGACAGCGGCACCGGCTGGCCCAGCTTCTGGACGGCGCGGCCGGGCGCGGTGGGCACCAGGCCCGACCGCACGCTCTGGATGGTCCGCACCGAGGTCCATTGCCGCCGCTGCGGCAGCCATCTCGGCCACATCTTCGATGACGGCCCGCCCCCCACCGGCAAGCGGCACTGCATCAACGGGGCAAGCCTCGCGTTCCGGCCCGCCAACGGGACGTGAGGCGATCTCCGCCGGACGACGGTCATGCGTCCCCTTGCGTCCCTTCGGATTTCGCCCTGGCTGACGCCAGGGCGACCCGCGCGGGGGGCGCTGCCCCCAGCGACCCCCCGGAGTATTTCTGCCAAGAAGAAGCACAAACCCGGTTTCATCTGGCCGGAAATATCCGGTGGGGAGTCGGAGGGACGGGGGGGCAGATCCGCGCACGGTAGTCCGGCAAAGGCACAGCACCACCTTAGCGGAAGCTGCGGCTGTCCTTGATCTGGTCCCAGGCCCAGACGACTTCCTGAAGGCGGTCCTCGTCGGCGCGATTGCCGCCGTTCATGTCGGGATGCAGGTCCTTGACCAGCGACTTGTACTGCTTGCGGATTTCCAGCTTGGTCCAGCTGTCCTCGGCGCCGAGGATCTCCAGCGCCTTGCGCTCGGTCGGCGGCAGGCGGCGCGTCGCGCCGGTCGAGCGTCCCGGGTTCCGCGTGGCGTTGTCGCCCAGCACCTGATGCGGATCGTCCACCCCCAGCCGCGACCAGGCGCGCTGTTCGTCGCGGTTGCCGAAGGGTTTGGTCTCGCGCTCCCAGACCCGATCCTTGTCGATCTGGGCCTCGAACTCTTCCTCGGACACACCGTGGAAGTAGTTCCATCTCAGGTTGTATTCCCGCACATGGTCCTTGCAGAACCACAGGTATTCGTCGAGGTGGTCGGGCGATCTTGGCGCACGGTACTGGCCCGCCAGCGTGCAGCCCGGGTGTTCGCAGTTGCGTTGCGAGGTCTCGATCGCGCCCGACATCCCGCGCCGCCCGCGGGTTCGCTTCTTCTTGTCCGCCGACACGGAGATGTCGAACCCGAAGGGATCGGTTTTCGTCATGGCCAGCCACCTTTTCGACTCGGACCAGAGAGTTTAGTCAGTTGTGTGTGAGAATGAAGGGGGCGCAGGGCGAAAAATGAGTGTGAGCGAGGAAATCCGCAGCCGGCTGGAGGCCGCCTTCGCCCCGGACCGGCTGGACGTCACCGACGAGAGCGAGCGGCACCGGGGCCATTCCGGCTGGCGCGAGGGGGGCCAGACGCATTTCCGCGTGGTGATCGCCGCCCCCAGCTTCGCGGCAATGACCCGGGTCGAGCGGCACAGGGCTGTCCATGCCGCGCTCGGCCCCGACCTCGTGGGCCGCATCCACGCGCTGGCTCTGACGGTCGAGGGCTAGGGCTCAGGCCTCGTCATCGCGCGCCGGGCCCAGCGGGCGGATGGCGCGGAACACGGGATCGCGCCGCGCGGCGCCCAGGCTCGGCGCCAGGCCGTGCCCGGGATCGGGCGACAGCGAGGCCGCAGCGGCGGCCGCGATCTCCTCGGGGCTTGCCGCCTGGGGCAGGGCGCCGCGCTCGGCCCGGGGGCGGCGGAACACCAGCATGGTCTGCGTGGTCTCGACCCGCCCCGTCAGCCCCTTGCGTTCCACGCAGGGCAGGCTTTCGGCGCGCAGGTATTCCCAGCCCTCGGCCGCCATCGCGTTCAGGATCTCGGTCAGCACGACCGCGAAGCGCTCGCCCGTTCCGCTCGCCCCCTTGGCCCGCCTGGCCCGCTCGGGGGCGGGCAGCACCTTGTACTCGAAAACGGTCATGTCGCCTGTCCTGCTGGAAGTTGTCGCCCCGATCTAGCCGATTCGGCGCGAAAGGTCCCGCCCCCGTCGCTCAACCGATCCGCGCGGCCAGTTGCGTGGCGATCCGCTCGCGAAGGGTGGTGCATTGCCCGTGCTCAAAGGCCGTATGCTCGGGATCGAAGACCCGCAGCGCCGCCGCGACATGGCCCAGCGCCGCCTCCAGGTGCGGGCACGGATTGGCGGTCGCTTCCTGTGCCGCCAGCGCCATGTTCTTCTGCGTCGTGTCCAAGTCCACCGGGTGGTCAGCCTCGGTGCGGACGCGCAGTGCGGAGCGATAGGCGGCGGCTACCTCTTCCAGAAGGCCCGCACGCTCCACGCCAACCTGTCGCTACCGAACCGGGGGCCGAAATGAGAACTTGCTGGTACGTTTTACATCCCAAGCCTTTTAGACAGGCGGTTGGCACCAGCGTGGAGAACTTACACAAGTATGTGCGTTCGCGCGGCAGCGAACCTCGACCTGTGGTAGCCTTTAAACATGGACAGCCAGCCGACACCGCCCGGATGGGACAACGACCCGCTCACGCGATATCTCGACGATGCGCGAGGCAACCAGTTCGCCACGTTCGCCAACAAGCGGTCCGAAGTCATTGACCTGATCACCATCGACGGCATGTTTCGCAAACTGTTGGACGGTGCGCTGAACCCAAGGCCGTTCGTTCCGATGGGGTTTCTGCTCCGTGCGCATTCCGCATACCTTTCCGCGGTAGGTGCGGTGATGGCGGGTCAGGCCTATGAATCTCAGGCTCTGCTTCGTGTTTGTCTCGAACAAGGGGCCTATGCCCACTACATCGGCGACGACAAGGCGCGGTACGAGTTATGGCTGAACCGCCACGACAGCCCTGCAACGATGCAGGCTGTGCGCGAAGAATTCACCTACGGCAAGGTCTCTCGCCACCTCACAGACGCCGACGCCAAGCTGGGCAGCGTCTACAAGACGCTTTACGAGCGGACCATAGATCGTGGCGCGCACCCGAATGTGATGGGGACGTCGCTCAGTTCCAAGTTCCTGGATCTGGAGGATGGCGGGAAGCAGATCCTTGCGATCTACCTCCAGGGCGAGGGGTTGTTGCTGGACGGGGGCCTCAAGGCGGCGGCTCAGGTCGGGCTGTGGGTGCTTCGCATCGCTCAGTCGATTTACCCGGCCCGCGTGCAGGCAGTCGGCATCCAGTACCAGCTTGCCGACATGCTCGAGCGGTTCTGATCGACATCAATCAGGAGACAGCAATCGACTGTGCGCTCAGAATGGACGTATCGGCTCACGCTCTAGGCGCGGCCCGACGGGCCGATCAAGCGGTCCAACGAAAAGTCTGATCCTCATGAAACCGTGAGAAATCTCACACGCCCAGCTTCCGGGCCACGATCTCGTTCACCGCCTGGGGGTTGGCCTTGCCGCCCGTGGCCTTCATCACCTGGCCCACGAACCAGCCTGCAAGTTTCGGATTCTGCTTGGCTTTTTCAACCTGCGCGGGGTTCTGGGCGATGATCTCGTCGACCGCCACCTCGATCGCCGACAGGTCGGTGACCTGCCTCATCCCCCTTGCCTCGACGATCTCGGCCGGATCGCCGCCCTCGACATAGACAAGCTCGAACAGGTCCTTGGCAATCTTGCCGGAAATGTCTCCCGAGGTGATAAGGTCGATGATCTTTCCCAGCTGGTCCGGGCTGACCGGGCTGCCGGTAATATCGCGGTCATCTTTCTTGAGCCTTCCGAAAAGCTCGTTGATGACCCAGTTCGCCGCCGTCTTGCCGTCGCGCCCCTCGGCCACGGACTCGAAATAGGCCGCCGAGTCCACATCCGCCGTCAGCACGCCCGCATCGTATTCGGTCAGGCCGAAGTCATTGACGAACCTCGCCTTCTTCTCGTCCGGCAGCTCGGGCAGCGACGCCTTGATGTCGTCCACCCAGGCCTGTTCGATCTCCAGCGGCAACAGGTCGGGGCAGGGGAAGTAGCGGTAATCATGCGCCTCTTCCTTGGACCGCATCGACCGCGTCTCGCCCTTGTCCGGATCGTAAAGCCGGGTTTCCTGCACGATCGAGCCGCCATCCTCGAGGATGGCGATCTGGCGGCGCGCCTCGTACTCGATCGCCTGCTGGATGAACCGCATCGAGTTCATGTTCTTGATTTCGCAGCGGGTTCCCAGCACCGAATGATCGCCCGTCTCGCGGTACTTCTCGTAGTCGCCCGGCCGGCAGACCGACACGTTCACATCGGCGCGCAGATTGCCGTTCTGCATGTTGCCGTCGCAGGTGCCCAAGTACCGCATGATCTGGCGCAGCTTGCCGACATAGGCGGCGGCCTCTTCGGGGCCGCGCAGGTCGGGGCGGCTGACGATTTCCATCAGGGCGACGCCGGTGCGGTTGAGATCCACGAAGGACATCGCCGGGTCCATGTCATGGATCGATTTGCCTGCATCCTGTTCCAGGTGGATGCGCTCGATCCTGACCCGCCGCGCGACGCCGGGGCCCATGTCGACGATCACCTCGCCCTCGCCGACGATGGGGTGGTAAAGCTGGGAAATCTGATAGCCCTGCGGCAGGTCGGGGTAGAAGTAGTTCTTGCGGTCGAAGGCCGACACCAGGTTGATCGCGGCCTTGAGACCCAGCCCGGTGCGCACCGCCTGGGCCACGCAGAACTCGTTGATGACGGGCAGCATGCCGGGCATCGCGGCATCGACGAAGGCGACGTTGGAATTGGGCTCGGCGCCGAAGGCGGTCGAGGCGCCGGAGAACAGCTTGGCGTTCGAGGCGACCTGGGCATGCACCTCGAGCCCGATCACCAGTTCCCATTCGGCCTTGGCGCCGGAGATCACCTTGGGTTTGGGGGCTTCGTAGGCGAGGTCGAGCATGGCGGCGGTCCTTTCACAGCGCGGCATGTCTACGGCAGGGGGCGGGCGCGGGCAAGGGGGAGGGGACCGGCGGCGGGCCGCCGATCGGGGGCCTGCGCTTCGGCGGGGCTCCGCCCATGGCCCGGCGTCGGGCTTGCTCGGCGGGCGCAGGGCGGGGGATAAGGTGGCGGCCGGGCACATAACGCCCGGCGCGATGTGATGTCCAGCCAATGCGTGCCCTTGTCGTTGCCCTGTGCCTTGTTCTTCCCGCCGCCTGCATGAAGGCCCCCGATACGTCCTCGCGGGCGACATTCGGACCTTCGGGGCTCCCGCAGATGCGCTGGGACCACCGGCCCGAGGCGACGGCCTGGACCGCGGCAAGCCTGGAGGCGCTGTCGGCCCACGGCGCGGCATTGGCCGAGACCGTGCCCGCCGACATCGCACGCTGGTGCCCGTCCTATCCCGAGGCCGGAACCGCCCAGCGGCAGGCATTCTGGGCGGGGTTGTTCTCGGCGCTGGCCAAGCATGAAAGCACGTGGAATCCCGACGCCGTAGGCGGCGGAGGGCGCTGGTTCGGCCTGGTGCAGATCGCGCCGGCAACCGCGCGTGCCTACGGCTGCAGCGCAACCAGCGGCGAGGCGCTGAAGGACGGGGCGGCGAACCTCTCCTGCGCGATCCGGATCGCGGCGCGGACGGTCACGCGCGATGGCGTGGTGGCTGCGGGCGGGGGCGGCGTGGCGGCCGACTGGGGGCCGATGACCGTGGCCGCCAAGCGCGAGGAGATCGCCGCCTGGACCCGCGCCCAGCCCTATTGCGGCGGCTGAACGGCGCGCCGTAACGGGATCGGATCAGCGTCGGGGTTTCATCGGACCTTTGTCCGCATCGGGTCATGCGGTGCACCCGGCGGGGGCGACTGCCTCGAAAAGCGGCACAGTCCCTTGGGTGCGCCTTGCGGCGGCGGCGCTGCATTGATATCCGCTCCGGAAGTCCGATAAATTCCATCGGAAATCGCGCGAGGCAGGACTTGAGCACCCCGACCCCCCGGCTGGAAATCCAGAACATCGCCCGCGCCTTCGATGGCCGCATGGTCGTCGACGATGTGTCGCTGAAGGTGATGCCCGGGCAGGTAACCTGTCTGCTGGGTCCGTCGGGCTGCGGCAAGTCCACGACGCTGCGCGTGATCGCAGGCGTCGACATGCAGGACACCGGGCGCATCTTCATCGACGGCCAGCTTGTCTGCGACACGATCTACCGGGTGCCGCCGGAACGCCGCTCGGTCGGGTTGATGTTCCAGGACTTCGCGCTGTTTCCCCATCTCAGCGTGGCCGAGAACGTGGCCTTCGGGCTGACCGGGCGGCGGGCGGACAAGCGGCGCCGGGTCGAGGAGTTGCTGGAGCGGGTCGATCTGTTGCGATATGTCGACGACTATCCGCACCAGCTCTCGGGGGGCGAGCAGCAACGGGTGGCGCTGGCACGCGCATTGGCGCCGCGGCCCAAGATCATGCTGATGGACGAACCCTTCTCGGGGCTCGACAACCGGCTGCGAGACGAGATTCGCGACGAGACGCTGGGCGTGCTGAAGGAAGAGGGCACCGCGGTCCTGCTGGTCACCCATGAGCCCGACGAGGCGATGCGCATGGCCGACGAGATCGCGCTGATGCGGCGGGGCAAGATCGTCCAGCAGGGGGCGCCCTACAACCTCTACAACGCTCCGGTGGACCGGGCGGCGGCGGCGTTCTTCAGCGATATCAACGTGATCCGGGGCAAGGTGAAGAACCTGCTGACCGAGACACCCTTCGGCCAGTTCCTGACGCCGGCCATGCCCGACGGATCCGAGGTGGACATCATCATCCGTCCGCAGCACGTTAAGATCGACTTCGACCGCAATGGGCGCGGGCCGAATCCGACGCCCGAGGACGGCGTGCCCGCGCGCGCGGTGGTCGAACGGGCGCGCTTCATGGGCTCGGAAAGCCTGGTCGAGTTCCGGATGGATTATGACGGGACGATCCTGAAGGCGACGGTGCCGGCGGTGTTCCTGCCGAAGCCGGGAATGACGATGTGGCTGATGATCCGCCGCGACCGGTGCTTTGTCTTCCCGGCGCCGGGGCATGGACGGGCGGCCTGAGCGGCGGTGGCGGGTTTCGCCTTGGCTGTTGCCAAGGCGACCGGGGGGGGGGGGGGGGGGGGGGGGGGGGGGGGGGGGGGGGGGGGGGGGGGGGGGGGGGGGGGGGGGGGGGGGGGGGGGGGGGGGGGGGGGGGGGG
>NZ_SLWW01000018.1 GCF_004342445.1 Rhodovulum euryhalinum
GGTAACGGGCGGGCTTGGGCTTGCTCATGCCACCCGTCTAACCGCATGGATTCGTGATGTGAATCCTTCACGGCGAGAGTTCTGCAACAATGCCACAGAGCACCAGCACGATGGAGTGCCAGCAGACCCTCGATGAACAGGCGCCGGAACAGGCGCGAGAGCACCCTCACATGCAGGAAGAAGTCCGGGCGGCAGGGCACCCACCGGGTGCCGTCGGGCGACAGGCCGCCGCCCGGAACGATCATGTGGATGTGGGGATGGTGCGTCAGCGCCGAACCCCAGGTATGCAGCACGCTGGTCATGCCGACCTGCGCGCCCATGCGCCAGGGATCGGCAGCGATGGTCATCACTGTTTCGGCCGAGGCACGAAACAGCAGATCGTAGACCGCCTTCTTGTTCCAGAACGCGATCTGCGCGATCTCGGCCGGCAGGGTGAAGACGACGTGGAAATACTCCACGGGCAGCAGGTCTTCGGCGCGCGCGGCCATCCAGTCGCGCGCCGCCGGTCCCTGGCATTTGGGGCAATGCCGGTTCTTGCAGGAATTGTACGCGACATGGCGATGACCGCACTTGCCGCACGCGGCCACATGCCCGCCGAGCGCCTCGGTCCGGCAGGTCTCGATCGCCGACATCACCTTCAGCTGGCTCAGGCTGACATGCCCCGCATTGGCCTGCCGCCAAGCAGGTCCATAGGCACGGAAGATGTCAGCCAGCTCCAGCTTCGGCCGGAGCACCCCGGCGCCCGGTCACTCCAGGCTTCGCTTCACCGTCTGGTCCTGCAACTTGGCCAGCATCTCTTAGGGGCTGACGGTGTCGCGGATCGTCTTGGTGGCCACATGGGTGTAACGCGCGGTGGTCGTCAGCTTGGCGTGGCCGAGCAGCACCTGGATCACCCGCACGTCAGTGTTGGCCTCGAGGCGGCGCGGCTTTCGCCTGAAGCTGCCTGTCTGCCTGCTGCTGCCGTGCAGCATGACGCGAAGGCTTATCCCTTTGAATCCGGTGCGCACATCATCTTGCGATCGGCGATCTGGTGTTCGGGCTGGGTCTCCTTCCGGGAATGCGTGGATATCCCGGAAGGGCGTAATCATACTCTACGGAGGCCGGCGCGCCCCGCGCGCGCCTTGTCTGCATCCTCATGATCGAACGCAGGCTCGAGCGTCTTGATCTCCGCGCCCGAGAGGCCGGACTGGCGCATCAGGCTCTTCCAGTTTGCCGCGATCGTCGTCGCCATGGCACTAGCTCGCGTGACCGCGTCCTCCCGGCTCAGGTCGAAGAACTCGGCCGCCTCCAGCGCAAGATCGAGGGACGCTTCGAACGGTTCGCCCTCCATGATCGCCGTTTTGAGGTAGCGGTGTCTTTCGGGCTGCGGGTTCACGTCAAAAAGTGGAGAAAGGCGCCAGAGGTTGTCACCGGCATAGAGGAAGCCATGGTTCTTCAGATGGTCGTCGGTGTTCGTGACAAGCACGGTGAAGAGCATGCGGGCCCACAGCTCATGCAGGTCCTCCCGCGGCGTCTTGCTGATCTCCCGGATGACCTCGGCGATCTCGGTGTAGGACCCCTGCTCCGCCCCGGACCGGCCCAGGGCCGTGCGTGCGGAGAAATAGGGAATGCGTGCAGAGCGCCGCCTATCGAAGCGCCGGATCAGCGCGACGGGATGGTCGGTGGCCTCCAGCATCAGGCGTGCGTCCGGTGTCCGAAGGCCGCACTGCCGGGCCAGGTGCAGCGTTGCGACCTCGATCCGCTCGACGGGACTCTGGTCGCCGATGGAGGAAAATTTGGCGATCCACAGCGCCTCGGCGTCCTGGACGCTGGCTTTGGGCCGGGCCCCGCCGATCGACCCCCCGGCGCCAGCGAGGCGTCGCAGATCCTCGTTCGACATTTCCCGCCGCTGCTCGATGCGCGCGGCCATCGCGCGCAGTTCATCGAGCTGAATGAGGTGAGGGACCGGGGTATGGTTTCCGGTGATCACCGCACCGGCCCCGTCCGTGAAGCGCAGGGCGCCCTGGCGTGTCGCGTCGTCTGCCAGGGTGAGCATGTCGAACTCGGACAGGCCTGCCCCGTGGATACGTTCCATCAGCAGACGCCCCCAGGCATCAGGCGTCGCGTCCTGGAAAACGGCCGGCAGACTGTCGCGCGGATCGCCGCCCGCACCCATCGATGCGTAGAAGGGCGCAAGCCCCAGCCGCAGGGTTGGCGAGAGTGAGAAGCCGCGCGCGTCCTCTACCCAGGACTCCAGGTAGCGGAACTCGGAATACTGCCGCCCCTTCTCATGCGTGAAGTGCATCTGCCCCACCGGCAGGAGGGTGTCACCGATGCAGACGTTAGCCGTCTTCTTGTGTGAAGGACTCGCCATCAGAACCCGACCCCCTCATCGTCGTCGGTGGGGGCGTCCGTTCGATCGACGGGCGTGACCCGGCGCTTGCCGAACGTCTTGCCGCGCTTCGGCAAGGACTCGACGGCGCGGGAGAGGCCGACGGGATCCGTCTCGATACGTACGATCCGGGCGAGTGCATCGGGCTCCCCCAAGGCCGCCAGAACCAGGGCGAGATTTCCGATCCCGACCCCGGGATCGCCAAGCTCGATGCGCTGGACCGTCTTCTCGGATACGCCCGCGCGCTGTGCGAGATCAAGCCGCGCAAGACCCCGGGAAAGGCGCGCGACCTTGACGTTGCGCCCGAGTTCGGTCAGGGATCTTTTCGCACGAAGGTTTGACATTCTGTTGGTCTTATATGGCCTGTTGAACGATCTTGAAGGTCATATGTGACCAATAGCGATGATGGTCAAGGGCGGCGGCGCGGATTCTGGATACGTCAGATGGACCCCGCACTTTCACCTGCGCGCTGACCTTGCGTCATCGATCCCGGCGTCGATGATGGGCGAGGGGAGTCATCAGACCGGTCAGGGTCGAGTGTTCTGTACGAAACCGGTTCTCGCAGGAGATCAGGCGCCAACCCCGGTACCCACTGATGCGTGCGCCGGACTTGAAGCGCACCGAGCCTGATGGCGGCGCCTGAAGCGGAAGCCTCCATCGATCATCCCTGCACCCAGGGCCCATCCCACTCCCAGCGATCATGCATCTCGCGACCGGCCCTGGACGGGTATCCCTACTTCGGAATCCTGGACGGGCTGAACTTAACACGTGGGTCTGTCTCGTCGCTGAAGGGTATCGGCGGCGACGGGTTCACCATGCAGATTTCCGCCCCCGTCCAACCGGGCAACTCGGGTGGACCCCTCCTGAACGAATATGGGCAGGTCGTTTGAGTGGTCGTGGCGCGCCTCGACAAGGCGGCGATCGCGAAGGCAACGTGCAGCCGGGGGACCTTCCAGCGGCTCGCTGCGGACATTGGACCTGCCCTGTGTCCCAGGGGCAGGTGCGGCGGTCTTTCTTGAGGGGCCGCCTGCGACTCCGCGCCCGAGGCGACGACCCGCAGCTTCGGTCGGTGGCTCAGAACCGCGCAGGCGAGGATGGACAGTATGGTGCGGTGCTTTGGGGGCGATCGCGAGGGTGCGCGGTTTCTGTCGGAGGGCATCGACTGTGAAGCCACCGGTTGATGCCCGCCGCATCGGCCGACTGAAGGCCGGGGGCTCGGCAGACCCTAATGAAAATCCCGGCTGGGAAAGAGGCGCCTGGCCTGGTCGCGCGGGTGGCGGGCCGAGGGCCGCAGGCTGCCGCCCGCGGGGCGGCGGGTTTCGTCGCCGCGGCCGTCATTGGGTGCGATCAGCACCGGGCGGCCGAGGGTGGCAAGCCGCGGCGACAGATCCTCGACCCGCTCGGCGATGACATGCACCACCGGGCCGTCGCGTTCGATCCGGCCGGTGACGCGCAAGAGCCGCCCGGCGATCACCGCCTGGCGGAAGCTTTCGTAGACCCGCGTCCAGACCACGACATTCGCCACGCCGGTTTCGTCCTCGAGCGTGAGGAAGATCACGCCCGAGGCGGTGCCGGGCCGCTGGCGGGTGATGACAAGGCCGGTGACGGTGACACGGCCCTTCGCCCTGGCCAGTTGATCGTGGGGCAGGCTTTCGGGCAGGGCCGGGCGCAGCAGTTCCAGCGGGTGGGCACGCAGCGAGAGCCGCAGCGACAGGTAATCCTCGATCACCTCCTGCCCCAGCGTCATCGGCGGCAGCGTGACCTTCGGTTCCCGGTCCCCCTCGCCATCCGAGCCGAACAGCGGCAGGGGGGCCGGCGCCCGCAGCGCGCGCGCGGCCCAGAGCGCATCGCGGCGGGCAAGACCCAGGGCGGCGAAGGTGTCGCCCTCGGCCAGCCGTTCCAGCGCATCCGGCCCGACCCCCGCCCGGCGCCACAGGCTTTCGACATCCGGATAGCCATTGCCGCGGGCGGCGGCGATCCAGGCGGCATCCTCGGCGCGCAGGCCCTTGATCTGGCGGAACCCCAGCCGCAGCGCCAGCGCCCCGTCCGAGCGCGGCTCCAGCGTGCAGTCCCAGTGGGAATGGTTGACCGAGACCGGGCGCACCTCGACCCCGTGCTCGCGTGCGTCGCGGACAAGCTGCGCGGGGGCGTAGAAACCCATCGGCTGCGCGTTGAGCAGCGCGCAGGTGAAGATTGCCGGGTGGTGGCATTTCAGCCAGGCCGAGACATAGACAAGGCGCGCAAAGCTGGCCGCGTGGCTTTCGGGGAACCCGTAGGAGCCGAACCCCTCGATCTGGGCGAAGCAGCGTTCGGCAAAACCGGCATCATGGCCGCGTTCCAGCATCCCCGACACGAAGCGGTCGCGGAAGCCGCCGATGGTGCCCATCCGCTTGAAGGTGGCAAGGCTGCGGCGCAGCCGGTCGGCCTCGGCCGGCGTGAAGCCCGCGGCGACCACGGCGATCTGCATCGCCTGTTCCTGGAACAGCGGCACGCCATAGGTGCGGCCCAGCACCTCCATCATTGCCGGGCCCAGATCCTCGACCGGCTCGCGGCCCATCCGTCGGTTCAGGAAGGGATGCACCATGCCGCCCTGGATGGGCCCCGGGCGGACGATGGCGACCTCGCAGATCAGATCGTAGAAGGTGCGCGGCCGCATCCGGGGCAGGAAGTTCAGCTGCGCCCGGCTTTCGACCTGGAACACGCCGATGGCATCGGCGCGGCAGAGCATGTCATAGACCCGAGGATCCTCGGGCGGGACATTGGCCAGGGTCAGGTGCTGCCCGAGATGGGTTTCCAGAAGCCCGAACGCCTTGCGGATCGCGGTCAGCATCCCCAACGCCAGCACGTCCACCTTCATCAGCCCCAGCGCGTCGATGTCGTCCTTGTCCCATTCGATGACGGTGCGATCCTCCATCGCCGCGTTCTCGATCGGGCAGAGTTCATCCAGCCGGCCCTGGGTGATGACGAAGCCGCCGACATGCTGGGACAGGTGGCGGGGAAAGCCGATGATCTCGGCGATCAGGCGGGTGGCCAGCCTGACGCGATGGTCGGCGGGGTTCAATCCCGCCTCGCGCAGCCGATCCTCGCCCGGCGCGGTCGAGGACCAGCCCCAGATCTGCCCCGACAGCCGCGCGATCACGTCCTGGCTCAGCCCCATGACCTTGCCGACCTCGCGGATCGCGGCGCGGCTTCGGAAATGGATCACCGTGGCGGTCAGCCCGGCACGGTGGCGGCCGTAGCGGTCATAGATCCACTGGATCACCTCCTCGCGGCGCTCGTGTTCGAAATCCACGTCGATATCGGGCGGCTCGCCGCGTTCCTTCGAGATGAACCGCTCGAAGATCAGGGTGATGGATTCGGGCGGCACCTCGGTGATGCCCAGCAGGTAGCAGACCACCGAATTGGCCGCCGAGCCACGCCCCTGGCAGAGGATGCCGCGGGATCGCGCGAACTGCACGATGTCGTGGACGGTCAGGAAATAGGGCGCGTAGCCCACCTCGCGGATCAGGGTCAGTTCCTTGTCGACGCGGGCCACGATCCTGGGCGGCGGACCTTCGGGATAGCGCCAGGCCAGCCCCTCGCGCGTCAGCCGCTCCAGCCGGTCCTGCGCGGGTTCGCCGTCCCGGGCCTCGTCCGGGTACTGATAGCGCAGGTCATCCAGCCGGAAGGCGCAGGCATCGGCGATCTCGATCGTGCGGCGGATCGCGGCGGGGTAGCGGTGGAACAGCCGCGCCATCTCGGCCCCCGATTTCAGCCGTCGTTCGCCATTGGCAAGGCGCCGGGTGCCGATCGTGTCGATGGTGCAGCCCTCGCGCAGGCAGGTCAGCACATCGGCCAGCGGGCGGCGGTGGGCGCGGTGCATCAGCACCGCGCCCACCGCGACCATCGGCAGGCCGGTCGCCTGCGCCATCCCGGCCAGCCGGTCGAGCCGGACCTTGTCGCGCCCGTCATACTGCGGCGCCGCCCCCAGAAAGCAGCGCCCCGGAAAGCGGCGGGCAAGGCGGCGCAGGTCCGGGGGGGTGTCATGTTCCATCGGGTCGGGGGGCAGCGCGATCAGGATCAGGCCCTCGCCCCACGCCTCAAGATCGGCGCGGGTAAGGTGGCATTGCCCCTTTGCCGCCCGCCGCTTGCCGAGTGACAGCATCCGCGTCAGCCGCGACCAGGCGGCGGCATCGGCGGGCAGCGCCAGCCACTCGACCGGGCTGTCGGCCAGCACGAGCCGGGCCCCCACGACAAGCTTCGGCAGCATCGCGGGCCGGGCAAGGGGTACGGTGTCCGCCGTGACGCTCTGCCGGCTGGAATGGTCCATCATCCGCTGCGAACGGATCGCGGGGCCTTCATCCGCCAGCCGCGCCAGTTCCTTCAGCGCCGAGAACGCCCGCACCACCCCCGCGACCGAATTGCGGTCGGTGATCGCGATGGCGTCCAGCCCCAGTTCGGCGGCGCGCACCACCAGTTCCTCGGGATGCGAGGCGCCGGTGAGGAAGGTGAAATTGGTGGTCACGCACAGCTCGGCATAGCGGGTCATGCGAATTCCCCCTGCACCTGCCAGCCGGGCGCCTGCGGCGTGTGAAAAAGCCACAGCCGCGGGCCCTGTTTCGTCTCGATCCGCCAGTAATCGCGCAGCCCCGTGCGCCAGGCCGGATCGTCCAGCCACCATTCCGGCGCGATGCGTTCCGGGCCGATGGCACGTAGCGTGGCGAAGTCCATCCGCCGCCAGCGAAACCGCGCGGGCGGGTGGCCGGAAACGGCACTGACCGGCTCGGGCGGAAAGAGCGTGATCGGCCGCGCGGGGCCGCGGTGCGGCGGTTCCGGAGCGGGGGCGCTGTAGGCGGCGGGGGCGATCAGGAAACTGCGCTCGGGGATGCGGCTGTCGGCGGGCAGCAGGCGCAGCACCCGGTCAAAGCCGATCCGGTTGCCCAGCCGCGAGACCAGATCGGCCAGCGCATCCTCGCCCCGCACCGCAACGCCACCGCCGATCTGTTCGGGCGCCAGCGGTTCGGTGACCGTCGCGCTCAGCCGCAGCGCGTCGATGCCGAAACCGGCGTCGATCTCCTGCACCCCCTTGACGAACAGCGCCGCGATCCGGTCGGGGTCGCGCAGCGGGCGGGCAAGGCCGATCTCGATATGGGCGGTGCCGCGATCCACCCGGCGCAACTCCAGCCGCAGCCGCCGCGCACCGCGGTGATGCAGGGACAGCATCCGGCAAAGCCGGTCGAGCAGGCGGGCCAGCCCCGCCATCACATCGGCCTGCAACCCGATCGGCTCGGGCAGGGTCATCCGCACCCCGAAATGCGGCGGATCGGGGTCCGCGGCCACTGGTTCGGGCTGATGGCCCAGGACCTGGTCCAGCCGCAGCACCAGCCCCGGCCCGAAGCGCCGGGCGAGCGGCGCCCGCGGCAGCGCGGTCAGATCGGCGATGCGGGTCAGCCCCACGCGCGCCAGCGCCTCGGCCGTCGCATGGTCGATGCGCAGCGCCGAGACCGGCAGCCGCCCGACCCCCTCGGCCAGCGCGCCCTCGGTCACGATCCCGCCGCCATGCCGCGCCAGCGCATGGGCCGCCCCACGGCTGCCGGCGATGGCGCTGGCCGCCGTCAGCCCCGCACGGTCCAGCCGGGCATGCAGGTCGGCGCGCAACTCCTCCTCGCTGCCGAAAAGATGCGCCACGCCGGTGATGTCCGCGATCAGCCCGTCCGGCCCGTCGGCCGCCACCATCGGCGCATAACGCCCCGCCCAGCGGCGCAGGCCGGCCAGCGCCGCCGCCTCGCGCGCCAGACCGGCGGGGCGGGTGGCCAGATCGGGGCAGATCGCGCGGGCATCGGCAAGCGCCATGCCGCGCGACAACCCGCGCGCCTCGGCCTCAGGGGTCAGGCAGTGCAGGTGGTCGGCATTGCCCGAACGCAAGGTCAGCGCGAACGGCCCCGGGACGGGGCGGCGGCGCAGGCTCGTGTCGCTCGCCAGCCGTGGAAACCAGATCGAAAGCAGCCGATGTGCCATCCCAGTGCAAGGTCCGCAATCCAATTGTTCCCTTTTTGTTCTTGATAAGGGACCAGCGGTGCAGAGTCGAGTCCGCCGCATCGGTGGCAAGGGGCTCGCAGCGCCAGCGCGTCTCGGCGGCGTTGCTGCCCGCGCCCTCGCGGATCAGCATGAGGCCAGTGGTTTGCCCAGCCTCGGCCGCCAGTTGCAACCGGCGGCCCGCGATCAGCGACAGGGGCTTTTCCGGCTCGGCGATCACCAGGCCGACAGGGGCGGCGCGCAGCGATTCCTCGGTCGCCCACATGAGGTCGATCTCGCCCTTCGGCCGCAGCAGGTGCAGGCGGCTGGCGATTCCCGGCGGCAGACCGGGCAGCATCGGCATCTGGGGGGCATGGGCGGGCAGGATCCAGACCAGCGGGCCGGGATGGCGCGCGGCCTGGAACACCGCAAAGGCGCGGCGCCCCGACCCCTCGGCCTCGTGCATGCGGGCGGGGCGAAGGTGAAAGGGATCCGGTCGCATCGGTGTTCGCAGTCCTGGCCCGTGATGACCGCTCGCCCTCGGGCAGCGGTTTCCCTTTGCTGCCCGGATCCGTCCACGCCGATGGCCAACAAGCGGCTGGCCCTCACGTGACCACGGCGGACAGGCGGGAAGCTCATGGGAACAATGGGGGAACATGGTCGCGCGAACAAGCGAATATCGGCGGCAGATCTCTCAGCCGCCTGTCCGGCGGAGAGGGAAATCAGGCGCGCCCGCATGTTGATTTCCACCCAGAATTGAGCCGGGTTTTCCATCGAGAAGTGAGCCACGTCTGACTATGGATTTCGTGTTATTCTGGGATCAAGGGATGGCTTGTCTCCTTACTTCTTGCGCGCGGCGGCTGAACCGGCCTTGAAGCGGAAGCTGTCGTTTCCGGTCTCCAGAATGTGGCAGCGGTGGGTAAGCCGGTCGAGCCGGGCGGTGGTCATCTTGGCGTCGCCGAAGACCGTGGCCCATTCGCTGAAGCTGAGGTTCGTTGTGATCACGACGCTGGTGCGCTCGTAGAGCTTGCTCAGGCCCGGTCCGGAAAACCGGAGATCCAGCGCGGTTCGATGAGGACGGCATGCGCCCGATGCCGGTCAGCGGCGGCGAGACGCGCCCGGGCTGACGGCAGCGGCGTTTCGCCAGGCATTCAACCCCTTGCAGCGCCGGCAGATACGCTCTCCGAAGCCTTCGCTCCTGAATACGGCGTCGCAGCGAAGGCACCGACGCTCGCGTGGTATGTCGCCCAAGGCCCGTTCGGGCGCAATGTCGAGCGTTGCGGCTTGAGCCATCATCTTGTTCGCCGTCATGTCTGCCCTGCTGCGAGTCGGGTGCGCGAGGGTGGCGACGTTTCCGGCCGTGAAGGCATGCCTTCGTTTTCGGCGGCCTGGATTGACGATTTGTCCCGTGCCCGTTGGCTGACCGATGTCAACTCCGGCAGATCCCTGTCGAACCGGGGCGTCCCGCGCCCCGAGTAGAGATGTCTCAGATACGCCTCGGAGACGCCATCGGCCTGCATCACGAGGCGCACCATCGGATCGGCCAGCATTTCCTCGAGGAAGACGTCGGACAACGCCCTGCCCGTCAGCTTGTCCCTGGCACGTGCATGGTCGAGGTCGGCAAGGGAAACGGTCAGGGTCCTCGCAAGCCCGGGATGCGAAGTCCGAGGATGAAGCTTCACCAGAACGGACGCTTTCCAGGCCTCGGGATGCAGATGGTCCAAGGGCGAAACCAGTTCGGTTTCGATCTCGTACTCGCCCGCCGGGAGCGTCTCGGCAAAGTCCGGAACGGTGAACTGTCGGGCGAAAACCGCAACGGTCCTGCTCGTCAGATCGTCCATCGGCTTGATCCTCTCCCGTGGTGCCGCGGGCGGTCCGCGCCCCCTTTATGAAAGGGGCGCATGGCCTGTGCACGTCTCAAGGTGTCTTGGATTTCGGTGGCACTTCCTTGCCGGTGGCCTTGGGATCGTTCGCGTTGGCAGGGGCCTTTGCTGTTTCGGCAGGCTCCGGCGTCGTTGCGGCCGCAGCCCTGGCGCTCAGGTCCTTGAAGGACATGTCATCGATCCTTTGATTGGCCGGTGCCGAATTCCTCGTCCACAACGGACCGGGATGTTTGGCACCGATGATATCAACATGGGGGCTGGCGACCCGAATTACGATGGTGCGCCGCAAAGGAAACCGAGGTCATGCCAGTTCGTCGGTCCACACCTTGAATTCCGTCAAAGTGTTCTGGCCGAATGTCTGGGTCAGGGGCACGTCGGCGGCATCGCGACCGCGGGCGATCAGAATTCTCGCAAACCGCGGTTTGTTGTTGCGGGGATCGAACATCATCCATTCGCCAGAAAGGAACACCTCCATCCACGCGGCGAAGTCCCCGGGCGGATGCGGCAGGGGCTCACCGATGTCACTCAGATATCCGGTGCAGTAGCGCGCCGGAATGTTCATGCAGCGACACAAGGCGATGGCGAGATGGGCAAAATCGCGGCAGACACCCTGCCGCTCGGCCAGGGTCTGTGACGCGGTGCGTGTCGCCTTCGCCTGCATGTAGTCGAAGCGGACATGCCCGTGCACGAAATCGCAGATCGCCTGAACCCGTGACCATCCGGGTTCGGTGGTCTCGAAAAGGCGCCACGCTTCCTCCGACAGAAGGTCGGTATCGCAGTACCGGCTTCCCTGCAGGAATACGAGCGTCTCGGATGGCAGATCCTGAACCGCGTGCTGCTGCGCGTCAGGAAACGCGGGATCGGGTCGGCCAGTGTCGCGGAAGACGCCATCGGTCGACAGGGAGAAGTCGCCCGCCGGAGCCAGGAGGCGCGTACACCAGTTGCCGAAGCCGTCCCGGTAGCTCTCGAGCGGCACACTCGGCGACGTCACAAGATAATCTGCGCGCTCCAGGTCCCCGAAGCGCGAGTAGTGCACGTTCAGCAGCGCGATCAGCGGCGTCGGCTGGGGGAAGCTGTAGCGCAGACGGCACCCGATGCTGACGCGAATGCCGGAGCCGCCGGCACGAGGAGGAGCATGCACATTATCGGCCAAGGACGCAGGCTCCACCCGAAAGCCGGAAGCCCTGGTCGCAGCGCCACCGGTTGCCGGATCGATCGAGATAGGCGTTCTCCGGCAGATCGATGGCGACGCAGGCGCCGTTCAGCGGCTCGTATCCACGCCCGCAGCGCCAGCCCGGACCGTAGGCGTCCGGGTCCAGGAAGGCATTTGCCGGGATGACAACGGCGCCGCACCTCCCCTCGGTCTCGACAAATCCTCTTTCGCACGCCCAGGCGGCGCCATGGCTTGCATTGGTCAGATATGCGTTCTCCGGCACGGAAATCGGCAGGCAGGTCCCCGCATCCGCTTTGTAACCGCGATCACATGCCCAACCCGCCCCGGAGGTATCCTCTGTCAGATAGGCATGCCTGGGCAGAACGATGGACACACATGCGTCGCGCTCCTGCCGGTACCCGCGGTCACATTGCCAATCGTAGCCGGAAGACCGGAGGAAGGCATTGGCGGGCACCGGGATCGGATTGCAGGATATCCCGCCAACCTCTTCGTACCCGCGGCGGCACGCCCAGCCCGGCCCGTAGGAGTGTCCGGTCGCATAGGCGTTCTGAGGCAGATGGACTTCAACGCAGGCTCCGCCGCTCGCGCGGAAGCCGAGATCACAGTCCCATCCCCCGCCATGGCTCCGCGTCTGCGCGTTCTGCGGAACCGGGCCGGTTCCATCCTGTGCGACCACCGGAAAGGCAAGAGACGCGATCACGCCGGCCATGACAGCCCGCCTCGGGATCAGTCGTGCCAGCGGATGTGTCGTCGGTTTCTTGTTGTGTCTCATCGGCTTTCTCCTGCCAGACCAGGTTCGTCCTGTTACCGCGCTTTCCGTCGAATGACTCCGCTGGAGCGTGCCCGTTCGCCGCCCGGGCCGCGCGCCGGGTGAAGTCTTCGACGTCGTCGTCGGTTTCGCGGTGGTCGTATTCGTGCTGCGCCCTTCGCATCGGTTCAAGGGCCTGCACGGCCGAACGATCTCCCTTCCTGTAGGTCAGGATCATTCGACGGGCGCTGACGCATGTTAGTCCCAGGCTCCGAACCTTTTGCGCCCCGCCCTCGGAGAGTCCGCAGCACTGACCTGTGTAAGGGCGCCGGGGCGGACCGGGGCGTAGCCTTGGGGGAACCGGGGCGATCCGCGCCCCTGCAACCAAGGGACGGAATCACCATGCCCGAACCCAATGCTCTCAACCCGCACCCGCCCGAGTTCGAGCGCTTTCTCTATGCCCCCGTCGGGGAGGATCGGAACGGATATGTCGTGACGGTTCTCTCGACGCTCGCGCGGCTCGGTCTCGACCCCTGGACCGAAACCGCCGATCTTGTCACGCTGGGGCGCGACGCCGCGCGCGTGCGGCTGGGGGCATTGCTGTCACGGTTTCGGGACGTGCCCGCGCTCGCGGGCGATCACGGCAGGGTTGCACGGGACCTGAGCCAGCTGCTTCCGGCAGGCCCGCCCAAAGGCCCCCTGATGCAGGCGGCCTCGACGGTCGCCGATGGCCGCCTGGGCGCAAGCCGTACGCTCTGGGCGATCTTCGCGATTCTGGTCGTGCTGTTTCAAGTGCTGTTGGCTGGCGGATCGGGGTCAGGCGAATGACCGTTTCCACTCGGAACGCCAGGACGCCGGGTCATGCCGCCCACAAGGCCGGCACCCTGTCGCCAGGCGAGCAGGAGGTCCTCTGGGATATCGAGGAACACTTCTGGACCAGCGGCGTGGACAGCGCGCGCGCGACGACGGCGACCAACGCCGTCATGATCTTTCCCTATCCGCCCGGCATCCTCCAGGGAGACCAGATCTGGACCCATCTTCGGGAGAGGACCGGCTGGCGGTCTATCGCCATGGCCGAGCGGCGCGTGACGCGGTGTGGTGACATCGCCATCCTCACCTACCGTGTCTCGGCCGAGAAACCCGACGTGCCGATCACCAAGGCGCTCTGCGCGTCCACATACCTTCACGATGACGACAGATGGCTGAGAATCTCCCACCAGCAAACGCCCGTGACTTGAGATGGGCCTTTCGGGAGCGTCGGTCAGGTCACGCGTCCGTGGACGGGTTGCCGATGTGTGTGTTTCGGCACCCACTCCCGACCCGGCCGCCGACCAGATCGACCTTCGGCAGGCGTCCGGACTAACCTGCGTCAGTGCGGCAGGGCTCGGACATCGGCTAAGTGAGACGTGCCCGCCGAATGTTTGGCGGCACGGTATTTCCGAGTACCCGAGAAGCGTGTGGGCGCGCCGGTCCCGAGAGGGTCGACATACCGGCACGCTTCTTATTCTCGGACCGTCCATGAAAGGACAATTCCAATGACTCCCGAACAGACCAGGACCGCCGACAAGATGAAATCCGTCAAGGCAGTGTGGGACAAGGCACCTTCGGGCCCCAAGAAGGACGCGGCCCTGAAGCACTACCAGGCCGCCGCGAAGGCGCACACGGCGAAGAACGACGCCGAGACCAACAAGGAACTCGATGCGGCGACCCACGCTCTCGCGTGACCTCCGGCGTCTGACGTGATCACCGGGGCCGCCTGCCGAGCAAAGGAGGGCGGTCCTCTCATTTCAGGAGCGGCCCGATCTGATCCAGATATCCCGGATCGAACCCGGCGAGTTCCACCAGCCGCCCATGGTCGTGAAACGTCACATGGCCGTCCCGAAAGGTCACCAGCCCGTCCTCGCGCAGCTGCCGCAGGACGCGGTTCACATGGACCGCACTCAGCCCCAGCGCATCGGCAAGGTGGTATTGCGTCAGCGGGCAGTCGTACCCTTCCTTGCCGCCCATGCCCACCAGCGCCAGCCGCGACCCCAGCTCCAGCAGGAAATGCGCCATGCGGGCCTCCGCATCGCGCCGGCCGATCCCGACGAGGTGCTCGACCACCATCGCCTCGTCCCGTGACGCCGCCCAGAGAATCGCGGTCGCCAGGCGAGGGGTCTGCGCGAACGCCTCGAGAAGGTCGCTCGTCAGCACTTCGGCAGCCTCGATGTCCACGATCGGTTCGAAGCTGTGGTCCGAGGTGCGCAAGAGAACGCTGCGCAAGCCGAGGAAATCCCCGGGCACCTGGAAATCCACGATCTGCCGCGTCCCGTCGGGCTGCAGCTTGTAGGAACAGACCCAACCCGCGGACAGAATGTAGGCCGCCTGCCCGGACTGCCCCTGATGCACCATGTCCCGCCCTGCGACGAAGGTCCGGCGGCGCTGGTGCAGGCGTCGGAGCACCACAAGCTCGGCCTCCGACAAGACGACGAAGGCCGAGAGCTTGCGGGTGAGCGGGCTGGTCGCCGTGATGTTCATGGGCCCCTCGCGGTGGTGACGATCCCCTATGCTTGCCATACCGGAAGATTTCGACCCGGCGACTGCTTCAGATCAGTCCATCATACCGCATTTCCTGCGACAAAGGGCGGATCAGTTGGCACGCCAGGGTCAACCACGCCACTTCGTAGCAAGGATTGCCCACGATGCCCGACCAGACAGATCATGCCGGCATGGCGGCCCTTTCGATCTGCGAAGCGCTTCTGCTTGCGATGAACGATCACAAGCTTTTGCCCGAGCACGAGATCATGGGGGTTCTCCGTGATGCCGCGGCGACCCACGAGAACGCCACCGGCCCGGACGTCGAAACGCACCGGGCCGTGGCAGTTCTCATCAACCGGATCATCGCCGGCGGCAACTCCGTTCGCAGGCCGTAATCCCGACATGCCCAACCGCCGGGCAGCCGGGATGGCCGCGACCCCTTCGTCCGCGGCATTCCCCTAAGCGCGCCGGTCTTCGTCCCCGACAAGACGGCCATCCTCCAGCGTCAGGACCCGGTCCGCACGATCGAGAATGCGATTGTCATGCGTGACCATCAGAGTGCTGGTGCCCCGCGCCTGTCCCAGCCGCTTCAGAAGATCGACCACGTTGGCGGCCGTGTCCCAGTCGAGGGCGGCCGTGGGCTCGTCGGCCAGAACGACGTCCGGGTTGCCCACGATGGCCCGGCCGATCGCAACCCGCTGCTTCTGCCCGCCCGAGAGGTTCGCGGGCAGGTAATCGAGCCGGTCGGCAAGCCCGAGAAGACCCAGAACATGGGCCGCGGCGCGATCCGACGCGGTCTTGTCGATATGACCCTTCACCTGCAGACCCATCAGCACGTTCTGGCGTGCGGTTAGGCTTTCGTGAAGGTTGTGTGCCTGGAAGATGAAGCCGAGGCGTCGCCGCAGACGGACGTTCTGCGCGGGCGTCGCGTGGCGCAGTTCCTTGCCCAGCAGGATGACGGAGCCATCCTGTATTTCGCGCAAGCAGCCCAGCAGGGTCAGCAGCGTGGTCTTGCCGGACCCCGAGGCGCCGACCATCACGACGAAACTGCCGCGCTTGATCCGCAGATCGATATCGAACAACGCCTGCTTGCGCGCCTCGCCCGTTCCGAACCAGTGGTTCAGGGCGCTGGCCTGAATGGAGAAATCCTCGTCTGGCATCTTCAGAACAGATCCGCCGGGTCGGCGGCGGCCAGCCGCCGAGTCGCGATCATCCCGGACAAGGCCGAAAACACGACGGTGCCGATGAAAACGGTGACTGCCATCCCGAACGATATGAACAGGGGCAAGGTCGTCACCCTGGCCATCAGAGTCAGGATGCCCCAACCGGCGATGACACCCGGAATGAAGCCGAGCATGCCGAGGATGACCGCCTCCTCGACGACGACGCCAAGGAAGAAGCTCTGCCCGTAGCCCATGGCCTTGAAGGTTGCGTATTCCCGCAAGTGATCGGCGACATCGGCGGACAAGACCTGGAAGACGATCACGATCCCCACGAGGACGCCGATCAGCACGCCGAAGCCGAAGATGACGCCGGTGGGCCGCTGCGTCTGCTGAAACCGCACCTCTTCGTCCATCGCATCGGCATAACTGCGAATGCGCAGCGTCGGGTCGGCAATCAGAGTCTTCAGCCGATCTGCCACCGCGTCGGGCTGTGCCCCGGGCGACAGGCGCAACAGGATGTGATCCGGGGCGCCGGAACTGCGCGCGGGAAACAGCGACAGAAAGGTCTGGTCGGACACCAGAAGGTATCCGTCTCCGCCAAAGCCCCCACCCCCTGCGAAGGTGTCGTAGGCGGTCAGGGTCCTTCCTTGCGACTCAAAGGAAAGCGGTGTCTGCAGCCGGATCGCCGCCGCTTCCTCCTGCGTGAGCCCGCGGGCGAGCCGGTCGAGGATGGCTGCGTCTTGAACTTGCAGCACGCCGATGTCGGCGGCGATTTCTGGCGCGAGGAAATCGGCGCGGAAGGGGTCGATGCCGAAGGTTGTCAGGCTGATGTCGGTCTCGCCCCGGTCCCAGGGCACCAGCGCGACGAACAATCCCATGCCCGCCACGACATCCGGGTCGGCAAGGGCCTGAAGCATCCACTGCCGCGCGACGTTTCCGCCTTCTGTCAATGTGTTGGCGTCGGCGGCAGAGATCAGGATATCGCCCTGGAAGAACTGATAGGGGCGCAGCGTCGAGACGCCCATCGAGCTCATGAGACCAAGCTGGACGAAGACCAGGACATTCGCGAAGGCAACGCCGGACAACGCGGCGGCGAACCGCCCGCGCTGGTGGACAAGTTGCAGCCAGCCGATGGGCAATCGACCGAGCAGCCGTTCGAGCAGACGGCTCATCGGGTGGCCCGCCCGCCCGCACCGGTGTCGATCCGGGCAATGACTTCAAGGTTGGTGAAGCGTGAGGCGATCTCGGATGACGGGTCGTCGAGTGCCACGACGACCCGGATCACCCGTGCATCGGTGTTCGCCGCCACGTCATCCGAGATCAGCCCTTGCCGTCCCACCGTCAGACCGATGCTCTGGACCGTTCCGTGCAGGGTGCGCCCGATGGCGTTTGCCACAAGCTCCACGGGCTGGCCTGGCCGAACCGCCGCGATCCGGTCCTGGTAGACTTCCACCTCGGCCGTCATCTGGCTGATGTCGCCCATCTCCATGACACCCTCAGAGGGGGGGCGCTGTCCGGGCGTGGCATGGATGTCGAGGATCGTACCCGTGATCGGCGCGACGATGAGGGCACGCGACAGATCGAGGTTTGTGCGCGCAAGCTCGGCCTCGGCCGCCTCCACGTTGCGCGCCGCCACCACGACATCGGGCTGCGCGTCGATCTCGGCGGACGAGAACCGCGCCAGCGTCGCCTCGGCACGGGTGACCGCGAGCGCGGCGGCCTCGGCGGCCGTGCGCGCGGCATCCAGCGAAACGCTGGTCGAGACGCCGCGTTCGACCAGTTCTTCGCTCCGCTCCAGCGTCGCCTGCGCTTCGAGATATGTGCTTTGGGCCTGATCCAGCGTGGCCTGCGCCTCGTCCCGGCTGGCCTGCACGGCGCTTCGGGTCTGCACAAGCGCCGCTTGCCGGATCGCAAGATTGGCTTCCGCCAGGAAAACGGCGCTTTCGAGGGACGCACGATTGTCGAGATAGGCCAGCGGCACGCCGCGCTCGACCCGATCGCCGACCGCGACGAGGATTTCCGAGACCCGCGCATCGCTCGCGCCAAAGGGCGCGGCCACGACGGCTACATCGCCCCGCGGCATCACCCGCGCAAGCCCCACGACATCGGTGGGCAGCATCGTCTCGACCATGTCCTGCGGCAGCTCGATATTCGGCGGCAGCGCAATCGGCGCGTTCGATCCTCCTCCCGGTTGCAGGCCCGTCAGCGCGTAGAACTTCTGAAGGCCGGGCGGTTGGAAGTAGAGGCCGATAACCGCACCTGCGAACATGAAGACCGGGATCAGAAGCACAAGCAGGTATCGCTTGCGAAATCGACCCGCCTTTCCCGAAGGTTCCTCGGGCGGGGCATCGACAAGCAGGGGCAATTCGGTTTCGGACGGGCGGGTCATTCGGAAGGCCTTTGTCAGGCACAAAGGCGCCTGAAAACATGAATCATTTCGCGGCTCCAGGGCGGATGGCCGTCCTGCGTTCAAGCCAGCGCATCATGCCCGATTGCCTTGCGATCCGAAAGGTCCGCCCCGACATCATCGGCACCGCCCGTCGCGATATCGCTGCGCGAACTGCGACGATGCGACGTCAATCCGTGGGCTTGGTCACGACCCGGTGCCCAACCGGCGTGTACCGGTCCGCAAGACGACCAAATCGCGGAAGTTCACGGGATCACGCGTCCGTGTCCGCCTCGGACTTCGTGGCGTGCTCTGTGCCCGGTTCGTGCTCGGGCGGGCTGTAGGTGGTGAAGAGCTTCAAAATCCCCGATCCGGTGTTGCGAATGTTGTGAAATATGCCCGAGGGCACGATACTGACGTCACCCTCACCGACCTCGCACTCGGTCTCGCCGATCCTGGCCACGCCAGAACCTGCCACGAAATAGAGCAGCTGGTCGTGCCCCTCATGCACCTCGCCGCCGATCTCGCCACCCGCGGGGATGGCCATGAGGACGAGTTGCGTCTTGTCACCCGTCCACACGACCTTGCGGAACGAGTCATTCTCGCGGGCGAGGTCGACGACGGGCAGTGAAAGCGTTGGCGTTTCCGACATGTGCTGCGCCCCTTTTGCTGAAAGCCGCATGAAGGGGCCGAAGGGGCCGTCTGTCTATGCTGTGGATCAGTGCGAGGCCGTTTTTCTTGCCGTACAAAGTGTCGGCAAGAGTGCCTTGATTCGAAGGCCAAGGGGAACACACCATGACCGAACGTGATCAATATATCGAAAATGCGAAGGCGAAGATCGACCAATGGAACGCCGAGATCGACAAAATGAAGGCAAAGGTGGACGAGGCCGAGGCCGACGCCAAGATCGCGTACCAAAAGCAGCTCGACGCGGCGCGCAAGCACCGTGACGAGGCCGAAGCGAAGCTGAAGGACCTGCACGAAGCCAGCGGCGACGCTTGGGACGATGTGAAGGCGGGTTTCGACAAGGCATGGGACAAAATCTCTGCCGCCTTCCACAGCGCCATGTCCCGCTTCGGATGAGGAACGCGGGGATGACCCCCTCGGCCGTCGGCAACTCGGCGGTGATGCGTCGCACCTGACCGCCGCGAACTGCACTGTACCGATGTATTCGGCGGCGGGATGCGCCAGTCTGTCAGGATGAGGAGAGCGGGTCGTTCGAAATGACGGATCGTGACATCCGGATCGGCCATATCGTGCGCTTGGGCGGCGGTGTCGCCGATATCCGCTTCGACGGCGCGTTGCCGGCGATCACGAACCGCCTGGTGACCCTGACCGACCCGGAGATCGTGATCGAGGTCGCCGGTCTGCCGGGCAAGGGTCTGGCGCGCGGGCTGGTGATGAACCCGTCCTCAGAGTTGCGCATCGGACTGGCCGTGCGCGACACAGGCGGCCCCATCGACGTGCCGGTGGGCGGGGCGGTGCTGGGCCGGATGTTCGATCTGTTCGGCGAGACCCTCGACGACGGCCCACCGCTGCCCGACCTTCCCCGCCGCCCGATCCTGCGCGCGCCAGTGCCCCTGTCCGAGCGGCGGGTCGATGGCCGGATCTTCGAGACGGGCATCAAGGCGATCGACCTTCTGAGCCCGCTGGAGCGCGGCGGCAAGGCGGGGCTCTTCGGCGGCGCGGGCGTCGGAAAGACGGTGCTGATCACCGAGATGATCCACAACATGGTCGCCGAGTATGACGGCGTAAGCCTGTTCTGCGGGATCGGCGAACGCTCGCGCGAGGCCGAGGAACTCTATCGCGAAATGGGTGAGGCGGGTGTTCTTGCCAACACCGTCATGATGTTCGGCCAGATGAACGAAAGCCCCGGGGTGCGCTTTCGCGTGGGCCATGCCGCGCTGACCATGGCCGAGTATTTCCGCGACGACATGCGCCGCAATGTGCTGGTGCTGATCGACAACATCTTTCGCTTCGTGCAGGCAGGAGCGGAAGTGTCGGGCCTGCTGGGCCGCATCCCGAGCCGGGTGGGCTACCAGCCGACGCTTGGCACCGAACTGGCCGAACTCGAGGAACGCATCTGCTCGACCGACCGCGGCACGATGACCTCGATCCAGGCGGTTTATGTGCCGGCCGACGATTTCACCGACCCGGCCGCCACGCATACCTTTGCCCATCTCTCGGCCTCGATCGTGCTCTCGCGCAAGAAGGCGTCCGAGGGGCTTTATCCGGCCATCGACCCCCTGAAATCCTATTCCCGGATGCTCACGCCCGGTACGGTCAGCCCGCGCCATTACCGGATTGCCCAGGAGGTGCGCAACACCCTGGCCGAATACGATGATCTCAAGGACATCATCGCGATGCTGGGTCTGGAGGAACTGTCCGAGCATGACCGCGCCACCGTCCGCCAGGCCCGACAACTGGAACGGTTCCTGACCCAGCCGTTCTTTTCCACACAGGCGATGACCGGCACCAAGGGGCGCTTCGTCCCGCTCGACGAGACATTGGACAGCTGCGAGCGTATCCTTGGCGGAGAGTTCGCCAAGCGCGGCGAGGGCGATTTCTACATGATCGGCGCGATCGACGATCTGACCGAGGCTGCGGAGGCCCCCGATGCGACTTGAGGTCATCACCCCCATGGCCGTCTGTATCGATCTCCCCGTCCGGCGCATCGTGGCCGAGGCGCCCGGCGGACATTTCGGGATGTGGCCGGGCCATGTCGATCTTGTCAGCGAACTGGTCCCCGGCATCCTGCTCTACGAGACGAAGGAGGGCGCGGAACGTTTCGTCGCGATCAATTCCGGCACCCTGGTGAAATGCGGCGACGACGTGCGCGTTGCAGTGCGAGGTGCGGTCGAGGGTGACGATCTGGGCGCGCTGCGCGCGCGCGTCGTGGCCGAGTTCCATCAGCATGACGAGGAGGAACGCGAGGGCCGCGCCGCGCTGGCTCGTCTCGAAGCCAGCATGATCCGCCGCTTTCGCGATCTGGGGGGGACAGGGGGATGACCGAAAGACGCGACAGCGAGACCGAAACCATCGCGCGCAAGGCGCAGCAGATGGAAAAGGCGCGCAAGCATCGCCGTGAAAGCGTGTGGTACGGGCTGGGCATGTTCGGGCTGGTGGGCTGGTCCGTCGCGGTGCCCATTGTCGCCGGCACCGCACTGGGGCTGTGGATCGATCGGCGCTGGCCGGGCGAGCTGTCCTGGACGCTGGCGCTGCTGCTGGCCGGCGCGGTGCTCGGGGCGATCAACGCGTGGTACTGGGTTCAGCGCGAGGGCCGCGATGACTGACCGGCATGCAGCGACGCGTGAGGGGGCAGGATGACCCTTTCCCTCATGTCAGTTCTCGCGGGTGCCCTGGTGGGCGCAGCCCTCGGGGCGATCTATCTTGGCCTGCTCTGGGTCGCGGTGCGGTCCCTGCCGCGGGACAGGAGCGGCGTTCGCGTCTTCGTCGCACTCGGCCTTGCCCGCGTGGCCCTGCTGATCGGCACCCTGATGGCGGCGGCCGCGCTGGGGCTGCCGGCCCAGGGCATTGCCGCGGCAGTGGCCGGGTTCATTGCCCTGCGCGTCGCCGCCACGCGCTGGCTGGGTGCGGCAACGCCGGGGGATACGACATGGAAATAAGCCCCGACGCCTGGGTTCTCTACGAATGGCGAGGCCTGCGGCTCAACGCCACGATCGCCTTTACCTGGGTGGTGATGGCATTGCTGGTGCTTGGCTCATGGGCGATCACCGCGCGGCTGAGCGAGGGCGAACGCGTCTCGCGCTGGCAGGTCGCGCTCGAGGTGATCGTCACCACGATCCGCGACCAGATCGCCGAGGTCGGGGCCGACAGGCCCCGCCGC
Source organism: Rhodovulum euryhalinum (assembly GCF_004342445.1). GTDB lineage: Bacteria > Pseudomonadota > Alphaproteobacteria > Rhodobacterales > Rhodobacteraceae > Rhodovulum > Rhodovulum euryhalinum. The sequence continues at coordinate 22,084 of NZ_SLWW01000018.1, forward strand.
TACCTGCCCTTCATCGGCACGCTCTTCCTGTTCATCGCCACGGCCAACCTGCTCGGTATCGTGCCGGGCTACCGGCCGCCGACCGGATCGCTGTCGACCACGGCGGCGCTGGCGATCTGCGTGCTGATCGCGGTGCCGCTGTTTTCCATCGGCGCACGCGGCATCGCCGGCTACCTGCGCAGCTATGTGCAGCCAACGCCGCTGATGCTGCCCTTCAACCTGATCGGCGAGATTTCCCGCACCATCGCGCTGGCGGTGCGTCTCTACGGCAACGTGATGAGCGGCACGGTCATCGTGGGCATCCTGATTTCCGTCGCGCCCTTCTTCTTCCCGGTGGTGATGCAGGTTCTGGGCCTGCTGACCGGCCTGATCCAGGCCTACATCTTCGCCATCCTCGCGATGGTCTATATCGGATCGGCCAGCCGCAGCCGCCACAGGGCCGACGATCCACCCCCCAATGAGACAGGAGACTGAGCATGGATGCAGCAACATGGATCGCCGCGGTCTCGATCTTCACCGCCGGTCTGACCATCGCCATCGGCTCGATCGGCCCGGCGCTGGCCGAGGGCAGGGCCGCCAGCCAGGCGCTGCAGGCCATCGCGCAGCAGCCTGACGCCGCCAACACGATCACGCGCACGCTGTTCGTGAGCCTCGCGATGATCGAGTCGACGGCGATCTACTGCTTCGTGGTGTCGATGATCCTGATCTTTGCCAACCCCTTCGCCGATCTCGCGATCGAGGCCGCCCGTCAGGCCGCCGGAGGCTGATGCCATGCAGATCGACTGGCTGACCGTTGCGGCCCAGATCGTCAATTTCCTGGTTCTGGTCTGGCTGTTGCAGCGGTTCCTCTACCGTCCGATCACCGACGCGATGGCGCGCCGCGAAGAGCGGATCGAGACCCGACTGTCCGAGGCCAAGGCCGCGCGCGCCGAGGTCGAGGCCGAGGCGACGCGCCTGCGCGAGAAACAGCAGGAGCTGGAGGCCAGCCGCGAGGAGGTGCTGCGCGCGGCCCGGCAGGAGGCCTCGGACCTGCGAACCGCGCTGGAAGACGATCTTCGCAAGGAGATGGAGGCCCGGCGCAAGACGTGGGAAACTCATCTGGAGGAGGAACGCGATGCCTTCGCCGCCCGCCTGCGCCAGCGGGCCGGTCACCAGGTGATCGACATCGTCGGCCGTGTGCTGCGGGATTACGCGGGCAGCGACCTCGCAGGGCAGGTGGCGGCCACCTTCCTGCAGCGTCTGGCGGATCTTGACGCAGAGGCACGGGAGAAACTGTCGGACGCAGCCCGGCGCGCGGACGGTCCTGCAAGGGTGGAAAGCGGCGTGCCTCTCGAGCCGTCCGCGCGCAGCCGGATCACGCGCGCCGTCCACGAGCACATCGCCCCCGACATCGAGGTCGACTATCGCGAAGATGACGCCTTGCTGCTGGGCGTGCGGCTGACCATCGGCGAACAGACGGTGGAGTGGTCCGCCACCCGGTTTCTCGGCCGACTGGAAACGACGCTGGACGAGGTGATCGAGGGCAGCAGCAGACGCCGGTCCGATCGTGCACCCGCCAAAGCGTGAGGAACGCGCCATGAGGCTCGACGATCTGCACCGCGACCTCTTCGCCCCGCTCGAGGACGCGCTGTCACGGGTCGATCCGGTGCTCGAGATGGCCGAGATCGCGCGGATCGTTTCGGTGGGCAACGGCGTGGCCGAGGTGGCGGGCTTCACCGACCTGCATGCCGACGAATTGCTGGCCTTTGCCGGTGGCGTCATGGGGATCGCCTCCGATATCGGCACCGAACGCGCTGGTGTCATCGTCCTGGGGCCGACCGATTGCCTGCGTCCCGGCGACCCGGTGCGCCGCACGGGCCGGGTGGTCGACGTGCCCGTCGGGGCGGGTCTCTTCGGGCGGGTGGTCGATGGCCTTGGCCGCCCGCTGGATGGCGGCGAGGCCATCGAGGCAGAGAACCTTATGCCCATCGAACGGCCCGCCCCCCCGATCATGCACCGCGCGCCGGTACAGGTGCCGCTTCAGACCGGGATCAAGGCGGTCGACGCCGCCATCCCCATCGGCCGCGGCCAGCGCGAACTGATCCTGGGCGACCGGCAGACCGGCAAGACCGCCATTGCCGTCGATGCAATCCTGAACCAGCGCGATACGGGCGTGCTGTCGATCTATTGCGCGATCGGCCAGCGCGCCTCGGCGGTGGCGCGGGTGATCCAGAGCCTGCGCCAGGGCGGCGCGCTGGAGCGCACCATCGTTGTCGTGGCCAGCGGCGAGGATGCGCCGGGGCTGCAATTCGTCGCCCCCTATGCGGCCACCTCGATGGCCGAGCATCTGATGGCCCGGGGGCACGACGTTCTGATCGTCTATGACGACCTGACCCGCCACGCCCGCGCCTATCGCGAACTGTCGCTGCTGCTGCGCCGCCCGCCTGGGCGCGAGGCCTATCCCGGCGACATTTTCTACATTCATTCGCGGCTTCTGGAACGCGCCACGCAGTTGCGCCAGCAGCATGGCGGCGGCTCGCTCACCGCGCTGCCCGTGGTCGAGACGCAGGCGCAGAACATCGCGGCCTATATCCCGACCAACCTGATCTCGATCACCGACGGGCAGATCTATCTCTCGCCGAGGCTGTTCGAAAAGGGTCATCTGCCCGCCATCGACATCGGCACCTCGGTCAGCCGGGTGGGCGGCAAGGTGCAACTGCCGGCCTTCCGCGCCGTCGCGGGCAACCTGCGGCTGATGTATGCGCAGTTCGAAGAGCTGGAGACCTTCGCGCGCTTCGGCACCCAGCTCGATGCCGAGACGCGGCGCAAGCTGACGCGCGGCCTGCGCGTGCGCGAGGTGCTGAAACAGCGCGAGCACGACCACATCGCCGTGCCCGAACAGATCGCGTCGCTGCTGGCGGCAACCGAAGGCCTGCTGGACGGGTTCGAGCCCGACGACGTGGCCGAGGCGGAACAGACGGTCCGGCAGGTGGTCCGGCGGCAGGCCCCCGAGATCTGCGACAGGATCGCGGCCGGCGCGCGGCTGGAGGATGCCGATCGGCAGACGCTGATCGAGATGATGCGCGCGGCGCTGTCGGGCCTGCAGGCGGAGGTCGGCAATGGAGACGCTTGAAAGCCTGTCGGACGCGCTGGAAACCACAGGCGACATCCAGTCCATCGTGCGCACGATGAAGGCCCTGTCCTCGGTCAGCATCCGGCAATACGAACAGGCCGAACGGGCGATGGCGTCCTATGCCCGCACCGTCGAAGTGGGCCTCATGGCCGTGTTGCGCCATGATCGAACGGCCGAACTGACCCGGCCTGGCGCGGGCGGCGGCACCGGACGCGAGGCGCTGATCGTGATCGGCTCGGATCGCGGCCTGTGCGGAGGCTACAACGACAGGATCACGCGCTTCGCCTTGTCCCGGATGAACGGCAGGCCGATGCTTCTCGGCGTGATCGGGACGCGCGCCGCGGCCCGGCTCGAGGCGGTAGGTAAGCCCGCGGACTTCCTGCGCTCGCTTCCGGGCTCGGTCGAGGGGCTGTCGCGGCTGGTGCAATCCGTCATCGTCGAGATCGACCGCTGGACCCGGGTCGAGGGCGTCGGCGAGGTCTGGCTGGTGCACAACCGTCGCGAAGGGCGCATCGCAGCCAAGCCGCAGGCGCACCGGCTGCTGCCGCTTCCCGACAGCTATCTGCGCAAGCTGGCGCAGGCCGAGTGGCCGGGACGCTCTCTGCCGCTGGTCCGCGTGGAGCACCGACAGATGATGTCCTGGCTCGTGCAGCAAAGGCTGTTCGTGGTGGTCTACCGGGCCCTGGCCGAGGCGCTGGCCAGCGAACATGCCTCAAGGCTCGCGGCGATGCAGGCCGCCGAACACAACATCGACGAGCGCCGCGACGCCCTGCACCAGCTTTACCGCCAGCGGCGCCAGGAGACGATCACCCGCGAGCTTCTGGACGTGGTCTCGGGCTTCGAAGCCGTCCAGACGGCCGACTGAGCGAACCGGCCCGGCACCATCACGCCGTGACGAGAATGCCGGCGCGTCCCTCCAGGATCGCCAGCGCCTCGGCCACCCGTTGATGATCTCCCGGAGAAAGCGCTCGAGACACGGAAATCCGAGCCAGATCAAGATTGACGACGACCCTGCCCCGGGACATGCCGAGTACAAGATATGCACAGGCCGTCAGGAACCCGACACCTGCGGCTCCGATCAGGCAGACGGCCAGACCCGGCAGAACAAGCGTATCCCGAGGCGGTCGTCGCCCGACCGCCTGAACCCGAGGGTCCCCGATCCCGGGATTGCGGATCGAAACGGACGGTCCATGCAACCCTGGGAAAGCCCGATGGCGTGGCCATTACCCATGTTAGTGCTGTCCGTCGCTTTCTGGATCAAAAGAGAAAGTGCCCTTGGCCCATCGCGCCTTGTCGCCTCGGCCCGGGGGCCGATCCGGTGGCGCGGACCGCACCGCGACGGGTCCGGAACAAGTGGCCGAACCCGGCCTTTTCCCATCATGCAAACAGGGGTCACACCCTGATTGGAGGATAGATCATGTCTGTCGGAACCCTGCTGATCATCGTTCTGGTCGTCTTCCTGCTGGGCGGTTTCTCGGGCCGCTTCGGCGGCTATGGCTATGGCTTTGGCCATGGCGGCATCGGCGTGATCGGCGTGCTGCTGGTGGTGCTGGTTGTTCTGGTGCTGACCGGACGGCTTTGACCCCACCCCGCGGCCCGCGGTCATCGGGGCGCCTGGCAGCCTGTGAGGGAGGGCAAGGAATGTATGGATCGTTCACAGGAACGATCACCGGCTTTCTGGCTCTCTCGATCGTCCATGTGCTTGTCTTGGCCTGCGAACGCGCGATCAAGCGGCAAAGCCTCGAGAGCGATTTCGATACCGCCATGGTCGCGGGCGCTGAAGGCATGGCCGATTATGCGGCCAGCCTGAAACGGCGGCTTTGGCTGCTGATCTGCATCATCCCGATGATTGCCGTCGCGGTCACCGTCTATGTCGTCAACCTCAAGTAGGAGAAAGCCTGTGTGGACTTATGTCAAATGGACGTTCCGGGGGGCTCTGGTGCTGCTGGTGATAGCGGTGCTTCACTACAACCTGCCCCAACACGACGTTGTGCAGATCACCAACACCTACAACCGCCAGACCACGATCGGTGCCAACTGGCTGTTCTATGCCAGGTCCGATGCCCCGTCGACCACCGGTGTGGAAAAGCGCGACATCCGCTTTATCGAGGCAGTCCGCCCCAATGGCGAGGTCAGCGTCTATCGTAACGAGGATACCGGTTGGTTCTGGCCGCCCTATCTCAAGTACGACAGCGCCAATCTGCAGGCCGAGGCCTCGAATGCGGTCTCGACCAAGGACACGCCGCAATGGGTCGTGATCACCCATTACGGCTGGCGAACCCCGATCTTTTCGTTCTTTCCCAACGCGATAGGCCTCTATCCCGTGGCCGGACCGGATGTCACCGTCTTTCCCTGGATCAGCATGATCCTGCTGGTGCTGCTGGCAATCGGCGCGGGGATGATGTGGCGGATGTGGCGGCGGTTCCGCCAGCAGGTCTTTGGACCGGCCGCTGTCGACCCGTCGCATCCCGTCACCGCTGAGATCCCGCCGCAGCTTTGAAAATATCGAGGAGAGAAAACCATGTCGATCAAATCCAGCCTGCTGATGATGGCTTTCGCGCTGGCCCTGTCGGGTTGTCTTGAAAATGACGCACAGCGCGGCCTTGCCGGGGCGGCGGGGGGCGCGGTGATTTCCGGCGCGACGGGCGGCAGCCCGGCCACCGGGGCGATCGTCGGCGGTGCCGCTGGCTATTTCTGCCGGGACCTGAATGTGCCGGGGTGCCGCAACGACTGAGACCCCTCTGCCGGACAGACTCCGATGGTCAGGACATCCCCTGCGGGCGGCCGCGGGGGATTATTCTTCCCTATTATCCACAAGAAAAAGCAGGAGGCGCGCCAAGTTCGCGTGCGACAGCTTCGCGGACGAAGCTGCCGTTCGGCGCAGAACTTCCAAACTCGGCTTTGTTTCTACGCTATAGTTGCCTCGGCGGCACCAGTAAGAAGGCAGGAATATAGCATGACCCAGTCTCTTAATCGGCTCGTGGAGCGGCAGATCCAGAAAGCTCTCGCAGAGGGCAAGTTACGCGGCCTTGAAGGCGAGGGGAAACCGCTGCCCGACCGCTCGGGCGAGGCGTTTACCGACATGGCGACAGCAGTGGCGGTCCGCATAATGGCCGAAGCAGGCACACTGCCCGAGGAATTCAAGATCAAGAAGCTGCTGGAGGCAGCGAAGCAAAGCTACAGGGAAGCAGAGGGCGATGACGCGAAACGCGTTGCAATGGCCCTGATCGCCGACCTTCAGCAACGCTACAACATAGCAGTAGAGGCAAGACGGCGGTTTATGGGAGGTTAGCCCGAAGCGGCCACCCGTCTGCTGCGCAGCATCTGGCGAAATGGGCTCTCAGCGGACCTTCGCAGTGACGGGGTCATGGCCACCGAAGACCCCACGACGGTGTGCGTCTCATCTGGCGGCCGACGGCTCCGCAGAGCAGGCCTCGCATCTGGTCCACAACCGGGATCGGCCTCCATACGGTCGTGGTCTGGGCGGTTGAGAGGCCCGATGAAGACTTCCGCTTCCGCACTTTGCTCTCCGGGGTCCTGTGGTTCCACCGCCAGATGATCTCGTCCAGGTATCGCTGTAGGTGCTTCCGTCCCAGGCGGTGATAAACGCCGATCAGAGCGCGCTGGACGACCGCATTCACTGCCTCGACGGTGTTGATGTGCGCCCCGGTCTTCGTATTCGCATACTGGCGCTTGTTGTGCTGGATTGTATGGTGGCTGGCAAAAGATGCCCCAATCTTTCCGTAACTCGGGTTCTTGTCGGTGATGAGCGCCGAGGTCGGGTCGATCCAGCCCTCGATGACGGGCTTCATCGTGCGCCCTCGAGCATTTGGGATGAGCACGGCTCGAGCCTGACCGTTTCGCGCCGCAGCAACGAGCGCGATCGGTTTGCCTGTTCCTCGACCCCGCTTGTTCTTGACGCCATGGCGGAACTTCGGCTTGCCGCCGACGAAGGCCTCATCGACCTCGACCACACCCGACAGTCGGCCGGCAATGCCCTGCCGATCATCCATCATCTCGCGAATGGCGTGGCCAAGCTTCCACGCGGTCTTCTGGTTCACCCCCAAGATGCGCGACATCACGACCGACGAAATGCCCTTGGAAGACGTCAGGACGAGGAACATCGCGGGGATCCAGGTCCGGAGATCCAGCTTTGTCGCGTGGAGCGGCGTCCTCGTGGTTACGGTGAACTGGCGTCGGCATTCCCTCTCGATGCACTCATACACGCCGGGGCGCACGGATGCACCGCGCAGCGGGCGCGAACTCAAGCTGCCGCAATGTGGAAAGAACCGATCATCGCCCCAGATGGCGTTCTCGAGGAAGAGCCGCGCGTGACGTTCGGTCGGCATCTTCTTCCAGACATCGCGGACGGACTTCAGTTCGGTGATCATGGAGTGGCCTCGCTTCGGGGGGGGGCCCAGAAGATTGACTGATTTCTCCTAACCGGAAGCGACTACGTTATGGCGTAGCCGGGGCCTTCGCGAGGCAAGTAGGCTGAGCATTTCCGAAAGCCCTGCTTTTTCTCGTGGATAATAGGGTTATTCTTTCCTCTCGGACGGAAGGAAACCGCTATTCGCACGTCCAAGCAAACCTGCATCAGTGTGCGACTCGGCACGACAGGCGAACCTGATTCATGGCAATCGAATATCCGATTGCCATGGCCTCTGCCGAGTGAAACGCATCCTGCAGCTCCGCGACGGATAATTCCATCACCTTGCGGACATCGGCGCAGCTTGCCGCTGCGGCAGACCAAGAAGGACGAAACCGATGAACCTCAACACCATGGCGGCCAACGCCGAACGCATGAAGACCGTCAAGGCCGCCTGGGACAAGGCGCCCGCTGGTCCGAAGAAGGACGCGGCGCTCAAGCATTATCAGGCCGCCGAAAAGGCTCAGACCGCCAAGGATGACACCGGCTGCACCAAGGCGCTCGACGCCGCTGTCGCTGCGCTCGCCTGATCTGACAGGGGCCGGCCCGGTGCAAGACTTGCCGGGGCGAGCCCTTCATCCCATTTCCAGCCGGAGAGCCGATCATGACCCGCTTCCCAAATCCCGACCGCTTGACGACCCTCATTCTGCGGTCACCCAGCCTGACCGCGACAACCCTGATCGCGGCGATCCTTTCCATCGCCACCTTCGTGCCGGCCGCCGTCGCCTCGGATCACAAGATGGTCAAGGAAATCGACGTGCAGATCGACCTTGCCGCACTGACCAACGCCACGGCGGCCAAGCATTTCGCGACAATAGAGGCCGATCTCGAAAATGCCCTGACTGCCCGTATCGTCGACCGTGTGGCCCCCGACGGCATCAAGATCACAGTCGATCTGTCGGAATTCGAGCTGAGCAATTCCTACAAGGAGGCGATGAATTCGGCCGATACGCGGCTGGTGGGCGATGTCAGCTTCTCGGACGCCAACGACAATTCCAATTTCGACCACTGGCAGCAGACGGTCGACGTGAATTCGAGCGCCGGATTCCTGCCCGAGGGGACAGACCTGTCTACGCTGAGCCCCGACAGCGATGTGTACTACAAGGCGATGATTTCTTCCTTTGCCGATGCCGTGGTCCAGCGTCTCGGCAGGTGACACTGCGCCGGAAACTGCCGACGGAACGATGGGGGGATTTCGATCCCCCTTTTCACGTACCGCCTCTCGGCCCGCGAGTTGTGCCATGCGTCAGCCCCGTTCTCTTCGTCCCCCTGCCTCCCGTCGCGACTCGCCCGGATAGCCGATCGAGCCGCGCACGCCGGAGGAACGGCCGCTGATCGACCTCTGCCAGATCACCTCTCTGATGATGATCCCCGCCGGCGCGGATGGCGAGCAAGCGCCGGGTCTTGCGCCGAAGCACCCGCTGCGGCTCTGGTCGGCGGGCCGCATGACGGCGGCGGCCGCCTGCGCGGCGCTCGGGCTGCCCGACCCGCGCAGCGCTGTCGATCGCGGCCGCGCAGGCCGGCGTGCAAAGGCCGACCGATGCGCCGGCGGCCGATGCGGACGGCGCTGGGACATCCGGCGGAACGGCCGGCGGCCGCGGAGCGGGGTGGCGCCGAGCCGCCGGAGGCGAGCCGGTATGCCTGGCTGCGCGGCATATCGACCTGCCGGTCGTTCGCGGATCGCATCCGGATGCGATCCGTCTTTCCGACGTGCCGTCAGCGCTCCGCGCGGAGTTCGGCCGCTCTATGGTGGGGGCGGCCTGCCCGGCGATCTGGGCCGGGGATCACGCGTATCTTCACGATTGGCGTCTGTTTCCTCGAGCGGAAGACGGCGGGGGCCCATGCCGCGCTGAGGCGGGTCTCGCTCTGCCTCGGCGCGTCGGGACCGGGACCGGGACCGGATGACCTGGCGGGGGTCTCCACCTTTGGCAACTGAGCAAGACCAGGAGCACCGTGCCAAGGTTCGCGGAAAGCGCCGATCCGCTGAGCATGCACAGCATTGCCGCCTTGATAATCAGTGGCTCGAACGCGCGGCCGACGATGAACAGCGACATCGTGAAACCGATCCCCGTGAGCAACGCCCCGGCTGCGACGAAGGCAGGCGGCCACCGTGGTCACGGCGGACGCAGGACATCACGCAAGCGCCTGGATCGCCGCGTCGAGTTCCGTATCGGAATCGGCCTCCCTCATGGCATGACGCGCGTGCTCGGCGGCGGCGTAATGCTTGAAGGCTTCGTCTTTCTTCGGTCCGGGCGGCGCCTCCATGCAGGCATTCCGGACAGAGATCATCTTGATCGAAGGGCTTGTCATGTCGAGCATCGCGTTCCTCCTCTTTTCTGGATTATCCCGAAACAAGAGGCGTGCAAGCATAAGGACGTACCGGGTTGCCGCACACCCACACACTTCTCGGGTGCTTTGAAAAAAATGCCTCCAGATATTCGGGTGCACGTCCCATTTTGCCGTCGTACAAGCGCCGCCGGACTGATGCAGGTTAGTTAGATCATGTGTGTCAGACGAAGCTGATCCAGGTAAGTGCAGCGGCCCCCGCATCTGCGAAGATCACATTGCCGGGACAGCCTGCCGCCCGCGCGCGATTCCGGCCGCGCGCCGCGCCGCTTCGGCGGGCGCGGCTTTGACAGGCGCATGCATCAAAGGACCCTCATCATGACACAGTCGAGCATCATTGGCGTCGTCGCACTCGCCGTCGGGGTCGCGCTGCTGTTCTTCGCCTGGAGGGCGTCGAATGCGCCTGTCGACCAGGTGTCCGAGGCGCTGACCGGCCGCTTCACCGGCAATACGATGTGGTATCTGATCGGCGGCGTTATCGCTGCCGTGGCCGGCGTCGCGCTGCTTTTCCGCGGCTTTGCCAGCGCCTGATCCTCGTCACGGCGATCCCGGCAGAGGTCCGGGCCGTCAATTGTCAATCGTCGGGCCGTTGTCGGCCCGGCATGACCCACTCACAGGGAACCAATTCAATGTCTCTCATCAATCTGGTTGTTACCCTTGTCATCGTCGGCGTCGGGCTGTGGGCGATCAACACCTATATTCCGATGGATCGGAAGATAAAGCAGATCCTGAACGTGGTCGTCGTGATCCTCGTCGTCCTCTGGCTTCTGCGGGGCTTCGGGCTTCTGGGCAATGCCGGTGCCATAGGCGTCGGTGGCTGAGACGATCCCCGCCTCGCCGCTGAATCTTTCCGGGCCCGTCATACTGTCCACGCTGGACGAGGTGCGCGCGCGTCTCGACCGGGCTGCGGCCGGTGCCCCCGTCGACCTCTCGGCGGTCAACCGGCTGGATACGGCGGGCGCTTGGTTGCTGGGATCGACGGGACGCCCGGTGACCGGCGCAGACGAGGCGCAGAGCCTGCTGATGCGCAAGGTGCAGGACGCCATGCCGGTGGTGGACGAATCCGCAGCGCGCGCGCGATGGCGCGCGACCGATATGCTGGCCGGTGTCGGTCTGGCCGTGCAGGGATTTATCGCCGCCACGGCACACAGCCTGGGCTTCGTCGGCCTTGTCATGGCCCGGCTGGCCGCCACGCTGGCAAAACCGCGCCGGCTGCGGCTGACGGCTATGGTCCACCACATGCAGGCGGTCGGGCTGAACGCCGTGCCGATTGTGGCGCTGATGGGATTCCTGGTCGGGGTCGTGCTGGCGTTCCAGGGCGCAGCGCAGCTGCGCCAGTTCGGGGCCGAGGTGTTCGTGGTGGACCTGATCGCGGTGTCGATCCTGCGCGAACTGGGGATCCTTCTGACCGCGATCATCGTCGCGGGTCGGTCGGCCTCGGCGTTCACCGCCGCCATCGGCTCGATGAAGATGCGCGAGGAGATCGACGCCATGCGCGTGCTCGGGCTGGACCCGATCGAGCTTCTGGTGCTGCCGCGCCTCTTGGCGCTGATGATCATGTTGCCCATCCTCGGTCTTGTCGCCGACCTGTCGGGCCTGTTCGGCGGCGGGCTCATGGCTTGGGTCGAGCTTGGCATCTCGCCCAGCCAGTTCCGCACGCAATTGCTGGCCGATGTCGACGCGACCCAGGCGCTGGTCGGCCTGTCCAAGGCGCCGGTCTTTGCGGCGATCATCGCGCTGGTGGGCTGCCAGCAGGGTTTGATGGTCAAGGGCGATGCGGAATCGCTGGGCATGCGGACCTCGCGTGCGGTGGTGATCGCGATCTTTCTGGTGATCGTGGTGGACGCGCTGTTCTCGGTGTTCTTCGCGGTCTGGGGGGTGTGATGGAAGCCGAGACGGTCATCGAGATCCGCGGGTTGACCAACCGGTTCGGCAAGACCGTAGTGCATGACAACCTGTCGCTCGACGTGATGCGCGGCGAGGTGCTGGGTGTCGTGGGCGCCTCGGGCAGCGGGAAATCGGTGCTGCTGCGTAGCATCGTGGGGCTGATGACGCCCAGTGCCGGGCAGATCACCATGCTGGGCACGGACGTGCTGCGTGCGAGCGCCGCCGACCGGGCGGCCGCCAGCGCGCGCACCGGCGTGATGTTCCAGGACGGCGCGCTGTTCTCGGCGCTGAGCGTGCGCGAGAATGTCGAGGCACCGATGCGCGAACGGCTGGCGGTCGACGCGGAAACCCGGCGGGCACTGGCCGATCTGCGCATTTCCATGGTCGGCCTGCCGCCCGAGGCGGGCGATCTGTTTCCCGCAGATCTTTCGGGCGGCATGCGCAAGCGCGCGGGGCTGGCGCGTGCGCTGTCGCTCGACCCCGAGATCCTGTTTCTCGACGAACCGACGGCGGGCCTGGATCCGATCGGCGCCTCGGCCTTCGACAGCTTGGTGACATCAATGCGCGCGACCCTCGGCCTGACGGTGTTCCTGGTGACCCACGACCTCGACACGTTGCAGGCTACCTGCGACCGGATCGCCGTGCTGGCCGAGCGCCGCGTGCTGGTCAGTGGCACAATGGCCGAGTTGCGGAACGTGGATGACCCCTGGGTGCATTCCTATTTCCACGGCCCGCGGGCGCATGCAGCCCTTGCGGCGGCGGTCGGCTGATGGAAACGCGTGCGCGCTTCGTGCTGATGGGCCTGTTCACGATCGTCGGCTTTCTGGCGGCCCTCGGCTTCGTTCTGTGGCTGGCCAAGGTCCAGATCGACCGGACCTATGCGCAATACGACATCCTGTTCGGGACCGTTGCGGGCCTCAGCCAGACCGGCGCCGTCCGATATAATGGCGTGGATGTCGGCAAGGTTCTGACCATTGCGCTGGACCGTGACGATCCCGCATTGGTGCGGGTGCGCATTGAAGTCCTTGCCAGCACGCCCGTCCGCACCGACACGATCGCGACACTCGCGGCGCAAGGGGTGACCGGCGTCGCCTTCATCGCACTGGAAGGCGGCAGCGCCGACGCCGACGCCATCGCACCCGTCCCTCCGGCCGATGTTCCGGTGATCCGGTCGGAGAGGTCGGTCGTGCAGGACCTTATGGTGACCGGACCCAACCTGCTGGCCGAGGCGACGGCCCTGATCTCCGATGTCCGGGGCTTCGCCGCCCCAGCGAACCGCGATGCCATCGCGGGCATCCTTTCCAATCTTCAGGACGCCACCGGACGGATCGACGCCCTTGCCACCCGCGCGGTGCGGACCCTGTCCCGGGTCGACGCGGTCCTCGATGCAACCGAGGCCGGGCTGACCTCCACGAATGGCCTTCTGGAGGGCGACGTGCCGGCGCTCGTCGCCGATCTGCGGGCTGTCGCCGGCAGCACGGGCGCGGCGATGGACGGTATTCGCGGGGCCACTCAGGGAGCTCTGCCGCGGCTCTCGGCGCAGATCGGCACGCTGATCCAGGATGCGAGCGGGGTGCTGGCGCGGTTCGATGCGCTCGCACGGCAGATCGGAAGCGACCCCGGCCGCTTCCTGCTGGGCAACGAGACGCCGGAATACAGGAGGTCCGAATGACCCTTTCGCGCCGCAACTTTCTGTCCCTTGCCGCTGCTGGCGGTCTTTCGTGCTGCGGCACCGTGTCGGCGGTGTCGCGGGCGAGCGACCCGCTCGACACCTACACGCTCTCGCCGCTCCAGCCGGACGGGTCGCGGTCGGGTCGCGTCGGCCACCTGGTCGTCGAACTGCCGACATCGGGCGGTGAGTTGTCCACGGACCGCGTCCTGATCAAGATCACTCCCCGGCAGGCCGAGTACCTGCCCGATGCCCGCTGGTCCGAACCGACGCCAGCCATGGTGCAAACGCTGCTTGTGAACTCCCTGATGAACCGGGGCGAGATACGGCTCGTGACCCGCATCGGGGCGGGGCTTGCGCCAGACCGCACCCTGATGACCGAAATCCAGGCATTTCAGGCGGAACTGACGGGCCCGGGTCGGGCGCAGACCCGGATCGCGCTGTGGATGGCCCTGATCCGTGAATCCGACCGGCGTGTTACGGGCACGAGCCGCTTCATGGCGACCGTGGCGGCGCCCTCCGACAGTACCTCGGCGCTGATCGCCGGGCTGGACGCGGCCATGCAAGCCATCCTCGGAGACGTGGTTGGCTGGGTCACGCTGAACGCGGTGTCGACATAATCTGCGGGATCGGCGCCATCGGCCCGGATCCGCTCGACCAGGCCGGCGAGCATCGTCTGGTCCCAGTCGACGCGCTTGGGCAGCTCGGCGACCACGGTGACCGGGCCGTCCCGCAACCGGACGGTGCCGGTGTCCTTGCCATCGGCGGCCTGTGCTCCGAAGAGATCCCTGAAATGCGGAGACGAATGCGCAACTTGGCCGAGACGGAACTGGCGGGGAACGAGCTCACCATCTTCTGCAGCGAGCACTGCCACAGCCGTCTGGTATCGTTGGCCGAGGTCGCGCGCCTGAAGGCGTTCCTTGGGTACCGCGCCCGAGGTGGTTCACCCCCCGCGAAGGAGGCTCGCGTAGAGCCCGGCCCGGTCGACCAGTTCGTCGTGCGTGCCTTGCTCGACCAGGTGTCCGGCCTGCATCACGATGATCCGGTCGGCACCCCGGATCGTCGAGAGACGATGCGCGATCGTGATCGTGGTCCGACCCTTCGACAACGCATCGAGCGCCAGCGACATGGCGCGTTCGGTGCGGGTGTCCAGGGCACTCGTCGCCTCGTCGAGCAGCAGGATCGGCGGATCGCGCAGGATGGTCCGGGCGAGCGCCAACCGCTGCTTCTCGCCGCCCGAGAAACGATGGCCGCCCTCGCCCACCAGAGTGTCGTAGCCATCGGGGAGCACCACCACATGATCGTGAATCTGGGCTACCCGTGCGGCGGCGATCAGGTCGGCTTCGGACGCATCGGGTTTGGCAAAGCGCAGGTTCTCGGCCACCGAGGCGTGGAGAAGATACGGCTCCTGCGACACCACGCCCAGCATCTGCGCCAGCGTGTCGAAGCTCAGGTCGCGCAGGTCCACGCCGTCGAAGCGGATCGCTCCGCCGTCGACGTCATGGAGCCGCGCAAGAAGATAGCCGAGCGTCGTCTTGCCCGAGCCCGTGGGCCCCACGATGGCTATGCGGCTGCCCGCGGGGATGGTCAGGCTGACGTCATGAACGGCGGGGCGGCCGCTTGGGGCATAGGCGAAGCGGACGCGATCGAGCTGGACTTCGCCCCGCATCCGGGCGCGCGGCAGGATGACCGGGTCCGCGCGCTCGGTGATTTCGACCGGCCTGTCGAGATATTCGAAGATGCGGGCGAAGAGCGCACGCGCCTTGCGCATGTCGCGGCCGATCTCGAGCAGTTGCTCGAACGGCCAGAGAAGTTGTTCCTGCAGGGCGATCATCGCGACCAGCGTGCCGATGCTGGCCGGATCGTCAGTGCGCATCAGCAACCCGCCGGCCAGCAGCGTCAGCGCGGGCAGAACCGCCAGCGCAAAGCCGATCAGCATCCATTGCCACTCGCCGGCCGTGTGCGAGCGTACCTCGAGCCGCGCGAGATCGCCCGAGATGCGGGTGAACCGCTGCGTCAGGTGCGGGCCGCGCGCCATGGTACGGGCCAGGATGACACCCGGGACCGACAGGGTTTCCTGCACCACCGCTGACAGGTCGGCGGCCCGGGCCTGCCGCTGCCAGGTCAGCGCCTCGCGCAGATGGGCGACGCGGTGGCTGATCAGCACCGTTCCCGGCACGATCAGCAGCACGAACACGGCCAGCCGCCAGTCGAGGATCAGGATGGCGACGGCGGTCATCGCGACCGCGCTCAGTGCGCGGCCGAGGTCGCTGCCGGTCTCGGTCATCAGCGATTGCAACCCCGAGATGTCGCCTGCGACGCGCGACTGCACCTCGCCGGTCCGGGTGCCGGCGAAAAAGCCCAGCGACAGGCTTTGCAGATGGGCGTAGAGCCTGACCCGCAGGTCGTGCAGGATCGCCTGCCCGATGCGCGAGGTCAGCACCACCTGCAGCGCCCCCACCGCGGCGGCAGCCAGCGCCACCGCGACCATCCCCGCCACCAGCCCGAGCAGCAGCGTCAGGTCGTGCTGCGGCAGCGCCACGTCGATCACGGCGCGCAGCAGGAAGGGACCGGCCAGCCCGATGGCCGAGGCGAGGATCATCAGCGCCGCCACCCCGGCGATCCGGATGCGATAGGGGGCAAACAGCCCAAGCACGCGGCGCACGGACACGTGGCGGGCGGCGAGATCGCCGTAGGCGGCGCTGTCGTCGGGATCATCGGACATGGGGATCTCGGGCTGATCGGGGGGATGGGCGGCGGGGCAGGCGGATCTCGACGGCAAGGCCGGGCGTGTCGGAGGCCAGGATCAGCGCCTCGCCGCCATGGGCGCGGGCGATGGCGCGCACGATGGGCAGGCCCAGACCCGAGCCGCCAAGGCTGCGCCCGCGCGAGTCGTCGGCGCGCCAGAACCGGTCGAAGGCGCGGGCACGGCCGTCCTCGGAAATGCCGGGACCGCCGTCAGTGCAGCGAAAGACCACATCGGTGCCGTCGATGGCGGTCTGCACCTGAACCGGCGCGTGCGGCGCGTAGCGGCAGGCGTTCTCGAGCACCGCGACGAAGGCCTGCCTCAGCCGCGCCCCGTCGGCAAGGGTGGCGGCCGGGTCGAGGTTGCGCGTCACCGCGATGCCCGCCGCGGCCAGTTCGGCTTCCAGCGCGGTCAGCGCGGCCGCGGCTTCGTCGGCCAGATCGATCGGGGTAAGGGCCAGATCCAGCTGTCCTGCGTTGCTCAGCGCGAGCGTGCGCAGTTCCTCGACGATGCCGGACAGGTCGTCTACATGCGCAATCAGCCGACAGTAGAATTGCGGGCCCGGCTCGAACACGCCGTCAAGCAGCCCCTGCAGCCGCCCGCGCAGGATGGTCAGCGGCGTGCGCAACTCGTGCGCGATGGCGGAATTGGAATAGGCAAGCTCGGTCTCGGCATGTTGCAGGCGCTCGGCCATGCGGTTGAAGTCGGCGACCAGATCCCGCGCCTCGCCGAAGCTGCCGGGCGGCAGATCGGCCCGGGCCGAGAAGTCGCCGGTGGCGATCCGGCGCGCGGCGGCGGCGACCGTCTTGAGCGGCGCGATGATCCGGCGCGCCAGTCGCCAGCCGATGAGCGAGGCCGTCATGAGCCCGAAGCCCAGCACGAGCCCGACCATCACCGTGTCGCCCAGCCGCCAGCTCTCGTCAGGGGTGGCCTGCGGATAGAGCCATTCGTAGATGACGAAGAAATAGGCCATCATCCCGACATAGACGACGGCAAAGGCCGTCAGCGTCAGCCCGATCATGGCGAGGGTGATGCGGGAATTGAGGCTGCCGCCGCGTTCACGGTGCATCGAACGCCTCCAGCCGGTAGCCCACGCCGCGCACGCCGCTCAGCAGCCCCTCGGCCCCCGCCGCGGCCAGCTTGCGGCGCAGGTTGCTCACGTGGCTGTCCACGGTGCGGTCCAGCGCCTCGCTTTCGGGCAGGCAGGCGTCGACCAGATCCGCGCGCGCGAAGGCGCGCCCCGGTGACGCGGCCATGTGGGCGAGGATGCGGAACTCGGTCGGCGTCAGGTCCAGCGGGACGGGACCCCGGCCGGCCTCGACCACCGCGCGGTGCGCCTGCGGATCGACCGTCAGCGGCCCAAGGCGGAGCAGGGTCTCGGGCCCCCGCCCGAGGGTGCGGCGCAGCACTGCCCGCGCGCGGGCCACCACCTCAAGCGGATTGAAGGGCTTGACCACGTAGTCGTCCGCGCCGATGCGCAGCGCCTGCAGCTTGTCCAGATCCTCTGCCAGCGCGGTCACCATGATCACCGGCGTCGCGCCCCGGCGCCGGATCGCCGCCAGCACCTCGTAGCCGTCCTGTCCCGGCAGCTTGATGTCGAGCACCACCAGATCGGGCCGCAGCCGCTGGTGATGCGCAAGGCCCGTGGGCCCGTCGCCCGCGCAGATCACGCGGAACCCTTCGCGGGCGAAATAGGTCTCGAGGATCTCGGCGATCTCGGGTTCGTCTTCGATGATCAGGATCAGGGCGTTGGTCATGGCTTTGCGGTCCGGACGGGAGGGCCGGACAGGCCGGGGGCGGAGAGGCCCCGGCCGATCCGGCTGACCATGACATAGAGCACGGGTATGAAGAAGATCGCCAGCACCGTGGCCGAGACCATGCCGCCGAAGACGCCGGTGCCGATGGCGTTCTGGATCTCGGATCCGGCGCCGCGGGCGAGCATCAGCGGCACCACGCCGAGGATGAAGGCGAGCGAGGTCATCAGGATCGGCCGCAGCCGAAGGCGCGCCGCGCGCAGGATCGCGCGATGCGGCCCCACGCCCTGGCTGCGCAGGTGGCGCGCGAACTCAATCATAAGGATGGCGTTCTTGGCCGAGAGACCGATGATGGTGACGAGGCCCACCTTGAAGAACACGTCGTTCTCGCCGCCGCGCGCCAGCACCGCCAGCACCGCGCCCAGCACGCCCAGCGGCACCACCAGCAGCACCGCCAGCGGGATCGACCAGCTTTCGTAAAGGGCGGCCAGCACCAGGAACACCACCAGCATCGACGCCGCCAGCAACATCGGCGCCTGACCGGCCGACTGCTTCTCCTGCAGGGACTGTCCCGTCCATTCCAGCGCGAAACCCTCCGGCAGCGCCTGCGCCAGCCGCTCCATCTCGGCCATCGCGGCGCCGCTCGATGCGCCCGGCGCGGCCGAGCCCGAGATGCGGGCCGCAGGATAGCCGTTGTAACGCGCCAGTTGCAGCGGAGCCGTGGTCCAGACCGCCGTCACCACCTCGGACAGCGGCACCATGCCGCCTTCGATGTTGCGGACCTCAAGGCGCAGCACGTCGTCGACATGCATCCGGGCCGATGCGTCGGCCTGCACGATGACCTGTTGCAGGCGTCCGCCGTTCGGGAAGTCGTTGACATAGCCCGAGCCGATCGCGGTCGAGATCGTGTCGTTTATGGCGGTGAAGGACAGGCCAAGCGCCTGCGCCTTCGGCCGGTCGACCTGCAGCTCGATGCTGGGGCCGCCGGGCAGCCCCTCCGACATCACGTCGCTGAGCAACGGGCTTTCGGCGGCCAGCGCCATCAGCCGGTCCTCCGCCGCCTTCAGCGCGGCGGGGCCGGCGTTGGCGCGGTCTTCCAGCCGTAGCGAAAAGCCCGAGGTCGTGCCGAGCGACTCGATCGCCGGCGGCTTCAGGATCATGACCATGCCTTCGGGAACATCGGCCATCGCCGCCTCGGCCGCGGCGATCTCGTCGTCGACGGTCGAGCTGCGCTCGCCCCAGTCCCTGAGGCTGGTGAAGGCCTGCGCGGCGTTGGGGCCCGAGCCCGAGAAGCCGAAGCCCAGGATCACCGTGTTCTCCACGATGTCGGGTCGGGTGGCGGTGTAGGCCTCGTAGGCGGCCACGATGGCGCGCGTGCGTTCGGCCGTCGCACCGGCGGGCAGTTCGACGGCGGCCATGAAGCTGCCCTGATCCTCGTCGGGCACGAAGGAGGTCGGCAGGCGCTGGTAGCCCACCGCCAGCACCGTCAGAAGGGTGGCATAGAGCACCAGCATCCGCCCGCCGCGGCGCAGCCCCCAGCCGACCCAGCCGGTGTAACGCGCGCTCAGCGCCTCGAACCGCCGGTTGAACCAGCCGAAGAAGCCCCGCGTGGCGTGACCCGTTCCGGGCCTCAGGAGTGTGGCGCAGAGCGCGGGCGTCAGCGTCAGCGCCAGAAACGCCGACAACAGGATCGAGACCGCCATCGACAGGGTGAACTGCCGGTAGATCGCGCCCACCGATCCGGCCGCCAGCCCCATCGGGATGAAGACGGCCGCGAGGACGAGCGTGATGCCGACGATGGCGCCCGAGATCTCGTCCATGGCCTGGCGGGTGGCGGCGCGGGCCGACAGGCCATGCCGGGTCATGATCCGCTCGACGTTCTCGACCACGACGATGGCATCGTCAACGATGATGCCGATGGCGAGCACCATGCCGAACATGGTCAGCACGTTGATCGAATAGCCCGCGACGGCCATGACGGCGAAGGTGCCCAGAAGCGCGATCGGCGCCACGAGGGTCGGGATCAGCGTGTAGCGCAGGTTCTGCAGGAACAGAAACATCACGAAGAAGACCAGCACCATCGCCTCGATCAGGGTGCTGATCACCTTGGCGATCGACACCTTCACGAAGGGCGCGGTGTTGTAGGAGATCGACAGCTCCATGTCGCCGGGCAACGCGGGGCGCAGCTCGGCCAGCCGCGCCTCGATGGCGGCGGCGGTGCGCACGGCATTGGCGCCGGGCGACATCTGGATCGCGGCGGCGGCGGCGGGCTTGCCGTTGCTGCTGACGCTGAAGGCGAGTGTCTGCGCGCCCGACTCCACCCGCGCCACGTCGCCCAGCACCAGCCGCGACCCGTCGGCCTCTGCGCGCAGCGGGATGGCGGCGAAGGCCTCGGGCGTGGTCAGCTGCCCGCGCAGGATCAGCGGCGTCGACAGGCGCGTGCCGGGCACCGTCGGCTCTTCGCCGACACGGCCCGGCGTCGTGGGCGCGTTGTCGCGCGCGATCGCCTCGGTCACGTCGGTCATTGTCAGACCGTAGGCCGCCAGCTTCGCCGGATCGACCCAGACCCGCATCGCGCGGTCGGACCCGAAGGGCTGCACCCGCCCCACGCCGGGGAGGCGCTTGAGCTCTTCGGCAAGGGTGCGCGACAGGTATTCGCCGAGGCTCAGCTCGTCCGTTGCGCCCTCGCGCGACTTCAGCGTGATCACCATCAGGAAACCGGACTCGGCCGCCTCGACGCCGATACCCGCGCGGCGCACCGGTTCGGGCAGCAGGGCTTCGGCATTCTTCAGCCGGTTCTGGACATCGACCTGCGCCATCTCGGGATCGGTGCCGGGCTTGAAGGTCACAAAGACATTCGCGCCTCCGGTCGAATCCGCGGTGGATTCGACATGAAGCACGTTCCGGACGCTGGAGAGTTCCTTCTCGATCGGGCGGACCACGCTGTCGTTGACGGCCCTGGCATCCGCGCCGGCATAGGTGGCAAAGATGCTGATGCCGGGGGGCGCGATGTCGGGGAAGCGCGCCACCGGAAGCTGCGGAATGGCCACGAGCCCGGCCAGCGCGATGAAGATCGCGATGACCATGGCAAAGATCGGGCGGTC
The DNA here is from genome assembly GCF_004342445.1 of Rhodovulum euryhalinum. Taxonomy (GTDB): domain Bacteria; phylum Pseudomonadota; class Alphaproteobacteria; order Rhodobacterales; family Rhodobacteraceae; genus Rhodovulum; species Rhodovulum euryhalinum. The sequence continues at coordinate 43,131 of NZ_SLWW01000018.1, forward strand.
GATGAAGAAACGGGACATGGGATCGGCTCGGGCTTCAGTTCTTCACGGAGGCAGGGGCTGCATCGGCGGCCATGGCCGCCACGGGAACCGGCACGCCGTCGGCCACGCGGTCCTGCCCGCGGATGGCGATCACCTCGCCGGGCCTCAGCCCGGAGGCGACCACCAGGCGCCCGCCGATGGCGTCGCCCAGCGTCACGGGGCGCCGCGCCGCCCGGCCATCGCCGGATACGACCACGACCTGCGCCTGGCCCGCCTCGTCGCGCAGCACCGCCTCATCGGGGACCAGCAGCGCCTCGGGAAGCACGCTGCGCGGCAGCCGGGCGCGGACATACATGCCGGGCAGCAGGGCAAGGCCGGGGTTCTCGACCTCGACCCGGACCGAGACGGTGCCGGTGCCCGGATCGACGATCACGTCCATGGTTTTCAGCTGTCCCTGCCGTAGATGGGGCCGGTCTCCGTCCATCAGGATCTCGACCCCGCCCAGCCCCGCTGCGGCGGCGGTCCGGATGGCGTCGAGCGAGGCCGCGGGCAGGCGGAGATCGACATGCACCCGGTCAAGATCCTGCACCACGGCCAGCACCCGCTCGGCGCCCGGCGCCGCAAGCCCCCCGACATCGGCCAGCCCGCCCGCGACATGGCCCGCGATGGGGGTGCGCAGCGTGGCAAACTCCAGATCCAGCCGGCGGCGATCGACGATGGCCTGCGCTTCGGCGCGGTTCGCCTCGGCCAGCGCCAGATCGTTGCGGGCGGCGTCGTTCTTCTCGCCGCTGGTGGCGTTCTTCGCCATTAGCGCGTCCGACCGTTCCAGACCGCGCCGTGCATGGGCCTCCGCGGCCTTGGCGCGGGCAAGCCCCGCCTCGGCGGTCGCGAGATCGGCCTTCAGCGGCGCGGGGTCGATGCGGAACAGCACGTCTCCGGCCGCGACCCGCATCCCCTCGGTCACCGGCCGCTCCAGGATGATCCCGCCCACCTGCGGCCGAATCTCCACCCGTCGCCACGCCGCGACGCGTCCCGGGAATGTATCGGAAAGCACGATCCGTTCAGGCGTCAGGGTGACGAGCGTCAGCTGGACCGGCCGGTCGCCAGCCGGCTCGGCCCCGGCCAAGACCTCGACGGCGGAAGCGAGGGTCGGCGCCGCAGCAAGGCAGCAGATCAGAAGTAGCCTTGGAACAAGCAGGCATGTCATGTCGGAAATCCACGGATCGGTTCGGCTGCGCCAGATGACATGCCGGCGTTGACGAAACGGGGAGGTTCCGTGGAGGTTTCGTGGAGGTCCGGGAAATTGCTGCACAGATTGATCCGGTTCGCGCCCGTTCGCTTCGTCGGCGTGAGCGGGCGGTTTTGCGGAATGCTGCGGAGGCAATGCCGCAGAGCCAGCGGTCCGCTTTCCGCCCTTCCGTCGCCGGAATGCTACTGATGCGCGTGCAGCCGTCATCACCGGCTTTGCCGCACCCAAAGATCAGCAGGCTGGACGATCCTCTGGCGCCCCGGATAAACAACTCGAATGGCACGCAAACCTGCCCTTTCGCGTGAAGCTCTCGAGGCCCTCGGCGCATCTCGCCTCGCGGCCCTGATCGCCGAGGAGGCGTCCGGCAACGCTGCGTTCAAGCGCCGGGCGATGGCGGCGCTGGCAGGTCAGTCCGGGGCGGGGGCGGTTGCGAAGCTGATCGATCGGCGGCTCGCGGGACTGGCGCGGGCGCGGGCGTTCGTGGACTGGGACAGGGAGCGGGCGTTTCGGGACGATCTGGCGGCGCTGGTCGCGAGCATTGCCACCGAACTCGCCGCGGCCGATCCCGCCATGGCCGCCGACCGCCTGCTGCGCTTCATCGCCACCCATGAGAAGGTTTTCGAGCGGATCGATGACTCCAGCGGCCGCATCCAGGATGTCTATGCCGATGCCATCGACGCGCTCGGTCCGGTCTCGGCACAGATGTCGACTGCCGAGACGAGCGGCTTGCCCGCGCAGATCATGGCCGCGCTGGGGGAAAGCGAGCATGGCTATCTGCCGAAGGCGGCCGATCAGGTGATCCCGCATCTGCCGCCCGCCGCGCGAGCGGAATGGGACGCCGATCTTGCCGCGCGTATCGCCGACCGGCATGCGGCGGAGGCCGGGCAGCGGGCCTCCGGCCGCTGGTTCCATTCGATGACCGAGCAGTGGCGCCAGATGCGGCAGGCGCTGGCGCGGGCCGGGGGCGACGTCGATCAGGTGATCGCGCTGGAGCGCGAGAAACCCGAACAGTCGCGCGACTGCCTCGGGATTGCGGCGCAGCTGCTGGCCTCCGGGCGCGTCGCCGAGGCGCTGGACTGGGTGCGCGCGGGCGGCACGCGGCGCCACATCGTGCTGATGGGGCTCGACGGCGAGGACGAGACCGATGCCAGCCCGGCGGTGCACCAGGCGCTGCTCGAGGCCGAAATCCTGACGGCACTGGGGCAGGTCGACGCCGCGCAGGCGCTGCGTCGGCAGCGGTTCGGCGAGACGCTGGCACCCGCGCTCCTGCGCGCCCATCTCGAGGCGCTGCCGGATTTCGAGGACATCGAGGCCGAGGAGGCCGCCTTTGCGCTGGCGCTCGACCATGCCGATCCGATGGCCGCGCTGCGCTTCTTCCTCGCCTGGCCCCGCGACGATCTCGCGGCGCGGGTCGTCATCCGGCATCGGGCGGCATGGTCGGGATCGGACTGGCACATCCTGCCCCCCATCGCGGACCGGCTGCAGCACGAAAGCCCGCTTGCCGCGACGATCCTCTATCGGGCGTTGCTGGACGACATCCTGGCACGCGCCCGGTCGAAGGCCTATGGCCACGCGGCGAAGTACCTCGCGGCCCTCGATCGGCTCGCGCCCGACAGCGACGCCGCCGGTGAGCGGCCCACCGATCTGCCGAGTCATGCGCAATACCGCGAGGGACTGCACACGACGCACGGGCGCAAATCAGGGTTCTGGGCGCTTGTCGAAGGCGGGGTCACGCGCGAGGACCCGGCGCACCGCAGCGCTCGCAGACCGCGCTGGACGGCTGAATGAGCTGCCTCTGTGTTGGGTCTCTGCCGAGTTGCGACACCTGAGCAACATCGCCGGTGCGATCTCGAGCACGCGGCCAGCGCCCGAAAAGCTGCACCTCATCGTGCCGCCCTGGGGCATCTTGCGCACCAATCTCCTCGTGCGGTTGATCCAACCGGAAAGGCCAGTTCCTGAAACCCTGATTCGACCCCGAGATCTTCGACCGCCTACAGGCCATGGCCCCCCAGCCGCCCAGTCACTACGGGGCGGTCTCCGGACCTTCGCTGCGTGGGCGAAGCGGCTCACCACGATCCGGAAGAGCTGCCATTCCGCTGCGCCCGTGGCCGACCGTCGACTTGATCTTTCACCAAAGATTCGTTGCGCCGTGCCCAAGCGGCTGCAATGCGCAGAGAGCGAGCCTTGCAAAGTGCCCTGCGATACCCGGGATAGACCGCGAAGGCCTTGCTCTCGTTCTGCGGTGCGGCCCGCCGAACGAGACCTGCGCCGCGCCTGCGGAATCTGATCGCGGTTTTAAGACCGCATCGCATCGCGGGACCGAGGGGTCATTTCATCGGACTTGTCAGATGCCTCCGGTGAACGATCCCAGCCGGTTGCGCGCTACACATCGCCACCACAATCGCCCAACCCACCGCGCGAGATGAACGCTCTGCACGAACCGAGTCCTCGGCCTGCGCCGATTGGCGTAAACAGCTCCCGGGCGCCAGAGATGGCTGGATCACCGCTCACTGACAGGTCATCGCGGCCATCTGATTGATGGAACCCTTTGTCTTGATCATTTAGGGCTGTGGTGCCGCCACCACCCGGAGATCGCCCGTGCCGAGCGACGCGACACTCGTTTTCTATCTGATGGGCCTGGCCGCAATCATGATGGCGTCGAACCGGGTCCGCTATGACCTGATCGCGCTTTTCGTGCTTGTGACCCTCGCCCTTTCGGGAATTCTCAGCCCAGCCGAGGCTGTTGCGGGGTTCGGGGCAACCATCATCATCATGGTTGCGGGATTGTTCGTCGTCGGCGAGATGCTGGAGCGGACC
>NZ_SLWW01000019.1 GCF_004342445.1 Rhodovulum euryhalinum
CCCCGACGAACTCCGTCAGGGGCAAGGTTCCACATGGGTCAAATCTCAGTGACAATTCCGACTGCTGCCGGGTCAGTTCTCAGTGACAGCCAACAAAACGCTGTGAAGAATGCCGAAATCCGCGTCCAGGGCCTGATCGGCGAACTCGGCAAGCTGGACTCCGCAACGCGCGATCTGGGGATCGAGCTGGCGGAGGAAGGTGGACTCCTCGAAACCATGACGAAGCTGGTGCAGAAGACCACCGAGTGGGTTTCCAAGCTGGGTGAGGCATCGCCGAAAACAATGCAGTGGGTCGCCGGAATCGGTGTCGGGCTTTCGCTGCTCGGGCCCTTCCTGGTGAATGTCGGTCAAGCCGCGATTGGGATCGCGCTGCTGGCTAAAGGCCTTGCCCTGGTGGGGCTGCGTTTCGGTGTTCTTCGAGTCGCGGTTGCCGGGCTGTTCAAGCTGTTCGGGAAGCTCCTCAATCCAATCCAGCTGGTTGCCGGATTCTTGTGGCGGATCGTCGGCTTTGGTTCGAGACTCGGCGCCATCCTGACAGTCCTCAGAACGATCGCGCTCGCGATCGCCGCGTTCATCGGTGGGCTTGTTTCAGTGCCGGCAGCGATTGTCGTGGCTATCGTTGCTGCCCTGGCCAGTCTTGCCGCCTTGATCTGGAAGTTCCGCGACGAGATCGTCCTCGCCATTTCGAACGCATGGGAAGCTTCTGCGGAAGCCGCAAGAGCTGCGTTCTCCAATGTCCTCTCCTGGCTGTTCGACAAGTTCATGGCGCTCTGGGATTTGATCCCGTCGCGCGAAGATATTGCCAGCGCATGGGAGGGCTCGACGCTCGGCAAGGCGATCAACAAGATCCCCGGCTTCGCTACCGGTGCCGTCGATATCCGCGGGCCCGGGACTGGCACGAGCGACAGCATCCTCGCGTGGCTTTCGAACGGTGAGAGCGTGATCAGCTCCGCGGCGACCAGGTTCTGGGGGCCGGGGTTCCTGGATGCTGTGAATAACATGGTCATGCCGCCCATGCCGGCGATGGCGGCCGCAGGTGCTGCGCCGGCCGGCCGTGTCCTGGTCGATATCCCGGGGCCGGGCGGGTCGATGTTCACGCTCGAAGCTGACGAGGAAACCGCGAACAGGATGAGCCGCTACTACGGCAGGGCCTCCTCAACCCGCATGAAATCGGCGTCAAGATTCCAGAGGAGGGGCTGATGGGATACCAGACTAGGCTCCGCATCTTCGGCGCCGATGGCAACGAGATCCCGATCCCGGAGGGGGCCGGGCGTGGGTTGTCGATGTCCCAGTCGGCGATCGCGGCCGCGCAGAAAATCCGGCGGGATATCTACGCTACCGCGCACAACCTGAGCGATCCAGCGTTCCAGAAATACGCTGTCGAGATCTACTGCACTGACCAGGACCTGCCCGCGTTGGGTGGTGTCTGGCCGGGCGACGTCATCACCATTCATTCGATCCAGTCGATATCGGAGCGGATGTCAGCGTCCGGGGCCATGATCCTGTCCAGGGAGCCTGTTCATGGAACGGTCAAGGCGTTCAACGCGGCTGGGGCGGTCGTTGCCCACACAGAAACCGCTGTCCCTGGGGGCGTCGAGGTGTCCGCACCCGGGGCTGTGCGTGTGAAATACCGCCCGATCCTGCACATCATGGTCTTCGACAAAGGAGGCGATGAGCGCGAAATCGAAGCCTCGATCAGCTGGAGCTTGTCGGGAGAAGAGGTATGACACTGCCGTTCATTGCCCTAGTTGGCCCAGGCGAGACCTTCGATCCCGCGACTCACGCCAGGAAAGACCTGACGCCCTTTCAGTTGCGGATTTCGCAGCGGGAAGAAGAGTATGCCAGGGCTGATCTGGAGATCGAGAATCCGAAGGCCGGCTTGTCGAGCCTGGATGGAAGCCGCGTTTTCATCTCGCTCGATGGTGTTCTTCTCTTCGATGGTGAAGTCGAGACCATGCCGCGCGGCAGCCTTGAGGAGACAGTCGAGGTTGGTTTCGTCGGTAAGCCGGGGACTGCAGACCTAGATTTGGCTTCGCTCCTGGAGAGCCTGAAAACCGCGCCATACTGGGACGCCCTCTGCGTTCCAGAGGGCGAAGAGGACAACCCCTCCGAGGTCCTCGCGGGACATGGTCTCGTTCTTGCCTGGCCCCGCGATGGTGGTCAGGTGCAGGCGGCGGATCCGCTGTCCGGCGCCCGGACGCTGGTTCTGACGCCGTTCGAGGGGTCACTGGATGTCCAGCCCATCGAGCCGGTCCCGCATCAGGTCATGGTGAAACTGTCCGTCCAATTCACGCAGCTCGGCGTGGAGACATTCACGCTGACCTCGGACCTATTTCCCCTCGAGACGATGTGCGCCGACACTCTCCTGGAGAACTGGCCCGGGCCCGGCGCGTCCCTCGGCGACGGCTTCAGGATCCGCGAGTCCACCATCGAAGAGGATGGCGATCGCGAAATCGTTCAAGTGCTGCGGCCCGTTGCATCCGACGAGCTGGATCCTGTCTGGATTGACGCCGGCACGGTTCCGGTTCGCTACGAGGTGGCAACGCTCGACGGCAGGCTCCGCGTCGAACATCGCTACAAGACACGCAGGATCGAGACAGCGGAGATCACCGTCGCGGCCGGCATTCAGCAGTCGCTCCGTTCCGGAGAGGTCGAGGAAATCGAGATCGGGCTGCGCGATATCGCCGGCGTCTCGGATATTCCGGCATGGCGGCCCCAGGCGGAATACAGCGCCGGAGATCAGGTGGTCGACGGTGCCAGCGTTTACGAAGCGCGCGAAGACCACACATCCGGCACAAACCGGGATCCTTCGAAGTGGTTCCTGGTCGGAGAAACAAGCTACGTCGCCTCTAGGCGTGCGGACTCGTTCCTCCGGACTGACCGTGGCCGCGCAGTTATTCAGCATGCGATAGAGCGCGCCAGGGCTCGACTTCGGTATCTCGCTCGGAACGCCCGGGTGTCGTTCGATTGCCCGATGCCTGATCCGTCTCTCTTGGATCACGACTGCATGGCATCTGTGCAAACCGCCCAGGGTATGATCACCGGCCGCGTGGTTTCCTACACCCTGTCCTGGTCGGGGGAAGGCGAGAAGGTCGCGAGCGTCGAGATCGAGGCGGCGATCGGAACAGGTTCCGATGATACGTTCGCCTGGTCCGAGATCCCCGGGGTGCCCGCATATTCCGGCGGCCGGGTTTCCGTTTCCGTATCCGGACGCGGAGAGGATCAGCGCAACGCAGCGACAGAAGGAGACGATATCCCGGAAACCGTTATCCGGATCGAGCCTGTCGCTGCCCCCGCTGTCGATTTCGAACATGAAGTCGAATACGAGGTCAGCGGTGAGATCTCAGTCCCCAGACAGATCGAGATCTGATGTCCACCACCCTCGAGAATGTCGTCCTCTCCGGAGCCCTGAAGCCGCAAGATGGGCACAGAGAGAGTCCGACCGAGGACCAGGCAACTAGCGATCTGGAAATCCGCGGCGGTGTGCCGGCGCCGCGTGATCGCGGGCATCATGACTACGGCCAGACAATACAGCACAATGCCGAGCGCAGGTCGGACCTGAGGACGCTGCGCTATCAGGTCAATGACGGCGCGATCCGGCCATCCGATTACAGCCGATACATGATCAGGACGACCGGCGACCTGACCGTCTCTCTCGGCCGGACGATAGAAGTTCCCGCGGACCAGCGGCATCCGGAGCTGGGCGCGCGCGTCCGAGAAGCGGACGTTGAGGTCATAATCTACCACGCGTCCGACGCGAATATTTCTTGGCCGTCGAATGTGGTCTGGGGAAGGGTGGGCTACACGCTGACGCCCGACAATCCCGCGACCGCGGATACCGACGAGACTGCTCTTGCCGAGGTTGCCGGACCGCCGCCGAACCCTCGCGCGGCCGGCACCGCTGACCGATTCACGCTGCGATACAACGAGCGGACAGCAGAGTGGTGGGCGATCGCGACGCATACCGGCGTCGCTTCAGCGGACCCCGACGACGCGGCAGATGACGCGACCGACCCGGAGCCGGACCCCGAGGATCCTGGCGAGGACGGCACCGCGGAGCCCGGGGATACGGAGCACATCTATTTCGACCCGGAGACTGGCGAGCCGATGGCCACCGTCCAGCCCGGTGGCTGGAGCGGGGATCTCCTGGCCGTCCATCCTGGAGCCGTGTCTGTTTCGGACGACTGCGGCGCCACGTGGACGAAATACAATGACGCGCCTGGCTCGCCGCTGTCTGTCTCCGCGCAGCGCAGCAGCACCGTCATTGCCTCCGGCGGCAAGGCATACCGCAGCGTGAATTATCAGGACTGGACGCCGCTCCAGCTCGAGTCCGAATTCACTGCTGAAGTTCCGCTTGTGAATGGAGATTTCGAGACCGGCGGACTGGACGGATGGACGCTTGTGGCCGGCGACGAGCCGCGCGTGCTCGACACCTCGCAGCCGCCGCAGCGTCCTGGATCGTCGCATTACCTGAGTCGCGACTGGGTGGTTTTCACGGACGGCGAATTCGAACTCGAGCAGAATGTCGTCATCCCGAGCAACGGCGTCGTCCAGCTCTCTGCCGATCTCTTCGCGGAGCCTGGCGCGATCGCGACCGTCGAGTTGCTCGGCCGATCGACGCTGCCCGTGATCCACGGCAGCCCGCAATTCTCCGGCGGCGTTGCGGCAGGTTTCGCCACCGCGCCAACCGGGGAGACGCTCGACCTGCATCACACCGGCGGAAGCCTCGCGGGCGTCGCTGGAGGCGTCAATGGCGGCGATGGCACCAGAACTTTCGAAGTCCGATATGCTGAAACGAGCGAGATTTACAATCGCCCGATCGCGCTGTATTTCGGCGATATCGACGACCACGAAATGGTCGAGGTCGATACGGCGGATATTCTCGGCTATGACTTCGGCGACTCCCAATATCTTTCCGCGAACATAGTCGGATCGAAAACGCGTTTCACATCGTCTCGCGATAATGAAGGTCCTCTCGCAATTATTTTCCGAAACGGGAATATTTCTTTCTACCTCGATCTCATTCTTTCCGTTGTTGGGCTCGGCGGGACGCCCCCTCAATTCGAGGGGCTCTCTGCCGAAAGCACGATTATTTCTGCATCGAATGCCGGAAGCGGGGATTGGCTGAATGTCGTGAAATCAGCTCCTGCAGAATCCGGTGAAGCCGTAATTCGCATTCGCGGCGAGGGTTCGCCCGCGAATGTCTATTTCGACAACATCCGCCTTTCTCTCGTGAGCCAGCGCGACGAAACCGCGACCGCCGTTGCTCGGGATCTGGATGGGCGCCGGCATATCATAGCGACGAATACGTCGCTGCACATGCAGGACTCCGGCCTGCCGGAATACCTGGCGCCGGTGCCTTTCCCATCGGCATTCCTCGCCGCCGCGCACGGCGATACGATCCTGCTTTCCGACGGCGTGAAGGTCGCGATATCCGACGACGACGGACAGACCTGGGCGACTCACGTGCCGGCGGCTGGAGTGTCGCAGCTATTCGCTGCGCCGCGGCCGCTCGCGGTGCTGTCGAGCGGCGCGGTTGTGTCCGTCGAAACCGACGCCCTGACCGTCCTTTCGACGCGCGCGGCCGGCGCCTGGGTCGCCTGGGATGCCCGGCGCCAGCGCTGGGTCGCGGTCGAACCGGGCGGCGCGGTCTCGCAGTCGCCGGACCTCGAAATCTGGTCCGACCCCGGCGTTTTCCCGAGTCAACCCTCCGATACCGTTGCCGGAGAGCGAAGAATCCTCGCGACCGATATCGGGCGATACATCGGCTGGCTGGATGAAGTGCGCGACCTTTTCCATGCCGATCGTCCGATCGACCAATGGTCTCTTTCGCCGTCGCTGACTGCTCCGATCCTGCACCTCGTAGAGATCAAGTGATCCGCTTTCCGAAAGGAAGTCCGAGGACCTAGTTCCCTTATAACGGGAACGGGGACAATGGGGCCTGGGATGATTTCGAAGCAAGAAGCGGACACGCTTTGTGTGCAGTATATGGGGTTCGCTTCAGCGGAAGCTGCCCGATTCCATCGGAAGAATCCGGATATGATTTCGGATGATCTCGAAGGAGTAGCGATTGAAGCGATGGTGAAGGCAGCGCCTCGTTTCAATCCGGCGCGGGGATACGATTTTTCAACATTCGTCCGACATCGAATTCGTGGGGACCTCCTGGACTTTTCGAGAAAAGAGAGGAGGGCGCGTGGAGATCTGGACGCGGAAACGGTGGAACCCTCATTCGAACCGGATCACAGCGAAAAATGCGATGTCGCCGCAGCATTGGAGCGAATGTCGGATATCCCGGGTCAGCGCGGCATGACGGCACGATATGCGCAGGAGCTCCTGCTGCGCCGTGCGTGTGGAGAGTCTCACCGAGACATTGCCGCGTCTGAAGGCGTCCAACCATCCACAATTCTACGGCGCGAAAGACGCGCGCTGGATATGGCTCGCGCAACGCTGAAGGCGACCAGAAGCGATATCTCGGAAACATAGACGGGACGAGATTCATGGCTGAGCCAACCAGTGGCGTCGATTTCGGGGTTGTCTCCTGGGTGATAACCACGCTCCTCGGAATCGCAATGGCGGTGCTGGGTGCGATGTGGAAGCTGCACAACGACGAGATCCGGACGACGAAAGAGCGGCTCGACAAAACGCGACATGATCTCGCCGATCACCGCGTCGAAGTCGCCAACAAATACGTCTCCCATGAGACGCTGTCGAAGATGGAAAACCGGCTCGACAAGCGCTTCGATGAGCTGCGCGATCTCCTGAATGCGGTGCTGCAATACGACAGGAAGCAGTGATGCGAAAGCTGGGCACCAGAGAAACGGCTTGGGTGATGCTCGCATTCCTGCTCGGATCAGCCGGATATCTCATCGCCATTCTGCCGGACGCGCAGAAAGTCCAGGTGTTCGAAAGCCTCGTCGTCCCGATCACCGGTTTCGTCGCCTTTGCGTTCGGCGCGAAGGTCTATCAGGCGCGGGGTGAGCAGTGATCCTGAACATCCTGAAATGGGCCACGCTGCCGGCGATCCGATTCTTCACGAGCAAGCCGGGTCGATGGGCAATTGTCGAGAGCGCGTCTGTGCTCGCGATCGCTGCGCTGGGGGCCCTTTTCTACGTCCAGGCGGGGCAGCGAGCGGACGAGATCCACGCCCTCCGAGATCGCATGTCTGGTGTCCAGGAAGAGCTCCGGGCAGAAAGACAGAAAAATGCCGAGCTGGCCGCCCGCCACGCCGCCGAGCTCGACGCGATCCGCGCTGCCGCCGAACGCCGCGATGTGCTCCGGTTCAGTAGCGACCTGCTCACCGACCGTCTCGATGCCGTCGCCGACCAGCCCCTCGCCGCCAGCACCAGGGAGTTGCTCGAATGGGCCGCCGAAACGCGCTGACCCTTGTCGCCCTGGCCCTGGCCGGGTGCGCGGATCCTGTGGTCCGAGTCGTCGAGCGGCCCGTCATCGTCCTGCCGCCAGCGGAACTGCGGTCGTGCGCGCCGGAACCCGCGGCGCCTGTCGGGACCGCGAGCCAGCGCGATGCAGATGCGTGGGCAGGGGCGGCGATCCTGGCCGGTCGCGACTGTCGTGAGACGCTGGAAGCCGCCATGGATTTTCTCATCGACCAGGACAAACCGAAAGGGCCCTAATGGACCCCGCACGCCTGATCTCTATCTCGCCCGGCAAGACAGCTCTCGTCATCCCGGATCTCCACGTCAAGAACGGAGAACGCCAGCGCACCTTGGACCGGCTGCGGGCGATCTCGAAAATGATCGTCGACCTCAAGCCGGACTATGCGATCGTCATGGGCGATGTCGGCGAGTTCGCGAATGTCGCAGACTGGCTGAAGGTATTCGACGGCGCAAAGGCCTGGCAAGACGCGCTGGCGTTCCGCGAAGCGCTGAAGTTGCTGCGGTCCTTTGTGGATGCAGAGAATGCGCGACACCGGCGCAACCGGCACTCGGAGCGCGTCTATGAGCCGGAAGCCTGGTATCTGCTCGAGGGTAATCACGAGGAGCGCTGGCGGCGCCGGTCCGAAACCCGGGGCGGTGATGGGCAGCGCGGAACCTGGGGGCACGACCTGCTGCAGGTGATCGCTGAAGATCTCGGTTTCACCTGGATCCCGCTCGGAGAATATCTCTGGCTGCACAAGATCGGGTTCGCGCATTTCCAGAAGACAGGGACGAAGAGGCAGGCCGCTGCGCTCTCGACGATGAAGAACCGGCACCGGTCGTTCTTCGCGGTCCACGAGCACACATACGGCCTCCTAATGGATTGGGCGGCTGATGGCGACCGCCTGGTGGTCGGGAAGCTTGGCTGCTTCAAGCCACCAGAAGACACCGATGTGACGGCCGGCGAATGGTCCGGGATCACCTTCCTCGCGGACATGCGCGACGGCCAGTGCATGCCGCACTCCTGGACATATGATCAGGTCCTCGAGCGCTACGGCGAGGGCGACTACGCGGAGGAGCTTCGCACCTCCCGCGCCCTCGATGCCGGCATGCGGTCGGCGGCGGCGGCGGCGTTCTAACGACGCGTTTCAAATGTTTCAGGCGATCACAAAGTCTTACGATAGAGCGCCACGACTAATATTCCACGCATGAACAAGACCCCAACCAAAGCCCTGATCGCTCGCGCGATCTCTGCAGTCGAAGCGGCGGGCATGACTCCTGGCGCCCTGGTCATCCGGCCGGACGGATCGTTCTCTGTTGAAATCCTTCAGCCGTCACGCGAACCAGAAGAGACTCCGCGCGAACGGAACTTACCGAAGAAGTGGGGTGAGAAGAGAGCGGCATGAAGCACCATTTTCCAGGTCTACTGAAAGACCACACCGCCGCCGGCACTCTCCGGTGGCGTGTCCGTGTCGAGGGTCATCCGAACCGGAAAATTCGGATCCCGGTTGGGCCAGGTGAGCCCGGGTTTCACGAGCATTATTTCGCGGCGCGGGCGGGGCACACGCTTGAGACGGTGAAGCCCAAGGCGCCAAAAGCCGGCACGCTCGACGCGTTGTGCGACCGCTATCTTGAAGCTATGGAGGCGAGGGTCCAGGCCGGGAAGGCATCGCCTCTGACGCTCCGCGGCCACCGATCGCTCCTGAACCAAGTCCGCGAATTCAAGGATCCGGACGGCGACAGGATGGGATCGCTTGACGCCGACATGCCGAAAGCGGCCTTCATCCACATTCAGGACTCTTTCGGATCCCGGACCGGGGCCGCGGACAACGCCCTCAAAGCGCTGTGTGCGGCGTATCGTTGGGGCGCGGACAGGGGCTTCCCGGAAGACTCCGCCGTTTTCCGAGTCAAGCGGGTGCATCAGCCTGGTGGTGGTGCGACGCCATGGACAGAGAAGGACGTGAAGGCGTTCTTGAAGACTCATGGGCCCGGCACAACCGCCCGGCTCTGGTTCCTGCTCGCGTTTAACTCGCTCGGCCGTATCGGTGATATGCACCGGCTCGGCCCCGGAAACCTCGACCAAGCTGATGGCGAGACCTTCCTTTCCTGGCAGCCGAGTAAGAAAGGATCTGCGCCGGTCAGTGTGCCGCTCCTGCCGTCCCTCGAAGAGGAACTCGGCCGGCATGACATCCAGGGCGCATTCCTCCGAACGGAATACGGTCGCCCCTTCGCGTCATCGAACTCGCTCGACAACCGCGTCAGAAAATGGACCATCGCCGCCGGCCTGGTCGGGCTCGACGGCAAGGCCACCCGCAGCCAGCACGGCATCCGCAAAGCAACAGCAGAGGCCATCGCCGCAGCCGGCGCCACGCAATACGAGCTCATGTCGGCCATGTCCCACACCCAAGCGAAGACCTCTGAAATCTACACAAAAGCTGTTCAGAGAAGGGGACTCGCGGCCGCCGCGATCGCCCGCCTGCGCGACCTCGACCTCGGCTAACCTGGACCACGGCCCGGATTTCGTGGTCCATATCGCCAGCTAACCGCTTGAAAAACATACAGAAAACAGGAAAATGGTAGGCCCGGAGGGACTCGAACCCCCAACCAAGGCGTTATGAGCGCCCTGCTCTGACCATTGAGCTACAGGCCCGACAGGTTCCCTGACTAGCAGACAGGGACGGTCCGTCAAGCCGTGGCCAGCCCCGGCCCCCGTGGACAGCGCGCGGGCGATCGGCTAACGCTGCCCCGACCAGACGGAGGGCGTCCATGACCGAGCGCAACAAGGGCCTTACCTACGCCGAGGCGGGCGTGGACATCGACGCGGGCAACGCGCTGGTCGAGCGGATCAAGCCCGCGGCCCGGCGCACGGCCCGGCCCGGCGTGATGTCGGGTCTGGGCGGCTTTGGCGCGCTGTTCGACCTGAGGGCCGCCGGGTACACCGACCCTGTGCTGGTGGCTGCGACCGATGGGGTGGGCACAAAGCTCAGGATAGCGATCGACACCGGGGAACTTGGCGGCGTCGGCATCGACCTTGTCGCGATGTGCGTCAACGATCTGGTCTGTCAGGGGGCGGAGCCCTTGTTCTTCCTCGACTATTTCGCGACCGGCAAGCTGTCGGTCGACGAGGCCGCGGCGGTGATCGAGGGTATCGCCGAGGGCTGCGCCCGGGCGGGCTGCGCGTTGATCGGGGGCGAGACGGCGGAAATGCCGGGGATGTATCACGACGGCGATTTCGACCTCGCGGGGTTTGCCGTCGGCGCGATGGAGCGGGGCGCGGACCTGCCCGCCGGCGTGGCCGAGGGCGACGTGCTGCTGGGGCTTGCCTCGGACGGGGTCCATTCCAACGGCTACTCGCTGGTGCGCAAGGTGGTCGAGGTGGCGGGGCTGTCCTGGGACGCGCCCGCGCCCTTTGCCGCGGGTCCGCTGGGCGCGGCGCTGCTGACGCCCACGCGCCTGTACGTGAAACCGGCGCTCGCCGCGATCCGGGCGGGCGGGGTCCATGCGCTGGCGCATATCACCGGTGGCGGGATCACCGAGAACCTGCCCCGCGTCCTGCCCGAGGGGCTGGGCGCCGGGATCGACCTGGATGCGTGGGACCTGCCGCCGGTGTTCCGCTGGCTGGCGGAGACCGCCGGGATGTCAGAGTCCGAGATTCTCAAGACCTTCAATTCCGGGATCGGCATGGTTCTGGCCGTGGCGCCCGACCGGGCCGCGGCGCTTGCCGAGTTGCTGACCGCCGAAGGCGAGACGGTGGTCCGGATCGGCCGGGTTCAGACGGGGCAGGGGGTGGCCTACCGGGGCAGCCTGTTGTGAAGCGCGTCGCGATCCTGATCTCGGGGGGCGGCTCGAACATGGTGGCGCTGGCCGAGAGCATGGCGGGCGATCACCCCGCGCGCCCCGTGCTGGTGCTGTCGAACGTGCCGGGGGCGGGGGGGCTTGCAAAGGCCGAAGGGATGGGCATCCCCACCGCACTCGTCGATCACCGCCCCTTCGGCAAGGATCGCGCAGCCTTCGAGGCGGCGTTGCAGGCCGAGCTTGACCGGGCCGCACCCGACATCCTGTGCCTTGCCGGTTTCATGCGGGTTCTGACCGAGGGCTTTGTCACCGGCTGGGCGGGACGGATGCTGAACATCCATCCCTCGCTCCTGCCGAAGTACCGCGGGCTCGACACCCATGCCCGCGCCATCGCGGCGGGCGACACGCAGGCCGGCTGCAGCGTGCACGAGGTGACCGCCGAACTCGATGGCGGGCCGATTCTCGGGCAGGCGCGCGTGCCGGTCCTGCCGGGCGACACGCCCGAGACGCTGGCCGCGCGCGTCCTGACGATGGAGCACCGGCTTTACCCCGCGGTCCTGCATCGTTTCGCGATGGGCGACCGGCGCCCGGTGATGTTGCCTTGAACGCCCCGCAATGCCGCGATTCCAGTGAGCTTTTGCCTGCTGTACCGGGTCGCGATGAACCCTTCCCAAGGCCTCGGGCTTTCTTTATCAGGGGGTAAAGCGGCACGAAGCCGGGGGTGTGGATGCGAGCGGCAGGATACGGGCGCGGATGAAGACACTGACCACCACCGAAGCGCTGGCCGCCTTCTGCACCGAGGCCGCGCAGGCACCTTACGTCACCATCGACACCGAGTTCCTGCGCGAACGCACCTATTACGCCAAGCTCTGCCTGCTGCAACTGGCCATTCCCGGTGCGACCGGCCCGGATGGCGAGGCGGTGCTTGTCGATCCGCTGGCCGAGGGTCTGTCGCTCGATCCGCTTTACCAGCTGTTCCGCAACACCAACGTCGTCAAGGTATTCCACGCCGCGCGCCAGGACCTCGAGATCTTCTTTATCGAGGGCAAGGTCTTTCCCGAACCGCTGTTCGATACCCAGGTCGCCGCCATGGTCTGCGGCTTTGGCGAGCAGGTGGGCTACGAGACGCTGGTGCGCAAGATCGCCAAGGCCAATCTCGACAAGACATCGCGTTTTACCGACTGGTCGCGCCGGCCGCTGTCCGAGGCGCAAAAGGTCTATGCGCTGGCCGATGTCACGCATCTGCGGGTGATCTACGAATACCTCGCGGCCGAACTGGACCGCACCGGGCGGGCCAAGTGGCTGCACGAGGAACTGGGCGTTCTGACCGATCCCGAAACCTATATCGTCCGTCCCTCCGAGGCGTGGGAGCGGGTCAAGACCCGCACCAATTCCGGCAAGTTCCTTGCCGTGGTGCGCGAGCTGGCGCGGTTCCGCGAGGGCTATGCCCAGTCGCGCAACATTCCGCGCAGCCGGGTCTACAAGGACGACGCGCTGCTGGAGTTGGCCTCGACCCGGCCGCAGAACCTCGAGGAACTGTCGCGCGCGCGGCTTTTGCTGCGCGAGGCGCGGCGGGGCGAGATTGCCGAGGGCATCATCGCGGCGGTCAAGGTCGCCCACGAGACGCCGCCCGAGGATTATCCCAAGCTGTCCGGGACGAACGCCAAGTTGCAGGTCAATCCCGCGCTTGCCGATCTGCTGCGGGTATTGCTGAAGGCCAAGTCAGAAGAGACCGGCGTGGCGCAAAAGCTGATCGCCACGGCCTCGGATCTCGACCTGATCGCGGCGGGCGAACGCGATGTGCCCGCGCTCAGGGGCTGGCGGCGCGAGGTATTCGGCGAGGATGCGCTGCGGCTTTGCTCAGGCAAGATCGCGCTTGCCGCCAAGGGCAGCAATGTCGAGGTCGTGACGCTCTGAAAGGGTGCCGCGGGCAAGACTTACCCGCCGCGGGATCCTAACGGCTGGAGCGTTGCTGGTTGCGGGCGCCACGCACGACGATGGCACGCACGCCCTCCAGATCCTGCGTGCTGAGGAACGCGCCCGCGGTGACCTCGCGCGAGGGCTCTGTGCCGGCCCGCGTCGGCTGGTCGGGGGGCGCGACGCGGAAATCGTAGACGATCACCCCCGCCTTGTCCGGTGTCGCCGGATCGCGCACGAGGTCGGCCATCCAGAATCCCTGGCGCGGCGGGCGCCCGGTTGCCTGGATGATCGCGCCGCCCGGCGTGCGCTCGACGCTCATCTCGACCACGAGATCGGCCAGCGGACGCGGATCGGCCGCCGCCTGGCCCGGGGCCACCGCGACGACTTCCACGGTCGAGCCGCCGAACCAGTTGAACGGGTTGAGGCGCGACTCTCGAACGGTGGAACAGCCGCCCAGCGTCAGCGCGACCGACAGGATGACCAGAAGCGGTGCCCGCATAATGCTCTCCGGGGTTGCCTTCTGCCCACGGGTTAGCCCAATCGGGGCCCGTTGAAAAGCCGCGACAGGCAGGGTGCTGGACCTTTCGCCCCGCGCCGCCTAGGTAAGGGGCGCAATGGCAAGGAGGCCCGGGCAGTGGCGAGCGTGGCGTTCGAGGAGATCGTGGAGACCTTCGACTTCCTGGAGGACTGGGAGGACCGCTATCGCCACGTGATCGAGATGGGCCGCGCGATGGAGCCGCTGGCCGACGCCTTCAAGGTGCCCGCGACCAAGGTGGATGGCTGCGCGAGCCAGGTCTGGCTGATGGCCGAGATCGACGGCACGGGGCCGGAGGCCGTCTATCATTTCAAGGGCGACAGCGACGCGATGATCGTGCGCGGGCTGATCGCGGTGCTCAAGGCGCTATATGACGGGCGGACGGTGGCCGAGGTTCTGGACACCGACGCAGGCGCGCAGATGGCCCGGCTGGGGCTGGACGAGCACCTGTCCTCGCAACGCTCGAACGGGTTGCGCGCGATGGTCGAGCGGGTTCGCAGCCAGGCCGCAGGCGCCGCCGAAGGCGTCTGAACGGACCGTCGCCGGTTCAGGCGCGTGCCGCCAGGAACCGCGCAAGGTCGCCATAGCCCGTAGGGCGCCGCTCATAGGCCAGCCCCAGCCGCGCCGCGCAGTCCCGCGCCCGCGCGTCCAGCGCGGGATCCTCGGTCTGGGCAAGGTAGACGAGCCGGTCGTAATTTCCGAAATAGGCCTCGATCAGGTCGGGATGACGATCGAGCCCCAGCGGGCGCCAGACGAAGGCGTCGAACTGGCGGGCGAGGAAATCGGTCAGGTAGAAGGCCGTCAACTCGTCCTCGGCGCGGGCGGCAAAGGCGTCGAGCCCGTCGAAGAACGCGTAGCAATGCGGCCCCTCGATCATCTCGACGCCCAGTTCGGCGCAGGTGCGCGCCAACGCGCCGCCGGTGCCGCAATCTGCATAGGCCACCAGGATCGTGCCATAGCCCGCCCGGTGCCGCCCGACGGCCTCGCGCAGGCCCGGCGCGATGCGCTCCGGGTGATTGTGCCAGATCGCGGGCAGGCAGGCGAGGTCGAGGTGGTTCCAGCCATTCGCCCGCTTCAGGGCCAGGATCTCGTGGGCAAGCGCGCCGCAGGCGATCACCAGAACCCGGCCCCGGCCCCCGGGCGCAAGCCCCGCTTCGGTCAGCGCGCGGTCGTCGGGGGCGGTCATCTGCGCGGGAAAAGGCGCAACAGCAGCGCCGCGGCCAGCGCCAGCGGAATAAGGATCGCCATCCCGTGGCCGGGCAGGGCGGTCACCAGACCGGCCGTAAGGGCACCGGCTGCGATCACGCCGGCGAGGATCAGGGCGAAGACGCGGAACGGCATGGCGATTTCCTCTGCATTGCAAAGGATATGTGGGGCCCCGGACCCGGGGCCCGCAAGGGGTCAGCCCGCGACGGCCTGGTTGTGCTTGCGCGCGACATGGGCCTTGGCCGTCTCGACCGCCACGGCCGCGTCGCGGCAATAGGCATCCGCGCCGATCGCCCGGCCGAATTCCTCGTTCAGGGGCGCGCCGCCCACCAGAACGATGTAGTCCTCGCGGATGCCCTTTTCGGCCAGGGTGTCGATCACGACCTTCATGTAGGGCATGGTGGTGGTCAGCAGCGCGGACATGCCCAGGATGTCGGGCTGCTCGGCATCCAGCGCAGCCAGGTAGCGGTCGACATCGGTGTTGATGCCCAGATCGACCACCTCGAAGCCCGCGCCTTCCATCATCATCGACACGAGGTTCTTGCCGATGTCGTGGATGTCGCCCTTGACGGTGCCGATCACCATCTTGCCCATCCGGGGCGCGCCGGTCTCGGCCAGCAGTGGCTTGAGGATGCCCATGCCGGCCTTCATCGCGTTCGCGGCCAGCAGCACCTCGGGCACGAACAGGATGCCGTCTCGGAAATCGTTGCCGACGACGGTCATGCCCGCGACCAGCGCCTCGGTCAGCACGCGGTAGGGCGTCCAGCCGCGCTCGAGCAGGATCTCGACGCCTTCCACGACCTCGTCCCTGAGCCCGTCATAGAGGTCGTCATGCATCTGCGGGACAAGTTCCTCGTCCGGCAGTTCGGACAGGATCAGATCATCGTCTTCGTCGGCCATTCCCGTATCTCCGGTTCCCGCGGGCGCGGCCCGCCGGGGCCGTCCCTTTGCTGCGATCTATCGCGATTTCACGCGGTACGACTTGGCCGGTTGCGACATCGCCCGCGCAAGGCGCGACGTTTTCGGCCGGGACCGGCCGCAGGGTTGGCTCAGGCCGCGTGAATGGGGGCGGGACCATCCGCGCGCCGCCGCCGGACCAGCGCAAAGCCCCCAAGCCCCGCGATCAGCAGCGCCCCTCCGGCGGGCAGCGGCACCGGCGCGACGGTCGCGACGAATCGCTCAGCAATGAGCGCATGCGCCTGTTCGGTCGGGTGGATCGTGTCGTAGAACAGGTAGCCGCCGCAGTCGCCAACCGCGCCCGCCAGCAAGTCGGCAAGACAGGGCGTGGCGGTGTTCGTCAGGCCATAGGCGGCGCCGTCCGCCTGGACCGCTGCGAACAGGCCGAAGATGTCGACATAGCGGACCTGGCCGCCGGTCACGCCATTCAATCCGGCCTGGAGGGTGGCGTTGAACGCCGTGGTCGCGCCCGTGGCGGCGGCAGAGGCGGCGCTTCCCAGTGCCATCACCTCGGGGATCCTGCCAAGATCGGGCAGGCCGACCACCGCAACCGTCCTCAGCCCGGCGCCGATCAGGTCCTGCACCCCGGCGACGATCTGCGCGACGGCGCCACCGATCGCCGCGGCAGTCGCGGCGCCGGGATCGGGCGCGCGGAACGCATCGCGCAAGTCGTTTCCGCCGAACCAGACCGCCGCCAGCGGGTTCGCCCCCAGCGTCGGGGCCAGCGGGGCGAATAGCGCGCGCTGGTCGATGAAATCGGGCACGTCCACCGTGTAGGGCCCACCGGGCAGGTCGATGGCAAATTCGCCCTGCTGAACCGCCGTGGCGCCGCCGAAGGCAAAGTTGGTGCCCGAGACCAGATCGGCGCCCAGTTGCGTGGCCCAGGTATCGCCATCGGTAAACTGGCCTTCCGGATAGCGCGACGCAAGTGGCGAACCCGGCGCGGCCAGAGATCCAAGGACATTGCCCGGATCGCTGAGGCTGTCGCCGAAGACGAAGAAATCGGAATAGGGGCCAAGCGACCCGGCGCCTGCGCCAAGCGGCGCAAGCGCAAGCGCGGCCGCGAATGCGAGATGTTTCATGTGTCCTCCCTGACGGTTACGCTTGTCGAGGGAAGTAGACCGGGCGGTGCGCCCGCTGTCCACGCCCTTGTGCGCGACCTTGCGGATGTTCCTTTTATGTTCCATCTTTTGCGGATGGACAGACCGCTTGCGCGAACGCCCGGCCGTGGGGCTGCCTCGAACCCAGCCAACCGCTATGACCGGTTCTCGGCCGAGGCGGTCGCGGATGGCTGGGCGCCCGAGGCGGAGCTGCCCGTCCTGCGCACCGAGTTGCGGCTGGAACGGCCGCGCAGGGTCATCACGCGGAACGCATCGCCGGACGTGCCGTTCGATCGCTCGATCAATCCCTACCGGGGGTGCGAGCATGGCTGCATCTACTGCTTTGCCCGGCCGGGCCACGCCTGGCTGGGCCTGTCGCCGGGGCTGGATTTCGAGACGCGGCTGGTCGCCCGGCCCGACGCGCCCGAGATTCTGGCGCGCGAGTTGTCGGCGCCCTCCTACCGGCCGCGCACCATCGCGATCGGCACCGCGACCGACCCCTATCAGCCGGTTGAGGGCGAGCAGCGGATCATGCGGCAGCTTCTCGAGGTGTTGCTGGCGTTTCGCCACCCGGTGGGGATCGTTACCCGCGGCACGCTGGTCGAGCGCGATCTCGACATCCTGTCCGAGATGGCCGGGATGGGCCTTGTGCGGGTGGGCGTGTCGCTGACCACGCTCGATCCCCGCCTTGCCCGCGCGATGGAGCCGCGCGCGCCCGCGCCCGAGCGGCGGCTCGCCACGGTCGCGCGGCTGGCCGAGGCCGGGGTCGAGGTTCGCGCGATGGTCGCGCCGGTGATTCCGGGCCTGACCGATCACGAGATCGAGGCGATCCTTGCGCGTGCCGCGGGCGCCGGGGCCGTCGCGGCGACCTGGGTGATGCTGCGCCTTCCGCTGGAGGTGTCCGGGCTGTTCCAGGATTGGCTTGCGCGGCACCGCCCGGACCGGGCGGGCCGGGTGATGGCCCGGCTGCGCGAGATGCATGGCGGGCGCGACTATGCGCCCGACTGGGGGAGGCGGATGCGGGGCGAGGGGCCCTATGCCCAGATGATCGGCCAGCGGTTCCGCGTGGCCGCGGCCCGGCTGGGGCTGGCGCGCGACCTGCCCGAACTGAGGACCGATCTTTTCCGCGTGCCGCCCAAGTCCGGCGATCAGTTGTCTCTGTTCTGACCGGGGGCCGCTCACGATCCCGTCAGCGCGGCGGCGCGCCGCGCGAAAAGCGATTGGCGGGGGCGGCCGCGCGGTCTAGAACTTGGCCCATGTTCATCGAGCTTGGTCACTTCGCCCTCACGCTTGCCTTCGCGATCTCGCTGGTGCAGGCCGTCGTCCCCCTGATCGGCGCCCACAAGGGGTGGAGCGGCTGGATGGCCATGGCCGAGCCCGCCTCGATCGCCCAGTTCATGCTGACCGCGTTCAGCTTTGCGGCGCTGACCTACGCCTTCGTCACGTCGGATTTCTCGGTCAGCCTGGTGGTCAACAACTCGCACACGCTGAAGCCGATGCTCTACAAGATCTCGGGCGTCTGGGGGAACCACGAGGGCTCGATGCTCCTCTGGGTGCTGATCCTGACGCTGTTCGGCGCGATGGCGGCGTGGTTCGGCGGCGGTCTGCCGCCGTCGCTCAGGGCCCGGGTGCTGGCGGTGCAATCGGCAATCTCGGCGGCGTTCTTCGCGTTCATCCTTTTCACCTCGAACCCGTTCGAGCGGATGGCCGCGATCCCGTTCGATGGCAGCGACCTGAACCCGCTGTTGCAGGATCCCGGATTGGCGTTCCATCCGCCGTTCCTCTACCTCGGTTATGTGGGGCTTTCGATCTGCTTCTCCTTTGCGGTCGCGGCCCTGATCGAGGGACGCGTCGATGCCGCCTGGGGCCGCTGGGTGCGGCCCTGGACGCTGGCGGCCTGGATCTGCCTGACCATCGGCATCGCGCTGGGGTCGTGGTGGGCCTATTACGAGCTTGGCTGGGGCGGGTTCTGGTTCTGGGATCCGGTCGAGAATGCCAGCTTCATGCCCTGGCTGATCTCGGCTGCGCTGCTTCATTCCGCCATCGTCGTGGAAAAGCGCGAGTCGCTGAAAAGCTGGACGATCCTGCTGGCCATCGTCGCCTTCGGCTTTTCGCTGATCGGGGCGTTCATCACGCGGTCGGGGATCATCACCAGCGTTCATGCCTTCGCCTCGGATCCGGAACGGGGGATGTTTCTTCTGCTGATCCTCGGCGTCTTCATGGGCGGCGCGCTGATGCTTTTCGCAGCGCGGGCCAGCGTGATGGAGGCCAAGGGCGTGTTCGGCACGGTCAGCCGCGAAACGGCGCTGGTGTTCAACAACATTCTGTTGGCGGTCGCGGCCTTTGTCGTCTTCGTCGGCACGATCTGGCCGCTGGTCGCCGAGATGGCCTTTGGCCGCAAGCTGTCGGTTGGCGCGCCGTTCTTCAACATGGCGTTCACGCCCTTCATGGTGGCGCTGGCGATCCTGCTGCCGCTGGGCGCGCTGCTGCCCTGGAAACGGGCGCGGCTTGGGCGGGCCGGGGGCGCGCTGGTGCCTGCCCTGGCCCTGGCGCTGGCCCTGGGCGCGCTGGCCTGGGCGATGCAGACGGGTCGCACGGCGCTTGGGCCGGTCGGGGTCGCCCTTGGCACCTGGCTGATCGCGGGCGCCGCGGTCGATCTGTGGCTGCGGGCCGGGCGGGCCGGGATCGTCGATCGGCTGCGCCGGATTGCCCGGTTGCCGCGGGCCGACTGGGGCAAGGCGGTGGCCCATTCGGGGCTGGGCATCACCATGATCGGCATCGCCGGGGTCACGGCCTGGCAGGTCGAGGACATCCGCGTGGCCCAGATCGGCGAGCGGTTCGAGGTGGGCGGCTATGGCGTGACGCTGGACAAGGTCGAGCGGGTGCAGGGGCCCAACTACGTCTCGACGACGGCGACCATGGGCGTCTGGCGGGGTGATCGCCGGGTTTCGACGCTTCACCCGGAAAAGCGCATCTACCCGGTGGCGGGGATGCCGACGACCGAGGCGGCGCTGGACAGCGGGCTGCGTCGCGACGTCTATCTGGTGATCGGCGACCCGCAGGAGGGCGGCGGCTGGGCGGTTCGCAGCTACATCAAGCCTTTCGCCAACTGGATCTGGGCGGGGGCGATCATCATGGCGCTGGGGGGCGGGCTGAGCCTGTCGGACCGCCGTGTGCGGGTGGCCGCGGGCGCGCGCCAGGACCGCGGCGCCGCACCCATGCCGGCGGAGTGAGGGACAGATGCTGAAACGGCTGACACTGATCCTCTCGCTTGTCCTTGCCGCTCCGGCCCTTGCGGTCGAGCCGTCCGAGGTTCTGGACGATCCCGGGCTGGAGGCCCGGGCGCGCGAGTTGTCCAAGGGGCTGCGGTGCCTTGTCTGCCGCAACGAGAGCATCGACGATTCGAACGCCTCGCTGGCCAAGGACCTGCGCATGCTGGTGCGCGAACGCATCTCGGCGGGGGATTCGGACCAGGACGTTCTGGACTATGTGGTGGGCCGCTATGGTGAATTCGTGCTGCTGAAGCCGCCGGCGACCGGATCCAACCTTGTGCTCTATGTGGCCGGTCCGGCGATGCTGGGGCTCGGTATGATCGTCGCCGCCTTCTACATCCGCGGCCGCCGCGGGCGCGAGACGCCGGGCGCGGCGGGGCTCAGCCCCGAGGAAGAGACACGCCTGAAAGAGATCATGGGCGAATAGGGTCCGCGCCGGGTTCGGCGGCCGCTGCCCTTGCCCGATCGCGCAGGCAGGAAGTGGGCAGCGGCGCTGACATTCACGCCCGCGCCAGCGCGTCCTCGATCAGTTTCACCGTCTCGGCCACGCCGTAAAGCGCGATGAAGCCGCCAAAGCGGGGGCCCTGGCTCTGGCCCAGCAGTACCTCGTAGAGCGCCTTGAACCAGTCGCGCAGGTTCTCGAAGCCATGATCCTTGCCCACCGCGAAGACGAGGCTTTGCAGTTCTTCGGCATCCAGCCCGCCCTGCCAGTCCTTGAGCCGGGCCACCAGATCCGCCATCGCGGCGCGTTCCTGCGCGTCGGGCGCGCGGAAGTGCAGGCTGGGGGCCACGAAATCGTGGAAATAGCGCACGGCGAACCCTGCGGCGGCGTCGAGATCGGGATGGGTCTCGGGCGATGCCTCGGGCGCATAGCGACGGATGAAGCCCCACAGCCCGGCCTTGTCCGTGGCGCCCGCCACCGAGGCGAGGTTCAGCAGCATCGCGAAAGGCACCACCATCCGGCTTTCGGGGGGAGCGCCGTTGTGGATGTGCCAGACCGGGTTGTCGATCTGCGCCTTGAGATCCTGGCCCGGGAAGGCGCGCAATTGCTGGTGGTATTCGTCCACCGCCCTGGGGATCACGTCCCACCACAGCCGCTTGGCGGTCTTGGGCTTCTGGTACATGAAGTAGGACAGGCTTTCGGTGGCGGCATAGCTGAGCCATTCGTCGATCGTCAGGCCGTTGCCGCGCGATTTCGAGATCTTCTCGCCGTTCTCGTCGAGGAAGAGCTCATAGGTGAAATGCTCGGGCTTGCGGCCGCCCAGAATCTCGCAGATCCGGTCGTAGATCGGGGTGTTGGTGGAATGGTCCTTGCCATACATCTCGAAATCGACGCCGAGCGCGGCCCAGCGCGCGCCGAAATCGGGCTTCCATTGCAGTTTCACCTGCCCGCCGGTCACCGGCAGCGTCCATTCCCGGCCATCCTCGTCGTCGAAGGTGATGGTGTGGTTCACCGCGTCGACATTCTTGAGCGGCACATACAGAACCCGCCCCGTCTCGGGATGGATCGGCAGGAAGATCGAGTAGGTCTGCTGGCGTTCCTCGCGCAGCGATTTCAGCATGACCGCCATCAGGTCGTCATAGCGTTCGGTGGCCAGCCGCAGCGTGTCGTCGAAGGCGCCGGAGCGGTAGAACTCGGTTGCCGAATAGAATTCGTACTCGAACCCGAAGGTATCGAGGAACCGGCGCAGCATCGCGTTGTTGTGGTGCCCGAAGCTTTCGTATTCTCCGAACGGGTCGGGCACGGCGGTCAGCGGGCGTTGCAGGTGTTCCTTCAGCATGTCCTGGTCGGGAACATTGCCGGGCACCTTGCGCATGCCGTCCATGTCGTCCGAGAAACAGAACAGCCGCGTGGGGATGTCGGAGATCGCCTCGAAGGCGCGGCGGATCATCGTGGTGCGCAGCACCTCGCCGAAGGTGCCGATATGGGGCAGGCCCGAGGGGCCATAGCCGGTCTCGAACAGCACGTATCCCTTGGCGGGCGGCGCCTTTTCATAGCGTTTGACCAGCCGGCGCGCCTCTTCGAAGGGCCAGGCCCTGGAGTTCATGGCGGCATCGCGCAGGTCGGTCATCTTGCATACTCTCTTGGCGCGCCGGGCCCCTTGCCCGGCAAGCCTCTTGTCCTATTGCCCCCCCGCTCCGGCGTCAATATTCTGCGCCGCAACATCGCCCCGAGGAGAGCCAGGATGCAGCCCGAAACCCCCATGACGCCGCAGGACGCGCTGGTCGCGATCATGGTGGCGGTGTCCGCCTCGGACGAGGCGATCCGCACCGCGGAGCTGGTGACCATCGAGCGGATGGTGAACCACCTGCCGGTCTTCGCCGATTACGACGTGGACCGGATTCCGGTCGTGGCGCAGACCGTGTTCGACCTGTTCGAGGAATACGAGGGGCTGGATGCGCTGTTCGGGCTGGTGCGCGAGGCGCTGCCCGAGAAGCTGCATGAAACCGCCTATGTCATGGCCTGCGACGTGGCCGCGGCGGACGGGCGGCTGGGCGAGCAGGAACTGCGCCTGCTCGAAGAGATCCGCTATGAGCTGAACATCGACCGGCTGGCGGCGGCGGCCATCGAACGCGCGGCGCGGGCGCGCCACAGGCTGGCCTGATGCGGGCGGTGGGCCCGCCCGAGCGGTTCTGGCCCTTTGCCGACGGGTTCGTCGCGGGGACGCGCGTGGTGATCGACCGTCCGCGCGGCAGCGCCCATCCGCGGTTTCCCCAGATCGCCTATCCGCTGGACTACGGCTATCTTGAGGGGACGCGGGCGATCGACGGCGACGGGGTGGACGTGTGGTGCGGGTCGGGCGACCGCGGGCGGGTGGCGGCGGTTGTGGCCTCGCTTGACCTGACCAAGCGCGATGGCGAACTGAAACTGCTGCTGGGCTGCACGGCTGACGAGGTCGAGCTGGTCCGCGCCTTCCACAACCAGTCCGACTGGGTGGCGGGGGCGCTGATCGCGCGGCCCGAGGGGGTCTAGGACCCGAATCTCCCGTGCGGTTCTGCCGGGCCCCCACAATGACGGCAGATGCCGCAGCGCGTGCGCAACGCCCGCCCGCCGGGGTTTCGCAAGAGTTGGGCGCAGCGGTTTTGGTGCCGATCCTGCGACAAATTCGGCCGCATGGTGGCGGATGCCGATCGGGGGGATCACCGATCTGCTGCAATTCCGGGCAGCTGCCCGGTTTTTCGCCCCCCGCACGCATGCGCCCACTTGCACAGGCGGACATCCCTTTCCATGATCCGGGCGGACTTTGGAGGCGCGCGACACGGATGAGCGACAGGAGCACGGGGCCGCGGTTCGGCCGGAGCGAGGCGGCGCAGGGCTACCTTCTGGTGGCGACGCCGCTGGCCTATGCGCTGCTGCTGCTGGCGGTGCCGCTTGGCGCGATCCTGCTGTTCAGCTTCTGGACGCAGGACTACCTGACGCTCGACACCACGCTCACGCTCAAGAACTATCGCGAGGCGTTCACCGACCCGCTTTACGGCGAGTTGCTGCTGCGGTCGCTGCTGATCTCGGCGGCGGTGACCGCGGCGACGGTGCTGACCGCCTTTCCGATCGCCTATTTCGTGTCGTTCTACGTGCCGCCCGAACGCAAGGCGATGTGGATCTTCCTGATCACCATCCCGTTCTGGACCAGCTACCTGATCCGCGTGTTCCTGTGGAAGGTGATCCTGGGCTATAACGGCGTCTTCAACACGACGCTGATGGGGCTGGGGATCATCGACGAGCCGCTGACCTTCATCCTCTACAACGTGAACGCGGTCGTCATCACGCTGGCCCATGCCTATGCGCCCTTCGCGATCCTGCCGATCTTCGTGGCCCTTGAAAAGATCGACCGGACGCTGCTGGAGGCGGGGCGCGACCTGGGCGAAGGCTATGTGATGACCTTTCTCCGGGTCACCCTGCCACTGGCGATGCCGGGCGTCGTGGCGGCGGTATTGATCGTCTTCATTCCGACGATCGGCGACTACGTGACGCCGCGGCTGGTGGGCGGGCCCGACGGGCTGATGATCGCGAACATGATCCAGACCCAGTTCCTGAAACTCAACAACGCGCCGATGGGGGCCGCGCTCGCGGTGCTGGCGATGGCGATGGTGGGGTCCGTGGCGCTGATCTTCATCGCGCTGACCCGCCGCTTCCTGAGGGCGCCGCGATGAAACGGTCGCTGCATGTCTACGCGGTTCTCTACCTCGCCTTCCTCTATGCGCCGATCGCGCTGCTGCCGGTCTTTGCGTTCAATGACGGCACCGTGATCGCCTTTCCGCTGCGGGGATTTACCTTCGAATGGTTCCGGCAGTTGACCGAGATCCCGGCGCTGCACGCCGCTGTCCTGAACAGCCTGACCATCGCGGTCGCCTCGGCCGTGCTGGCGACCTGCCTCGGGATCCTTGCCGCGCGCGCGGCCACCCGGTTCGAGTTTCCGGGAAAGAAGGGCATCATGGGGCTGATCATGCTGCCGCTGGTTCTGCCCGAGATCATCGTGGCGGTTTCGCTGCTGGTGGTGCTGCTGCAACTGGGGCTGTCGCTGGGGGCGTGGACGGTGATCCTTGGCCATGTGCTGATCGCCACGCCGTTCTCGATCGCGATTCTCAACTCGGCCTTCCAGGGCCTCGATACCTCGCTGGAAGAGGCCGCGATCGACCTTGGCGAGACGAAACTGTCCAGTTTCCGGCTGATCACGCTGCCGCTGGTGATGCCGGGGATCATCTCGTCCCTGCTGATCGCGTTCACCATCTCGCTCGACGAGTTCATCATCGCCTTCTTCCTGACCGGGACCGATCCGACGCTGCCCGTCTACCTGTGGGGCCAGTTGCGCTTTCCGCAGAAGCTGCCGGTGGTCATGGCGCTGGGGACGATCCTCGTGGTGGCCTCGGTCCTGCTTCTGACGATTGCAGAATATTTCCGCCGCCGGGGTGCCGCGCGCACCGGGCAGAAAGACGCCGGAGGGTTCCTTTGAAAGACACGCGTGCCGCCGCCCAGCCGATCATCACGCTGGAGAAGGTCGAGAAGTACTACGGCGACTACTACGCCCTTCGCGGGATCACGGCCGAGATCCGGCAGGGCGAGTTCTTTTCGCTTCTGGGGCCGTCGGGCTGTGGCAAGACCACGCTGTTGCGGACCATCGCGGGGTTCGAGGAGCTGTCGGGCGGGCGGCTGACCATCGACGGCAAGGACATGAAGGGGGTGCCGGCGAACGTGCGGCCCACCAACATGGTGTTCCAGTCCTACGCGATCTTCCCGCATCTGACGGTGGCGCAGAACGTGGGCTTCGGCCTTCGGCGCGAGCCGCTGAGCCGGGCCGAGAAGGAACGCAAGGTCATAGAGGCGCTCGATATGGTGGGCCTCAAGGGCTATGGCGCGCGCGCGGCACATGCGCTGTCGGGCGGCCAGCGCCAGCGGGTGGCGCTGGCGCGTGCGCTGATCCTGGAACCCAAGGTGCTGCTGCTGGACGAACCCCTCTCGGCGCTCGACAAGAAGATGCGCGAACAGATGCAGATGGAACTGCGCCGCCTGCAGCGGCAGGTGGGCATCACCTTCATCCTGGTCACCCACGATCAGGAAGAGGCGCTGATCATGTCCGACCGGATCGCGGTGATGTTCGAGGGCCAGATCGCGCAACTGGACACGCCGCAGATGCTGTACCGCCGCCCCGTCAGCCGCCAGGTGGCAGAGTTCATCGGGGTGATGAACTTCCTGCCTGCCAAGGCCACGGTGACCGACGCCACGCATATCGAGGTCGAGGCCGCCGGGCTGGGCCGGGCGGTGATCGACCCCGAGCAGTTGCCGGGCGGCTGGCACCCCGGCGAAACCCAGAGCGTGGGCATCCGTCCCGAAACCATGTCGATCCTGTTCCCGGGCGAAACCACCGACCGGCGGGTTGCGACCGGGGTGGTCGAGGATCGCGCCTATTACGGCGACATGACCTATTACGAGGTGCGGCTGGACGGGGTCGAGAAGCCGATGACGATCTCGATGAAGAACCTCGTCGGACGGCCGGTGCTGGAACGTGGTGAACAGGCCCGCGTGGCCTGGGATGCGCGTTCGCTGGTGCTGTTCGCCTGACATCGAAGCCCGCCCCGGCGGGCGCATGGCTGGCCCCCAACGGCTGATCGGCTATATTCAGGTGTCAACAGCCTTGTGCCCCCGGCACTGGGTTTGGTGCTATTATGCGCAGCCGCTGTGGACGGCGCGCATCGAGACTGGACTTGATGGCCGACCGCATCCATGCAACTTAAAGGCGAGTGACGCCATCATCCGCGGCCGATCAAACAGAGGCACCCTGAAGAAAGGACGCCATGCCCGAGAAGGATCCGTTTCGCCCCGCCGACGACGAGGCCCGCTCCCTGGCGCGCCGGCTGATCGAAGAGGCGCGGTTCGGCGCACTTGCGGTGATGCGGGGCGGGCTGCCTTTTGTCACACGGATCGCGCTGGCGCCGGGGCCTGACGGGGTGCCGCTGACGCTGATCTCGGACCTTGCACCCCACACCCGCGCGCTGCGCGAGGCGCCGGTCTGTTCGGTTCTGGTGGGTGAGCCCGAGCCCAAGGGCGACCCGCTGGCCCATCCGCGTCTGACGATCGAGGCGCGTGCCGAGTTCATCGACCGCGATGCGCCCGATCACGCGGCACTGCGCGCCCGGTATCTGGGGATCCAGCCCAAGGCCAGGCTCTACGTCGATTTCGCGGATTGCCATTTCGTCCGGCTGATGCCCTGGGCGGGGCATCTGAACGGCGGGTTCGGCAAGGCCTTCCTGCTGCGGCCGGACGATCTGATCGTCGGCTGACGGGCGGGGTCAGGCCATCGGCGGCGGTGCTGGCAGGATCCTGACGCCGTCGATCCGCCAGCCTTCACCGGTCAGGATCATGCTGTATTCCAGCCGGTGCACCCGCCCCGCCCGGTCGGTGATCTCGACCACCTGGCGGCGCGCGTCCGCCTCGCCGTCGAATTCCAGATAGCGCAGGTCGCCCGGGCGCCAGACCATCGGATAGCCGTTCCGCACCATCTGCCCGAACCGGTCCGGCGTGCCGAAGATCCCCTTGATGCCCGGCGAGGCAAAGTCGAAGGCGGTGGCAAAATCGTCGGCAAGGAACGCCTCGATCTGGCGCGAGATGACGCCCTGAACAGCTTCGGCCGCCGGGTCAGCCCGGACCGGCCCGGCAAGGAGGATGGCCAGCAGAACGACACTCGAAAAGTCGCGCATCGGGTTGGCCTCTCTTGGTCATTGGCCTGCGTTAACGAAATGTCATACGAACGGAATACCGCTCTGGATCGGATTCGGGGCGGACGCGGGAAGGGGCCATGGCCTATCGGCTGAAACGATCGGACGAAAGCTGCGAGGCGGCGCTGCGGCGGATCGCCGTCGAGGAACTGGACGCGGCACTGGCCGAGATCGACGACCCGGCGATGGACCTGCACGACAAGGTCCACCAGGTGCGCAAGCGCGCCAAGCGGCTGCGCGGGTTGATCCGGCTGGTCCGGTCCCGGTTTCCCGACTATGCCGCCGAGAACGCGGCCATCCGTGATGCGGCGCGGCGCTTGTCGGGGCTGCGCGACCGCGAGGGCGTGGTCGAGACCTTCGACAAGCTGGTGGCTGCGACCGGAGCCGAGGGTTTCGATGCGATCCGCGCGCATCTGGTGGGCTTGCGCGACGCCGCCGCAGCCCGGGGCCATGTGGAGGACGACCTCGCCGCGTTCCGCGCCGACATGGTGGCGCTGCGCGAGCGCGCCCAGGGCTGGACGCTGCGCAAGGACGGGTTCAAGGCGATGCGGCCGGGGCTGGAAAAGGTGTTCGCCCGCGCCCGCCGCGACCGAAAGCTTGCCGCCGAGAGCCCTGGGACGGCGGTGATCCACGACTGGCGCAAGGCGGTGAAATACCACTGGTACCACACAAGGCTGTTGCAGCCCCTCGACCCCGAGGCGCTGGACCGGCGCGCCGACCGCCTGCGCGACCTGTCGGAACTGCTGGGCGATCACCACGATCTTGCGGTGCTGGATGCCTGGATCGCCGCGGCCGCGGATCTGCCGGGGTCGGCCGGTCTGTGGGCCGGGTTCCGCGCGCATATCGCCGCGCGCCAGCGCGTGCTGGAAACCGAGGCGCAGGCGCTGGCCGCGGACCTCTTCGCCCGCCGGACCGAGGACATGTCGCGGCGCTGGAAGCGGCGCTGGAAGGCGTGGCGGTCGCGCAAGGCCGCCGGCTAGGCGTCGGCCGGGATAAGGCCAAGGCCGCGCAGGTAGATGCCGATCCCGGTTTCCAGCAGATCCTCGGCCGGGAAGGGCGCCCGCGCGCCGGGCGTGCCGCGGGTGTAAAGCTCGACCACGCCGTGGCTCATCGCCCAGATATGCGCCGAGACCATCGCCACCGGCGGCCGCTTTTCGGGCGGGATGTGACGCGACAATGCCTGCGCGGCCCGTTCCAGTACCGCGCTGGCGCGGTTGGCCACGGTGCAGAGATCGGCATTGGCGTTCAGCGACAGGCCGGATTCGAACATCGCCATGTAATGGCCAGGGTATTTCCGGGCAAAGGCAAGATAGGCGCGGCCGACCGCCTCGAGGCTGGCCAGCGCCGAGGGCTGGCCGGTCTGGTAGGCATGTTCCATCAGGTCGGCGAAGATGACAAAGCCCTGGCGTGCACATTCCGCGATCAGGTCCTCGCGGCCCTGGAAATGGCGGTAGACCGCG
This sequence comes from Rhodovulum euryhalinum, assembly GCF_004342445.1. Taxonomy (GTDB): domain Bacteria; phylum Pseudomonadota; class Alphaproteobacteria; order Rhodobacterales; family Rhodobacteraceae; genus Rhodovulum; species Rhodovulum euryhalinum. The sequence continues at coordinate 28,831 of NZ_SLWW01000019.1, forward strand.
GCCGGGGTAACGCCCACGGCCTTGGCGGCCTCGGTCAGGGTAAAGCCCTGCGGGCTTTTCTCGCGGATCAGATCCAGTGCCGCCTCGACCAGCGCCTGGCGCAGGTTGCCGTGGTGATAGCCGCGCTTAGACATCCCAGATCTCGGGGCCGCCGCAGATCCGCGGGTCGGGCGCGGCCACCACCTTCGCATCCTTGCCCGCGTAATCGACCCGTGCCAGCACCCGCCGGATCGCCGCAAGCCGCGCGCGCCACTTGTCGTCGGATCGGATCACCGTCCAAGGTGCGGGGCCGGTATGGCTGCGGGCAAAGGTGTCGCGGATCGCGGCGGTATAGGCATCCCAGCGTTTCAGCCCCTCGACGTCGATCCATGACAGTTTCCACTGTTTCAGTGGGTCGGCCTCGCGTTTCAACATGCGGCGCAGCTGTTCGGCCCGGCCGACGTTCAGCCACAGCTTGATCAGCACGATCCCCTCGTCGACCAGCAGCTTTTCGAACTCGGGCACCTGGGTAAAGAAACGCTCGCGCTCATCGGGGGTGCAGAAGCCGAAGACATGTTCGACCACGGCGCGGTTGTACCAGGACCGGTCGAAGAACACGAGTTCGCCGCCTGCGGGCAGGTGCGGGATGTAGCGCTGGAAATACCACTCGGTCTTCTGCCGGTCGGACGGCGCAGGAAGGGCGACAAGGCGCGCGACACGCGGGTTCAGGTTCTCGCGGAACCGCTTGATCGTGCCACCCTTGCCCGCGGCGTCGCGGCCCTCGAAGACGATTGCGACGCGCTTGCCGGTTTCCTTGACGTCGGCGAGCAGCTTGACCAGTTCGATCTGCAGCGCCTCGAGCTGGTCGTAATACTCCTTCTCTTCCATGCGCTTGCGGTAGGGGAAGGTGGCGGACAGGATGTCGTCCTTGTCGCCCGTCTCGATCGCCTCGCGGATGTCCCCGGCGATCTCCTCGCGAAAGAATTTCGTGATCGCGCCTTCGAATGGCAGGTCCTTCATGCACGCCTCCGTCGCGGTTTTCGCCAGTATGGCGATCAGGCGCGCGGGCGCAATCCGGCGCGGGCGGCGGCGCGGTCGATGGCGGCAAGCGTGGCGGCGGGGGCCGCGTGATGCGGCATGTGGCCGATCCCCGGCAGTTCGGTCAGCCGCGCATTGGGAAGGCGGCGGGCGAGTGCGCGGGAATGGATGTCGATCCCGACGGCGCCGTCGGCGGTACCGTGGACGATCTCGACCGGCGTCTTCAGGCCCGGATAGCGCGCCGCCATCGCCGCAAGCCGGGGTTTCAGCCCGTCCACCTGGCGCGCGCTGGTGCGCAGCGACGCGGGGCGCAGCGCCAGTTCGATGCCGAAATAGTCGAGATAGCCCGCCGGCGGGCGCTGCGGCGCAAAGATCCGCCGCGCGGCGCTTTCGGCGGTGCTGCGCCCGGCAAACGTGGACAGAAGCGCGCTGCCCAGCCCGCTGGAGGCAAAGCTGTAGAACCCGCCCAGATTGCCCGGCCAGGGCATCGTGACCCCGGCCAGCGTGACCACGCCCGCGGCGCGGGCAGGATGGTTCAGCGCCCAGGCCATGGCGACCGCCGCACCATAGGAATGGCTGACGATGACGGACCGCCCGATGCCCAGCTGCGCCGCGGCGGCGTCGAGATGGGCGGCCTGTTCGGCCGGGCTTTCGCCGTTTCCGTGCAGCGGGTCGGAATGGCCAAGGCCCGGACGGTCGAAAGCCACGACGCGGTAGCGCCGCGCCAGGCGTCCGACCAGCGAAAAGGTGAAATCGCGCGTGTTCCCCGACGCGCCGTGCAGCAGGATGACCGCCGGGCCGCGCCCCTCGACATGGGCATGCACGGTGCGGCCGCGCACCTGCAAAAGCCGGCCCGTCGGCGGGTAGAGTTGCGCGGCCCGATCCGGCGGCGCCTCGGACGGGGGCTGACCGGTCCGGGCGCAGGCGGACAGCAGCGAGGCGGCCATCAGGGCGGTCATGGTGCGTCGTGTCGGCATGGGTTTCGTGCTCCCTCGGTGCCTATATAGCGGCCGGGCGCCAAAGGGCCACGGGGGGCGTGCAGTCAGGCGGTCTTGCGCAGCCCCGCCCGCGCGGCCGCGCGAAGGATCGCGTCGACCGCGGCATCGGGGCAGGCATGGTGGGGCATGTGGCCGACGCCCGGCAGTTCCACCAGGTTGACCGAGGGCACCCGTTCGGCAAGCGCGCGCGAGTGGATGTCGATCGGCACGATGGTGTCGGCGGTGCCGTGCAGGATCTCGATCGGCATCTTCAATTCGCCATAGCGTGCCGCCATCGCCCGGATATGCGGCTTCAGCCCGTTCACCTGCCGCGTGTTGGCCCGCATCGTGTCCGGCCGCAGGCTGAGCTCGATCCCGATATGCTCGGCATAGCCCTCGGGCACGGGGTCGGGCTCGAAGATCCGGGCGATCGTCTGGTGGGCGAGCGCGCGCGGCGCAAAGGCCGCGATCAGCGGGATGATGACCGCGCCGCCGAAGGGTGTCGACGCCAGTTCGTACCAGGGGCCAAGTCCGCCCGGCCAGGGCATCGCGGCGCCGGCGAGCGAGACCACCGCCGCGGCGCGCGCGGGATGGTCCAGCGCCCAGGCCAGCGCCACCGCGCCGCCGAAGGAATGGCCGACCAGCACCGCGGGTCCAAGCCCCATCCGGACCGCCGCCGCCTCAAGGATTTCGGCCTGTTCGAAGGGGCTTTCGCCATGGGGATGCAGCGCGTCGGTGTGGCCGAGCCCCGGCCGGTCGAAGGCCGTCACCCGAAAGCTGCCGGTCAGCCGCCCCATCAGGTCGAAGGTGAAATCGCCGGTGTTGCCGCCGGCCCCGTGCAGCAGGATGACATCCGGCCCCGCGCCCTCCTGGTGGGCATGGACGCTGGTGCCGTCGATGTCGAAGACCACTCCGGTCGGCGGGAACTGCGCGGTCATGGGCAGGGGGTTCCGATCCGGTCGATCTCGAACGGGGTGGTCTGGTAGATCTGGTTGATCCAGTTGCCGTAAAGCAGATGCGCATGGCTGCGCCACCGGTTCTGCGGCGCCTTCGACGGATCGTCGCCGGGATAGTAGTTCAGGGGCACGTTGATCGGCGTGCCATTGGCCACGTCGCGGTCGTATTCCTGTTTCAGCGTGTCGCTGTCATATTCGAAATGGTTGAAGATGTAGAGCGCGCGGTGGCCCTGGTCCTCGATGAGGCACGGCCCCACCTCGTCGCTGCCCAGCAGCGTCACCAGCCCCGGGACCGCGTCGATCTCTGGCTGGCGCATCTCGGTCCAGCGGCTGACCGGGATCACGCAATCGTCCGAAAACCCGCGCAGATAGGGCGAGGCGGGGGCAAGGTTGCGGTGCCGGAAACAGCCAAAGGCCTTGTGGTCCAGCATGTGCTTTTCGACGGCGTGGAAATGGTAGATCATCGCCATCCCGCCCCAGCAGACGCCGAAGGTGGAATGGACATGGGTCTGGGTCCAGTCCATCACGCGGACAAGTTCGTCCCAGTAGGTGACCTCGGTGAAGGGCAGGTGTTCGATCGGGGCGCCGGTGATGATGAGACCGTCGAACTTTTCGCCTGTCGCCTCGACTTCGGCAAAGGGGCGGTAGAACGCCTCCATGTGCTCGGACGCGGTGTTCTTGGTCTGGTGCTCGGTCATCCGGATCAGGCTCAGTTCGATCTGCACGGGCGTCGCGCCGATCAGGCGTGCGAACTGGGTCTCGGTCTGGATCTTCTTCGGCATCAGGTTCAGAAGCCCGATCCTGAGCGGCCGGATGTCCTGGCGCGCTGCCGCCTCCTCGCCCATCACCATCACGCCCTCGCGGGTCAGCACTTCAAAGGCGGGCAGGTTCGCGGGGATCTTGATGGGCATCGAACGCCTCGCTCCGGGTCGGGTAGAAGCCAGATAATGCGATCGCCCGGGGATGTCCAATGCCCGGGCTTTCCCGGTGACGACATGCGTGCAATCTGCTCAGATCGACAGGGGATGCGATTGGCGAAAGGCGCGAGAATATTGACAACCATGCGCCATGGGCTCAGCCCCGGGCCCGGTCGATTGCCGCGGCGATTGCGTCGACGAAATCGGCCTCGTCCCGCAGCGCCGCCATGTCGGCCGCCGCCACCTTGACCCCCCAGTTCCGCGCCATCGCCGCATAGCGCGGCCGGCGATGGGCCAGCGCGCGGGCATAGGTCCAGCGCACGAAGGCGTCGGGGTCGACCTCGGCCTCGGTCAGGCCCGTCTCGTCCAGATAGGCGGCCCAGGCCGCGTGCAGGAAGTCGGGCTGGTAGTACATCGGTTTCGGCGCCCGGTCGAAGCGGCGGACCAGGTCCGCGGTATGCGCCTCGGTGCCCTCTATCCAGACCAGAAGCAAGTGGCGGGACAGCGTGGTCAGGACCTCGTCCTCGGGGTTCTCGGGGTCCACCACCTCGCAGATCGAGCCGCCCGAATCGCAGACGAAATTGCCATAGTCGTAAAGATCTTCGGCCCGGTCGATGAAGCGCGGCGTGTCCAGCAGCGCGCTGATCTCGGCCAGCCGGTGTTCTTCCTGACGGCGCATGTATTCGTCGAAGGGCAGGCCGCCCCGCTCGGGTGCGCCCGGCTTGCCGAGATAGGTCGACAGCGGCGCAAGGTTGTCAAAGGTGATGTTGGACGCGATGTAGACGCTGTCCGACAGCAACAGTTCGCGCAACAGCGGCACCTTCATCGCCTCGCGCTTGAAATTGTCGGCGATCAGTTCGCCCATGTAGCGGGTGCCGATGCGGTAATCGACCGAGTAATGGAACCAGCCGCCCTGCGTCCGCAGCATGGTCGAGACATGGGTCTTGCCCAGCCCGGACATGCCGAACAGAAGGACGCGCTTCTTTGGCGCCGCGCGCCACTCCTCGCCTGTTCCGTAGATCATCTGCCCGGTCGCCTCTGCAAATCCGGCCCATCTGGTAGCGGGCGGCTGCGGGGCGGTCAAACGAATCCGCCCGGCCGAAGGGCCGGGCGTCGCGGGACCGGGCCGAAGGCCCGCTCAGAACGAATAGCCGACGCGCATGCCGAAGCCCCAGCCGGAGTTGCCGCGGAAATCGCCGTTCAGGCTGCGACTGGTCGCGTCACCGATATCGACATAGCGCAGGCCGCCGGTCAGCTTGATATTGTCGCGGGTATAGGTCGCTGCGACTCCGATGGAGGTATAGCCATCAGTTGGGCCAAGGTTGCCGGTGATGTTGCCGTTGCTTTCCTCGTAGCCCAGCAGAACGGCACCCGACCAGGTCTCGTTGAACTTGCGGCCCAGGCCGAGATTGTAGGTGATCCGGTCATCCTCTTAATCGACAAGCGCGTTGCCTGGATAGACATTGCGGTATTCGTCGGGGTCGATGGTGAATTCGGTCCAGTTCACCCAGCGGATCGAGCCGAAGAGCAGCGTGTCGGGCGCGATCCCGGTCTGGAATTCCAGGTTGATCGATTCCGGGATCTCGGTCTTGAAAGTGCCCGCGACCGGCAACCCGCCGGTCAGGATGCTGCTTTCGGTGGCGTCGAAATCATGGGTGATGGCGGAATTGTAGCTTAGGGCCACCCGGGCCGCGATCTCGGGCCTTTCCCAGGCCACGCCCACAACATAGCCGAAATCGGTTTCTTCCGATGTTTTCAGCGCATAGGGCGGCGCCGCCGGGACAGGCGGCGGGTTCGGGATCGAGACGATCCCCGAGGTCTGCATCACCCGCACCCCGCCGATCAGGCTGATGCTGGACGGCAGCTTGTAGCGGATGAAGCCGGTGATTGCATTGTTCTTGAGTTCCGCCGTCGTGCCCTGGATCGGATAGCCCGTGCCCAGCGGGTAATCGACATTGGCGCCGATCGGCTGATCGAACACGATGGCAAGGTCGATCTGGTCCGTCAGGGCATGCTTGTAGGCCAGCGTTACATTGGTGAAGCTATCAAGCATGTTGCCCGAGCCCGCCGGGGCGAAAGGGGCGCCGACGCGGCCCGATACGCTGGGCTCGAAATAGCTGAAGGAAAACTCGGCGTAGTTGCCCTTCTCGAACAGGATCCCGACCGACTGGGTTGACCGTTCAACCCCACCGGCATGGGCGGCACCTGCGCCGAGGGCGGCGAGGACGGTGCCAGTCACCAGATGCTTCATCTTCCCTCCCAGACACATTGTTTCCGGGATGACGCTAGTGTGACCGGCCTCGAACGGTCAATTGCAAACGCTGCGTTAGGGCCCGCGCGCGCGGCTTTGTCGTCATGCGTGTTGTCGAGGGCGCAGTTCCGATCTCAGGTTGAGGACGTTCGCCACGAGGATCACCGCCGCGCCAAGGAACACCGCGGCCTCCAGCGGCTCGCCATAGAGCGCCATGCCGACGATGGCGATCACCGGCAGGCGCAGGAAATCGAGCGGCATGACGATGCTGGCGGGAGCCACCATCAGCGCGCTGGTCAGGCAGAAATGCGCCACCAGCCCCGCCACCCCGATCACCGCAAGCGGTACCCATGTCGCGGCCGTGGGCCAGGCGATCGCGCCGTCGGCCCCGGCGCAGATCAGTCCCATCGCGGCCTGCATCACCGTCAGCCAGAACAGGATCGAAACGATGGACTGGCTCGCCGTCAGCCGCTTGGTGAACAGCGCCGAGCCGGCAAAGCAGATCGCCGCCCCCAGCGCCGCCAGCGCGCCGGGCTCCAGCGCCGCGGGATCGGGGCGGGCGACGATCAGGATGCCGGCAAACCCGGTCAGCGCCGCCAGCGCCCGCGCCCGGGTCAGCCGTTCGCCCAGGACCAGCGGCGCCAGCACCGCAACCCAGAGCGGCGCGGTGAATTCCATCGCGAAGACCTGCGCAAGCGGGATCAGCGCGATTGCCAGGAACCACAGGTTCTGCCCTGCAAAATGGCAGACATTGCGCACAAGGTGCAGGCCGAGCCTTTGGCGCGACACCTCGCCCAGCCGCCCGGCAAGGCCGGCGACGGCGACCACCAGCACGATCCCGATCAGCGAGCGGTAGAGCATCAGCTCGAACGTATCGAGTTCGAACGTGACCTGGCGGCCCGCCACCGCCATGGACGAGAACGACACGATCGCCCCGGTCATCCACAGCGCCGCACGGCCTATATTGGCCTCGCTCATGGCGGGGTCATTCCCACTCGATCGTGCCCGGCGGCTTCGAGGTGATGTCATAGGTCACCCGGTTGATGCCTTTGACTTCATTGATGATCCGCGTGGCGGTCTCGGACAGGAAGTCGTGGCTGAACGGGTAGTAATCCGCGGTCATGCCGTCGACCGAGGTGACCGCCCGCAGTGCGCAGGCGAAATCGTAGGTCCGCCCGTCGCCCATCACGCCCACGGTGCGCACGGGCAGGATCGCGACGAAGGCCTGCCAGATCTCGTCATACAGCCCGTGGCGGCGGATCTGGTCGATATAGACCGCGTCGGCCTTGCGCAGGATCTCCAGCTTTTCGCGCGTGATCTCGCCGGGGCAACGGATCGCGAGGCCCGGGCCGGGGAAGGGGTGGCGGCCGATGAAGCTGGCGGGCAGGCCCAGTTCGTGACCCAGTGCGCGGACCTCGTCCTTGAACAGCTCGCGCAAGGGTTCCACGAGTTTCAGCCCCATCTTCTCGGGCAGCCCGCCGACGTTGTGATGGCTCTTGATCGTGACCGAGGGGCCGCCGGAAAACGACACCGATTCAATGACATCGGGGTAAAGCGTGCCCTGCGCCAGGAACTCGGCCCCACCGACCTCGGCGGCGTGTTTCTGGAACACGTCGATGAACAGCTTGCCGATGGTCTTGCGCTTGACCTCCGGGTCCGAGACGCCGTCCAGCGCGCCGAGGAACAGGTCGGACTCGTCGGCATGGATCAGCGGAATGTTGTAGTGGTCGCGGAACATCGCGACGACTTCCTCGGCCTCGTTCTGCCGCAGAAGCCCGTGATCGACGAAGACGCAGGTCAGCTGGTCGCCGATCGCCTCGTGGATCAGCACCGCCGCGACCGACGAATCGACGCCCCCCGACAACCCGCAGATGACCTTGGCCCCGCCCACCTGATCGCGGATTTTCTGAATGGCTTCCTCGCGATAGGCGCCCATTGTCCAGTCGCCCGTGAAGCCCGCCAACTGCACGAAATTCGCGTAAAGCGTCCGGCCGTTCGGGGTGTGGTGCACCTCCGGGTGGAACTGCACGGCGTAGAAGCGGCGCGCGGGGTCGGCGGTGATCGCGAAGGGGGCGCCGGGCGAGGTGCCCAGGACCTGGAAACCCGGTGCAATTTCAGCGACATGGTCGCCGTGGCTCATCCAGACCTGTTCGCGGCCGTCGCGGAACCAGCCGGACAGGAAGTCGTCGTTTTCACCCGCCCTTTCAACATAGGCGCGGCCGAATTCGGCGGTGGCGTGCTCGCCCGCCTCGACCCGGCCGCCGAGGTTCTGCATCATCACCTGCTGGCCATAGCAGATCCCGAGGATCGGCACGCCAAGGTCGTAGACCGACCGGGGCGGGCGCGGGCTGCCCGGCCGCGTCACCGAATCCGGTCCGCCTGAAAAGATCACGGCCCTCGGTGCGAAGTCGGCCAGAAAGGCGTCGGTGACGGTCTGGTAGGGGTGGATTTCGCAGTAGACGTTCAGCTCGCGCAGGCGCCGCGCGATCAGCTGGGTCACCTGGCTTCCGAAGTCGATGATGAGAAGGCGGTCATGCTGGGTCATGTCAGGTCTGATAGGGCCGGTCGGGGATGCGCGCAAGCCTGCGCCGCCGCCGCCCGCGCAGCCTTTCGGCCTTTTGCGCAGGGAAGACGGGGCGGCCCTCGGGGCCACGGTCTGGTCCGGATACGCTTGCGGGCCGCACGCAGCACCGATGCGGGGCGCAGATGTCGCACTTGGCAATGGAAAGGGCGGAAATCGGCCGCCCCCGGTGCGGTCTTGGCGCTAGATACCGGGGCGGCTGAGACGACCAGCGACAGGAGATATGCATGGGCGAGGCGGAACTGCAGGGCGCGCGCGGACGGGGCCGGGCGGGCGGCGGTGCGGCACGGCGCGCGGCGCGCACCGGCCTGTCGGTCGAGACCGCCCGCTTCATCGAGCGCAACATTCCCGATTTCGAACTGCTGACCCTCGAGGCGCTGGAGATCATCGAGACCAATGCCGAGCGCGTGCTGGAAGAGATCGGCGTCAGCTTCGTCGACAATCCCGCCGCGCTGGACCGCTGGCGGGCGGCCGGGGCGGACGTCCAGGGCGAGCGGGTGCGCCTGCCCCGCGGTCTTGCCCGGCATCTTTGCGCCACCGCCCCCGCGCGCTTTACCCAGCATGCCCGCAACCCCGAGCGCAATGTCGAGATCGGCGGGCGAAACCTTGTGCTGGCACCGGTTTACGGGCCGCCCTTCGTGCGGGATCTCGACGGCGGGCGGCGCTATGCCACGATCGAGGATTTCCGCCGCTTCGTGCGCCTGGGCCAGATGTCGAAATGGCTGCACCATTCCGGCGGCACGGTCTGCGAGCCGACGGACGTGGCCGTGAACAAGCGCCATCTCGACATGCTGCTGGCGCACATGACGCTGTCGGACAAGCCGTTCATGGGGTCGGTGACCGAACCCTCGCGGGCGCGTGATTCGGTCGAGATGTGCGAGGTGCTGTTCGGGCGCGACTTCGTCGCGGAAAACACGGTGATGACGTCGCTTATCAACATCAACTCGCCGCTCACCTTCGATGCGACGATGATGGGCGCGCTCGAGGTCTATGCCGCGGCGAACCAGGCCTGCATCGTCTCGCCCTTCATCGTCGGGGGTGCCATGGCGCCCGTGTCGGTTGCCGGCACGCTGACCCAGGTGCTGGCTGAGGTGCTGGCGGGCGTGGCGTATTCACAGTTGATTCGCCCCGGCGCCCCGGTGATCTTCGGCGCCTTCGTCACCTCGATCGACATGAATTCGGGGGCGCCCACCTTCGGTACCCCCGAGGCCAGCCAGATCCTGTTCGGCGCGGGCCAGTTGGCCCGGCGGATGGGGCTGCCGTTCCGGTCGGGCGGGGGGTTGTGCGGATCCAAGCTGCCCGATGCGCAGGCGGCCTACGAGACGGCGAACACGCTGAACGCTGCGCTTCTGGGTGGCGTGAACTTCATGCTGCATGCCTGCGGCTGGCTGGAAGGCGGGCTGGTGGCGAGCATCGAGAAATTCGTGATGGATGCCGACCAGCTGGGCGCGCTGCACAAGATGGCCGCGGGCGTGGCGATGGACCAGGAGGCGCAGGCGATGGACGCGCTGGCCGAGGTCGGGCCGGGCGGGCATTTTCTGGGCTGCGCCCATACGCAGGCAAATTTCCAGCGGGCGTTCTGGCGCTCCGAGCTGCTGGACTACAAGCCGTTCGAGACCTGGGACGAGGAAGGCGCGCGCGACACCGCGACCCTGGCCTCCGAGTGGGCGAAAAGGCTTCTGGCCCAGTATCAGCCGCCACCGCTGGACGAGGGCGTGCGCGAGGCGCTTGAAGCCCATGTCGCGCGGCGCAAGGCCGAGATGCCCGACGCCTTTGTCTGAGGCCGCTCAGGCCGCAATGCTGAGCGGAGGATGGGTCGCCGCGAAGGCCCGTGCCTCGGCCATCAGCGCGATCAGGATCTCGATGTGGCGGGCGTAGGAATAGCCTGCGTCGCCGCCCTGGCGGCGTTCGTCCATTCGGGCCTCGGCCTCGATCAGGCGATCGACCACCGCTTCGGTGTTGGTCGTGCGGGCGCCCGGAAGAAGGCGCGCGAGATCGCGCTCACGGCGATAGTCGGCAAGGCCGAAGCGCGCCGCCTGAACCATCAGGCGGGGGCGGCGGAGTTGGGCGAGCGGCGCGGGAACGTAGGACATGGCAGAGCCTCCGATGATTTGATCGCAGCCAACATCGCACAACCCTGACGGGTGTTGCGCGACTGTGGATTACTGCGTACGGAGGTTTCAGAACTCTTTACCGTTTAGAAACAATACTCAGCAACGTGTTCTTTGTTAACCGGACGGTAACCAATTCAACCTTGGATTGCATGCGGTAAAGGTAGACCCAAGACCCGTCCGGGTGCATCACGATCAGGAGGATGCCGCATCATGGATTGCGTCACGCCGACGAATGGCGCGCCGAGTTGGCTGCCCCAGGCAGCCCGTTGGTATCTCGCCCATACCGAGGGTGGCTGCTCGCTCCGGGCGCTCGCGCGCAAGGAAGGCTGTCATCCCTCGACGGTGCTCCGCCAGGTAAGGCGGATCGAGACCCAGCGCGATGACCCCCTTGTCGACGAGGCCCTCGCCCGGCTGGGCGCACAGGCCCGCACTGCCTTACCGCCAAAGGAGATCCCTTCGATGACTGCCACGTTGCGCTCGGTCCGTCCGACGGCGGACGACGCCACCACAACCGGCGACGCGCGCCGCATCCTGCGCCGCCTGAACGAGCCGGGCGCCTTCCTCGCCGTCGCGCGCGACATGGAAAAGGCGGCTGTTCTGCGGGAGGGGCCGGATGGGCACACCACCCGCGTCGCGGTCGTCGACCGCACGGCGGCCGAGATGTTTGCGCTGAAGGACTGGATCTCGTGCCGTTCACGCGGGCGCGTCACGGTCTACGAGATCACCCAGGCCGGCCGGGCGGCGCTCAAGCGCATCCTCGCCGAGGACGAGGCGGCCCGGCCCGGTTTCGCCGAAGCGCCCGCGCCCTTCGCCGACCAGCACCGCGACTGTGAAACGGCGACCACCGACAAGGCCGAACGCATCCGCTACAACCGCGCCGAATCACCTCTGTCGATCCTTGGCCGGCGCCGCGACAAGGACGGCACGCCATTCCTGACACCCGATCTTGTCGCCGCCGGCGAGCGGCTGCGCGAGGATTTCGAGGTCGCGCAGATGGGCCCGCGGGTTGCGCAGAACTGGGATCGATTTCTCACCGGCTCTGATCGTGGCGGATTCCAGCCCGGCAATGGTCCCCTCGATGGCCCGATGGGCGCGCGTGAGCGGGTCGCCTCGGCGTTGCGCGACCTCGGCCCCGGGCTTGGCGACGTGGTGCTGCGCTGTTGCTGCTTTCTTGAAGGGATGGAGCAGGTCGAGGAGCGGATGGGCTGGTCGGCGCGGTCGGGCAAGATCGTGCTCCGGATCGCCCTGCAACGCCTGAAGCGTCACTATGAACGTCTGGGTGATCGCGCCGGCCTGATCGGCTAGACGCCGCGCTCATCCCCGCGGCATGTTCCTCGCCACGCCGGCGCCATGCGCCGGCAGATATCGCGCCCCTTCACGGTTCCTTGCAACCTGTGGGACGGCTTCGCACGACTGCGACCCTGGAAAACCCGACGAATCAGCTGCCATGGGCCGCAGGCCGCGCCTCCGCATGGTGCCGCCGGATACGGACCCGGGTTGCGACGGATTGTCCGGCACGGGCAGGGCCGCGGCGCCATTTCAGGGGCGCAAGGCGCCCTCCGCCACGCCATCACGCCGGCCAGTCGGCCGCGCAACTGCCAACGGGCTGACGATTTCGGACAGTCCGGCCCGCAAGGCGCCAGGCCGCGCCGCCCTTCGCCCACCGGTTCGTCGCGAGGCCGCGGCCATTCCCGCGGCGGGCCCGTCGCGACGGGGGTCTCGTTGTGCCTGATCCCGCATCGACCCGATCCCGCCGGACCGGAACCGGCATCGAAGCCAGGGTCCAGCCCGGCTGTCCGGGGCGACCGGTACGAATTCGGCAGGGGCACCCGCGAACCGAGCGGGTCGGAACCTGTTAACCTTGATTTGTTTCCCGAAACGGGGCGTTGCGGGCGGGCAGTCCATATTTTGTGCAGAGCCGGAAACAAGTGCCCAAATTAAGCCCTGGAATGGTTCTCGAATTAGGCTCTTGTTCACGCAGTTCGGCCAATCTTTGACGTCAGAAGCTGCCGATGAACCTAAAATTTTCACTATCCTCAGGAACAAGTGTCATGTCGCTCCGGTCCAAGATCATCCTTTCCATTGCGGCCTCTGTCGCGCTGTCCGCCCTTGTCGTGCTGGTGCCCATGCTGGTCGGCATGAACGGCATGATCGAGCAGGGCACCAAGCGCGAACTCGAGATGGTGCGCCTGCGCTTCCAGACCGCGCTTGAGGACCGGTTCCACAACGCTCTGTCTATGGCGACCATGGTGGCCCGGATGCCCGTGGTCGAGGAGGCCGTGGCCAAGGGCGACCGGCAGGTTCTGAACGATCTGTTCGTGCCGGGTTTTGCCGAAATGCGCGATACTCAGGGCGTGCGCCAGTTCCACTTCCATACGCCCGACTCCCATTCGTTCTTCCGCGTCAACAAGCCCGACACGTTCGGCGACGACCTGTCCGGCTTTCGCCAGACCGTGGTCGAGGCCAACGCGAAACGCGCCGCGGTCACCGGGCTCGAACTTGGCCGCGGCGGCGTCGCCGTGCGCGGGATCGCCGCGATCGCACATCAGGGCGCCCATGTGGGGACGATCGAGATCGGGTTCAGCATCGACGACGCCTTCTTCCAGTCCATCGTGGCCGAATCCGAGGCAGAGATGGAATTCTACGTGCTGCCCCGCACCGACGTCGCGTCCTTCGCGACATCGGATTCGGCGTCGCTCAACCGCAGCGTTGCCAGCATCGAGGGTGCGCCGCTGCTGACGGCCGAGGATGTGCGCGCCGGTCAGGAGACCGGGGTGGCTGCACGCGAGATCGCCATCGGCGGCGCGCTTTACATGGCGGCGGCCTTTCCGGTGAAGGATTACTCGGGCGCGACCGTCGGGCTCTTGCACGTGATGGTGCCGGAAGCGGCCTATCTGGCGCTCAAGAACGAGATGCGGCTGATCGCGCTTGGCGCGGCCGCGGGGGCGCTGCTGCTTGGACTTGTCGGCGCGGCGCTGATGGGCGGCCGGATCACCGGGACGCTCGAAGAGATGATCGGCAAGCTCAAGCGCCTTGCGGATGGCGATCTCGAGATCGACGTCTCATCGGCGCAGGCCCGGGGCGGCGAACTTGGCCATCTTGCCGACGGCATCGCCGTCTTCCGCGATCATCGCCTGCACGAGGTCGAGACACTGGCGCGCGAACGCGAGGCGGCACAGGCCCATCGTGCGGCGCTGGTCGGCATCCTCGGCTCGGGTCTGCAGCGGCTGGCCGAGGGCGATCTCACGGCTCCGATCCATGACGATCTGGGCGAGGGCTACAACAGCGTGCGCGACGACTACAACGCGACGCTGGCAAGCCTCGCGGACCTGATCGGTGCGCTGCACGAGACATCGGGCACGATCCACGCGCGTGCGGAGGAGATCGGCGGGGCGTCGGACGATCTTTCGCACCGGACCGAGAACCAGGCGGCGACGCTGGAGGAGACGGCGGCGG
>NZ_SLWW01000020.1 GCF_004342445.1 Rhodovulum euryhalinum
CCCCGACGAACTCCGTCAGGGGCAAGGTTCCACATGGGTCAAATCTCAGTGACAATTCCGACTGCTGCCGGGTCAGTTCTCAGTGACAGCCAACATTCCGGTTCACCCAGCCGATAGTAGCGACCGCGTCTACGTCGAGATCAGATACCTCGTCGGCATCGCTGAACTCGCGAGAGCCGGTCTGATCAATCTGGTCACGTCTGCTGAGCTGCACGCGGAAGTGACACGCCAGCCGCTCGGCCGTTTTCGAGGGTATCGGATTGGCGACCTGAACATCTTCGACGACTTGGCCATTCCATCCGTCGATGGATACCACCTCGATCTGGTCGCTGCGAAAGAAAGCCAGCAACTCCGAATTCGGGCGCGGACGGATGAACCCTTCGCTGCAATTGCTCGACTGCTCCCCGAGAAGAGCAACCTAGATGCGTGGCATCTGCATACGGCGCATGTCCACAAGGCGTTCTGTTTCCTTACAATGGACTTTCGCCTGAAGAACGCCGTTTCGAGCATTTCGCGGAATAATTCTTTTCCCGCGCTTGATACGAAGCTGATGCTTCCATCCGATCTCGCGGCAGCGATCGGCCTTCGACCCATCGACACATTCTTGATCAGTTACCGCAAGGCGATCTGGGCAGTCCATCCGGAGATGAACCTGCCTGGCAGCCGTCGGCAACCATCGCCCCGCCGCAACGGCGTCAATGAACAAAAGGGAGCGCAATCGAACATGGAGGAAAGCACGGGCATCAGTCAGTTGCCACGCGTCAAGAGAATACGCGGGGCGCAAATCACCCATGGCATGGAAGCCGTGAACATCCAGTATGACGACGAGCACGGCAGAATTCACGAGCTTACAATGCGGCTGGACGACGCGCTGTACCTGCTCTCGATCCTCAAGGCGATGCAACTGAACCTGGACATTCCGTTCCCGGATGACCCGCGCGATGCGGACGCGCGCCCGGTTCGCCCAAGCGAACGAGAGAACGGATAATCACGGACTTAGAGGCACCCCAGAACGCCCCGCGAACATCGAACCCGCCCCGTGTCGCATCCGTGTTGCACGGAGGAATCTGGGCTGGTCGTAAGCCTTTGGAATCTTTGGGGAGTGTTCGGGACGGGCTTGCAACACGACGCGACACGCAAACGCCTCCCGTGTGGGAGGCTCTTAAGCGGCTGTATTCTTGGGGTAATTTGGTTGCGGGGGTAGGATTTGAACCTACGACCTTCAGGTTATGAGCCGAACCTATTGATTTACATGACTCTTTTGATTTCAGCAACTTAGAAGACAAGCCTTTGGAATCGCGGATTTTTTGCGAACTCTCGACGTTTCTCGCCGGATTTGGGCGGATCGACGTGCGCTCAGGAACGCATTCGCGGGTTGACCAGGCGTTGACAAGCGATGCTCATCAAACGCGATAGACCATCTCTACGGTCCCATGCACCGATCATTACGCGAAGGGCGGAAAGTGTGAATTCGCCGCGTTGCGGCACGAAATTGGATAGGCAGCGAAAGCAGACCTTCGGTACCGAAGTCTTCGGTTCGTCCTGTTTCGGAACAGAACTTCAGGGAACCGGACCTTCGCTGCGTGCTCATACGACTTGCGTCGACCATGAAGAATCCGACATTGGATTCATTTCGTAGAGTTGGATTCTAGCGGTGTGCGGGTAAATTCTGAAAAAGGCTCAGGCCGATAATATCTTATTTAAAACTTCAGCCATTCCAACGGGTTGAAACTCAGCTTCTCTCATGCGAGCGATTACAAGGTTTCTGAGCTGCTCGTAGCTTAGTGCGCCCCTCTGCATATCAACAAACTGCTTTAGCACATTGCGCCCGCGAAAGTCCGACGACCAGCGTTCATCGTTTAGAGCGGCACGCAGTTTGTCCACCTCGGCCGACTCCATTTCGGCAATTTTCTCCGGAGTTAAGTCTGAAACTACTGCATCCAACTTTTCTTTCGACCTTCCGATTGCCTGCGAAAAGCCATCAGCAAGTGCGAATTTTCCCCTGTCAAACCCAAGTGAAATAGATCCAACTAATCTTGAGTTAATTGTCGACTCGATTCTTATTCTAGCAATATCACGAATTGTTAGCTCGGCGGCTGCACGAAGCTTTTTACTTGCCTCTTCCTCCGTGAGGTCAATCTGGCCAAGGGTAATCTCGCTCAAGGCCTGTCGGATGAAGTTGGGCTCAAGTAGATAATTTTCTATGTGATAGCGATCCCACGTGTGGCGCCGCTCGTTCGCCACAAGAAACTCGCCACCAAAGTCTCTATCAACGATAGAAAAGAATCGGGCGTCCAGCCTACCGCCTTCCGCAGCTTTCTCAAGGACGTCTTGTGCCCCGGAGACGGTTCGCTTGCTGCCAAGAGAGACTAAATTTACACGATCTACAAAATCAGGGAAAAGCTGAGATACAATTCTCGCGTCAACCTCAGTGTCCTCCCCTTCCAGTAGGACTATCTTGGATCGCGGGCTGTATGACGCAAGATCACCAACCAGCGCAAATATGGCATTCTCGACGTCCTGTCCTGCCGCAACTCTGTCAATCTGGCTCTCTCCTTCGGCAACCTGACTAGCTGGCCGCATATGAAAAACACAATACGATGGTTCCTGCACTGCTTCACGGAGAATTGAGTCAGAATGGGTAACCATCCAGATCTGATTTGAATTGGCTCGCCCAATGTATTTTTCATAGAATCGAGGCAAGCTTCGCGAGAGTCGGGGATTGAGGTGTAGCTCAGGTTCATCGAACAAAATGATCGAATGTTTTGGCGCAGCGTTACGAAGCTTCAGATAGCCGAGCAGCACTTCCTTTTCTCCGGAGCTAAGCTCGTTGATGTCGTGCTGCCGTCCACTCTCCAATTGAACTGGAAATTCTAGCGCTCCATCCTTCGTTGGGGTGGCTCCGATAAACTTCTTTCCCGGAAAGAAGTTTGAAAAAAGTTCGTCCAATGTATTCTTCAGAGTGTTTTTCTCTTCAATTTCAACACCTGCACGCTCCGCCAGCATCTCCATAATGTAAGACTGAGCCATTTCGGCTTTTACACCTGCATATTTGTTCTTTGTATCATAGAGGGCTTTCTGCGCATTTTTGTTCGAGGCGTCCTGAATCCTTAGGTTCAGGCTGCCCAGTTGTTCTCTGTCGTAAACTCGTGAGGGCGAATGATAGTCAATTACGCCGATGGCCTTGGGGCGATAGAGAGAAAACACTAGCTCAAGAACCGGAGATCCGACGACTGCGGGAGTGTCGCCCGGTTTCATAGTGAGTTCGGCATGGTATGTATCAGAGTCCAGCGAGGCTAATAGTCGTTCTGCTAGCGCCTGAGCTTGGCTCTCAATGATTTCGCCGTCAGCCCTCTTCGTGGTGGGGTCAGCTATCGCAACGTCACCCTCCGCAGAGCGCTTTCGAAGTAGTCGGGACCACCTCAGGCTCCGATAGAGTTCGACTGCGTTGTCTCTAAGAAACCTTTTCTCCGAAGGGCTTAGTTCAAACTTGGCTTCAATCTTCAGAGGCTTCGTCGGGTCAAACAAGATGCGCTCTGCGTCTGTTTGGAGTTCTCGTGCGTTAATATTAAATTCGCTAAACCATTGCCCATACTCGTTTTGGTGGTATTGGCCATATGCAGATTTCAACAAACGAATAGCATCGAATATACTGGACTTGCCACAGCCATTGGGGCCGGCGACTACAATCGCATCAGTAAGGCCATCCAACTCAAGCTTCCTGATCGCGCGAAAATTCTGAATACCTATTGATTTTACTCTCAACGCTGATGTCCTTGAATGTACCCGCTGTGATAGACCAAGGTTACTCTAGCGGCGTATGGTCTGTTCGCAAGAGGAACCGGACCGCAACACCTTGAACTACGTCCTTATCCTTGGACAGGTTCCAGCGTAGATGAAGCTGGTCACTGCCCCTGCTGATCGGGTTGGGTTTCGTCCGCGGCGCAGCGACATGTCCAAACCCACTAAGCAATTCATTTCTTTCTCCTCGCATTGCAACATCTGCTTCAAGTCACCGAGAACCCAACCCACCCGTCAGGTCAGCCCGATTTCCCATGCTTCGTCCCGCAGACCGTGAGTTTGACCAACTCCAGATCTCGCACGTGCGGCGAATGGCGGAAATGCGGGCTACGACCGCAGAAACCTGGCTGGGTGGCCGATGTCCGCTGAGGGCCGACAGCCCCGCCCCTACCCCTTCGGCGTCACATCCTTCATCCCTTTCTGCAGCAGCAGTGCCACCTGTTCTGCGGTGAACTTGAACCCCTGGCCGTCCGGGATTCGCTCGGCAGAGACCGGGTATTTTGGGCGGCGGGGGTCGATGCCGGTGATGCGGAACTGCTCGCGCCCTGTGCTGAACTGGCGGCCGTAATCGGCGGGGGAAAGCCCGAAGGCCTCGGCCAGCGCCTCGAACCGCAGCCGCTCGGGGTCGAGGGCTGTGCCATCCGGCAGGGGGATCGAGACGCGAAAGGTGGCATCGAACCCCCACCGCAGGTCGACGCCGGTGATGTCACGCGGCTCGACCACCAGGCCATGACGGGCGGCGACGGTCTCGCAGGCCTTCAGCATTTCGGCTTGCAGGCGCTGGCACAGCACGGGCGTCAGATTTCTTGGGGGCTTGGTGCTGGGCATGGCAGTTTCGCGATTGGGAGCGTGCCGACAGGATTACCCCATGGGCGGACCCCGATCAAACGATGGGTACAGATGGTGGCCTGCCTTCGTCTGCTCCCTATCTCGCGCGCTGGACGAGTTCGTCCAACCCCTTGTTCTTTCTATCCGGAATTGACCCCTGCCTCCAGTTCCACCTTCCGCCTGTATTCCGGTCCCTGCCCCGTGGTCCGACTTGATAGTGGCGCGGGTCTACACCTGTGTCGTCGGGCAAGGAGGCGGGATGGATGGTCAACCGACTGAAACTGAATGAGAAAATCCTGCGCGAGGCGGAACCCAAGCCCGGCGTCAGCTACCAGATCTTCGACACGGAGGTGATCGGCTTTGCCGCCCGGGTGCAGGCATCGGGCGCTCGGACCTTTACCATCGACTATCGGCACGCCGGTCGGCAGCGGCGGATGACCATCGGGCGCTGGCCGGAATGGAGCGTCACGGCCGCGCGCGAACGTGCGAAGGAACTGCGCCGCGCCATCGACGAGGGGCAGGACCCTCTGGCGGCGCGGGACGAGTGGCGCGAGGCCCCGCGCGTCACGGACATGATCGACCGTTACATCGCCGAGCATCTGCCGAAACTGGCCAAGACCAATGCGGGCGACCAGGTTTCGATGCTGAAGAAGATGGTCGAACCGGCCTGGGGCAACCGGCTGGTGACGGAGATCACCAAGTCCGACGTCGCGAAGTTCCTCGATTTCGTGGCCGAGGGGCGCCCCCGTCCCTGCAAGGCGAAGCCCAACAACCGCGCCCGAAAGCTGCAGGGTCACAAGCCCACCCCGATCCGCGCCAACCGGATGGGCGAGGTGCTGCGCAAGATGTTCACGCTGGCGGTGGAATGGGAATGGCGGACGGACAACCCGGCACAAGGCTTTCATCGGCGCATCGAACATGCCCGCGAACGGTTCCTGTCGCCCGAGGAGCTGACCCGGCTGGCGGCCGTGCTGGATGCCGCCGAGGATCAGCGCGCCGCGGCGATCATCCGGATGTGCATGCTGACCGGCGCCCGGGTGGGCGAGGTCCGGACGGCGCGGTTCGAACAGTTCAACCTCGACTATGCCATCTGGTCGAAACCCGCCTCGACCACCAAGCAGCGCAAGATCCACCGCGTCCCGATCTCGCAGGACGTCGCGGCCATCGTGCGGCAGCGCCAGCAGGCGGTGCCGAGCGGCAACCCGTGGCTTTTCCCCGGCGATACCGTCGGCCAGCCGGTGCGGGAAATCCGCCGCTTCTGGGCCAAGGTGCAGAAGGAGGCGGGGCTGGCCGACGTCCGCATCCACGACCTGCGCCACACCTTCGCCTCGCTCTTGGTCAGCGGCGGCGCATCGCTGGAAATGATCGGCAAGCTCTTGGGCCACAGCCAGATGCAGACCACCCAGCGCTACGCGCACCTGATGGATTCCCCTCTGCGCGCGGGCGTCGACACGGTGGCGAGCCTCCTGCGCCCGCGGCCACGCCTTGTGCATGACACATTGCAGGACGGGGCCGACCTGCCGAAATCGGCCTGACGCTCACGCCGCATCCTCGCCCCGCAACCTGCGCCAGAGCGAGGACAGCCGCTTGCGGATCGTGCTTTCATCGGGAACCTCGCCCGACTTCGAGTTCTGGACAAACCAGTCCTGCACCAGTGAAACCAGCGCGGTCTGGGTGTCGGGCGCCCCCTTCTCGAACAGGAACCACGTCAGCCACGCGTACATCGCGTCCCAATCGTATCGCGGGCTGGCCCCGATGGTGGAGGCCGGGCGCCGCAGCAGATCGCGCTCTTCCTCGAAGGTCTGCAGCGTTCCGGCATCCAGCAGCAGGTCGGAGGACCGGACCAGCAAGCCCTCTGCCGGGTCGGTGATCGTGAGCCAGGCCTTGCTGCCAAACGGCATGACCCGCCTGAGCCTCGCCTGTTCGTCGCTCGGGCCCATCCGCCGGAACATCCCCATCAACTCCGCCATCGGCACCTGAACCATCCCGGCCACCGTCTCCTCGCCACAGACGACCGGAGGAATGCCGGCCACGACATGCAGATGCCCCGCTGCCGCCCAGCCCGCCACATCGGCCGGGTGACAGCCCCAGCGCACGGCGATTTCATAGATCGAGAAGAAGGCAACGGGCGGAAGCGGCATCGGGAAACTCCTTTCAGACATGCGGCATCCTTCGGCCAGGGCCGTCGGCATGCAGGTTACAAATGGCCCTACGCGCGACGCGCGCGGGCCTACGGGTTGGAGAGCACGTCGTCGAGGAAAACCGCCTGCAGGCCAGAGGCACACCGTGACCGGCATGCGCATCCGACTGTGTTCGTCTTTTCGATTCTTGTGGACTGCTCAACAAAGTGTTTACGCAACCCAAAGGCGAGCACGCAACGAAAAACCTGTGACGCCCCGCCCGAACAAAGAAAGAACCTGTGGATATCGTCGAGCGCCTGCGGCGCCCGACCGGAACGATCTGTTCCGGCACTTCCGCTCCCCTCGGAACCGGAGAATCCGCCCGAAGGCCGGTCAAATCGCCCAGCCCGGAGTGAGCGGTGACGCACGCGCACACTTCGCCGCCCTGAACCGCCACAGATGATCGCCGCTGAGGCGGCCTGCCTGCGGTGGGCCTGACTCGTCAAGGTCGCGCGACCCCAATGAAACAAGGGGCGGAATAGGCCTAGCGTCCTCGGTTCCACCTTCCGCCTGTCTTCCGGTCCTCGCGCTCTGCTTCGCTGACCTGGCCCCTGCCAGAGGGGCGCAAGGTGAACGGAGCAGCCCATGAAAGACATTCTGACCGATCCCGACGAGGACATCCCCGACCTGCTGGCCGACTGGATCAGCCGCGAGCAGCTGGCGCGCGCGCTGGGCCTGACCGCGGACACGCTGTCGCGGTGGGAAGCCCGCCGCCAGGGGCCGCCCTGCACACGCATAGGTCGAAAGACCTATTATCGCCGCGCCGCCATCCAGGAGTGGATCCGGTCGCAGGAACAGGCCCATCCGGTGCGCAAGACGCGGGGACGGCCATGACCATCCATCCCCGCAGCTCCGCCTGGCCCGCCGACCGCGTGGCCGAGGCGCGCGCTGTCATCGCCGATGTCGCGCATCACAGCGATCTCCTGATCCGGCTCGCCTGCAACGTGCTCGCCAAGCATGGCGAAACCCCGGCCGAGCGGGCGGAGGCGCAGCGCCTGCTGGTGGTCGTCGATGCACGGCGGCCGGTGCGGCTCGCCCAGCGCGAAGACCAGGGGAGGGCCGCGCGATGAAGCGCCGTGGCACCCCCGAGGCCGATCTGCAGCGTGCCGTCGTGCAGGCGCTTCGCATCGCGCTGCCCCGCACCGCCATCATCCATCACTGCGCCAACGAGGTGACCGAGGCCGGGCCCCGCGGGGCAAAGCGCCAGGCGATCCTCGTCGGCATGGGCGTCCATGCCGGGTTCGCCGATCTGATGCTCCTGTGCGACGGCCGCATTCTCTTCCTCGAATTGAAGGCGCCGAAAGGGCGGCTGCGGCCGGAGCAGGAGGCGTTCCGCGATGCGGTGCAGGCGCAGGGGTTCGGCTGGGCGCTGGTCCGCAGCCTCGATGACGCGCTGGGCGCGCTGGCCGATCACGGTTTCACGACGCGCATCGCCCCTGCCCCGCCGAGGACCGCGCCATGAGCCACGAGGCCACCAACTGGGCCATCAGGCAGCGCGGGCTGAAACCCACGACCAAGATCGTGCTCTGGCACCTCTGTGACCGGTTCAATCCGGACTATGGCTGCTTCCCCTCGCAGGACCGGCTGGCGCATGACTGCGAGATCAGCCGGTCCACGCTGAACGATCACCTTGGCCAGCTCGAGGCCGTTGGCCTTCTGCGGCGCGTGCCGCGGCTGGACCCCGTGACCAAGCGCCAGCTGCCCACCCGCTACATCCTGGGGTTCGAGCCGGGCTTCACACCTGTGGCTGTGGTGCCGTGTCTGGAAATCGGACACGGGGAATGCGCCCCTGCGGAAATCGCCGACATGGCAGTGGGTTCACCACTGGATGCCGCGGCCGATGCCCTGCCGTGTCCGGATTTCGGACACGGGGAGGACGCGGGAGCCGTGTCCGATTTTCCGGCTGACCCGTGTCCGGAAAATCGCCAAGCCCGTGTCCGGATTTCGGACACTAACCCTGTAAGGGAACCTCTAAGTAAACCAGTAAAGGAGGAGGAGGGCGCGCAGGCGCGCGAGGGCGTTTCCGATGAGGTTTTCGGGGACCTGCTGGCAGCGCTGGGCCTCGACCCAGCCGTCCTCCCCGGCTGGTGGCAAGGCTGGCCGCCCCGGCTGCACGTCCAGCGCTGGCGCGACGAACTCGGGCTGACCGAGGTGGAGATCATCGCCACGGCCGCGGCCTCGCGCCAGGACCACCCGGAACCGCCGGATGGGCCGAAAGCGCTGGACCGGGCGATGCGGCGTGCCGCCCAGCGCAAGGTCGAGGATGCCGGGCGGAAACGGCGCAAGCCCAAGGCAGCCCCCGCCCCGGCAGCGCAGCAGATCACCGACCTCCCCGCCTTCTACGCCGACCTCGTCAACTCCGACCGCTTCCTGCCGGTCAGCGCGATCAGCAACACGCTGCGCGACGCCATGCTGGCCCGGGGGTTGGTGACGGCCGAACGCCTGCGCGAGCGCGGGGTGCGGTGAATGGCATGGTGTCACGTCCCCGGCACGGATTGTCCCTCTGCGCAGGCGGCGGAGGCCTTGATCTGGGCCTCATGCTCGCCGAACCCGGCTATCACACCCGCGCCTTTGTCGAATGGGACGACTGGCCCCGCGCCGTCCTCATCGCGGCCCAGCGCGCAGGCTATTTCGGCCCGGCCCCGATCTGGACCGATCTGCGCAGCTTCGATGCCCGTCCCTTCCAGGGCGCCTTCGACGCCGTCCTCGCCGGATATCCCTGCCAGCCCTTCAGCGCAGCCGGGAAACGCGGTGGCGCCGATGATCCCCGGCACCTCTGGCCCGACGTCGCCCGCGTCATCGGCGAATGCCGCCCCGAATGGGTATTCCTCGAAAACGTCGCCGGTCACGTCACCCTCGGTCTCGAGACCGTCCTGCGAGAGCTTTGGGGATTGGGCTACACGCCTGCGGCGGGGCTGTTCTCGGCGGCAGAGGTCGGTGCGCCGCATGAATGGCTGCGGATCTTCATCCTGGCCCACACCGATGAGCCTGCACCCCGTCACCGGCCGCTACAATCCGGCCGGGAACAGCGACTTCACGAGAAAGGCCGAGGCGCTGGCGCGGGGCATCGCGAAAGCCCTGCCGAACCACTGGCCGACACCGGCCGCCCAGAACTGGAAGGGCAGTTCCGAGGCCAGCATCACCCGGACCGACGGCAAGTCCCGGATGGACCTGCTGCACTACCGGGCAGAGCAG
This sequence comes from Rhodovulum euryhalinum, assembly GCF_004342445.1. Taxonomy (GTDB): domain Bacteria; phylum Pseudomonadota; class Alphaproteobacteria; order Rhodobacterales; family Rhodobacteraceae; genus Rhodovulum; species Rhodovulum euryhalinum. The sequence goes on from NZ_SLWW01000020.1 coordinate 10,005, forward strand.
GGCTTCATCCGCCCGGCCCCGGCGACTTTGCCGGATGGGCAGCGGTCCTGGCCGCACGCCCCGATCTCGCGCCCGCTCTGGGCTTCGATGATTGCCTCGCATGGGCGCGTCGTCTCGCGGCGGATCCTGAAGGGTCGGTCGCGGCGGCGGCTGAACCCGCTCTTCGTCGGATGGCTGATGGGCTGGCCCATCGGGCACGCGCTCTGCGCCTGCTCGGCAACGGAGTTCACCCTCTGGCAGCAGCGCATGCGTGGCGCTCTCTCGCAGCTGCCCATGGCCTCGGGCCCGTGGATCTGGCGGCCGGCGGACGCTGCCCAGCACCCGGCGCAGATGGATTTCCTTGAAGGATTGCAGCCATGAGCTTCCAGGGACGGATCGGTCGCACGGGCGGCACCAGGGTCAAACGCGCGCTGGGCGTGCAGGCGGCACTGGAATGGGCGTTCCGGGTGGAACAGGCGCAGCTGGAACTGCCCCTGCCCCCGGACATCACCGAGGAAGGTTTCGGCTTCGGCCTGGAATACGTCCTCCTCCAGCGCGCCGTGCTGGGCTGCAAGATCGACGGCGGACAGCACAAGATCGGCAGCTATACCCACGAGGACGCCGAATTGATCGCGGCCACCGTCGCCGGGATCCCCGACAGCCTCGGCGGCAAGCGCATGGCGATCCGCGTCGCCGAACTGGCACGCGCCGGGCTGACCCCGGACTGGATGCCCGGCGCCGTCCCGCGCTGCGTGCCGATCATCGTGAAGCAGAACCAACACGGCACACATGCGGGCGCCATCGTCGTGGGCACCGAACGCATCCGGGTGCGTGGAGCGGGCGCGCGCGCCACATGGAAGACCATCGACATCCTGGCCTGCCCGGTCACCTTTTCTCCCCACCCGCGGCAGATTGAGGCGGCCAGGCGCGGCTATGACGACTGGTGGCAGGCGCTGGGCTGGGTGCGGGACGGGCTGATCGCAGGCGGGATGCTGCGGGAGGTCGAGGTGACGTCGGCGATGCCGAAGGCGCGGCCTTGGGAAAGATCACAGCCAAGCCGCTGGTAGCGGCTGGATTTCGCCCTCTGGCTGAAATACCGTCTGGAAAAGACTTACCGGGGGAAGATTTCACAATGGCATCAATCGACAACGGCTCGGACCTCGGGATTGAAGCCGCCCTTTTCAAAGCCGCGGACAAGCTGCGTGGCAACATGGAGCCGTCTGATTACAAGCACGTCGCCCTTGGCCTGATCTTCCTCAAGCATATCTCGGACGGGTTCGAGATGAAACGCCAGGCGCTGCTGGCCGAATACCCCGAGGGCGCCGAGGACCCGGATGAATACCTCGCCGACAACATCTTCTGGGTGCCGCAAGAGGCGCGCTGGTCGCATCTGCAGGCCAGCGCGAAGCAGCCCACCATCGGCCGCCTGATCGACGAGGCGATGATTGCCATCGAGAAGGTCAACCCGTCGCTCAAAGGCGTCCTGCCAAAGGATTACGGCCGCCCCGCGCTGAACGCCGTCATGCTGGGCGAACTGATTGACCTGATCTCCGGCATTGCGCTGGGCGAGGGCAAGGACAAGGCGCGCGACCTCTTGGGCCGGGTCTATGAATACTTCCTCGGCCAGTTCGCGGGCAGCGAGGGCAAGCGCGGCGGCGAGTTCTACACCCCCCGCTCGGTCGTGCGCACCATGGTCGAGATGCTGGAACCCTACAAGGGCCGCGTCTACGACCCCTGCTGCGGCTCGGGCGGCATGTTCGTGCAGTCGGAAAAGTTCGTCGAGGCCCACGGCGGCCGTCTTGGCGACATCGCCATTTATGGGCAGGAAAGCAACTACACCACTTGGCGGCTGTGCAAAATGAACCTGGCCGTGCGTGGCATCGACGCCGACATCAAGTGGAACTCGGAAGGCACCTTCCACAAGAACGAACTGCCCGACCTGCGCGCCGATGTGATCCTGGCCAACCCGCCCTTCAACATCTCGGACTGGGGCGGCGAGCGGCTGCGCGACGATGCGCGCTGGAAATACGGCATCCCGCCCGCGGGCAATGCCAACTTCGCCTGGCTGCAGCACATCCTGCATCACCTGTCGCCCACCGGCACGGCCGGCGTGGTCCTGGCCAATGGCTCGATGTCCTCCACCCAGTCGGGCGAGGGCGAGATGCGCAGGGCCATGATCGAGGGCGAGGTGGTCGATTGCATGATCGCCCTGCCGGGGCAGCTGTTCTATTCCACCCAGATCCCGGCCTGCCTGTGGTTTCTGGCGAAGGACAAGTCCAACGGCATCGCGCGCGATCGCAAGCTGCGCGACCGGCGGGGCGAGGTGCTGTTCATCGACGCCCGCAAGCTGGGCTTCATGGTGGACCGCACAAGGAAGGAGTTTTCCGATGCCGACATCGCCCGGATCGCTGACACCTACCACGCCTGGCGGCTGGGCGAGGGCTACGCCGATGCGCCGGGCTTCTGCAAGTCGGCGAGCATCGAGGAGATCCGGTCCCACGGCCACGTCCTGACCCCGGGCCGCTATGTGGGGGCCGAGACGGCGGAGGAGGACGAGACACCCTTCACCGAGCGCTTCGCTGCCCTGCAGGAGCAGCTGGAGGCGCAGTTCGCCAAGGCCGAGGAACTGACGGCGACCATCCGGGCGCGGCTGGCAGGGGTTGGGATGTGAGGGGAACTCTTCGTCTCGGCGATCACTGTCTGAAGATCGGCAGCGGCGCGACCCCACGCGGCGGCAAGGAAGCCTACCTTACCGACGGCCCATATTCGCTCATTCGCAGCCAGAATGTCTTGAATGACCGTTTTTCGATTGGTGGCCTCGCATTCATTTCGCAAGAGCAAGCCGACCAACTTTCTAATGTCGAAGTTCAGCCAAACGACGTCCTCTTGAACATCACAGGCGATAGCGTCGCCCGGGTGTGCCAAGTCGATCCCGTGGTCTTGCCTGCCCGGGTGAACCAACATGTCGCAATCATTCGGCCGCAGCCCGAGGTAATTGACCCTCGATTTCTCCGATACTTTATGGTCTCCCCGGAGATGCAGGCTCACATGCTCGGACTGGCGGCCTCCGGCGCAACCCGGAATGCACTGACCAAGGGGATGATCGAGAAGTTCGAAATTCCGGCGGTTCCGCTCCCCGAACAACGCGCCATTGCCGCCACCCTCGGGGCGCTGGATGACAAGATCGAGCTAAACCGCAAAATGAACGCCACGCTGGAGGCGATGGCGCGGGCGCTGTTCCGCGACTGGTTCGTCGATTTCGGCCCCACCCGCGCCAAGATGGAAGCCCGCGCCCCCTACCTCTACCCCGACCTCTGGGCGCTGTTCCCCGACCGCCTGGACGACGAGGGCAAGCCGGAGGAGTGGGCATTCGAACCTCTTCTGGATCAGGCGGAGTGGGTCAACGGGGCTGCCTACAAGAATATGCACTTCTCCGATGACCCCGATGCGCTGCCGGTGATCAAGATCGCCGAGTTGAAAAACGGCGTGACAGGAGCCACGCAGCGAACCGCCACCGATCTTGGCGCGCGCTATCTGATCGACGATGGCGAACTCCTCTTCTCGTGGTCAGGCAACCCCGACACTTCGATTGACACCTTCCTGTGGACGGGTGGCAAAGCCTGGCTGAACCAGCACATCTTCGCCGTGCGCCCGAACGGCAAACGCTCCAAGCCTTATCTTCACGCCCTTCTGAAGTTCCTCAAACCGGAATTTGCCGAGCTGGCGCGGAACAAACAGACCACCGGTCTAGGCCATGTGACCAAAGCGGACATGCAGCGCATGATGGTCTGCGCGGCATCGCCAGAGGTTCACAACGCATTTGATCGCCTGATCGAACCGATCTTCAATCAAGCTCTTGGGCTTCAAACTGAGACCCGCACCCTCGCCCAGACCCGCGACCTCCTCCTGCCGCGCCTGATGTCGGGGGAGTTGCGGGTGGCCGACCTGGCCTCATTCGATCAGGAGGCCGTAGCATGAAGCTGCCAGTGCGCACCAAGAACGCCATGCTGCTGGGCAACGGCCTGATCGCCCATGTCCACACGGTGCAGGAGTACCGGAAAAAGCACGGCAAGCTGCCCCAACGGCCCTACCTGACCTACACCCAACTGGTCGAACAAACTGGTGCGAAGCTCGCCAAGGTCGGCATCGGCAATTTCCTCGACGAGATCATGGAGGCCATCCATGCCCCCGATGCCCCGGAACCGATGCGCGGCCTGACGCTTTTCGTGACCGACAAGACCGGTTCGATCAAATACGGCACGGACCGCTGGTTCGGGATCACCGCCCAGAACGCCATGCAGTATCGCAAGGCCGTACTGGAGTTCGACTGGTCGGACGTCGCTTTCGTTGCGACGGCCGAGGGAGGCTGAACGGTGCCCACCCTGACCGAGGCCGAAGTCGAAGCCGTCCTGCTCGATCACCTCGGGCGGCTGGGCTATGCCTGTCTGAACGACGCGGTGTCCGGCCCCGATGGCAGCACGCCCGAGCGCGAGGCCTATTCCGACACCATCCTGGCTGCGCGGCTGCGGGATGCGATGGCGCGGCTGAACCCGCAGATCCCCGAAGATGCGCGCGAGGATGCCCTGCGGCGGGTGGTGGCCTCTGACCGCCCCTCGCTGATCGAGGAAAACCGTCGCCTGCACCGGTTCATGGTCGAAGGCGTTCCGGTCGAATACCGCGCCGACGATGGCACGATCCGGGGCGATGCGGTGCGGCTGGTGGACCCGGAGGATCGGCTGAACGACTGGCTGGCCATCGCGCAGTTCACGGTTATCGAGAACGGCAACAACCGGCGCCCGGATGTGGTGGTGTTCCTGAACGGTCTGCCGTTGGGTGTGATCGAGGTGAAGAAGCCAGGGGCCGAGACCGCCACGCTGGGCGCAGCGTTCAACCAGCTGCAAACCTACAAGGCACAGATCCCGTCGCTGTTCCGCGCAAATGCCGTGCTGGTCACGACCGATGGGGTGAAGGCGCGCATCGGCTCGCTGACCGCAGATCTGGAACGCTTCATGCCGTGGCGTACCACCGATGGCGCCGATGTGGCGCCCAAGGGTGCGCCGGAGATGCCGGTGCTGATAGAGGGCGTGCTCGAACGCGGACGGCTGCTGGCGCTGATGCGCGACTTCACGGTCTTCGGCGACACGCCCGGCGGGACTGCCAAGATCATCGCGGGCTACCACCAGTTCCACGCCGTCAGGAAAGCCGTAACCAGCACGGTGGAGGCCAGCACGTCGGGAGGCGACCGCAAGGCAGGGGTAATCTGGCACACGCAAGGATCCGGCAAGAGCCTGCTCATGGCCTTCTATGCGGGCCAGTTGGTGCGCGAACCGGCGATGGAGAACCCGACCATCGTCGTCATCACAGACCGCAACGACCTGGACGACCAGCTGTTCGGCACGTTCTCGATGTGCCGCGACCTGATCCGGCAGACGCCGGTGCAGGCGGAAAGCCGAGAGGATCTGCAGAAGGCGCTGTCCCGCGCCTCGGGCGGGGTAGTGTTCACCACCATCCAGAAGTTTGCACCGGAGAAGGGCGAGGCCTATCCGATGCTGACCGACCGGCGCAACGTGGTCGTCATCGCGGACGAAGCCCACCGCAGCCAGTACGGGTTCAAGGCGCGGATCGAGAAGAGCGGCGAGATCGCCTATGGTTTCGCCAAGCATCTGCGCGACGCGCTGCCGAATGCATCCTTCATCGGCTTCACCGGCACGCCGATCGAACAGGACGACGTGAACACCCCGGCCGTGTTCGGCCATTACATCGACGTCTACGACATCAGCCGCGCCGTCGAGGATGGGGCGACGGTGCCAATCTACTACGAAAGCCGACTGGCGCGCATCGAGCTGCCCGAGGAGGAAAAGCCGAAGGTCGATGCCGAGATCGAGGAACTGACCGAGGACGAAGCCGTCAGCGAACAGGAGCGGTTGAAGCGGAAGTGGTCGACGGTCGAGGCGCTGGTTGGCGCCGAAAAGCGGCTGCGCATGGTGGCTGAGGATCTTGTCACCCATTTCGAGGCGCGGGTGCAGGCGATGGACGGCAAGGCCATGGTGGTCTGCATGAGCCGCCGCATCTGCGTCGACCTTTACAACCAGATCGTCGCGCTGCGTCCGGACTGGCATTCTGACGACGACAGCGCCGGTCTGGTGAAAATCGTGATGACCGGATCAGCCTCGGACCCGGAAGCCTGGCAGCCCCATATCGGCGGCAAGGCCCGGCGCGACCTACTGGCCAAGCGGGCGAAGGATCCGAAGGACCCCCTGAAGCTGGTGATCGTTCGGGACATGTGGCTCACCGGCTTTGACAGCCCCTCGATGCACACGATGTACATCGACAAACCGATGCGGGGCCACGGGTTGATGCAGGCCATCGCCCGCGTCAACCGCGTCTTCCGGGATAAGCCCGCGGGGCTGATTGTCGACTACATCGGCATCGCCCAGAACCTGAAGTCCGCGCTGGGCCAGTATTCCAAGGCGGACCAGGAACAGGCTGGGATTGACGAGGGCGAAGCTGTCTCAGCTCTGCTGGAGCGGCTGGATGTCGTGCGCTCCATGTTCCACGGTTTCGACTACTCGGCCGGATTGACCGGCACCCCGCACCAACGGCTTGTCGCTTTGGCAGAGGCGTTGAACTGGATCCTGGCCAGGCAGGACGAGGCCGCCCAGCGCGAAGCCGACAAGGAGGCCAAGAAGGCTGCGCATCGCCGATATCCGGATGCAGTTCTGGCGCTCTCGAAGGCGTTCGCCCTTTGCTCGGCCAGCGACACTGCCCGCGAAGTCCGCGACGAGGTCGGCTTCTTCCAGACCGTGCGCGCGGCGATGGTCAAGGCAGCCGACACGTCCGGTCGCTCGGCCGCCGAGCGCGACCTTGCCATCCGTCAGATCGTCAATGGCGCCGTCGCATCGACCGAGATCGTCGACATTCTGTCCGCGGCCGGACTGTCATCGCCGGACATCTCCATCCTGTCGGACGAGTTCCTGGCCGAAGTCGGCCAGATGGAAAAGAAGAACCTCGCCCTTGAAGCTTTGAAGAAGCTGCTGAATGACGAGATCAGGTCGCGCAGCAGGAGCAATGTGATCGAGACCCGGAAATTCTCGGAGCGGCTCGAAGAAGCCATCGCGCGCTACCACACCAATGCCATCAGCACGGTCGAGGTGCTGCAGGAACTGATCGCGCTGGCCAAGGACGTCCGCGATGCTCGCAACAGGGGCGAAGAAGCGGGCCTCTCACCCGAAGAAGTCGCCTTCTATGATGCACTTGCCGATAACCAAAGCGCAGTCGATGTGCTGGGCAACGACCAGCTGAAGATCATCGCCCACGAGTTACTTAATGGGCTCAAGGCTAACATCAGCATCGACTGGGCCCACCGCGACAGCGCCCGGGCCCGGCTGCGTGTTCTGGTCAAGCGCATTTTGCGGAAATACGGCTTTCCACCGGATCTCGAGGACGCTGCGGTTCAGGGTGTCTTGGCGCAGGCGGAAGCGATCCTTTCGGAGGTGGTGCGCTGATGGAAGCCGCGAACCCAACGGGCGGAAGGACGAAGCCGCTCGCGCGGCATTGGCGCTTGTGGCTGGCGTTTCGCATTGATCTGAGTCCCGTGCATTTGAGAAAGCGCGCAGCTGTCTGACGATTGGGACCTTCTCAATCGACAGACAGGAGGCTTCCATGACGGAGGAGAGAACGACGCCGCTGCGCGAGCGGATGATCGAGGACATGCGCATCCGCGGCATGGGCGACAAGGCGCAGAAGGCTCATATCCGGGCGATCAAGGATTTCGCCGCGTTCCTCGGGCACGCCCCCGACACGGCGACCCCCGAGGAGCTTCGGGCCTACCAGCTTCACATGACCGACACCGGCGTTTCGGCGTCGACGTTCAACGTGCGGATTTCGTCGTTGCGGTTCTTTTTCGGCATCACTTGTGGCCGCGAAGAGATGAAGCGGTACATGCAGTTCCGAAGCAAACCCCGGAAGTTGCCGATCGTCCTCAGCGTCGAAGAGGTGGGTGACCTCATGGCCGCGGTGCCCGGGCCGGGGCTGAAGTATCGCGCGGCCCTGGGCATCCCCGACCACCCCCGGCGTGCCCAATGCCATGATCGGGCATAGAAAACCCGACCACATGCGCCGACCGCGCCCGAACATCATCGTTGCTGGCGATCAGACAACCTCTGGCGACCGTCACTTCCGGCCCGACCGCCGGCCAAGCACCACCGTCGCCCCAGACCTCAGCATGCTTTCCCCATAGACAGCGCCCAGCCCACCGCGGCTTCCTCCTTCCGAGGTTTGTCAACGCGGGCCGAGCCGCGCAGGCGCCCAGACGTCACGCAGCGGCCCGCATCGAAAAACCTTCAGGAAAGCGGACCTTCGTTGCGGAGCCCGCTAAGGTCCGCTAATGCTTGTAAATGTTTGGCGGCATTCAGATCGACGCACTGCGACTTGATTTGATCGACGATGAGCGCGACTGCCAAACAGGCTTAGGGGTGGCCGTATGGCGTATGGACAGGACCTGCAAGGCTCGGCGCGGCGCCATTTCAGGGCAGCGACGGAATTGCATGCAATCGCTTCTGCTGGGGCGCAACCGGGATGCCGGGCCGTCGCGGGCTATCTCTTTGGCTTGGCAGGCGAACTTGCGGTCAAGGCCCTGATGCGGGATAGCGGCATGGCAGAGTTGCCGCGAGATAAGCGTCGGGACGATCCCTACTACGCTCATTTCCCTGAGCTGGCGACGCAGTTGCGCGACACGGTTCATGGGCGACGCTCAGGTGAACTGACTGCAATTGCCAAATCGAATCATTTTCAAAACTGGTCTACCGATATGCGCTATGCTTCGACAGCAGAGGTGCAGGCCAACTGGATCGATGCTTGGAGGGCAAGCGCAGACACTCTCATACAGAAAATGGAGCTATAGTGATGGCTGGACCCCGTTTTGACGATTCCCTCGCTGTCCTCGTCGCCACGCTTGCTAACCTCATCGATGACGAATTTGTCGAAGCCGGAACCGCACTTCGCGATGCCTCTGGGCAACTGACTTTCATTGCAGGGCGTGAAGCCGCAAATGATGCGGAGCGCGAAAAACTTGGGTCCGCGCTGATCGAGGCACTGGGAAGCTATGCCAGAATTGATCGACCGATCAGCTTTCGCGGCGATGGCGGAAGTGAGCGTTTGCTGGCGGCGCCCGAACGGCTTCCGATCAAAGTCGGCAATCTCTTTTGCCAGGTCATCGATCGGCGAATTGTGGGCGCAGGGTGGCTGGACGAACCGGAGCCGATGGCTGCTAATCCTCCACGGGTTGTTTTCGCAACCCTTAAAGGCGGCGTGGGCCGCTCAACGGCACTGGCGATTGCCGCAGCTGACTTAGCACGCCGCAACCGGAATGTGCTTGTGGTCGATCTTGACCTAGAAGCGCCGGGGCTAGGCGATCTCTTGCTGGAGTCGGACCGCCTGCCGGACTTCGGCGCGATTGATTATCTCGTCGAGAATGGCCTCGGTGGCGTTAAGACCCAAGACCTATTTCGGTTCATTGGCACAAGCGGGTTGACGCAAGGCGGTGGCGGGCGCGTTGATGTCCTTCCCGTGCTTGGCCGAAAATCCAACGATCAGCCGGAAAATATCCTGCCGAAGCTTTCTCGGGCTATGATCGAAGATGTAGTAAATGGCCGATCTATTTCGGTTTCCACTCAGATCTCGGAGATGCTCTCCCGCATTACAGAGCGCGAGCAATATGACGTTGTCTTCATCGATAGTCGTGCGGGCCTTTCCGAGTTGGCCGCGCCTGCGGTGTTGGGACTGGGAGCAACAGTACTCTTGTTTGGAACAGCACAGAAGCAGACGATCGAAGGGTATCGCGCCCTATTCGCATCGCTCCAGCTACTTGCACAGCGCGACACTGCCGCTGGCCGCGGCGCGGATTGGCGCATGAGGCTCAAGCCAGTCTACGCCAAGGCGAGTCTTAACGCGGGCGTGTCAACGCGTTTTGTCGATGACATGTACGAACTGTATTCGGCTCATATCTACGATGCTGAAACCGACAGTGCTCAAGAGCCCGAATTGCTGCGCTTTACGCGCTCGGACGAGTCTGCTCCGCACTGGCCGCTCATTGTGCCGTTCAGTCCAAACTTCGTAGATTTCGATCCAGGCCGCGATGCCGATCAACTCACCCAGAAATTTTACGAACAGACTTATCGTGAGTTTCTGTCCGGTCTCGACGCGGTGATAAATTCTTCTGCGTCTACCAGTGAGACGAACGCGTGAACAGTAGCCAGCCAGATTTCGCAGCTCTACGTGACGCGATCGCCGCGTTCGACCCCTCCCCGCGGGTCGAACCCAATGCAACGATCTCGGTCGAGGAGGCCTTCCTGCCCGCAGGCCATCGCGGGGTTCTCGATCTTCGCCGCCAGTTGGTCGTTGGCAATCGGGGTATGGGCAAAAGCTTCTGGACTCATGCCCTGCTCAGCACGGACCTGCGCGACCGCCTAGCTATTGTCTACAAGCATCCTCAGCTCGCGAACGCCTATGTAGTCGTCGGCTTTAACGGCTCGGACAGAGAAAGCCCGCCCGCACCGACGGTCGACGAGATTACGTCGATCTACGCTGCAGGCCACGACCCAGACAAGATCTGGCGGGCGGTTATGATCCGGATGGCGTGGTCGGTTCTTCCGGGCAAGCACAATGGAACGCTGGACAGCATCATCGCATCCCTCAATGCTGATCCCAATCTCTATTCGAGAGCCCTGTCGCAGGCTGATGACGAGTTGGTTCGCGCCGGAAAAACACTTCTGGTCGTTTTCGACGCGCTTGATCGCATGGGGCGAGAGTGGGCAAGCATCCAAAACTTGACTCGCGCACTTCTGGCGTTGGCAGTCGGGCTGCAATCCTTTCGGGCGATCCGCGCGAAGATTTTCATGCGGGTTGACCAGTTTGCCGATCAGGAGCTGTTTCGTTTTCCGGACGGCTCAAAGATCAAGAACGATCATGTAGATCTTTTCTGGCGACCGGCAGAGCTATACGGCCTGCTGTTGTTCGAGCTTCTCCGCAATCCAAATGCCCGTGATCCGCTTCTTGCACTTGCGGAACGAGAGGGCGCAACTGAAGCTCTCCCGAAGACTGGCGAGAGTTGGATATCCGAAGATGCACAAGCCCGCATTATTAATGGGCTTGCAGGGGAGTTCATGGGGAGCAGCAAGAAGCGCGGTCGCGTCTATACATGGCTACCGCTTCACTTAAGCGATGCGGCGCAGACCTGTTCTCCACGCAGCTTCCTCACCGCCTGGAAAAAGGCGGCTGAACATAATCCAGCTCCTACAGGGCGGGCGGTCGATCATCTCGGTCTACAAGAAGGTGTCCGCCAGGCATCAAGGAGTCGGCTCGAAGAGCTCTATGAAGACTATCCATGGATCAGGCCTGCGCTCGAAGCGCTTCGCCGTCAGTTTGTTCCGATGGAGCGCGAGCAGTTGTTTGAATTGTGGGCCTCTGAGCATGTCGTCGTTAGAATCCGGCAAGATGCAGCGGAGGGGCTCCGCACGCCAGTTAAGTTTCTTGCAGGGGATGAGCCTTCTGCGTTGCTCTCGTCGATGCGCGATGTCGCGGTCATGGAAGAGCGAGCCAACGGCAAGATCAACGTCCCCGACATCTACCGCGTCGAGGCTGCAATCCTTCGTAAGGGCGGTGTGGCAGTGCCTAAACGTTGGGTTTAAGGAAAACTCGCAGGGTCAGGTAGGGGTGACGTTTGACGATAGTGGTCAATTACAACCGTGCGCTCAATGTCGGCTGCCTTGCTGAATACTCTTCTCAAGAGTGCGTTTGCTTGCAGGTAGTCGATGACTTCCGTTGAACGACTGATTTGGCACAGAGCGGACGTTGGCTACGATGCGGCTGACCGGCGGCTCAGGGCCGAACACGTCGCCCCCCTCCTCTGGTTCCTCCCCGGCCCTGAACGTATGCGGGGGGGCGCAGCGCGGCGGTTCGCTAGCGTGAGGCATGTTCACCGGGGAAGCCAGGCGGAAGCCACCTTGCGCCCTGACGCCGGAATTTCTGATTCAGATCAGCGACTTGCGTAATCACGATCTGGCCGGGGTGGATTCCCGGCGGGAAGCCAGGGAAGCCACCTTCGGGGAAGCCACGCGGCCGGAAGCCACCACGGAAAGCCAGTTCGTTAGAAGCTGTTGAATCCGCTTCACTTTTCCGGTTGACAGACCTGCCCCCATTGACCTACCCCTTGATCATCGAAGAATAGCGCCCGGAGGAACCCCCTCGCGGGCGCTTCTCGTTTTCAGCCCCCATCGCGAGCCCCGCCCAATGGACCTCGTCTTCGCGCCGAGCCAGATCGAAACCTGGCCGATTGCCCGGCTGCGCCCCTACGCCCGCAATGCCAAGATGCATGGCGACGACCAGGTGGCCAAGATCGCCGCCAGCATGGCCAAGTTCGGCTGGACCGTCCCCTGCATGGTCGCCGACGATGGCGAACTGATCGCGGGCCATGGCCGGGTGCTGGCCGCGACCATGCTCGGGCTGACCGAGGTGCCGGTGATCCGGCTGAGCCACCTGGACGAGGCCGAGCGCCGGGCCTACCGGATCGCCGACAACAAGCTGACGGAACTCGGCGACTGGGACGAGGTGCTCCTGCGCGACGAGATCGCGGGGCTGCTCGCCGAGGAGTTCGACCTGTCGCTCCTCGGCATCGGCGACGAGGAACTGGATGCGCTATTGCGTGATCCCGAGGCGCCGGGCGGCGACGGCCCGGTGGAGGGCGAGGACGATGTTCCGGAGCTTCCGGTCACGCCGGTGTCGGTGCCGGGCGACCTCTGGCAGCTGGGCGCGCATCGGCTGATCTGCGGCGACAGCACTGCGGCCGATGTGGTCGGGCGGCTGCTCGGCGATGTGCGCCCCCTGCTGATGGTCACCGACCCGCCCTATGGCGTGGAGTATGACCCCTCCTGGCGCAACGCCGCGGGTGCGGCCAAGACCAAACGCACCGGCAAGGTGCTGAACGACGACCGGGCCGACTGGCGCGAAGCATGGGCGCTGTTTCCGGGCGATGTCGCCTATGTCTGGCATGGCGCGCTTCACGCGGCGACCGTGGCCGACAGCCTGGTGGCCGCGGGCTTCGCCATCCGGTCGCAGATCATCTGGGCCAAGGACCGGCTGGTCCTCAGTCGCGGCGATTACCACTGGCAGCACGAACCCTGCTGGTATGCCGTCCGCGCTAAGGGCAAGGGTCACTGGGCCGGAGACCGCAAGCAGACCACCCTCTGGCAGATCTCCAACCGGGATCAGGATGCCGACACCGTGCACGGCACCCAGAAGCCGGTCGAGTGCATGCGCCGCCCGATCCTGAACAATTCCAGCGCCGGCCAGGCAGTCTACGAGCCCTTCATGGGTTCCGGCACCACGCTGATCGCGGCCGAGACCACAGGGCGGGTCTGTTGCGGGGTCGAGTTGAACCCGGCCTATGTCGATGTGGCCATCGAACGGTGGCAGTCGTTTACGGGTCAGGAGGCGGTACTGACGGAAACCGGCGAGACCTTCACCGCCCTGAAGGCCAAACGGCTCGCCGCATGAACGCGCCCCTCCTGCCCGGCCGGATCGAGCATTGGCCGCTGGCCCGCCTCCGGCCCTACGCCCGTAACGCCAAGACCCACGACGCCGATCAGGTCGCGAAGATCGCTGCCAGCATGGCCGAGTTCGGCTGGACCGTGCCGGTGCTGGTCGCAGCCGATGGCGAGCTGATCGCGGGCCACGGCCGCATCCTGGCCGCGGCCCAGCTTGGGATTGCCGAGGCGCCGGTCATCATATTGGGCCATCTGACCGAGGCGCAGCGCCGCGCGTATCGGATCGCCGACAACAAGCTGACCGAACTGGGCGGATGGGACGAGGCGCTGCTGCTCGAAGAACTGCGGGGGCTGATGGCCGAGGACTTCGACCTCGGGCTGATCGGGGTCCCCGAAGATGAACTGGACGCCCTGCTGACCGATGCCGACGACCGCGCGCCCATCGACGGCGACACCGCCGACACCATCCCCGAGGCCCCGGCCGAGCCGATCACCCGGCCCGGCGACATCTGGGCGCTGGGCGATCACCGCCTGATCTGCGGCGATGCCACCGACCCGGACGTGGTGGCGCGACTGATGGATGGCGCGCAGGCGGCGCTGATGTTCACCTCCCCGCCCTATGCCCAGCAGCGCGACTATGGCGCGGCGAAGGAAAAGGTTGGTGATTGGGATGCGCTGATGCACGGCGTCTTCGCCGCGGCGCCGGTCGGCACCGATGCCCAGCTGCTGGTGAACCTCGGCCTCGTCCATCGCGATGGCGAATGGATCCCGTACTGGGAAGACTGGGTCGACTGGATGCGCGCGCAGGGCTGGCGGCGGTTCGGCTGGTATGTCTGGGACCAGGGGCCCGGCCTGCCCGGCGACTGGAACGGGCGGCTGGCGCCGTCGCACGAGTTCATCTTCCACTTCAACCGGCAGCCCCGCAAACCGAACAAGACGGTCGAGAGCAAGCACGCGGGCGAGACCCTCGGCGGCGGTGGTCTGCGCGGCGCCGACGGCACAGTCCACGCCAAGACCGGCACCGGCCGCGCGATCCAGAGCCACCGCATCCCCGACTCTGTGTTCCGCATCATGCGCCACAAGGGCGGGCTGGGCGCCGCCGGATCGCACCCGGCCGTGTTCCCCGTGGCGCTGGTCGAGGCGGTGCTGGAGGCCTTCACCGATCCGGGCGACCTGGTGTTCGAACCCTTCTGCGGCTCCGGCACCCAGCTGATCGCGGCCGAGCGCACCGGGCGGCGCTGCTGCGCGGTGGAGCTGGACCCGGTCTACTGCGACGTGGCCGTTCGGCGGTGGGAAATGGCGACGGGGCGGACGGCCAATAGGGTGGCAGGTCAGGATGGGGTCGACTCCCAACCGCGCCGAAGGCAGAAATCGTCATGACCCAGTCCCGCGCCATGTCCCTGGTCGAGGCCGCGGCCAACGTGATCGTCGGCTATGCACTCGCCGTCGGAATGCAGATCGTGGTGTTTCCGGTCTTCGGCATTCACATCGCCCTGGGCGATCAGCTGGCCATCGGCCTGGCATTCACCGGCGTATCGCTCATGCGCGGTTATGTGTTGCGCAGACTGTTCGAACGCTGGCGGCAGGTCTGACCGGATCGCTGGCGCGCCGGGCCTGCGGCTGGTAGCCTTTGCCCATGTCCGAAGGCTGGCAGCACATCGAAATCAACGATCACGGGACCATCGTGGTCCTGCGTCCGATCTCGGACGAGGGACGGGCGTGGTTCGAGGACAATGTCGGCGAGCCGGAATCGGGCGGGACCTACACCTGTGAGCCGCGGATGGCGCAGGACATCCTGCAAGCGGCGGCCCGCGATCTGCTGTCGTGGCAATGAAGGACCGCCGCCCGGGCGAGGCGGCGGCGCTGTGTTGCAGGCATCGAAGGCTCAGACGGGCAGTTTGTAGACCGTCCCCCTGCCCTCGACCTTCTCCGCGGTGATGGGCAGGCCCAGCTTCTTCTTGAGCGCCCCGAAAATGGCCCCCCCCCTCGCGGTGTGGGCTTGCCAAGACGTCGCCGCGACGATCTCGGCGATGGACGCGCCCTCGGGGCGCTGGAGCATGGCGATGATCTGCGCCTGCTTGGTGCCTGCGCGGATGGCAACGCGTTTCGCGGTGTCGTCGTCGGCGGGCGTTTGATCTGGTTCCGGTTTCGGTTTCGCCTTCCGAGCGCTGACGACGGCGCTGGCCACCACCGGCTCGATCCCGATGGCCTCCAGCCCGGCCTCGGTCGCGATCAGCGTGGTGCCGTGGCCGTCGCCGGTCTCGCGCCACATCGGCTCGCCGCGCCGCAGGTTGGCTTCGACCTCCTCGAGCCAGCCACGGGCGATCATCTTGCCGACGACCATCTTGGCGGCGGCGCCGACCAGCCCATCGGGCAGCGGCAGGGCGAGGTTGCCGGGCCGGGTCGCGGCGCGGGACAGGATCAGGGACTGGGTGTCGGACGGGGTGGTCATCGGGGCCTCCGTGGCTTTGGGCGCGCGCTGTGCGCACCTTCTACGGGGGCAAGCCCCGCCGTCCGAACGGGGCGGCCGTCGCGCGGGAGGGCGCGTTACTCGGCGTGCTCGCCTTCCTTGAAGGCGCTGTCGGTGATCCGGCGCAGAAGGCCCGCGTAGTGCTGCAGCGTGCCGACATGGCCCCAGTGGATCTCGTCGGGGTCGGTCTCGAAATGGTCATCGCTGAGGGCCTTCAGGCGCTCCAGCATGGTGTCGATCTCGGCCTTGGCGACGATGAAGGCGTCGAGGGCCTTGGAATTGTCAGTGGCGCGGCGGGTGGTCATGGCGGTGGCATCCTTCGCTGAGTTGCATCGTTCCGGTGCCAACACCATCGCTCTGCCGGGCCGATGATCGTAGGCAAATCGGAGCAATATCAGGGCTTTCTGATCGCGCCGGTCAGATCAGCCGCATCTCGGCCAGCGCGCGGCTGGCGGCACCCAGCTGGGCGGTGGGCAGTTCGATCTTCAGGTGCGACAGGACGTCGGACGCCTCGGCCGGGATCCCGCTCTCGCGCAGCGCCTGCTCTATGACCTCGGCGATGGCGGCGGGGCGGCTCAGATCGAAGCCCTCGGGAAGGGCGGAATAGTCGATGCGGATGGTGGTCGTGGTCATGGTGAAGCCCTCCTGCGGTCGGCGCAATGCGGCCGGTTGATGGGGAACAGAATCGCTCCGGAGGGGCCGTCAATCAACCGGAATGATCGCTCTTTCCTGTTTATTTTCAATAATTTGCCAGGCTTCACAGCACCATGAAGGGCATGAGCGAACGCGAATACGCGGCCCATTCCGGCCTGTCCCGCGGCGGGGTCCAGAAGGCGCGCAAGAACGGGCGGCTGGTGATCTACGACGACGGGTCGATCAACGCCGCGGCCTCGGACGTGCGGCGGGCCGAGATGACGGATCCCGACCAGCAGCGCCGTAGCCTTGGCGGCGACGGGTTGACCAGCGGTGCGGGCGAGACCTCGTCCTACATCAAGGCGCGGACGCTGCTGACGGTCTATGCCGCGCAGGACAAGCAGATCGCGGTCCAGAAGAAGAAGGGCACGCTGGTCGACCGTGCGCGGGCCGAAACGCTGGTGTTTCGCCTGGCGCGCGAGGAACGGGATGTCTGGGTGACCTGGCCCGGGCGGGTGGCCGCAACGATGGCCGCACAGGTCATGGCGGAGGTGGAACGGCAATCCGGGGCATCGGTGACGATCGAGACCGCGCTCATGCAGAGGGTGCTGGAAACCCATGTCCGCGAACAGCTCGACGCCCTCGCCGACCTCCGGGTTTCCCTCGGGTGACGATGATCGGATCGAGAACGACCTGACGGCCGGCCTCGACCTCGGCTTCGACGGGGCGGAGGACCTGCTTCGGGCCTGGCGGCAGGGGATGCGGCCCGACCCGAACCTGACGGTGTCGGAATGGGCGGATCAACACCGCTGGCTCAGCTCGCGCGCCTCGGCCGAGCCGGGCCGGTACCGGACGGCGCGCACCCCTTACCTGCGTGGCATCATGGATGCGCTCTCGCCCGGCCACCCGGCGCAGCGCATCGCGTTCATGAAGGCCGCGCAGGTCGGCGCGACCGAAGCGGGCAACAACTGGATCGGCTTCGTGATCCACCATGCCCCGGGCCCGATGCTGGCGGTGCTGCCCACGGTCGAGATGGCGAAGCGGTCGTCGCGCGGCCGGATCGACCCGCTGATCGCCGACAGCCCGGCGCTGCGCGAGAAGGTCAGCCCGGCGCGGTCCCGCGATTCCGGGAATTCGATGCTGTCGAAGGAATTCCCTGGCGGCATCCTCGTGCTGACCGGCGCGAACTCGGCCACCGGCCTGCGCTCGATGCCCGCGCGCTACGTCTTTCTCGACGAGGTTGACGCCTATCCGGCCTCGGCCGACGAGGAAGGCGATCCGGTCACGCTCGCCGAGGCGCGGACCACCACCTTCGCCCACCGGCGCAAGGTGTTCATGGTCTCGACCCCGACGATCCGGGGGCTGAGCCGGATCGAGCGGGAATTCGAGGCGTCCGACCAGCGGCGCTATTTCGTGCCCTGTCCGCATTGCGGGGCGATGCAATGGCTGCAGTTCGAGCGGCTGCACTGGGCGAAGGGAAAGCCCGAGACCGCGGCCTATCACTGCGAAGGCTGCGAGCGCCCCATCGCCGAGCACCACAAGACCGAGATGCTGGCGCGCGGCGAATGGCGGGCGACGGCCGCCGCGACCGACCCGAAGGCCATCGGCTTTCACCTGTCCGCGCTCTATTCGCCCCTGGGCTGGAAGAGCTGGCCCGACATCGCGCGGGACTGGCTGGCGGCACAAGGGTCCGAGGAGATGCTGCGCGCCGCGCGCAACACGCTTCTCGGCGAGACATGGGTCGAAAGCGGCGATGCGCCGGAATGGCAGCGGCTGGCGGACCGGCGGGAAGCCTGGAAACCGGGCACGGTGCCTGCGGCCGGCCTGTTCCTGACCGCGGGCGCGGACGTCCAGAAAGACCGGATCGAGGTCGATGTCTGGGCCTGGGGCCGGGGGCTGGAAAGCTGGCTGGTCGATCACATTGTCATTCCGGGCGGGCCCGACGATCCGGCCGCCTGGGACAGGCTGACGGCCCTGCTCGGCCGATCGTGGCAGCATGCCAACGGCGCCTTCATGACCGTGGCGCGGCTTGGCATCGACACCGGCTACGAGGCCGCGGCGGTCTACGCCTGGTCGCGCAAGGTCGGGTTCGACCAGGTCGCGCCCCTCAAGGGGCTCGAGGGGTTCAACCGGGCGGCGCCGGTCTCGGGTCCGACCTTTGTGGATGCGACCATCGGCGGAAAACGCCTGCGCCGCGGCGCGCGGCTCTGGTCGGTGGCCACGGCGACGTTCAAGACCGAGACCTACCGCTTCCTGCGGATCGAACGGCCGTCGGACGAGGACCGGGCGCTGGGCGCACAGGATGCGCCGGGGACCGTTCACATCCCCGGCTGGGCCGACACCGAATGGCTGAAGCAACTGGTGGCGGAACAGCTGGTCACGATCCGCGACCGGCGGGGCTACGCCCACCAGGAATGGCAGAAGATGCGCGAGCGGAACGAGGCGCTGGACTGCCGGGTCTATGCCCGTGCCGCGGCGTGGATCCTTGGCGCCGACCGCTGGGACGAGGCCACCTGGCGGCGGTTGGAAGCACAGGCGGGCGTGGAAACGCGCATGCCTGCAGCCATCCCGACTGACACCACACCACCAGATCCGGCCCAGCCCAAGGCCGGAACCCTGACCACGCCGCGCCGGAAACGGCGGGCCTACACCCCGAACTTCATGAGGGACTGATGGACATTGACCGCATGCAGGCCCTGCTGACGGCGCTGCAGGAGGCCCGCTTCGCCGGGCTGCGCAGCGTCAGCTACGACGGCAAGACCGTGACCTATGGCTCGGACGCGGAACTGGCGGCGGCCATCCGCGATCTGGAGGGCCGGATTGCCACCGCCTCAGCCATGCCCCGCCGCCGCCGCTGGGGCACCGTCGCGACGAAGGGTCTGTGACCATGGTGCTTGACGCCTTCCGCGCGCGGCTCGGGTCCATCATCGGCGGCTTCGATGCGGCGCAGTCCCAGCGCCGCATGCGCGGGTTCCGCGCCACCCGGGCGCATGTGAACACGCTGATCGCCGCTTCCGGCGAGACCATCACGGCTCGGGCCCGCTGGCTGGTGCGCAACAACGGCTATGCCGCGAACGCCGTCGATGCCTTCGCGAACCATGTCGTCGGCGACGGGATCAAGCCCTCGTCCAGGATCGCCGATGCCGCGAAGAAGGAGGAGCTGCAGAAGCTCTGGCTTGCCTGGACCGACGAGGCCGATGCCGAGGGCCTGACCGACTTCTTCGGCCTGCAGCGCCGGGCGGCGCGGGAAGTGTTTCTCGCGGGCGAGGTGTTCCTGCGCATCCGCACACGGCGCCCCGAAGACGGGCTGACCGTGCCGATGCAGTTGCAGATGCTCCCTTCGGAGATGCTGCCCCAGGACCTGACCCGCGTCCTGCCCGGCGCGGGGTCGATCCGGCAGGGCATCGAGTTCGACGGTATTGGACGGCGCGTCGCCTACCACTTTCTGCGCCGCCATCCGGGCGATCTGACCGATCCGGGGCTTGCGGGCGAAACCGTCCGCGTGCCCGCGTCCGAGGTGATCCACATCCTGGACCCCGTCGAGGCGGGCCAGCTGCGCGGCGTGTCGCGCTTTGCCGCGGCCGTGGTGAAGCTCTTCACCCTCGACCTCTACGACGATGCGGAACTGGAGCGGAAGAAGACCGCGGCGATGTTCGCGATGTTCATCACCTCCCCCGCCCCGGAAACCGCCCTCGATCCCGCCGAAGACGATCTGGAGGTGGAACCGGGCCAGGTGGTCCGCCTCGATCCCGGCGAGGATGTCACCACGCCATCCACCCCGGACTCCGGGTCCACATATGAACCCTTCCAGTACCGCACGCTGCTGCAGATCGGCGCGGCGCTGGGCGTGCCCTATGGCTATCTGACCGGCGACACGGCGAAGGGCAACTTCTCGAACACCCGGATTGCCCTCGTCGACTTCCGCCGCCGCATCTCGGCCTTCCAGCATTCGGTGATGGTCTATCAGCTCTGCCGCGCGGTCTGGACGCGCTGGATGGACATGGCGGTGCTGGCGGGCGCCATCGATCTGCCGGGCTATGCGACGGAGCGGCGGCAATACCTCGCCTGCGACTGGCTGCCCACGAAATGGGACTGGATCGACCCCGCCAAGGATGCCTCGGCCGAGATCCTGCAGATCGAGGCGGGCCTGAAATCCCGCACGCAGGCCATCGCCGAACGCGGCTACGACGCCGAGCAGGTCGACCGGGAAATCGCCGCCGAACGCAAGCGCGAGGCGGAACTAGGGCTGGACTTCCGGCGGCCGGGATCGCCCGCGCAGGCGGCGGGGGGCGGCGCTGGGCCGGGCGATGCCGAGGGCCAGCGGCAGGATCAGCAGGACAGCGGCAATCAGGACGACGACGGCGAGGACCGGGAACTCCGGCCGGAGGACCAGGATTGACCCTTCCCCACCGGTCAGTCCTCGAGCAGCTCCACGCCGGGAAGCCGGGCCGCCGTGCGATCGAAGGTCACGAGGCTCTGCGCGCCGGCCCGACGGCCAGCGGCTGCAATCATCAGATCGGCGAAGCCGAAACCCCGATCGCGATAGGCATGAAGCACCGCACCGACATCGTCGCTGGCCTCGACCTCAAGTTCGGCCGCGGCCAGCATTCCTTCCAGCGCCGACGCGATCTCGCCCCGGCTGTGGCGATAGGCGCGTTCCAGCACCCAGACGAGTTCGACCAGCACCTCGCGGGCGACAAATCCGGGGTGATCGACGGTCAGCCCGGCAAGGAAGCGACGGGCGATGGCGCCCTGATCCGGGTCATCCTGCGTCAGGAAGCGGACGAGGACATTGGTGTCGACGGCAATCACGCGTCGAGACCCTCGTCCGCCGCCCCCGCGGCTATCGCCTCTTCCATCGCCTCGAGGGTAACCGGCGTCGCGCCCGGCCGCCGCAAGAGCCCGGCAAGGTCGCTCACCGGCCGGGCCTTCAGGAGCCGCACTTCGCCATCGAGGATCACGTAGCGCACCCGGTCGCCGGGGTTGAGACCCAGCGCCGCCCGCACGTCGCGTGGCAGCGTGGTCTGTCCCTTGGACGTGACGGTCGATTCCCGCATGGCCGATTCCTTACGTTTCGCCTGAATGCCTTACCATAACTGAGGCAGGCCTTCGTCGCAATGAGCCCGGACCGCACTGACATGCCCATCCACCACACCCAGATCGCCCAGCGCGTCTTCAACACGCCTCTGATGGTCGACCCCGCCAAGGCGCTGGCCTTTCTGACGGGGCTGGGGCCCCGGATCGCAGGGCGGGAGATCAACGTCGAGGGGCTGGAGATCGCAGCCGAAACGCAGGATGCCGCCAGCCTGCCCGCCCGGGCCTCGCTCTTCGGTGACGACCTGACCAGCCGCCAGGCGCGCAACGACGGTCAGCCCGTCGCCGTCGTCGACGGGATTGCGGTGATCGAAATCGCGGGCACGCTGGTGCATCGCGGCGCCTGGATCGGGCAATCCTCCGGCCTGACCTCCTACGAGGGGATCGCCGCCCAGCTGCAGGCGGCCCTCGCTGACCCGGCGATCCGTGCCATCGCGCTCGACATCGACAGCTTCGGCGGCGAGGTCGCCGGGGCCTTCGATCTTGCCGACCGCATCCGGGCGGCGCGGCAGGTCAAACCCGTGCAGGCCTTGGTCGCCGATCACGCCTTGTCCGCGGCCTACGCGCTGGCCTCCCAGGCTGACCGCATCATCCTGCCCCGCACCGGGGCTGTCGGCAGCATCGGCGTCGTGGCCATGCACAGCGACATGAGCGGGGCGCTCGACCAGAAGGGGATCGCCGTCACGCTGATCCACGCAGGCGCCCGCAAGGTCGATGCGAACCCCTATCAGCCCCTGCCCGAGGCCGTTCGCGCCCGGATCGCGGGCGAGCTCGAGGATCTGCGTCAGCTCTTTGCCGAGACCGTCG
This sequence comes from Rhodovulum euryhalinum, assembly GCF_004342445.1. Classification (GTDB taxonomy): domain Bacteria; phylum Pseudomonadota; class Alphaproteobacteria; order Rhodobacterales; family Rhodobacteraceae; genus Rhodovulum; species Rhodovulum euryhalinum. The sequence goes on from NZ_SLWW01000020.1 coordinate 32,529, forward strand.
CCGAGGGTCGAGGCCGCCGCCTCGACATGCTGCAGGCGCTGGGCACCGAGGCCGCCGTCTTCCGCGGAGAGGCGGCGGTGTTTGCCGGTCTCGCCGACGAGGTGGCCGACCCCGTCACCGCCTTCCGCGCTTTCGCCGCCGCACCCCGCGGCACATCCACCCCCAGAGGAAAGGGCCCAATGATGACCACCGCCCCCGAAGACCATGCGCAGCCTCCGGCCGCACCCGCCGCCAGCACCCCGCCGGAACCGGCCCCGCCCGCGGCGGTCGCACCGCCGCAGACGGACGCCGCGATGTCGCCCGAAGCGATCCGGGCCGAGGCGGCCGAGGTCGCGCAGGTCTGCGCGCAGGCCGCGCGCCTCGGCCTCCAGATCGATGCCGCCGATGCCGTCGCCAAGGGCGTGAAGCCCGAGGCCCTGCGCGCCAAGATCCTGGCCGATCTCGCCGCCCGCAGCGATGCCGCAGGCATCATCGCAGCCGTCCCGGCGGCGGGCTCGAAGGAAAGCCCCATCGTGGCGGCCGCGAAGAAGTCGGCCGCGGCCATGCGCTGATACTGGCGCACCCATCCCCCAGCATCCTGGAGACTGAACCATGCCCGTCCTGACGGAACCGCCCAGCATGGGCGACGTCCTCAAATACGAGGTCAACCCGAACTACACCCGCGAGGTGGTGACGCTGCTCGCGGGCATGCCCTATCCCGTCGGCGCCGTCCTCGGCCGCATCACCGCGAGCGGCAAATACAAGCTCGCGACCAGCGGCGGCACCGATGGCGCGCAGACCGCCACGGCGGTGCTGCTCCATGCCGTCGACGCCACGCTCGCGGACGCCACGGGCATCGTCGTCGCCCGCGGCCCTGCCATCGTCTCGCGCGCAGGCCTCGCCTACGACGCCACCGTCGACGATGCCGCCAAGATCACCACCAAGATCGGCCAGCTGGCCGCCGTCGGCATCATCGCTCGCGACGGCGTCTGACGCCTAGCAGCCAGCCGCGCCCCTCCCTTCATCCCCCGGAGCATCCCCATGACCCTCGTCCGCAATCCCTTCGACGCTGGCGGCTATTCGCTGGCCGAGATGACGCAGGCCATCAACATCCTGCCCAACCTCTACACCCGCCTCGCGCAGATCGGCCTCTTCCGCTTCGAAGGCGTCAGCCAGCGCTCGGTCATCATCGAACAGTACGAAGGCGTCCTCAGCCTTCTGCCCTCCGTCCCCCTCGGCGGCCCCGCCACGGTCGGCACCCGCGAGGGCCGCTCGATGCGGTCCTTCGCCCTGCCGTGGATCCCGCATGACGACGTGATCCTGCCCGCCGACATCCAGGGGCAACCCGGCCTCGGGGCGTTTGACGCGGCCGATCCCCTCGTCGAGGTGATGAACCGCAAGCTGCTGCTCATGCGCCGCAAGCATGCCCAGACCCGCGAATACATGGAGATGAATGCGCTCCGCGGCATCGTGAAGGACGGGGCCGGGACGACGCTCTACGACTACTTCACCGAATTCGGCCTCGCGCAGATCTCGGTCGACTTCGTGCTGGGCACCGCAGGCACCAACGTGCAGGGCAAGGTCCGCGAGGTGCTGCGCGCCATCGAGGACAACCTCCTCGGCGAGGCGATGACCTCGGTCCATGCGCTGGTCAGCCGCGAGTTCTTCGACAAGCTGATCGCGCATCCGAAGACCGAGGAAGCCTACAAGTTCTACGCCGCGACCGGCGCCCAGCCCCTGCGTGAAGATGTGCGGCGGAACTTCCCCTTCGGCGGCATCCTGTTCGAGGAATATTCGGGCACCGCCACCCTCTCGACCAAGGCCACCGAACGGCTGGTCCCGGCGAACGAGGGGATCGCCTTTCCCTTGGGCACGATGGACACCTTCACGACCTATGGCGGCCCGGCGAACCTGCTCGAGACCGCCAACACCATCGGCCTGCCGCTCTATGCCCGCCAGCACCTCGACGAGAAGGGGCGCTGGATCGACGTGATGACCGAGGCCTCGATCCTGCCGGTGAACAAGCGGCCGCGCCTCGCCGTCCGGATCCACAGCTCGAACTGACGGCCTTCCCATGTCCGTCTTCGCCGCCGCCATGGACCGCCTCTTCACCCATGCCTCCATGGCGGCCCCCGCCCTCTGGATCTCGGCCACGACGTCCGAGGAACGCCCGATCCGCATCATCCGTCGCGCGCCCGACCGCGTCACCGACTTCGGCGCGGGCCGGTTCGTCAGCGACACGACGGTGGTGGATGTCCGCGTGGCCGACCTGCCCTCCCCGCGCCCGGGCGACGTGATCGTCATCGGTGCGGACAGTCATGTGATCCAGGGGGAACCGCTGCGCGACCGGGAACGGCTGATCTGGACGCTGGACCTGAGGCCAGCATGAAACTGAAGCTCACCATCGATCCTGACATCGTCGCGATGATGCAGGCGGAAATCGCTGCCGGTGAAAAAGCCGTCACCACAGCCATGCGCGAGGCGGGCGCGGGCCTGAAATCCGCCTGGCGCGGCCAGATCACCGGCGCTGGGCTTGGCACCCGGCTTGCGAATTCGATCCGGCTCGCCACCTGGCCCAAGGGCGGCGAAAGCCTGAACGCCGCAGCGCTGGTCTGGTCGAACGCCCCGGTGATCGTCGGCGCGCATGACACAGGGCCGCTGATCAGGTCGCGCGACGGGTTCTGGCTGGCCATCCCGACCGCCGCCGCAGGCAAATCCACGCGCGGGGGCCGGATCACCCCCGGCGAATGGGAACGCCGCACGGGACTAGGGCTGCGGTTCGTCTACCGGCGCTGGGGTCCGAGCCTGCTGGTGGCGGAGGGGCGGCTGAACAGTAAGGGACGCGCTATGGCGTCCCGCGCCAAGACCGGCCGCGGGCTGACCACTGTGCCGATCTTCCTCCTCGTGCCGCAGGTCAAGCTGCGCAAGCGGCTCGATCTGGCGCGGGATGCCGAACGGGCCATTGACGGCGTGCCGGGGCGGATTGTGGCGGGGTGGGTCGAAGGCAAGTTCGGAGACGAACCGTCGACACATCAGCCGAATTGGCATGGATTGCCTCTGATCCGTCCGGAGGCGGCCAAGGCCAACCTGAAACTCCCGAAAGATGGCCGATAACACTGGCCACGGCCGGAATCCGGTCAGGGGATGGACCAAGACGAGGTGGGTGACAAATTCGGACAGGGACTTATGCCGGAACTGCCATGTTCGCTTGATGGCTGAAATATCCATCGCTAGCCTGACGACGGACCGGTATAGAAAGAGTCACTAAAGCGATGCGCAAGTTCATGCTTTCCCTGCCTGCGATGGCGCTTCTCGCGTTTCCTGTCAGCGCAGATCCTTCTCAAGAAGATGTCGATGCTGCCCGCTCAGAGTGCCGCGACGCGTTTCTGGCTCGGGATGCTGAAGCCTATATGGACGCGGCAGCAGTCATGATTGCTTGGGGCTCTTTGCAAAACCCTGAGTGGACGAGAGAAGTTGAACTGTGCCTCGCTCTTGCCGAGGCAATTGAAGGAGCGAACCTAGAAACGGCTCGCGAACGCGCCGCCGCTCAGGCCAACGAGGGGGACCGGACGTTCGCGACAGAGGCGCCTGCATCACCTGGGCGTTGTTGCATAAAGGTGGCTTGAGGCATGACTTCCCCTTGCCCCTTCCGGTTCAGGCCACGCGGACGATCTCGGCGGTGCCGAGGGCATTGA
>NZ_SLWW01000021.1 GCF_004342445.1 Rhodovulum euryhalinum
TCAATGCCCTCGGCACCGCCGAGATCGTCCGCGTGGCCTGAACCGGAAGGGGCAAGGGGAAGTCATGCCTCAAGCCACCTTTATGCAACAACGCCGAGATTTTCCAAAGTCGGAGCCGCCCCGCCAACAAATGGCTGCTCCCAAGAAACGCGCACCTGAGTACCCGCCTGCAGCGAAAGTCGCCTTTCCTGAAGATATGGCCCGAAACAGGAAGACCCCAAAATTGCGGTGACGTAAGTCCGCTTTCGCGGCCTGTGTAATTTCCCACCGCACTGCAGCGAATTCACACTTTCCGCCCTTTGTTGCCTTCTGACTTCCGCAGCTCAATCGCAAGTACCTGACCCTCCGTCGCGCCGCAGCAAGGTGTCCCTGCATCCCATCTTGGTCTTCGCGGCGATGCAGGGCCCGCACCTCCCCTCGAACAAAGGGCACCAGTGACCGATGCAGCCACAGCGGCACGCCCGCAGGATCGCGGGAATGCAACCACTCGGACTGCCGGTCGCAGCAGCCTCAAAGCAGGGGGGTAAGCCGGCACAGTTGGTGCCTAGTGCCAACAACAGCGCGTGGGGCGTCGGTTTTCCGAACGGAACATGGACCGGCGTTCCATCGAACTCATCATCTCATTCGAAAGCCAAGAAGGTTTCTTGCACAGAGAAGGTCGAAACCGGGAGGGGACAAGAGCTCTCAGGGCCACGCAACCCCTTGTATTTGCGCGGGTGGTGAAATCGATGCTTCCATCAGGGAAGCAGAGCCGCCCGTTTGGTGGAAACTATCCTTCCCTCTACACCCGCGGCGGGGCCCGACGATCATGCGTCGAGTTCGGCATCCCAGTAGAGGAAGTCGAGCCAGGTCTCGTGCAGGTGGTTCGGTGGGAACTTTCGGCCGACATTGCGCAACTCTTCCGCCCCCGGGCGGCGGGGGGCGCGGCGCAGGCTCATCCCCGCCTGGCGCAGGCTCTTGGACCCCTTGTGCAGGTTGCAGCGCGAACAGGCGGCCACGACGTTTTCCCAGCTGGTGATACCGCCGCGGGCCCGCGGCACCACGTGATCGAAGGTCAGGTCGCCCCGCGTGCCGCAATACTGGCAGGTGAACTCGTCCCTCAGAAAAAGATTGAAGCGCGTGAAGGCCACGCGCTTCTGGGGTTTGACGTAATCCTTGAGCACCACGACCGAGGGTATTCGGATCTCGACCGAGGGGCTGCGCACGACCTCGTCATATTCGGCGACGATGTCGACGCGGTCGAGCACGGCCGCCTTGACCGCCTCCTGCCACGGCCAGAGCGACAGCGGGTAGTAGGACAGCGGGCGGTAATCGGCGTTCAGCACAAGCGCGGGATGGTGCTTCAGGCTGCCCGGCTCGCGGACGAAGCTGCTTCTGAAATCACCATCCATCTGAGACTCGGCCTCCGCCCCGTCTGCCTGACCCCGGCCGCGGAGCGGGACGCGCCCGCCCCTGCCTGAACTTGACTATATATGGCGTTTGCCGCCAAGCAAGCCCCGCAAGATGAAGTGGACCGCCGGGGTCTGGGTAACGCGTGCAGGTAACGGCGATGTGACGCCGTCCGCGCCCGGGGATCGGGCCCGGCCTCAGCCCCGCCGGGCGCGGCGCAGCCGCCGCCAGGCCGGCGTCCGGGCGAGGAGCATCACGACCAGCGCGAAGCTGAGGGCGCAGGAGATCGGGTGCGTCACGAAGTCCAGCAGGAACTGCCCCACATCCTCGCGCGCGCCGATCATCGCGCGGCGGTAGTTCGCGTCGATCATCGGGCCGAGGATCACGCCCAGGATGATCGGGGCGACCTGGAACCCGTACTTCTTGAGGAAATAGCCCAGCACGCCGAAGGCCAGCGTCCAGTAGATATGAACCGGGTTGTTCTGGATCGCGTAGGCGCCCACCGCCGACAGCACCACGATCAGCGGGATCAGGATCGCGCGGGGACATTCCACGATCCGCGTGAACACCCGGATGCCGGTCAGGCCGAAAACCAGCAGGAACAGGTTTGCCAGCGTCAGGTTGCCGACGATGAACCAGAACAGGTGCGGCGTCTCGGTCAGCAACAGCGGCCCGGGTTTCAGCCCGTGGATGAAGAGCGCGCCGATGACGATGGCGGTGACCGCATCGCCGGGGATGCCCAGCGTCAGCATCGGGATGAAGGCGCCACCCACCGCGGCGTTGTTCGCCGCCTCGGGCGCGATCAGCCCCTCCTTGGCGCCCTGGCCAAAGGGGGTCTCGGGGGTCTTCGTGCTGCGCCGCGCGTCGTCATAGGCCAGCAGCGCGGCGATATCCCCGCCCGTGCCCGGCAGCGCGCCGATCAGCGTGCCGATCCCCGAGGCGCGCAGGCCGACCTTGAGATAGCGCCGCACCTCGCCCCAGGCGGGCACAATGCGCGCGACCGCCTGCCGGACCGGCCGTGTATCCAGGCGTTCCAGCTGGATCAGCGCCTCGGCCACGCCGAAGAACCCGATCATCGCGACAACATAGGGGATGCCGCCCATCAGGTTGATCGAACCGTAGGTAAAGCGCGCCTCCGCGGTCATCGGGTCAAGCCCGACCATGCCGATCAGCACCCCCAGCGCCCCGGCAAACGCCCCCTTGGCAAAGCTCTCGCCCGACAGGGTGCCGACCAGCAGGATGCCGATGATCCCCAGCAGCATGTAGTCGCGCGAGGTAAAGCGGATCGCGATGTCCGAGATCAGCGGCGCGGCCAGCGCCAGCGCGGCCACCCCGATCAGCCCGCCGATCACCGACATGACGGTGGACAGCCCGATCGCCTCGCCCGCCAGCCCCTTCTTCGCCAGCGGATAGCCGTCGATGGCGGTGGCAATCGCACTGGGCGCGCCGGGGATGTTCAACAGGATCGCGGTGCGCGCCCCGCCATAGACCCCGCCCACATAGACGCCTGCGATCAGCGCCAGCGCGGAATTGACGTCCCATTTGAAGGTGAAGGAGATCAGGATCGACACCGCCATCGTGACCGACAGCCCCGGGATCGCGCCCACGTAGATGCCCGCCAGCGTCCCCAGCGCGGTCAGTATCAACAGCGAGGGGTCGAGCCAGGAAGTTGCGAAAAAGCCCAGCACCTCGGTCATGGCCAGAGCGTCCCGGTGGGCAGCACCACCTGAAAGACCAGCCGGAAGATCACCCAGACCGCGACAATGGCCGCCAGCGTCACCGCCCCGGCCGCAAGCGGCCCGCGCCGCCACAGGATCAACACCGCGGCGAACAGAAACGCTGTCGAGGCGACGAGAAAGCCCGCCCAGGGGATCGCCGCGCCATAGCCCGCCATCAATGCCGCAAAGACCACCAGGCGCGGCGAGAACAGGAAGCGGAGCGTTGCCCCCGGCCCCGCGCCGGGCGCCCTGCGCCGCATCACCGCGTCCCCGAGGATGAAGCCCGCGGCCACGACCATCACAGCGGCCGCCGTCATCGGCATCGCGCCCCCCGTGGTCAGCCCGGAAAAGCCCGAGATGCCATGGGCCTCGCGGAACGCGAACAGGGCAAGGCCCAGCAGCACAAGCGCGAACAGGATCTCGCCGGGCCGAAGGCCGGGGGACGGCGTCATGGCGTGCCTCCGCTCGGGGGCGCCCCGGCCCTGGGCCGGGGCGTCGGGCCTCAGGGGCGCGGGATGCCCAGTTCCTCGGGGCTGACCTTGGCCGCGCCGGTATCCTGCAACGCCCAGACCGTGACCTGTTGCCACTTTTTCAGGAAGGCGTCGGCCGCGTCGCCCGAGATGTTCATCATCACGTTGCCGCGGTTGGCCATCAGGTCCTGGAAGCCCGCATCCTCGGCGGCCACGGCATAGACCTCGACCAACCGGGCCTTGACATCCTCGGGCACCTCGTCGCGCACGAAGACGCCGTAGAACGGCCCCCAGGGCAGGAAGCGCGCCATGTCGGGCAAGGTGTCGGTGATCGGCGGCACGTCGGGCAGGATTGCCACCGGCTCGGGGTCGACGACCGCCAGCGCGCGCATCTTGCCCGCCTTGATCTGCTCGGCCGCGGCCGAGATGCCCGAAGGCATGAAATCGACCTCGCCGCCCAGCATCGCGGTCAGCCCAGGCCCCTCGCCGTCGAAGGGAATCGCCGTCACCTCGAAGGGGGCGGCATTGGCGACCAGCGCGCCCACGGTCGAGGGCAGCCCGCCCGGCCCGGTCGACCCCATCTTGACCTGCCCCGGGTTGGCCGCGATGTCGGCCAGAAGCTCGGCCAGCGTCTGGTATTTCGACTCCGTCGGCACCACGATCACCGCGACGCCGCGCCCCAGGATGTTGACCGGGTAGAATGCGTCATAGTCAAGCTGCGACACCCCCATCACGCCATGAAGCTGCGGGTTCTCGGCGCCGTAGAGCAGCGTATAGCCGTCCGCGGGCGCGGCATTGACGAAGGCGGTCGAGATCGCGCCCGCGCCGCCCGACTTGTTCAGCACCACGATGGGCTTGCCAAGCGCCGCTTCGGCGGCGGGGTTGACCGCGCGCGCCACCGTGTCGGTGGCCCCGCCCGCGCCCCACATCACCACGCCCAGCACCTCGCGCTCGGGATACTCGGCCAGCGCACCCGTCGCCAGCAGCGCCGCGGCCATGGCGGTTGTCAGGAATTTCCTCACGTCTGTCCTCCCTCGGATCCGGTCCTTGTCCTTGTTCCCGCATAGCAGGCCGATTCTCGGCCGCTTCGCAAGCCATGAACCGACCCGCTTCACGGTTCCCGCCCCCTGCCCCGCCCGGAGTGTGAGGCGCAAGGGGATGCCCGCGGCGATGCCCTGTTGCGCGGTTGGGGCATTCCGCTCTTGGATGGCGGCCGTAACGGCCCCGTCCGGGGCCCGCCCGGATCGCGCAGCGCCCGGACGAAAAGGAGGGGGGAACGGATGCAGTTTTCTGGAAAGCGCGTGCTGGTGACCGGCGCGTCGAGCGGGCTTGGCGCGCATTTCGCAGGCCTGTTCGCGCATCTCGGCGCCGAGGTGACGGCCGCCGCACGCCGGACCGCCGCGCTCGAGGCGCTTTGTGCCGGGATCGTGGCGGCGGGGGGCCGGGCACATCCCTGCCCGATGGACGTCACCCGGGCGGAGGACATCCCCGCGGCCTTCGCGGACGGGCCCTTCGACATCGTGATCAACAATGCCGGCCTGTCGCTGCCGGGTCCTGCGATCTGCTATCCCGAAGAGGAATGGGACCGCACGTTCGATACCAACCTCAAGGGCGCCTTCCTGGTCGCCCAGGCCGCCGGGCGCGCCTTGATCGAGGCCGGGCGCAGCGGGTCGATCGTCAACGTCGCCTCGATCCTCGGGCTGCGCGTCGCCGGGCATGTGGCGGCCTATGCGTCCTCCAAGGCGGCGCTGGTACAGTTGACCAAGAGCCTCGCGCTTGAATGGGCGCGGCACGGCATCCGCGTCAACGCGCTTTGCCCGGGCTATATCCAGACCCCTCTCAACACCGCCTTCTTCGGAACCGAGGAAGGCCGGGCGCTGATCCGCCGCATCCCGCAGCGCTGTCTCGGCCGGCCCGAGGATCTGGACGGCGCGGTGACGCTGTTCGCGGGGGATGCGGGGCGCTACATCACCGGCGCGGTGCTGGCCGTCGATGGCGGGCATCTCGTGTCCTCGCTGTGACAGGGCAAGCGCCAGCCGGCTGAGCACCCCGGGGGCTTGCCAAGTCACCGCGCCGGGTTCATTGTCTCGTGCCCCGATTGCTGCCCGAGTCCCCGATGACGCTGCGCACCCTGACCCTGCTGCTCCTGGCCTTCCTCGCGGGACTTGTCGTCTACTGGCTGGCCGGAGGCGCGCCGGGGTCGTTCGCCCAGGAGGACGGGCCGCTCGAGATCTGGTCGGCCTGCCTGTTGTTCCTCGCGGCGGCGAGTTCGCTGATCGTCATGCCGGTCCGGTTCTGGCCGCGCTATGCCTTCGTATTCTACGGGTTTTTCCAACTCGGCCTGCGCGAGTTGCCGTTCGATCCATGGATCTTCGACGAGCGTGTTCTGACCGCATCCTTCTACCGCGAGACCGGGGTTTCGGCCGCCGCGGTGGCGGGCGCGCTCTATGCCGCACTCGCGCTCTGGTCGGTCTTCGCGCTGTTCCGCTGGGGGGTGCCCGCATCGTGGCGCGCGCTGCGCGCCCGCAGCCGTTGGCTGGTCTATTTCGGCCTCGCGGGGGTCTCGGCCGTGATCGCTCAGGGCGCAGAGGAACTGATTGGGGTGATCCCCATGTCCCCGACCGTTGTCGGCGCGATGCATGTCGTCGAAGAGGGCCTGGAGGCGGTGTTCGCGCTGGCGCTGTTCCAGGCGCTCTACGTCGCCTGGCGCCGCTAGGCCACCCCACCCGGCCCCAGTTCTGCCCGTATCGCCGCGAGCGCCGCGCCTGTGGCCGAGGATCCGGATTCGAGCACGCCGCGTGCCGCCCGGGTGAGGGCCGCACGGGTGTCCGCATCGCTCAACCGGTGCAGCGCCACGGCGATCTCGTCGGCACTGCCCGCCGCCACCGCCCCTTCGACCCGGGCCAGCCGCGCGTAGATCCCCGCGAAGTTGAAGACATGCGGGCCGTGGATCACCACGCAGTCAAGCTGGGCGGGCTCGTATGGATTGTGTCCGCCCACCCGCGCCAGCGACCCGCCGACGAAAGCCACCGGGCAAAGCCGGTACCACAGCCCCATCTCGCCCAGCGTGTCCGCGACATAAATCTGCGTGTCCGCCCCGGGGTCCCCCCCCGCCGAGCGCAGCGCCACGCGCCAGCCCTGTGCGTCCAGCCTGCCGGCCAGCGCGGGCCCACGGTCGGGATGGCGGGGCGCGACGATCAGCAGCGGCGCGCCGTCCCCCCGGCCAAAGGCGCGGTCATGGGCGTCGACCAGCACCTCTTCCTCGCCCTCGTGGGTCGAGGCGGCCAGCCAGCGGCGCCGGTCGCCCAGCAGCGTGCGCAGGGCTGCCAGATCGTCAGGCCGCACCTCGGGCGGCGGCAACTCCTCCTTCAACGAGCCGGTCACCGTCAGCACCCCGTCCGCAACCCCGATCGCGCGCATCAGGTCGGCCGCCGGGGCCTCCTGCACGAGAATCGCGCGGAACGGCGACAAGAGCGCGCCTGCGGTCCGCGGCCAGCGCCGCCAGCGCGCCATCGTGCGATCCGAGATCCGCGCGTTGATCAACAGCATCGGAATACCGCGCCGGTCGGTCTCGACCAGAAGCCGCGGCCAAAGCTCGCTTTCGGTCCACACCGCGAGATCGGGGCGCCAGTGATCCAGGAACCGGCGCACCGCGGCGCGGCTGTCGAAGGGCGCGAACTGGTGCACCGCCCGCGCGGGCAGGATGTCCGCAAGCATCCGCGCCGAGGTGGCCGTGGTGCTGGTGACAAGGATCGAGAGACCGGGATCTTCGGCCAGCAGCCGCTGGATCAGCCCGATCAGCGACAGGCTTTCGCCGACGCTGGCCGCGTGGAACCAGACCAGCCGCCCGGACGGGCGCGGGCAAGACGCCTTGCCCTGCCGCTCGGCCAGCCGCCCGGGAATCTCCTTGCCGGCGGCCAGCCTTCGTTTCTGGTGCCAGCGAACCAGCGGGTCGGCCACCGCACTGAATGCGAGATAGGCCCGCAGGATCGGTGTGCTGGTGCGCATGTGCCCGGGCTCCTCGCCATCTGCCGCAGGATCGGCCCCTGCCCGGGGCCGACGCTACTGCGCCGGAGGGGCCGAGGTGAAGGCCCCAAGCCCGGTTTTCCCGGCGTGGCGCCACGCCGGGGGCCGGGCGCCACACCCGTTCGTCGTCTTGACCGCGATCAGCCGGGACAAACCGGCATTCGAAGAAGTCGCGGCTTGTGGCGATGCGGGGCAGCAGTTCGCCCGCGTCGCAGGCCTGCAGGATCCGCACCGCGCGGTCGGACATGCGCTGTGCAAGATCGGCATCGAAGGGCACCAGACGGAGCCTATGACACGCGCAGGTGCCACGACGCCGTCGTCGACCGCGGCACCGATCCTGTCATACCGCCACGCAAGAACGCCAAGCCTTGGAAGCCGTCGACGGCCGGCGCGATCGCCCGAAACGAGGCGCTGCGCGCATCGAAATACCTCGGCCGCGCCATCTGGCGAACGTGGAGCGGATACCACCGCCGAAGCCGCGCCGAGACGGAGATGCATTGCGTGAAGCTGCTAGGGCAGAGCCTCATGGCACGCGACTTCGATCGTCAGGTCGCCGAACTCCAGATCCGCGCCGCCGTGCTCAACCGCTACACCACGCTCGGCATACCTGTCACCGAGCCCGTGGGATAAGTGCGTCTGGGAAAGGGGAGGTCCGGGCTTCACCCTCTTTGCGCAACATGTGTAACCGCCCCGTGCGCAAGAGGTATCTTCGGAGCTGCTTTTTGGCGCGTCATCGGGTGCTGACATGTGTCCGGCCTCTGGTGCGGCCATCTTCATGCCGCGGGCCCGTATGGTGTCCGCAGGTCGGGTCCAGATCAAAGCCGCGTGCTCGCAAAGGCGCAGGGAAAGGCCGGAAAGATCGCAGAGGCGCTGGTGAAGACCGAATTGGTGATCCTCGACGAGCTGGGATCGGAGGGGATGGGTCTGAAATCGAACGTTCTCCACCCTCTAAGGTATTGTTTTAATTGACATGACTGATGATTTGAATCGCCACTTGTTTCAGTTGCGACTGGCAGCGAAACACGCGCAAAGGCGCCAACACATCCCACGTTCGGATTTTTCGCGGCCACAACCAGGCCCCAGCATTTTTGGCCTTCCTGAGCGGGGTGCCAAAATGTAAGCGAGGTCCATCACGCTGAAATGGCAGTAATTTTTTTAAGCGCCGTGGTGGAGCCTGGCAAGATGAATTCGACCTTCTCACTCCTTATCGTCTTCCTGACCCAGCTCTTCATGCCCCGGCACAACGCGCAGCTGAGGCTGCTCAAGGCCCAAATCCAGATCCTGCGGGCCCGCATCCCGACGCAGAGGATTATCCTGTCTCCGGAAGAGAAAGCCGAACTGCTGCGCATCGGAGCGGAGTGTGGGCATGATGTCGACGGGCTGCTGGAGGTCGCAAAGCCTGCGACATACAAGCGCTGGCTTGCCCAGATGCATGGTGGACGCCCCTTCAAGGCCGTGGGCAGGCCGCGCCTGACACAGGAGTTGCGCGACGTTGTCATTCGCATCGGGTCAGAAAACCTTCTCTGGGGCTACAAGCGGATCGCGGGGGAACTGAAAAAGCTGGGTCTCCACGCCGGCGCCAACTCGGTAAAGCGCATCCTGAATGAGGCAGGCATCCACCCGAGCCCTGAGAAGCGCAAGAAAAAGCCAGCCCTGCCATGGACCACCTTCGTCCGGGCACATATGGAAAGCATGGTCGCATGTGACTTCTTCACCAAGACCGTGCTCACCGCCCGTGGGCCATTGACAGCCTATGTGCTGATCTTCATCCACCTCGGCAGCCGCCGCGTGTATTGCAGTGCCCCGACCTATGCCCCGGACTCAGCATGGGTGACGCAGCAGGCACGCAACACGCTTATGTGGTGCTCCAAGCAGGGGATCGAGCCGAGCTTCCTCATCCGAGACGCCGACACCAAGTTCAGCGCCAGCTTCGATACAGTCTGGGCATCGGAAGGTGCCAGGGTCATCCAGATCCCGCACAGAGCACCGGACGCCAACGCCTTCGCCGAGTCCTTCATCGGTACCATCAAGCGCGAATGTCTGGATTTTTTCGTCTGCTTCAGCCGGTCGCAGCTCGACTACATCCTCCGCACTTGGGTGCGCCATTACAACACCGAGCGCCCGCATCGTGGAAGGGGTATCGGGAACAATGTGCTGCAAGTCGATTTCCGGCCAGTCGGTGATGGCCCGATCCGCCGCAACCGCCAACTTGGCGGCATTGTCACATCCTACACCCGCGACGCGGCGTGAGTGCTCTCTATCCTGCCGAGACTATGGCGCGCAAATACCACCGTGCCGCAATTGACTGCAGCGTGCTACAACGGACTGGAGCAAGGAAAGCTGCAAGTGCGGTTGGCCGCCTACGCGATTTTGTCGAACTTGGGTGCTACATTTCGGGGAACTGACGCCTTCTCTTCAGAGCTGCACCCAGGAACACTGACGACGGCATGCGGTCGGCTTCGGCCCAGCGCGAGACAAAACTTTCAATAGCCGGCGCAAAGGCCTTTGCAATCAACCGGTCCTCGTCTCCGGGCGTAGATGCCGGGACACTCTCCATTGGCCTCAGCAACAGTTCCGCGAACTCTTCGTGCGGCAGCTCCTTGGCACCGTCCTTGTTACCAGACAAAGCGATCAACTCTTCCTCTAGTAACTCGCCAGAAAGACCCTGCCAGCGAACCTGATGAACGGCGACCACGTCCTCGTGCTCTTCGGCTTCCGTTTGGGCCTCCGCGTACAGTCCGTCGAAAATCAGCCTATCGTTGGCCAGCTCTGAGAGATCACGCACAAAGCCGGCTTCGAAGTCCATAGGAACGAGCGACGGGTCAGCGATCGCCTTTGCGTGGTCGGCCGTGAGGCGCACAATGCTACGACGGCCGAACTCTGGCCAGCGACCGATATCCCCTTCGGCGAGCTCAATCTCAAGCGTCCTTCCGCCATGTATCTCGGCCCGCACATCGTATCCGGCAATTGGTGCCATCCCTTTCACAAAGCTGACCATATGCCGAAAGTCGAAGCCGCCCGAAACGCGCGTCTGATGAGCGGATGCGAATTGCAGAATATCGTCTTCGGCCGCCCGCGCCTTCTGTGCTTCGCGTATGGCTTCAGCGATCTCCTCCTCCGTCTGGTCCATCTTCATACTTGTCGCACGCTCGAGGATGCTTTCCATGTCGATGTAGGACATCAGCTCTCCGAGCACTTCCGCAGCAAAGGCATCCTTCATCTCGCCGGCAACGCTTGCCATGTCCTGTGCAATCGTACTGACACGATCCAACAACAAAGTGATGGCGCTGTTGTCGAAGCCATCATCCGACTGCAAATTGATAACTTGAACGCGACGCGTCTGACCATAACGGTACAAGCGGCCAATCCGTTGAACCAGACGTGCCGGGTTCCAGGGCAAATCGTAGTTCACCATGATATGACAGGCGTCTTGGAGGTTTAGGCCTTCGCCCCCTGCTTCAGTCGAAACCATGACCTGAGCCTCTCGACTGTTGAAGGCGCGGACATTCCTTATCTTTTCATCCAGCGACATCGAGCCGTTGATCGCGGCAACCTGGACCCCAGGACATGCGTGCGCAATCGCCTCTGCTAGGTAACTCTGAGTGGCCCTGTACTCAGTAAACACCAAAAGGTTTTGGTCCTGAGCTAGAAGCGGCGAAACCACGTCATTTAGAAATGTCTGCAGCTTCGCATCCGATAGCCGAGCCACGCGGATGAGTTTCAGAACGGCCTGAACCTCGCTTGCTTCATCGGCGAAAAAGGCGCCAACCTCACCGATGGGCCCAGTTTCCGCAAGGTTGTCGTCCCCTTCGAGTTGCTCGTCTGAAGGTATCACTAGTGCCGAAGCAGCATCGAAATCTTGCAGCCGCTCCAAGCGACGTTCTAGTGCTCGCTCGATTGCCGCCACGGAAGATGAAGCGAGTTTGCGATACGTCGTCATGACAAAGCCGATGGCTCGGCCGATCATTCTATCCTTCGCGTCGGCACTGGCGCGATACCCCTCGCTCAAATACCTCCGAAGTGCCTTGTCTGCAGTGCGCATTTCGGGCGATGGGATTACCATGTGGCGAAGCGTATCGTGACCGCGAAAAATCAGATTGCCTTCTGCATCCGTGACGCGGGTCTTCCGGTTGCGAATGATGATGTCCCCAACCACCTCTGGGTTCATTTCTAGCGTTCGGATTTCAGGCAGGAGGTCCGGTCGTACCAACTCCAATAGAGCCGCGAAACGACGGGTTTTACCTTGGTGCGGCGTTGCAGTAAGCAATAGAAGCGAATGGGTCCGGTCGCGAAGCTTGTGCGCGAGCGCGTAGCGTTCCGTCTGCTCACCCGTTTCGGACCGGCCGAGCCGATGCGCCTCGTCAAACACAATAACATCCCAGAAGCCAGCTTCGATGAGCCGCGCCAAATGCTCGTCGCGCTTCGCGAGATCGAGCGAGATTATGACATTCTCCCTCAGTCGCATCTCATCGGCGTATTCGGGGCGGAAGTCGCGTTGATAGATCTCGAAGGCACGTCCGAATTTGGCGCGCATCTCATCTTTCCACTGCTTAGTCAGCGACGAAGGGCAGACGATCAGAACGCGCCTGCAGCGGTTACGCTGCGAGAGGGCGTGAAGAATAAGACCAACTTCAATGGTCTTGCCAAGCCCAACATCGTCGGCGATCAGCCACCGCGCCTGAGGGGAAGTTACGACCTTCCGCGCCACATCAAGTTGATGCGGTAGAGGGTCGATGTCGAGACGACCGAATGCTCCGGTGTTCGCATTCCATATTTGAAGTGCCTTAGACAGCATTCGGAGCCGGAATCGCTCCGCATGGTCCATATGCTGGCCGGTTTGTCGCTTTGCGATCCGCAGCTCGACAGGCATCGCCTGCGCGAGGACACGCCAGTCCAACCACCTGGTTTCTCCAGTCTCTGCGAACTGAACGAGAACCTGCTCGAAACCTCCGAGCGAACGCGTTGCAAGTACAACTCCGGTCCCAAGGCTCAGTCCGCGACCTCGCGGTGGCTTGTGCTGTACTTGCTGTCCAGGCGCATATGCGGGCTTTAGGTCCGATAGCGCCACCCATGCGCGGTGATTGCCTGCCATAGCGAGTTGAGCCTCGTTCGGCTCGGCCTTTGGCCTCAGATCATGGATCACCCCGCGCGCGTCGTCTTCCAATTTCACCAGAGCGCCCTTTGATGGATACAGCGATCTATGCATCTTTGCCTGCCTCCTTTGCCTCGGCTTCCTCTTTTGCTGCTACCCGCTTGGAGTGTGGAAGTAATGATAGAAAGCCAATATCGCGGCGTCCATCTTTTGTTTCGAAACGCCAAAACTGACCTTCACTATCCTCGAGGCGGAAGGAACTGGACGGTTGAACGTCGATAGGCTCCTCGTAATACCAAGACTCACTATCAGCTAGTTCAATACTTTCGTAATCGAGACTAAGGAAAGCAGGATAGCTCCAGAACCGTGAGTCTATACGAACACCCTCGCCCGAATAATCTGGCTGCATCTGAAGCCATTCGTTTCGCCAATCGTCAAAAATCTTTCGCTCGGCCTCCACCCGGCCAACCCGATGAATCAATGCCAGCGCGAGTTTCCAAGAAAGAGCGCTGCGATAGCTCGATCGTTCTTCTGTTTCCCAAGCGCGCTGCATTCTGTTGAACTTCCGATGAGACCAGAGCCAAGGAGCTTCTCGCCAAAGACACTTCAGCTCGCATGCATCTTCCAGCTCTTCGAGGCTGTTTCCAGCTTGCACCAACCTTGAGAGAGCCCTGTAACTCGAAGAGAACGGGAACTCTTCCAAGACTGCTTTCAAACGACTTTGAAGCAGGGAACGTTGGTCAAGCTTCATGATGCGCATCTGGCTGACTAGCCTTGCGGCGTAATCGTCCAATAAGTGACCATCGGTGATGGTCTCTTCGTCAATAGATGGAAAAGGTAGATCTGGATCTTCCTCATATAGATCCAGATCCAAAAGGTCTTCCCATTGGGCGCTTTCAGCTTCGTTCTCGATCTCTCCTGATTCAAACTCCGGAAACTCATAAAAATCAGCAACTTCAAACGCATCACCATCGGTGCGAGCGCGTTCAATTTCCTCACTTACCTCATAGGAAAGCGCAGTCTCCCAGAGATCGTCGGCCTGTTCATCGAACACATCATTGTCGCCAATGAGTTCATCATATTCGTCATCCGCTTCAACAAGCCCGAGATCGGCACTCAATCTCGAAGAATCGGGATTTGGTGGAGCCAAGGCGGGATCCGGGTCCGGCTCATGGTTAGCCGACTCGTCATTCTGCGCTTCAAGCTCTGTGAATGCCTCGGCTGTCGACTGTTGATTCCCAGAAATGGAAACATCTGATTGTTTTGGCGCTTCGGAGCGCGAGTTGTGAGGAAAATCCTCAGCGAAAATCTGAGAATCGATAAGATGCAGATCTGGGTGAACGTTGTCTTCGATTGCCTCCAGGGCAGCGGCCGGCGGCTCGGCAAGCTCAGAGCCGGCCACAGCCTGTGAGGTGCCGGGCAAGTATTCGGCTTCGGGCACATCCCAATCGGACGGCGGGTTCAAATCGGGATGATTGGGCGTCTCCGGAGATACACCCAACTTGCGCCTCAGCTTAGAAAACAGGCTCTTCATCATTCAGCCGTTTTCGAAAAGGGCAGCGCGCGCAAAGTACTCACCTGTCGCATCTGCTCAAACCACTTCATGATCTACTGCATCGACGAGCGATGCACCGAAGACCTGAGAATTGACGACCAGCTGTCGCAAACTTTCTCTTTGGCCTCCCTGTGTGCCTGCGAGATCATGCGTGGCCACGATCAGCGTTTCATTCGCTCCCCTTGTCGCGATGGAGTACCGGCAACGGATCGGATCGGGCGGCAAGTCGCCATGATGTGGGTACAGCAGCACAACGTTTGGGCAGTCGTAGAGCCTGCCGTAAGCCATCAGCTGGTAGACGTCCGCTTGGCTGACGCCTTGCTTCGGATCGTCGACCCTCGGCGTCATGCGCTTCCACTTGGTGTCGATGATTAGCACGATCTTCTCGCCAAGCCGGACGATGAGGTCCGGCCTTGTGCGGAAGCGCCCGGTCTCGCCTTCGTAGAGACAGTCCCGATGGCCGCCTTGCGACGACACGCGAAAGCCCGTGCCGGCCAGAGATCGCGACAGGATCCGTTCGATGTATGCTTCGAACAAGACGTTCATCTCGAAGAGCAACGCGTGACCGTCGATGCTCCCCGAGCTCGTCTGCTGGTGCCGGTCCGATAGAAAAAGGCGCGCGAAAGACAGAAGATCCCGCCAACGACGATTGGTCCGGTCCAGGACGATCCGGTCCCAGCGGAGGGCGTTCGGAGAAACGTCAGCCACGTCGGCGTACACGAAGCTCAGTTCGCGCAGCGCGCGTTGGTTGTCCGGTGAGGCAGACAGGCGCGACAGCTTGCGGACCGCCGCCCGCATGACCTGGTTCAGAGCGATGTCAGGCGAAAGGGCATCGAAACGGCATGCGAGCTTTTGTGGCGAGACCGCGAGCGTTGAGAACTGCCGTGTCACGTCCAGGCGTCCCCGAAGCGCAGGCAAGTCGTCTTCGTGTTCGAGGTAGTGGCGCGGCATCCCCTGCCGGACCGCGTCGATGAGCTTCGCACAGAATAGACGGATCAGAAGTTCGAGCACGGTCTCGCGCTGCCAGCCGAGTTGCGTCATCGCGCCGGCTTCGATTGGCAGATCGTAGGTCACCGCAAGCATGTGGATGAGGCGCTGCCGGAGCACCGCATCCGACACCCCGCTCTCGCCGCCCCCCTCGATCTTTGGCAGGATCTCCAGCTGGCAGCCGGGGGTGGCAATAACGCCGACGGCGCCAAGTGCGCGGAGACCCTTCCGCCCGTGCTCCAGCACGCCCTCGCCCTCGCGCCCCGAGAAGGTCGAGGTCCTCGCAACCCCGGCAAGCCGGTCTGCTTGCGTCTCCGGGATTTCGCTGTCGCCGGACCCGTAGGCGATACGCTCCCACTCGCGGATCGTGCGGCGGATCATGGCCCGACCAACTTGCTGTAGTCGAAGCCTTCATCGACGGATCGAACCTGCCAGCGAAACCGGGCGACAGCATCGCCGTCCTCGAGGCCCGGAGGCGGATTCAGGATCGCACGCTTGAGAAAGCCACCGGTGATCGAGCTTTCACCCGGTTCCAGGTCGCCGAGAACCGCCGCAATCTTGGCCCAGTCTTCAAAAAAGTACTCCGCGATGAGCGGGATGACCTTGTGGCGCATGACCTCGTCGACATCGGCTTGCGAACGGCACGCGGTGAAGTAGGCATGACCGATTTGATGCTCCCGGTCGTAAAGGTACTCGATCCGCTCGTTGATCTTGGTGAGCAGTTGCGGCAGGTCGATCCCGCATTTCTGACCAGCGTCTTCGAGGATGGATGCATCAGGCATCATTTCACGGAAGGTGAACCGCCGCCGGAGGGCAGTGTCGAGAAGCGCGACCGACCGGTCGGCGGTGTTCATTGTGCCGAGGATGTGCAGGTTAGACGGCACGCCGAATTCGTCCCCGGAATAGGGCAAGCGGACCCGTACCGCATTGGGCTGGTTGAGCCGCTTGTCGGCTTCAAGGAGTGTGATCAGTTCACCGAAGACCTTGGAGATGTTCGCCCGGTTGATCTCGTCGATAATCAGAACGAACTGATCGGGCTCGTCACCCCCGTCGTTCCTCTGACTGTTCATGTAACGCTCGAGCGCCGGAATATTGAGCTCGCTGTCGTAGAGCAGATAAATCGACTGCTGCATGAAACCGCGGCTGTAGATCTCGCTGACCGCTACCCCGTCTCGATCCACCCAGAGCCATCGCACCGTGCGCCGGTGGGCATAGCCCCCTTCCGGCCGTGGCTTGAACTCGTAGTCGCCGGCGAACTCCCCAATGGCACGGAACTGCTGGTTTCCCTTCGACACGATCACGATGTCGCCTTGCCGGACCCAGTTCCGGAATCGGAAGGGCATCTGAACCCATCCGGATCTTGCATCTATGTCGCCGCCGCCGTCTCGGTGGTCCTTGCAGGCCTCAAAGATCGCCTCACGGCTGGCGTACTTCTCATCGCTCCAGTCGATGTCGTCGAAGCCGAGGAGCGTGTAGCCGCCCTCTATCGATTCCTCGAACAAGTGCGCGTCCTCGGGGTTGTTCGCTTCGCCGATCGACATCTTGAAGACCTGGCGGCCCTCCAGCCTG
The DNA here is from genome assembly GCF_004342445.1 of Rhodovulum euryhalinum. Lineage (GTDB taxonomy): Bacteria > Pseudomonadota > Alphaproteobacteria > Rhodobacterales > Rhodobacteraceae > Rhodovulum > Rhodovulum euryhalinum. The sequence continues at coordinate 16,807 of NZ_SLWW01000021.1, forward strand.
ATCATGTCATCGCCAGATGAGCGCCCACGGCTGGTCTCCGCGCGCTTCGCGATCCGCCTGAATATCCCGTGGACCGTTTCGAGCCGGAAGCCGGCCGACTCCGCCTCACCTTCGCCGTCCGCTCCGGTCATGGGCTGCCGACCTTCGACGAAATCCTCGTAGGACATCGACTGGTGGAATGTGACGAACTCGATGCGCCCGGCCGCCACGAGCCTCTGGTAGACCGCCATGAGCTCGGCCCGATCCTGCGGCACCGGCTCGCCACACAGCCGCACTGCCTCCGCCGCTGTGGTGAAGGTCTTCCCGGTCCCTGGCGGCCCATAAAGGATGAGGTTGGTTGCGGACGCCGATATCGTCGTGCTCGCTTGGTCCATTGTGTCCGCTTCCGAGTTAGATCCAAGTTGGTAGGTAAATGTTGTTGAGCTGCTAGGATTCGGTTCTGAAATCGCGGGCGGCGGGACCTTCGCAAGCTGCTGAAGCTTCTCGCCACCGAGAGTTTGGCAGATATTTGGGAAAGCGTTCTTCAGCCCCATTGCGCTGGCCAGGTCTCCAGCACGTACGGTCACAGTCTTTAGGCGTTTCTCCCGAGCCGGCTCGATAAAGTAATTAAGTGCGCATAGCCTGATACGATCAGCGCCTGAAATAAGGTGCTCGTATCGTTCGGGCGCTTGAACAGGCTCATCCGCCTGATCAACGATAATGAAGCCGGAGTTGTGAAGCCTGGCAGCCGCGTCAGCTTTTTGGCCCCAACCACCATTCAGCTCAGTCTTTTTCAGGAGGTATCCAACGAGCGGCTTACTGGGGAAGACGCGATTCTCACGGTCCTGGCTGGATCGCACCCAGTAGTCCCGCGGATCGCCGAAGTGGCGGAATATTTCGCTTTCTTCGCCGTTCTTACTGTAGCGATCAAAGGCATCCATCGCCTCTTCGATCTCTCGCCTCGTGAAAAGGCCCCGCGCCTCGACCTGTGTGGGAAGGCTCACCGTTGCGGGTTGCCAATGACTGCCATTGCTATTTCCGTCGATAACCACGCCCGCTGCACGGCTCTGACTGTTGAACACATGATCGACGCTGAAACGAAAAAGTGCCGGATTCTCATCGGGGACGAGAATACCCTGTTCAACCAAACGGTCTCGTTCGGGCCTGTCGCGCTTCTTAATTGGGGATCCTTCCCGCATCGCGGTTGACCCCTGGCGAACAACGAAGCCAGATGGCACTGGCTTGCCGAAGGCGAGAGCCTGCTCTTTCTTGATTTGTAGCCAGCCGTCTTCAGGTTTTGTCATCTTTTTTCTTTAGACTCTGAAATCCACTGCATTCAACGCACAGAGCGTATTTACTAGCCGCATCTGCTCGACCGTCTCACACTTCGCCTCGCGCAGACGCGGCGCGCCGAAGACCAGCGCCAGGCTTTTTGCGCGCGAGACAGCCACGTTGATGCGGTTGAGGGAGAACAGGAAGTCCATCCCGCGCGGCGTTTCCTCGGCTGATGAGGCCGTCATGGAGACGAGGCAGACCGGCGCCTCCTGTCCCTGGAACTTGTCGACCGTGCCGACGCGGATACCGGGCGACAGCGCGTCGCGAAGGGCGTTCACCTGCGCGTTGTAGGGGGCGACGACGATGATGTCTGTCTCGCGCATGGCGCGACCAGTGCCGTCCTTCTCCGTCCATTCGCCTTGCAGAAGATCGGTGACCGCGGCCTGGATCGCGGCGACCTCCTCGGTCGAGACCTGCGCATTGCCCTCATGCGCGACCGGCACCCAGAAGGCCCCCGCCTCGGAGAACCGGGTGCCTCTGACGAGCTGGCGTGCCGTATTGGGGTGGCTGGTCAGCCGACCCTCGTAGACCTGCTCCGAGATGAAGCGGCAGACCTCAGGATGCATGCGCCGCGAGACAGGAAGGAAGATGCCGCGGTCCGGCGGGATCGTCGCGTGATCGCCCAGCATCCAGTCGAGGCATGAGAGGTTCGCAGGCTCGGGGTGCGCCCCCTGGATGACCTGCGGCAGCTGACGCGGATCGCCGACCAGCACGATGTTGCGCGCAGCGCGCCCCATGGCGACCATATTTGCGAGGCCGACTTGTCCAGCCTCGTCAACGAAGAGCCAGTCCAGAGACTGTTCGAGTTCCGGGCGCGAGAAGAAGAACGCAGTTCCGCCGACGACATGGGCCTCTGTCAGCGCAGGGTCGTCGTTGGACGTGGCACGAGTGATGCCGGCGAAGCCCTCAGGATAGCCGTCTTCCTCACCGCTCACCTTATGAGCGAGCTCGGCGTTTTCCAATGTGATGTCCGGGTCGTCGTCCTCCAGCGCATGAAGACAGCCCATCAGCACATTGCGAATGGCCTCGTGGCTGTTGGAGGCCACGCCGACGCGGTGACCGTTCCGTACGAGAGACAAGATCGCCCGCGCCGTGACATAGGTCTTGCCGGTGCCTGGCGGCCCTTGGATCGGCAGCACGGTGCCGTCCATCGCGCCAACGGCCGCGATCGTCCCAGCCACAGGATCGGCTCCCTCCAGCAGGTCGGATTTCGGGCTGGTCGTGAGGCGCGGGGCTGCGCGGGACAGGAGGTCGTCGATGGCGGTGAACCGACGCGGCCCGCATTGATCCGCGATGACGTCACGCAGTGCCACGGCAATAACGCCGGTATTAAGCGGCCAGTCTGGGTGCAGCGTGAGACGCTCGCCCAGCAGGTGCGCTTTCTTTGGTCCCGCCTTAAGAGTGATCTCTCGGCTCGTCCGGTCGAGAGCCGCAATGTCAATGGTGGCAGGCGGCCCGTCGATGACTGGCACGGTCGCCTTCTTGCCGCCCCGCAGCTTCGTCTCCTGGGGCGGGAACCGATATGTGCGCGCCATGGATCGCTTCTCCGGTTCCGCCGGCCCGAGAGCCTCGAGCCCGGCAAGCGCGTCGAGGTCGTCGATCAACTCGTCCTCGTCCTTACCAGCGCTGTCGAACACGGCCCATTGCGCGGGTTTCGCCTCGCGTTTGTGGAACAGACCGAGGTTGAAAAGCATCTGCTGGCGCTCGTCGGGCAGCCCGGACGCGGCAAGCATGGCACGCAGCTCTGAGGCGTCGGCATCCTCCGCCTCCTCTTTGTCGCCCGCATCGTTGGCCAGACGCGGCCAGGGGCGTTCGGGCCGGACCCGAACCAGCCAATCTTTGAGTTCCTCCGTGGAGATGCAGTCGATGCGGTTGTACTCCTCGATCTCGTCGAGGATCTGCTGCTCGCCCGTCTCGCGCCAGCGCTCGTAGGCGACCACCGACCCACCTGCCGTCTTCACCGCGCCGTCGCGCTTTCGGTCATAGAAGGCTTCCATCGACTTGATGGAATAGTTCGCCTCCGAGCAGATCAGTCCGCCGCGCACAACGGCGTAGAGATCGACGAACCGCCGCTCGCGCAGGAGCCGGTCGAGGAACGCCTCACCGATCCCGTATTTCGTGGTCAGCCGACGCAGCGCGGTGACCTCGTAAGGCGCATAGTGGTAGATCCGCGCATCCGGGTAGGCGTCAAGCCGCGCCCGGAAGAACGCCAATAGCTCCGACAGGGCCTTCGCCTCGGCCTCATGGTCATGGGCCCAGTAGGCGTAGAACCGCCCGTCGCACCACACGCCGTGCAGGTATTCGAGGCCGCCCTCGTAGTGAGGATCGCCCTCGATGTCGTAGAAGATGTCGCCAGGCGTCGGCTCGGGCAGCAAGTCGAAGCCCTTGCCCGGCTCGGGTGCGCGCAGTTCGTAAGCAGGTCCCCCCGTCTTGCGGGCATGTTGAAGCCGGGCCTGGGTGACGAGCTTTGCCCGCGTGGTCTCGGCCATACCGCGAACGGGGTGGTCGAGGCGAGCCAGCGCCTCCATCGTCGTGATCCCCGCCGCTTCGAGCTTCTTCACCTGTCCGCGGCTGATACCCGCCACATTGAAGAGGCTGTCCTCGGCGACCCACCCGCTTTCACAATGATCGGCCCAGCGGCATAGCGCGCAGTCGGCGCAGGGGACGGGGCGCGTGGGCGAAGGGTCAGCCACGAACGCCTCGAGCCGTGCCCGCGCGCCGCGTGCATAATGGGCGTAGTCGGCGAGCCGCAGCGTCGCGCGCTCGCCGGAGCCGAGTTCGACATGTGCGAATTCGGGCGCGACCCCCTGAATCTCGGTCAAGAGGTCGGAGTAGAGCACGAGCTGGAGGACGTGTTTCGGATGCGGCCGACGCTTCAGCTTGGTGTCGGCGACCTCGTAGCTGAAGGGCCCGAGCGCCGAGGGGCGCTCCACGCGCTCTAGGAAGTCCGACCAGCCGCCCCAGTTGCCCGACAGGAACGCGCCCTGAAAGACCACCTCGGCACCTTCGTTCAACGCCACGCGCGTGGCCTCCGCATCGCGCGCCAGATTGCCGCGCGGGATCTCGACCACGGACCTGCCAGAAACCTTCAAACGCTCCAGATGCGCGGCCTCATGCGCGTCGCCCTGCTTCTGCAGAAGCGCAGCATCCTCGCTGTCCCCGCCCGGTTCTGGCCCTTCGCCGCGCAGGCGCATCAGATCAAGTGTCGTCGCATGGGCACAGCCCATGAACCGCATCAGGTCGCTCGCCGAGAAGAGGATGTTGCCGCCGATTTCCCGCATGGGCTCCTTCAATCGTCAATGAGCGCAACCCGAACCGCGGAAAACGTCTCCTGATTGCAGCTTCTTAAATCACCCCTGTGGGTGTCAATAACTGTCGGCCCTTACGAAGGTCCGCCGCCTGGAGGGCGTGCGAACAGCCACGCCTCAAGCCTGCTTGGTATTCCCGCCACGGACGATCCGGAGGCTCTCCGGAGAAATCAGCGAAGCTCGCTTTCCATTCGCCCCCATCCACAGAGAGAAGCCTTTCTCGATCAGTTCCGCAGCTTCATCGAGGGTCTTCACATAGACGGTGTGTTCGGCGTGATGCTTGGCGTTGCCATGGGCAGGGTCGCCAAGGCGGTAACCTTTCGACGTGAAGTCTGGTTCTTCCACAACGCCTTCACGTGGAGAAACTCGTTCGATCCTGATCACACGCCCACTCATGGCCATCCATCTCCCTTTCGAAGCTTCTGTCTGCCTTTCGCCAGTTCCTCTGCAGCGGTGAGAGAATCAGGTCGACAGGCAACAGATACCTTCTTAGCCTCCAAGGGTGTCAAAAATTGGCAGGCTGCGAGGCGCGCATGTCCTTTTCCAAGGCTCAGGATCTGATCCGGCTCGCACAGTTGGCTGCGGCAAGACGCTGCGGGATCAGCCTCGAGGAGATCGCGCTGGAATTCGGAGTGTCCCACCGGACAGCGCAGCGGATGACCGACGCGCTGGAGGAAACCTTTGGAAACGTCTTGGTAGAGGATGGCGAGGACCGCAAACGACGCTGGCGGCTGATCGATGCTGGCCTCGACCGCCTGCAACTTCGCCATGAAACAGGTGTAGAGGCATTGGAGATCGCCGTTCGCGGGGCGGAGGCCGAGGGTCGGCTACGACATGCACGAGCCTTGGCTGATCTGCGCGAGGGGCTGCTGGCTCAGGCGCCCTCCCGGTCCCGTATCGAGACCGACGCAGAGGCGGTCCTGGCCGCCATGGGACAGGTCACGCGCCCCGGCCCGAAAGTCAGCGTCGAGACAGACGTGCTCGATGCCATCATCGAGGCCCTGCGCGGCCCGTTTCGCCTGAGTGTGCGCTACAACCAGGACGACGCAAACCGCATCCTGGAACCACATGGCGTCTTGCTGGGCCACCGGACATACCTAGCGGCACGCGACCCCGCCAAAGCAGACGAGGTACGCAATTTCCGCATCGACCTGATCCGCGCGGCGGAAGTCCTCGACGAGAGCTTCCAGCTTCAGGAGGGTTTCAGCATCGTGGATTACGCTGCACGGTCCTTCGGGGTCTGGCAGGATCCCGAACAATACGGCGAGGTGATCTGGCGCTTCGCGCCTGAGGCAGCCGAGCGCGCCGCTGGCTTTCGCTTTCATCCGCGGCAAGTGCTTGAGCCGCAAGACGACGGCAGCCTTGTCGTGCGTTTCGAGGCAGCAGGCTGGCTGGAGATGACCTGGCACCTCTACCAGTGGGGGAACAAGGTCGAGGTCATTGCCCCGGAGGCGCTCCGGGCGATGGTGGACGGATACCGCCGGTCCGATTTCGGCGCGATGCCGTGAACGAGTATTAGAAACGGAGGAATTCGATGACGGACAGCCTGTCGTTTAGCGCCTTAAAGGAGAAGCAACGCGCGATCCGTGCAGGCTTCCCCGAGACGATGGGCCTGCGCGTACACCGCTCCATCAGCTGGATCGGACGAGCCGAGTCGTGCGGCGACGATCACGATGCGCGCTTCATCTTCCTCTGGATTGCCTTCAACGCAGCCTATGCGGACGAGCGCGAATTCCAGTGGGTTGCACCCGGGGAAAGGGCTGCGATAGTCGATTACTTTGGCAAGCTGGTGGCGCGGGATGAAGAGCGACGCGTTTACAAGGCGCTATGGCAACGGTTCTCAGGTCCAGTTCGGATGCTCATGGAGAACCGCTTCGTCTTCAACCCATTCTGGCAGCATCAGAACGGCATAGACGGATTCGAGGATTGGGAGGAAAGGTTCCGGACCTCCTCGCGCAGCTTTGCACAGGCGTTCCAGGCCGGCGACAGCGTTCGCGTTCTCAGCTTCGTCTTCGACCGGCTCTACGTGCTGCGCAATCAGCTGGTGCATGGCGGATCGACGTGGAACAGCGGCGTAAACCGAGCACAGGTCCGTGACGGCGCCGCGATACTCGGCTTCCTCCTCCCGGTCTTCGTGGATCTGATGATGGACAACCCGAAGGAGGATTGGGGGCGTCCCTTCTACCCGGTGGTCGAGTAGCCAGACTGTACACAGTTCATACGCTCAATAGTTCGATCAGCGGCGACTCTAGTTCTGTGTGAGTTCCGCACACCCCGCTGCAAGCAAAGCTTCGGCACAGGCGTCCATCTCATCCGGGGAACGGGTCGGATCATCAGCCTCGCCCCGCGGCACGAAGAGCACGAGACCGGCCCGGGCCCGGGTAAGCAGCACGCGATAGCCATTCAGCCGAAAACGCTGTTTCTCAGTGTCTCGTGCAATCTGCCATCGAGGCGCACGCATCATCCTCGGCAGCCAACCCTGATCAGTCCAGATCAGGTCTCCACCCCAACACAGGCACGCATAATCCAACTCGAGCCCCTGGCACCCGAACTCGCTCATCGGGGTCTCAAGCGCACCAGCGCTGCGGAAATCAGTGAAGGGCTTCAAGAACCAATGGCCGATGGGATTCAACTCATTTGATCGCGGTGAAGGCGGCACTCCCTCGCCGACGAGGCGGACGGCCCCCGAGCTCGCCAGCAGGCCGACGGTTCGACCGCCCCGTCGCCGTTGACGGAGCCATTGCTTCGCGACGGAGATGTCTCGCGTCATCAAGGCCGGCGGGGCATCCATTCTGGAGGCCAGGGCCTTCGCCTCCACGATGTCGCCATCCAGAAGACGCGCCACCCACTGCGCATGAAGGGGGTTTCGATACGCCCGGATGGCGTTTGCCAGGTGCAGGGCTGACTCCCGTCGAACCTCGACACCGCCGAGCCCGCCCTCAGCGAACATGCCGGATCCTGGAACGTCCGGCCCGCCGTCAAGCGCCTGGGGCGCGGCGACCACACGCCATCGACTGCCTGCGCTCTGAGCTGAGCGCAGCGTCTCCCCCCAGAGAGCGAGGCCGCCTTCGCCCCGATTGATCTCTTGGCCAGGACCAACCAGACAGACGAGGCAGGCCCAGTCCAAGCGATCGAGGATCTCGAGAAAGAGTTCGGGCTCGGAGCTCGGCCGTCCCATAAGCTCCTTGCCAACCTCGGCATCCCAGGCGCGCTGCGCCTCATCGAAGACGATCACATGCTCCGGCGGCGGAGCGCCGTCCGTGTGCTCCTTCAAATAGCCAAGGAGGTTCTGAATGGCTGCGTCAGCGAAACGTCGCGCTTCGGTCTTCGTCATCGCGCCACGCGCAGCGCTGTCCTCCGCCAGGGCTTCGGTCAGCACATGGACCAATGGGCGGTTACCCGAGAGAAGCGCTGCGGGACGGGTCCCCGATCTGCTCTTGAGTGCGAGGTCCAATCCGAGCAGCGTCTTGCCGGCGCCAGGTGCGCCGGTCACGAAGCACACGACCTTGGCACGGAACGCCTCTGCGTCGGCGGCGATTTCCTGCAGCGCTGCTGCCGCAGCCTGCAACTCGGCATCGGCTGCGTCACCGCGCCCAATGTCTGCGATCTCGTGCCCGGCATAGAGCGCCTGCGCTGCCTCCACGATGTTGGGAGTCGGCCGGTACGGTGAGTAGTCGAACCCGTGCGCGTCAATCGCGGCAGCATTCGGATCGACATGGCTTTGCAGAACCAGAAACGCGTCTGCGAGCGTTGTCGCATTGGCTTCCATCAACGTACCGACGCCTTCGACCAAGGTCGTCGCCGGCGGCCTCGCCCGCGCCCGCTCAGCGCATAGGATCGGCAGGATCAGCCGCTGCTGTGAGGCCTCGTGGAAATCGCTGAGCGATTGAGCATAACGTTCCGTCTGGACGCGGTCGGCGCTCTGAAACGCCGTCGCATTGATCTTGAATTCGATCACGCCGACGACGCCGGGCGCGAGCACAACCGCATCGATCCGTTTTCCGAGCCGCAGCAGCGGGATTTCGAGGAGGAGCTGCCAGTCGTCGCAGAGCGAGCCTGACTTTGCGAAGCTTTCCTTCAGGATCTCGATTTCGCGCGCCCAGGCGCGAAGTTGTTCGGCCTCGGCGGCGGCGTGGAAGGCGACGTGGCGCGACGATAGCCTGCCGATGATCGTGTCATCGTCAGTGACGCGAAACTCTGAAACCGGCGCAGCATAAAATGAACGGCCTGTGCGACGGCCGGACGTTTGCGGCCGGTCAGTCTCGTCCAGGTCCAGGGATGAGCTCATTGTGCGCCACGCCACTTCCTAAAAACTTATGAAGTCATAGGACTTAGCATAGTTCGCAAGCGGGCGGACTCACAAGAGCAGCGATCTGCGGAAGGCTACTGCCGCGCCTGCTCTCGCATCACAGCATAGTCCGCGAGCATCTCGGCGATCGCTGATCCTTCCGGCAGCAAAGCGAGTTCCGCGGCCGCCCGAGACTGGAATTCCCTGCTGTATTCGACGACCGGCGGACATGCCCCGTGTCCGCCGACGTCAGAACTGACCGTCGCGCAGCCGCTCAGCCCGATCGTCGCGAGAACGAGGGCGACGCGCCGCCGCCTCGAGCATCCGTCTCTGTGCTTCATGGGTTTTCTCCATGGTCTCGAGCCGTTCGACCAGTCGGCCGGCGCGCGCGCCGGAGCGGCGCAGGGAAAGCAGGAACAGAAGGATCGTGAGTGCGATGACGCCGTAGCGGAGCGCCGTACGCGCCCATGCCGGTCCGGCGAGCGTGGCGAGGAGCCCGCCGATCACCGCCGCCCCCGGCGCCAGTCATCGAGCCGGGCGTAGATTGTGACCGCGATCCCCCCGAGGGCTACGGCGATGAACACCCATCGCAGGGTATCGAGGTACGGTACCAGCGGCAGGATCGCGGATTGCGTCTCCGCCAGAACGCTCTGCGCAACCTCCACCCCGGCAGCGCCCAGCGTGGCTACGCCTGCCGCGCCACCCCCCTTCATCGTGCGGCTGTGGGCCAGCACTTCGCGCGCGGGCGGCGTTTCGGCTGCAAATGCCGTCGCCCGCACCGGAAACCGCTCACCCCACTGGCGCGGGGGGCCGAGGTCGACATGCATGAACCCTGAGCGGGGATAGAAGCCGATGCCGAGGAACCCGACCTCCCGCGCCGCCGCCTCGAACGCCGCCGGGTTGTGGTTCGCCATGGCGATGTCGAAGGCGGCGCCGTCCATGTGCTTCGACCGGGTCGCGCCGCCGACAGCGCGATTGTGCTCGGGACTGCGATAGGCCGAGCGCACGATGAGCGGCTTGCCCAGCCGGTCGCGCAGCGCCTGCAGCTTGTCGAGCGCGGGTTCGTTGATCAGCAGCTTACCGGTGCCCCGGCAGGCGATCTCGGCCGGGCTGAAGTTCGGCCAGCGCCAGGTGCCCTCAGGCACGTCGCGCCAATGGCGATGGAATGTCGTGGTCATGCGATCCTCCAGAAACAAGAAACCCGCCTCGAGAGCGGGTCATTGCGGGCTGATGAATGGGGATGGGGAGCGGCTACGGGCCGCCGCCGAAGATCTTGAGCTTGATGGCGATGCCCGCGAGCAGCGCCAGCATGACGCCGGTTGTGATCATGCGTACCGCGGTTTGCATGGCGGTGCGGCGGACCAGCCGGATGCAGTCCACCAGGGAGCGCAGATCGCGGATGTCGAGGGCCGCCTCGTCGCCGTCGAGGCCGACATCGGCGAGCGCACGCTTCGCGCCCTCCTCGGCCGCCCGGGTCAGGATCGCCTCGAACTCGGCATCGGGCATGCGCACGAAGCCCTCGGATCGGGGTGGGTTCATTGGGTCCTCCTTGCGCCGCTCAGCCGATCTTGCAGCCCCAGAAGCTGGTGTGATCGGCGGCGACATAGCCGTCAGCAGTGCGGAACGAGGCCTGCAGCTCGACCGTGTCGCCCGCGGCGAGTGGGGTCATGGTCTGCAGCCAGAGCGCGGTGGCGAGGCTGACATGGGCGGCGTTGCCCGCCTCGCCGAAGGAGCCGCGAACCTCCGCGGTCCCGTTCAGCACCAGCCGCCCGCGCAGGCGCGCCGTGGTCGCGCTGTTGACCTTGTAGAGCAGCGTCGCGCCGAAGAGGTAGTCGCCGTCCACGGGCGCCACGAACCGGTTGTTGGCGGCGTCGAACGCCCCCTGATCGTTCACGTCGGTGTTGTTGATCGCGATCGTCGTCCAGGTCCCGACGCCCACGTAGTTGTCGTAGTTCGTGTACGCCTTGAAGCGGGGGAGCCGCGGCTGGTCGACGATCCCGGTCGCGTTGTCCGCGATCAGCGCGTCGAAGAAGGCGCTGCCGTCGGCCGAGACCGCGAGGCGAAAGCGGTCGGAGCCGAACAGCCCGAGCAGCGCCTTCGTCACGAAGCCGCTCTGCAGCGTCAGGCCGAGATCGTCGGCCGCGGTCTCCTTGTTCATGGTGTAGAACAGATCGCCCGTGCCGCCCTCGGCCGCGGTGAGCGCGGTCCAGAGCGCGGCGTTCAGCTTGGCCGAGAACGGGTTCGAGGCATCCGCTGTCGTGCCCAGCCCCAGGAGCGCGAGGTTCTGCAACGCGGCCGGTGTCGTCCCGACCCAGCCTACGCCGTCGTAGACTAGCAGAAGGCCCTCGTCCTCGACCCACGCCCGCCAGCCCGCACGAGGCGGCAAGCGCAGCCAGGAACCGTCGGTGAATAGCGCCACGTTCAGATCCCAGCCCGCCCAGTCGCCCGTCGCGCCCGAGCCGACGATGTAGCGGTCACCATCGGTCGGAGAACCGGGCGGCGCGGTCAGGTTTCGGTCGAGGACCGAGAGATGCACGAGCCCGTCGAGGATCCTCAGCGTCTCGTTGTGGGTGATGTGCTTCTGGGCCTGCGCCGCCAGGATGTAGGGCAGCAGCAGATGGGTCGTGGCATCGGACATGGACGGTCTCCAGAACGAAGAACGCCGCCTGCATGGCAGGCGGCGAACAGTGGCGCAGCGGTGGTGCTGACGAGCTACCCGTGCTCGGGCGTCTTCCCCGGAATCGCGGACAGAACTGGGTCGGGTTTCGCCGCGTCCCACTTCGCGGTCATCGCGGCCCAGCGATCAATTTCGGCACGGAAGGCCGGGTCATCGATCCGCAGATGGAAGGTGTAGAGCCGATCGACAATCTCGCGCATGACCGCGCGCATCTCGTCGTCATCGATCCGAGAGACCTCGGACCAGGGAATGCGGTTGCCTTCTGCATCTTGGACGATGACGTCGCTGCCGTCACCGGTGCGCGAGATGGGCGTCCGGCCCGCATGCAGGGCCTCCAACTGCGTGTTGCGCACGCAGGCCACGGCCATCACTCTGGCAAGCTGGGCTGCTATACGGTCTTCGTCTTCAGGGCGCATGACCCAAGCTTACGCCGCAGGATGCGTGCTCTTCCAGAACTCATTGCGATGCCTCAAAAGGTCAGCGTGACAGTCTTGGGCGCGCCCCGCCCGACGAGGGCGGAGAGCTGGAATATGCGGATGTCGAGCGTGTCGCCGGGGGCGAGCGGCGCGCTCCAGTCTGCGGTCTGCTGGCCGGCGGTGTAGACCACGCTGGAGGTTGCGGTGCTCAGCACCCGCTTCACGGTGGCGCCGTCGAGGATCTCGACTTCATAGGCTTCGAGTTCCTCGCCGAGCGGCACTTCGAGCCCGCCCCAGTTGTCGGCCGAGAGCGCGCGGGACCGGCGGGTCCAGCGTATCGTCAGATCGCCGGGCGTGCGTGGGCGACGCCACGGCTGCTCGACATGGGCGACGGAGAACGGTCGCAGTCCGACGCCCTCGGGCGTGAAGGACTGCGCCACATAGGTCTCGTCGCTGACCGGACGGCTCGCCGGGCCAATGCGCCAGTTCCACGGGATGCCGAGGTCGGCCTCGGCGATCGGCAGCGACGCCAGCGCGGTGTCCAGCACGACGACCCGCGCGCCTGCGGGCGCCGGGTTGCCCATGGCGCCCTCGGTCCCGCGCTGGCCGCGCAGGAGCCGGGTCAGGCGATACCGGCCGGGCGCCAGAAGCTCTGCCGCGCCAGCCTGCACGATCTCCCAGACGCCGGGCGCGCTCTCGATCGCGAGCGCGTTCGCCCCACCGAACAGCGTCAGGTCGGTGACGCTCTCCAGCGTGCCGGTCAGCAGATCGACGACGAGCGCGTTCCCGAGATCGAAGCGTGAGGTGGGACCGGAATACAAGTCCGAGACCAGCGCCCCGATCCGGGCGCGACTGCCGAAGGTTGTCAGCAGCTCGAACCCGTCGGTCGACGGGCTGCGAAACACAGCCATTTCGCCCGGCCAGGGAATTGCGTGGGCGGCGACCAGCGGCCGATGCGCGGGCTGGTCCTCGGTCAGCTGCGGCAGGTCCATCAGCAGCACATCCGGCGCGCCGAACACCACGGCCCGCGTCAGCGACGCCGCGCGCGGATCGCCGGGTGGCAGATCGTAGGTCGCCCGGTCCTGGCGGACCGCCTCGATGCCGCGCACCTCGGCATCGGCGATGGAGACGAGCCGCAGATCGACCAGCCGCCCGTCATGCTCCAGCCGGACCGCATCGGCGGGGTCGAGCGCGAGGTGCGAGGGCGGCAGACGGAACGCCGCCGTCTCGCGCCCCACCCACGCCTCCATCAGCGCGCGGCGGCAGCGGCGCTCGGCCTCCTCGGGCGGCACCGCCATCGGGAAGGACTCGGAGGCGATGCGCGTCGTATCCACGGTGATGCGCCGGGCCTCGACGAGGGCCGCGTCGTAATCCTCGTCGGCGCGCGCGATCTGCCATTTCAGCGCCTGCGGCAGTTCGGTCTCCTGGCCGCGCGTCAGTTCCAGCAGGTCGCCCTCGCGGGCGGCCACCAGATCGTCGGGCGCAAGGGTGGCGACGGAGGCCCGGCCGCGCATGACGAAGCGGATCACGCCCTCGGTCTCCACCGCATCGAAGCCGAAGTGGCGCGACAGCGTGGTGATCGAGGCGCGCGGGCTTTCCAGCGCGGTGATGGCGTAGCCCTCGACCGCGCCCCAGAGCCCGGTGACGTTGATCAGGTCTTCGGGCAACCCGGCGCGCAGGCAGAGGTGCCGGACGAGCGCCGCCAGCGACACCGCGCCAAGCCGTCCGGTCAGCCAGTGCCCGAGCCGCCAGTTCGCGCCGTCGGTCCAGACGTCGGTCAGCGCGGGGAAGAATGGGTACGGCCGCGCGTCCCATGTCCAGGCGGCGCATTCGGGAACGTGCACCATGCGGCCGCCATAGACCGACGACAGCGGGTTGTTCGCGGCCTCGCCCCACCAGAGATACGTCGCCTCGAGATAGGCCCGCTGGATGGCGTCATCGCGCCAGCCCCGCGAGAAATGCGGCGTGAAGCTCTCCGACGACTTCGGATCGAAGAAGACGTTGGGCTGGTTCGTTCCCCGGTCGATGGCGGGACAGCCAAGCTCGGTGAACCAGATCGGCTTGGACTGCGGCGCCCACGCCGTTGGCGTCGCGCTCTCCACCCCGCCCGGACGGTCGTAATGCGGGTTCGCCCACCAGCTGCGCAGATCCTTGTAGCGGTACACCCAAGGCTTGCTGGCGGCGCCGTCGGTGATCGAGGTGCGAACCTGCGCGGTTCGGTCGGCGGCGCTGGCATAGAACCAGTCGAAACCTTCGCCGCCAGCGATGTTCCCCTGCAGGTAGGCCCGGTCGTAGATCGCGGGCCAGCCCTCGGCCGCGTCGGCATGCTCGAACCCATCGCGCCAGTCCGACAGCGGCATGTAGTTGTCGATACCGACGAAATCGATCTCCGGGTCCACCCAGAGCGGGTCGAGGTGAAAGAACACGTCGCCGCTGCCGTCGCCCGGCTGGTGCCCGAAATACTCCGACCAGTCCGCCGCATAGCCGATCTTCGTCCCGGACCCGAGGATAGAGCGCACATCTGCGAGCAGGTCCCGATACGCCTGCACCGCGGGATAGGTGCTGGGGCCCGACCGGATCGTCGTCAGCCCCGGCATCTCGGTCCCGATGAGGAAGGCATCGACGCCACCCGCTGCCGCGCAGAGATGGGCGTAGTGCAGCACCATGCGGCGCAGGCCCCAGTCGCCGGGCGTGCCTGTCCACGAAACCGACTGACCCGAGACGCTGAAGCTGGCGGGCGTCGCCGCGCCAAATAACGCCGTGACCTGCGTGGCGGCCGTGGCGGTCTTGTCCACGGTCCCGGCGAACCCCGCCGCCGGAGAACAGGTGATCCGCCCCCGCCAGGGGAACGCGGGCTGGCCCGTCTCGGCGGCATTGTCGGAATACGGGTTCGGCAGGGTGTTGCCGGGCGGCACGTCCATCAGGATGAACGGATAGAAGGTCACCCGCAGCCCGCGCGCCTTCATCTCCTGGATCGCCTGCACCACGGCGAAGTCGGACGGCGTACCGCCATAGACGGGGCGGTCCTGGTCATCGCGGCTGACGAGGAAGGCATTGGCGCGGCTGACGCCATTGACCGACCAGCTGACCGGCGTGGTCGATTTGGCCGACACCTCGACGCCCGGCCGCACCTTGCAGGAGCCCGCGCGCAGATCGTCGCCGAACCAGGCCACGACGAGGCTGACGCTCTGGACCGCAGGCGCCATCGCCTGCAGCCGGTCCAGCGCCTCCACCATGTCGGTGGCGTCCGGCAGCGCGTTCAGGTTCTCGGGCACCGTCGCGCCGCCATCGGTCTTGCGGATCGCCTGCGTCGCATAGGTGAACTCGCCCGAGGCCGGGATTATGGTGACGGCCTGCACCAGCCCCTCGGCGGTGTCGGGATCCGCGAGCGGCCGAAACACCTCGAAGGACAGCTGCGGCAGGCGGTTGCCATAGGTCGAGAGCGCCAGTTCCTCGAAGACCACATAGGCGGTGCCGCGATAGGAGGGCGTGCTGGCCGCGCCCATCTTCGCCGCGATGAACGGGTCGGCGGTCTGCGTCTCGTCGCCGGGATACCAGCGCCAGGTGACGCCGGAGAGGTCCATCGGCTTGCCGTCGGCCCAGATGCGCCCGATGCCGGTGATCGGGCCCTCGCAGAGCGCGACGGCGAAGCTGGCGTAGTAGAGATACTCGGTGTGTTGGCTGTCACTGAGAACTGACCCGGCGTTGTCACCGAGAACTGACCCGCCCGGTCGTTATGTTTGCTACTTCATGCTGGGGTCAATGGTGCC
>NZ_SLWW01000022.1 GCF_004342445.1 Rhodovulum euryhalinum
TCGCGCCCATCGCCATGGAAGAAAAGCTCCGCTTCGCCATCCGCGAAGGCGGCCGCACCGTCGGCGCCGGCGTGGTTTCCAAGATCATCGAGTAACGCAAAGAGGCCAGGGCCGGCAGACCCGCCGGCCCGTCAGCCTGAAGGGCTAGAACAATGCAAAGTCAGAACATCCGCATTCGGCTGAAGGCCTTCGACTACCGCGTTCTGGATGCCAGCACGCAGGAAATCGTCAATACGGCCAAACGGACCGGCGCGCAGGTGCGCGGGCCGATCCCCCTGCCGAACAAGATCGAGAAATTCACCGTCCTGCGCGGTCCGCATATCGACAAGAAGTCGCGTGACCAGTGGGAAATCCGCACGCACAAGCGGCTTCTCGACATCATCGACCCGACGCCCCAGACCGTGGACGCGCTGATGAAGCTCGACCTGGCTGCTGGCGTCGACGTCGAGATCAAGGTTTAAGGAGGGCACCCGGATGCGCTCTGGTGTGATCGCTAAGAAGCTGGGCATGACCCGGCTGTTCATGGAAGATGGCCGGCAGGTTCCGGTCACCGTCCTGCAACTGGATGGGTGCCAGGTCGTGGCCCAGCGGACCGCGGACAGGGATGGCTATACCGCCGTCCAGCTGGGCGCGGGCAGTGCCAAGGCCAAGCGGGTCTCGCAGCCAATGCGCGGGCATTTCGCCAAGGCCAGCGTGGCGCCCAAACGCAAGGTGGCGGAATTCCGCGTGGCCCCCGAGAACCTGATCGCCGTCGGTGAGGAGATCACCGCCGATCATTATTTCGAGGGCCAGTTCGTGGACGTGTCGGGCACCTCGATCGGCAAGGGTTTTGCCGGTGTCATGAAGCGGCACAACTTTGGCGGTCTCCGGGCCAGCCACGGCGTGTCGATCAGCCACCGCTCGCACGGCTCGACCGGTCAGTGCCAGGACCCGGGCCGCGTGTTCAAGGGCAAGAAGATGGCCGGCCACATGGGCGCGGCCCGCGTGACCACGCAGAACCTGCAGGTCGTCAAGACCGACGCCGACCGTGGCCTGATCATGGTCAAGGGCGCGGTGCCAGGCGCCAAGGGCGGCTGGGTCACGATCAAGGACGCGGTCAAGAAACCGACCCCGGACAACCTCGTGCTGCCGGCCGCGCTGAAATCGGCCAAGGCCGCGGCGCCCGCCGCCGAGGAAGCGCCGGCCGAAGGAGGCGAAGAATGAAACTCGACGTGATCAAGCTGGATGGCGCCAAGGCCGGTACCGTCGATCTCGGCGACGAGATCTTCGGCCTGGAACCGCGCGCCGACATCCTGCACCGCGTGGTCCGCTGGCAGCGCAACAAGGCGCAGGCCGGCACCCACAAGGTCAAGACCCGGTCCGAGACCAGCTACTCGACCAAGAAGATCTACCGCCAGAAGGGCACCGGTGGCGCACGCCACGGCGACCGGAACGCGCCGATCTTCCGCAAGGGTGGCGTCTACAAGGGCCCGACACCGCGGAGCCATGCGCATGACCTGCCCAAGAAGTTCCGCAAACTGGGCCTCAAGCATGCGCTCAGTGCCAAGGCCCGCGCCGGCGAGCTGATCGTGATCGAGGCGGCGGAACTCGCGGCGCCCCGGACGTCGGAACTGGCCAAGTCGGTCAAGGCGCTCGGCTGGAAACGCGTGCTGATCATCGACGGCGCCGAGGTGAACGAGAACTTCGCGCTGGCCGCGCGCAACATCGAGGGGCTGGACGTGCTGCCCTCGATGGGCGCCAACGTCTATGACATCCTTCGCCGTGACACGCTGGTGTTGACGAAGGCGGGTGTCGAAGCTCTGGAGGCTCGACTGAAATGAGCGCGAAGCCGGAACATTACGACGTGATCCGCAAGCCGATCATCACCGAGAAGGCGACCATGGCCTCCGAGGCGAACGCGGTCGTGTTCGAGGTGTCGATCGACGCGAACAAGCCGCAGATCAAGGAGGCGGTCGAAAGCCTCTTCGGGGTCAAGGTGAAGGCGGTCAACACCACCATCACCAAGGGCAAGACCAAGCGGTTCAAGGGCATCCGCGGCCGCCGCAAGGACGTCAAGAAGGCCTATGTGACGCTCGAAGAGGGCAACACTATCGACGTCACCACGGGGCTCTGATAAAGCAGCCCGACTCATCGGCCCCGGGTGTCCCGGGGCCGGATGTTTTTGAGACCGGGGCGCCTGCGCCCCACACGGAAACGGGACCTTTGGTCCGAAGCTGACGGAAGACAGAAAGCATGGCACTCAAGTCGTACAAGCCGACGACGCCGGGCCAGCGTGGGCTGGTTCTGATCGACCGTTCGGAGCTTTGGAAAGGACGCCCGGTCAAGGCCCTCACCGAGGGTCTGACCAAGAAGGGCGGCCGGAACAACACCGGACGGATCACGATGCGCCGCCGTGGCGGCGGGGCGAAACGCCTCTACCGGATCGTGGATTTCAAGCGCAACAAGTTCGACGTTTCGGCTGTCGTGTCCCGGATCGAATATGACCCGAACCGTACCGCCTTCATCGCGCTGATCCAGTACGAGGACGGCGAGCAGGCCTATATCCTGGCGCCCCAGCGCCTCGGCGTCGGCGACAAGGTGATCGCGTCCGCCAAGGCAGACGTCAAGCCCGGCAACGCGATGCCCTTTACCGGCATGCCGATCGGCACGATCGTCCACAACATCGAGATGAAGCCCGGCAAGGGCGGCCAGATCGCGCGCGCCGCGGGCACCTATGCCCAGTTCGTCGGCCGCGATGGCGGCTACGCCCAGCTTCGGCTGTCGTCGGGTGAACTTCGCATGGTGCGCCAGGAATGCATGGCCACCGTCGGCGCGGTGTCGAACCCCGACAACTCGAACCAGAACTTCGGCAAGGCCGGCCGCTCGCGCCATATGGGCAAGCGTCCGTCGGTCCGCGGCGTCGTGATGAACCCGATCGACCACCCCCATGGCGGCGGTGAAGGCCGCACCTCGGGCGGCCGTCACCCGGTGACCCCGTGGGGCAAGCCCACCAAGGGCGCCAAGACCCGCCGCAACAAGGCGACGGACAAGTACATCATCCGGTCCCGTCACGCGCGCAAGAAGGGTCGCTAAGCCATGACACGTTCTGTTTGGAAGGGCCCCTTCGTCGACTCCTATGTCCTGAAGAAGGCCGAGAAAGCCCGCGAGTCGGGCCGCAACGAGGTCATCAAGATCTGGTCGCGCCGCTCCACCATCCTGCCCCAGTTCGTGGGGCTCACCTTCGGCGTCTACAATGGCCACAAGCATATTCCGGTCAACGTGACCGAGGACATGATTGGCCAGAAGTTCGGTGAATACTCGCCGACGCGGACCTATTTCGGGCACGCGGCCGACAAGAAAGCGAAGAAAAGGTAATCGCCATGGGCAAGGAAAAGAACCCCCGCCGCGTGGCCGAGAACGAAGCGATGGCCAAGGCCCGCATGCTTCGCACTTCGCCTCAGAAGCTGAACCTGGTGGCCGCGATGATCCGCGGCAAGAAGGTTGAACGTGCGCTCGCCGATCTGACCTTCTCGAAGAAGCGGATCGCTCAGGACGTGAAGAAATGCCTTCAGTCCGCGATCGCCAACGCCGAGAACAATCACAACCTCGACGTGGACGAACTGATCGTCGCCGAGGCCTATGTGGGCAAGAACCTGACGCTGAAGCGCGGCCAGCCGCGCGCCCGCGGCCGGTTCGGCAAAATCGTCAAGCCGTTCTCGGAACTCACCATCAAGGTCCGCCAGGTCGAGGAGCAAGTCTGATGGGTCACAAGGTCAATCCGATCGGCATGCGCCTTCAGGTCAACCGGACCTGGGACAGCCGCTGGTATGCCGACACCAAGGAGTACGGCAACCTGCTGCTCGAGGATCTGCGGATGCGCGACTTCATCCGTGAAGAGTGCAAGCAGGCCGGCGTCAGCCGGATCATCATCGAGCGCCCGCACAAGAAGTGCCGGGTGACGATCCACACGGCGCGGCCGGGGGTCATCATCGGCAAGAAGGGCGCCGATATCGAGGGGCTTCGCCGGAAGCTGGCGAACATGACCGACAGCGAGCTGCATCTCAACATCGTCGAGGTGCGCAAGCCGGAATTGGACGCGCAACTGGTGGCGGAATCGATCGCCCAGCAGCTGGAACGCCGGGTCAGCTTCCGCCGCGCGATGAAGCGGTCGGTGCAGAACGCCATGCGCATGGGGGCTCTCGGTATCAGGGTCAACGTCGCGGGCCGCCTCGGCGGCGCCGAGATCGCCCGAACCGAATGGTACCGCGAAGGCCGGGTGCCGCTGCACACGCTGCGCGCCGACATCGACTATGCCCTCGCCGAGGCGACCACGCCTTACGGGATCATCGGCATCAAGGTCTGGATCTTCAAAGGCGAGATTCTGGAGCACGATCCCGGTGCCCGTGATCGTCGCCAGGCGGAGCTTCAGGAAGGCGGGGCCCCGCGTCCGCGCCGGGACCGCTGAGGAGTTTGACAGATGCTGCAACCTAAGCGCACGAAATTCCGCAAGATGCACAAGGGCCGTATCCACGGCCAAGCCAAGGGCGGATTCGACCTCAACTTCGGCTCGTTCGGTCTGAAGGCCACTGAGCCCGAGCGCGTCACCGCGCGCCAGATCGAGGCCGCACGCCGTGCCATGACGCGCCACATGAAGCGTCAGGGCCGGGTGTGGATCCGCATCTTCCCCGACACCCCCGTCTCGTCGAAGCCGACCGAGGTGCGGATGGGTAAGGGGAAAGGCTCGGTCGATTTCTGGGCTGCAAAGGTCAAGCCTGGCCGGATCATGTTCGAGATCGACGGCGTGTCCGAGGCGGTGGCCCACGAGGCCCTGCGTCTCGCCGCGATGAAGCTGCCGATCAAGACCCGGATCGTGCATCGCGAAGACTGGTAAGGGCAAACTGGCCGGAACCGGCTCGGGCCCCGTCGCGCAGTTGGCGCGACGGGGCCCGTTCATTTCTGAGGCTTTGCACAGCTTGCCGTTGACGGGGGGCAAGTAATACTGCGCCAGAACCCGTGAATTGTGCACCCATAAATTTCTGATATTCTTGAAATATGGAAAAAGAGATTCTCTCCCGCCTCTCGACCCTGGGCCATCCGCACCGGCTGGCGATCTTCCGGCTGTTGATGCGGCGCTATCCCGACCGGGTGGCGGCGGGCGAGATCGGCGCGGCGCTGGGGCTGAAGCCCTCGACGCTGTCGGCCTATCTCGCGGCGCTGATGCGGGCGCGGCTGGTGACCCAGGCGCGCGAGGGCACGTCTTTGCGCTATTCCATCGATGTCACGGAAGTGCGACGCACCTTTGATTACCTGTTTCTCGACTGCTGCCGCGGGCGGCCGGACCTCTGTTCGCCCCTGGCGTTTTCCTCCCGGACAGGAGCCCCCCAAATGGCCGACCGAAAATTCAACGTCCTCTTCATCTGCACCGGCAATTCCGCCCGCTCGATCTTCGCCGAGTCGATCCTGCGCGCCGAGGCGGGCGACCGCTTCACCGCCTTCTCCGCCGGAACCAGACCCTATTCCGAGCTGAACCCCTTCGCGCTGCAGGTGCTCAGGGACAAGGGCCATGACGTCTCGATGCTGCGCGCCAAGAACGTGGCCGAGTTCAGCGGGCCGGACGCGCCGCATCTCGATTTCGTGTTCACCGTCTGCGACCAGGCGGCGAACGAGGAATGTCCCGCCTGGGAGGGCCAGCCGGTCACCGCCCATTGGGGCATGCCCGATCCGGTCAAGGCCGAGGGGACGGACGCGCAGAAGAGTCTCGCCTTCCAGCAGGCCTATGGCGCGCTCCGGAACCGGATTCACGCCTTCGCCGCGCTCAAGCTCGAGACGCTGGACCGGATGGCGCTGCAGAAGGCCGTCGATGACATCGGCCGCGACGTGGCGGGGCTCAAGGCGTGACCGTCTACGCGCTGAACGGGTTGGGCCGGATCGGCAAGCTGGCGCTGCGCCCCCTGCTGGAGCGCGGCGCCGAGATCGCCTGGATCAACGATGCCGTGGGCGATCCCGCGATGCACGCGCATCTGCTGGAATTCGACACGGTGCACGGGCGCTGGGACGCCGCCTTCGGCCATGACGCGGACGGCGTGACGGTGAACGGCATGCGCCTGCCCTTTGTCGGCGCGGCGCGGATCGAGGATCTGCCGCTGGCGGGCGTCGACGTGGTGATCGACTGCACCGGCGTCTTCAAGTCGGAGGCGAAGCTCGCCCCCTATTTCGCGGCCGGAGTTAAGAAGGTCGTCGTCTCGGCGCCCGTCAAAGACGGGGACGCGGCGAACATCGTCTACGGCGTCAACCACGCCACCTACGATCCCGCCCGGCACCGGATCGTGACCGCGGCCTCTTGCACGACGAACTGCCTCGCCCCGGTGGTCAAGGTGGTGCACGAGGCGATCGGCATCCGCCACGGCGTGATCACCACGATCCACGACGTGACCAACACCCAGACCATCGTGGACCGCCCGGCCAAGGACCTGCGCCGGGCGCGGTCGGCGCTGAACTCGCTGGTCCCGACGACCACGGGTAGCGCCACGGCGATCACGCTGATCTATCCCGAACTTGCGGGGCGGCTGAACGGCCACGCGGTGCGGGTGCCGCTGCTCAACGCATCGCTGACCGATTGCGTCTTCGAGATGGAGCGGTCGGTGACGGCCGACGAGGTCAACGGGCTGTTCAGGGCCGCCGCCGAAGGCCCGCTGAAAGGCATCCTCGGCCACGAGGACCGGCCGCTGGTCTCGGCCGATTACGTCAACGACACGCGGTCCGCCATCGTCGACGGACCCTCGACGATGGTGGTGAACGGCACCCAGCTCAAGGTCTACGCCTGGTACGACAACGAGATGGGCTATGCCCACCGTCTGGTGGACGTGGCATGCATGGTGGGGGCTTCGCTGTGAGCGGCGCGCGCCCCGAGGGCCTGTCGGCCTATGTCGCGGTGACGGCGGCCTACTGGGCCTTCATGCTGACCGACGGCGCGCTGCGGATGCTGGTGCTGCTGCACTTCCACACGCTGGGCTTCTCGCCGGTGCAGCTGGCCTATCTCTTCGTGCTCTACGAGATCGCGGGGATGGTCACGAACCTGTCGGCCGGGTGGCTGGCGGCGCGCTTCGGGCTGACCTCGACGCTTTATGCCGGCCTCGGGCTGCAGGTGGCGGCGCTGGTCGCGCTGGCCTTCCTCGACCCGGGCTGGGCGGTCGGGGCCTCGGTCGCCTATGTAATGGCCGTGCAGGGCGCGAGCGGGGTGGCCAAGGACCTGGCCAAGATGTCGTCCAAGTCCGCCGTCAAGCTGCTGGCGCCAAAGGAGGATGGCGGCCTTTTCCGCTGGGTCGCGGTGCTGACCGGGTCCAAGAACGCGGTCAAGGGCGTGGGCTTCCTGCTGGGCGCGGCGCTCTTGGCCGGGGTGGGCTTTACCGGGGCGGTGCTGGGCATGGCGGCGGTGCTGGCGGCGATCCTGGTGGCGGTGCTGGTCGCCATGCCGCCGGGCCTGCCCCGGGGCCGCAAGGGCGCCAAGTTCAGCGAGGTCTTTTCCAAGTCCGCGAACGTGAACTGGCTGTCGGCGGCGCGGGTGGTGCTGTTCGGGGCGCGCGACGTCTGGTTCGTGGTCGGCATCCCGATCTACTTCTACGCCGTGCTGTCGGACGGAACCGAGGCGGGCAACCGCACCGCCTTCTTCCTGATCGGCAGCTTCATGGCGCTCTGGATCATCCTTTACGGCGCGGTGCAGGCCGCCGCGCCCCGGCTGCTGGGCGCCGCCACCCGCCCCGAGGCCGACCTGATCCGCGCCGCCCGCCTCTGGGCCTGGGCGCTTCTGGGCGTGCCCGCGGCCCTGACGCTGGCCGCCCTCGCCGCCGGGGGACCGGCGCCCTGGCTGACCGCCACGCTGGTCGCGGGGCTCCTGGCCTTCGGCGCGCTCTTTGCGGTGAACTCGGCGCTTCACTCCTACCTGATCCTCGCCTTCAGCCGGGCCGAGCGGGTGACGATGGATGTGGGATTCTACTACATGGCCAACGCCGCCGGCCGCCTGATCGGGACCCTCCTGTCGGGCCTGACCTACCAGGCCGGCGGCCTGCCCCTCATGCTGGGCACCGCCACCGCCATGCTGGCCCTCTCGGCACTGGCCGCCGGACGGCTGCGGCCGGAACAGCCCGAAACCGCCACGGCATGAGCATCTTCGAACGCTACCTGACCCTGTGGGTCGCCCTCGCGATGGTCGCGGGCATCGGCATCGGCAGTGCGGCCCCGGCGCTGGTCGGGATGATCGCGGCTGCGGAACTGGCCCGCGTCAACCTGGTCGTCGCGGTGCTGATCTGGGCGATGGTCTACCCGATGATGGTCGGCGTCGATCCCGGCAGCCTGAAGGACGTACTCAAACAGCCCAAGGGTCTAGCGATCACGCTGGCCGTCAACTGGCTGATAAAGCCCTTCACCATGGCCGCCCTCGGCGTGCTGTTCTTCGAGCATGTCTTCGCGGACCTGATTGCGCCGGCGGACGCGCAGCAATACATCGCCGGACTGATCCTGCTGGGCGCGGCGCCCTGCACAGCGATGGTCTTCGTCTGGTCGCACCTGACCCGCGGGGACGAGACCTATACCCTGCTGCAGGTGTCGGTGAACGACATGGTGATGGTCTTTGCCTTCGCGCCCATCGTGGCGGTGCTGCTGGGCGTCACCGACATCGCGGTGCCGTGGGGTACCCTGATCCTGTCGGCCCTGCTTTTCGTCGCCCTGCCGCTGGCCGCCGGGCTCTGGAGCCGGCACCGGCTGGGGACAGCAATCCGGATCGCGGCCTTCCGCGACCGGATCAAGCCCTGGTCGATCGTCGGGCTGATCGCGACGGTGGTGATCCTGTTCGGCCTCCAGGGCGAGGTGATCCTCGACCGGCCGCAGGTCATCGTGCTGATCGCCGTGCCGATCCTGATCCAGTCCTACGGCATCTTCGCGCTGGCCTATGCCGCGGCGTATGCCTTGCGCGTGCCCCACCGGATTGCCGCTCCCTGCGCGCTGATCGGCACGTCGAACTTCTTCGAACTGGCTGTCGCGGTGGCGATCAGCCTGTTCGGGCTGAACTCGGGCGCGGCGCTTGCCACTGTCGTCGGTGTGCTGGTCGAGGTGCCGGTGATGCTGTCGCTCGTGGCGTTTGCCAACCGGACACGGGCGCGCTTCGCGTGAAAGGACTCGATCATACCGGGATTTTGGCGATGATCGCGGCATGACCGCCACCAGTCCCTTTGTCCAGCCCCACGACCGCGGCCTTGGTCGTCACCGCCAGGACGCGCTCCCCGCCTGCACGGAGCCGTTGTTTCGGCTCGGGACGTCGGCATGACGGCATGAGACGTGCCGCGCCCGAGCTCCGGCGCTGGCCGGTGATTTCCGCGCTTGGTGTGGTGATGATCTTCACCTGGGGCAGCACCTATTACCTGATGGCGGTGCTGGCCGGGCCAATCGCGTCCGACACCGGTTGGGGCCTCTGGCCCGTTACCGGCGCCCTGTCCGCGGGCCTTCTGGTCGCGGGCCTCGCGTCGCCCGCCATCGGCCGGACGATCGCCCGCCGCGGCGGGCGGCCGGTGCTGGCCGCGGGCTGCGGGCTGATCGCGGCGGGGCTGATCGCCATTGCCGCCGCCTCCGCGCTCTGGGTGTTCTGGGCCGGGTGGCTTCTGCTGGGGCTCGGCATGGCGGCCGGTCTCTACGATCCGGCCTTCGCGACGCTCGGCCGGCTGTACGGTGCCGGGGCGCGGGGAGCGATCACGGCGCTCACACTCTGGGGCGGGTTCGCCAGCACGGTCTGCTGGCCGCTCTCGGCGTTGATGCTGGAAAGCTGGGGCTGGCGGGGGACGGCCGCGGCCTATGCGGGTGTGCACCTGCTGGTCACGCTGCCGCTGGTTCTGCTGGTCATCCCTTCCGCCCCCGCGGCGCCCGCCTTGCCGGACGGCTTGCACAAACCGGACACGGTCCTGACCCCGGCCGAACGACTGGTCCTGACGCTGATGGCGGGCATGCTGGTGGTCAACGGCCTGATCGTCGTGAACGTCTCGACCTGGCTCTTCGCCTTTCTCCAGGCGCAGGGACAAAGCCTGGCCGAGGCGGTTGCACTGGGCGCGCTGATCGGGCCGCCGCAGGTCGCCGCGCGGGTGATCGAGATGGCAGGGCGCGGGCGGCATCATCCGCTCTGGACGCTGGCGGCCTCGACCGTGGCGATTGCCGCGGGTCTGATCCTGCTCGCGCTCGGTCTGGGCCTCGCCGGCGCGGCGCTGGTGCTTTACGGCGGCGGCAACGGGCTGTTCTCCATTGCGCGCGGGGCGTTGCCACTGGCCGTGTTCGGGCCGGATCGTTACCCGACAATCATGGGCCGCCTCGCGCGTCCCTCGCTTGTCGCGCAGGCCGCGGCCCCGATGCTGGGCGCGGGCCTGATCGCCACGGCGGGCGCCCCGATCGCCCTGGCTGTCATGGCCGCTCTCGCGAGTGCGGCACTCGTGCTGCTGGTCCTGATGTGGCGGGTGGTGCGTGTCGCCGCGTCGGACGGGGGATAGGCGGGTTGATCAAGGTCAACGCCCGATGCGACAGCGTATGCGCCCACCCGAGCTGTTGATCGTGACCTGCGGTACGGCATGATTTCCTGTCGTCCTTAGGGGATGTCGCAACGTCATCCTGTGGGCTGCGCTCTCGACGGAGCCACGACATTTCAGATGAGCCGGGCCTCTCGGACATGCGCAAGGAAACGGGCTGCGGCTGGCGAAAGGGAGCGACCCGATCGCCAGACCAGCCCGATCCGGCGCCGGGCTCCGAAATCGGGAATCGGGCGTGTAACCAGAGTCTCGGTCCGCAGGACGGGCAGCGTCAGGGTCGGAAGGGCCGAAATTCCCAGACCCTCGGCCACCAGTGCGCCGGCCGTGGCCAGATGCGCGACCTCGAAGCGCGGCGACAGGACCCGGTCATGGCGTGCGCAGGCCCCGTCGATCAGTTCGCGCACGCTGGTGCCCGAGGCCATCGCGATGAACGGCATCTCGACCAGTTCCGCCCAGGCATAGGGCCGGTCTTCGGCCAGCGGGCCATCCGTCCGGCCGATCGCGACGAAGCTGTCCTCCATCAGACTTCGAAAGCTCAGCCGGCTGCGCGCCGAGACTGTGCCGGCGGTGAAGCCGAGATCGGCAATACCGGTCTCCACCGCCTCCAGCACCGGCCCGGAGAGGGCGTCGATGATCCTGAGATCCAGATCGGGATGGGCGCGGGAAAAGCTCTTGAGCAGGCCGGGCAGAAGGCCCGCCGTGACCGAGGGCAGCCCCGCGATGGTAAGCCGCCCGTGGCTGGCTGACAGATGTGCCTCGAACTCGGCCACGCCGTCCTCGACGGTGTTCAGCATCCGTTCGGCCACCCGCGCAAAGGCAAGCCCCGAGGACGTCGCGCTGACATTGCGGGTGTCGCGGTCGAAGAGACGGGTGCCGAGGCGCTGTTCCAGCCCGGTGATCTGCCGCGACAGCGCCGAAGGCGACAGCCCGAGCCGGGCGGCGGCCGCCCGGAACGAGCCGGCCCGGTGAAGTGACAGCACCGCCTGAAAATCGGCAAGTGCCGGAATGTTGCGTTTCATGCACATATAGTGAACCAAAACGCACTTCACGCAACAGTCCTGCGCCTTGATACTTGCCGGGGGTCAGACAATGGCCCCAACGGGAGGACACCATGAAACACACGTTTTCCGCTCTGACGGGCGCAACCCTGCTGTGCGTGGCCGCCACGGCACAGGCCCAGGACCAGGATCTGCTGATCGGATCGACCTCGGCCTCGTCCAGCCATTACGGTTACTTCGTTGCCGTCGGACAACTCGTCAACGACAAGGCGGAGGGGCTGAAGGCATCTGTCGTCGAGACCGGGGCGACGATGGACAACATCCGGCGCATGGCGCGCGGCCAGGTGGATCTCGGGCTGGTGACGACGAATGTCGTCCAGCACGCAGTGGCCGGGACGAATGAATTCGACGGCAACGCGCAGGATCTACGGCTTCTCTGGGTCTATACCGGCGCGCCCCAGAACGTGGTGATGCGGGCCGATTCCGGGGTCGAGAGCCTGGAGGGGCTCGACGGCGTACGCTTCAACCCCGGCATCAAGGGCTCGGCCACCGAGACCACGACCGAGGCGGTGTTCGCCACGCTGGGGCTGAGTGCCGATTACGTGCGGGGCTCGACTACCGACATCGTCAACGCGATCAAGGACAACCGGGTGGCGGGGTACGTCAAGTCGGGATCGGGCAACAAGCTGGACGGCTCCACGATGGATATCGCGACCTCGACCGACATCCGCATCCTCGGCCTTACCGACGCCCAGGCCGAGACCCTGCGCGCCGAAATGCCCGATATCTCGGTCGTCGATATCCCTGAAGGCGCGGCCGAGGGCATCCCGGCCTACACGACATGGAGCTTTGGCGTGGGTGTTGCCGCCCCTGCCACGCTTTCCGAGTCCGCGGCCTACCAGATTGTCAAGGCGGTGATGGAGGACGACACCGCCCAGGCCAACGCGATGGCCAGCCTGAAGGGCGCAAACCTGGCCGACATGACCCTGCAATTCGGCACGGTCCCGCTGCATCCCGGGGCCGCCCGCTGGTTCGAGGAGCAGGGCATCGACCTGCCTGAAAAACTGAAACCGGCCGAGTGAGGCCGGCATGAGCCATGCGCGCATCGCCAAGGTGCTGGCGATCCTGATCGGGGCCTTCGTCTTCTATACGGCGGCGACGGGCCCCTTCGAGGGGCTGATCCAGCGCGCGATCTTTCTCGCGCTGGTCAGTGCGCTCGGCTTTGCGCTTTATCCGCTGGGCGCCGGGAAATCCTGGCGCCCGCTCGGGCTGGCCATCGACCTTGGCCTGGTGGCTGTCACCCTGACCGCCTGTACCTATGTCGTCGTCAACTACGACCGCATCATGACCACTCTGCCCTGGGCCACGCCCCTCGACATGGCGCTGACTGCGGGGCTGGTGCTGTCGGTGCTTGAACTGGGCAGGCGGACCGTCGGGCTCATCTTTCCCGGGCTGGTGATGGCGGGGCTGGCCTATGCGCTGTTCGGCCAGTATTTGCCCGGCGGGCTTGGCCATCGGGGATTTGACGCGGCCTTCGTGACCGAGACGATCTTCCTCGGCGATCTCGGGATCTGGGGGATGCTGACGGGCGTGGCCGCGACGGTTATCGCGGCCTTCGTGCTGTTCGGCGCGTTGCTGCTCCATTCCGGGGGCGGGCAGACCTTCATCGATCTCGCCATGCGGCTGGGCGGGCGGCAGCCCGGCGGTGCGGCCAAGATCGCCACCATCGCCAGCGGGCTTTTCGGGATGATCTCGGGCTCGGCCGTCGCCAACGTGGCCACAACAGGCAATTTCACCATCCCGATGATGATCCGTCTCGGCTATCCCCGCCCCTTCGCTGCGGCAGTCGAGGCGGTGGCCTCCACCGGCGGGCAGATCGCACCGCCGATCATGGGCGCCGCGGCCTTCGTCATGGCCGAGATCCTAGGTGTACCCTACACCACCGTCATCCTGGGCGCGATCATGCCGGCGATCCTGTTCTATGTGTCGGTCTTCGTCACGGTGCATTTCGTGGCATTGCGCCGGAACCTCGCCATCGTGCCCGAGGACGACTTGCCCGCCTGGGCGGCGATCCTCGCGCCTCGCCGCGTGGCGCCGATCGTGGCCGCGCTTGGCGGGCTTGGCATCGGTATCTGGCTGGGGCGATCCATCGCGACGGCGGCCTTCTACGGGATTGCCGGGCTGATGGCCGTCTTCGTCGTCACCTCGGTCGGGCGGCTTTCCCTGCGCGAGATGGCCCGCCGTATCGTCGACGGCTTCGCCGATGCAGGAAAGGGCATGGTCATCATCGGTGTGCTGCTGGCGGGCGCGCAGGTGCTGGTCTCGATGATCAACCTCACGGGCATCGGCGTCACGCTGTCCTCGCTGATCGTGACACTGGCAGGCGATTCCACCGTGCTGGTGGCGCTGATCGTGGGGGTTGTCTGCCTGATCATGGGCATGGGCCTGCCGACGACCGCCGCCTATGTGCTGGTCGCCGCGGTGCTTGCACCGGCGATGACGGCGGTGGGGTTCGATCCGCTGGCGGCCCACCTCTTCGTGTTCTACTACGCCACCCTCTCGGTCATCACGCCACCGGTCTGCATCGCGGTCTTCGTCGGCGCGGGCATCGCCCGGACCGACTGGCTGCCGACCGCGGGCGAGGCCGTGCGGCTGGGCGCGGTGACCTATGTCGTGCCGTTCCTGCTGTTGCTCTACCCGGGGATGACGATGCAGGCGGGAATCTTCGGCGTGATCGAGGCGGCGCTGGCGGGTCTTGCGCTGGTTCTGGCGCTGCCCGGCCTTCTGTCGGGCGCCCGGCTGACCGGCCGGCGCGTGGTGGACAGTGCGCTGTTTCTGGGCGTCATCGCGTTGGCGATCTGGCCGCATCCGGTGACGCCGTTCGCCGCGCTCGGCATCCTGATCGGCGGCTGGACGATCGGCCATGTCCGCAGAAAGGTGCTGGCATGAGCACGCTGCGCATTGGCTGCGGGGCCGGCTATTCCGGCGACCGGATCGAACCGGCGGTGGACCTTGCCGAACGGGGCGAGCTCGATTTTCTGGTGTTCGAATGTCTGGCCGAGCGCACGATCGCGCTGGCCCAGCAGGCACGGCTGGCCGACCCCGGGGCCGGGTTCGACCCGATGCTCGAGCGCCGGATGCGGGCCGTGCTGCCGGTTACCGCCCGCAGCGGTACCCGGATCGTCACCAATATGGGCGCCGCCAATCCCCGCGCCGCGGCGGCACGGGTGGTCTCGATTGCAGGCGAACTGGGTCTTTTCGGCCTTAAGGTCGCCGCGGTCACGGGCGACGATGTGCTTGACAGGTTGGGCGACGACCTCGCGCTGGACGCGACCGCCGGGCATGTATCCGATCTGAAGGGGCGGATGGTTTCGGCCAACGCCTATATCGGGGCGGGGCCGCTGGTTCAGGCGCTCGACAGGGGAGCGGATGTGGTGATCTGCGGCCGTGCGGCCGACCCGGCGCTGTTCCTCGCCCCGCTGATCCACCGGTTCGGCTGGGAAATGGACGACTGGACCCGGCTCGGGCGCGGCACGCTTGTCGGGCACCTGCTGGAATGTGCGGGGCAGGTGACTGGCGGTTATTTCGCCGACCCGGGCGTGAAGGACGTGCCCGACCTTGCCAATCTCGGCTTTCCCCTTGCCGAGGTCTCGTCGGATGGCACTGCCGTGATCACCAAGCTGCCCGGGACCGGCGGCCTGGTCAGCCGCGCCACCTGCACCGAGCAACTGCTTTACGAAATCCACGACCCCGCCAGCTATCTGCAACCGGACGTGATCGCGGATTTCTCGGGCGTCACGCTGGACGAGATCGGACCCGACCGCGTCCTTGTCGGCGGCGCGGCAGGGCGGGCTGCGACCGGCAGGCTGAAGGTCTCGATCGGCTATCGCGACGGCTGGATCGGCGAGGGGCAGATTTCCTATGCGGGGCCTGGTGCCCTGGCCCGCGGCAGGCTTGCGCTGGATGTGGTGCGCACGCGGCTGGAGGCGCTCGGGCCCTGCCTGCGCGAAACGCGGGGCGAACTGATCGGGCATGACGCGATCCTTCCGGCAGGGCGCACTGGCGTGTCCGAGCCACGCGAGGTCCGACTGCGTTTTGCCGCGCGCTGCGCGAGCCGCGCGGATGCCGAGCGCGTCGGACAGGAGGTGGAGAGCCTCTATCTGTGCGGACCTGCCGGCGGTGGCGGGGCCACGCAAACCCTGCGCGAGGTGATCGCCGTCGCCTCCACCCTGATGGCCGCCGACGGGGTGGTGCCCCGGGTCGAACTTCTGGAGGTCCGATGATCCTGCGCGACCTGGCCCATGTCCGCACGGGCGACAAGGGCGACATTTCGAACATCTCGGTCATAGCCTTCCGCGCCGAGGACTGGCCTCTGATCGAACGCGCCGTCACGGCCGAGCGGGTCGCTGCGCATTTCGGAGCGGGCAAGGTCACATCCGTCCGGCGCTATGAACTGCCGCAACTGCATGCCTTGAACTTCGTCCTGACCGGCCTTCTGGCGGGGGGCGTGACACGGTCCCTTGCCCTCGATGCCCACGGGAAATGTCTGGGGTTCAGCCTTCTCGACCTGCAGATCGACCATCGGCCCGGACAATCCGCAAGCAAGGCCGAAGACTGACATCGGCAAGGCCAGGTTGATGCCAGGACAAGAGCGGAAATCTCGGAACAGATCGCCAATTCGCCATGAGAGCGCCAATGTCGGCCTTGGAGTGAAGACGTGCTGCTGATCGGATCCTGGATCTGCGTGGTCTCATGGAGGGGGCGAGATGCCGATGACCGTGGTTTGCAAATGCAAGACGGCCATGAAAACCACCAATGCAGCAGCGTGGCGCGATGCAATCGAGTTGCGGCAGCTCGCCAGCCACGACGGGTCAACCAGTGACCTTGGGGAAGGCGTTGACGTCGCCGCCTGAATCTTTGGCCGGGCATCGGGATTGGCGGCCTTCGACCGATCGTCGCACAGCGGCACGGCCCCCACGGATACGGCAAGAAACAACCCGAAGATGATGAGGTGGGCGAGATCGGGGTTGGCAACGCCATGTGCCGCGTCCCAAGCCTTCCCATCGCGGCGACCAAGTGCGTTCGGACCGGTCTGTCGGACGGCGGGAAGGGGCTGACGGGAACGAGGATCGGAACCAGCGTGAACTCCATCCACCCCAGGAGATGTCATCCGGAGTCAGTTGCGCTCGGCGACCCGGATCAGACGGTCGAAATGGCGTGCGAAGGCAAGCGCCATCGGCAGGCCCAGCACGGCGCCGCCGAGGGCAGACTGCGCAGGGCTGAGCACGGGCAGGCCCACCCACGAGCCGATCAGCGACTGGAAGAAGAGGTTGATCGCCGCAGCCCCCGCGCCCAGCGGGTAGAGGCCGACAGCGATCTTCAGAACCCGTTGCGTCGTCGCCGGGCCACCAGGCGCTGCACGACGGCAAGTGCCACGACGAGGGCGATGGACGCTGCCAGGAACCAGAATTCCGCGGTGGCACTTTGCGCCTTCGGCACGGGGCGGCCGTATCCTGCCAGCGCGGCGCCGGGCAGCAGGGTCAGAATTAGGGCAAGGTGTGTCATGCGATGTCTCCGATGGTGAGGTTGCGATAGATGTCGGGAAGGGCGCGCGCCAGGCGCTCGGGGTCGCGCAAGAGCGAGAAGCCGCCGCGCCCGAAGATGCGGCTGAACCAGTCCTGCCCGTCCTCGTCGATGACAATGCCGTGGACGGACTGGCCCTGGCGGCGCGCCTCGCGCACGGCCATGTGGCTGTCCTCGATCCCGTGGATGCCTTCGTAATGGTCCAGATCGTTGGGCTTGCCGTCGGTCAGCACGATCAGCGGCCGGTGGGTCGAGGTCTCCTTGGCCAGTTTCGCGCTGACATGCCGGATCGCGGCGCCAAGGCGAGTATAGTGCCCCGGCCTCAGCCCGCAGATGCGTTGCGTCACCTCCGGCCCGTGAGGTTCGTCGAACCGCTTGGCGCGGTGCTGGAACACCCGGTCGCGCCTCAGCGAGGAAAAACCCCAGATGCCCAGCCGGTCGCCCGCCGCGTCGATGCCACCGGCCAGCGCGGCCAGCGCCTCGCGGGCAACGTCGATCACCGTATGTTCGCCCACCGCTGCCTCGGCCGAGCGCGAACAGTCCAGCAGGAACGCCACCGACAGGTCGCGGTCCGTCTGTCTCAGGCTGCGATAGATGCGGTCGCAGCCCCGCCCGGTGGCGGCAAGGTCGGCGCGTGTGGTGATGACCGCGTCGAGGTCCAGTTCCTGCCCCTCGATCTGGCGCGGGCGCAGGATGCGGCGGGGTGCAGCGCCTCGAACTGGCGAAGGACGCGGGCGAGGCTGTGCGGGTCGGGGCGAACCCGTTCGCATCGGGCGCGGCGTCGGCCTCCAGCACGCGGCAGTGATCCGCCATGTAGGACTGGCTGCGCGCGTTCCACTCGGGAAAGATGTGCTTGCCCGCGAGCCGTTTGTGCTCGGCGTCGGCGGGCGACAGGTCGAGATGCACGCGCAGCCGGGTCGCGGTCTTGCGGTCGTGTTTCGACGGCGTGATGTGGTCCTGGTCGCCCGCGGCCTTCTTGGCGGTGTCCTCGTCCGCGTCCTCGTCGTCGACCGTGCGGTTGCGGTTGATGCTTTAGACCCAGCGCAGCACCGGCTGGAACGGCATGTAGCCAAGGCCGGCCGACACGTCGGGCAGCTGCGCCAGGGGATGGCCCTCCAACTGGTCGCGGATCGCCTTGAAGGCCAGCGAGCCTCCGTAGAAGATGTTGCGGGCCCGCGACTTGGTGAGAATCTCCGACATCTCTGGGGGGGGGCCTGTTCCGGTTTTCGATGCACCAAGGGTTAAGCCGCCGCGTGATCGCCAAGGTTGTGCTGGCGCAAAGAGCGGCGCGCTAGATGCGTTAGGGTGGGCTCATGAAAGGAGAGGACCATGGCGCCCACCCAGATCGACGATCCCGACCTCAGCATCGTGGCGGTCCTGGACCGCTGGCCAGCCGCGGCGTGGGTGTTCCTGCGTCACCGGATGCTGTGCGTCGGCTGCGCGGTGGCGCCGTTTCACACGATCTCCGATGCCTGCCTGGAATACGGGCTCTCCGAGAGCGTGTTCCGCGCAGAGATCGCGCGCGCCATCGGCGCCGCGGCGCAAGGCGAATGACGAATACGGCGTGACCCACCACTCACGGCCGTAGGGTCCGGGGCGTTTTTCCGGGCCGCGCCCGCCCCCAACCCCGCCGACCCCTCGGGGGGCGGGCGCCTCCCTTCCGCCGGCCCGGGCCGCGTGTCCCGGCTCAGCGTCCCTCGCCGATCAGCACCAGGCGGTGCGGATCGGTGACGGTGATGTGACGGCGGCGGCTCGACACGATGCCCTGCTTCTCCCACGCGCTCAGCAACCGGCTGACCGTGTGCAGGGTGGTGCCGGCCATCTCCGAGATGTCCTGCCGGGTCACCGGAAAGCCCACCTCGATCCCGTCCTCGACCTTGCGGCCCGCCTGGTTGATAAGCCGTAGAAGGGTGCCGGCGATCCGCTGTTCCACCTGTTGCGTCGCCAGTTCGACGATGCGCGTGTTCATTTCGCCCACGCGGGTGCCAACGGTCTTGTAGCCCTCTTCGGCGAACCCGTCATACCTGGCGGAGAACCTGTCCCAAAGGCCCATCGGCCAGGACAGCGTCAGGCTTTCCCGCGCGCAGAGCGCTGTGGCCGGGTAGGTCTCGCGACGCAGTGCCTGGGCGATGCCGAAGAGCTGGCCAGAGGGGATATGCAGCGCGGTCACGGTCTCGCCCCCTGCCGTCGTTCGGACCACCCGGATCACCCCGTCCATCAGCAAGTAGAACCGGTCCGCGTCATGCCCCTCGCGGAACACCGTTGCCCCTTCGTCGAACCGGCGCGGGGTGGCGAGATCGAGGATCTCGCGGATCTGCGCGCGGTCGAGCCGCCGGAACGGGCCGACATCGCGCAGAAGGCTTTCATCAAGTTTGCCGACCATGAAACTGCCCGGTGTTTGTCGAAACGCAACAAGGGGACGTCCCGGATACCGCAAAAGGGCCGCATGAGAAATGCATGCGAAGACGAAAGGATGCATCCCGTGCGACGACTGATGTCCGCAACCCTCGCCACCGCACTGGTCGGAGCGGGCGCGCAGGCCACCACCCACGAGGTCAGGATGCCGAACCGCGGCGAAGCGGGCGTGATGGTGTTCGAGCCCGCCTTCATCGAGGCCGCCCCCGGCAACACCCTGCGCTTTATTGCGACCGACCGGGGGCACAACGCGCAAGGCATCGAGGGCATGTTGCCCGAGGGGGCAGCCGCGTTCATCAGCCGCCCCGGCGACGATTTCGAACTGACCGTGACCAAGGAAGGGATCTACGGCGTCAAATGCACGCCGCATTTCGCGATGGGCATGGTGGCGCTGATCCAGGTGGGCGCGGCGGACAATCTGGATGCCGCGCTCGACGTGAAACACCGCGGCAAGGCGGCCGGGGTTTTCGAGAACCTCTTTGCACAGGTTCGGCAGTAGCGGCAAACGGGCGTTCCCGCAGCCGAAACCCCGGGCGGCGTCCGCTGCGGGCGCCGCCCATCCCCCTTCCGGAAAGAAGCGATCATGTCCAACGAATCGGAATTTGCCCTCTTTTCCTTTGGCTTCCGGCCATTCTTCCTGTTCTCGGCGCTGTTTGCGGCAGTGGTCGTGCCGATCTGGCTGGCGGTCTGGACCGGCCATGTCGGGCTTGCAGGCCCGTTCACCCCGCGCGACTGGCACATCCATGAGATGCTGTTCGGCTATGTGCCTGCCGTGCTGGCGGGGTTCCTCTTCACGGCGATTCCGAACTGGACCAAGCGGATGCCCAAGCAGGGCAAGTCGCTGATGGCGCTGACCGTGGTCTGGGCGTTGGGGCGGCTGGCCGTCGCCGGGGTAATCGCGTTGCCCGCCGGGGCGGTGATGGCGCTCGATCTGAGCTTCCTGCTGGCGGTCGCCGCGATCAACGTGGTCGAGATCGTGGCGGGGCGGAACTGGCGCAATCTTGCGGTGATCGTGCCGGTGGGTCTGCTGGCCGCGTCCAACGCCGTCTTTCACCTCGAGGTGATGGCCCGGGGTGTGGCCGATATCGGCATACGGGCCGGCTTTGCCTGCACCATCTTCCTGATCCTGCTGATCGGAGGGCGGATCGTGCCGAGCTTCACCCGCAACTGGCTGGCCAAGCGGGGGCCGGGCGCCCTGCCAGCGCCGTTCGGACGCTTTGACAAGCTGTCGCTGCTGGGCAGCGGCGGCGTGCTGGCACTGTGGTCCTTTGCGCCCGACATTTCCGGTCTGTCCGTCGCTTTTGCCGCCCTCGCAGTGCTGCACCTGGTGCGGCTCGCGCGCTGGTGCGGCTGGCGCTGCGGCCCGGCGCCGATCCTGTGGATCCTGCATGTCGCCTATCTGTTCCTGCCGCTGGGCTTCGCCGCGCTGGCGCTGGACGCGCCGGTGGCCGGGCTGCACCTTCTGGGGATCGGGGCGATCGGGGGGATGACGCTGGCGGTGATGATGCGCGCCTCGATGGGCCATACGGGCCGCCCGCTGGAGGCAGGGCGGGTGCTGACCGGGGTATTCGTCCTGCTCTGCGCCGCCGCGCTGGCGCGCGCCTTCCTGCCCCATGAAGGCCTTGGAGGGATCGGCGGAGTGACGATCGCCGCTACGCTCTGGACGGCCTGTTTCGCGGGTTTCGTGCTCAAGGTCGGTCCCTGGCTCTTGTGGTCCGCAGTGGCGCGGCGGGAGCCCGACCCGGCGCCTTCGACGCGCGGCTGAGGGTCGTGCAGAAGGTTCCACCGATTGCTCGGCGGGGCGCGGCGCCACTCCCGCACCAGATCGAACCGTAGGGGATCGGGCGGTAGCCCCACGGCGCAGCCGCCCGCCTCTGCATCTCGCATGACGTCAAGGATGAACGCGCGCTCGCGCCCTTCGGCCGTGCCTTCGCTGCGGAACGCCTTTGGCGGGACCGATTGCTTTTGTCCGCACAAACTGATCCTCTCGGAGCATGCAGCGCTCCACGAGTGATCCTCCGCGTCTCTCTGAAATCGACATGTCGCCCCGGCTGGGGAAAAAAATCTATCACGCAGAGCTCAAGCAGCTTCAGCGCAGGCTCAAGGCGATCCAGCAGGCCTACCTGTTCTCGGGCGGCAAGGCGGTGGTTGTCTTCGAGGGGTGGGACGCGGCCGGCAAGGGCGGCACCATCCGGCGCATGTCGGCCGTGCTTGATCCACGCAGCTTCAAGGTCTGGCCGATCGCCACGCCGCGCAACTATTATCTCGAGCGGCACTACCTGCTCCGCTTCATGGAGCGGCTGCCGCCAAACGGCGCCATTTCGGCTTTCGACCGGTCGTGGTACGGGCGCGTTCTCGTCGAGCGCGTCGAGGCGTTGACGCCCGAGAACCGCTGGCGGATGGGCTATCACGAGATCCGCGACTTCGAGCGGATGCTGCTGATGGACGGGACGCGGCTGGTCAAGCTGTTCTTCCATATCACGCCGGACGTCCAGCTTGCCCGCTTCGAGCAGCGCCTGCGCGACCCCCTGAAGCGCTGGAAACTGACCTACGAGGATTTCCGCAACCGCGAGAAGTGGGAGGCCTATTCAGAGGCGATCGACGAAATGATCGCGCGCACATCGACCGAGACGGCGCCCTGGCACGTCATTCCGGCCAACGACAAGCGCCACGCTCGTATCGAGGCCCTCCGCCACATAGTCAACGGCCTCAGCGACGGCATCAGGATCGAACCCGTCGTCCCCGACGGCAAGGTGCTCGACGCTGCGGACAGGGTGTTGAACCTCGACGAAGAGCTTGTTGCGAGTCTCCGTGGCCGCGTCGAATGAACCGCCCGGAAAAGAACGGCGCCGCCCAATCCCCGCACGGGGAAGGGTCCGGAGGCATGGACACGATCCGGTCGCATCGCGCGAAGAAAAACCGGATCATTCATGCCGAGGCCCGTGTGGCGAGGCCGCCACCGTTTGATCATGCGCAGAAATCCGTTTCTGGCGGAAGAACTTAAGCGCCGGTTCATACTCTTGGACCATTCTTTGAGACCAGGCCCTAGCGGAGTAAGCGATGACCACCCAAAGCGTCCATTTCACCGACTACAAGGTCCTGGAGGCGAACAGCGCCGCGGAGCTTTCACGAGAGGTGATGCACGCGATACATGACCGTTGGCAGCCCTACGGCAACATGGCCGTGGCCAAAACGGATCACGGCGACGACCTGCGGGTGAAGCTGTTTCAGCCCGTTGTCAAACAAGCGGAATGGTATCGCTGAAAATCTCTGCCAGAGGCTGACCGCCGGAGACGGCGCGCCATCCCCGCAGGTGGATCCAGAAGGTCGCGTGTGGCCCATGCCCCCCGGCGGGATCTGTTCGCGCCGCGCCGGATGGTTACCTCGTTGCGCTGCGGCGGCATCCTGCTACCCTTCCTCCAGTCCGCCGGAGACAGCACCTTGCTTGAGAAAACCGCCTTCCCGATCGACCGCATCCGCGTCCCGGTCAAACGCGCCAAGACCCTCGACGCGATGAAGGTCAAGACCCTGGCCGAGAGCATGCTTGAAGAGGGCCAGTTGACACCGATCCGGGTGCGGGCAGATGGCGAGAATTTCGTGCTGATCGAGGGGCTGCACCGGCTCGAGGCGCTGAGGGCGCTGGGGGAGGAAACGGTCGTGGGCTATCTCGTCCACGCCCGCCCGCACTGACCGCAGATTCCGCGTCCGCACGCGCCGAGCGTCAGGCCCTTCACCCGCAGCCCTCGATCGGATAGGCCGCGCGGAAGCGTCGAGAACGGGGGGCTGCATGCTGCCGTGGATACATCTGGCGACGGCGACTGCACCCCAGGGGGACAGGCTCAGGCTTTTTCGCCGGGGTGACGAGTTTTCGATCCGCCTCGACGGCGGAAACGAGTTGATGAACAGCCGGCTTGGCGGGTCGGAAGAGGCGCTTGCCACCCTGGCCCTGGAACGCCTGGCCGGCCGGCCGGGGCCGCGCGTTCTGATCGGGGGCCTTGGCATGGGGTTCACCCTGCGCGCGGCGCAAGCGGCCGCGCCGCGCGGTGCCCGCCTGATCGTCGCGGAGATCGTGCCCGATCTCGTCTCCTGGGCCGGTCAGCACATGGCGGCGGTTTTCGGGGATTGCCTTTCTGACCCGCGGGTCGAGGTGCGGACGGGCGATGTCGGCGCCGCGATCCGCGCCGAGACCGCCGGGTTCGACGCCATTCTGCTGGACGTCGACAATGGCCCGGACGGATTGACCGTCGCGGATAACGACGCCCTCTACGCAGACGCCGGACTGCTGGCAGCGCGACGCGCCCTTGCCGCGGGCGGTATCCTCGCGGTCTGGTCGGCCGCCCCGGACGCGGGATTCTCGAAGCGGCTGTCCCGCAGCGGATTCGACGTCACCACGCACACGGTCCGCGCCGGCCGCACCCGGCGCGGCGCCCGCCATACGATCTGGATCGCGGTTCGACAGGGGGGCTGATGCCCGCGACAACCGAGACCGCACCCTTACCGGGGGCGAGATCGCCAGCGGTCCCGCCCATCGCTGCGGGCGCCTCGGCGCGCCCGGAAATGACCATCCGCGGCGCGCTCGGCAAAGGGCGCGTTGCAGCGGTTCGAGGCAATTATCTGGAAAAACGACCCGCGTCGTGCGATCCTGAAAGCCAAGCGGACCGGAGGATTGCCATGCGACTGTGCGCCTTTCTGACGACGCTGCTGATGTCGGGTGTCGGCGTTGCGGCGGCTGCCCAGACCGTTTTCGTCGACCAGGGCGACGACTGGACACCGGGGCTGCGCGCGGCGTTCTACACCCAGGACCAGGGCTCGCGGATCATGCCGCTGGCCTGGATGCGGGCGTTGCGGCTGCCGGATGGCGCCCCGTTCCTGCACGACGCGCTGGCGCGCTACGGCTACCTGCCGATGCCGGATCGGCTGGACGACGACCTGCCCGTCGGCTTTGCCATCAACGGCCGCGGGCCGCGAATGGCGGTCGGCATGACCTGCGCGGCCTGCCACACCCGCGAGATCGACGTCAACGGGACCGCCTACCGGATCGACGGCGGCCCCGCCATCGTCGATTTCCAGGCCTTCCTTCAGGATCTGGATGCGGCCGTGCTTGCGGTGCTGGCCGACGAGGATGCTTTCGCCGCCTTCGCGGATGCGGTTCTCGGCGCGGCGACGGACGATGCCGCCCGCGCCGCGCTGCGCGCCGAGGTCGCCGCCTGGAGCCATCGCTTTCACACCCTGATGGAGCGTGCGCTGCCCGAACCGCCCTGGGGTGCGGGGCGTCTTGATGCCGTGTCGATGATCTTCAACCGTCTCGCCGGGCTCGATATCGGCTCCGAGACCGAGGACTACCTGATCCCCGACAACATCGCCGTGGCCGACGCGCCGACGCGCTATCCGTTCCTGTGGAACGCGGCTCGGCAGGATTACACGCAATGGCCGGGCTTCGCCAAGAACGGCAACGATCTGCTGGGCCTCGCGCGCAATCTCGGCGAGGTCTACGGCGTGTTCGGCGAGTTCCATCCCGCAAGGAAACCCGGGCTCGTCTTCGAGCACGATTACCTCTCGCGGAACTCGGCCAATTTCGACGGGCTGCGGGCGCTCGAGACGTGGGTCTGGGACATCGGTGCGCCGCGCTGGCCCTGGGCGCTGGACCAGGAACTTGTCCGCCAGGGCCAGGCGATCTTCAACCGTCCGGTCTCGGCAGGCGGCTGCGTGGCCTGCCACGGCAAGCGCCGGGGCGAGCGCCGGGCGCTGTTCCACAGCACCTATGCCACCCCGATCCTTGATGTCGGCACCGACATCCGCGAGTGCCAGATCCTCGGCCGCACGGTCGCGACCGGCGTGCTCGAGGGCGCCTCGATCCCGCTTTTGCGCAAGGAACTGGGCGCCGAGGCGCCGGCCTTCGAGGTGCTGGGCGTCGCCGTGATCGGCGCGATCATCCAGCAGGCGACCTCGCTTGGCGGCGGGACGGGGATCGAGGCCGCATCCGCAGGCCCCGAGGTTCTGGCGGATGACGAGTTCATGGGCCGTTTCGACGACCTGCGCGGCGCCTTCCCGATCGGCGAGGCCGGCACGGGGGTCGAATCCGCCGCGGGTTGCAGGTACGCGGCGCGCGTTCTCGATGGCATCTGGGCGGCCGCCCCTTACCTGCACAACGGCTCCGTCCCCAGCCTGCGGGCGCTTCTGACCCCCCCCGAGGACCGCGTGGCCACCTATGCGCCGGGCCCCGCCTACGACATCGAGGCGGTGGGGGTGGCGGCCGGGCAGACCGGCTTTGGCCATGTCATCGAGACCACGGGCTGCGACGATCTTGCCAGCGGCAACAGCCGCTGCGGGCATCCCTATGGCACGGGGCTCGCCGAGGCAGAGAAGCGTGCCCTGCTGGAATACCTCAAGTCGATCTGACAGGGCGCGACACGCCCGGCTGCGGTTCCGGCCATCATCGTGTCAATTGCGAAAGGCGGTTGGGGACGCGATCCGCGGTGGGTCGTGTTGCGTCCATGCCGATCAGGCACGAGTCTGCCGCCGATTAAGCAAGTCTAAATTTTCTGTCGGCATTTTCGCAGAACGACCACCGCCCTGCTCCCGCACAAATGAAGAGGCCGTTCAGGTCCGATGGCAACGACAAGCTTTGACGTCATCTACCTCGGGCTGTTGCCCAGGATCGACACGACCCAGGGCAACGAAACCGCCGAGAACGCGGCCGGTATCCTTGGGACCTATGGCAGCACCACGGATCCACTCTTCAGCGATGTCTCGACGCTTGTCTCGACCCGGTTGTCCGAGGACGACGATACCACCTACGATACCGACAACGATGGCGGCTACGACACGTTCCGCATCGACGGGGGCGCCGACCAGCAGTTCGACGCCGTCGCCACCTACTACGCCACGCTGACCTATGCCGACGGCACGACCGCCGCGATCACGGCGGTCATCTTTCAGGACACGTCCGGGCGCACCTACCTGGCGCCCGAAGCGACGCTGAATGCCGACCAGGCTGCGTTGACGGCCAAGCCGATCGTGTCGCTGACGCTGAACTCGGTTGTTTTCAACACCGGTGACATGGGCGGGTTTCGCGAGTTCGCCAATTTCATCGAGCCGGTCGACGGCACGGCCGGCGCCGACAGCATGGCCACCGGCCATATTGATGCCGATGGCGACAAGATCACCTCGGGCAACGACCTGATCGACGGCCACGAGGGCGACGACACCCTCTCGGGCGGCGAAGGCACCGACACGGTGTTCGGCGGCGCGGGCAATGACGTGCTCTACGGCTCGGGCGGATCGGGCAACGTCCTCTATGGCGGGATCGGCGATGACGTCCTCTGGAACGGATCGGGCAACGACAGCGCCTATGGCGAGGATGGCAACGACCTGCTCCATGCCGATCAGGGGGCGGACTATCTCGACGGCGGCGCGGGTGACGACACGTTTTCCGTCGACACGGTCTGGGGGCCGTTCGGCAGCGACACGATCGCCGGCGGCGAAACCGGAGAGACGCTGGGCGACCTGATCGACCTCGGCGGAATGGGGGGCGGCGTCACCGTCACCTATACCGGCGATGAGGCGGGCTGGATCGGCGACGGGGCCAGCACGCTGACCTTTTCCGAGATCGAGCGGCTGGCGCTCACCGATCTGGCCGACCGCCTCGACGCCAGCGGCGCCACGGTCGGGATCGACGTCGACGCCGGCAGCGGCAACGACACGATCACCGGCGGATCGGGCGACGATACCATCCTGGGCGGCATCGACCACGACAGCCTTTCGGGCGGCCTGGGCAACGACAGCCTCGATGGTGGCGCCAACAACGACAGTCTCTTCGGCGACGACGGCAACGACACGCTGGATGGGGGCATCGGCAGCGACACGATCTACGGTGGCAACGACGACGACCTGATCTTTGGCGGGGGCAATACCGGCAATGCCGACTCGCTTTACGGCGGGTCCGGCAACGACACGATCTATGGCGGGGACGGTGCCGGGTACGACCGCCTTTACGGCGAGGACGGCGACGATTTCCTTGATGGCCGACTGGGCAACGACACGCTGATCGGCGGGCTGGGGGCGGATACGCTGATCGGCGGGGCGGGCGATGACCTGCTGACCGGCGAGGACGGCAACGACCTGGTCCTGGGCGGCGCCGGAAGCGACAGCCTCTTTGGCGGGGCGGGCACTGACACGGTCAGCTATGCTGACGCGACCGGGCCGATGAGCATCAATCTCGACTTCGGGATGGCCGCGGACTCGCTGTTCACCGAAATGGATCAGTTGAGCGGGTTCGAGGCGGTGATCGGCTCGGATTTCGACGATACCATCTCGGGCGGCGCGGCCGACGAAACGCTTCTGGGCGGGACCGGGGACGACTGGCTTGCCGGCAACGCAGGCGCGGACGTGCTGACCGGCGGCGACGGGGACGATACATTCGCCTATGCCGCCGGCGGCGGCGCCGACACGATCACCGATTTCAACGCGGGCAATACCGGCACGCTCTCGGACGGCGACGTCACCAACAACGACGTCATCGACCTGTCGGCCTTCTACGACAACCTCCAAGAGCTGTACGCCGACCAGGCCGATGACGGGGTCCTGAACCAGTCGAATACGCTGGATGCCAAGGGCCGCACGGTCGACTATTCCGACAACGACCAGTTCGGGACTGGCAGCCTGACCATCACCGGGGCAACCGCCGACACCAACTTCTACACTGTCGAGAACACGGGCGTCGTGTGCTTTGCCATGGGCACCCGGATCGCCACG
The DNA here is from genome assembly GCF_004342445.1 of Rhodovulum euryhalinum. Taxonomy (GTDB): domain Bacteria; phylum Pseudomonadota; class Alphaproteobacteria; order Rhodobacterales; family Rhodobacteraceae; genus Rhodovulum; species Rhodovulum euryhalinum. The sequence continues at coordinate 28,289 of NZ_SLWW01000022.1, forward strand.
CCGTCGGGCGATGTTCCGATCGAAGCCCTGCGGGTCGGCGATCCGGTCATAACGTGCGACAACGGCGTTCAGCCGATCGTCTGGATAGGACGACGCCACCTGAGCGCGCCCGACTTGGACGTTGCGCCGAATTTGCGGCCGGTTCGGCTGGCTGCGGAACTCGTAGGCGGCAATGCGCCGCTCGTGGTCTCGCCCCAGCACGGCGTGCTTTTGCGCGAGGGAAGCGAAGAGCGTCTGATACGCGCAATTCACCTCGCCCGTCTCGGCGGAGGTCAGGCACGGATCATGCTGGGGCGCAGAAAGATCACCTATTTCCACATCATGTTCGAGGCGCACCAGATCATTTTCGCGAACGGCGCCCCCTGCGAAAGTTTCTATCCGGGTCCGGAGGCGCTTCGCGGGGTTGGCCCGTCCGGACGAGCCGAACTCCTTGCGTTCTTCCTGGCGATCAAGGGGGGTGATGTCCAGCTTGGCTACGGTCCGACCTCACGTCCCTTCGCGCGGCGCAACACTCTTCCGGACCACCTGCGTTCGCTTTCCGTGGTGCCTTGCTGACATCAATCCCGATGGAGTCGGCCCTGGGCACGATCCTGAAAGGAATCCGCTGCGGGTCGAGACGTAGGGCAAGCCCGACTGTCCGGGCCGTCCCCACGGAGCTTGTCGCGGGACGTCCCGGCCGGAAGCGTGCCGTTCCGGACGCCTCGGGATTGTGAAAGGCCGAGCCGCCTCTTGCCGATCCGCAAGGTGCCGCCAGGCCGGGATCGGACGCACCGGAATGTCCGCCCCGCAATTTTATTGGTCACGCGGCGGTGGCGGGCGACCGCATCAAGGGGTATGACAGAAGGGTGACATCGGGAGGCCGAGACCGCAGATGCCGACAGACCTGCGCAGCGCGTTGACGCTGGAACGGCCCGGGGCGCGGATGGGCGCGGACCGGGTGGCGTTGCTGGCCGCGATCGGCCGGACCGGGTCTATCTCGGCCGCTGCCCG
>NZ_SLWW01000023.1 GCF_004342445.1 Rhodovulum euryhalinum
GCCCCCGGCAGCCCGAGGCCGAACCCGCCGTCCCGGCCCGGAAAAAGACCGCCGTCAACGACAACGCCCAATGGCAGGACTTCTGAAACGCCGCGCCGCAAATGCGTCCCGCGCGGCCTTCTGGCCGCGCGGGACGCCGGAACAGCCCCTGTCGCCACCTGCTGGTCGACGCGTTCCAGGACATCTCCCAGGTTGCTGGCCCGCAACGCGCAGCACGCGGACGCGCATATCTTCGCGGTCGAGGACGACTGGCGGTCGATCCACCGCTTCGCCGCCGGGACCTCTCGCAGCGTCCTGCCGCTCGTCAGCGACAACCGCACCGCTTCACGCTGAAATTCCGGCGCCGGTCTGTTACCATTCCCCATAGAACACCTCCTGGTTTCTCAGTTGGTGCTCTCCACATTTTCCGGGCAAGTCCATATTTCTAGCGCCGGGCCAACTTCTGCTCGGGGACCTTCGCCGCCAAGACCTCCCGCTCGAACTCAGCTTCAACGCGGCCATACTGACGCAGGAGGTCAGCATCAGACCGGGCTTTGATGCCCCGCTTCCACGCGCTCTCGCCGATCTTGGCCCTGACCGATTCGGAAGCCCGCGGCCGGTATTCCCGCCGCCCCTCACCAAGCTCGCTCAGACCCCGCAGCTTCATCGTCAGAATGCCCAATGTGGACCGCCCGCGGACCCGAATGTGGACACCATAAGGCAGCCATTTTCCTGTATTCATTGAGAAATAGGGCACCGGCAAGGTGCCTCTGGTGCCCCCAGAGAGACTCGAACTCCCGACCCTCTGATTACAAATCAGATGCTCTACCAGCTGAGCTATAGGGGCGCTGTGCGTGGTCTAGCCGGACGGCCCGGTCCGCGCAAGCGGTTCGCTCAGCGATTCGTCCGGGCCAGTAGCCCCACCGCGACCAGACCCACGGCGCAGACCAGAAGAGCCGCCGGAGCCGCATCGCCTAGATTTTCGAGGCTGGCCTTTTCGTAGACCCGGGTCGCCAGCGTGTTGTAGTTGAACGGACGAAGCAACAGCGTCGCCGGCAATTCCTTGACGCAATCGACGAAGACCAGCAGCAGCGCGGTGCCCACCGATGCGCGGATCAGCGGCAGGTATACCGCGGTCAGCGTACCGCGTGCCGTACGCCCCAGCGAGCGCGCGGCCATCGGCAGGCTGGGTGCGATCCGCCCCATCGCCGAATCCGCCGCGCCCTGGGCGATGGCGAAGAACCTCACCCCATAGGCGTAGACGATGGCAAAGGCCGACCCCGTCATCAGCAGGCCGATCTCGACGCCGAAGACGCCCTGGACGAGATCGGCCAGCGCGTGGTCGGCGGCCGCCATCGGAATCAGCAGGCCCACGCCCAGGACAGCGCCCGGTGCCGCATAGCCGATCGTGGTGGCCGGCAGCAGCAACCGTGGCAGGCTGCGCCCGGCAAGCCGGACCCCATAGACCAGAAACAGCCCTGCGGCCACCGTGCCCACCGCCGCCAGCCCGCCGACCGTCAGCGTGTGCACCAGCGCCCGCACCAGCCCCGGATCGGCCCAGGCGTCGAGATTGGCCAGGGCATGGCCCGCCATCACGCTTACCGGCAGCACGAAGCCCAGCAGCACGGGCAGCGCACAGGCCAGCGTGCCCCCCCACGCGGCCGCGCCCCGAAGCGGCACGGGCACCAGCGGCCGGTGGTGGCGGCCAAGATTATGAAAGCGCAGGTTGCGGCGGCTGATCTTCTCGAGCACCACGAGAACGAGGATCAGCGTCAGGATCACCAGCGCGATCTGCGCCGCCCCGCCCGGGTTGCCGCTTTCAAGCCAGACCGAGAAGATCCCCGCGGTCAGCGTCTGCACCGCGAAATACTCGACCACGCCGAAATCGTTCACCGTCTCCATCATCACGATGGCCGACCCCGCCGCGATCGCCGGCCGGGCCAGCGGCAGGCCAACCCGGCGGAACAGCGAGACCGGGCCCGCGCCCAACGCGCGCGCCACCTCGTAGGCCCCGCCCGACTGTTCGCGAAAGGCCGCGCGGGTCAACAGATAGACATAAGGGTAAAGCGCCGCGGCCAGCACGATCACCGCCGCGCCGCGCGACCGGATCTCGGGGAACCAGTAGTCGCGCGCGCCTTGCCACCCGAAAAGCGACCTCAGCCCGGTCTGCACCGGACCGGCATATTCCAGGAAATCGACCAGCGCATAGGCTCCCACATAGGCGGGGATCGCCAGCGGCAGCAGCAAGAGCCATTCGAGCCAGCGCGAAAACGGAAAGCGGTACATCGAGACCAGCCATGCTGCCCCCGCCCCCACCGCCGCCGCCAGGCTTGCCACCCCCAGCATCAGGACCGCAGTATTGCCCAGATAACGCGGCAGCGTCGTCGCGACGAGATGCGGCCAGACGTTCTCTTCGGGGGTCAGCGCGATCCAGATCACCGCGGCAATCGGCATCAGCACGAGCGCCGCAATCACGGCGGCCCCAGCCGACCACGGATCGGGCCGCAAGGCCGTCCGGGCCCGCGCGCCCCGTGCTGTCAATTCCACCATTTCTTGAGCGATTTGCTCGGTCATGTGAGCCGATTACAGGAAAGCCGTTTTACTGTCCAGAATGCCTCGTATATTCCGAAACCGGCGCACAAGACGGACGGGCACGGGCATCATGGAACTGGTTTATCACATCGGCGCCCATTGCACGGACGAGGACGGGCTTCTGAAGTGCCTGTTCAAGAACTGCGACGCGCTGTCGAGGCAGGGCATCCTGGTGCCCGACCCCAGCCGCTATCGCCCGATCCTGCGCGATATGCTGGTCTCGCTCCGGGGCCAGCCCGCGACGGCGGACATGCAGCAGGTGATCCTCGATGCGACGACGGACGGGGCCGAGGCGCGGCGGCTGATCCTGGTCAACCAGTCCTTCCTTTGCCTTCCGAAGAAGGCCCTGGGCCAGAACATGCTTTACCCGATGGCCGGCGACAAGGCGCACTGGCTTGCGCAGCTCTTCCCCGATGACCCGTGCGCGTTCTTCCTCGGGATCAGGAACCCGGCGACCTTCATCCCCGCGCTCTTCGTCAAGTCGCGCGAGAGCGATTTCGCCGCTTTCCTCGCCGGCGTCGACCCGGGCGCGCTGACATGGTCGGACATGGTCCGCCGGATCCGCGCCGCCAATCCGCGCGCGCGGCTGACCGTCTGGTGCAACGAGGACACGCCCCTGATCTGGCCCGAGCTTCTGGCGCGCCTCTCGGACCATGGGGAAAGCACGCCGCTTCGCGGAACCGATGACCTGCTCGACGCGATCATGCAGCCTGCGGGACTGACGCGGTTGCGGGCCTATCTGGACGAGAACCCGCCGACGAACGAGGCCCAGCGCCGACGGATCGTCGCGGCCTTCCTCGACAAGTACGCCCTGCCGGACGCGATCGACGAGGAAATCGACGCGCCGGGCTGGACCGAAGATCTGGTCGAGCACCTGACCGAGCGCTACGAGGCGGATCTGACAGCGATCCAGGCGATCGAGGGCGTCGACGTGATCACGCCGTGACCCACCGGGCGGCGGCCGAACGTGCGCCGTCGCCGCGCGCCGGGTCAGTGCATCCCCAGCGCCTGCTTGTAGAGTTCCAGCATGGCCTCTTCCTCGGCGATATCGTCGCGGTCGCGCTTGCGCAGCGCCACGATCTTGCGCATCACCTTGGTGTCATAGCCGCGGGCCTTGGCCTCGGCCATCACCTCTTTCTGCTGCTCGGTGATGTCCTTCTTCTCGGCCTCCAGCCGCTCGAATCGCTCGATGAACTGGCGCAATTCGTCGGCGGTGACGTGGTAGGTGGCGTCGGGGGACGTCGCGTCCATGGGTGGAGCTCCTCTCGTCGGGGTCGGAGGCCTGACCTATCGCCGCGCCTGCGGCCCTGCAAGCCCCTTGCGCCGTCCGCCCCCATGGACTAGGCGCGGGACGGCCGAACGACGGAGGGCGCGATGGAGGCATTGATCTGGATCGGGGCGGCGGTGTCGCTGGCCGGGCTTGCGGGCATCATCCGGGTGATCCTTCAGGTGCGCGCCGCGCGCCGCGCGGGCCTGCCCGAACCCGAATTGCGCGCCCGCCTGCAAAAGGCGATCGCGCTGAACATGGCGGCACTCGGGCTGTCGGCGCTGGGACTGATGATGGTGGTGATCGGGATCACGCTGGGTTGACCTCGGCGGTCGCGGCGGCGCCTTCGACATCGCAGAACCCCCGCCCGGTCTTGATGAGATCGCCAAGCAGCGGATCGGGGGTCCAGATCGCCGCGCCATAGGGCCCCTCGGCCATCGTCCGCAGCATCCGGCGCAGCCACAAGAGGCCACGCTCGTCGGCCGCCCGCATCGGCCCGCCGCGCCAGCTGGCAAGCCCCGCGCCATGCAGCATCGCCAGGTCGATCTCGACCGCCTGCCGCACGACCCCGCGCCGCAAGAGCCCGGCCCCGGCCTGGGCCATCCCGGCCAGCACGCGGGCGCGGATCTCGTCGTCGGGCACCGCCCGCGGCATCCGCCCCAGCACCCGCCGGGCCGTGTCCAGCAGCGCGTCGAGCCCGGGATCGGGCACGCCCCGGGCGCCGGGCTCGGGATAGGCGTAATAGCCCCGGCCCGCCACCCGCCCGCGCCGCCCTTCGGCGACAAGCTGGCCCGCGACCAGGATCGGGCGCAGCAAGGGGTCTTCGCCGCCAGCCAGCCCCGCCCGCAACGCCAGAAGCGTCTGCAACCCCAGCCGGTCGGCCATCTCGTAGGGGCCATGGGTAAAGCCCCAGCCGCGCAGCGCCCGGTCGACCGCATAGGGCGAGACGCCCTCTTCGACCAGCACATCCGCCGCCTCGAGCGCGGCGACCAGCACGGTCAGCACCGGGCTTTCCCCGGTCGCAACCAGCGGGAACCGCAACAGCGACCGGGCAAGCCCGGCGAGCGTCGCAACGGCCGCCTCGCCGGTGCGCGCGGTGCAGACCAATTCGGCCAGACTCGCATCGGGGACGAGGTCGGGCAGGTTCAGCCAGACCGTGTCCTCTGGCCGCCGCCCCCCCGCGGCAAGTGCTGCGGGCGTGACCAGCGCGCCGGTGCCGACCAGCACAGCACCCGGGGCAGCGGCCGCGGCCAGCGCCGCAAAGGCGCGTTCGCGGTCCGTCCAAGGGCCGGAGCCCGCCTCGATCACCACCCCGCAGCGGCCAAGCCCCGCGGGGCCCGTCGCCCCCGAGAACCGCGCCCACTGCGCCGCCCGCCCCGCCTCGCCCATGCCGCCCGCCGCGCAGGCCGCGGTCAACAGCGCATCGACGTGGCCCACACCCTCGGTCAGTGCCGCCTCGTCGGGGGCGCCCATGCAGACCGGGGTGCCGGTGGTCAGCGCCGTCGCCGCCAGCGCCGCGGCGGCCGCGCCCCAGCCCCAGATGCCCACGGTGCCGACGGGCCGGGCCGCCGCGCCCCCGCCCTCGGCGCGGCGGCGCGCCGCCACCTCGCCCCGCGCGACGTGGCTCAGGGCCCGGAACACGGCACTGTCGCGGCAATCGTCGTGGGCAGCCGCCTCGAAATCGAGCGCCGCCTCGTAGGGCAGCATTGCCGCCGCATCGACGCAGTCAAGGATGCGGCCGGGTGCCTCGACCGGGCTGGCCTTGAGCAGCGCCGCGCGCCGCTCGGCCACGGCGGCATGCAGCCGGTCGAATGGCGGCAGCCGCCGGACGGGTGCCGGTCGGGGGCCCGCCCGCTGCTCGATCAGGCTCCGGGCAAAGCGCAGGCCCGCCGCATCGAGATCGCCATCGACCACCGAATCGACCAGCCCGACGCGCTGCGCCCAGGCCATTCCGACCGGCTGGCCCGACAGCATCAGGTCAAGCGCCGCGGACGGATGGGTCAGTCGCGGCAGGCGCTGGGTCGTTCCGGCACCGGGTGGCAGACCGATGGCGATGTCGGGCAGGCCCAGTTCGGCGTTGCGCAGCGCCACGCGGAAATGCGCGGCAAGCGCCAGTTCGCACCCCTCGCCCATTGCGCGGCCGCCGACCAGCGCAACCACGGGCACCGCCGCGCGATCAAGCCGGGCGCAGATCGCCCGCAGCCGCGCGGCATCGTCAGCCCCGTTCGGGCCCGGTGCCATCGGGAAGGCGCGCCCACCCTGCGCCGCGATCAGAACCGCGCGCGTGCCGGGCACCGCCAGTGCATCGGCCAGCGCCGCGTCAAGCGCCGCAAGCAGATCGGGCGTCAGTGTGTTGGCCGGTCCGCTGTCGATCGCCAGCCGCCTGATGCCCGGCGCGACCTCCTCCACCGCAACAAGACGCGTCATCTGCCCTGCCCCTTCGACCAATTGCGGGGCGACCGGGCGCCACGCGCACCGGACCCCACATTGCTGGCCACTATTAGGGGGCAGCCGCGAACGAAACGCAATATCTGGAAGGTCCGGCGCGGGCGCGCCGCCGCGCCTCAGACCGGCAGGTTGTCGTAGATCTCGTCGGAATCGTCGTCGCCGAGTTCTTCCTCAAGCCGCAGGATGTCTTCGGGCACGGGCATGCCCAGACCCCGCAACTCCGCGATCTTCTCGCGCAGTTCCTCCTGCAGGACGTGACGGTCTTCGGGACGCTTCTCGATCTCTTCGAGGATCAGAGCGATTCCGGCCTTGAGCTGTTCGAACGCCATCCGCACCTCCCCTGAGTGGCTCTTTCGGCGGGGCGGGAACCGCCCATCGCCGCAGCGTCGGGCGTCTCGGCCCAGGGGCTCTGGCAGCCCTTGGTGACAAGGCGGCTGCTGACCTGGCTGGCTACCGCGCCGCTTGTCAGAAGCGTCTCTATCCGGGCCCGGATCATCGCCCGCGTGTCGTCGTGCATCGCACTGTTGGAAAAGGCTGGCATACGGCTTACGTGGCTCGCTCTGCTCATTTTTCGGTCGCTTCCTTTACACCTGTCGTTACCGGGCACAGATGCGGCAAAACGGCGTAGCCGGCAGGACATCGAGACGCTCTTCGGCAATCTCCTCCCCGCAACGCACGCAATAACCGTAACTGCCATCCTCGATTCGCGCGAGAGCTGCATTGATCTGTTTCACTTCGGCCAGCCCCGAGGCGCCCATGCCTTCCAGCACCTCGTCCTCCTCGCGCTCGACCGCAAGCTCGCCCCAGTCCTTGGACTGGTGCGTGTCGAGCTCTGCCTCGATGTCGTGGAGTCGGTTATCAAGCTCTGCCAAACGTGTCAGAAGTTGCCGCTTTCTGTCGCGAAGCGATGCCATCGGTATCTCCCGTCCGCTCTGCGGGCGACCATCGCACCCCGGCACGCGGCCCGGCTTTGACACACGTCAAATTGCGGACGCGATCGGACGCACGGGCATTGATTCCCGCTGCACATGGCGGGTAAGTCCGGAAATCATCCAAGGAGGTAAGTGGAAATGCGCGATTTTCTCGAACTGCCAACAGGCAAGCCCCATACCGGCGACCGGAGGCCGGGGGCGTGAGCGATCTTCCGCCGATGATCCACGTGACGGACGACTTCTCGGCCGCCGCGCAGCCCCCGGCCGAGGCGATGGCCGCCCTGGCAGCGGCCGGCTATCGTACGGTGATCTGCAACCGGCCGGATTCCGAGGTGGCACCGGGCGAGCGCTCGGCCGATATGGCGGCGGCGGCGCAGGCGGCGGGTCTGGAATTCGCGGTGGTCGAGGTCACCCATGAGGGGATCACACCCGACACCATCGCCGCCCAGCGCCGGGCGCTGTCCGACCTGCCGGGGCCACATTTCGGATATTGCCGGGCGGGGTTCCGTTCGTCGGTGGTCTGGGCGCTGGCGATGGCGGGCGCGCGGCCGACCGACGAGATCATGGCCTCGCTCGCGCGGGTCGGGTTCGCCATGCCGGGGCTGAGGGATCAGATCGAGGCGCTGGCCGCGGAGCGGTAGCAGGGGCTGCCTCAACTGTCCGAGAGCGCGGGAAAGTCGAAGTCGAAATCGGATGTCTGGGGCGCAAAGGCGGCGTCGGGGTCGAAGTCTGCCCCGGCGTCGAACTCCCCCATTGCGGGGAAATCGGCTGTCTCGACCGGGAAATCGGCCGTGTCCATGGCAAGCGTCACATCCTCTCCGATCGGATCGGCCATGCCCCCGAGCATCGGCGCGGCCATGGACGGCCCGGCAAGGCCGGGAGGGTCATCCTCGCCACCGGAGATCTTGACCGCGCGGTCCCCGTTCGACTGGCCCAACCGTCCCTCGGCCACCACAACCCGGCCCGGCCCCTCAAGCCGGACCGAGGTCAGCGCGGCCAACGGGATCGGCAACAGGTCGCCGGGTCTGAGCCGCCCGATATCGGCGGCAGAGAGGCGCATCCTCCACAACACCGCGTTCAGCCCGAGTTCCGCGCCCAGAACGCCGCCACGCAGCGCGTCCGGCCAGGGCGCCCCTTCTTCGGTATGCGACGTGGCCGCCGCGGGGGCGTGGGATTCGGGCAGTGCAAAGAACAGGTCGCCGCCGCGCACCCCGTCGCCCAGCTTCAGCGTCAGGCGGAACCCGTGATAGCCGCCCTGCGCAAGGATCAGCGGCAGATGGCGCGGGTCATGGACAAGCCCGCCCTGGGAATAGCCCTCGGCCCAGTCCCCGCCCGGCTTGGCCGCCATCGCCGCGCCAAAGCGGGCAAGCAGCGGATCGGTCAGATCGGCCAGGATCGCGGCATCCGTCGCGGTCAGCCGGCGCGGCGCGGGCACCTCGGCGGCCAGCATGCCGAGCAGGCGCCATTCCAGCAGCGCCATCGCCAGTTCAGGCGAGTAGACGGCAAGCCCAAGCCGCCCCGCCCCGCCCCGCAGCAGCATCGAAAGCCGGTCGGGCGTTACCTCGGCCTCCAGATCCTCGAGCCGGGGACGCAACAGGGCACAGGTCTCGACGATGCCGGTCAGGCCGAAATCGTCGCGCACCGCGCGCGCGGCCTCGAGACGCAGCGCAAAGCGCCCGTCGCCGCCCGATTCGGGAACCGGCCCCCCGGGCATCGCCACGCGGGTGTCGCCCACGATCTGCCTGAGTATCGCGCGATGCGCGTCGTCCGTCATCTGCCCACCGTCCTGAACCTTTCCAAAGGTTTCGCACGGGCAGGGTTTAAAAACCGTTTCGGACCGCTCAGGCTGCCTGGGCGCGTGCGCGCGGCAGGCTGACGCGGAACGCCGCGCCGCCCTGCCCCGGCAGATAGACGATGGACCCGCCGAGCCGGGCCATAATCTCGCGGCAGATGGCCAGACCCAGCCCCGCGCCGCCGGCCTTGCGGTGATCCGACAGGCGCGAGAACTTCTCGAAGATGATCGCCTGGCTCTTCTCGGGGATGCCGCTGCCGTTGTCGACGAAATCGACCGCCACCCCGTCGCGGCCCTCGCGCACGCGGATCGTCAGTTCCGGCGCGGACGCGTCGCAATACTTGTGGGCATTCGAGATCAGGTTGATGAACACCTGGCTCAGCCGGTCGCCATCGGTCATCAGCCTTACCCGCTCGGCCGCCGGGTCGCGCCGGATCGCAAGCCCGCCCTGCAGGCCGACGGTGGCCGCCAGCGCGCGGTCGATCAGATCGGGCAGCGCAACCTCCTGCGCGTTCAGCGACACCTGCCCGTTCTCCAGCACCGAAAGGTCCAGCAGGTCGTCCAGAAGCCGCGTCAGGCGCAGGCTTTCCTCGTGGATGATACGGGAGTAGTTGCGCATCTCGCCGGGGCCCATCCCGTCACCCGCCATCAGGATCTCGGAAAACGCCCGGATCGAGGTCATCGGCGTGCGCAATTCGTGGCTGATCTGGCTGAGAAAGGCGTCCTTCTGCACGCTGAGTTCGGTCAGCTTCTCGTTGGCCTCGCGCAGCTGGCGCGCGGTGCGGGCCAGTTCCTCGGACTTGGCCTCGAGCTGGCTGGAATATTCCATCATCTGCGCGGTCTCGTCGGCGACCTTCATCAGGTCCTCGACCGAAACCGCCGAGCGGCCGACGATCTGGCTGACCATCGCATGGGCCGTCGCCGCGCCGACCGACCCCGCCAGTTCGCGTTCCAGCCGTTGCAGGAATTCGGGCGTGATATCGGGCAGGAAGCCCTGCTTGCCCTGGTCGGCGGCCGCGCGCTGGAACAGGCCCTGGGCCTCGTCCGGGCCAAGGATCCGCTGCGCCATCAACAGCAGATCCTCGGCCTCGGCGCGGCCCTGGCTCCAGCCCTGCCCGGGCGCTGAATGGTCGAAGACGTTGACGAATTGCGCGGCCTGCAGCCGCTCCATCGGGTTGGGGAAACTCGCCAGCGAAACGGTGACGAAGCCCAGCACGTTCGCCCCCATCGAGAACACCATCGCATGCACCAGCGGGTCGAGCCCGTCCATGCCGAACAGCCCCTGCGGGCGCAGCCACCCGATGCCCCACGGCCCCTCGGCCAGAAGCGCGGCGCCCATCACACCGCCCTGGCCAAAGCTCGGCAGGAAGAGGGTGTAGGCCCAGACCGCAAAGCCCAGCGTCAGCCCCGTGATCGCACCCGCCCGCGTCGCACCACGCCAGAGGATGCCACCCAGAAGCGCGGGCAGGAACTGCGCGACGCCCGCGAACGAGATCAGGCCGATGGCCGCCAGCGCCTCGGACCCGCCTGAGAGCCGGTAATAGAGATACCCCAGCAGCAGCACGCCCCCGATGGACACCCGGCGCGCGCGCAGGACGATCTTGCGCACGTCGCCGGACATCGTCGCACCGGTCGCCGTCAGCTTGAGGAAGACCGGCATCACGATGTGGTTCGAGACCATGGTCGACAGCGCGATCGCGGCGACGATCACCATCGACGTGGCCGACGAGAACCCCCCAAGAAAGGCCAGCGTCGCCAGCCCGTCCTGCCCATGGGCCAGCGGCAGCGTCAGTACGAAAAGATCGGGATTGGCGCCCGGCGGCATCTCGGCCAGGCCCACCACGGCGATCGGCACCACGAACAGGCTCATCAGCATCAGGTAGGCGGGAAACGCCCAGGAGGCGGTGGCCAGGTGACGCTCGTCCTCGTTCTCGACCACCAGCACCTGGAACATCCGCGGCAGCGTCAGGATGGCGGCGGCGGACAGGAAGGTCAGCCCGATCCAGCGCCCGGGCTGGATCGGCATGCCGGCCAGCGGCGAGGTCTCGATCCGGTCGAGCGTTGCGGTAACGCCACCGCCAATGCCCCAGACGACGAAGATGCCCACCGCCAGCAGCGCCACCAGCTTGACCACCGCCTCGACGGCGATGGCGGTCACCACGCCGTGGTGGCGTTCGTTGGCATCCAGGTTGCGGGTGCCGAACAGGATGGTGAACACGGCCAGCCCCGCGGCGACGGTCAGCGCGCTGGAATTGAGATCCCTGATCGCCCAAGGCACCGCCCCGCCGGGCGCAAAGACCGCGAAGGACAGCGTCACCGATTGCAGTTGCAGCGCGATATAGGGCGTGGTGCCCACCACCGCGATCAGCGTCACGACCACCCCCAGCGCGTTCGACTTGCCGTAACGCGACGAGATCAGGTCGGCGATCGAGGTGATCCGCTGGGTCCTCCCGATGCGCACCAGCTTGCGCAGGGTCCACCACCAGCCGATGAAGACCAGCGTCGGCCCCAGATAGATCGTGACGAATTCAAGGCCCGACCGCGCCGCATAGCCGACCGCGCCGTAGAAGGTCCAGGCGGTGCAGTAGACCGACAGCGACAGGGTGTAGATCGCGGGCGAACGCAGCCAGCCGCCCAGCCCCATCGCCGCCCGCCGCTCGGCCAGGAAGGCGACGCCGAACAGCAGCGCGACGTAAAGCAGGCAGATCGCGACAAGAACGTCGAAGGGGATCATGGCCCCTCCGCCTGCGGTCCGTCGCTGTCATCCATCGCCCCCGACCGGCACAACCGCCGCGCCAGGATCGCCGAGACGGTGATCAACCCAGCCCAGGCACCGAAGAGGTAGATCAGCATCGGCGCCGACAACCCGTCGCGCGCATCAAGTGCCGGCATCAGGAACAGCGCAAGCCCGACCAGCGGCAGCAGCCGCGCCATGTCGGCCAGCCTGCGCCGCCGATAGCCCTCGCGGGCGAGGAAAGGCGGCGCGCGGCCCATGCTCAGGCGCCCGTCAGTTCGCGTACCGAGGCAAGCACCTCGGTGTTCGAGAACGGTTTGGCCATGAACCGGCTTGCGCCCATTCGCTCGGCCATCTCGCGGTCCTTGACCTGGCCCTTGGCGGTCAGCATCAGCACGGGCAGCCCGTTCAGCCCGGTATCGGCGCGGATGTCGCGCAGGATATCGAAGCCCGACCGCCCGGGCAGCATCACGTCGAGGATCACGATATCGGGCCGGACCGCGGTCACCCGGTCATAGGCGGTCGTGCCGTCGGAATGGGTATCCACCCGCCAGCCCTCGCGCGACAGGATGAAGCGGATCGCCTCGATGATGTTCGGCTCGTCCTCGATGAGCAGGACATGCTTGCCCATGTACCGTTCTTCCTCCCCCGCGAGCGTTTTCGCCCTGCTTGTCCTCAGAATATCGACGCAAAGCGCGGTGCTGTCAAAACCCGTCAGAGCCCCCCGGCCAGGATCGACGGCTCGCGCCGCGCCACACAGTCCCGCCGCGGGCAGATCCGGCAGGAGGTGCCGATCGGCTGCACCGGCCCGTCGGGGATCACGACGGTCTCTTCCGGCAGGATCAGCATCGACGCCTCCAGCACCTGCGGGCCTTCGAACCCGCCCGCCAGCGCGGGCTGGCACAGCGCGTAGGTCAGAAAGCGCGGCGGCATCGGACCCGCGGGTTCGACCACGGCACGCAGCGGCGCCATCGGCCGGGCAAGCGCCTGGTACAGCGGCCAGAGCGGACAGGCCGCGCCGAACCGCGGCAGCACGAAGCCCTCGACCGGCTTGCGGAAGGTAAGCGTCCCCGAACCATCGCACACCACCAGCCCCACCGGACCGGCCGCCAGCCCGGGCGGCAGCGTGGCCAGCCTGCGGAAGGCCGCGGCGGGGTCGACGCCGAAGCGCGTTGCAAGGCGGCCGGGATCAAGCCCCTCGTCGCGCACGGCCCTTGCGAAGACGTCCAGCGGCATCCGCTCGGCATCCCGGCGATAGCGGCCAAGAAAGGCGAGCGCCAGTTCGCGCGCGGGCGCCGATGTCAATTCGGCCGCCCCAGCCAGCAGCTCGGCCGGATCGGGGGCCTGGGGGCGTTCGAGTTCGGGCAGGTGATAGTCGCGCGCCCTGAGAAATGCCTCGACCTCCTCCTGCGGCGAGGACTGGGCGCCGGGATCCTCGGCGCCCTCGTCGAGATAGGCCACAAGCGCCTGCGCCCCCTCGGCCAGCCTGCGGCTGTCATCGGACAGGTTGCGGTGGAACCGCCGTTGCCAGTCGGGGTCGATATCCTCGGTCTCGGCCAGGATCGCGGCGGTCGAACGGATCGCGGTCACCGCCGAGATCACCTCGTGCAGCGAGGCCGACAGGAACGGGTCGTGGGTCATCCGGTCGGTCAGCATCTCGACCGTGCGTTCCAGTTCGCGCACCCGGCGGTAGCGCGCGGCGAGAAGGACCGCCCAGCCCGGAAAGCGTCCGGCGAATTCCTCGATCCGGTCGATCTCGGCGGCGCGCCCCTCCTGCCCGGCGGCAGCCTCGCGCAGGGTCTCGATCAGCGCCGCGCCCGCGCCCTCGGTCAGCGCCGAGGCCTCGACGCCCAGATGGCGGGCCAGTTCGACCAGAAGCCTGCCGCCGATTCTGCGGCGGTTGTGCTCGATGAGATTGAGATACGAAGGAGAAATGCCCGCCCTGCGTGCAAGATCGGCCTGGCGCATCCCCAGAACGGTGCGCCGCTCGCGGATTCGGGTGCCGGTAAGCGCGCTGCGCGGCATCGGAAAAATCCTTGTGCTGGCGAGGCTTTCTGCGCCTGCGGGATAATTTTTTTACATAGCCGCCATGCAGCCTGTTCATACCTTTACAAAAAAATCATTTGAAGAAAAGAGCTTGTTGTAAAATTTTCGATCCGGCGGCGATACTGAACAGGCTTTGTAAAGCGACGGTCCCCGCCAGAGGAGGTGCGGGCCGTTCTCCAAGCATCACGGGAGGATGTCCATGACGAACTCTAACCTGACGCGCCGCGGCGTGCTCAAGACCGGTGCGGTCACCGGCGCGGGCCTTGCCCTGCCGACGATCTTCACCTCGCGGGCCTCGGCCTTCACCAACGAACCGACCGGCAGCACGGTGACCTTCGGCTTCAACGTGCCCCAGACCGGCCCCTATGCCGAAGAGGGCCTCGACGAGCTGCGGGCGCAGGAGCTCGCTGTCGAGCACCTGAACGGCATGGGCGACGGCGGCATGCTGCAGACCTTCAGCTCCAAGACGCTGGATGGCACCGGCATCCTGGGCAAGAAGGTCCAGTTCGTGACCGGCGACACCCAGACCAAGTCGGACGCGGCGCGCGCCGCGGCCAAGTCGATGATCGAGAAGGACGGCGTCGTGATGATCAACGGCGGCTCGTCCTCGGGCGTCGCCGTGGCCGTGCAGGGCCTCTGTCAGGAGGCGGGCATCATCTTCATGGCCGGCCTGACGCACTCGAACGACACCACCGGCAAGGACCGCAAGAAGAACGGCTTCCGTCACTTCTTCAACGCCTACATGTCGGGCGCGGCGCTCGCCCCGGTGCTGGAAAAGGCCTATGGCACGGACCGTCGCGCCTATCACCTGACCGCCGACTACACCTGGGGCTACACCCAGCAGGAATCGATCCAGGCCTCGACCGAGGCGCTGGGCTGGCAGACGGTCAACAACGTGCTGACCCCGGTCGGCGCGGGTGACTTCTCGTCCTACATCACACCGGTGCTGCAATCGGGCGCCGATGTGCTGATCCTGAACCACTACGGCGGCGACATGGTGAACTCGCTGACCCAGGCGGTGCAGTTCGGCCTGCGCGACAAGCAGGTGAACGGCAAGCAGTTCGAGATCGTCGTGCCGCTCTACTCGGAACTGATGGCCGAGGGCGCGGGCGACAACATCAAGGGCGTCTACGGCTCGATGAACTGGAACTGGCAGTTGCAGGACCCGGGCACCAAGGCCTTCGTCAAGTCCTTCGGCGAAAGGTACGGCCGTCCGCCGTCCAACTCGGCGCATACCTGCTACGTGCAGACGCTGCTTTACGCGGATGCCGTGGCGCGCGCGGGCTCGTTCAATCCCTGCGCGGTGGCCGAGGCGCTCGAAGGCTTCGAGTTCGACGGGATGGGCAACGGCCCGACCACCTATCGCGCCGAGGATCACCAGTGCTTCAAGGACGTCCTCGTGATGAAGGGCGCCGAGAACCCGACCACCAAGTTCGACGTGCTCGAAGTGGTCGAGGTCACGCCGCGCGCCCAGGTGGAATACGCCCCGGATCACCCGATGTTCGGTGGCGCCGAAGCCTCGCTGGGCGAGTGCAACGACGGCGCGTAAGCCGCCCCTGACCCGTGGCTGGCCGCGCCGCGCCCCTTGCGCCGCGCGGCCAGCCCGTTCCCGGACCGGACGGCCGGCGGGTCCTGAAACCTTGAGGTTGGGACGATGGAAGCGATCATTCTTCAAATCCTGAACGGGCTCGACAAGGGCTCTGCCTATGCGCTGATCGCGCTGGGACTCACGCTGATCTTCGGCACGCTGGGCGTGGTGAACTTCGCCCACGGCGCGCTGTTCATGATCGGCGCCTTCTGCGCGGTCGTCATGCAGCGCCTGCTGGGCCTGTCCTACGAACAGGTCGACCCGACCAAGACCGACTTCCTCGGCAACCCGCTCAAGGTGCAGGTTCCCTATGTCGAAAGCTGGTTCGGCCCCGAGATCGGCGGCGCCATCGTCGACTGGTCGGTGCCGCTGGCCATCGTGCTGGCGATCCCGGTCATGGTGATCCTGGGCTTCGTGATGGAACGCGGCCTCATCAAGCATTTCTACAAGCGTCCGCATGCCGACCAGATCCTGGTGACCTTCGGCCTCGCCATCGTCCTGCAGGAGGTCATCAAGTATTTCTTCGGCGCCAACCCGATCCAGTCCGGCGCCCCGGCGGCGCTGTCGGGATCCTTCGATTTCGGCGCGATGCTGGGCTTTGATCCGAACGTGGTCATCTACCCGTTCTGGCGGCTGGTCTACTTCCTGTTCTCGCTGGTCATCATCGCGGGCGTCTTCGCCTTCCTGCAATTCACGACCTTCGGCATGGTGGTCCGTGCCGGCATGGCCGACCGTGAGACCGTGGGCCTGCTGGGCATCGACATCGACCGCCGCTTCACCATCATGTTCGGCCTCGCCGCCGCGGTCGCGGGCCTTGCGGGGGTGATGTACACGCCGATCCTGGCGCCGAACTACCACATGGGCATGGATTTCCTCGTGCTGTCCTTCGTCGTGGTCGTCGTCGGCGGCATGGGCAGCCTGCCGGGCGCCGTCGCGGCCGGGTTCCTGCTGGGCATCCTGCAAAGCTTTGCCTCGATGAACGAGGTCAAGAGCATCATCCCCGGCATCGACCAGGTCATCATCTACCTCGTCGCAATCGTCATCCTGCTGACCCGGCCGCGTGGCCTGATGGGCCGCAAGGGCGTGATGGAGGACTGAGAGAATGTTCGGACTGAACGCGAAAGACACCCGCTTCCTTCTGATCGTCGTCTTCCTGACGCTGGCGACGCCGATCCTGCTGCAACCTTTCCCCGAAAGCTCGTCGCTGGCCCAGTTCAATGCGGGCTACCCCGACCTGATGCAGAAATTCGCGATCTTCGGCATCTTCGCGATCGGCTTCAACATCCTGTTCGGGCTGACCGGATACCTGTCCTTCGGGCACGCGGCCTTCCTTGGCGTGGGATCCTACACGGTCGTCTGGATGTACAAGCTGCTCAGCTACAACATCCTGCCCGGCCTGGTCCTGTCGATCATCATATCCGCGCTGTTCGCGCTGGTGATCGGCTTCATCTCGCTGCGCCGGTCGGGCATCTACTTCTCGATCCTGACGCTGGCCTTCGCGCAGATGAGCTACAACCTCGCCTATTCGGTGCTGACGCCGATCACCAACGGCGAGACCGGGCTTCAGGTCTATACCAACGATCCGCAGGTCCTGATGGGCGCGAACTCGCCCACCAGCCCGCATCTGTTCGGCCTGGTGATGCGCGAGTCGGTGCAGGTCGACATGGGCGGGTGGCTGTTCACCTTCAACATCGGCTATTATTTCTGCGCGATCATCGCGATCCTCGCCTTCTACATCAGCTTGCGGATCTTCCGCTCGCCCTTCGGGATGATGCTGCGGGCGATCAAGACCAACCAGACGCGGATGAACTACACGGGCCTGAACTCGCGGCCCTACACGCTGGCCGCCTTCGTGATCTCGGGGATGTATGCCGGGCTTGCGGGCGGGCTGCTGGCCGCGATGGACCCGCTGGCGGGCGCCGAGCGGATGCAGTGGACGGCCTCGGGCGAGGTGGTGCTGATGACCATCCTGGGCGGCGCGGGCACCCTGATGGGGCCGGTTCTGGGCGCGGGCTTCATCAAGTATTGCGAGAACATCTTCTCGAAGATCAACGACGGCATCCTGCACAGCTGGTTCGCGTTCCTGCCCGACGGGATCGAGAACTTCCTGGTCACCCTCGTTCACCCGTTCGTGGGCAAGGGCTGGCACCTGACGCTGGGCATCCTGTTCATGCTTGTCGTGATCTTCCTGCCCGGCGGCCTCGTCGAGGGTTTCCAGCGCATCTCGCGGTTGTTCCGCAGCAAGCGTGTCAAGGATGGCCCGCGCCGCAAGGACCCCGAGCATCACCCGAAATCCGCCCCCCATGTGGCAGAGTGAGGAGACCGGCAAATGGGCATCCTTGAAGTCAAAGGCGTGAACAAGCGCTTCGGCGGCTTGCAGGCGCTGGGCGACGTGAACCTCTCGGTCAAGGAGAACACGGTTCACGCAATCATCGGGCCGAACGGGGCGGGCAAGTCCACGCTGCTGAACTGCCTCGTCGGCAAGCTGATCCCGGACACCGGCAGCGTCATGTTCGACGGCCAGTCGGTGCTGGGCCGCAAGCCGCACGAGATCAACCAGATGGGCATTTCCCGGGTGTTCCAGACGCCCGAGATCTTCGGTGACCTGACGGTGCTGGAAAACGTGCTGATCCCGTGTTTCGCCAAGCGCGACGGGGCGTTCCGGATGCACGCCTTCGAGACCGTCGCCCACGAAAAGGAGATCGTGGACCGCGCGCTGCACATGCTCGACGACGTGAACATGGCCGAAAAGCGCGACATGCACGCGGCCAGCCTCTCGCGCGGCGACAAGCGGCGGCTGGAAATGGCGATGTGCCTGGTGCAGGAGCCGAAACTTCTGCTGCTGGACGAACCCACCGCCGGCATGGCACGCGCAGACACCAACAACACGATCGACCTCTTGCGCCACATCAAGGCCACGCGCGACATCACCATGGCGATCATCGAACACGACATGCACGTGGTCTTCAGCCTGGCCGACCGGATCACGGTGCTGGCCCAGGGCACGCCGCTGGTCGAGGACGTGCCCGAAAAGATCAAGGGCCATCCGAAGGTGCAGGAGGCCTATCTGGGCCAGTCCCAGCACGGCCACCACTAGGGAGGACCCGCGATGAACGTCAAACCCGACTTCAACAAGAACGCCAACCAGGCCGCGACGGCCCCCGCCTTCCTGTCGGTCTACGACCTGCACGCCTATTACGGTGAAAGCTACATCGTGCAGGGCGTCAGCTTCAACGTCCACGAGGGCGAGATTCTCGCGCTTCTGGGCCGCAACGGCGCGGGCAAGACTTCGACGCTGCGCTCGATCGCGCGGCTCGACAACCCGCAGGTGACCTATGGCGAGATCTGGCTGGACCACGCCCCCCTGCACACCATGGCCTCGCATCAGGCCAGCATGGCCGGGATCGGCCTGGTGCCCGAGGACCGGCGGATCATCCCCGGCCTCACCGTCGAGGAGAACCTGCAACTGGCCCAGATCGCCCCGCCGGTCGGCTGGAGTCTTGACCGGCTCTACGACCTGTTCCCCCGCCTTGGCGAGCGGCGCAAGCAGGAGGGCGTGACGCTGTCGGGCGGCGAACAGCAGATGCTGGCAATCGCCCGCGCATTGGCCCGCGACATCAAGGTGCTGCTGCTTGACGAACCCTACGAAGGTCTGGCACCCGTTATCGTGGACGAGATCGAGAAGACGCTGATCCACATCAAGGAGCAGGGGATCACCACGGTGATCGTCGAGCAGAACGCGATCCGCGCCCTCGAACTTGCCGACCGGGCGGTGATCCTCGACACGGGCCAGATCGTGTTCGACGGCGCCGCCGCGGAGGTGCTCAGGAACGACGCGCTGCGCGCGGAATACCTGGCCATCTAGGACCGGGTTCGCCCCGCCCTTGCCCGGGCGGGGCAGTGGTTTTGGCCCACCCCGAGGCAGAGGGAGGACGGACATGATCGACAAGCTTTATCCGCCTGGTTCGGACTTTGTATCCGGTGCGCATGTTGATGCGGCGCGGTACGAGGCGATGTACCGGGCTTCGGTTGAGGACCCTGCGGGGTTCTGGGGGGAG
>NZ_SLWW01000024.1 GCF_004342445.1 Rhodovulum euryhalinum
TCGCGCCCATCGCCATGGAAGAAAAGCTCCGCTTCGCCATCCGCGAAGGCGGCCGCACCGTCGGCGCCGGCGTGGTTTCCAAGATCATCGAGTAATCTGCCTTTCGTGCAGGGGGAAAGGCCGCCCGTTCGGGCGGCCTTTTTCGTTTCGGTGAGCGGTTTTCCGCCATGCGGGGTCACATGTCGAAGACGCCACGCGCGGGAGCCCGCCCCCAGGCCGGAGCTATTTTGCTAGCGGGGCGGGGCGCGGAATTTCCAGGCGGTCCGCTCGCCCGGGTTGGCGCGGATCGCGGCGATCATCCGTTCGAACCGCGCGTCCTGGCCGAAGGCGGCCAACCGGGTACGTGCCGCGGCGACGCCCCCGGCGAGGTCGGCATCGGACAGATCCGCGCAGGCGGCCCGCGCCAGCGCCCGGTCGTCGGGGACACGGGTGCAGAGGAAGACCGCGCTTGCCTCGGGGCAGACCGCAAGCGGCACAAAACAGTCGGTAAGGCGTTCCATCTGTGCGGCCACCCAGGGCTGGCGCCAGTGGAAATGGTCTTGCTGGATGACCACCGAGGCGCCCGGGATCAGGCTGGGGAAGAACATCCGCGCGATCGCATCGGCCGTCCCGGCGGTCTTGGCCGCGTCGATGGCGAGAATCTCGATTGGCGCGCCGGTCCAGAGGTCGTCCTCGATCTCGCCGGGATGCAGTGTCACCAGATCCGTCCAGGGCGACAGCAGGTGCCGGGCCAGCGGCAGGATATCCTTGCCGGGAAAGGGCGCGATCCCCGCGGGATAGAGCAATCGTGCCTTCAGCCGTTCGGACGCGGTGAACCGGTCATAGGCATGCACGCGTGCACCGTGTCCTGCCTGGCGCCGCCCCTCGGCCAGCCGCGCGGTCGAGCCGCCCGCGAAGCAGCCCAGGTCGACGATGGCGCCAGCGCCCCGCGCCCAATCGCGCGCGAGCCAGAAATAGAGCCGCTGCTCGGCCGCGCTGAGCATTGTCGGCACGCGCCGCGCCGCGCCGGTCTCGTCAGGAGGCAGCGCCTCCCATGGCGCGGCGCTGAAGCGGGCGAGGGTATCGGAGGCTGGCACGGCGGTCATGCGCCCGGCCTAGCATCCGGGTTGGTGCGAAACCAGTGCGGTCGGCAAAAAGCGGTCTTGATTCCGGTGGCCTTGTGCCGTAATCGGGCGGTCGGCCTAGGGGTGTAGCTCAGTTGGTAGAGCATCGGTCTCCAAAACCGAGGGTCGGGGGTTCGAGTCCCTCCGCCCCTGCCAGGCCGTCTTCCCGGAAACGCCAGCGAAACGCCGAGGCGGCGCCCCATTCGCGCCACCCCCCGCGTGCGACAATCGGACTGTCCCGCGGCGCGTCTATGGCCGCGAAAGTCAGAATCATAACGTGGAGGGACGAGGAATGACCCGCTGGTTCAATTCGTTTGCAGTCTGGGCGGCCGTGCCGAGCCTGCTGCATGCCGGGGATGTGCCGGCGGCCAAGTGGCTGGTCGCGCCCACCGCCGAGCCGGCTGCGGCCGCAGACGTCCCCCCGATTGCCGCGTCGGTGACCGTAGATCCGCGTCTGATTTCCATGGCCTATGCCGCGCTGGCGCTGGCCGCCGGGCTCTTGCTGCTGGGCCGCCTGGTGGCGATCGCCCGCGCGCGCGGTTTCGTCTTGCCGAGGCTGTCGCCGGTACGCCTGCGCCGCCAGGACGACCCGCTGGAGCGGCTTGCGCAAGACGCGCGCCGCCGCTAGGCGGTCCCCGGCCCTTGCATTGCCGGCGCCGAGCGCGTATCTCGGCGCCGTTCGGCACGAGCAACAGGACCGTCAAGGCCATGGCAAATCCGCTTCAGTTCATCCAGCAGACCCGCTCGGAGATCTCCAAGGTCGTCTGGCCGACCCGGCGCGAGGTGGTCCTGACGACCATCATGGTTCTGGTCATGGCAACGCTGACGGCGATCTTCTTCTTCTTCGTCGACTGGATCATTCGGTCCGGGTTGCAGATGATCCTGGGGTATTTCGGCTGAGCAGGCCGGTTTTCCGGCAACCGGGCCTTGAAACAAGGGTTTTACCCCTGTAAGGCGAACCCTGCTCTGGGCTCCGGCGTGCAGCGATTCGGGTTGCGCGCTGTTTTTTGTTCCGGATAACGCAAGTCGCAACGAGAAAACGGCCCAAGGCCGGTGGACGCGAGGGAACGGGCAAGATGGCGAAGCGGTGGTATTCGGTGAGCGTACTCTCGAATTTCGAGAAGAAGGTTGCCGAACAGATCAAGCAAGCCGTTGCCGATGCCGGTCTCGAGGACGAGATCGAAGAGGTCCTGGTGCCGACCGAAGAAGTGCTCGAGATCCGCCGCGGCAAGAAGGTGACGACCGAGCGCCGGTTCATGCCCGGCTACGTGCTGGTGCGCATGGACATGACCGACCGCGGCTATCACCTGATCAACCAGATCAACCGCGTCACCGGGTTCCTCGGCCCCCAGGGCAAGCCGATGCCGATGCGCGACGAGGAGGTGAACCAGATCCTCAACCGCGTCGAGGAAGGCGAGGCGCAGCCGCGGTCGTTGATCACCTACGAGATCGGCGAGCATGTGAGCGTCACCGACGGGCCGTTCGAGGGGTTCTCGGGCATGGTCGAGGAGGTGGACGAGGACAACAACCGTCTCAAGGTGACGGTGTCGATCTTTGGCCGGGCAACCCCGGTCGAGCTGGAATTCACGCAGGTCTCGAAGGGGAACTGACGTGAGCGCGTGGGAGGCGAGCGGGCGCGCCCGCGGACCGCACCACTAAACCGATGCGCCGCCCTCGCGTGGGTCCGGCGCGGTGAGAAGAAGGAGATGGCCACATGGCCAAGAAAGTCATCGGCAAGCTGAAGCTGCAGGTCAAGGCAGGCCAGGCGACCCCGAGCCCGCCGGTCGGCCCCGCGCTGGGTCAGCGCGGCATCAACATCATGGAATTCTGCAAGGCGTTCAATGCCAAGACCCAGGACATGGAGCCCGGTGCCCCCTGCCCGACGGTAATCACCTACTACCAGGACAAGTCCTTCGCGATGGACATCAAGACGCCCCCGGCGTCCTACCTCCTCAAGAAGGCGGCGGGCCTGAAGCCGGTGGGCAAGCGCAACCGTGCCAAGGGGTCGACCAAGCCGGGCCGCGAAACGGCCGGCACCGTGACCGTGGCGCAGGTGCGCGAGATCGCCGAGACGAAGATGAAGGATCTGAGCGCCAACGACATCGAGGGCGCAATGCAGATCATTTTGGGGTCGGCCCGGTCGATGGGCATCGAGGTCAAGGGGTAAGCGCAATGGCGAAACATGGAAAACGTGTCCGCGCTGCGCGCGAAGCCGTGGCCGGCAAGGACAACCTGAGCGTCGAGGACGCGGTGGCGCTGATCAAGCAGAACGCCAGCGCCAAGTTCGACGAGACGATCGAGATCGCCATGAATCTTGGTGTCGATCCGCGCCACGCCGACCAGATGGTGCGCGGCGTGGTCACGCTGCCGAACGGCACCGGCAAGGACGTGCGCGTCGCCGTGTTTGCCCGGGGCCCCAAGGCTGACGAGGCCAAGGCGGCCGGTGCGGATATCGTGGGCGCCGAAGACCTGATGGAAACGATCCAGGGCGGCACGATCGAGTTCGACCGCTGCATCGCCACCCCGGACATGATGCCGATCGTCGGCCGGCTGGGGAAAATCCTCGGCCCGCGCAACCTGATGCCGAACCCCAAGGTCGGCACGGTGACGATGGACGTGGCCGAGGCGGTCAAGAATGCCAAGGGCGGCGAGGTGCAGTTCCGCGCCGAGAAGGCGGGTGTCGTGCATGCCGGTGTCGGCAAGGCATCGTTCGACGATGGCAAGCTTGTCGAGAACGTGCGCGCCTTCGTCGAGGCGGTCAGCCGCGCCAAGCCCTCGGGCGCCAAGGGCACCTATCTTCGCAAGGTGTCGCTGAGCTCCACCATGGGGCCGGGCGTGTCGGTCGACGTGACCTCTGCCACGGGCCATTGATTTCGGTGGGCTTCGGCCCACCATGACGAATTCCCGCGCCTTCGGGCGCGGGGATGACGGAGCGGAAACGCCCCGTCCTGTCCGAGACGGAGGGTGCGGCCGGGGTGACCCGGCAGCTTAATGTCCTTCCCGAGATGGGGAAACGAGACAGAATTCCGCGAAGGACTTTCCTTCGGGCGATCCTGGCCTCGGGACCTCACGGACCCGAACGCCGGACCATCGGTCCGGCAGACCTGAGCCGGGGGGCAACCCCCAATTTGGAGTAAAACTGTGGATAGAGCCCAGAAAGAGAAAGTGGTCGAGGAACTCGGCCAGATCTTCGAAAGCTCTGGCGTCGTGGTGGTTGCGCACTACGCGGGTCTCACGGTTGCCGAGATGCAGGACCTTCGCGCGCGCATGCGTGCCGCGGATGGTGCCGTACGCGTCGCCAAGAACAGGCTCGCCAAGATCGCCCTGGAAGGAAAGCCCTGCGAAAGCATCGCCAACCTTCTGACGGGCATGACCGTGCTCACCTATTCCGAAGACCCCGTGGCGGCAGCCAAGGTCGCGGAAGCCTTTGCCAAGGACAATCAGAAGTTCCAGATCCTTGGCGGGGCGATGGGTGGGACGGCCCTGGACCGGGCCGGTGTCAAGGCAGTGTCCGAAATGCCGTCGCGCGAGGAGCTTATCGCTTCGATCGTCGGCTGTATCGGCGCACCCGCCAGCAACATCGCCGGTGCCATTGGCGCGCCCGCTTCCAATATCGCAAGCATCCTCTCGACCATCGAGGAGCGTGCGGAAGCCGCTTGAGCAACTTCGTGACCCGCGTGAGGCAGGACCGCCCCGCGTTGGAACAGAACATGTGAAAGAACGGAACAGAAAATGGCTGATCTGAAGAAACTCGCCGAAGAGATCGTGAACCTCACGCTTCTCGAGGCCCAGGAACTGAAAACCATCCTGAAGGACGAATACGGCATCGAGCCCGCCGCGGGCGGCGCCGTGATGATGGCCGGCCCGGCCGCCGGTGGCGAAGCCGCCGCCGCGGAAGAGCAGACCGAGTTCGACGTGATCCTCAAGAACGCCGGTGCCAACAAGATCAACGTGATCAAGGAAGTCCGCGCGATCACCGGTCTTGGCCTCAAGGAAGCCAAGGATCTGGTCGAGGCTGGCGGCAAGGCCGTCAAGGAGCAGGTCTCCAAGGCCGAAGCCGAGGACATCAAGGGCAAGCTCGAAGCGGCCGGCGCCGAAGTCGAGCTCAAGTGATCCGGGCGCGGGCGTTGGCCCGCGATCCGTCTGGAAAAGGCTGGGTCCGGGGAAAACCCCGGGCCCGGCCGAACCTGTCTTGAAAAGGGCTTGATCGCCCGAGCCCTTTTCAAGGAGCGGTTCGAGGTTCGGGAGCGGCCGGTGGGACGGCCCGCAGGAATGGAACCTTACCCCCTTCATCGCGAGCGGCGCGCCACCGTGGCCCGACGGCTGGATGCGCCCGCGACAGACGAAAGGTGAGACCAAACATGGCGCAGAGCTACGTTGGCCAGAAACGACTCCGCAAATACTATGGCAAGATCCGCGAAGTGCTGGAGATGCCGAACCTCATCGAGGTCCAGAAATCCTCGTATGATCTGTTCCTGAATTCGGGCGACGGCCCGGTGCCCGCCGATGGCGACGGCATCCAGGGCGTGTTCCAGTCGGTCTTTCCGATCAAGGATTTCAACGAGACGGCGGTTCTGGAATTCGTCCGCTACGAATTGGAAAAGCCGAAATACGACGTCGACGAATGTCAACAGCGCGACATGACCTATGCCGCGCCGCTGAAGGTCACCCTGCGCCTGATCGTGTTCGATGTCGACGTGGATACCGGCGCCAAGTCGGTGAAGGACATCAAGGAGCAGGACGTGTTCATGGGCGACATGCCGCTCATGACCCAGAACGGCACGTTCATCGTGAACGGGACCGAGCGGGTGATCGTTTCCCAGATGCACCGCTCTCCTGGCGTGTTCTTCGACCATGACAAGGGCAAGACGCACAGCTCGGGCAAGCTGCTGTTCGCCTGCCGGATCATCCCCTATCGCGGTTCCTGGCTCGATTTCGAGTTCGACGCCAAGGACAATGTCTTCGCGCGTATCGACCGCCGCCGGAAACTGCCGGTCACCACGCTGCTCTATGCGCTGGGGTTGGACCAGGAAGGCATCATGGATGCCTATTACGAGACGGTCGAGTTCAAGCTTTCGAAGAACAAGGGCTGGGTCACCCGGTTCTTCCCCGAGCGGGCGCGCGGCACCCGGCCGACCTATGACCTGGTGGATGCCGCCACCGGCGAGGTGATCTGCAAGGCCGGTGACAAGGTCACGCCGCGGCAGGTCAAGAAGTTGATCGAAGAGGGGAAGGTCACCGAACTGCTGGTGCCCTTCGACCACATCATCGGCCGTTATGTTGCCAAGGACATCATCAACGAAGAGACCGGCGCGATCTATGTCGAGGCCGGCGACGAACTGACCTGGACGGTCGACAAGGATGGCGAGGTTTCCGGCGGCACGCTCAAGGCGCTGCTCGACGCCGGGATCACCGATATCCCGGTGCTCGACATCGACAACATCAATGTTGGCCCGTACATCCGCAACACCATGGCGATGGACAAGAACATGGGCCGCGACACCGCGCTGATGGACATCTATCGCGTGATGCGCCCGGGCGAGCCGCCCACCGTCGAGGCCGCCACGATCCTGTTCGACGCGCTGTTCTTCGATTCAGAGCGCTATGACCTGTCGGCCGTGGGCCGGGTCAAGATGAACATGCGTCTCAACCTCGATGCGCCCGACACCCAGCGCACGCTGCGCCGCGACGACATCATCGCCTGCATCAAGGCGCTGGTGGAACTGCGTGACGGCAAGGGCGAGATCGACGACATCGACCACCTGGGCAACCGCCGGGTGCGGTCGGTCGGCGAACTGATGGAGAACCAGTATCGCGTGGGTCTGCTGCGGATGGAGCGCGCGATCAAGGAACGCATGTCGTCCGTCGAGATCGACACCGTCATGCCGCAGGACCTGATCAACGCCAAACCGGCCGCGGCCGCCGTGCGCGAGTTCTTCGGCTCGTCGCAGTTGTCGCAGTTCATGGACCAGACCAACCCGCTGTCGGAAGTCACCCACAAGCGACGCCTGTCGGCCCTTGGGCCGGGTGGTCTGACCCGCGAACGCGCCGGCTTCGAGGTGCGCGACGTCCATCCGACGCATTATGGCCGGATGTGCCCGATCGAGACGCCGGAAGGCCCGAACATCGGCCTGATCAACAGCCTCGCGACCTTTGCGCGGGTGAACAAGTACGGCTTCATCGAGACCCCCTATCGCCGGGTGAAGGGCGCGCAGGTGACCGACGATGTCATCTATATGTCCGCCACCGAAGAGATGCGCCATACCGTCGCCCAGGCGAACGCGCATCTCGACGGCGAGGGCCGGTTCGAGAACGAATTGGTGAACACCCGCCAGTCGGGCGAATACACCATGGCGCCGCGCGAGAATGTCGACCTGATCGACGTGTCGCCGAAACAGCTGGTCTCGGTCGCGGCCTCGCTGATCCCGTTCCTGGAAAACGACGACGCCAACCGCGCGCTGATGGGGTCGAACATGCAGCGCCAGGCGGTGCCGCTGTTGCAGGCGGATGCGCCCTTCGTGGGCACCGGCATCGAGTCCAAGGTGGCGATCGACTCGGGCGCTGCCATCCAGGCACGGCGCGCGGGTATCATCGACCAGGTGGACGCCACCCGGATCGTGGTGCGCGCCACCGAGGATCTGGAACCGGGCGATCCGGGCGTCGACATCTACCGTCTGCGCAAGTTCCAGCGGTCGAACCAGAACACCTGCATCAACCAGAAACCGCTGGTGAAGGTGGGCGACACGGTCGCCAAGGGCGAGGTGGTCGCCGACGGCCCCTCGACCGACATGGGCGAGCTTGCGCTCGGCAAGAACGTGATCGTCGCGTTCATGCCCTGGAACGGCTACAACTACGAGGACTCGATCCTGATCTCGGAACGCATCGCGCGCGATGACGTGTTCACCTCGATCCATATCGAGGAATTCGAGGTCGCGGCCCGCGACACCAAACTCGGACCCGAGGAAATCACCCGCGACATCCCGAACGTGGGCGAAGAGGCGCTGCGCAATCTCGACGAGGCGGGCATCGTCTATATCGGCGCCGAGGTCGGCCCGGGCGACATCCTGGTGGGCAAGATCACCCCCAAGGGCGAAAGCCCGATGACGCCCGAGGAAAAACTGCTGCGCGCGATCTTCGGCGAGAAGGCGTCGGATGTGCGCGATACCTCGCTGCGCCTGCCGCCGGGGGATTACGGCACCGTTGTCGAGGTGCGCGTGTTCAACCGGCACGGCGTCGACAAGGACGAACGGGCGCTGCAGATCGAGCGGGAAGAGGTCGAAAGCCTTGCCCGCGACCGCGACGACGAGCTGGCGATCCTCGAGCGCAACATCTATGCGCGCCTCAAGTCGATGATCCTGGGCAAGACCGCCGTGAAGGGGCCGAAAGGGGTTCCGGCAAATGCCGAGATCACCGAGGCGCTGCTGGAGACCCTGTCCAAGGGGCAATGGTGGCAACTCGCCCTGGCCGACGAGACGGACGCGGCCCAGGTCGAGGCGCTGAATGCCCAGTTCGAGGCGCAGAAACGCGCGCTCGACCACCGCTTCGAGGACAAGGTCGAAAAGGTGCGCCGCGGCGACGACCTGCCGCCCGGCGTGATGAAGATGGTCAAGGTCTTCATTGCGGTCAAACGCAAGCTGCAGCCCGGCGACAAGATGGCCGGCCGCCACGGCAACAAGGGCGTCGTGTCCAAGGTGGTGCCGATGGAGGACATGCCGTTCCTGAGCGACGGCACGCCGGTCGACCTGGTGCTGAACCCGCTGGGCGTGCCCTCGCGGATGAACGTGGGCCAGATCCTGGAAACCCACATGGGCTGGGCCGCGCGCGGCCTGGGGATCCGGATCGACGACGCGCTGGGCGAATACCGCCGCTCGGGCGACCTGACCCCGGTGCGCGAGGCGATGCGGCTGGCCTATGGCGACGATGTCTACGAGGAAGGCATCAAGGACATGGACGAGGCAACCCTCGTCGAGTCCGCCTCGACCGTGACCCGCGGCGTGCCGATCGCGACGCCGGTCTTCGACGGCGCCAAGGAGGCCGACGTGAACGACGCGCTGACGCGCGCGGGCTTTGACACGTCGGGCCAGTCGGTGCTGTTCGACGGCCGGAGTGGCGAGCGGTTCGCGCGCCCCGTGACCGTGGGCGTCAAGTACCTGCTGAAACTGCATCACCTGGTGGACGACAAGATCCACGCGCGCTCGACCGGGCCCTACAGCCTGGTCACCCAGCAGCCGCTGGGCGGCAAGGCCCAGTTCGGCGGCCAGCGCTTCGGCGAGATGGAGGTCTGGGCGCTGGAAGCCTATGGCGCCGCCTACACCCTGCAGGAGATGCTGACGGTGAAGTCGGACGACGTGGCAGGCCGGACCAAGGTCTACGAGTCGATCGTCAAGGGCGAGGACAACTTCGAGGCCGGCGTGCCGGAATCCTTCAACGTTCTGGTGAAGGAAGTCCGCGGCCTCGGGCTGAACATGGAACTCCTGGATGCGGAGGAAGACGAGTAGGGCCCGCGCCCGATGGTGGGTTGGCACCCACCCTACGCAAGCGTCGTAGGGTGGGTGAAACCCACCGCTCGTTCTCCCTTCCGCCAGCCTTTCAAGGATTGAGACATGAACCAGGAACTGACCACCAACCCCTTCAACCCGCTCGCCGCGCCCAAGCAGTTCGACGAGATCAAGGTCTCGCTGGCCTCGCCCGAACGCATCCTCAGCTGGTCCTACGGCGAGATCAAGAAGCCCGAAACGATCAACTACCGCACGTTCAAGCCCGAGCGTGACGGGTTGTTCTGCGCCCGCATCTTCGGGCCGATCAAGGATTACGAGTGCCTGTGCGGCAAGTACAAGCGCATGAAGTATCGCGGCGTCGTCTGCGAGAAATGCGGCGTCGAGGTGACGCTGCAAAAGGTCCGGCGCGAGCGCATGGGCCATATCGAACTGGCCGCGCCGGTGGCGCATATCTGGTTCCTGAAATCGCTGCCCTCCCGCATCGGCCTGATGCTGGACATGACGCTGCGCGATCTGGAGCGCGTCCTCTACTTCGAGAACTACGTCGTCACCGAACCTGGTCTGACGGATCTGTCCTATGGCCAGTTGCTGACCGAGGAAGACTATCTCGACGCTCAGGACCAGTACGGCACCGACGCCTTCCAAGCCAATATCGGCGCCGAGGCGATCCGCGAGATGCTGGCCGCGATCGACCTTGAGGCCGATGCCGAGAAGCTGCGCGAAGAGCTGAAAGAGGCCACCGGCGAACTGAAGCCCAAGAAGATCATCAAGCGGCTGAAGGTCGTCGAGAGCTTCTTGGAATCGGGCAACCGCCCCGAGTGGATGGTGCTGACGGTGATCCCGGTGATCCCGCCGGAACTGCGCCCGCTGGTGCCGCTGGACGGCGGCCGTTTTGCGACCTCGGACCTGAACGATCTGTATCGCCGGGTCATCAACCGGAACAACCGTCTCAAGCGGCTGATCGAACTGCGTGCGCCCGATATCATCGTGCGCAACGAAAAGCGGATGCTGCAAGAGGCGGTGGACGCGCTGTTCGACAACGGCCGCCGCGGCCGGGTCATCACCGGCGCGAACAAGCGCCCGCTGAAATCGCTGTCCGACATGCTCAAGGGCAAGCAGGGCCGGTTCCGCCAGAACCTTCTGGGCAAGCGCGTGGACTTCTCGGGCCGTTCGGTCATCGTGACCGGGCCGGAACTCAAGCTGCACCAGTGCGGGTTGCCGAAGAAGATGGCGCTCGAACTCTTCAAGCCGTTCATCTACTCGCGGCTTGAGGCCAAGGGCCTGTCCAGCACCGTCAAGCAGGCCAAGAAGCTGGTCGAGAAGGAGCGCCCCGAGGTCTGGGACATCCTCGACGAAGTGATCCGCGAGCATCCCGTGCTGCTGAACCGCGCGCCGACGCTGCACCGTCTGGGCATCCAGGCGTTCGAGCCGATCCTGATCGAGGGCAAGGCGATCCAGCTTCACCCGCTGGTCTGCTCGGCCTTCAACGCCGACTTCGATGGCGACCAGATGGCCGTCCACGTTCCGCTTTCGCTGGAAGCCCAGCTGGAAGCGCGCGTGCTGATGATGTCGACGAACAACGTGCTGTCGCCCGCCAACGGCGCGCCTATCATCGTGCCGTCGCAGGACATGGTGCTCGGCCTCTACTACATCTCGATGGAGCGCCAGGGCATGAAGGGCGAGGGAATGGCCTTTGCCGACGTGGACGAGGTGCAGCACGCGCTGGACGCGGGCGAGGTGCATCTGCATGCCCGCGTGACCGCCCGGATCAAGCAGATCGACGCGCATGGCAACGAGGTGCTGCAACGGTTCGAGACGACCCCCGGCCGGGTGCGTCTGGGCGCGCTGCTGCCCTTGAACGCAAAGGCCCCCTTCGAACTGGTCAACCGCCTGCTGCGCAAGAAGGAAGTGCAGCAGGTCATCGACACCGTCTACCGCTATTGCGGCCAGAAGGAATCGGTCATCTTCTGCGACCAGATCATGTCGATGGGCTTCAAGGAGGCATTCAAGGCCGGGATTTCGTTCGGCAAGGACGACATGGTCATTCCGGACTCGAAATGGACCATCGTCGAGGGCGTGCGTGACCAGGTCAAGGAATTCGAACAGCAATACATGGACGGCCTGATCACCCAGGGTGAGAAGTACAACAAGGTCGTCGATGCCTGGTCGAAATGTTCCGACGAGGTGGCCGCCGCGATGATGGCGGAAATCTCGGCCGTGCGCATTGACGATGCCGGCGCCGAGAAGGAGCCGAACTCGGTCTACATGATGTCCCACTCGGGCGCGCGGGGTTCGCCCGCCCAGATGAAGCAGCTGGGCGGCATGCGCGGCCTGATGGCCAAGCCGTCGGGCGAGATCATCGAGACGCCGATCATCTCGAACTTCAAGGAAGGCCTGACCGTTCTTGAATACTTCAACTCGACTCACGGCGCCCGCAAGGGTCTGGCCGATACCGCGCTCAAGACCGCGAACTCGGGCTACCTGACCCGGCGTCTGGTGGACGTCGCGCAGGACTGCATCGTGCGCCAGAACGACTGCGGCACCGACAAGGCGATCACCTGCGAGGCGGCCGTCAACGACGGTGAAGTGGTGGCGACGCTTGCCGAACGCCTGCTCGGCCGGGTTTCAGCCGATGACGTGCTTCGGCCCGGCACCGACGAGGTGCTGGTCAGCCGCAACGAACTGATCGACGAGCGCAAGGCCGACGCGATCGAGAAGGCGGGCGTGGCCACCGTGCGCATCCGCAGCCCGCTGACCTGCGAGGCCGAGGAGGGCGTCTGCGCGGCCTGCTACGGGCGTGACCTTGCCCGGGGCACCATGGTGAACGTCGGCGAGGCGGTGGGCATCATCGCCGCCCAGTCGATCGGCGAGCCGGGCACCCAGCTGACGATGCGGACCTTCCACATCGGCGGCATTGCCCAGGGCGGCCAGCAGTCGTTCCAGGAAGCCAGCCAGGAGGGCAAGGTCGAGTTCCGCAACCCGAACCTGCTGAAGAACGCCGCGGGCGACCAGATCGTGATGGGCCGCAACATGCAGCTTGCGATCATCGACGAGAACGGCGTCGAGCGGGCGAGCTTCAAGACCGGCTATGGCACCAAGGTCTTCGTGGCCGAGGGCGCCATGGTCAAGCGCGGCGACAAGCTGTTCGAATGGGATCCCTACACCCTGCCGATCATCGCCGAGAAGGCGGGCATCGCCCGGTTCGTCGACCTCGTCACCGGCATCTCGGTGCGCGAGGATACCGACGATGCCACCGGCATGACCCAGAAGATCGTGTCCGACTGGCGCACCGCGCCGCGCGGCAACGATCTGAAGCCCGAGATCATCATCGTCGATCCGGCGACCGGCGAGCCCGTGCGCAACGAGCAGGGCAACCCGGTCACCTATCCGATGTCGGTCGATGCGATCCTGTCGGTCGAGGACCAGCAGGAGATCCGGGCCGGCGACGTGGTGGCGCGTATCCCGCGCGAGGGCGCCAAGACCAAGGACATCACCGGCGGTCTGCCGCGGGTGGCGGAACTGTTCGAGGCGCGCCGTCCCAAGGACCACGCGATCATCGCCGAGATCGACGGCTATGTGCGGTTCGGCCGCGACTACAAGAACAAGCGCCGGATCACGATCGAGCCCGCGGATGACACCATGGAGCCGGTCGAATACATGGTTCCCAAGGGCAAGCACATCCCCGTGCAGGAGGGCGATTTCGTCCAGAAGGGCGACTACATCATGGACGGCAACCCCGCGCCGCATGACATCCTCGCCATCATGGGGGTCGAGGCGCTGGCCGATTACATGATCGACGAGGTGCAGGAGGTCTATCGCCTGCAGGGCGTGAAGATCAACGACAAGCACATCGAGGTGATCGTCCGCCAGATGCTGCAGAAGTGGGAGATCCTCGAGTCCGGCGACACCACGCTTCTGAAGGGCGAACATGTCGACAAGGCCGAACTGGAAGAAGCCAACGAAAAGGTGATGGCCAAGGGTGGGCGTCCCGCCGAAGGCCAGCCGATCCTGCTGGGCATCACCAAGGCGTCGCTCCAGACCCGGTCCTTCATCTCGGCCGCGTCCTTCCAGGAGACGACGCGGGTGCTGACCGAGGCGGCCGTGCAGGGCAAGCGCGACAAGCTGGTGGGCCTCAAGGAGAACGTCATCGTCGGCCGGCTGATCCCGGCGGGTACCGGCGGGGCCAGCCAGCGCGTGCGCCGCATCGCGGCCGAGCGCGATCAGAAGGTGATCGAGGCGCGTCAGGCCGAGGCCGAGGCCGCCGCGGCGCTGGTCGCCCCGATGGATACGTTCGGCGATATCGACGAGGACGATTTCGGCCTCGTCGAGACCCCGGAAAGCCGCGAGGAATAGGCGGCCTTCCCGTCGAGACAGGCGCCCCCGCCAGCGATGGCGGGGGCGTTTTCGTCTGGTGAGTGGGCGATGCACGGACGACGGGCGCCCCACGGAGTCGCGGGCTCACCCCGTTGCGCCGCCGTTCCCGTCGCGGATCTGCGCCGTGATCGCGGCCTTGTCGATGATCGACCACACCTGCCTGATCTTGCCGCCGGTGAACCTGTAGAAGACGTTTTCGTCGAACCTCACGCGCTTGCCGTCCACCGGAAGATCGAAAAGCGATCCGATGGGGGTGCAGTCGAAATGCAGGCGCGCGGCGATGCAGGGCGGCTGGGACACGATCAACCCGATGTTGAAGCGAAGGTCCGGAATGGCGCGAAAATCGCCCTCGAGCATGTCCCGATACCCCGGCAGGCCGATCCGGTTCTCATTGTGTTCAACGTCATCATGGACAAATTCGCCCAATCGGCCCCAGTCCTGAGTGTTCAGGCAGTCAATATATCCATTGTAGATGTCCGACAGGTCTTGCGGCGTCATCGGACCCTCCTGGCAGCCCGCGCCACCCATCTTCACGCGCGCCGGGTCCCAGCGCAAGCATCCGTCGGCGAAGCTCCGCCTCGTCCGGCACCGCTGCCGCCCGCTCTGGACGCAAACGGCGCTTTTCCTTTCCGGCGTTCCTGCTAATGGCGGACGCATGGTTCCGTTGTCCGACAACATGCGCGGTGCGGCCCTGATGATGGGCAGCATGGCCGCCTTCACCTTCAACGACGCCTGCATGAAGGCGGCGTCGGACGAGGTTCCGTTCTTCCAGGCGCTGTTCGTCAGGGGCTGCGGCACGATCCTTCTGCTGCTGGTGCTTTCCCGGGTGATGGGGTCGCTGCGCCTGCGGCTGTCCCGCCGCGACTGGGGGTTGATCTGCGTCCGGACGCTGGCCGAGACCGGCGCGGCCTATTTCTTCATCTCGGCGCTGTTCAACATGCCGCTCGCCAACGTGACCGCGATTCTCCAGGCGGTGCCGCTGGCCGTTACCCTGGCCGGGGCGCTGTTTCTGGGCGAGGCGGTCGGCTGGCGGCGCTGGCTGGCGATCGGAATCGGTTTTGGCGGGGTGTTGCTCATCGTCCGGCCGGGAACCGAGGGGTTCAACGTCTTCTCGGTCTACGCCCTGATCTCGGTCGGCTGCGTGACGCTGCGCGACCTCGTCACGCGGCGGCTGTCGGGCGGGGTGCCGTCGATGACCGTGGCGCTGTCGGCGGCGCTGGGTGTCACGCTTTTCGCCGGGCTTGGCGCGGCCGGGACCGACTGGGTGCCGCTTGGGGCAAGGCCTGGGCTGCAGCTTGCGGGGGCCACCGTTTTCGTGATCTGCGGCTATATCTTCTCGATCATGGCCATGCGGGTGGGCGAGGTCGCGGTAGTGGCGCCTTTTCGCTATACCGCGCTGATCTGGGCGCTGCTTCTGGGGGCGGCGGTGTTCGGCGACTGGCCCTCGGGGGTGACGCTGGTGGGGGCGGCCATCGTGGTGGCGACCGGGATCTTCACCTTCTACCGCGAACGTCGACTGGCACGTCCGGGTCCGGTTCCTCTGCGTCTGCGCTGAGCGCGTCGCCGGGATCGCTGTTGACAACCCTTCCGACTCCCCATATACGGCGTCCACCTCGGGTCGGCGGCCCTGTCCGCCCGTGCCTGAAATCAGAACTGAAGTGGTCACGATCCGGGCCCACGGCCCCGATCCTCTGGAATTCCACCGCGTCGGTCCCGCAAGAGCGGACCGCATGCGGTTTGCGCGTTTTGTGGACGCACGAAGCGCATGAGACGAGATTTGAACGGGTTGCAACACGGGGAACCGGAATGCCGACAATCCAGCAGCTGATCCGCAAGCCGCGGCAGCCGAAAGTGAAACGCCAGAAGTCCCAGCACCTGCAGGGTTGCCCGCAGAAGCGGGGCGTCTGCACGCGCGTCTATACCACCACGCCGAAGAAGCCGAACTCGGCCATGCGGAAGGTTGCCAAGGTGCGCCTCACCAACGGGTTCGAGGTGATCAGCTACATCCCCGGCGAAAGCCACAACCTTCAGGAACACTCGGTCGTGCTGATCCGCGGCGGCCGGGTCAAGGACCTTCCGGGTGTCCGCTACCACATCCTGCGTGGTGTGCTGGATACCCAGGGCGTCAAAGACCGCAAGCAGCGCCGCTCGAAATACGGCGCCAAGCGTCCGAAGTAAGGAGAGACGTCTATGTCCCGTCGTCACGCTGCCGAGAAGCGCGAAGTTCTGCCCGACGCCAAGTATGGTGACCGGGTTCTGACGAAATTCATGAACAACCTGATGGTCGACGGCAAGAAATCGGTCGCCGAGCGCATCGTCTACAATGCGCTCGAACGGGTCGAGAGCCGTCTCAAGCGGTCGGCGGTCGAGGTGTTCCGCGACGCGCTGGACAACGTCAAGCCCTCGGTCGAGGTGCGCTCGCGCCGCGTCGGCGGTGCGACCTATCAGGTGCCGGTCGAGGTGCGCCCCGAGCGCCGAGAGGCGCTGGCAATCCGCTGGCTGATCGACGCCAGCCGCAAGCGCAACGAGAACACCATGGAAGAACGCCTCGCCGGCGAAGTGGTCGACGCGGCGCAATCCCGCGGCACGGCGGTCAAGAAGCGCGAAGATACTCACAAGATGGCCGACGCCAACAAGGCGTTCAGCCACTACCGCTGGTAACAGACAAGGCCGGGAACCGAGATCATGGCACGCGAATACCCCCTTCAGCGCTACCGCAACTTCGGTATCATGGCGCATATCGACGCCGGCAAGACGACGACGACCGAGCGTATCCTCTACTACACCGGCAAGTCCCACAAGATCGGCGAGGTGCATGACGGCGCCGCGACGATGGACTGGATGGAACAGGAGCAGGAACGCGGCATCACCATCACGTCGGCCGCGACCACGACCTTCTGGCAGCGCCAGGAGGATCCGACCGCCGAGGGCACGTCGGACACCAAGTTCCGGTTCAATATCATCGACACCCCCGGCCACGTCGACTTCACCATCGAGGTCGAGCGCTCGCTCGCCGTGCTCGACGGCGCGATCTGCCTGCTGGATGCCAATGCCGGTGTCGAGCCGCAGACCGAAACGGTGTGGCGCCAGGCCGACCGCTACAAGGTTCCGCGCATTGTCTTCGTCAACAAGATGGACAAGATCGGCGCCGATTTCTTCAACTGCGTGAAGATGATCAAGGACCGCACCGGGGCCACGCCCGCGCCGATCGCGCTGCCGATCGGGGCCGAGGACCAGCTCGAGGGGATCATCGACCTGATCTCGATGGAAGAGTGGACCTGGAAGGGCGAGGATCTGGGTGCCTCCTGGACCCGCCAGCCGATCCGTGACGAGTTGAAGGACCTGGCCGACGAATGGCGCGCCACGCTGGTCGAGCTTGCCGTCGAGCAGGACGATGCCGCGATGGAAGCCTATCTCGAAGGCAACGAGCCCGACGAGGCCACCCTGCGCAAGCTGATCCGCAAGGGCACGCTCAGCCTGTCCTTCGTGCCGGTGACCGCGGGGTCCGCCTTCAAGAACAAGGGCGTCCAGCCGCTCTTGAACTCGGTGATCGACTTCCTGCCCTCGCCGCTCGACGTGCCGGCCTACATGGGCTTTGCTCCGGGCGACGAGACCGAGACCCGCAATATCGAGCGGTCGGCCGATGACGCCCAGCCCTTCGCGGGCCTCGCGTTCAAGATCATGAACGACCCGTTCGTCGGCTCGCTCACCTTCACGCGGCTCTATTCCGGTCAGCTCAAGAAGGGCGACCAGATGCTGAACGCGACCAAGGGCAAGCGCGAGCGCGTCGGCCGGATGATGATGATGCACTCGAACAACCGCGAGGAAATCGACGAGGCCTTCGCAGGCGACATCATCGCGCTGGCCGGTCTTAAGGAGACCACCACGGGCGACACGCTGTGCGATGCGGCCAAGCCGGTGGTCCTGGAAACCATGACCTTCCCCGAGCCGGTGATCGAGATCGCGGTCGAACCCAAGACCAAGGCCGACCAGGAAAAGATGGCCCAGGCGCTGCAGCGTCTGGCCGCCGAGGACCCGTCCTTCCGCGTCGAGACCGACATCGAGTCGGGCCAGACCATCATGAAGGGCATGGGCGAACTTCACCTCGACATCCTTGTCGACCGCATGAAGCGCGAGTTCAAGGTCGAGGCGAATATCGGTGCGCCCCAGGTCGCCTATCGCGAGACGATCAGCCACAAGGCCGAAATCGACTATACGCACAAGAAGCAGACCGGCGGCTCGGGCCAGTTCGCCCGCATCAAGCTGGTGATCGAGCCGACCACCCCGGGTGAAGGCTACAGCTTCGAGAGCAAGATCGTCGGCGGCTCGGTGCCGAAGGAATACATCCCCGGCGTCGAGAAGGGTATCCAGTCTGTGATGGATTCGGGGCCGCTTGCGGGCTTCCCGGTGATCGACTTCAAGGTTGCGCTGGTGGACGGCGCCTACCACGACGTCGACTCGTCGGTCCTCGCCTTCGAGATCGCCTCGCGTGCCGCGATGCGCGACGGTCTCAAGAAGGCCGGCGCCAAGCTGCTCGAGCCGATCATGAAGGTCGAGGTGGTGACGCCCGAGGAATATACCAGCGGCATCATCGGGGATCTCACCAGTCGGCGCGGCCAGGTGCAGGGCCAGGACACCCGCGGCAACGCGAATGTCATCAACGCCTATGTCCCGCTCGCCAACATGTTCGGCTACATCAACACCCTGCGCTCGATGTCCTCGGGCCGTGCGCAGTTCACGATGCAGTTCGACCATTACGAGCCGGTGCCGCAGAACATCAGCGACGAGATCCAGGCGAAATACGCCTGATGCAGCAAGGCGCCCCGGCCATGAGCCGGGGCCCCGGTGAACACGCAATCGCGGCGAGACCCCGGATCAGCTCCAGGGCGGGCGTCGGACAGTAAAAAAGGAAGCGCTATCATGGCGAAGGCAAAATTCGAACGGACGAAACCGCACGTGAACATCGGGACGATTGGTCACGTGGATCATGGCAAGACGACATTGACGGCTGCGA
>NZ_SLWW01000025.1 GCF_004342445.1 Rhodovulum euryhalinum
GACGGTGATATGGCGGGGCTTCTCCCGCCTCGCCGACCTCGTCGAAGGTGCCCGCCTCGCAACGCCCCCGGCGGATACTTGTGGGTAACTGCAAGCCCCGCCGGAGGGTTACCGAATATCCGTGCGACCTCCGTTTCATGATCGACGGGAAGCATGGCTTTCCCGCGGGGACGATTCATCTCGATCTGCATGCGCGGGGTCGGGACTTTCGCTTTCCGCATCGCGCAGTCGATCAGAGACAGTAGCTCGTCCCGGCAATCGACGTCCCG
Organism: Rhodovulum euryhalinum; assembly: GCF_004342445.1. Classification (GTDB taxonomy): domain Bacteria; phylum Pseudomonadota; class Alphaproteobacteria; order Rhodobacterales; family Rhodobacteraceae; genus Rhodovulum; species Rhodovulum euryhalinum. Next base: position 270 of record NZ_SLWW01000025.1, read on the forward strand.
TTCGAAGCGCGACAGCCAGAACCGGACCGCATAGGAGTTGCCGTCGCTTCCCAGCTCCTGGACGCGGACATCCGGTGCCGGTTCGGTCTGGATCAGGCGCGCCTCGCCCACGGCCTTCAGGATCATTTCCTTGGCGGCGTCCACGGGAACCTCATGCGCAAGCTTCAGCGACAGCTGCGCGCGATACTGCGGTTTCGGGGCGGAGTAGTTGATGATGCGTCGGCGCGCGATCTGGCTGTTCGGCAGGATCATGTAGGTCGAGTCCAGCGTCAGCACCCGTGTCGTGCGCCAGCCGATCTCGATGACCTTGCCTCGTGCGACCTGCTCGATATCGACCCAGTCCCCGATCCGGTAGGGTGCCTCGACGCCCAGTGCGATGCCGGACAGCGTGTCGGCCACGACGTTCCGGATCGCGAAACCCAGCACCGCGAGTATCAAACTCGATCCCGCAAGCGCGCCAAGGAGACCTTGTTCGAGCAAGAGCGCGGCAGAGGCAACGATCGCGGCGAAGAACAGCAGAACCGCCACGAGATCCCGAAACAGGCGCGGGTACGGGCGCTTGTCGCGTCTCCGGCGATCTGCGAACAGGCCGAACAGCCGGCTACCGAGCCAGGCCGCAGCAAGGCAACCGACGACGCCGCCAGGCAGGCGGAGAGACAGTCCGACCCGCGGCTCGACATCCTGGTCGAAGATTACCAGGCCGGCTGAGACAAGAAGCAGAACCGAAGGCCAGATCAGCCGACGGAGATGAATGAGAAGTCTCATGTCAGCAGCCCTGTTCCTGATGCCGCGACGGTCGTCGAGACCGGCACTGGAGGCAGGTCACGGCGGCGCCGGCATGTCGCTCGACGGCGGAGCCACAACGACGACAGGAAATTCGGATAATGGGGGTAGCGCCCCCGATAATGTGCCGACAGCTGGGACAACGATGAGCGGCTGCGCGGGGAAGCGATGTCTTGCAGGACGGGCAGGCAAGCGGAAGGTGACGATTCATGAGACCCTCTTTCAACGGGAAGGGAAGGCGCCGAAGCGGCGATTGCCGATATCCCGGAAGGAGCGTCGTGGCTTAGTCAGCGTATCGAGCGACTCCTTCCGGGCAGGGCATGGGCTTCGACAAGGCCCAGGGAATGGCGGATCATTGTGCCTCGAGCCGTTCGGACGCATCTTGGGAAGCGACGTGGAGCACGGTCAGAACCCGCCGCTCTCCGTCCCTGGTGTCCCAGTGGAGCGATGCGCCCTCTGCCAGGCCGAGCAGGGCAACCCCGATCGGTGTCAGGATCGAGATCCGGCCGCGTGCGATGTCGGCGTCCTCTGGATAGACTGGCGTTACCGACTTTTCCTGGCCGGTCGTTTCGTCGCGATAGGTGACCGCGCGACCGATGGCCACCACGTTCGGCGGGAGTTCCGCCGCCGGAACGATACGGGCCCGGCCGATTTCGCTGAGCAGTCGGTCGGCAAGGTCCGGGTTGCGCTGGATCGCGCCCTCAGCAAGTGCCTCGAGCCTTCCCAGGCAGTCGGCACCTATGACGACCCTGGGCCGCCGGGCGGTGCCGCGAGAGGTGTAGCGTTGTTTGTTCATCGTAGTTTCCTTTCCACCTACTGGTGGTGTGAGTGAATTATGGGTGGCCATCGCCCCTGACCCGCCAGGGGCGGATCAGGGCATCAGGCCGCGTCGTGGTCCGGAGACGGACGCACATCCAGCACGACGACGACTTCGATCTGTCCGTCGTCCCGCAGAAGCGGAACCTTCTGCAGCTTTCGCATTCCGATCAGGGTCGCCCCAAGCAATGAAGCAACGAGAATATGTCCCGGGACCGGCACGGGGTTCATGGAAAGCACGCCGGTGCGAGCGCCCTCACCGCTGACCATGTAGGTGACATGGCATCCGGCCACGACGAGATCAGGCGAGGCCGGCTCGGGAGTTCCGCGCGAGATCCGCAGCTTGTGGCGCAGCAGCCCGTTCAGGAGAGGGGGATTTGGCGAATTCGTGGTTCCGCGATAGCGAAGCAGGTGCTCGATGCCGAGCCGGTCGTCGACAGTGAGAAGAAAGCCGGTCTTCTCAGCGGAGCGTTCAAAGAGCGATCGAAAGTCACTGCCGGCAGGCAGGTGGGTGATCTTGGTAATGGTCATGTTGTGTCTCCCGGAGCGGTGAAGCCCGCGTTCTCAGATGCAAGGATGTGAGAAAGCCCCAGGTGGTCGAAGACGCGCTTATGCGCAGACCGCCCGGGGACCCGGGCGGTTCAGAAGCAGAAACCGGAAAAGGTTCTCGTGCATGACCATGAGGAGACCTTAGTCTTCGGGCGCAACCTGTCAATCTTGGAGACCGGGCCGGTTCTGGAACGGTCAAGGATGCACAGATCCCGAGAAGGTGAAGAAGGCGAATTGATGACGAGGTCCACGAGGCAGACTGTCGACGACAGGGGGTCACAGACGGCGCACCTCGAAGAATGAGCCACGTCGATCTTCCTGGATTGGCCAGCGGCGTGGCAGCGGGATGATGTTCGCCGATATCGTGCGACCACCATCGTCTTCCCAACGCGCCAGGCATCTGGCGCTCGGCGTCGCCGCCAAAGGTTCTATGTCCTTCGGCCCGAAAAGGTCCGGGAACAGCTCTTCGAAGTCCGCCTTGCAGATCATCATTTCGTCACTCCTTTCCATCATTTCATGGCGAGCCGCTACTCGGCCATTGCCGCGCACCACTGCCGTCCAGTGGTGCGCATTCTCGAGAATAGGACCGGCTATGCCGTTCGGCCGCCGCGCCACCCCGCATCGACATGCACATCCGATGAAACTGGACGCATGCTCAGTTCGCGATCCGTGAGACCATCGACGACGCGCGGGATATCACTGCGATCAATCCCGATGTCGCGCAGCAGGCGATCATCCATGCCTCGAAGAGTTTCGATCATTTTCCGGCGTTGCCAGCGGCGGAAGGCGGTCCGGAGCCAACGTCGAAATGCTCCGGGCTTGCGGTTGAGCTGACTGGCCCTTCGAGGGGGTGGGAAGTGAGGGGTATTGGATTTGAAGACGTGGGGGTGCATGTCATGCTCCATGACGAAGAAACTGAACCGAGACGCACGCACCACGTCAGCTGGGTGACCCGCACAGGCGTGATCTTCCGGCCATATTGGCGCGTTTGCCACTTCGACTGATCTGTAAGAGATCGAGATGACCCCGAGGCGCGGACCGACCGGCAAGCGGCCTGATCCCGCCCGGGGCTACCGGCGGTTCAGTGTGTTTCCTGCGTTGATCAGGAACCTCGTATGAAGACTGAACATGGTCATGACTGAGATATCGGCAATCCGCGTGTGTTTATCAAGAGCACGGCGTGGCCTGCGACCTTCTGGCGCCGAATGGACCTGCACCGGTTTCGTTCCGGTCTTTTGGAGCGATAGTCGCCATCAAGGAGATCGGATAGCGCCATTCTCTCTTCGGTCATCGTCATCTCCGTTCTCGGTCCCAGGTGTTGCAACCCGAACCTTCTCCGAAGATCGGCGGTGCGGTACCGACCGCGCACACCAGTTCGATCCACCCGACCCTGAACGCCAACATGTGGCTCCCGCGCGGTGACCACGGAGAGAACCTCAGAGGCCGGCACGCAGGATAAACGGCAGAGAGATCAGCGCTCGACCAAGGCGATTAGAGAACGCTCAGGGACAGCATCATAATGTCCCAGCCGCTTGTGTGAGGATCGCCGGCATTCGCGAGGTCTGACCGGGCCGTGTCAGAGAGGCGTTGAGTGTTCTTGGAAACCCTGATCGCGTGCGGATGCAAGTATATCGATCATGGCCTCTTGCGATGGGGCTGTCGCCACGCGTATTTTACGCCAGCCTTTCCGGTCGAGGCCGCTTGCCACCTTTTCCGAAAGGACCGCGGCGGTCATGGTCTGCAGGCAAGCAGATAGCCTCGCCTCCTCGCAAAGCGCGGTGAAGAAATGCGCGGTGCGATAGGACATGAAGACAATGCAGTCGATATCGCCACGGCGGAGCAGTTCCCGTGTCGCATTCGAGAGAGATTTCGCCGGCGTGGCCCTATATGCAACGACGCGCCGTGCGTCATGGCCATGACGCTCAAGCGCCCGGGCCATGTCCTCGGTGATGTCCCACCCGCTCAGATAGGTGATCCGGCCCTCGGACGGGTTCCGTTTCTTCAGGATGAGGTCCAACAAGCTTGTCGCATCCCCGGCTGCTTCGTGAACACACGTGAATCCCGCCCGACGCAGGGGCGCAGCCGTTCCGGCGCCGACAGCGTAAATCGGGACGGTCCTGCATGCCGAGGGCTCGCCGGCGATCCGCAGCGAGGCATAGACCGACGTGACGACGAATGCCTTGGAAGCTTCGAGGGTCTCAGGGCTGAAGTCGACATCCGACACATCCAGGATCGGCGCAAGCGAGACCTGTAAACCCATGTTTTCAAGCGGCAGCTTCATAGTCTTGGCTTGCAGGGCGGGACGCGTAAGGAGAATATGCATCGAGGCCGGGCCTTTCTGTTTTCTTCACCGCTCACTTGGAGCCCGCCGGTTCAGGGGTCTCGGTTAGGTCTTCCAGATCATCCGGCCCGTGCGCCGCCCTCGGCCCTGTCCTTCTCGGATCGTTTTTCCCGTCGATTGTCAAGTTTGCAAACCAGGCCCTTTTGTTTGCGCCAATGGGCCATACCGCTTCAGAAATCCGGCCTTGCCGGAAGGGCAATGTCGGCGAGCGTCGAGCGGTCGAGATCGGCGAGGAAGGCGGCCTCGGCCGAGCGCAGGCGCGCCTTGAGCCGGCAGCAGCGCTCTATCGTGCAATCGCCGCCATCGGGCGCGAAGCATTCGACCAGGGCCTGCCCCTCTTCCAGCGCGCGGACGATCCGGCCCAGGGCGATCTCGTCGGCAGGATGCGCGAGGATGGCCCCGCCGCCCCCGCCGCGTCTTGTCTGCACAAGGTCCGCCTGCGCCAGCCGCTGCATGATCTTGGCCAGGTGATTGCGGGACAGACCGAATTCCTCAGCGAGTTCCGCAGTCGAGAAGGCACGGTCCGGCGCGCTTGCCATGCGCATCAGCATGCGCAGCCCGTAGTCGGTGAAAGACGTAAGACGCATGTCGGCTGAACACCCCTCCTGAATAGGTATTTACAATACCTATTACTGTGGGTATTGCTAGATGCAACAGACGGGAGCGCCCGATGGTCGCCAATGCCTCCACCCCGGCAATCGCCAGCGCCCGGCCGGAGATGACCGCCGCGCTGATGGACGAGACCGGCCTCGATGACGATGTGCTGCGCGAGCTGGTGCACCGCTTCTACGACTGGGTGCGGGCCGATCCCGTGCTGGCGCCCATCTTCGTGGCGCGGATTACCGACTGGGCGCCGCACCTGGATCGGATGGTGGCCTTCTGGTCCTCGGTCACGCTGATGACGGGTCGGTATCACGGGCGCCCGGTGCCGAAACACGCGCCACTGCGGCTCGGGTCGGCTCATTTCGACCGATGGCTTGCCCTGTTCCGGACAGCGGCACGCTATGTCTGCACGCCCGCGGGCGCCGAACACGTGATCGCGCGCGCCGAGCGGATCGCCCGGTCGCTGCACATGGCCTGCACCGATGCCTGCATGGCCCCCGGGGACATCCCCGTGCTGCGGAGCGCCGCCGCCGAGTGATCCGATGCCCGCCGCACGGAGCGGCGAGGCCAAGGCCGAGCTTTCGGAAGCGAACGCCGGCACCAAACAAGACAAGGCAGCAAAGGAGACAGACATGACACGCCAGGTCCTCACCGCATTCGCCGTCTGCGCCCTCGTCTTCACAACGGTACCGGCCAAAGCCCAGGAGAACGAGTCGTCCTGGCTGCCCAGTCTGCTGACCGACACGCCCGAACAGGGCTTCGACCTTGCGGTGTCGATGGCGCGCCGCGCCGTCAAGACCACCCAGACGGACGTGGACACGTTGCACAAAATGCGCCCCGCCTATGCAAACGACCCCGACAGCCTGATCCACGTCTCGGGCGTGATCGCCGCCTATTTCGCGACCGTCGCCGAGGCCAACGGCTACTGGCGTGACTGATCCGGCGCGGCTGACGGAATGACTGCAATTCACGCCATCCGCATCGCACGGGTCTATGACGATCTCGAGGGCATCTCCGGTGCGCGTGTCCTGGTCGACGGGGTCTGGCCCCGCGGGGTAAGCCGCGAGGGCCTGCAACTCGACGACTGGATCCGCGAGGTCGCGCCATCGACCGCGCTGCGCAAGTGGTTCGGTCACGATCCCGCCCGCTGGACGGAATTCCGCGACCGATACCGCGCGGAGCTCGCGGACAATCCCGAAGCGGTCGCGCGGTGTCTGGACTGGTGCCGCGCGGGCCCGGTGGCTCTTCTCTTCGGGGCGAAGGATCGCGACCACAACCAGGCCGTGGTGCTGCGCGACCATCTGCGCGCGAGCCTGCATGGGGAGATGCCGTCGTGAGCCAAAGGATGACGCCAGGCCGCCGACCGGTCCGGGCGGTCGGGGACTCCCGCGCATCGGGCCAATCGGCGCAGTCCGCCGCGGACCGCCGGCCATGAAGGGGATGAGATGAACGAGCAGGACAAACCGGCAGCCCGCTTCGCCTCGCCTCCCTGCATGGCGGGCGAAATCGCACCCGATTATTTCGACCCGCTCGGCACGGACGCCACGCAGGCCAGGGATGTGGCCCGATGGCGCCGGGCGGAGCGCGCGCGGCTGCGCGGCGCGCGTGGGAAGATCCCGGTGGCGGAGCACCGCAGGACAAGCCAGGCGCTGGCCGGGCATTTGCTCGATCTTCTTTCGAACCGTTTCGGCGGCGCGCGGGGCCGTGTCCTGTCCGGCTATTGGCCGATCAAGGGCGAGCCCGACCTGCGCGCAGCCCTGGCCGACCTGCACGACGCGGGCGTCATGATCGCGCTGCCGATCGTGGAGGAAAAGGCGGCACCCCTGGTGTTCCGCCGGTGGACCCCGACCACCCGGATGGTGCTGGGCGACTGGAACATCCCCGTCCCGCCCGCCAAGGCGGCGCGCGTCACGCCCGAGATCATGCTCGCGCCGCTGATGGGCTGGGACGGCGCAGGCTATCGCCTTGGCTATGGCGGCGGCTATTTCGACCGCACGCTGGCGGCGCTGTCCCCGCGCCCCGCGACCATCGGGATCGGGTTCCAGTCCGCGCAACTCGCCACGATCTACCCCCAACCGCACGACATCGCGCTCGACGTCATCCTGACCGAGGCGGGAGTCCAGGTCACGCGGGAGACCCCATGAGCAGCACGGCCGAGAAGATGCGGGCATGGACCGGGCCGGCGATCCTGAGCTTCGGGTTCCGGCCGTTCTTCCTTGGGGGCGCGCTCTGGGCGGCGCTCGCCATGGCGCTCTGGATCGGCATGCTCAGCAGACGCCTCGCCTTGCCGACCGCGTTCGACCCGATCTCCTGGCATGCGCACGAGTTCCTGTTCGGCTATCTCGGCGCGGTCGCCGCGGGCTTTCTGCTGACGGCGGTACCCAACTGGACCGGGCGATTGCCCATCGTCGGCTGGCCACTCGGCGCGCTCTTCGCCACCTGGTGTCTCGGCCGGATCGCCGTCGCCCTGTCCGCGGAACTGCCGCCCATCTCAGTCGCTATGGCCGATCTGCTGTTCCCGGTCACACTGGCCTCGGTGCTCGGCCGCGAGATCGTCGCGGGACGCAACTGGCGCAACCTGATCGTGCTGGCCATGCTCTGCCTCTTCATCCTCGGCAACGCCCTGTTCCACTGGGAGGCTGCGCGGGGGTACCCCGGTGCACAGGGAGTGGGGCTGCGGCTGGGTCTTGGGACCGGGATCATGATGATCGGGGTGATCGGGGGGCGGATCGTGCCGTCCTTCACCCGCAACTGGCTGGTCCGGCAGCACAGCCCGGTCCTGCCCACCCCGCCGATGCAGCGCTTCGACAAGCTGGCGCTGTTGGCGCTCGGCCTCGCGCTGTTGCTCTGGGTCATCGCGCCCATGGCGATGGTGACCGGCACGGCCCTGCAGCTCGCGGGCGGCCTGCATCTGATCCGGCTGGCGCGGTGGGCGGGGCACCGCACCAGCGCCGAGCCGCTGGTGCTGGTCCTGCATGCGGGCTACCTCTTCGTGCCGCTCGGTGCGTTGGCCGTGGGGGCCACGGTGTTCTGGCCGGACGCGGTCGGCATGGGCTCTGCCCAGCATGTCTGGATGGCCGGTGGACTTGGTCTGATGACGCTGGCGGTGATGACGCGCGCGACGCTCGGCCATACAGGACAGACGCTGCGCGCCGATACCGGCACGATCGCGATCTACCTGTTGCTGCTGCTTGCGGTTCTGGCACGCCTGCTTGCAGGCGCATTTCCGGGCCTTGCATCGCTGTTCCATACCCTCTCCGGCCTGACCTGGATCGGCGCCTTCGGCGGCTTTGCCATGCTATATGGGCGATACGTCCTGAGACACCGTCCGGAGCACTGAGGGATGGGCTGGGGCGGATTCATCGCTGTCTTGTCAGGCTTCTTCATCCTGTATTCCATTCCGGTGCGCCCGCCCGTCCGGTCCTGGCTGGTCAGGCGGCTGGGGCGTGCGGGCTTCGGCATCGCCTATTCGTTCCAGTCGCTGGCGATGCTTGGCGTTCTCCTGGTGGCCGCCAACCGGGCGCCGTATCTGGCCCTGTGGCCCGAGCCGCCGGGTGCCCATTGGCTTGTTCTGGCGGCGACGACGGCGGCCATCCTGGTCCTGGTCTTCGGGTTGTTCCGCCCCAACCCCCTGTCCTTCGGCGGCCTTCGGAATACGGCGTTCGACCCGCGCGACCCGGGCATCCTGCGCTATTGCCGCCACCCGGTACTGCTGGCGCTGTTGCTGTGGTCGGGGGCGCATCTGATCGCGAACGGCGACCTGGCCCATGGCCTGATGTTCGGCAGTTTCGCCCTGTTTTCCCTGCTGGGCACGTGGGCCATCGACCGGCGGCGGCAGCGGGACATGGGGGACGAGGTCTGGCGGCGAGCCGTTGCGCAGATGCGGTCGGCGCCCATGCGTTTACCCCAAGGCGCGAGGGCCCGCTTTGCCGGTGGCCTTGTCGCCATGGCCCTGCTCATGGTGCAGCATCCGTGGCTGGCGGGGGGCGGCATACTGGAACAGTTCACCCCATAGGCTTATGACACGGCCCCGGTTCGTTCGGCGCACCGGAGAACATGGCCGCCGACAATGGATGCAGGTGCCGTCCCCTCCGCTGGCGGACCGCCGAGCGCGTCGCTTGCATCAACCACGCAACCCGCCACCGATGACATGCCACGGAGTCGAGCCATTTCTCCCAGTGTGCAACCCAGAGTGTTGACGGCGGGAGGATAAGGGTCTACCCGGCAGCCACGGGATGATGGCGTCATTCCGTTCCCCCAGTATCGTCCTGCACGCCCGGATCTGTTCCAGCACCGCCGCCGCGGTGTCAGAGGTGGTTTTTCATGGCACACCTGACCGTTGTCCCGTCCGATCTCGCCGGTTTCGAGAAGCGCGCCGGTATCGCCGCGATGTGCATGGCCATGGCGTTGCTGCCTATCGGGGACGCGATCTCGAAAACCCTGACCGGGTTTGCCACACCATTCGAAGTGACCGTCTGGCGCACACTGGTGCAGGCGGCTTTCTTCGTCCCGGTCGCGGTGATCCTTCGGCACCATCTCAGCGGGTCACTTCTATCGGCTGCGTCGCTCGTCTCGGCCCTGCTCATTGTCACCGTGAGCCTGTCTCTGGTGACCGCCTTCGCATCGATGCCGATCGCCACCGCGATTGCGATCTTCTTCGTGGAGCCACTGCTCCTGACGCTGTTGGCCGGTCCGTTCCTCGGCGAAGTTCCGGGCCCGCGCAGGTATGCCGCGGTCGGTGTCGGTCTGATCGGCGCCTTGGTCGTGATCCGGCCGAACTTCGTCGAGTTCGGGCCGGTTGTCCTGTTGCCAGTGCTGGCCGCGTTGGCCTATGCGCTCAACATGATCGTCATGCGGAAAGCGACGCGCGACCGGTCCGCGCTGACCTTCCAGTTCGGCGCCTCTCTGTCGGCCGGAGCCATCGTTCTGGTGGCGCATCTCTTGGCAAGCGCACTCGGGTTCGAGCGGACCGCCGTCTCCGGATTGCCGGGCTGGGTTCTCTGGATCGTTCTCGCGGCTGGTGCCCTTGCGATGGTTGCATTCCTCGCGATCACCTTCGCATTCAGCAAGGCGGAGGCAAGCCTGCTTGCGCCGTTCCAGTATCTGGAGATCGTCGGCGCGACCCTTGTGGGGTACCTCGTCTTCGGCGAAATCCCGGATGGAATGACGCTGCTGGGCACGGCGATCATCCTGGGCTCCGGCGTCTATGTGTTTTATCGCGAGCGCCAGCGCGAAGTGGAGGCCGCCACATGCCAGCCGATTGAGCGATAGGGGGCGTCACCCCCTGTCGTCCGGCTGCTGCATCGCGCCCATGATGGTTCTCAGGTGGGCCCGCATTGCGGCTTCGGCGGCCTGCGGATCGCCCCGGCCAATTGCAGCGACGACATCGCCATGCTGATCGCTGTGCAGGCCGGCGAATTCCCTGACGCCGATCCGGCGGTAGGTCCGATCCCATTCCCTTTGCCAGGCGGCGCGACGCCGCGCGCTCGCAAGGTAGTCGAGAAACCCGCCGAGCAAGGGGTTTCCTGCGACTTCTGCCACGCCGCGATGGAACCCGGCATCGGCCGTCTCCGCCTCGGCCCGTCCAGAGGCGCCTCTTCCTTGCGCAACGAGGCCCTCGAGATAGGCCACGTCGGGCGCCGAGGCGCGTCTTGCGGCCTCTGCCGCGATTGGCGGTTCGATCATCAGCCGGGCCTGCATAAGCTGCTCAGGGGCGGTCGCACTCAGCAGGATCGTCTCCTTGACGGGGTGGCCAAGCGGCGCGGGTCCGCGGAACGTGCCCTTGCCGACCTTCCGCCAGATTTCGCCTTCCCGTTCCATCTCCAGCAATGCCGCGCGCACGGTCTGGCGACTGCACCCCAGAAGCCCCGCAAGAGCGCGTTCGGTCGGCAGGCGATCGCCGATGAGCGGCGCTTGCTCGTCTAGAAGCGCGCGCAATCGTTCCAATGCAATGGCTGGACTCGTTCTTGGCATTGGTCATGCGTCCAAGGTGATACGTACCAATTTGCAGACCATTGCGGTTTCGCGCAAGAGCGGGTTGATGATTCCCGGGCCGGAGGTTGCCATGACCGTATACCTTGTCCTGATCCTCACGGGCCTTGGCGCGGGCGCGCTGAACGCCGTGGCCGGAGGAGGGACCTTTCTGTCCTTTCCGGCCCTTGTCTGGACCGGCGTGCCGCCGATCATGGCCAATGCGACCGCTACCCTTGCGGCCTTGCCCGGCTATCTCGGCAGCGCCTGGGCGTTCCGTGCGGACGTCCGTCGGGCGCGCAGCCTGCCTGTGCGTCTGGTTCTGCTTGTATCCGCATTGGGCGGAATCCTGGGCGCGGTTCTGCTGCTGGTGACGCCGAGCGCCGTCTTTTCAGGTGTGGTTCCGTGGCTGCTGGCCTTTGCCACCGCGGCCTTTGCCTTCGGCCCCCCGATCACGCGGCGCATCGCCCGCATGGGAAAGGGCACGTTTGGACTGCCGCAGGCGGCTGCCGTACTCTTGGCGGTCGCGATCTATGGCGGCTATTTCAACGGCGGCGTCGGGATCCTGCTTCTCGCAGCCTTCGGCCTGATCGGCCTTACCGACCTGAGGGAGATGAACGGGCTGAAGAACCTTGTCTCGTCCGTCCTCTCTGCGGTCTCCGTTACGGTTTATATTGCTGCCGACCTGATCGCCTGGAAAGAAGCACTGGTTCTCGGCGCCGCATCGGCCATCGGTGGGTATATCGGCGCGGCGCTCTCGCGGCGCATCCACAATGTGAGGGCGTTCCGGGCCTTCATTGCACTGGTCGGCGCAAGCATGTCCCTCGTCTTTTTCCTGAGGTAAGTCCTTGTTGCCCAACGGAAGGCTCGAACACCCCGATGCCGTGCTACGCCGATCGGCAGAAATTGGCCGACTTCCTGCGGTTGCGATCCCGACCGGACGACCCGGATTGACCAATCGCAACCGAGCCACTAGCCTGCTCGGATGATGGTCTGCAATGAGCATAATGGCTTTCGTCTGCTGAACCGCCGGTAACCCCGGGCGGTCAGGGTGCATTTTCGCCAGCGTACCCCCGGGGCTCCTCGACATCCTAATCCGGAACTGAACGAGTCACTCGTTCGAGGAGAAGCCATGGCCATCGGTCCATTCGAAACCACGCGCAGAATCTCACAGAGCCCTCGTTGCGGCATGGTTGTACGACCTGCCGTCACGCTGACGCAGGCCGACCGGCATGAGCTTTCCAAGCTTGTTCGGCTTTGCGACACGGACGAAGAGATGCGATCGCTCTTCCTGCAGCATGTTCTGCGTCATAAAATGCAAAGCGCCGCCATTGTCCCCGGTGATGTGCCGAATGATGTGGCCGCCGCCGGGTCGCATGTCGTCTATTCTCTCGGTGCCGGGGTTTCCAAAACCGGGTTGCTCAGCCATCGGGCACGCGCAGGCGGGAGGTACGGGATCATTCCGGTGTCCTCGCTTCTTGGCGCGACGCTCCTGGGAATGCGTGCCGGCACCAGTGCGCCCCTCCTTCGGGACGACGGCTCAATCGTCACGCTCTTGCTGCTTGACGTCCGACATCCGGACGATGCCGCTTCGCCTGACACCCGCAATTTACTCTTTCAGGCTTGAGGCAGGTAATCACCATGAATATCCAGACTAAATCGACGTCGCGCTCAAAGCGTCGCCCCAAAATCGTCATAAGTGAAAAAGACCTCGACCGGCTCGAAGCGTTGGCCGAGGGTGCGGCGAAGCGCAATCCGCAATTGTCCGACCGCCTTCTCGAGGAACTTGCGCGGGCGCGCATCATGCCTGCCGCCAAGTTTCCGGCGCATGTCGTGACGATCGGAAATCGCGTCACCTATCGCGACGAACTGACCCAGGAGGAGAAAGCGATCAGCCTCTCCTTTCCCGAGGACGCGGATATCGGTGAGGGCCGGGTTTCGGTCATGACCCCGCTTGGCGTGGCCCTGATCGGCCTGTCCGAAGGCGCCGCCTTCCACTGGGAGACGCGGGACGGCCATCGACGGACCCTGACGGTCCTGAAGGTCACATCAAGCGAACCGGAAAAGGCGTGATGGACGCATATTGGAGCCCTTAACTCTCCCTGCCCATCCCTGTGAACGGAGTAAGCCACAGAATTAAGTGACGGCATGTCGTCTTCCTCGGCATCCGTCGCCGGAAAGCTACCCGTGGAAATCTACGCCAGAGGCAAAGCGAGCGTTGTGCTTGAGACAAGTGCCTCCAAAATGCGAGTCTGCTGGCGATCAAGGTATGAGATCGAAAGGCGCGAAGATTCTGCTCAACCGGCCGCGACCAGGGATTGGAACTTGCGCATGCGGCGAATGGCCGGTCTGGTGACTGCGCCGCAGCGCTCGACGATGTGGCGAGGCTCCGGGCTGTGGGCCAACCGGCGTTATGGCTTACTCCCCAGAACCCATTCTGTGACGGTCGCTATCTGCGCATTGCGGCCGCTCGGGCGGGGTGCATCATCCGGCAAAAGAGGGCTCGGAGCCACCTCGCTGCGGTGCGGAAGGAAGGACGGCAGGGGCGTCTTAATAATGTCCGCTCCATCGGCTGCCGCGTTCATGGCTCGCATGAGCGGCGAAGGTCCGGAGACCGCCCCACGGCGAACTGGACCATTCTGTCAGCAACGGCCCGGCGGGGTGAGGTGGATGAGCGCCGCGGCGGCGACGGCCTTTGTGCCACTCCGCTTCGATCCAGGCGAGGCGTACCAGTTCGACTGGAGCCACGAAGTCGTCCTGATCGAGGGGTGACCACGACCGTGGAGGTCGCCCATGTCCGGCTGTGCCACGGCGGATGGTCTTCGTCCGGGCCTATCCGATCCTGCCTGCCAAGAATGATGTCGTTTCTGGGGACGCCCCCAGAAATGGTGCGGAGAGTGGTGCAATCTAGGAAGAATGGCCGCCCAAAGCCCTTATTCTTCAAGACGAGGCGGTCTCACGACCGTCTTCGGGAGGCAGGGGCCGGAGGTTCGAATCCTCTCACTCCGACCAAATCATGCAAAAGAATCAGGGTGTTGCGCACCTTTCTCCGGCATAAGTGAGCGCTATCCGTGCTTCGGGCAGCACTTGGGCATCACATTGATGATGGTAGGGTCGCCGCTAAACGGATTCGCGGTATACGCGCGCAGGCTCAGGCAGGCGAATCTTAACCCCCTTGTGTCGTATCTGACTCATAACGTCGCGAGCGATCACTTTACTGCCGACTTCCCAAGCTATGTCTAGTACCGTGAGAACTGCAGCGGGCGACGAAGTCCGAAAAACAACTCAGGTGGGGAGTATCATGACCGGGACCAAGACCGATCCGTCTCTCTTGGAGGCCCTGAAAGCGTCTGCCGGCAAAAAACTGACGGCAGAACAGCTTCGGCGCCAGAAGGTGTCCTTTATTATGGGTACTCTGGGTAAGGACAGTACCATTACCCGTGATCGCATCGAAGAGGAACTCAAGCGGCTCGAAGGGGAAGCCGTCTAGACGTGATCCTCTACGAGTTAACCGGGTCTGAGGCTCACCCGGCCTACCAAAACCTTGAGATAGCAAACGGCGAGCGGCACTATAGCTTTCTGCAGTCGATCGTCGCTACGTCCCTTGAGGTGGGTCGGCCGTTTCTTTCACAGACCGTGATCAAATCGATCAATTTTCACGCGATCGCCTGCTTGCACACGAATGCTGGGCTATACCGCCCGTGTGCGGTGCGCGTCGGAGAATACGTTCCGCCAGACCACTATCGTGTCCCCGACTTGATGGACGACTTCGTGAATATCGTCAATCGACAGTGGGATGCCGCGGACCCTGTAGAATTGGCCGCGTTTGTTCTCTGGAAGCTCAACCACATACACCCGTTTATCAACGGCAACGGGCGCACAGCGCGGGCGTCTTGCTACTTTGTCCTGTGCGTGAAGCTCGGTGGTTGGCTGGAGGGTGACACAATCCTCCCGGAGCTTCTTAGGACAAATAGACCAGAATACGTCGAAGCACTTAAGCAGGTAGATGCATCACTTGCTGCGGGGGCACTCGATCTGTCGCCGCTACACAGAATAATAGCGGATCATCTAACGACCCAACTGGGCAAATAGAAATTCAGACCCAATACTAGCACCGCGCCGAAGCGGTCTAGAGTCAGGACTCACAACCAATAGATGACGGTCGCGGCCAGAGCGCAGGCCGAGAGGAATAGGATCGGGCAGCGGTCGTAGCGGGTGGCGATGC
>NZ_SLWW01000026.1 GCF_004342445.1 Rhodovulum euryhalinum
AGCCAGAAAAGCTCGCTCATGATCCCTCCCCCAAATTGGGAGTTTGAATCACGCGGCGAGCCCGCACTCAAGCGGATTTATGGGTCCTGACTCTAGCGAGTAAGCTGGTTGGCTTTAGGAACGTCCTCGCTCGCCCAGGGCGGAGTCTGGCGCCGCTCCGGCGCGGTCATGTTGCGCCGGGCCTGCACATTCCGCGCCTCTACCTCCCCGGCCGAGCGCAGATACGCCTCGCGGGCCGCTTCACGCCGCAACGCATCGTCCGAAACGGCCGGGGCGACGAATTGGTCGTAGATCATCCATGCCGTGTCTTCGTCCGCGCCCGAGTTGCGCAGGAAGGCCGTAATGGATCGCGGCTTGGGAAGGACAGGCTGCGCCTGACCGCCCTTGGCGCTGGGCAGACTTTCTACAAGGCCTTGGCTGCCGATCCTGTCAGGGAACCCGATCTGATCCGCTCAGCCCGGCGTTCAGCCGAAAGCCGGGCGTGACCGCTGAAATCCCGCGCCCGCAGGTCCGAGGAGCGCCTACGCCAGAGATCGCGGCGAACCGCGAGGTCCGTTACCCCTTGCGCCGGGGTGGGACGTGACCGCCCTTGCGGGGGGGCTTGGGTTTTCCAGTGCGCTTTCCGGTGCCGGGACGGTCCAACCGTTTGGACGTATCGGCGGCACCGGGGCGCGTCTTGTCGCCGCCCGTTTCGCCGGTCTGCCCTTGCCGCGCGCCGGCGGGCTGTTTGTCCTTGGGCCGGACCCAGTCCTTGTTGCGGTTCGCCGCGTGCCGCGGCTTTCGCGAGGGATCCTTTGCGGGTGCGGGCGCCGTTGCCACGGTCTTCGCGGGCGCAGGCGGCACAACCGGGTTCAGGGCCTCCGGCGGAAGCGCCTGTTCCGCGCCTTTGTCCAAGTCCTTGCTGGCGCGGCGGGGGGCGGCTTTCGTGGGTGTCTTGCGGGGCTGGCGGGGCGTGCTGTCATCCGACTGCGCGGAGCGCGGGCGTTCCGTCCTTGGGCGTTCCGGCCGTGGGCGCGGCTGGCGCGGCTCTTCGGCCGGTGCGCGATCCACTTTCCGCGCGCGCACGTCGTCTTCCAGAACGCCATCGGGACCGAGGCGGTCCAGAAACGCCGGAACGGCGGTCTCGGCGATCTCGACAAGGGTCGTCGCGGGCAGGACGCGAATCTTGCCGATCTGCGCCCGGTCAAGATTCCCGGCCCGGCACAGAAGCGGCAACAGCCAGCGCGCTTCGGCCCGGCGGTCCTGCCCGATCGACAGCTCGACCCAGGCCGAGGGACCGAAGGGTGCGCGCTCTTCCCGCGGGGACCTGCCGGGCGGCGCGTTCAGCTCTTCGGGCGCCGACAGGCGGGCGCGGTACAGCCGCAGGCAGGCGGCGGCGATGGTTTCCGCCCCGTGTTCGGCCAGCAACTTGGCCGCAAAGGCGGATTCGGCCTCGGACAGGTCGGGCGCCCAGACCGGGTCGGCCAGCAGGCGCCGTTCGTCGAGCGCAAGGATCTCCTCGGGCGTCGGCGCAAAGATCCATTCCGCCTCGATCCGCGCCCATTTCAGCAGCCGCTCGGCCTTGCCCGTGATCCTGTCGGGCACGATCAGCGCCGAGATCCCCTTGCGCCCGGCGCGTCCGGTGCGGCCCGACCGGTGCAGCAGCGCCTCGGTATTGCTGGGCAGGTCGGCATGGATCACCAGGTCGAGATTCGGCAGGTCGATGCCGCGCGCGGCCACGTCGGTGGCGATGCAGACCCGGGCGCGGCTGTCGCGCAGCGCCTGCAGGGCATGGCTGCGTTCGTCCTGGCTGAGTTCGCCCGAGAGGCTGACGACCGACAGCCCCCGGTTGGCAAGGCGCGCGGCCAGGCGGCTGACCGCGGCGCGGGTATTGGCAAAGACGATGGCCGTCGGCGCGTCGTGAAAGCGCAGCAGGTTGATGATGGCGTGTTCGGAATCGGCCGCGGACACCTGCACCACCTGATAGGCGATGTCGGTATGCTGCGTCCCGCGCGAGATCGTGGTGACGCGGACCGCGTCGCGCTGGTACTGTTTGGCCAGTTCCGCGATCGCGGGCGGCACCGTGGCCGAGAACAACAGCGTCCGGCGGTCCGGGGGCGCCTCGCCCAGCATGAACTCCAGATCCTCGCGAAAGCCGAGGTCCAGCATCTCGTCGGCCTCGTCCAGCACGATGGCGCGGATATCGGCCAGATCGAGCGCTCCCCTCGTGATGTGGTCGCGCAACCGGCCGGGGGTGCCCACGACGATATGTGCGCCGCGCTCCAGCGCGCGCCGCTCGTCCCGCGCGTCCATGCCGCCGATGCAGGACACCACCTGCGCGCCTGCCTTGGCATACAGCCAGACCAGTTCCCGCTGGACCTGAAGCGCCAGTTCACGCGTCGGCGCGACGACCAGCGCCAGGGGGGCGGCAGGGGGGGCAAGCCGCTCCTCGGCGCCCATCAGGGTCGGCGCGATCGCCAGGCCAAAGCCCACGGTCTTGCCCGATCCGGTCTGGGCCGATACCAGAAGGTCGGCGTGGGCGAGGTCCGGGGCCGTGACGGCCTGCTGCACATCGGTCAGCGTGTCGAACCCACGTTCGGCAAGCGCTTCGGAAAGGGTCGGGATCATGGGGGAACTTCCGTAGGGCCGTGCGCCAGCATGGCACGCCAAGGCCCGCACCGCTAGGGCATCGGGCGGCGGATGTCCAGCCGGATGCGTCTCCCCAGGGCCGGGTCCCGGCCGTTCGGCGGTTGGCCGGGCTGCCCCGCGCGCCGGGCGCGTACCCGGCCGACCACACTTGGCCGCGGTCGCGCGGCTTGGCAAGAAGGCTGCCGGCGGCTAAGCCCGCATGGTACGCGACCGGCGCCTGGGAGGAGACCGCCTTGACCGATATCGACACCCTCACCCTGACGAACCTGCGGCTCGAGCGGCACGAGGACGGCGTCTGGATCGTCACCCTTGCCCGCCCGGCCAAGCGAAACGCGCTGGACGTCGCCACGATCGAGGACCTGATCGTGCTCTTCTCGGGCGCCGCGGACTGGGGCGCGCGCGCCATCGTGCTGGCCGCCGAGGGCGACCATTTCTGTGCCGGCCTCGATCTGGTGGAGCATCACCGCCAGGACCGCAGCGCGGCCGAATTCATGCGCATCTGCCTGCGCTGGCACGAGGCATTCAACAAGATGGAATATGGCGGCGTCCCGGTCATCGCCGCGCTGAAGGGGGCCGTCGTGGGCGGCGGGCTGGAGCTGGCCAGCGCCGCGCATGTCCGGGTGGCCGATGGCTCCACCTATTTCGCCTTGCCCGAGGGGCAGCGGGGTCTTTTCGCCGGGGGGGGCGCCACGATCCGGGTTTCGGGCCTGATCGGCAAGGCGCGGATGGTCGACATGATCCTGACCGGACGCGTCTACCAGGGACAAGAGGCCATTGGCATCGGGCTGGCCCAGTATCTTGTGGAGGGATCGAGTTTCGACTTCGCGCTGGATCTGGCGCGTAAGGTCGCCGCGAACCTGCCGCTGACCAATTTCGCGATCTGCTCTGCGATCAGCCACATGCAGAACATGTCGGCGCTGGACGCCGCCTATGCCGAATCCGCCGTGGCCGGGATCGTCAACACCCAGCCCGACGCCCGCGCGCGGCTGGAGGCCTTTGCCAACCGCACTGCCGCGCGCGTTCGGCCCAACGAGTAGGGATCGCAGCCGCCCCTGATCCTCAGGGGCAACCGGCTGTCGCGGCGGGTCGGGCTGTTGTCCAGGAACGCATTACCGACCGCGCGCGCTGGGGGGTGCCGCTGCCCAGAGGGCGGACGAGATGTTCCGGGCAACCGCCGAACCACCGGTCTGGCAGAGCGCCTGGGAATCCGGCTTTCCGGTCGTTCGTTCTGTCCGGCGGTGCGGGAACGCCTTTCGCAAGTGCCCAAGACCGATCTTGTTTGGGGAAGTCCGCGATATGTGCCTTTGAATCCTGGTTGATCCCTCCGAGCGTCCAGGGCCGCCAACGTGACCGGCACGAGTGATATGGCCGCAGGCAGATCCCGGAAGGCCGTTTTTCCCGATCCGGGCCGCGGTCGATCCCGCCCGATGTGCGGTCGCTTGATGTAGGTCAAGGCGGACGGACGGTTTGTCCCAAGAGTTCGGGGGGCATGTCCCGGCCGCTTTGGTTTGTCGGCGTCGTTGCGGCATCAGGCGGAAATTGCATGTCGGGTGGCCATGTCCAAGATCGGTCTGAGTCAGCTTCTTCGCCGCGGCCTTGCCGCATTTCTTTTTGTTTCCGGGTGGTGCGCGCTTGGGGCTGTTCCGCTTGCCCTTGCTCTTGTGTCGCTGCTGGGCGGTCTTGGCGTCTATGCGTTCTGGCCCTGGCGGCCCGGCCGCGATGGCATCCATCGCATGTCGCGGGGCGCAGCCGTGGTCGGCCCCGATCTGATGGGGCTGTTTCTGGTTGCTGGCTTCACGGCCTTGCCGTTCTGGATCGGGCGGGCCGAGGGGCAGGCCGGGCTGCATGGTTCGGCCTGGCTGCTCTGGCCGATGGCGCTGGGCTTCGGGTCGCTGCTGGTCGTGGGATGGCGCAACGCGTGTTTCGGCCTTCGGATCCTGCCTGACGGACTGGAAGTCCACGATATTCGCGGCATCCGCACGGTGCCCCGCGCCGAAATCCTGGTGCAACGGCCCTGGCGGCGAGGCTTGCCGGGTTGGATGCGCGTGATCGCACCATTGCTGCCGCCGACCGCGGCCGGAGCGATCCTGCTGGCGCGCGACAGCACCGGCGTGACGCTCGACCTCGTGGGCGGCGGGCGGCTGAACGTGCCCGCCGAGGGGTTCGAGCCCGGCATCAAGGCCCTGCGCGCCGCGCTCGCGCGCACCACGGCGCTGATCGTTGTCCTGGTCGCGCTGGCACAGGCGACGGGTCCGGCACGCGCCCAATCCTGGGAGGTGCATACGCCGGGCGAGGCCACCCTGATGCGGCCCGAAGGCTGGCAGATCACCGGCGGCAGCCGTGATCCGGGCGTGGATCTGGCCGGGTCGGGACTGGGGGTGGGTTCCGTGCGGACGGTCGATCCGGCGCAGACGCGGCTGGAGATCGGCATCGATCCGGCCGCGACCAGCCATTTCGTTCTGGCGCTCATGCCGCCGGACAAGCCCGAGGGCGATCCGTGGAACGACCACGAGATCTGGCTGGGCCTTCAGGAAACCGATGCCGGTCCCACCGAGCTTGCGCTGGCCGTCACGCGGCAGATCCAGGCCCGCATCCCGCGCCCGTCCGATGCCGATCTCGCAGCGCTGGCCCTTGTGATCCGGCCCGACCGGGTGGTGCAGGTCACCGGCGCAGGCGGGCGCCTCCTGCTCGAGGGGCGCCGCCCCGCCAACGCCGCCGCCGGTGCGGCGTATGTCCAGATTGCCGCCATGACCCGGCTGGGCGGGCCGGGCCGGTTGGTTCTCCACCGGCTTGCCCCCGGCCGGGTGCCTTTCGTGCCGATGGGCGATCCTGCCTTGCCGCTGGGCGCCGCGCCGCACGAGGCGGTGCTGTTCGACGCCGCCACCGGGCTTGGCCCTCATCTTGAGGCCTTCCAGACCGCGCGCCTGCCGATGGCCGCGCACATGGCACATCACGGGACTGGGCTGGAGATCGCGCTGCCCGCGGGGCAAGGCAGCGGCTGGCTGGGGCTCTTTTCGCCCGAGGCGGTGATCTGGCCCGACCGCCTCGCCGGGGGCGGCACCGTGCGGATCGGCTTTAACGGGGACGCCTTCGACACCCATGCCGGCATCGGCCCGGACGGCGCGCTTCGCGTGGACAAGCCCGCCGGGCAGGACTGGCCGCGGTCGGGCATCCTGTCGGCCGAGCCTGTGACCCGGCTGGACGACCGGCTGCACGAAGCACCCTTCCGGCTGGCGCTGTCGCTCGATCCGAAGGGGACCGACGGGGTCGAGGTGATGCTGGGCGCCGACCCGGTTCCCGACATGGCGAGGAGTGCAGAGATGCGGCTGCGCCTGGTGCGGCTGGACCAAGGGCTTTACGCGGGCGCCCGGGAAATGACACTGACGCACGGGTTCTGGAATGTCTGGACCCGCCGCCTGGCTGCCCCCGCGGCCGCGCTTGCCTGCCTTGCCTGCGGTCAGGCCGGTGCCGATGCCTTTTCCGACAGGCCGCTGCGACCGAAGGTGGACGATCTCGGCGCCTATCGCCCGGAAACCCGTGCGGCGCTTGAACGGCTGACCGCCGCCCAACCCGACCGCTGCGTTGCGAATGTTGCGAGTTCGCTGTTTCTCGACGCGCATCTGGTCGAGACCGGCCTGATGGAAAAGTTCAAAAGCGTCGGCCGACCGGGCGAGGCGATGGCGCGGATCGTGACGATCTTTGCCTTGCCGGACGCCGCCGGGATCGGGGGGAACATCGCCTCGGTGCTGGGCTATGCCTCGGTGGGGGCTGCCCTGAACCTGGTGAGCGTCGGCCAGAACAGCCTGAAAAGCTACGACGTGCTCGTGGAGCACACCATCGGCTCGCTCGAACAGCGCCGGGCGATCCAGACCCAGGAGATCGTCCAGAAAAGCATCGACTACAGATGGGATCCGACGCTGGTTTCCGACCGCTCCCGGCAACTGGCGGACAGGAGCCAGGGGATCGTGTCCCAGATGCAGGACCTCGGCGACCGGACCGAGATCCTGCGGGTGGAAAGCGACTTCAAGGAAGAGCTGAAACGGCTCGACAAGCAGAAGGCCGACCGGACCGATGCCCTCCGCGAGGCGCTGGGCGGAAAGTCCGACCTGAGTGGCTCCGGGCGGCTGGCCGTCATCAAGAAGGAGTACAAGGACGGAGAAGCGGCGGCGGTGAAGAGCCGCGATGCCAAGCTGACCGAGATCGCCGCGCGCTATGAACGCGAGGTCGGCAAGCTGACCGAAGACCTGGCGCGCAACGCGACCCAGCACGAGGCGCTGGCGCGCCATGCCTGGCCGATCGCGAACGGGACCTGCGCCGAGATCGCCCGCGACGGGAAGGCGCCGGTGGTCCCGAAGTTGCCGACCGGGCTGGACGAACCCTATGCCCGCGATGCGGACGACGCCGCGCGGCTGGCGCAGGTTCTGGCTCCGCCGCATGACAAGCTGATGATCGTGCTGGACGCGCTGGTGCTGGACCCGCCCGCCGACTACCTGTCCTGCGTCTGCCGGGCGGCCGCCTATGGCACGTTGCAGACCATCCAGATGTATCACCCCGACACGCTGGGCGAATACGATCCGCGCTATTACTGCACCCATCCCGGCGATCCCTGCATTGTCCAGGGCCATGGCTGCCTGCGCTTTCCGATGCCCACCGATCCCGCGCTCTGGGACCGCTGCGCCGCCCGGTCCAAGGACGAGGCGGGGTACACGGTCACCGACGCGATCCTGTCGCGAATGAAGGCCCAGCGTTCCAGATTTCAGGAGACCGACCGATGAGAGGTATCTTTCCGCCCGCCGTCCGGGCGTTGCGACTGGCCAGGGCCGGCCTTCTGGTGCTGGCTCTGACGGGGTGGGCCAGCAGCGCTACGGCGCAGGACAGGATCGCCCCGGCCGCCCCGCCCCCCGACTGGCAATCCGGCACCTTGCAGGGCATTGGGTTCGCTCTGCCCCCCGGCTGGTCCGAGATGGAGCGGGCAAGCGATATCGTGACGTTGTTCGGCGGTGATCCCGATACGCGGACCGGGCCGGCCTTCGGCATCACCCTGACCCCCAAGCCGATGCAGTTGTTCCGGGGCAGCGATCTGGCGGATCTGGGCCGCGTCGTGTTCGACAGCGGGCTGGAATTCACCCGGCACGCCGCACGCGAGACCCCCGAGCCGGGCATGACCATCGAAGGCGAGTTCCTGATTTCCGCCGCGCCGATGCCCGATGGCAATCACATCGTGATCCTGATGAGCGGCTTCAACACGCCTTTTGACGCGCACCGGGCGCTCTTCGACACCGCACTGGCCGCGCTGCGTCTGCCCCCTCCGGGTCAGACGCCGGTGCGCGCGGTCCTGGGCGGCGCGTTTGGGGTGGTCCTGCCGCCGGGCTGGGAAATCAGCGATCTCGGCGACACGGCCACCTTGAAACGGCAGGGGATGCAGGGGGAAATCAGCCTGATGCGCCATGACGTGGCCAGCGCGGGGCAGCACCGCAGCGGCTGGTATGTCCCGCCCGAGGTGACCGGCAAGCCGGTGCTGTTTCTCGACGAAAGCGCCATCCTCTACGACTGGTCCGAGGCCTCGCGCCACTACGACGACGGCCGGGACAGCCTTGCCCGCAACCGGCTGTTCATCTTCGAGGCCTGCCTGGACGGCGGCGATACCGCCTCGGTCAGCATCACCGGCATGCCCGATTTCCACGACGATCCGTCGGTGCTGCGGCTGATCGACGACATGACCTATCACGCGGGCGCCGCGCCGTGCCGTCCCATCGACCTGCCCGGGAACGCACCCATGGGGACGCCGCGCAAGGAACGCGCGGTGGAAAGCGACTATACGATCTGGGTCGAGCCCGCGACACCCGGCGATGGCTGGACGTCCTACAGTTTCGGCCCGCTCGATTTCGCGCTTTACGCGGGATGGTCGGCCCTGCCCGGCGACGGTGACTGGTCGCACTGGATATCGCGGCAGGGCGAATACGAGCTTGCGATGCGCCTGCAGCCCGAGCCCGTGGGGCCAGCGGCACGCCGGGGCGAGGTGCGGCTGTCCGACGGCACGCGCTTTTACCGCCGGCCGGTGCCGGACGGAACGGTGCTCGCCTCGGTCGCGCCGGTCGGCCCCGAGGGGTATCTTCTGATCGAGGCCAAGGGCGGCATGATCGACGGACCGGGCTTCGAGACCATCCTCGGCACGATGACGTTGCGCCCCGCCGACGCGCCCGCCTCTGCCTCTGCCGAACCCGCCAGCCTTCTGGACGGCATGGTGCGCATCACCCCGCCCGAGGGCTTCGTGCTGCTCAGCGAGAAGGACAGCGTGACCCTGACCGCCGAGGACGGGCGCGGGTATCTGACGCTGGCCCGCGGGGGGGCGGTGATGCCGCCGCACGGGCTTCTGGCGCGGATGCCCGAGGGGCGGCTCGGCTCCTATGGCGGCGGGGCGTTCGGCACGGACTGGACCGAATACGGCTGGCCCGGCACCGTGCCCGAGTTCATGGACGGGGCCGAGATGGTCACCGGCTGGCACTTCCTGCGGATCGCGCGCATGTGCCTTCCGGGAGGCGTGCCGGTCGCGCTTGGCTGGGGCGGGATCACGCGCTTTACCGGCGGCGACAGCCTGGGCCGGGCCATGGCGGCCTTCGATGTCGACTGGCCCGATGGCATGATCCCCTGCGATCCGGCCGATCTGGTCGCCGCGGTGCCTGAGCCCAAGGTCACATCGGTCGATATTCCGCTGACCGTCCGACCCGCTCCTGCGGCAGAAGCCACCCTTGCGCCCGCCCCACGGCAGGCCGCCCCCGCCGCCATGGTCGAGGCCGTCACCGCTCCGCCCCCCGATCGTCCCAGCCCGCCGCCCCCGCCCCCTCCGCCACCCTCCGCTGCGGCCGATCCCGACCTGTTCGAGGACCGCGGCGGCGGCTATGCGCTCTACCGCAACGCGCGCTACGGCACCGAGATCGTCTATCCCAGCGGCTATTTCCATGCCGAACCCGCCCCCGGCAATGGCGACGGGCGCCGGTTCGCCTCGGCCGACGGGGCGGCGCGATTCCTGGTTTTCGCGCAATATAACGTGTTCGGCCACGACCTGCGCACGCTGATGGCGGAGGACCAGACCCTTCCGGCCTATCGCAACGCCAGCTACAAGCGCGCTGGCTCGACCTGGTACGTGATTTCGGGCAGGTCAGGGGCCGAGATCTTCTACCGCAAGGTGCTCTTGTCCGCCGACGATCTGTTGCAGGTCTTCGAGATCACCTACCCGGCCCGGCTGAAGACAGAGTTCGACGCGGTTGTCAGCTACATGGCGCAAAGCTTCGGTCCCGTGGACTGATCCTCGCGCACGGTCGAACGTCGCGAACTGAAACCGGCCGCTTTCCCGGGGCGCGCGACCGGGAGGTGTCCAAACCAAGGGTGATTGCCCGATCCGGATCTTTGCAGCTAGTCTGACCCGGAATGGGTATCGCTCTGGGGCCTCGGCACAAAGGCGGTGCAGGCCGCGGCGTCGGTGCCCGAGCCGCCCGACTGAAGGTTCAACCGCAATGACATTGCAGATTTCCGCAGCGAACGTCGCCACCCGGCCTGTGCGCCAGGAGATCCGGGGCGCGCAGGCGCCCGCACTGGCCATCCGGCCATGATAACCGGAACCGTTGCTCTTCTGGTCCGTGTGCTGTTTCGGCTTGCCGCGGTCGGGCTGCCCATCGCGGTGGCGGTGGGGCTGGTGTTTTGGTCGGGGTCGCTCAAATCGGGGCCTGCGCCGGTCGAGCGCAGCGCGGCGCAGCGCCCGGTCCGGGTGCTGACCGTGGCGCCCATGCCGTTCATCGCCCAGGTGTCAGGCTATGGCGCGGTCAAGCCCGCCCGCGAATGGCGCGCCATAGCCCGGATCGAAGGCGAGATCGTCGAGACCTCGGAAAGCCTGGCCAACGGCAGTTTCGTGGCCGAGGGCGCGCTGCTGCTGCGCATCGACGACACCGATATCCGGTTGTCTCTGGCGCAGATCGATGCAAGGAGCGCTGCGCTCGATGTGCGGGACGGTACGCTGCGCGCAAGCCGTGATCTCGCCGACCGGGAATACCGGCTCGCCGCGGCCGATCTGGACCGACAGCGCGGGCTTCTGGCCCAGGGCACCATCAGCCAGACAGCCGTCGAGCAGGCCGAGCGCGCCGAACTGGCCGCGCAATCGAAACTGACCGAGATTGGCAACCAGCTGGCACTGAACGCGGCCGAGCGCGAGATCCTGGCCGCCGAACGGGCCAGCGCCGCGCGCAGCCTCGGATTCTCCGAGATCAGGGCGCCTTTCGATGTTCTGATCGCCGAGGTATCGGCCGATCTGGGGCAGGTCGTGACCAGGTCGCAACTGCTGTTCGCCGCCGATGGGACCGACCGTGTCGAGATCGCCGCACAGGTGCCGATCGGCCGGATGGGGCCGCTGATCCGGCTTGCGGGCGGGGGCGAGCCGGGTGCTGCGCTCTCGGCCACGGTCGTGATGTCCCAACTGGGCCACGAGGTGCGCTGGCCGGCCGAGATCGCGCGCATCAGCGAGGCGATCGACGCCCGTACCCAGAGCGTCGAGGTGATCGTCACGGTGGATGGTCCGCTGGCCCAGGCGGTGCCGGGCCAACGCCCGCCGCTGCGCCGGGGCATGTTCGTCGAGGTGCGCCTTGCCGGGCCCGAGGTGTCGGCGCTTGTCGTTCCGGCCGCGGCCGTATGGGGCCGCGAGGCGCTGGTGGTGACGGGCGACGGCCGCCTCGCGCGCCGGACGGTAACGGTCGGGTTCCAGGCGGGCGGGCTTGCCGTGATCCGCGATGGGCTTGCCGCGGGCGACCGGCTGGTTGTCAGCGATCCGGCCGTGGCGGTCCCGGGCATGAAGGTGCAGCCGGTCGAGGACGAGGAACTGGCCGCGTCGATCCGCCGCCGCGCGCTGGGGCAGGCGGGGGAATGATCCAGCTTTTCGTCCGCCACCCGACGGCTGCCAACATCCTGATGCTGGCGATCGTGGCAATGGGTCTTGCTGCGGCGCCCGGGCTTCAGCGCGACACCTTTCCGGTGATCCCGCCCAGCGAGGTCGAGGTACGCATCCCCTATCCCGGCGCCAGCCCCGCCGAGGTCGAGCGCGGCATCTGCATGGTGGCCGAGGATCCGATTCGCGCGGTCGACGATCTTGCCGAACTGACCTGCGAGGCGCGCGACAACCTGGCCGTGCTGACCGCCGAGATGGTCGAGGGCCGCGACATGACCGCCTTTGCCGACAACGTTAAGTCGGCGGTGGAGGGCGTTACCGCCTATCCGGCCGAGGCCGAGGCGCCGGTTACCCGCATCATAGAACGCGCGGCCAGCGTCGCCACCATCGCGGTTACCGGGCCCGCGGACCCGCAGACCCTTTTCGCCTATGCCGACGGTCTGGCGGAGCGGCTGATGCGCGACCCGATGATCTCGCAGGCGACGGTCAGCGGCTTTTCCGGCCGCGAGATCGCGGTCGAGATTTCCAACACGGCCTTGCGCACCTATGGGCTGACGATCCCGGACGTGGTGACCGCGCTTCAGCGCAGCAGTCTCGACCGGCCCGCAGGCACGCTGGAAGGCGGCGACGCGGAAACGGTCGTCCGGTTCGTGGGAGAGCGGCGGACGGCGCTCGAGGTGGCGGACCTGCCGCTTGTCTCTTCGGCGCTTGGGGCCGAGGTCCGGTTGGGCGATGTCGCGACGGTGACCACCGGGTTCTCTGATGCTTCGGTGCGATCCCTGCATGACGGCCAGCGCGCGGCGCTGGTCACGGTTACCAAGACCGAAGAGCAGGATACCCTGCGCGTCATGGATGCGGTCCGCGACCGCCTAGACGAGGCCCTCGCCGATGCGCCCGAGGGCATCGGGCTGACGATCTCGCAGGACATGTCCCGGATCATCGTCGAGCGGCTGGACATCATCCTGACGAACGGGGTCATGGGGCTGGTCCTGGTGCTGGTCGTGATGGGGCTGTTCTTCGGGCCGCGCTTCTCGTTCTGGGTGGCGATGACGTTGCCCGTGTCCTTCCTCGGCACCGTCTTCGTCATGCAGTTGGCCGGACTCACGATCAACATGATCACCATGGTCGCGCTGTTGGTCGCCATCGGGCTGCTGATGGACGATTCCATCGTCATTTCAGAGAACATCGTGCGCCGCCGCCGCGCGGGCGAGGGCGCAGTGCCGGCCGCTGTCAACGGTGTGATTCAGGTGCTGCCCGGCGTCGTTTCGTCGTTTCTGACCACGGTGCTGATTGTCGGGTCGCTGGGGCTGATGGCGGGGAACATCGGCGCGGTGCTCAAGTTCCTGCCCATCGTCCTTGTCATCACGCTGATCGTGAGCCTGATCGAGGCGTTCCTGATCCTGCCTCACCACTTGGCCCATGCGCTGCATGGGCCGGTGCGTGACGGTCCTGTGACCCGTGCGGCGAACGGCGCGTTCCTGGTGCTGCGCGAGCGGGTCGTGCTGCCGCTTGCCCGCATGGCACTCCGGTTCCGCTACCTGACGTTGGGGATCGCCGGCGCGCTGGTGGTCACCGCCTTCGTGCCGGTGACGGGGGGATGGCTCAAGATCCAGAGCTTTCCCAGCCTCGAAAGCGACACGGTCGAGGCGCGGTTCGTCCTGCCCCAGGGCACGCCGTTCGACCGCACCGAGGCCCGGGTCGCCCGTGCCCTGAAGGCGCTGGGACAACTGAACGCCGAAGAAACGCCGCACCAGCCCGGCGGGCAGAAGCTGGTGCAGTCGGTGACCGTGTCCTTCGGCAGCAACCCCGACGCGCCTGCGGAAAGTGGTGCGCATCTGGCGACGATCAGTGCCCAGCTCTTGCCCGCGGGCACGCGCGTGACCGATCTTGACCATGTCATCGACCGCTGGCGCCGGTTGACCGGCCCCTTGCCCGACATGATCTCGCTGCGCTTCACCGACCGCGAACGCGGCCCCGGGGGCAAGCCGATCGACATCCTGCTGCGCGGGACGGACCTTGATGAACTGGACGTGGCGGCCCGTGACATGCGTCGGTTCTTTCTCGCCTTTCCCGGGGTGCGCGACGTGCAGACAGACCTCAGGCCGGGCAAGCCCGAGCAGATCGTGCGGATCGACCCGGCCATGGCGGCGGCGCTGGGCGTGGATGCGCGGGGCGTTGCGGGCGTTCTGCGCGCGGCGCTGCGCGGTGATACCGGGCTTGAGGTGCAGGACGGGTATGGCGGGCTGGATGTGATTGCGCGCCTCGCCGCAGCCGACCGCGACGACGCCGCCGACCTTGCCGCCTTGCGCGTGCCGGGCACGAACGGCGCGCAGGTGCCGCTGGCCGCCGTGACGCGGATCGAAGAGAGCCGCGGCTATGCCGCGATCCGGCGCATCGACGGGGTGCGCACCGTCCAGGTTACCGGCGCGATCAACCCCGCCGTCGCCAATGCGCGCGACCTGATCGCGGCCATGCGTGCCGATTTCCTGCCGGGCCTCGGCCGGGACCATCCCGGGATCGAGGTGGTCGTCGCGGGCGAAGAGAAGGACGCGGCGACCACCGGCGGCTCGCTGGTACGCAATCTCGGCCTCGGGCTGGCGGGCGTCGTGCTGACCCTTGCCTTCCAGTTCCGCAGCTTCGTGCAGCCCCTCGCGGTGCTGGTCGCGATTCCGCTTGGCGTGATCGGCGTCACCTGGGGGCATGTGGCGTTGGGATTGCAGCTGTCGATGCCAAGCGTCGTCGGGCTTGCGACGCTTGCCGGTGTGGTAGTCAACAACGCGATCCTGCTGGTGGAATTCACCAAGGACCATTTCGAGGCCGGCCGCCCGATGCCCGAGGCGGCCACCGCGGCGATTTCGGAACGGTTCCGCGCGATCCTGCTGACCGCGCTGACCACGGTCATCGGGCTCGGGCCGCTCCTGCTGGAACAATCCACCCAGGCGCAGTTCCTTCGCCCCATCGTGGTCAGCCTCGCCTTTGGCCTGACCTCGGCCACGCTGCTGACGCTGTTCGTGACGCCGGCAACCTTGGCGATCCTGCACGATCTCGGCTTCGTCCGCCGGCCCGATCTCCCTGCCCGGACAGACGCGGAAGCGCAGGTCGCGGAGACAGGGGCGCAGTCATCTGCGTCCTGATCCTGTCCGGTTTTTCCAGTCTTCGGAAGGGGTTGACCGCCTTCCGCACCGTGCGGCTGACCGCTCCTTCGGGTTTCGTCGGGGCGCAGCGGGGCGAAAATTCGAAGAATCTCGAGATCGATCGAAAAAAGCGCTTGCGGAGCCCGGTCCCGATCCGTAAATAGCGCTTCACCGGCGGCGCTGAGGCGCTGGCGGGTCGCTGGACGGGCTGGATGGTC
>NZ_SLWW01000027.1 GCF_004342445.1 Rhodovulum euryhalinum
ACATCGGGACAATTGGCGCGGGGTGGAGCAGCCCGGTAGCTCGTCAGGCTCATAACCTGAAGGTCGTAGGTTCAAATCCTACCCCCGCAACCAAAAAATACCGTAAGATCAAAGACTTAAAGGCCGAGCATAACGCTCGGCTTTCGTCATTCCAAATTCTTGTCAACACCTGGTCAACGTTACACGAGCCCCCCATCGACGGTGCGGATAATCGTCGCCGGAGGCATCCGTCACTTCGGAAGATCATCCCGAAACCGGTCCATCTGGTGCATCCGCTCGTGCAGAATCGTCACAATGCCGACGTCCCCGTCCGACAGACGCCGCCAGTACACAAAATGATGCGCGTGCCGGAAGTAGAAGCCGTCGACCCCGAACTCGGCCGGGATGGGGCGTGACGCGACGCCATGGCTTTCGATCTGGTCGAACGCCGCGAAGAGGTCGGTGATGTACCGATCCGCCTGCTCGGCGCCCCAGCGGTCGCGCGTATAGCGGTAGATCTCGTCAACCCGCAGCGATGCGGCCTCCTGAACGCGAATGGCCACGATGTCAGCCCTGGTTCCGGGCTATGACCTCGGCGGCGGTCAACGGGCGATAGCTTTCCTCCGGCGCTGCAAAGGCGCGCGTCAGCTCTGCCTTCAACCGGTTGAAGGCTTCAGCCTCGGCCCGCTCCTTGTCGCGCCGGATCAGGTCGCGGACGTATTCGCTGATGTTCTCGTAGGATCCGTTCTCGCCCACGTTCGAAGCCACAAACTCGCTCAAGGCGCCGCTGATGCGGACAGTCATCGTCGTGGTCTGGGACATGGGGGCCTCCATCTGCTTGTCTTCAAGATAAGCAAGAATGAACACGCAGACAAGGCGCGCCATATGGCCAATCTCCGCAGAAGATGCGGACATTGGCATTCCTATTCTCCGCAAGGGGCCCGAAGCAGCGCGCGCAGAGCGATCGATCAAGGTTGCAGATCACCCTGGTCGCGGCACAGGCTGACAGAGCGTGACGACGAGGCCCAGTTCATTGATTCGACTGCAACAACGCCCTTTTCTTGGTTTCCTCATTGACCCCTTCGGGAGGTCGTCCCGCGCAATTGAGCTGGACGGGGATCACATCAGGATCACACGGCGCGGTCAGGTTGCCACCATGTCATTGGAGGCGCTGACGAAGGCGCCTGCCCTCCGGAAAGGGATGCTCGGAACTGCGCTGACCATAAATTCGCAGGAGTATGACGATGTCACGCTGAAGGGGGCGGGCCACTCTGATGCTTGGGAGTTCACGGAAGCGGTCAAGGCGGCCTGGACGCACTTCAATCTTGCGGCCCTCGAGAAGGAAGCGGCGCAACTGGACAGGATCCTTGCCGGGGTGCTGGCGCTGGCAGCACCGTCCCGATATCCCTCGGCGTGTCAGATCGCGCCGCTGCTGGATGCGGCCCGTGCTCTGGATTCTTCGCTCCTGTCGAAGCTGAATGCCGAAGCTATCGGGCCCGAGGTCGCCGCGCGCATTGCGCCGGTTCGGAAGTTTGCGACCGACCCGCGAACGGCACGGGCCAACGCCATCACCACCTTCGTCGCGGCCGAACTGGACCGCTGGAAGGATTTCTTCGACACCATCGAGAGCAAGCCGCTGACGCCGGAACAGCGCCTCTCGGTCGTTGTCGATGAGGATGCGACACTTGTCCTCGCCGGTGCGGGATCGGGGAAGACCAGCGTCATCACGGCCAAGGCCGCCTATCTGGTCAAGGCGGGTATCCGTCAGCCGGAAGAAATCCTGCTTCTGGCCTTCGCGAAGAACGCGGCGGAAGAAATGTCGGAACGGGTCGAGGCCCGATCCGGCGTGCCGATCGTTGCCCGGACCTTCCACGCGATTTCCTATGACATCATCGGGATCGTCGAAGGGTCGAAGCCCGCCTTGGCGGACCACGCCACTGACGACATGGCCTTCACCAACCTGATCAAGCAGATCCTGAAGGACCTGGTCTACCGCCTGTCAGAGGTATCGACGGCGATCATCCAGTTCTTCGCGCATTTCCTGGTCGAGCCCAAGACAGAATGGGACTTCAAGACCAAGCACGACTTCTACACCCACATGGAAAGCCAGGACCTGCGGACGCTGCAGGGCGAAAAGGTCAAGAGCTACGAAGAGCTGCAGATCGCCAACTGGCTCTACGAGAACGGCGTCGAATACGAGTACGAGCCGGTCTACGAACACAAGGTCCCGGAAACCGGCAGACGGGATTACCAACCGGATTTCCGGCTGACCGAAAGCGGCATCTACATCGAGCATTTCGGGGTGCGGCGCCAGAAGACGGCCGATGGCCGCGAGCGGCTGGTCACCGCGCCCTTCGTGGACCGCGACGAGTACCTGGCGGGCATGGACTGGAAGCGGAAGGTCCACGCCGAGCATAAGACGATCCTGATCGAGACCTACAGCTATGAACGGCAGGAGGGCCGCCTGCTGACCGGCCTCGCCGAGAAGCTGGCGCCGCATGTCACCCTGAACCCCCGGCCGGTCGACACCATCTATGACCGGATCGTCGAGCTGAAGCAGGTCGATGACTTCTCGAAGCTGCTCGGAACCTTCCTGCGCAAGTTCAAGAGCGGCGGCTACAGCCTGCAGGACTGCGAGACCAAGTCCGACCGGATGAAGCTGGGCAAGCGCGCCCGGGCGTTCCTCGATGTCTTCGCGCCTGTTTTCGAGGAATACCAGAAGCGTCTGGAGGGCCGGATCGACTTCGAGGACATGATCCTGC
Organism: Rhodovulum euryhalinum; assembly: GCF_004342445.1. GTDB lineage: Bacteria > Pseudomonadota > Alphaproteobacteria > Rhodobacterales > Rhodobacteraceae > Rhodovulum > Rhodovulum euryhalinum. The sequence goes on from NZ_SLWW01000027.1 coordinate 2,742, forward strand.
GCGCCGCGCACTATGCCGAGACCGGCCTTTACGTCAGCCCGTTCCGCCACATCCTGGTCGACGAGTTTCAGGACATTTCGCAGAGCCGGGCCCGGCTGGTGAAGGCGCTGAAGGCACAGCATCCGGATGTGCGCGTCTTCGCCGTTGGCGACGACTGGCAATCCATCTTCCGCTTCGCCGGGTCCGACATTCATCTGATGCGCCATTTCGGGCGGGAGTTCGGCGGCACCTTCGACGACGAGGCAGGCGTGCACAGGACCGTCGACCTTGGCCGCACCTTCCGTTCGGTCGACCAGATTGCCTTTGCGGCAAGATCCTTCGTCCTGCGGAACCCCGCCCAGATCGAAAAGCAGATCGTCCCTGCCGGAACCGCGACCGAACCGGCGATCAGGGTCGTCTCGGTGTCCAAAGGCGAGGACGAAGCGAAACTGAACGAGGTCCTTGCCGCCCTGTCAGCCGCCATGGCGCCTGAGGCAAAACCTGCGACGGTACTGCTCCTCGGCCGTTACCGCTTCATCGAGCCGGACATGCCGGGTCTGCGGCGCCGGTTCCCGCGGCTGAAGATCAGCTTCAAGACCATCCATGCCTCCAAGGGGCTTGAGGCCGACCATGTCATCCTGCTGAACGCCGACAGCGGGCGCACGGGGTTCCCCTCAGAGATCGTCGACGACCCCCTTCTCTCTCTGGTGTCGCCGGAGGAAGAGCCGTTCCGGAACGCAGAAGAGCGGCGGGTCATGTATGTTGCGATGACGCGGGCCCGACATACCCTGACGATCCTTGCCTCGAATGCCCGGCCGTCGTCCTTCGTGACCGAGCTTCGCAAAGACCCCGCCTACGCGATCTCGACAGCCCCCGGAGCTGAACCCGAGGCTCATATCTGCGGCGAATGCGGCGGGCGATTACTGGGCGTGACCGGGCAGGATGGCCGCATCTGGTACCGGTGCGAGCATGTCCAGCACTGCGGAAACCTTCTGCCCGCCTGCCCATCCTGCGGCACGGCCCTGCCACGCCATGCTGAAGGGACGAGCGAGGTTCGATGCGAGTGCGGTGCCAGCTATCCGACGTGCCCGGAATGCAAAGATGGCTGGCTGGTCGAACGCAGCGGCAGCTTCGGCAAGTTCCTCGGCTGCGTCCGATATCCGACCTGTACCGGGAAAGCGAAGATTGCGAACGGCGATCGGCCCGCCATCACCAAGCCGCGGCGCCGGAAAAGGATCTGACAGCGGGCAATGATTGTCCCGGCGTTCACCTGCACGCCCGTGCCTGATCACGCAGGACGGCGTAATCGTTCAGCATCCGGACGATGACGGCACCTTCCGGCAGCGCCTCGACCTCGTCGGCGGCGCGGGCCTGGTCGGCGGCGGTGTAGTCGACGACGGGCGGGCAGGGCGCCCCGCCATCAGAAGCGCCCGTCGCGCAGGCGGTCAGCCAGAGCATCGCGATCGTGAGGGCGGCGGGCGGCGGCGTCGAGCATCTGGCGGTGGATGGCATCGTTTCTCTCTCGAACATCGAGCCGTTCGGCGGCGCGCCCGGCGCGTTCGCCTGCGCGGCGCAGGTTCAGAAGGAACAGCAGGATCGCCGTGGCGGCGAGGATCAGGCCCAGCGCCTTGGGCGCCGGGCCGTGGGTCAGGAGCCGGCGGATCACCTCTGGCCCCGCTTCCAGTCGTCGAGGCGCGCGTAGATCGTGACCGCGATGCCGACGAGCGCGACGGCGATGAACAGCCAGCGCAGGGTGTCGAGATGGGGGACCAGCGGCAGGAGGGCGGACTGGGTGTCGGCCAGGACCTGCTGCGCCACCTCGACGCCGGCCGCGCCCAGCGTCGCGACGCCCGCGGCGCCACCGCCCTTCATGGTGCGGCTCTGCGCCAGGTTCTCGCGCGCGTGCGGGGTCTCGGCGACGAAGGGTGTCGCCCGCGCCGGGAATCGCTCGCCCCAGGACCGGGCAGGGCCGAGGTCGATGTGCATGAATCCCGAGCGGGGGTAATAGCCGAAGCCGAGGAAGCCCACCTCGCGCGCCGCAGCCTCGAACGCCACCGGGTCGTGGTTCGCCATGGCGATGTCGAAGGCGGCGCCGTCCATGTGCTTCGAGCGGGGCGCGCCGCCGACGGCGCGGTTGTGCCCGGGGCTGCGATAGGCGGAGCGGACGATCAGCGGTTTGCCGAGGCGATCGCGGAGCGCCTGCAGCCTGTCGAGCGCGGGTTCGTTGATCAGAAGCCGGCCGGTACCGCGGCAGGCGATCTCGGCCGGGCTGAAGTTCGGCCAGCGCCAGGCGCTCTCGGGCACGTCGCGCCAGTGGTCGTAGCGGGTCGGGGTCATCGGGGTCCTCCGTGGGGATGGGGTTGCGGTGGGGTCCGGCGGCGGGCCGCGGGGGTCAGTCCCGGCGGTCCTGCTGCAGCGCGTCGAACAGCATGTCGCGCACCTCGCGGATGTCGGTGTCGATGCGGTCGAGCCGGTCGGCCTCGGTCTTGCGGTCCTCGCTGCGCTGGCGGTCGAGGCGCGCGCGATCGGCGGCGAACTCCTCGTCGAGCCGGGTCAGCACCGCCTCGTTGGTGAAGACCTTGCGGGTGACGGCGGCGGCGATGGCGAGGCAGCCGCCGATGAAGGCGGTGATCGCGGCGCCGGGGCCCTCCTCGCGGAAGGCCTGGGCCACGGCGCGCAAGAGCGTGGGCGTGTCGGACATGGCGACTCTCCTGGTGTCCTGGTGGGGGATCAGACGGTGGCGAAGCCGGTCCAGATCGCGTCGAGCGCGGCCTCGTCGAGCCCGCCCGCCTCGGCGATCATCCGGGTGAGCGGGTCGAGCCGGAAGGCTTCGCGGAAGGCGGCGAAGGTGACCCGCGCCTCGGTCTGAGCGGGATCGGGAAGGCCCGCGAAGTGGGGCTCGAGCGCGGCCGGCACCACGCCCGTGGCGGCGGCGGCCACCGCCTCCGCGGCGCTGAGCAGCCCCAGTCGGTGGAGTGCGATGAAGACCTGCCTTCGGGTGAGCGGCGGCATCGCGGCGCGCAGCTCCTCCGGCGTGGGCGCGGGCGGCGTTTCCGGCACGAAGGCGGCGATGTCGTCGCGATGGGCATTGGCCGGCCAGAGCGGATGCCCCGGCTCGACGATGATGACGTGGCCCGTGGGGTCGGTGAGGGCGAGGATGGTCCTCTCGGCGGTGCGCCAGGCAGCCTGCATGGGTCAGATCCCGATCAGTGAACGGTGGTCGGCGAGGTAGCGGACATTGCGGATGAGCGAGGTGCCCGTGATGTCCACGTCGTTGTCGCGTCCGCCGCTTGCCCCGAGCCGCAGGCAGAGCGTCTGGCCGGCGGCGAGCGTCATGTCGAGGCTGCGGGTCACGAAGCTGGTGCTCGTCGAGGACCATTGCTGCAGCACCACGCCGTCGCGCAGGATCGCGGCATACTGGGTGCCGTAATAGCCGCCGCGGGCCTGCTCGAAGGCGACGCGCAGGGCGCAGGCCCGCGTCGCGGTGAGCGCGGTCTCGGCCAGCAGGATCTGGTAGATCGTGCCGGGCCCGGATTTGGCGAGCGAGAGCGTCGTCGTGCCATCGCCGCCCGAGCAGTGCTTCAGCACGATGGTGTCCGCGGCGAGGGTGGGCGCCATCGCGTCGGCGGCAAGCCCGGAGGCCCCGCCGCCGAGCGCCGCGATCGCCCGGGCGACCGTGAACGGGGTCATCAGCGCCCCCGTCGCGGTGCCCGCCTCGGCCTCGGCCTGGCTCGCGAGCGGCAGCGTGGCCCCTGCCCCGAGCCCGAGCGCGCTCTGCTGGGCGGCCGCATCCGCCGCGGCCAGCAGCGCCCGGCCCGCGGCGCTGGCGCCCGCGAGTTCGAAGCCCGCGGGCCCGAGCGTGCCGAGCGCGATCCAGCCCGTATCGAGCGCGTTGCGGATGCGCAGCACCGGGTCGGTCCCTGAGGCATCGACCCAGAGCTGCCCCGCGGTGGTCGAAGCCGGCGGGCTCGCGCCATGGGCGCAGCTCCGGAGCGCGGCCAGGATCAGGTTCAGCTCGGCGCGGAACTGCGCGCCGGACTGGTTCGCGAGATGGTAGTCGACCATCAGGGGACCTCCTCGGCATGGATGCGGAGCCGGGTGAGCAGCACGCCGTAATCGGGGCTGCCGCTCGTCACCCGCGCGCGGAGCTCGACCGCCCGGACCTCGTCCTCGGTCGCGTCGAGCCGCGTCCAGGAGGTCCAGGCCGGGCTTGCGGCGGGATCGTCATCGGTGGTGCGGGCCTCGACGACGACGTCGATCTCGGCCCCGTCCGTGTCGTCGACATCGAGCCAGTCGTCGATGGGCGCGCTGCGCGCGTCGATGCTGCCCGAGAGGGCCAGCGCGGCCACCTCGATCTCGGAGCGCAGCCGCACCCGCCGCGGCGCGCCGAAGTCCATGCCGATGGGAAAGAGGTAGAGCCCCTCACCCGCGGGATCGGCGAGCCGGAGCGCCGCCCCGTCGGGCACGAGATTGGTCGCCATGCCCGCCCAGTCCGGATCGGCGGCGAGGTGCGCCACGGGCGCGAAGGGCAGCACCTGCGCGCCCTTCGTCACGGCGCTGACGACGGGGCCGAGATTGCCGGAATTGTCCCGCGCGCGCACGAGGTACGTGCCGGGCTTCAGCGGCACGATGGCGACCGCATCGGCCCCGGCGACCTCGTCCATCGAGGTCGCGCTGGCCCAGCTCGCAGGGTGCGCGGCCGAGTGGCGGATCACGATCCGCCCGCCGATCCGGACGTCGAGATCGTCCGAGGCGCGCCACTTCAGGATCGCGAGCCCGCCCGCGGTCTGCAGCGTGAGGCCCCCGAGCGCGGCGGGCGGCGCGGTCAGCCCCAGCACCTCGAGCGTCGCCGCGACGTAGGGCGAGGACACCCCGAGCACCGAGATCGCCTTGACCGCCACCTCCCAGAGCCCCGCGCCGACATCGCGGATTTCCCAGGCAAGCTGGTCGGTGCGCCCGAGCGTGATCCAGTCCGCGCCGCTGGGCGTGCCGTCGGGATCGGCCAGGCGGCGGGCGCGCACCTGGTACTCGCGCACGACCTCCGCGGGGGCCGCGGCCCAGTCCACGCGGATCAGCGTCCGCACCCCGGTGCCGCTCCGGGTCTCGTAGAGCGCCTCGGAAAGCGCGGGCGTGCCCGGCGCGGGAATGTCCGCGGGCCCCGGCAGACTGGTGCGGGGCGCCGCGGCGTAGATCGCCGCCTCGGAAGCGTCCCAGTCGTGGACCAGCGGCGAGGTCTCGCGCAGCACGAGCTCCGGCAGCAGCAGCGCGCCGTCGCCCGAGGCGGCGAGATCGAGGTTGACGCCGAGGACCTCGAAGGGCTTGGCGGCAAAGCCCCAGCGCGGGTAGTCGAAGAGCACGGTCTCGCCCACCTCGGCCGCCCAGGCGCCGAGCTTGCCCGCGAGCTTCACCGTCATCTGCCGCCGGCCGCGCTCGAGCTCGATCTTCGCGATGCGCTGCGCCATCGCCGCCGAGATCGTGAAGGGCAGCGACAGGTCGCGCCAGCGCGCCTCGCCGCCATCCTCGGCAAGGTAGACCGCGCTGGTGACCGCCGGGAAGTCGTCGGGCTGCCAGTCGTTCTCCGGGCTCACGAACCGGCCGTGGACCGCGTTGAAGTTCGACGACATCGACACCCGCGTCGCCAGCGTCAGCCCGCCCTCGCGCACGTCATCGGCCCCGAGCGTGATCTCGGGCACCCGCCAGGCGCCGGCCAGCAGGTGCCAGCGCCCCGCCCGCCAGGCGGTCCGGCCCGCCATCGCGGTCAGCATCGCCTCGATCACCGTCTTCGGGCTCTCGTCGAGCGAGACCACGCCGTTGCAGGCATAGCGCGGCTCGCTGCCGCCGCCGGGGACCGGCACCGGCTCGTCGCAGATGTGGGCCGCCTCGATCAGGCTCTCGCCGTCGATCCCGTCCTCCGCCCCGATCGACGCGCCGAGCCCGAAGCGCGGATGCGCCATGTAGTCGGCAAGGCAGAGCGCGGCGTTCTCGGTGTAGCCGCGGGCGCCGGTGCGGGGATCGAGGATGTCGGACTTGCCGGTCACGTCGACGGTGACGTTGGGGATCCCGCCCGGGAAGGCGTCCGCATCCCAGGCGAGCCGGAGCGCGATCGCGGCGCAGCCCGCCAGCCGGTGCTCGGCGGTCCACTTGTCGGGGGCGCTCGCGCGAAGGTCCTCGAAGGCCGGCTGGTCCTCGGTGCCGAGCCGCTTCTCGACCGTGACGAGGCCGGCCCAGCGGCCTTGCGCGACGCCGCCGGCATCGACCGCCTCCTCGCCCTCGAAGTGGATCGCGCCAATCGCGGCCACGGGATGGGCCGCGAGCACGATCACGAGGTGCAGATATTGCCGGCGGGCGCCGGTGACATGCAGGAACACGATCACCCCGCCCTTGCGCGCGCGGCCATAGACCATGTCGCGCGGCATCACCGGCTCGCGCATCGTCAGCGTGCGCGCCCCGAGCCCGGTCTTCGGCTTCGGCATCAGCGCGCGCGCGGCGGCCGAGAGCAGCAGCGTGCCGCCGAGCCGCACGAGCGCGCCGGCGATCCCGCCCGCGGCAAGCGCGCTGCCGATCGCACCCGCCACCGCGCTCACCGCGGCGACCACAGGGGGCATGTCAGGTCCTCCAGGCCAGCGAACAGCTGCCGAGCGGGCGGAAGCTCAGCCCCTCGGGAGCGAGGAAGGCGGCGCGCGCGCCGAGGCAGACGCCGAAGGCCGCCCCCTCGCCGTCTAGCACCAGGTCGCCCCGGCCGGCCTGCCGGACCGTGGCGCGCGGCGGGCCGAGCAGCGCCCGCCCGGCCTCCGCCATCGAGGACCAGCCGAGCCGGCGCAGCACCCGTGCCGCGCCCGGGGCCGTGCGGTAGCGCCCGCGCCAGGCGGCGGCCAGATCGGGGCCGCCGGTCAGTTCCCGGCGCACCCCGAAGGCCCAGGTCGCGCAATCGTGCTCCCCCCAGGCGAAGGGGCGTGCGCGGGCCGCCTCGACGGCCGCGGCCAGGCGGCCTTCCCAGCCGGGCGCCCTCATCCCCGCCCCCAGGTGATCTCGCGATCCTGGATCGCGGTGACATATTCGAAGCCGCGATCTCCCGGGTGGAGCGCCTGCTGGCTCTCGTGGGTGTAGCGCCAACTGCGCGGCGTGGTCAGGTCGATCAGCCGGCTCTCATAGGCGATCGCGATGGTACAGCCGGTGCCGTCCTCGGTGATCTCGGGCACGTCGAGCCGGCCCGAGAAGGCCTGCACCGGGTCGGCGACGAGGCCGCCCTCCTCGGTGCGCGCGCCGATCCAGACCCGGCCGGGCAGCCCCTGGCGCGCCTCGGCGATCACCAGCTGCACCAGATCGGCGGGCACGCCGGAAAGCGCCACGGTGGTCCCGCTCGCCACCACCTCGCCGCTCTCCTCGATCGCCCCGAGCCCGAGCAGCGTGCCGGCCCCGGTCCAGCTCTGCCCGGCCCAGCCGATCTCGCCGAGCCCCGACCAGAGCCGCACCACGCCGGTGGCGAACGCGCCCTCGAAGAAGATCACCGGGCGGAGCCTGCGCGCCGAGAGCGCCGCGGCGAGCGCGGCGGTCATGCCCCGGCTCACAGCGCTTCCCGCGCCGAGAGGCTGAAGCGCCAGGTGTCGGCCCGGCCCACCGTCGCCGGCACCGGGCCGGTCAGGCGCAGCACCACCGCGGGGGCGGCGATCTCGAGCGGCGCCCCGTCCGACGGGGCCTCCCGCAGCCGCGGCACCAGCGCGAGCGTGGCCCGGCCGTCGGCATCGGCCACGACATCCTCGGTCAGCTGGTGCAGCCGGGTTGCCGCACCCGTGCCGAGCGAGACGAGATCGCCCGCGAGGAGCGCGGTCCCGCCCGGGGCCCAGCGCCCGGTCGCAAGGCGCGCGCCGGCCTGGAAGCCGCCCGCGACCACCGGGGCGCCGACGCTGCCCGCCGGCCGCGCCGTCGGATCGCGGAACAGGAACGTGCCGCGCACCCCGCCGAGCGCGGCGAGGAAGGCCGCGAGCCGGCGCGCCTCCCGGCCCTGGCGGGGCGCGAGATCGATGCTGTAGGCCCACCATTCCCCGCCCCAGTCCTGCACCTGCGCGGTCCCGGTGAAGGGCGAGAGCGCCACCGCGCTGGCGGTCACCAGGCGGCGTTCGAGGCCCGCGACCAGCGCGGGCGGAAGCTCGGGGATCATTCTCGGGATCCTCTCCTCGGGGTGTCGTGTCAGAGCGCCTGGCCGCGCCGGCGCCCGTCGGCGATGCCGGCCTTCGCAAGCCGCGCGATCTCGGGGATCGCCGCGCGGAGCTTCGCGTCGATCTGCTCGGCCACGCCGGCCTGTGCGCCGCGGGCATCTATGCTGATGCTGACGCCGGGCGCGCCACTGCCCGCCGGGCCGCGGCCTGCCGCCTCGCGCCGGCTCAGCACCCGCTCGCCGCGCTGCAGGATCGCCGGCACCTCGTCGGGCCGCAGCCCCGCCCAGCCGCCCGCATGCATCCGCGGCGCGCCGGCGAAGGCGTGCGCGGGGACCATCCGACCGGGGCCCGGGGCCCCGACCACGCCACCCGCATGCAGGATGTTCGCAAACAGCCCACCCGCCCCGCCCAGCGCGCCGGAAAGGGCATTCGCGATGGGGCCGAGGATGAAGCGCCGGGCGGCGAGCTTTGCCAGATCGGCGATCATCGACGTGACCAGATCGCGGAAGTCGAGCTTGCCGGTCTTCACGAAGTCACCGATGGCTGTCTCGGCCGAGGTGAAGGTCCCGACCAGCGCAGTCCCGATATCGCCGCCGATGTCACGCGCCCTGGCCGCATACTCGGCGAGCGCGGCCGTGACCGAGCGCCAGCCGGTCAGGGCCCTGTCCGCCCCTTCGGTGGCGGCAGCCCCGGCATCGCGGGCGGCCCCGCCTGCGCCATTTGCGGCGGTGGCGGTGTCGTTCAGCCCGGCCGTCAGGGCATCGGCCGAGGCGGCGGCATCGGCGAGCGCGGTCTCGGCCTCCGTTCCCGTGCCGGTGACGGCATCCTTCAGCACCTGCCAGCTGGCCAGCGGCCGACCGGCGGCATCGGCCAGCATCCCGGCGGCTTCCTCGTAGCCGTCGGCCCGCGCGCGGGCATCGTCAGCCATGGTGCCGAGGCCGAGGTCGGGCGGCTCGAGATAGGTGCGCGCAAGGGCTGCAGAGAAGGCATCTGCGGCGGCGGAACCTGCAGCGGTCGCTGCGCGCTCGAAAGGATTGCCGATGCGTCCAAGTTCCACCGGATCGAGGATGCCGATCCGGACACCACCTTCGCCAGTGGCCCATTCGGGCAGCAACGCCAGCGCGGCGTTCAGCGTCTCGATGAAGCTGTTGATGCGCGTGACGACGCCGTTCAGCATCGCTTCCACGCCCGAGATCAGCCCGTTCGCCGCCTGGAAGGCGAAGTCGCCGATGGCGCCGGGCAGACCGCCCCAGATCGCCACGGCGGCGTCATAGGCGCCCTGGAAGATCGCGGCCGTCCGGTCGCCGAAGCTGACCAAGCCTGCGATGGCGCCTTCCAGTGCCGAGAGGCCGGCCGCCTTCAGCCCCTCCCACCCGGCCGCCATGCGGGCGAGCGCGGCATCCAGCGTGAGACCAATGCGCGACCAGACTTCCCGCGCCAGATCGCCCAGCAGGCGGAAGGCGTCGCCCACCCCGCCAACCCGGGCCACGAGGTGCGAGACCTGGTAGACCAGCTCACCCGCGCCGACGATCAGCGCGCCGATGCCGGTGCGGATCAGCGCGCCGCGCAGGAACACCAGCGCCGTGGCGAGGCCGCGCACTGACAATGCCGCCGCCGCCATGCCAGCGACCCAGCGCCCGGCCATGACGGCCGCGAAGGTCGCCGCATAGGAGGCAATACGCCCGAGATTGCCGATCAGCGCGTCGAGGACCACCCGAACGATCCCGCCGTCCGAGGCCAGCGCGACGAAGACCTTGGCCAGCGCCTCGATGGTCGGAGCCACTGCAACGGCGATCCGATTGCGCAGGCCCTCGAAGACCAGGGAGACCGTGCCCAGCGCCATTTGCGTGCGGCGCAGGGCTTCGAGGGCATCACCGTCCAGCACCGCACCGAGGTCGGAGGCCTGCTCGCCAAGCCGCGCCATCTCGGCCCCGCCATTGCGCAGGAGCGGCAGGAGGCGGGTGGCGTCCGAGGCCATGGCCTCGAGATGGAAGGTCATTTCCTGCTGGCTGAGACCGGCGCGTTCCAGCGTGTCGACGTAAAGCTGCAGCGCCTCGGGGCCGGAGAGGCGGGCGAACTGGTCGGCCGTCACACCCACGCGCGGGGCGACATTCTCGAAGAAATCCGCCATCGGCCCGCCGCCGGTCTGGAGGAAATCGCCAACGCGGTCGTTCACGTCCTTCAGGATGTCGGCCAGCTTCTCCTGCTCGATGCCGACGGTCCGCGCGCCAGCCGACCAGCGCTGCAGGGCCTCGGGCGTGGCATTGGCGACCTGCGCGAACTGTCGGATTTGCGCGGCGCTCTCGGCGGTGGAGCGGACGATCAGGCCGAGCGAAGCCGTGGCAGCGGCAGCAGCGGCCCCGAGGGCAAGCCCCGCCCGGCGTGCGAAAGCGGCCAGCCGGGTGTTCGCCAGGTCCATCTCGCGCGACAGGCGGCCGAAACCGCGGGCTCCGGCCTCGCCCACGCCCTCCAGTTCGGCGCGCACGCGACGTCCGCCCTCCGCCACGAGGCGGACGGAGACCTTCTTTTCGGCCATGGGGGACTCCTTGATTTCTGTATCACGGCATGATACATGTCGGCATGGTCATCAGCACGCGTGGAAAGCTTGCCGCCGGCGCGGTGCAGGGCCGTTTCGGCAAGGGGTTTCCGGCTGATCTGGTCAGACGGACGCGCGCCATGCTCTCGGCACTGGACGCGGCCATGCAACTTGAGGATCTGCGTTTTCCGCCGGGCAACCATCTGGAAGCCCTGAGTGGGGATCGCGCAGGGCAGCATTC
>NZ_SLWW01000028.1 GCF_004342445.1 Rhodovulum euryhalinum
GGTGCCACATGACGAATCATGACCGTAGTGTCGTCGCCAAGACCAAGGCTGGCAGATGAATCAATTCACCGCACCAACTTGTGGGTAACTGCAAGACCGACCCTACGCTTACTATTTGTCTTTTAGCCAAGAATCAATACGTGGATGAACTCCATTTGGAAGATACCAGAGAAAGTTCCATCGAATTTGGCGTTTATTCTTTTTGACTGGTAGGGGTGTATGGAAAACAGTAACATAAACAAAGCTCAGGGATGTTAACAGGCACCAGAATGCTGCGGAAGTTCGCTCTACCGCATTTATATTATCGCTCAATAGTAAAATAGTTTGTTGTTGTAGTATGAAAAATCCGAATGCCCCTAAGGGAATAAGTGAACCCAGTATACACAGCAAAATTGCCATGCTCAAAATTCTTGAGACCGGCAGTCTTTCGGAAATGAATGGGTTTTGATATTCAGAAAGTCCAAGAGAGATATCATCTTTCTTTCCCTTTAGCAGGCTGTAAACATTTGTGGAGAACCCCGGCAGTAAGAATCTCCCGACTTCTCCAATCTTTAATGACATTGCTACAGATAGATGGCAGAATGAAATGCTCGCGAGGAGAAAAATATAGCTGCTCACCATGAGGAAAAACGCAACTGGAACTGAGGCTTCAAAATCTTGTATCTTGATTTGCAGAAGGTTTTCCGTTCGTAGAGATGTGACTATAAGATAGGCGAACAAGATTTGACCGCAAATCTTGATGAAGTGCTGAGTTGCATTTTCCTCAAGCGCGCTCAGTATCTCGAAGCGCCGCGCCCACGTGTTCTCACCCCTGTGCAATTTTCGCAGGGTTGTGTTGAATTCATGTGCCTTAAGCTTCTTAATCGAAATCCATTTTGTTCTCATGCCTCAAACATCCACCTCTTCCACGAACCTCGCATTCTCCTGGATATACTGGAACCGCAATTCCGGTTTCTTGCCCATCAGGCGCTCCACCAGGTCGGCGGTTTCGCCGGGTTCGTCTTCGTCGATCGACACGCGGATCAGTTTCCGGCTGGCCGGGTCCATCGTGGTTTCCTTCAGGTCCTTGGCGTCCATCTCGCCCAGGCCCTTGAAGCGGCTGACGTCGATCTTGCCCTTGCCGCCCAGCCCTTTCTCCAGCCACATCGCCTTTTCCGCCTCGTCCAGCGCATAGACCCGTTTCGCCCCCTGCGTCAGCCGGAACAGCGGCGGGCAGGCGAGGTAGAGGTGGCCGTGGTCGATCAGGGGCCGCATCTGGGTGAAGAAGAAGGTCATCAGCAGGCTGGCGATATGCGCGCCGTCCACGTCGGCGTCGGTCATGATGATGACCTTGTCATAGCGCAGGTCGTCGATGTTGAACCGCGTGCCGATCCCGGTGCCCAGCGCCTGCGCCAGATCGTTGATCTCGGCATTCTGGCCCATCTTGGCCGAGGCCGCGCCCAGCACGTTCAGGATCTTGCCCCGCAGCGGCAACAGCGCCTGGATCCTGCGGTCGCGCGCCATCTTGGCGCTGCCCCCCGCCGAGTCGCCCTCGACGATGAACAGTTCCGTCCCCTCGCGCGCGGTGGCGGAACAATCCACCAGCTTGCCCGGCAGGCGCAGCCGTTTCGTGGCGGACTTGCGCTGGGTTTCCTTTTCGGCGCGGCGTTTCATCCGTTCCTCGGCCCGCAGCACCAGGAAATCCAGGATCGCGCCCGCCGATTTCGTGTCATTGGCCAGCCAGTTGTCGAAATGGTCCCGGACCGCGCCCTCGACCATCCGGGCGGCCTCGGTCGTGGCCAGCCGGTCCTTGGTCTGGCCCACGAATTCCGGTTCGCGGATGAAGGTCGAGACGATGGCGCAGCCCCCGGTCAGCAGGTCGTCGCGGGTGATCTGCGCCGCCTTGCGGTTGTTGGCCAGTTCGCCATAGGCGCGGATGCCCTTGAGGATCGCGGCCCAGAACCCGGCCTCGTGCGTGCCGCCCTCTGGCGTCGGGATGGTGTTGCAATAGGACTGGATGAACCCGTCGCGCGACGGCGTCCAGTTGATCGCCCATTCCACCAGCCCCGGCGCGCCGAACTTGGCCTTGAAGTCGACCTTGCCGGCAAACGGCCGCTCGGCATAGGTGGCGGCGGTGCCCAGCGTCTCGGTCAGATAGTCCGACAGGCCGCCGGGAAAGTGGAAGCTGGCCTCCATCGGCGTGTCGCCATCGGGGATCGCCGATTTCCAGCGGATCTCGACCCCCGAGAACAGATAGGCCTTGGACCGCGCCATTTTCAGCATGCGGGCGGGCTTGAACCGATGGTGGCCAAAGATCTGGTCGTCGGCGTGGAAGGTGACGGTGGTACCGCGGCGGTTGGCCGTCGCCCCCAGCTTCTGCAACGGCCCCTGCGGGATGCCGCGGGAAAACTCCTGCGCGAACAGTTCGCGGTTGCGCGCCACCTCGACCCGCAGCCGGTCGGACAGCGCGTTGACCACGGAAACGCCCACGCCATGCAGGCCGCCCGAGGTCTGGTAGGCATCGCCCGAGAACTTGCCCCCCGCATGCAGCGTGCACAGGATCACCTCCAGCGCGGACTTGCCGGGAAACTTGGGGTGCGGATCGACCGGGATGCCGCGGCCGTTGTCGCGGATCGTGACCGAGAAATCCTCGTGCATCTCCACTTCGATGCGGGTGGCGTGGCCGGCCACCGCCTCGTCCATGGCATTGTCCAGCACCTCGGCCACCAGATGGTGCAGCGCGCGTTCGTCGGTGCCGCCGATATACATGCCGGGGCGCTTGCGGACGGGCTCCAGCCCCTCCAGCACCTCGATCGAGGAAGCGTCGTAGCTGTCGGCTCCGGTCGCACCGGAGAGAAGGTCGTCGGCGGGCATGGCTGTTCGCGTCCTGATTGTCGGCCTGTGGGGCAGTATCGCAGGTTTGGGGGCAGGGGGGCAATGGCCCGCAAGGTGTAGAGTCTGCTTGTGGCGGGTCTTGACCGGCCTCAAGAAAGTGGACGTAACGTCATTTTGGATCCATTCTAAGGCGAACAAGGGGAACACGATGGACGAATCGACTCCACCCTTCGCCGATCCTGGCGCACCCGCCGTGACGCGTTCTGCGCCCCGCGGCTTGCCCGCCCAGGTTCCGGACGCCGGAGAATACCCCTTCAAGAACGGATGCCGCTCTGCCGCCACGAGGCGCAGAAGACCAGGCCGCATCCCCGCTTACGCAAGGCGCGCGACGACCAAGCCTCCCGGCGCGCATCTTGCGTCCCTCCTGCCCGGGCGGTACCCCGCCCGGGCAGGAGGGTTTGACCGATGTGGAACCAGCGTTTCTCCGGCAAGGACTATGTCTACGGCACCGAACCGGCAGCGTTCCTGCGGCGCGAGGCCGCTCGTCTGACGCCCGGCGCGCGGGTCCTGTCGGTCGCCGAGGGCGAGGGGCGGAACGCGGTCTGGCTGGCGGGGCAGGGGCTCGACGTCACGGCCATGGACGCCGCCCCGAACGCGCTCGCCAAGGCCCGCCGTCTGGCCGCGGCCCGCGGCGTCCGGGTCGCGTTCCACCTGTCCGACATCGCGGACTGGGACTGGGACGCCCGAGCCTATGATGCGGTGATCGGGGTATTCATCCAGTTCGCGCCCCGGGCCGTGCAGGACCGGATCCTGCGCGGCATGCGGCGCGCGGTCCGGCCGGGCGGGCTGATCCTGCTGCATGGCTTCGCGTCCCGCCAGGCGGGCTATGGCACGGGCGGGCCGTCCGACCCGGCGCAGATGTATACCGAAGACATGCTGCGCGCACGTTTCGCCGAGTTCGAGATCCTCGCGCTGCGCGACTACGACGCCGAGATCGCCGAGGGCCGGGGGCACCGGGGCCGCGCGGCGCTGGTCGACCTGGTGGCCCGCCGCCCCGCCTGATCCGGGCGCGCGTTCAGTCCGCCGCGGTCGGCGGACGCAGCACGTTCCCGGGCCGGCTGGCGGGGTCGTGCATCTGGGCGTTCACGACCCGCAGATAGGGCCGGATCTCGGTCCAGTCATCGCCGAACACCGCATCCGCCCGGGCGCGGTCGAAACTTGCGGGCACCAGGAAATCCGCCCCCGGCACCCAGTCGGCGGGCGTGGCCACATCCAGCCGGTCCTGCGCCTGAAGCGCGTCGAGGATGCGCAGCGTCTCTTCGGTGTTGCGTCCGATCCGCGCGGGATAGCTCAGGATCATCCGGACGTGAAGCGCGGGGTCAAGGATGAAGGTCTTGCGGATCGGCACGGGGCCCGCGTCCTTGGGATGGTGCATCCCGAACGCCTCGGCCAGCATCCCGTCGCGGTCGCCGATCATCGGGAAATCGACACTGACGCCAAAAATCCGGCCGATATCGGTGCACCAGTCCTCAAGCTCGGTGCAGGTATTGACGCAAAGGCCGATCAGTCGCGTGCCGCGGCCGGCGAAATCGCCCTGGGCGGCGGCAAAGCTGGCAAGTTCGGTGGTGCAGACCGGGGTAAAGGCGCCGGGCTGGCCGAACAGCACGGTCCAGCCGGTCTCGGCCCAGGCATGGAAGTCCAGCGGCCCCTTTGTCGTCGGTGCCGAGAAATCTGGAAAGATGTCGCCGATCCGCGGCAGCCAGGGCACGGTCATGCGATAGCTCCGGGGCAGGTGAAGCGCGATCTGCGCCCCATCTTGTGGCCCAGACGGGTGGAATATCGACATGTCCGGCTCCTTTGC
The DNA here is from genome assembly GCF_004342445.1 of Rhodovulum euryhalinum. Taxonomy (GTDB): domain Bacteria; phylum Pseudomonadota; class Alphaproteobacteria; order Rhodobacterales; family Rhodobacteraceae; genus Rhodovulum; species Rhodovulum euryhalinum. The sequence goes on from NZ_SLWW01000028.1 coordinate 4,676, forward strand.
GTCCGGGCGGCGGCGGCTTCGGCCTGTGCCCATCCGGGCCAGGCTCGCGACTCGCGCTCGGCGCGGACCTGACACTAGCGGGCAATCCCTAACGAGGCCTTTACACCGGACGGTGCCCCTTGTTCCGGCGGCCGCGCCCGCCTAAGCCGGGCCATGGCGGACAGATCCGGATTCCCGCACCACCTGCGCGCCCTGCTCGTGCTTGGCCTGCCGCTGATCGGCAGCCATCTGGCGCAGTTCGCGATCGGGCTGACCGACGCGATCATGCTGGGCCGTTACCATGTCGATGCGCTGGCCGCCGAGGTGCTGGGCGGCGCGCTGTTCTTCGTGCTGTTCCTTCTGGGCTCGGGCTTTGCCTGGGCGCTGATGCCGCTGGTGGCGACCGCCGCGGCGGCGGGCGAAGAGGCGCAGGTCCGCCGCGTCACCCGCATGGGGCTGTGGATCGCGATCGGCTTCGGGCTTCTGACCTATCCGGTCTTCCTGATGGCCGAGCGGCTGTTTCTCGCCACCGGCCAGCCGCCCGGGCTTGCCCGCCTGGCGCAGGAATACCTGACGATCCATGGCCTTGGCATGGTGCCGGCACTGGTCGTGATGGTGCTGAAAAGCTATCTCGCGGCGCTTGAACGCACCCGCGTTGTGCTGTGGGTGACACTGGCCGCGGTCGGGCTGAACGCGCTGGGCAACTACGTCCTGATCTTTGGCGCCTGGGGCTTTCCCCAGCTTGGCATCCGCGGCGCAGGGCTGTCCTCGCTGATCGTGCAGGTCGCCTCGATGGGTGCGCTGGTGTTCTACGCGATCCGCGCCACGCCCGAGCACACGCTGTTCCGCCGGTTCTGGCGCCTTGATGCCGAGGCGCTGGCGCGGGTTTTTCGCCTGGGCTGGCCGATCGGGTTGACCAACCTGGCCGAGGTAGGCCTGTTCGCGGCGTCCTCGGTGATGATGGGCTGGCTCGGCGCGCTGCCCCTGGCCGCGCACGGGATCGCGCTGCAGATCAGTTCTGCGGTGTTCATGGTGCATCTGGGCCTGTCGAACGCCGCGACGATCCTGGCCGGGCGCGCGGTCGGGCAGCGCGACGCGCCGGGGCTGAGGCGCGGCGCGCTGGCGGCACTGGCGGTTTCGGCGGCGATGGTGGCGGCGACGGTGGTGGCGTTCCTTGCCTTCCCGGGGCCGCTGATCGGCTTGTTCCTTGACCCCGCCGCCCCCGAGCGTGCCGCCGTGATCGCGCTGGGTACCGGCCTTCTGGCCGCGGCGGCGCTGTTCCAACTGGTCGATGCGGCGCAGGTGATGGCGCTGGGGCTGTTGCGCGGGGTCCAGGATACCCGCGTGCCGCTGGCGATCGCCGCGGTCAGCTACTGGCTGGTGGGCCTGCCGGTGGCCTATGCGCTGGGCTTCGGGCTGGGCTGGGGCGGGGTCGGCGTCTGGCTGGGGCTGGCTGCGGGGCTGGCCGTGGCGGGGGTGGCGATGATGGCGCGATTCTGGCTGGGGCTGGCGCGGCGGCAGGCGGGCCTTGCGGGCTGACCCGCCCCGCGCGCCCCGGCCTCAGTCTGCCATCCGCTCGGCCTTGCGGCGCACCAGGACGGCGCGCAGGTCGTGCATCGCCAGCAGCAGCGGGTCGGTCACCCGGTCCAGGTCGTCGTCGCTGGCGCGGGACTGGGCCCATTGCGTGGTCAGGTTCAGGTGGTCGACCGTGCGCAGGATGTCGTCGACCTCGCGGTCGGACAGGATCGCGCGGCGGTCGGCCAGCCATTCCTCGATCGCCAGCCGTTCCGCCTCGGTCAGCATCCGGTCGCCCTGCGGCCGGACCTCGCCGTTCTTCACGTTGACCGCGGCGATCTGTTCCATCTCGATCCGTTGCTGCCGGTTCGCGCAGTCGACCCGGAACACCAGCGCCCCGTTCTCACGGATGCGGAAATAGAACTCGGGCAGATCGCTGGCCATGGCGGCCTCCGTCAGGTCAGCGACGCGCAGAAATCCTGGATCCGCGTGCAGGCTTCCTTCAGCAGATCGTCCGAGGTGGCATAGCTGATGCGGAACGCGGGCGAGCCTCCGAAGGCCGCGCCGAACACCACCGCCACGCCCTTCTCCTCCAGCAGCGCGGTGGCGAAGGCCTCGTCGTCCACGATCTTCGCGCCGCCCGCCGAGGTCTTGCCGATGCAGCCCGCGATGGACGGATAGACATAGAACGCCCCCTCTGGCACCGGGCAGGTGATGCCATCGGCCGCGTTCAGCATGTCCACCACCATGTCGCGGCGGCGCTGGAACACCGCGTTGTTCGACGCGATGAAGTCCTGCGGCCCGGTCAGCGCCTCCAGCGCGGCCCATTGCGCGATCGAACAGGGGTTCGAGGTCGATTGCGACTGCAAGGTGCCCATCGCCTTGATGAGGCCGGCCGGCCCCGCGGCATAGCCGATCCGCCAGCCGGTCATGCAATAGGCCTTGGACACGCCGTTGCAGGTCAGCGTGCGGTCATAAAGCCCGGGCTCCACCTCGGCGGGCGTGCAGAACTCAAAATCGCCATAGGTCAGCTTTTCGTACATGTCGTCCGACATCACCCAGACATGGGGATGCCGCATCAGCACATCAGTCAGCGCCTTCAACTGCGCGCGCGTATAGCCCGCCCCCGTCGGGTTCGACGGCGAGTTGAAGATGAACCACTTGGTCTTCGGCGTGATCGCGGCTTCCAGCGCCTCGGGCGTGATGCGATAGCCGGTCTCGGCGCCGCCCTCGACGATCACCGGCGTGCCGCCCGCCAGCAGCACCATGTCCGGATAGCTGACCCAGTAGGGCGCGGGGATGATGACCTCGTCGCCGGGGTTCAGCGTCGCCATCAGCGCGTTGTAGAGCACCTGCTTGCCGCCGGTGCCCACCGTCACCTGCGCCGGCGCGTAGTCCAGCCCGTTATCGGCCTTGAACTTGGCGCAGATCGCCGCCTTCAGCTCGGGCAGGCCATCGACGGCGGTGTATTTCGTCTCGCCCCGGTCGATGGCCGCTTTGGCGGCGTCCTTGATGTTCTGCGGCGTGTCGAAATCGGGCTCGCCCGCGCCCAGCCCGATCACGTCCTTGCCCGCCGCCTTCAACTCGCGCGCCTTGGTCGACACCGCAATCGTCGGCGAAGGTTTGACCCGGGCGAGGGTGTCGGACAGAAAGGGCATGGCGGCGGCTCCGGTTTGAAAGGGATTTCCCTTTCTCATAGGGTTCCGCCCAACACCGTTCAAGCGCCTTTGCCCAAAGGGGGGTCCGCGATGACCGACAGTACGACCGACGCCACCACCGACGCCTCGGACTGGTATTCCGACGAGACCGCCACCTTCGGCGACCGCATGGCCGGCGCGCGCGAGGCGCTGGGGATGACCCGGACCGAACTGGCCAAGCGGCTGGGCGTCCGGCTGAAAACCGTCCGCGCCTGGGAGGACGACCTGGCCGAGCCGCGGGCGAACAAGTTGCAGATGCTGGCGGGCGTCTTGAACGTGTCGATGATGTGGCTCATCAACGGGCAGGGCGACGGGCTGGACGGCCCCGCCGAGCAGGGGGTGATTCCCGGCGATGTGCGCGCCATCCTGACCGAGATCCGCCAGGTGAAATCCGACATGGGGCGCCTGTCGGACCGGCTGGGGGTCCTGGAAAAGCGTCTGCGCAGCGCCCTCAAGGAGCATGGCTGACCATGGGCGAAGCGATCGAAGACCGCCGCAAGCGCATGCGTATCCGCGCCTGGCGGCGCGGCACGAAAGAGATGGACCTGATCCTCGGAGGCTATGCCGACGCGCATCTGGCGGGCATGGACGCGGCGGCGCTGGATGCGTTCGACGCGCTCCTGGCCGAGGACGATCACGACCTCTACCAATGGGTCACTGGCCAGGCCGCGCCACCCGGCCGATTCGCCGTTCTGGTCGCGGAATTGACCGCTCGCACAGCCGGTTAGCTCGCTTTTTTCACGCTTTAACCGAATATTCGCGACTGTTTCCGTATCTCTTCGTTCAGCAAGCGAACGGCGGAGAGACAGATGAGTATCCATTCCCCCATCGAAACCAACGGCAAGTCGGGCGTGATGGCCGATTACCTCGACTCGCTGTCGCTGGTCGAACGGCTGCACCGGCTGCTTCTCGACGTGATCAAGGACGAGTTCGAGCGGCTGGGGGTGATCGAACTGAACGCCGTCCAGGCGCTTTTGCTGTTCAACATCGGCGAGAACGAGGTGACGGCCGGCGAACTGAAGACCCGCGGCTACTACCAGGGTTCGAACGTCAGCTACAACCTCAAGAAACTGGTGGAAAAGGGCTACATGCACCACCAGCGCTGCGAGATCGACCGCCGCTCGGTCCGGGTGCGGCTGACCCGGCAGGGGCGCGATGTCCGCGACATCGTCGCCGGGCTTTTCGAACGCCATGCCGATGGGATGGTGGCACGCGGCGTGGTCACCGGCGACAGCCTCAAGGACATCGCCGACGCGCTCAAGCGGATGGAACGCTACTGGACCGACCAGATCCGCTACATCTACTGACCGGGTCCCCGGCCCGCCTCACCAATGCCCGGTATTCGGCATGCTCGCCCAGGGTTCCTCGGGCGGCAGCCGCCCGTCCTTCTGCAGCAGTTCCACCGAAATGTTGTCGGGGCTGCGCACGAAGGCCATCCGGCCATCCCGCGGCGGGCGGTTGATCGTCACGCCATTGTCCATCAGGTGCTGGCACATCTCGTAGATGTTCCCGACCGCATAGGCCAGGTGCCCGAAATGCCGGCTGTCCGACGGCAACCCCGCGTCCCCGTCCCAATTGTACGTCAGCTCCACCGGGCACTCCTCCTGCCCCGGCGGCGCCATGAAGACCAGCGTGAACCGCCCGTCCTCGCTGTCGATCCGGCGCGTCTCGGTCAGCCCCAGCAGCTCGAAAAACGCCTTCGAGGCGTCCAGGTCCTTCACCCGGACCATCGTGTGCAGATAGCGAATGTCCATCCGTTCCTCCTTGTCGCCGTCCTACCCTGGCACGTGCCGCCCCCCGGGCCAATCCCGTGCGGCGGCGTTTCACATCATCTGGCTGTTTCCTGCCCGCACCCGCATAGATATAGTGGTTCCCGACTCGTCTTCCGCGAAAGGACCGCGCCATGCCGCTCACCCCAGACCAGCTTGCCGAGATCGAGGCCCAGCGCGGCCAGACCGCGCCCACGCTGCGCGCCACCGCGCCCGGTATGGAAAAGCGCCTCTACACCGCCCACCCGGTGCTCGACCACGGCCTGATCCGGGTGATCGACTACATGGGCGACGACGCCGCGATCTGCCAGGCCGCCCGCGTTTCCTATGGCAAGGGCACCAAGGCCGTCAGCAATGACGAGGGGCTGATCCGCTACCTGATGCGCCACTGGCACTCCACCCCCTTCGAGATGTGCGAGGTCAAGTTCCACGTCAAGCTGCCGGTCTTCGTCGCCCGCCAATGGATCCGCCACCGCACCGCCAACGTCAACGAATACTCCGCCCGCTACTCGATCCTCGACCGCGAGTTCTACATCCCCGCCCCCGACGCGCTGGCCGCCCAATCCACCGTCAACAACCAGGGCCGCGGCGAATTGCTGGAGGGCGAAGAGGCCGCCCGCGTCCTCGACATCCTCAAGACCGACGCCGCGCGGGCCTATGACAATTACGAGGCGATGCTGTCCACCGAAGGCCAAAAGGGCCTCGCCCGCGAACTCGCCCGGATGAACCTGCCCGCCAACATCTACACCCAATGGTACTGGAAGACCGACCTGCACAACCTCTTCCACTTCCTGCGGCTGCGCGCCGACGTGCACGCGCAATACGAAATCCGCGTCTATGCCCAGGTGATGTGCGAGATCGTCGCCGACTGGGTGCCGCTGGCCTACAAGGCCTTTGCCGATTACCGTATGGGCGGGGTCAACCTGTCGGCGACCGCGATGGAGTGCGTCCGCCGGATGCTGAAGGGCGAGACGGTGACGCAGGAGAATTCCGGCATGTCCAAGGGGGAATGGCGGGAGTTTGAGGAAGTTATTGGAAGGTAATTCCATGCCCAAAAAGATTCAGGAGATATCGGTTTTTGTTTCTTCTCCCGGTGATGTGGTCTTGGAAAGAGGCGCGGTTTCAGAGGTTTGTGAGGAGATAAACTTAGACGTTGGTCGCCGTTTAGGTTTCCGAATCCAGCCGATTACTTGGGAGTCTCACACGGTTCCTCAGAAAAGCGGCAGAAGCCAAGAAGCAATAAATGATCAGATTGAGGAGTATGATGTTTATCTCGGTATAATGGCTGCCAGATTCGGAACTGATACCGGAATTTATGGTTCTGGAACGGCGTTGTTGCATAAAGGTGGCTTGAGGCATGACTTCCCCTTGCCCCTTCCGGTTCAGGCCACGCGGACGATCTCGGCGGTGCCGAGGGCATTG
>NZ_SLWW01000029.1 GCF_004342445.1 Rhodovulum euryhalinum
CAATGCCCTCGGCACCGCCGAGATCGTCCGCGTGGCCTGAACCGGAAGGGGCAAGGGGAAGTCATGCCTCAAGCCACCTTTATGCAACAACGCCTTCCGATCGCCGTGGTCCTGTAAAACAAGGCCGTTAACCATGAGTCGCACAAGACCGCGGACACGCGCCCCCTACCTCCTCCCCCGCTTGCCCCCGCGCTGCCCCGCCCGCCCCGCCGTCGACCGCCCCTTGGCCCCCACGGCGGCCTCCACCGCCTCGTCCACGGCCGATTGCCGGGCCAGCGGGTCGTCCGAAATCGCCAGGTCCACCGCCTCCAACCGCTTGATTTCGTCGCGCAATCTGGCGGCTTCCTCGAATTCCAGGTTCTCGGCGGCCTTGCGCATCGCAGACCTCAGCCCGTCCAGATGCGCCTCCAGGTTGGCGCCGTGCAGGGGCTTGTCCACCTTCGCCGTCACGCGGTTCATGTCCACGTCGCCCTTGTAGAGCCCGGCCAGGATGTCCTCGACATTCTTCTTCACCGTCTCTGGCGTGATCCCGTGCAACGTATTGTAAGCAATCTGCTTTTCCCGCCGCCGGTCGGTCTCGCGCATCGCGCGTTCCATGCTGCCGGTGATCCGGTCGGCATACATGATGACCCGTCCCTCGGAATTGCGCGCCGCCCGCCCGATGGTCTGGATCAGCGAGGTTTCCGACCGCAGGAACCCCTCCTTGTCGGCATCCAGAATGGCCACCAGCCCACATTCCGGGATGTCCAGCCCCTCCCTCAGCAGGTTGATCCCCACCAGCACGTCAAACGCCCCCAGCCGCAAATCGCGCAGGATTTCAATGCGTTCGATCGTGTCGATGTCGCTGTGCATGTAGCGCACGCGGATGCCATGTTCGTGCAGGTACTCGGTCAGGTCCTCGGCCATCCGCTTGGTCAGCGTGGTGACCAGCGTGCGGAACCCGCGGGCGGCCACCTTGCGCACCTCGTCCAGCAGGTCGTCGACCTGCATCTCGACCGGGCGGATCTCGATCTGCGGATCCAGCAGGCCGGTCGGCCGGATCACCTGTTCGGTGAAGACGCCCCCGGTCTGTTCCATCTCCCACGGGCCCGGCGTGGCCGAGACGAAGATGGATTGCGGCCGCATGGCGTCCCATTCCTCGAACTTGAGGGGGCGGTTGTCCGTGCAGGACGGCAGGCGGAACCCGTGCTCGGCCAGGGTGAACTTGCGCCGGAAGTCGCCCCGGTACATGCCGCCGATCTGCGGCACGGTAACGTGGGATTCATCGGCAAAGACAATGGCGCTGTCGGGAATGAACTCGAACAGCGTGGGTGGCGGCTCGCCCGGCGCACGCCCCGTCAGATAGCGGGAATAGTTCTCGATCCCGTTGCAGACGCCGGTGGCCTCCAGCATCTCGAGGTCGAAATTCGTGCGCTGTTCCAGCCGCTGCGCCTCCAGCAGCTTGCCCTCAAGTACGAACTGGTCCAGCCGCTGGCGCAACTCCTTGCGGATCGCCTGGATCGCCTGCTGCAGCGTCGGCTTGGGCGTCACGTAGTGCGAATTGGCGTAGACCCGGATGCGGTCGAACGTGCCGGTCTTCTGCCCGGTCAGCGGGTCGAACTCGGTGATGCTTTCCAGCTCTTCCCCGAAGAACGACATCCGCCAGGCCCGGTCCTCCAGGTGCGCGGGCCACAGTTCCAGCACATCGCCCCGCACCCGGAACGACCCGCGCTGGAACGCCTGGTCGTTGCGCCGGTATTGCTGGGCCACCAGATCGGCGATCACCTTGCGCTGGTCATAGTCGGTGCCAACGATCAGATCCTGGGTCATCGCGCCATAGGTCTCGACCGAGCCGATGCCGTAGATGCAGGACACGGACGCCACGATGATCACGTCGTCGCGTTCCAGAAGCGCGCGGGTGGCCGAGTGGCGCATCCGGTCGATCTGCTCGTTGATCTGGGATTCCTTCTCGATATAGGTGTCGCTGCGCGGCACGTAGGCCTCGGGCTGGTAGTAGTCGTAGTAGCTGACGAAATACTCGACCGCGTTGTCGGGAAAGAAGCCCTTGAATTCGCCGTACAATTGCGCGGCCAGCGTCTTGTTCGGGGCAAGGATGATGGCCGGGCGCTGGGTTTCCTCGATCACCTTGGCCATGGTAAAGGTCTTGCCGGTGCCGGTCGCGCCCAGCAGCACCTGGTCGCGTTCCCCCTGCCGGACGCCCCCGGCGAGGTCGGCGATGGCCGTGGGTTGGTCGCCGGCGGGCTGGAAATCGGTGCGCAGCACAAAGCGCTTGCCGCCCTCCAGCTTTTCGCGCGGACGGACCGGCGCGGCGGGGGCGTCCAGGGCATGGGGTTCGGTCGAATAGGGCATGGGGGCGATTCCTCGGAAGGGTGTCCCAGACTTGTCCCCGCATGCGCGACGTTCAAGGGGCGCGGCAGGTTGTATCCTGCGGTATGCCGCCCCTTGCAGGCCCCGGCCCGAACCCCCATAACAGGCAAGACAGGATCTGGGGAGGACGTCACGCCATGCGCGCCCGCATCTATCAGCCCGCAAAGACCGCGATGCAGTCGGGGCAGGCCAAGACCCATAACTGGGTTCTGGACTTCGCACCCGCAACCCCGCGCGAGATCGACCCGCTGATGGGCTGGACCAGTTCCGCCGACACCCAGACGCAGGTGCGGCTGACCTTCGACAACCGCGCGGCGGCAGAGGATTATGCCCGCCGCCACGGCATCGACGCGGTGGTGATCCGTCCCAAGACACGCAAGCCGAACGTGCGGCCGATGGGCTATGCCGAGAATTTCGCTACACACCGCCGCGGCGTCTGGACCCACTGAAAGCTGTAAATCGGGACAAAGCTGTCTCGGAATCGGACCAAAGATCCCGCGAAGACCAGCCGAGATCAACATACGGGGGTGCCTTGTGGGTGGCTCTTGCAGATGTTGAGTCCTTGGCTTGGGAGTCTGCAGGATAGCGATCAGTGGCTCCGCGCCGGCACAGAGAAAGGCAAGGCGCGGTGGGCCAAGCTCTCAACGGGCGAGCCTCAGTGAAAGCTCGCCTGAAACGTGGTCGCGGTCAGTGAAACGTGGGCATCAAGTGGCGGGTGCAGATCGAACGCCTTCGGCTTGTGTGAGAAATTCCACAGCCGGAATAGGCGCCATTCCGACCGATGCTCCTCGGCCACGGCCAGCTCATTGCGGGTGATGTGGAAGGGCGTGCGCTCCCATCCATTCGCCGCCTTCACCTCGATCAGCCTGGGTAGCCCATCCGGGGAGAAACTCGCGATGTCGTAGCCCGCTCCGTCGCCATCCTCCTCCGATACTGGCGCCGCGGTCTATCTTCCGTCACACGCCCGCGCCTGTTCCCGCATCACTGCGTAGTCCGCTAGAATCTCCGCGACCGCCGACCCCTCCGGCAGCAGGGCCAGCTCCTCTGCCGCGCGCGCCTGGAACTCCCGGCTATACTCGACCGCGGGCGGATATGCCCCGAGGCTCACAACATCAGAAGCGCCCATTGTGCAGCCGCTCAGCCAGATCGTCGCGAGAACGAGGGCGGCGCGCCGCCGCCTCGAGCATCCGCCGTTGCGCGTCATGGGCTTTCTCCATGGTCTCGATCTGCTCGGCCAGCTACTATCAGCCCTTGGAGGCGCGCATCGCGGGGATGGAGGCACCGCGTGCTCGACGATCTGCGCGCGGAACTTGCCGTCTACCATGCCTGCGACGGGATCGTGAACTTCGAGATGTTCGTGCTGCAGAATCCCTGACGGGCGACGCGACCCCATTTCCCGACGATCGGCAGGTTCAGCCCGCCGATGGAGACATGACGATGGACTATTCAACGGATTACGAGACCCACGCCGCGGCGATTGCGGAGCTCTTTAGGGCGGCCTTTACCGCCTCCGAGGGGGCGGAGGAAGGCGCACTGATCGGCGCCCTCGCGTGCCGCCTGATCGCCAAGACGCCCACCGAGGATCTGCGCGTCGTCACTGCCTGGGAGGACGGTGCGCTCGTCGGCGGCATCTTTTTCACGCGCCTGACCTACGCGGGCGATCCGCGTACGGTCTTCATGATGGCGCCCGTGGCGGTCGCCACGCCGCATCAGGGCAAGGGCATCGGCCAGCGTCTGATCGCCCGCGGTCTCGACGCGCTCCGACAGGAGGGCGTGGAGATCGCCGTGACCTATGGCGACCCGGCCTTCTACGGTCGCGTGGGCTTCGAGCCTGTCACGGAGGCCGACCTGCCCGCGCCGCAACCGCTTAACCAGCCGCAGGGCTGGATCGCCCAGTCCCTGACAGAGGCGCCGCTGACACCGCTGCGCGGCCCCGCCCGCTGCGTCGCCGCCTTCGACGACCCCGCGCTCTGGTAGGCCGATGGTCCGCGACTATTCCGCCTTCCTGCCGGGCGCCACACCCGGGCGCCGCGAGCCCACGGCGCTGGAACGACTCGGCTGGGGCCCGGCCTTCGCGCGGCAGATCGGCGCCGATGCGCTGACCGCAACGCCGCCGGTGCGCGTGGTCGCCATTCATCGCAGCGGGTTGCAGGTGGCGGGCGACGGGATCGACGAGACGATCCCTCCGGGGCCCGAAGCGACTGTCGGCGACTGGCTGCTCTACGATCACGCGCGCCCCCGGTCGAGCCGCGTGCTGGACCGCAAGAGCCTCATCAAGCGCCGAGCGCCGGGCACAGGCCGCGAGGTGCAGCTGATCGCGGCGAACATCGACACGGTCTTCGTCGTCACCTCCTGCAACGCGGATTTCAACGTGGCGCGGCTGGAGCGCTACGTCGCGCTGGCCTTCGAGGCTGGCATCGAGCCGGTGATCGTGCTGACCAAGGCGGATCTCGCCGAAGACACCGCGCCCTATGTCGAAGAGGCACGGAAGGTATCGGACCGGGTGCCGGTGGTGGCGCTTGACGCCCGTGGCGACGAACCGGCGGAGGCGCTGGCGGAGTGGTGCAAGCCGGGACGGACCGTCGCCTTCCTCGGCTCCTCCGGCGTCGGCAAGTCGACCCTCACCAACGCGCTCCTCGGCGCGCAGGCCATTGCCACCCAGGGCATCCGCGAGGACGACGCGAAGGGCCGCCACACCACGACCCGGCGCGAGCTGCACGCGACCCCCGGCGGCTGCCTCGTCCTCGACACGCCGGGCATGCGCGAATTGCAGCTGACCGATGCCGCCGCGGGCATCGCCGATGTCTTCGAGGATATCGAGGCGTTAGCCGCCCGCTGCCGCTTCACCGACTGCCGGCACGAGACCGAGCCCGGCTGCGCCGTCCTGGCCGCCATCGAAGACGGCAGCGCCGACCCCGCCCGACTTGCCCGCTGGCGCAAGCTCCAGGCCGAGGATGCCTTCAACTCCGCCACCCTGGCAGAGCGCCGTGAAAAGGACCGCGCCTTCGGCAAGCTGGTGCGCAGCGCGACGAAGGCGAGGTCGGATCGCGGGGCCTGACCAACCGAGCCGTTGCATTTCAGTCTTGACCCGGGTCAGCCACCATCACCGCTACGCGCCATTCGGTCAGCGCACCCTGCGACTGCGCCTCTCGTGTGTTGTGGCTCCGGTCCCCTCGAAGGCGATGGACACAAGGCCCGAAGTTTTGGCGGGGTTCAAACTCACGTCATTGGAAAGGCGAGGAAAAATTCGAGCGAACCGAAATTGACGAGGTTCGCCCGAACAGAGACGGAGGACCGTTCAGAGCCCGGAACGGGCCTCGCGTGTAGTCTCCGAGGTTCGCATGGGGGCGGCAAAGCCCTTTGAAAACACGACTATTTCCGCGCTGCTAGGGACGGCTGTCCGTGTTCGCAACAGGGATGGTGGCGGAGGGAACGGAGCGCCTGAAAACTCTGCTCGAAGTAGCGACCGGGATCTATTCTGAAATCGGGGAATCCAAGGAGGTTCTGTTCAACACCCGTGCCTACGCTTGCTTACGCTGCTTTCAAAACAAAGGGTGATCAAACGGATACAACCAAGAGCATTTTGTCCGCGGTTGCCGGCTCAAGGCCTTGGAGAAAGGTCTGCGCGCCGAACGTTATCCGGAGAAGTCCTCCTTGAAACGATCAATCTGATGCATCCGTTCGTGCAGGATCGTGACGATGCCGATATCGCCATTCGACAGGTGCCTCCAATATACGAAATGCCGCTCGTAGCGGAAGAAATACCCTTCCACCCCAAACTCGGCTGGCACGGCACGCGAATGCACACCGCGCGTTTCGATCTGCTCGAACGCGGCGAACAAGCTGGTGATGTAGGTCTCGGCCTGCGCCTCGCCCCACGTGTGACGCGTGTATCGGTAGATCTCGTCGAGACGAACCGAAGCCGCCTCCTGGACCCGGATCGCCATGCGATCAGGTCCGGTTCCGGGCGATCACCTCGGCGGCCGTCAGAGGCTTGTAGCTTTCCTCGGGCGCGGCGAAGGCACGGTTCAACTCGGCCTTCAGCCGGTCGAAGGCTTCACGCTCGACGCGCTCCTTGTCGCGGCGGATCAGATCACGGATGTATTCGCTGACGTTCTCGTAGGCGCCGTCCTCGCCGACATTGGTCGCGACGAACTCGCTGAGCGCGCCGCTGACGCGCACGGTCATGGTGGTGGTCCGAGGCATGGCGCTCTCCCTACGTCGTGCGTGTTCAAGATAATCAATATCGAACACGAAACAAGGGCCCGCTCGTTGCGCCGCCTATCTGTCGCCGTCTTCCAGAACCAGGCGATCTGCCATTGTCAGCAGCAGAACCAGCACGACGTCCGAGTGTCGCGCGAGCGACACCAGGTGCTCGCCGCTCGGTCCGCGCTCGCCCGCGAACCAGTATTCCACCGTCCGCTCGCTGGCCCCCGTCCATCGCATGGCGGACTTGATCGCCCGGTGGGTCGATCCGAGCTCCGTGTGCAACGCCATCGCCACGGCCGCGCGATAATCGCCCGGAACGTCCTCTGGGTGCACAACTGTGCCCATCTTCACCCGCATCTTCATGTGTTTCTCCGCTAAATGTCTGGAGAGACATGAAAACCGCAGAATCCGTCTGTGCCCGTGGCGGGCCGGCCTGCAAGGCTGCGGCGGGCATTCGCCATTCCGAAGGTGAGGAATATGAACGGCAGAACCGGAACGTCGGCGCATGGACGCATAAGAGGGCCAATGCGACTGGCCGCCCGCCGAGGCACAGCGCGGCACCCGCAACGGGCTTGCCGAGGCTTGGCGGGACGCCGTCGTCACCGCTTCCGCAAGGCGAGGGAAACCTAATCGTTTCCAGAGAGGGTTGGGCCGGATGGCCGACACGACGCCCCGGGTCCCGGCGATGTTCGCGTCGGAAAAAGGGGATCGTCCGGTTTTTTTGCGGCGCTTCGCGATCCGGATAGGGGATTCGCAAATCGGATTGCACGCACGGCGCGAGATCGTATCGCTTCAGGTACACAACCATAAATCCGTCGCCCGCTGCGCGACGGCCATCAAGGAGCACGTCTGACATGAAGAAACTCTGTGCGACGTTGGCGTCAGCCAGTCTCTGCCTGTCGCTTTCGACTCCCGTCCGCGCCAGCGACGACAGTGACAAGGCGGCCGCGGCGGCGCTGGCCCTTCTCGGGATCGCCGCGCTGGCGCATCACAAGGACCATTACCGCGACGGCTATCAGCCCAGCGGCGCCGAGGAAACGGCCCAGTTCGAGATGGGTTATCGCGATGGCCTGCACAACGAGCCCTACGCCAGCAACTACCCCACGTCGGCCTATATGAATGGCTATGACGCCGGTCATAGGGAACGCTCCCACAGCCTCGCGCACAGGTCCAGCAATGTGGCGGGCGTAAAGGTGCCTCAGGCCGCGATGAATTCCTGCTTCAATGATGCCGTGAAGGGTGTCTTCCAGACGAGCCCTGGAAACGTCCACGTCATCAAGGCTGCCCAGGAAGGGGCGGACAACTTCTATATTGAACTCGCACACGGCCACAAGCACGTGGTCTGCACGGTCAATTCGGCCGGGCAGATCTTCAATACCGAGTACCGGCGGCTTTGATCGCGGTTCTGGCGGGTTTCGTTCCCTCGACCCGCCAGACCGGGACCGAGCGCTTGCGCTCGCCGCGCGCCCGGTCGGCCGACCGGCCGGGCGCGAATATCCCTGTCAGGAGCGCCGACATGACACGCCTCGCCGTCCTTCCGCTCCTCTTCGCTCTCCTGTTTTCCGCAGCGTCGAGTGCACAGGTGCTCGAGTCCCGCACCTATGGCGTCCGGTTCGCGCCCGGTCAGTCCGCCATGACCCTTTCGAACGAGATCGCGGGGGCCGAGACGGTGGTCTATCGCCTGACCACCCGCTCCGGGCAGACCATGAAGGCGTCCCTGACCGGGGCGAGCGCGTCGATGTATTTCGTCGTCTACGGGCCCGGACAGATGCCGGGCGGCCGGTCGATCGCATCGAGCGACCGGACCGGTGCCTTCGTGCCGTCCCGAAACCGCTTCGAGGGCAGGCTCCAGGCCAGCGGCGACCACCGGATCGAGGTGCGCCTGACCCCGCAGGCCGCCGCGCGGGGCGAACGCGCGGTCTTCAGCCTGGCCGTGTCCGTCACCGATGGCGCCCCCCGTCCGCCCGAGGCCGCCCCGCCGGGCGTCGCGCCGGGTTTTGCCGCGCCCTATGTCCGGGTGACCGGCCTGAAGTCCGGCGACAGCCTGAACGTGCGCGGCGGTCCCTCGACCGGGTTCGCGGTGCGCTACACGCTGCGGAACGGCGAGATCGTGCGCAACCTCGGCTGCACGCCCGAGGTCGGCGGCGCGATCTGGTGCCGGGTCCACAGGATATCCGACCCCGGCAACCAGGGCTGGGCGTCGGCGCGCTATCTCACGCCCTCGAAGGCCCCGGGCGGCGGGGCGACCCAGCTTCCCGGAGCGGTGCCCGATCCCGGGGGCGGCGCGACGCAACTGCCCGGCGACGCGCTGGTCCCGGCCACGGGCTACAACGCCACGGGGGTCCTGGCCTGCACGATCTCGGGGCGGGCGAACGATTGCCGGTTCGGCGTCGTCCGGCGTGGTGGCGGGACGGCGAGCGTGGACATCACGATGCCCGACGGGACGTTGCGCCGGATCGAGTTCTCGGTCGGGCGCCCGGTCTCGTCGAACTCGCGGGCCGGCATCTTCGGCGAATGGGCCGGTCGCGACGTGATCGTCTCGATCGGCACGACCGAACGCTACGTGGTCACCGACGCGATGCTGTTCGGCGGATGAAGGTCTTGAAGGACGCGCTGGGGCGCAAGGAGGAAAGCATGATGAATCGTATCGTCACCCTGCCGATCGGGTCGCTGGCGCTGGCGCTGGCGCTGGTCGTCGGCGCGGGGTCCCCGACGCCTGCCACGGCCCAGTCCGACATGCGCACCGAAGAGGTGCGCTTCGCGGCTGGCACCACCGGCACGACGCTGCGCGGGTCGATCAAGGGCTACGAGTCCGTGGTCTACAGGATCGGCGCCGAGGCGGGACAGCGCATGGAAATCCGGATGCGCACCGACAACGGGGCCAGCTACTTCAACGTCTACGAACCCGGCCGCGGGCCGGGGGACGAGGCGCTCGCGAACGCCGAACAGACCGGGCCGATGGTTCCCGATCTGAACGTGTTCGACGGGGTTCTGCCCACATCGGGCGTGTATTCCGTCTCGGTCTACCTGTATCGGAATGCCGCGCGCCGGGACGAGACGGCGAACTACAGCCTCGACATCTCGATCACCGGCCAGACGGGCGAAGTCGTCCAGGGCGATTTCGCCGACGGGCTGCAGGGCGGCCCGGACTTCTGGGAGGTGCGCCTCGGCGATCCCGTCGGCAGTCTCAACGTGCGCAACGGACCCTCCACCGGCGCGGCCACCATCGGCCGCTTTCCCAACACCGCGATCCTGCGCAACCTCGGCTGCCGCATGAACGAGGGCCGCCGCTGGTGCAAGATCGAGGCGACCGCGCCGGGGGGCATCACCGGCTGGGTCGCGGGCGAGTTCCTGGCCGAGAGCGGCGGTGCAGGCGTGGCGACGCAGTTGCCCGAAACACCCCCGGCGCCCGCGGCCGACACCGACGCGCTGGTGCCCGGCACGCCCTATCACGCCACCGGAACGATCGCCTGCGTGCGCGGCGCCGACGCGGCCCTGCAGGACTGCGCCTTCGGCGTCGTGCGCGAAAGCCCCGGCAGCGGCAACGGGTCGGTCACCGTGGAGTGGCCCGAGGGCGGCGCGCGGGTGATCTACTTCGAGGCGGGAACGCCGGTGTCCTTTGACCAATCCCAGGCGGATCAGGGGCTGGAGATGACGGTCACGCGCACCGAGAACGGCATCAACATCGTCTTCATCGGCGAAGAACGGTTCGAGATCCCCGACTCGGTGATCTGGGGCGGCTGAGGCGAAGGAGGCGCCGGCCGGTGAGCTGGCGAAGTTCAAGCCGACGATGAACGCGAAGGGCACGAGCGGGACGTTTTCGCCCTCGCCGCTGCTCTACTAACACCTCTCGCGCTATTTCGCGGCCGATATCGGCGTGCCGGTCGCGGTCTGGCGCAGCATGGACCGGCAGATGCACCTGACCGAGGTCGCCCGTCCCGGTGTCGCCATTTCCGGGCACAGCCATTCCTCGGACATGAACCGCGAGGGCTGGCACGTGCTGGTAGCGGCCGACCAGGACCCGGCCACCTACACGCCCACGGACGAGCTGTTCACCACCGATCGACTCTGATGATGTGACCGCCCCCCGACGGCATCAATGTGCCAAGGTGGGTCTGCGACGATCCACAAAGGAGGGCGGTCATGTCGGAGATTATCA
>NZ_SLWW01000030.1 GCF_004342445.1 Rhodovulum euryhalinum
GGTGCCACATGACGAATCATGACCGTAGTGTCGTCGCCAAGACCAAGGCTGGCAGATGAATCAATTCACCGCACCAACTTGTGGGTAACTGCAAGCCGGCGGGGGCCGTCTGACGGGTCACTTCTCGATGAAAAACCCGGGTCAGTTCTCAGCGGAAATCAACAGCCAGGGCCGAAACCCTTGACCAGGCCCGCTCAAGGCGACATCACCAAAACACGCTCAGCGACAACGTCCGGTCACGCGGTGACCGGATAACCGTAGCGCGTGACCGGACGTTGTCGGAATCGCTGACCGGATGCGTCGGATTGCGCAATGAAGACGCTGATGGTGGAGGATGCATACCTGATGGAGTATGAAACGTATGAGGAAGTCGCAGTCGGCGTCCCCCGTTTCATCGAAGCCTACAACAGCCGCCGCCTACATTCAGCCCTGGGGTATCTCAGCCCCGCCCAGTTCGAAGACCGCCACGCCTGCGCCATGGTCAAAAACGCCGCCTGATCGTGTCCACCCGCAGGGGCGCACTCCAGGAGGCACTGCAAGACGGGGGCAGTCTTTCATCTCCGTTGTCCGCTCAGCACTGGCCTGATCAGTCCGCTCCGTCTGTTCCAGCGCCATACGGCGAGACACATTCGCGGCGCAGCTGATTGTCGGTGAGGAAGGTGTTGGTCCCGACATCGTAAGTGTCGTACCGACCAAGGCACCACGCGGCATGAAGCGACTGCGGAAGCTCTTCCGCGGGGCCGGGCGGCTCTTCGCCGAGGCTTTGTATCGGCAGGTAATCTTCCTGGGGCGCCGGCGCCGCGTTCTGTTCGAAGCCGAGCGCCCCGGTCCCGAGCCCCGGAAGCACCAGAAAGCCCGCAGCCAGGGCCAAGACAGCGCGGGGAGCAGAGCCCCTTTGCCGGGACGGGCGTTCAGGACACGGGGTCGGAGAAGACGAGAACATCGGGAAGCTCTCCTTCGAATTTTTCGATTTCGACGAGCGCGGTCTGGCCGCAATTGGCCTGGGCGAGCTTGGAGGTCGCGATGCCCGTCGTCAGGTTGTTGACGTCGCCATAGCGGCACAGGCTGCCGATCTCGCGCGGGTTCATCGGATCGAACCAGCCGCCTTCGTCGATGCGCACCACGCCGGGGCGGATCTCGTCGGTGACGACGACGCCGGCAAGGATCTGGCCGCGGTCGTTGAACACTCGCACCACATCGCCATCCGCCAGCCCGCGCGCCTCGGCATCGGCCGGGTTCATCCAGCACGGCTCGCGATCCTGCACCGCGTATTCCTCGCGGAGCGAGGTGCCGCAAAGTTGCGAATGGAGCCGCATGCGGGGATGGTTCGACGCGACGTGAAGCGGGTATTTCTGTCCCTCCATCCCGAGCCGCTCGATCGGCTCCATCCAGGTGGGGTGCGGCGGACAGTCGTCGTAGTTCATCTTCTCGATATTGCGCGAGAAGATCTCGATCCGCCCCGACGGCGTGCCGAGCGCGTTCAACAGCGGGTCGGCGCGGAAATCGGCATAGCGGACGAAGTTGCGGCTCTCCTCGGTCAGTGGGAAGGCGAGCGGCTCGTTGCTGTCCCAGAACGCCTCGAAGGTCGGCATCTCCATGCCCTTCGCGCGGGCCTCGATCCGTGCGGTCTCGTAGAACCCGCGGATCCAGTCCATCTCGGTCTTGCCCTCTGTATAGGCGTAGCCGTGGCCGAGCTTCTGCGCGATCCCGGTGAAGATCTCGTAGTCCGACCGCGCCTCGAAGACCGGGTCGATCAGCTTCTTCATCGGGACGATGTGGCTGAGCGCGTAATCGCCCACCTGCGAGATGTCGTTGCGCTCGTAGGACGTGGTGGCCGGCAGCACGATGTCGGCATGCCGCGCGGTCGCCGTCCACTGAAAGTCGTTGACGATGAAGGTCTCCAGGTTGCGCCAGGCGCGCAGCATCTCGTTGCGGTCCTGGTGATGGGCGAAGGGGTTGCCGCCGGCCCAGTAGGCCAGCTTGATCTCGGGCAATTCGATCTCGTGGCCGTTGAACTGCATCGTCGCGCCGGGGTTCAGCAGCGTCTCGACCAGGCGCGAGACCGGGATCGTCAGCGAGCCGCCCCCGGCCAGCCAGGCCGGCCCGCCCACGCCGCCCACGCCGCCCGGAGTGTCCGACACCGCCGTAAGGATCGGCGAATTGTGTGTGGGCGCCCCGCCCGAGGCGTAGTGATAGCTCAACCCGTAGCCGCCGCCGGGCAACCCGATCTGCCCCAGCATCGAGGCCAGCGTGACCAGCATCCAGTGGACCTGCTCGCCATGGTGCTGGCGCTGGGTGGAATAGCCGAGCGCCAGCATGGTGCGCGCCGAGGCGAAGCGCCGGGCGAGGTCGCGGATCTGTTCGGCCGGAACCTCGCAGATCTCCGCCGCCCATTCCGGCGTCTTGGGCTGGCCGTCGCTCTCGCCCAGAAGATAGGGCAGGAACCGGTCGAAGCCGCTGGTGTAGCGGTCGAGGAACTCCTGGTCGTGCAGGTCCTCGGTATAGAGCGTATGCGCGATCCCCAGCATCAGCGGGACATCCGTCATCGGCCGCGGCGCGATCCATTCCGAGCCCAGGCGCTGGGCCGTCTCGGTGCGGATCGGGTCGATGGAGATCGTCTCGATCCCGGAGTCGCGGATCAGGTCGACCCCGGCGAAGGAGCCATGATCGGCGACCTGCCAGCAGATCTCGGAGTTGCGCAGCGGATTGGCGCCCCAGAACACCATCAACTCGCAATGCTCGGCCAGGACCGGCCAGGTGGTGCACTGTTCGTAGACCTCGATCGAGCCCACGACATGGGTCAGGATGACCTGCGCGGCGCCCGTGGAATAATCGCCCGCCGAGTTCGTGAAGCCGCCCTCGAGCTTCAGCAGCCGGCGCAGCAGCGTCTGGCAGTTGTGCATCTTGCCGGGGCTCTTCCAGCCGTAGGACCCGCCGAAGATGCTGGTGGAGCCGTGTTCCTCGCGCACGCGGACAAGCTCGTTGGCCACGAGGTCGAGCGCCTCGTCCCAGCTTACGCGGACGAAATCGCCCGTGCCGCGGCCGTCGGGGTCGGCGCCGGGGCCCTGTTCCAGCCAGGCCCGGCGGACCATCGGGTACTTGATCCGCGAGGGCGAATAGATCGAGTCCAGCACGCCGGCGAGCTGCGGCGAGGGCGCGGGATCCTCCTCCCACGGGATCATTTCGGTCACGCGCCCGTCGGTGACGCGGCCCCGGAACACGCCCCAATGGCAGGCCGAGAGGATATCTGCGCTGGCGGTCTGGGCCGCGGCGCCCGGGGACAAGAGCGGCCCGGCCCCGGTGCCGAGCGCACCCAGCGCCGCGGCGCCCTGAAGGAAGCTGCGGCGGGAGACGGCCGGAAAGGCCTCTTTTGGATATATCGTCATGTCGCGCGCGCTCCTTCTGCCTGGAGGGGGGAGGAATGGGCGGGGATTCGGTGCCGGACCAGCGCGGCGAGCAGGCGCGCCGCCGCGCCGTAGACCCCGCCCGGATCGGCCGCGGCCACCTTGGCGCAGAACGCGGGCACCCATCCGGCGAGGCGGTCCAGCATGGCCGCCGTCGCCGCCCCATCGCCGCAGCGCAGGGCGGTGGCGTAGAGGGCAAGCTCCAGCGACAGGTGGTCGACCGGCTCGGCGCAGTCGTCGGCCACGCGCAGGTCGAGACGCCTGAGGATAGCCTGCAAGTCGGCAAAGCTCTCGGCCGCGTGCCTGGCCCCGCCGGTATAGGCGCTTTCATAGATCGGGATCGTGCGCGGGCCGCTCACGCCCGAGAAAAGCCCCACATGCCGCCGCGCGAGGTCCGCGGCGACCGCCCCGGGCGGACCCCGGGTGAGCGCCGCGCACATGGTCTCGGCGGCGTCCTGCTCCGAGAGGCTGGCCGCGATCTCGCGCAACAGCCGCGTCGCCTCGGGCGCGGTCATGCTGTCCACCGCCGCGTCATCCGGCGGCGCAAGGAAGGCGCGGCCCAGGAACTCCGCGACGAAGGCCTCGATCTCCGCCGGGTCCGGGGCGCGGGAGAGGCCGGCGCTTGCGCTCATAGGTCGGCGCGCTCCTTCGCGCCGGAATCCTTGGCATTGTTCTGCAGATAGACGAGCAGCAGGCGATACGCGTCCGGTTCGAGGGAGGTGAAGCGTTTCATCGAGCCCAGCGTGCCGATCCACTGGTTCGCCAGGAAATGGTCCGCCTCCGGTGGACTGTGGCAGGCGGCGCAAGCCGAATTGAACATCTGGGCGGTGAAGGACCAGAGTGCGTCGCCGTCGACCAGCATGCCGGTCTTGTCGACCCAACCCTCCAGGCTGACCGATACCCAGTCCTGCCCGGTATCGGGGTCGGTCACGGTCTCGCCCGTCTCCAGCGCCGCGATCGCCGGCTCGCCGAGGACGGCCTGCATGATGCGCTGGCCCTGCTTGGCGTAAAGCACCGCCTCGGCCCCGACAAGCTGCCAGCCCTCCAGCCGCACGCGCAGCAGATCGCTGCCTTCCTCGACCACGGCGACCTCGGTCCCGCTCAGGAGCTTGCCATCCTCCTCGGCCCCGCCGGCGTCCAGAAAGAACGACTTGGTATGCACGACGAAGGCTGAGCTCGCCACGCCCACCTCTTCGGCCGGCGATGTCGGCAACTCGCGGGCGCTCTCGCCGGATTGCTCCAGCATGACCACCTGAGAACTGCGGTTCGGCTCCGGCAGGCCTGGCGCCGGATTGTCGACCGGCGCTACCGTCTTGAGATAACGAGCCATGGCCAGACGGTCGGCGTCGCTCAGCTGCGAAGTGTTGGCGACGACCTCTTCCATATCGCCGCCGGCCCGCTTTCCGATCGGGCTCACCCCCGTCTTGAGGTAATTCGCTATGGCGTTGGCAGACCAGAAGCCGATGCTCGTTTCATGCGGCGAGATATTGGGGAAATGGCCGTGCCCGTCGGGCGTCGGCCCGCCGCCGTGGCGCATCCCGGCGGGGATGGTCCCCAGCATGGTCCGGGGCGAGTGGCATTCGGCGCAATGGCCCGGCCCTTCCACCAGGTACTTGCCGCGCGCCAGGATCACGTCGTCGGGTGCGTCGATGGTCACCGGCGCGAACGGGTCGTTCGCGTCCTCGGCCACGGGAAGCGGCCCGGGATTGCCTTCGGGCAGGCGCTCGCCATCAAGAAAGACCAGCCGCCACAGTCCGACGCCCCGGCGAATGTTGTAGGGAAATTTCAGGTCGTGGTCGTCGATCCGGCCGGCGACGGGCTCCAGCGACTGGATGAACGCATACATGTCGCGGACGTCCTCGGCGGTCATCCGCTGGTAGGAGGTGTAGGGGAAGGACGGGTAGAAATTCTCCCCGTCGAGTCCTCCGGGCCCGACGCCCTCACGCACCGCACGGTCGAACTCGGCCAGCGTCCAGTCTCCGATGCCGTCCTCGTCATGCGGAGAGATGTTGGGCATCCGGAACAGGCCGAACTCGGTGTCGAGCTCTCGCCCGCCGCCGAGCTTCAGCGGGTCCTCCTGACCGGGCGTTGCATGGCATGTTGCGCAGTCGCTCGCCACGAAGATCAGCTCTCCATTTTCCAGATCGGCCCCGTCAAGCGCCGCGACCTCGCGTGAAGGATGCGCGAGGGACCAAGTCCAGGGCGAGGTGAGGACGAAGAAGGCCAGGACGGCGAGTATGCACACCCCGAGGAAGAGCCGCAAGAACAGGCTTCTGGAGCGTTCCTCGGACCGTGCCATGCCAAAATTCCCTTCTAGGAATAGCCGCAGATAACCATCACAAGTCTAACGATATGAGCGCAATTGTCGACCGACGTGCCGATCACGAATTTTCCGTGGCGTTCGATGGGGGCGGTCTGTCGGTTCTTTCAGCAGCGATGCGGGGCTTTGATGCCGTCGTGATCGCGCATCGTTGAAGGTCGAAAGGCGTTGCCCAGCGGGACCTGCCTCCCGCCTTTACATTGCGGGGCGACAACTCCCTATTTCCGCGCCATCTTCCGCCACTACGAGAGCGGCCTCGTGGGGGCCGAACAGAACCTGAAATAAGAGAGCAACATCCGCAATCTCGGCTGGGGCTGATAGGCTTTCGCTATCCGGCCAGCGCGAACGTATTCGCCGAGAAAAGGTCTTTGGAAGCCCACTTGCGGCGGCGCAGAATGAGCTGGTTTCCAGACAGTCGGAATGTCGGCTCCCAGATCGCCGGTGTGTCCGTCTCGCGATTGCAGCGAAATCATACTTTCCGCCCTCCCGGTCGAAGATGACTCTGCTGGCTGCTCCAGGGCGAACGGCGAATAAGGGCTGCCTGCTGCCGATCAGAGGTGACGCGAGATGGCAAGAGCCCAGGCGTCATGGACCCTCGGCGCAGCGCGGATCGTGCAATCGTGGCGAATGGCCGGTCTGGTGAAGCCGCATCGCGCGCTCGGCGATACGGTGAGGGTCCGGAAAGGGCCGAGCCTGTGTGGAAACTCGGGTGCGTGGTATACTTCTTGCGAGGCAGGAGGTACGCATGTCGGGTTTCATCGAAGGCGTCGCGCGGGGTCAGACAACGCTGTTCCCGGAGCGTCTGGAGGACTGGGTCTGCGAGGACAACGTGGTCCGGGTTGTGGATCTCTTTGTCGAGGAACTCGATCTGGCAGAGCTCGGTTTTGGTCGCGCGTCGCCGTCGCGGACCGGTCGCCCCGGCTATCATCCGGCCGTCCTGCTCAAGCTCTTCATCTACGGCTATCTCAATCGCGTCCCCTCCAGCCGGCGCCTTGAGCGCGAGGCGGGCCGGAACGTCGAGGTGATGTGGTTGACCGGCCGCCTGGTCCCCGATCACAAGACCATCGCGGATTTCCGCCGCGACAATGGCCCCGCCATCCGACGAACCTGTGCGCAGTTCGTCGAGCTCTGCCGCCGGATCGGCACTCTCAAAGGTGACTGCGTCGCGATCGACGGGAGCAAGTTCAAGGCGGTGAACAATCGCGACCGCAACTTCACCAAGGGCAAGATCGCAAGCCGGTTGGCCCACCTCGAAGCCGATGTCGAGCGATACATCGACGAGATGGTCCGGATCGACCGCCAGGAAGAAGACGAGGCACGGACCGGGAAGGTGGCACATCTGGCCCGTCGCTATGGGCGTGTCCGCCAGGAAATCCAGCGCCTGAAGGCAATGGACAAGGCCCTGGTCGACGCGCCCGACGGGCAGATTTCGCTGACCGATCCGGATGCCCGCGCCATGGCGACCAGCGCGCGGCATAGCGGCCTCGTCGGCTACAACGCCCAGTGCGCGGTGGATGCCGAGACCCACATCATCGTCACCCACGACGTCACCAACCAGGGTTTCGACCGCGGCCAGCTGAGCCCGATGGCCACCTCGGCCAAGGAGGCGCTCGGCCGCGACGACCTGCACGCCATCGCCGACAAGGGCTACTTCGTTCAGCCTGAACAACGCGGTCAGGCGGGGGCCAGACCGTAGTGGCCGGTTCGCTCCTGCCGGATCATTGCCAGGACGAATGTGACGACGGCGGCAAGAAGCCTCCGCAGATGGGCGAGGATCTTGCGGATGTTGTGGCCGCAGCCGCAGAGG
>NZ_SLWW01000031.1:2500-5713 GCF_004342445.1 Rhodovulum euryhalinum
GGAGCGGGAAAAGTGACTTTTGATCGGAAAGAGCTTGTCTTTTTCTGGATCAAATCAAGCGCGATAAGGGCGTTTGGTGGATGCCTTGGCAGCAAGAGGCGATGAAGGACGTGATAACCTGCGATAAGCCATGGGGAGCCGGTAATAGGCTTTGATCCATGGATCTCCGAATGGGGCAACCCACCTGACAGTTGATTATAATTGCCTTAGGGCGGTTTATAATCTTCTGAAACAGGTACTTATGACCTGAATACATAGGGTTATAAGAGCGAACCCGGGGAACTGAAACATCTAAGTACCCGGAGGAAAGGAAATCAACAGATACTCCCCTAGTAGTGGCGAGCGAACGGGGACCAGCCGAGCCGTGAATGTGACCAGAACCGTCTGGAAAGTCGGGCCATAGTGGGTGACAGCCCCGTATGGGAAGCATGATCGGACGCATTAAGTAGGGCGGGACACGTGAAATCCTGTCTGAAGATCGGGGGACCACCCTCGAAGGCTAAGTACTCCTTGCTGACCGATAGCGAACCAGTACCGTGAGGGAAAGGTGAAAAGCACCCCGACTAGGGGAGTGAAACAGTACCTGAAACCGAGCGCCTACAAGCAGTCGGAGGGACCTCGAGTCCTGACGGCGTACCTTTTGTATAATGGGTCATCGACTTGGTCTCACGAGCAAGCTTAAGCCGATAGGTGTAGGCGTAGCGAAAGCGAGTCTTAAATGGGCGTTGAGTTCGTGGGATCAGACCCGAAACCGAGTGATCTAGGCATGACCAGGATGAAGGTACGGTAACACGTACTGGAGGTCCGAACCCACACCTGTTGAAAAAGGTCGGGATGAGTTGTGCCTAGGGGTGAAAGGCCAATCAAACTCGGAGATAGCTGGTTCTCCGCGAAATCTATTTAGGTAGAGCGTCATCCGAATACCCCGGGGGGTAGAGCACTGGATGGGTAATGGGGCCCCACAGGCTTACTGATCCTAACCAAACTCCGAATACCCGGGAGTACTAGATGGCAGACACACGGCGGGTGCTAACGTCCGTCGTGGAGAGGGAAACAACCCTGACCTACAGCTAAGGCCCCCAATTCGTGGCTAAGTGGGAAAGCAGGTGGGACGACCAAAACAACCAGGAGGTTGGCTTAGAAGCAGCCATCCTTTAAAGATAGCGTAACAGCTCACTGGTCTAATCAAGTTGTCCTGCGGCGAAGATGTAACGGGGCTCAAGCCACGAGCCGAAGCTTAGGACTGCGCAAGCAGTGGTAGCGGAGCGTAGTGTGACAAAACCCACGCCTCTTCTGCATCCTCGGATGCATCGGAGGCTCGGGTTTGGCTGAGAAGCCGGGCCGTGAGGCACCGGTGGAGCGATCACTAGTGAGAATGATGACATGAGTAGCGACAAACAGGGTGAGAGACCCTGTCGCCGAAAGTCCAAGGGTTCCTGCTTAAAGCTAATCTGAGCAGGGTAAGCCGGCCCCTAAGTCGAGGCTGAAAAGCGTAGACGATGGGAACCAGGTTAATATTCCTGGGCCAGGAGGATGTGACGGATCGTGAAGGTTGTTCGCCCTTAACGGATTGGGCGGGCCGCTGATCGGTTCCTGGAAATAGCCCTCCATCAGACCGTACCCTAAACCGACACAGGTGGACTGGTAGAGCATACCAAGGCGCTTGAGAGAACGATGTTGAAGGAACTCGGCAAAATACCTCCGTAAGTTCGCGAGAAGGAGGCCCCGTTCGTACGCAAGTATGGGCGGGGGGCACAAACCAGGGGGTGGCGACTGTTTACTAAAAACACAGGGCTCTGCGAAGTCGCAAGACGACGTATAGGGTCTGACGCCTGCCCGGTGCCGGAAGGTTAAAAGGAGGGGTGCAAGCTCCGAATTGAAGCCCCGGTAAACGGCGGCCGTAACTATAACGGTCCTAAGGTAGCGAAATTCCTTGTCGGGTAAGTTCCGACCTGCACGAATGGCGTAACGACTTCCCCGCTGTCTCCAACATCGACTCAGCGAAATTGAATTGCCTGTCAAGATGCAGGCTTCCCGCGGTTAGACGGAAAGACCCCGTGCACCTTCACTACAGCTTCACACTGGCATCAGGCATGCGATGTGCAGGATAGGTGGTAGGCTTCGAAGCAGGGACGCCAGTTCCTGTGGAGCCTCCCTTGAGATACCACCCTTCTCCTGCTTGATGTCTAACCGCGGTCCGTCATCCGGATCCGGGACCCTGTGTGGCGGGTAGTTTGACTGGGGCGGTCGCCTCCCAAAGTGTAACGGAGGCGCGCGAAGGTTGGCTCAGAGCGGTCGGAAATCGCTCGTTGAGTGCAATGGCAAAAGCCAGCCTGACTGCGAGACTGACAAGTCGAGCAGAGACGAAAGTCGGCCATAGTGATCCGGTGGTCCCGAGTGGAAGGGCCATCGCTCAACGGATAAAAGGTACGCCGGGGATAACAGGCTGATACTGCCCAAGAGTCCATATCGACGGCAGTGTTTGGCACCTCGATGTCGGCTCATCTCATCCTGGGGCTGGAGCAGGTCCCAAGGGTATGGCTGTTCGCCATTTAAAGAGGTACGTGAGCTGGGTTTAGAACGTCGTGAGACAGTTCGGTCCCTATCTGCCGTGGGTGTAGGATACTTGAGAGGAGTTGCCCCTAGTACGAGAGGACCGGGGTGAACGATCCACTGGTGGACCTGTTGTCGTGCCAACGGCAGTGCAGGGTAGCTATGATCGGACAGGATAACCGCTGAAGGCATCTAAGCGGGAAGCCCCCCTCAAAACAAGGTATCCCCGAGGGCCGTGGAAGACCACCACGTCGATAGGCCGGAGATGTAAGCGCAGCAATGCGTTCAGTTGACCGGTACTAATTGCCCGATAGGCTTGATTTGATCCAGTAATAGCCAAGCTGTACTGGTCAAAAGCACACAAAGTGTGACTTGGACAAAAATTTGGGTCTTCCTCGGTTTGGTGGTCATAGCGCGAGCAAAACACCCGGCTCCATTCCGAACCCGGCCGTTAAGTGCCGCCGCGCCGATGGTACTGCGTCTCAAGACGTGGGAGAGTAGGTCACCGCCAAACCTAGAAAGACCCAAATGCAACTCTCTTCGATGAACGTCCCTGAACATAAACACATCGGGACAATTGGCGCGGGGTGGAGCAGCCCGGTAGCTCGTCAGGCTCATAACCTGAAGGTCGTAGGTTCAAATCCTACCCCCGCAACCAAA
>NZ_SLWW01000032.1 GCF_004342445.1 Rhodovulum euryhalinum
TACACATGTTGCGCAAAGAGGGTGAAGCCCGGACCTCCCCTTTCCCAGACGCACTTATCCCACGGGCTCGGTGACAGGTATGCCGAGCGTGGTGTGGCGGTTGAGCACGGCGGCGCGGATCTGGAGTTCGGCGACCTGACGATCGAAGTCGCGTGCCATGAGGCTCTGCCCCAGCAGCTTCACGCAATGCATCTCCGTCTCGGCGCGGCTTCGGCGGTGGTATCCGCTCCACGTTCGCCAGATGGCGCGGCCGAGGTACTTCGATGCGCGCAGCGCCTCGTTTCGGGCGATCGCGCCGGCCGTCGACGGCTTCCAAGGCTTGGCGTTCTTGCGTGGCGGTATGACAGGATCACATCGCGCAGGTCCGGCGCGTGGGTTTCTCGTCACGCCATGGCGTCGATCTGGGGCGCGCAGGGACGTGACGGAAAGACACCACCAGACCTACGGAAGGATCGCGTCTCCTGCGCGCTCTCCTGCGCGGCGGCAAGGTCGCGCAACTGGCGTTTGCCCAGGCGCCGTTCCGGGCGGGGCCGGATCGGGTGCGGGTCCTTCAGGTGGTCGGGGTCGAAAAGATGCTCGATCATGCGCACAGACTGCCCGGCAATGGTCAACGTCCTTCCTTCGGGCCGTGCGCGCAGGTCCGATGCAAATCAGATGAAAGTCCGATAATGGTCCGACCCCCGGGGCGGTCTGCCGAATTTTCTTGCACCGACTCGGACGATCCGGCATAAGGCATTGGCGACGTTACGACTATCGACCACTGTCTTCCGATCACGGCTGTCAGTACCTCGATCGACTTCTGACGTGCCGGGCCGCTGCAATGGTGCGAGCGGTAAGATTGCAGGAGACACGCGGATGGCCACTGGCACCGTGAAATGGTTCAACGAAACAAAGGGTTACGGCTTCATCGCGCCCGATGGCGGCAAGAAGGACGTGTTCGTGCACATCACCGCACTGGAACGCGCCGGTCTGCGCACGCTGCGCGACAACCAGAAGGTGACCTTCGACATCGAAACCAGTCGCGACGGTCGCGAAAGCGCCACGAACATCGCGCTGGCCTGATCGCCAAGCGATTGGAATGACAGCAGAAGGGCGCTCCGCGACGGGCGCCCTTTTCGCATGCGCAAGCGCTCCGCGTTGACCGGGCAGGGGACTCGGTGTAGGCCGAAGGCGTGTCGCCGCCACCGCCCGGGGCCGCGTGCGGTGACCGCCAGGCCCGGCATCGGGCCGCGACCTGAGGGGGGGAACCACATGCGTTTCAGATACTTGGCCAAGGCGTTGGCCATCGGCGCCGTCACGTTCTGGGCGGCCGGGGCGGCGCTGGCGCAGGACCACATTTTCAAGCTCCACCATTTCCTCGGCGCCAATTCCCCCACCCAGACCGAAACCCTGGAACCCTGGGCCCGCGCGGTCGAGGAGAACTCCGGCGGCAAGGTCAGGATCGAGATCTACCCCGCCATGACGCTCGGCGGCCGCCCGCCGGAACTGATCAACCAGGTGCGCGACGGCGTCGTCGACCTGATCTGGACGGTGAACGGCTATACGCCGGGGCTGTTCCCGCGGACCGAAGTCATTGAACTGCCGTTCGTTTACCTGAACGATCCCGGTGCCGCGAACCTCGCGCTGCACGAGATGTTCGAAACCGACCTCAAGCCAGACTACCCCGGCGTCGAGGTGATGTTCCTGCATGTCCATGCCGGCCAGGCGATCGTGATGCGCGATGCCGAGGTGCGGGCGCCTGCGGATTTTGCCGACCGCAAGATGCGCATCCCGACGCGCACCGGCGCCTGGGTGCTCGAGGCGCTGGGCGCCAGCCCGGTCGCGATGCCCGTGCCCGACCTGCCGCAGGCGATGTCCAAGGGCGTGGTGGACGGCGCGCTGATCCCGTTCGAGATCGTGCCCGCGCTGAAGCTGCAGGATCAGGCGGCCTATCACATCGAACTGGCCGACAGGACGCGGCTGGGCACCACCAGCTTTCAGATGTCGATGAACAAGGCCCGTTGGGACAGCCTGCCGCCCGAGATCCAGCAGGCGTTCCGCGACGCCTCGGGGCCCGACTGGCTGGCCGAGTTGGGCCGCATCTGGCGCGGGACCGAAGAGGCGGGCGTCGCCATGGCGGTCGCGGCGGGCCGGACCCATGTCACCTTGACCGAGGACGAAACCGCCGCCTTCCGCGCGGTGCTGGAGCCGGTCGTCGACCGCTGGATCGACGATGTCTCGGGCAGGGGTGTCGACGGCGCCGCCCTGGTCGAGAAGGCGCGGATGCTGATCGCGAAGCACGGATCGATGTGATGGCCGAACCCGCGCTGGCCGGGCGCCGGGGGCTGGCCGCGGCGGCGGCCGCCCTTGTCGCCGGATGGGCGCTGCTGGGGGGCATGGTCCTGCTGGCCGTTGTTGCGATGAACGTGGTCTCGGTGCTTGGCGGCGCGCTGTGGACCCCGTTTCCCGGCGATTTCGAGATGACGCAGGTCGGCGTCGCAGTTGCGGTCTTTGCGTTCCTGCCCTGGTGCCAGCTGACCCGTGCCAATGTCAGCGCCGACATCTTCACCATGGGCGCTTCGGCCCGTTGGGTGGCGCGGCTGCGGCTGGCGGCATCGGTGGTGGCGCTGCTGTTCGCGGTGCTGCTGTTCTGGCGCATGACCGAGGGCATGTCCGACCAGCGGGACTACGGCTATACCACCACGATCCTGCAATTCCCGGTCTGGATCGCCTTCGTGCCGATCCTGATCTCGCTGGCCCTGCTGGCGCTGGCCAGCCTTGTCACGCTGGCCGAGGATGCAGACGCCGCGCGCGGAGGCCCGGATGGCTGAGGCCTTGTCGCCGGGGCTGATCGGCCTCGCCGCGCTGGTTGCTCTGATCGCGCTCAGGATGCCCATCGCCCATGCGATGATCCTGGTGGGCGGGCTTGGCATCGCGGCGCTGAACGGTCCCGCGCTGATGTTGAACCAGCTCAAGACGCTCGCATGGGGGCAGTTCTCGATCTACGACCTCAGCGTGGTGCCGATGTTCGTGCTGATGGGCGCGTTTGCGGCGCGGGCGGGGCTGTCGGCGGCGCTGTTCCGGGCGGGCAACGCCTGGCTAGGCTGGATGCGCGGCGGCACGGCGATGGCGGCGATCGCGGCCTGTGCAGGCTTTGGCGCGGTCTGCGGCTCGTCGCTGGCGACCGCGTCGACCATGGGCAAGGTCGCCCTGCCGGAGTTGAAACGCTACAACTACTCGGGTGCGCTGGCGACGGGCACGCTGGCGGCGGGCGGGGTTCTGGGCATCCTGATCCCGCCCTCGGTCGTGCTGATCCTCTACGCGATCCTCGTCGAGGCGAATGTCGTCACGATGTTCATGGCCGCGATGCTGCCCGGGGCGCTGGCGGTGGTTCTGTTCCTGTTGACCATCGCCGCCTATGTCGCGATCCGGCCGGGCGCGGCCCCGGCGGCGCGCGCGCGCGACGGGGCCGAACTGCGGGCGGCGACGCTTGGGGTGATGCCGGTCCTGGCGATCTTTGCGATCGTACTGGGCGGCATCTATGCAGGCCTCTACAACCCGACGCCTGGGGCCGCGGTGGGCGTGGCGCTGGTCTGGCTTTACGGAACCGTCAGGGGCGCGCTGCCGCTGCGGGCACTGCGCGAGGCACTGCTTGAGACCGCCTCGATCACCGGCATGATCTACCTGATCCTGCTGGGCGCCGAGCTGATGAAGATCTTCCTGTCCCGCGCAGGGCTGCCGCAGGCGGCGGCCGAGTGGATCGTCGCGGCGGGGATGGAACCGATGACGGTGATGGTCCTGCTGTTGCTGGCGCTGATCGTGCTGGGCTGCCTGATGGACAGCCTGTCGATGATCCTGCTCGTGATCCCGTTCTTCTGGCCGGTGCTGGTCGAGATCAATGGCGGGCTCTACCAGGGGGCCGAGGGCGCGGGCTTCGGCATGAGCACCGAGGAGCTGAAGATCTGGTTCGGCATCCTGGCGCTGGTGGTGGTGGAACTTGGCCTCATCACCCCGCCGGTGGGGATGAATGTCTTCGTCATCTCGGCGATGGCGCGGGACACGCCGATGATCGACACCTTCAAGGGGGTCGCGCCCTTCTTCGGGGCGGAACTTGTCCGGGTCGGCCTGCTGCTGGCCTTTCCCGCGCTGACCCTCTGGCTGCCGCGGGTCCTGGGGGGCTAGCGTTCCCGGCCCGCCCCGCACCATGGGCCCGTGTCACCCGATCGGCCGCCGGGCCCGTCCGGATCAGAACTCCGTCCACCCGGTCGCGGGTTCCGTCCAGCGCGCGTTGCCGGCGCCGATGCGCCTTGCAGGGGCGGTCGCGGCCTGACGCCCCGCCGCCGCGAAGGCTGGCCGAACAGGCAGCCTGAAAACAAGAG
The DNA here is from genome assembly GCF_004342445.1 of Rhodovulum euryhalinum. Taxonomy (GTDB): domain Bacteria; phylum Pseudomonadota; class Alphaproteobacteria; order Rhodobacterales; family Rhodobacteraceae; genus Rhodovulum; species Rhodovulum euryhalinum. Next base: position 4,359 of record NZ_SLWW01000032.1, read on the forward strand.
CAGGCGACAACTCCCTTGACAAACACCGTCCCCGAGGCCTGGCACATGCTGCCGGAAATCCATCCCAAGCAGCCGAAAAAGGTGCGGGTGACGCTGCTGCTGGAGGAACCGGTGGCCAAGTTCTATCGCGCCAACGGAAAGGGTTACCAGGCGCTGATCAACGACGTGCTGAACCTCAAGCGCAGCTACGGCTGGCCAAGGTGATCGAGGGGCTGGAGGACAAGGGGCCGAGTGGGGAGCCGGTGTGAGGGGGCGGTTGCCGGACGGCCGGGATGGGCAGTTGGGTCTGTACCGACCCAGCAAAAAAATGAATAGCGCGCAGCGTGTTCGAAAGCGAGACTATGAGTTGGCAACTACTCTCATATGGTCACTACTTTAGAGTCAGGACCCATAAATCCGCTTGAGTGCGGGCTCGCCGCGTGATTCAAACTCCCAATTTGGGGGAGGGATCATGAGCGAGCTTTTCTGGCT
>NZ_SLWW01000033.1 GCF_004342445.1 Rhodovulum euryhalinum
GGCCGGAATCCTATGAAATCCTGCAGGCCATGGCGACAAAAACCTCCGGTTTCAGGATGAAGATCAACCACTTCGCCGTTGTTCAGGCCGGACTACTTCAGCGGCGCTGAGATTTTCGCCTGCCACGCCGCCGGCATCGCCACGACCGTGCCGCGCCCCGAGACCTCCGGCAACCGCGGCAAGGGCATGTTCGTGAAGGCCGACTTCCATTACGAGCCCGACCGCGACATCTATCGTTGTCCGGCCGGCAACGAACTGACCTACCGCTATACGCGAGAGGAAGACGGCCAGCAGGTGCGGCGATACTGGATCAACGACTACCAGCATTGCCCGCTCCAGCCGCGTTGCACGAGCGGCAAGGAACGCCGCATCACCCGGTGGGAGCACGAAAACCTGATCGACGCCATGCGTGAGCGCCTCGGCCGCGACCCGGATCCGATGACGCTGCGGCGTTGCACGGTCGAGCACCCGTTCGGCACGATCAAGGCCTGGATGGGCGCGACCCATTTCCAGATGCGAAGACTGCCGAACGTCCGCACCGAGATGGCACTCCACGTCCTCGCCTACAACATCAAGAGGATGGTCGCCCTGGTCGGCATCCGCAGGCTGATGGAGGCGATCCCGGGCTGATCGGGAACTACCCGCGCCAAGAGAACAAGCGCCAGGCCCCGCCCTGCGAAACCGCCCCCAAACGAACCCCTTCCGCGGCTTTCAGAGGAAAACCGATGCTCGCAGGACGCCCGGCGATCTCAAAGCCATCGCGCAGAGAGTTTCCACACAGGCTCGGCCGATCAGGGCTGAGGTTGAATGGCACCCGAGCCCCCCGTGGGCCGGCCCCTCGCGAAAATTGTTGAAGAGCCGACTGGAGCGCTATCCGCGACGTGCTTGTTGGTGCCCGCGGCCCTCGAAGAGATCTTCGGTGAGTCAGATCGCGTTCATGCCGGTCGCCAGCCACGTGGCGAAGTCCGCCTCGCTGATCTCTCCTGCCGCCAGGGTCTCCATCATCCTGACGCCCTCGATCGTGTCGGGGCGGAAAGAGTGGCCGTTCAGGCGCAGGAATGTGAGCGCCGTCACGAAGGCCGTGCGCTTGTTGCCATCCACGAAGGCGTGAGCCCTGGAGATTCCGAAGGCATAAGCCGCGGCAATCTCCGCAAGCCCGGAGTCGGTGTAGGCCGCGAGGTTCATCGCCCGAGCGCAGCCCATCTCCAGGAGCGCCCGGTCGCGCATGCCGGACGCGCCGCCATGCCGGGCTATCTGTCTGTCGTGGATCGCAACGACCGCGGCGAGCGGAACCCAGACCGGCTCGCTCACGCAAGGGCCTGAAGCAGGTCGCGGTTTTCGTCCATCACGATCTCCGCGGCGGCCAAGGCGGCGGCGACCCCGGGATCGTGCGGCGTGATCTTCAGGCTGCCGTCGTCTCCGCGCATGACGAAGAGCGTGTCACCCTCCTTCGCGTCGAGGATGGTGAGCATTTCGGTGGTGAGGGTCATGACGGCAGAGTTGCCAACTCTCCGGATCCTGGTTTCGATCACGACGCGACTCCTTGGATATATGAAAGTATATACATCATTGGCCGTGGTGCGCAAGCCCTCAACGCTTATCGTCAGGGGCTGGGCCCGGCGGGCCTCCGTCAGGTTCTGAACTCGCTTGCGCAACGAAGGATTGGTTCGGTGAAGCCGCGCCGCTATGTCCATCTGGTCGACGAGGGTCCGGTCTGGTGAAGGTTTTCCGATGCGGCCGTGGCGTGTGGCTTCGTCTGGGCGTGACCTCGGATCGCGTTGGAAAACCTCCCAAGGAGGAAGCCGCGGGGGGCTGGTGGTGTCTATGGGGAAAGGGCGCACCGGGTGGTTGTCGGGTTCAGTCTCGGCTTGGGGTCGTGTCCGTAGTGCGCGTCGGGACGGGCCGTTTCTGGGCATAGGTGGCGAGGAAACCGGCGCCGTGGGCGACCTCTTTGCCGGCGAGCTGGAGCGCGGTGAGGGTACAGGACATGCGGGATCGGCCGATCCCCCCGTGGCTGGGGCTGGCATGACGATCGTCTGGGGGATGGGGCGTGTCATCATGCTGCCTGGTCCCTCGGTGGGGCGCGTGACCGGGGTTTCTGGCCGCGCCGGAATATCTCGATCGCGCGCATGGGGCCGCCGCAGCAAGGGCACGTGCAGTTGATAGGCCCGCAGATCCTCAGGCGTCGCGGTATCGGGTGATCGACCGAGGAAGGCCGCGAAATCCTTGATCGCCCGGATGTGGGACTTCTGCGCCTTGTCGCCCATCCCACGGATCCGCATGTCTTCGATCATCCGCTGACGCAGCGGGGTGGTTCTCTCCTCCTTCATGGAAACCTCCTGTCTGATGAGGGGAAGACCCCAAGCGTCAGACAGAAAGCCCCGCAGCCAAAGGCGCTACGATCAGATCAACGCCGAACACCAGCCAAGGCGCCATTGCCACGGAGCGGCTTCGTCCATGGGCCGACCTTGACCTTCAACTTGCGCGGTGGCACCCAGCCTGCGCTGGTCGCTTCCTGCGCATTCCGCTCGTTCGGACGAGGCGCGGCGTCCGTCGAGATATGCCCCGCGGTTGAGGCACGGACCGGGATCGGTCGATATCTGACCTTCTAGGTATTTAGTGCCCAGTCCGACGGGCCGGTCAGACCCCTCGCAAAACCCTGTCGGCATCACATGAACGCTGCGATGAAGGAACACCGCCCGCGGCGACGGTGAGAGCTTCCGGGCGAGGCGGCAGACCGCGGTACCGGTGCGATCGGCCATCGCCCCAGCATCCCAATGCTTGCGAAAGAAGCGAGGGCCCGGCGGTCAAACGGGTGAGTACCCTGCCTTTGCCGTCAGAATGGAAAGACG
>NZ_SLWW01000034.1 GCF_004342445.1 Rhodovulum euryhalinum
GGTAACGGGCGGGCTTGGGCTTGCTCATGCCACCCGTCTAACCGCATGGATTCGTGATGTGAATCCTTCACGGCGAGAGTTCTGCAACAATGCCCATCACCTGCAGAATTGCCTGAGGCCGATACCCGGCTTGCAGACTACCTAACTCGGCTTCAGGCAAATGGGGCAGACATCGACGCGGTTGTGCGCGAGATCGCGGCGGATCAAACGTTTGCCCCACCCCCAAGTCCTGAGCGTGACGCGCTTGAGGCGGCCGTCACCGCTTACGTCCGACCCATTCCCGCCGCTCAGGCTGAGCGAAACTTGGTCGCCTATCAGGCACTGGCAAGGATCGATCCAGAAGACCAGACCTACCGAGACAGAGTTGCGCGTTACGAGCAGGCCATCGAAGCCGAACGAGAGCAGTTGCAAAGAACTGCCAGAGCGCTGGAGGGACGCTTGGTCAGGACAACTGCCGAGTTCGATGGATCCTCCTGGGCTCGGCATCCGTCGTCACCTCGCTACCAGGATATCCGAAATTACGTGACCCTGTACCTGATTGAATCCAGCAGCGGTCAGCAGACCATGGAACTGTTCTTCAACTACACCTCTCGCAGCGGTTGGCTGTTCGTCCAAAGCGCATCGATCAATATCGACGGGGAAACAACCCGGGTGCCGGTCGGTCAATGGTTTCGTGACAACGACACCGAGATATGGGAATTCGCTAGCTTGCGCGGCGATACGGCTGTGGCACTTGCACGCCGAATTGCCGAAGCCGACCGCGCCGTGGTGCGCTTCAACGGGCAGCAATTCTACGATGATTACGTCGTGTCCGATGCGGACAAGCGTGTGATGCGTGAAATGCTTGCGATGTGGGACGTGATATCCTCGGACTAGGTTTAAGAACCTTCGGCGCTTAGCCACGTCGACACTTCTTCGACTTGGGATGCGACGTCACTTCTGCTCGATCAACGCGGCAAGCCGACCGGAGGCTGACTGAACGCTGGCAAGCAGTGCTTTCCAATCGTCGGGCGGGTTGCCGTCCTCGAGCATGCCCTTGAACACCCGATAGGCATCCGTGCGGCTGTCATAGGCGCGCAGCGTGGTGTCGTCGTTCACCCAGGCGAAGATGATGATGCGGCTTTCGGCGTGAAAGCGGAAAAAAAGCCGGTACTGCTGAAAGAACTTCGCCCGGAACCAGTGCCGGTGCTCGTCGCCAAGCGCATTGCCCTGCCGGAACTTCGGGTCGGCGGGGTCGGACGGAATTTCCTCGAAAATCAGCTTGTTGATCGCAGCAAGGCGCTTGGTTGCATTCTTGCTGCGATAGGCAGCCGGGTTTGCAGCCTTCAGGGCCGAGACCTTCTCGGCAAGTTCCGCCACCTGATCAAGAAACAATGGGTGCGCGAACAGGGTCCAGCCGTTCACGACCAACGGCACATTGGAGGCTTCCGTCATTCATCTTCGGGCGACAGCGCCGCATCAAGGTCCACGTCGACACCGTCAACGAGCTCGGCCAGCTTGGCGCGCAGCGGTGCGTCCAGGCCACGGACATGGCCGGGATTCTGGCGGATGTCCTGCGCCAGAAACGCGAGAAATGCGCCGATGGCAGGGTCTTCCGCGGTATCCGAGGCGCGGCGAAGCAGGACATCGCCTTCAGGCAGAATGGTGTAGGAGATGCGGTCACGCTTTTTCAGGCCAAGCGCCTTGCGCACGACGCCGGGCATCGTGGTCTGATACTTGTCCGTCAGCGTGGACTCGACCTTGAGTTCAGCCAGCATGTGATTCTCCTTCACCTCGCTGACACAAGGTAAGGCAAACGCATTACTCATTCAAGAACACAGCGGTTGTATGGCCTGGATCGCGCTTCAGGCCACCCGCAACACTGGTGCACACATGCCCACCACCCGCGAGACCGTCCTCGCCGCGCTGCATGCGCGGCTACAACCGCTTGCCGCCCTCACCCTGCGTGACGAGGTCCTGCCGGAGCGGATCCCGGCGGCCGGACTGATCATCCTGCGCGACGGCCAGCCGGGCGAGCCGGAAGTGACTCTGTCGCCCCTGCGCTATCACTACCAGCACCGGGCCGAGCTGGAGATCGTCGTCCAGGCTGGCACCGACCGGGCCGGTGCTTTCGATGACCTGATCACCGCCATCGGCACGGAGCTGGAAGCTGACCGGACGCTCGGCGGCCTTTGCGACTGGGTTGAACCGGAAGCCCCGGCCTCTGTCGACCTACCCGTCGAGGGCGCAGCCGCCCTGAAAGCGGCGGTGATCATCGTCGTGCTGCATTACACCACCACCGGCCCTCTGGCCTGACACCCCACATCCAAGGAGACCCCCATGGCACGCGCACACGGCGCGCGGGCGCAGATGGCGCTTGCGTTCGAGACGGTTTACGGCACCCCTCCCGCCAGCGGCTATCGGCTGATGCCCTTCGCCCGCACCACACTCGGCGCGGAACAGCCGCTCCTGAACAGCGAACTGCTGGGCTACGGCCGCGATCCGCTGGCGCCGATCAAGGACGCGGTCACCGCCGACGGCGAGGTCGTGGTGCCGATCGATGTCGAGGCCTTCGGCACCTGGCTGAAGGCGGCCTTCGGGGACCCGGTCACGTCGGGCACCGATCCTTGTACCCACGAATTCCAGTCGGGGGGCTGGACCCTGCCCTCGATGGCCATCGAGGTCGTTATGCCCGAGGTGCCGCGGTTCGCCATGTATGCGGGCTG
>NZ_SLWW01000035.1 GCF_004342445.1 Rhodovulum euryhalinum
TGTTGGCTGTCACTGAGAACTGACCCGGCAGCAGTCGGAATTGTCACTGAGATTTGACCCATGTGGAACCTTGCCCCTGACGGAGTTCGTCGGGGGTTTTTTGGAGTGATCGACATGGGATTTTTGAGCGTCATTCGACGTTGGGCTTTGCGGGACAAGATGCCTATCCGCGAGATTGCACGGCGGACCGGGCTGTCTCGCAACACCATCAAGAAGTATCTGCGGGCAGGGATTACTGAACCCCGGTTCCAGACACCGGCGCGGCCGAGGAAGCTGGATCCGTATGCCGAGAAGCTGTCAGGCTGGCTGGTGACGGAGCAGCGCAAGTCGCGCAAGGACCGGCGCACCGCCAAGCAGATGCATACTGATCTGGTTCAGCTTGGCTATGACGGCTCGTATGAGCGGGTCGCAGCCTTCGTGCGGACCTGGAAAGGAGAGCGACAACGCGCACAGCAGACCACCGATCGCGGAGCATTCGTGCCGCTGGTGTTCCAGCCGGGCGAGGCGTTCCAGTTCGACTGGAGCGAGGATTGGGCCCATGTCGGCGGCGAGCGCATCAAGTTGCAGGTGGCCCACATCAAGCTGTCGCACAGCCGGGCGTTCCTGGTCAGGGCCTATCTGCTGCAGACGCACGAGATGCTGTTCGATGCGCATTGGCATGCATTCCGGGTCTTCGAGGGCGTGCCTGGCCGCGGGATCTACGACAACATGAAGACGGCGGTGGACCGCGTGGGCGTGGGCAAGAAGCGCGACGTGAATGCGCGGTTCCTGGCCATGACGAGCCACTACGTTTTCGAGCCCGACTTCTGCAACCCGGCGGCGGGGTGGGAGAAAGGTCAGGTCGAGAAGAACGTCCGCGATGCACGCCACCGGCTGTGGCAGGTGATGCCGACCTTCCCGGATCTCGATGCGCTGAACCTCTGGCTGGAAGAGCGCTGCAGGGCGCTGTGGACCGAGACCGGACATGGCAGCCTGCCCGGCACCATCGCCGATGTCTGGGAGGCCGAGAAGTCCGCATTGATGCCGTTACCCACGGCCTTCGATGGCTATGTCGAGCACAGCAAGCGGGTGTCGCCCACCTGCCTGATCACCTTCGAGCGTAATCGCTACTCTGTGCCTGCCAGCTTCGCGAACCGCCCCGTCAGCCTGCACATCTACCCCGAACGGCTGGTGATCGTGGCCGAAGGGCACGTGGTCTGCGAGCACCAGCGCATCATTGAGCGGTCGCACCGACACCCCGGCCGCGTCATCTATGACTGGCGCCATTACCTCGCCGTGGTTCAGCGCAAGCCGGGCGCGCTGCGCAACGGCGCCCCGTTTGTCGAGATGCCGGAGGCATTCCGCCAGTTGCAGGGACAGATGCTGCGCAAGCCCGGCGGCGATCGCGAGATGGTCGAGATCCTGTCCCTGGTCCTGCATCACGAGGAACAGGCCGTGCTCTGCGCCGTGGAAATGGCGCTGGAGGCAGGCGTGCCGACCAAGACCCATGTGTTGAATCTGCTTCACAGGCTGGTGGACGGCACACCGACCGACCAGCCCGATGTGACGCCGCCTTCGAGGCTCGTCCTCACGAAGGAACCTGAGGCCAATGTCGCACGCTATGACGGGCTGCGGGGAGGAACACGCCATGCGTCATGACCCCGCTGGAGCCGCCATTGTCATCATGCTGCGCAGCCTGAAGATGCCGGGCATGGCGCAGGCCGTGCATGACCTCATGGAGCAAGGCGCCCCGGCGTTCGAAGCCGCGATGCCGATACTGTCGCAGCTGCTCAAGGCTGAAATGGCCGAACGCGAGGTGCGCTCGATCGCGTATCACATGAAGGCCGCGCGCTTCCCGGCCTACAAGGACCTCTCCGGCTTCGACTTCGCCGCCAGCGAGGTCAACGAAGCCCTCGTGCGGCAACTCCATCGGTGCGAGTTCATGGACGCGGCCGAGAATGTGGTCCTGATCGGCGGGCCCGGAACGGGGAAAAGCCATGTCGCGACCGCCCTCGGCGTCCAGGCCATCGAGCATCACCGCAAACGCGTGCGCTTCTTCTCGACCGTCGAGCTGGTGAATGCGCTGGAACAGGAAAAGGCGCAGGGAAAGGCCGGAAAGATCGCAGAGGCGCTGGTGAAGACCGAATTGGTGATCCTCGACGAGCTGGGATACCTGCCGTTCAGCGCCTCGGGCGGTGCGCTGCTGTTCCATCTTCTCAGCAAACTCTACGAGCGCACCAGCGTCGTCATCACCACCAACCTCAGCTTTAGCGAGTGGGCCGCGGTCTTCGGCGACGCCAAGATGACCACCGCCCTGCTCGACCGGCTCACCCACCGCTGCCACATCCTCGAGACCGGCAACGACAGCTATCGCTTCAAGGCAAGCTCCGAGACAGCGAAAAGGAAACGGAAGGAGACGGCACCATTGACCCCAGCATGAAGTAGCAAACATAACGACCGGGCGGGTCAGTTCTCGGTGACAACGCCGGGTCAGTTCTCAGTGACAGCCAACA
>NZ_SLWW01000036.1 GCF_004342445.1 Rhodovulum euryhalinum
CGGTAACGGGCGGGCTTGGGCTTGCTCATGCCACCCGTCTAACCGCATGGATTCGTGATGTGAATCCTTCACGGCGAGAGTTCTGCAACAATGCCGAAAATCTCTCGAATGGGCGGTGATGATCGAGTTGGGTCCTTCGCGCTAGACGAAGGGTTCGACCTTGGTCTCAATGTACTCGGCTATGACGGCCAGAACCGACACCGCATCAGGCCCGCCGGACTCTGGGGCGGAGTGATTTGAGAAGGCAGGAGGGCGCGATATCGGGCGGGTGGAGGTTTCGCGCCCTTGCTCGACTCGGGATTGCGCTGCAGTATTCGGTCTCAACATAATTGCGACGGGTTTCTGTCGGGGGCCGGAGGTGAAAAATCCTGGGCTTCGGCTTTGCGGGCGATGGGATGCCCATCGAATGGGGGGATCGACATGGGGCACTTCGCGCTGCGTCCGGACGCGTGGGGGCGGTCCGGCAGGTCCCGCGCCCCGCGAGCGGCGCCCGGCCGCAGGGCGCGCCGCGGGGCCATGGCGGCGCTGGCGGTCTGTGTCATTGCCGGGAGCGCCCATGGGCAGGATCGCCCATCCACGATCCTGCACAACGAAAATGGCCTGACACTGCGCTGGCATCTGCAGGCCGCAATCTACGCAGTCAGCGAGACCAATCTGTTCTGGGATCTGGCCGCCACGACAAGCCCCGGGTCCGGGTTCGACCCCGATACCAACTGGCTGGAAAGCTATATCAAGCCTGGCCTCAGCTTCGAGTACCAGCTCGACACCGGCGCGATGGTCTACGGCAAGCTGTCCGCGGTAGCGTCCTATACTTGGGGAACGGATGCCTTCGACACGGGCGATACCGGTGCCACGACGCTGGAAGAGGCCTATCTTGCCATCCGCGGCGACTTGGGCGGCGGCCTGTCCTATGACCTGTCGCTGGGGCCGCGCGAATTGACGCTCGGGACGGGCATGCTGATTGCCAACGGCGCGACCAGCGGGTTCGAGCGGGGTGCGCTGAAGCTCGGGCCGCGCAAGGCTTGGGAAATGGCCGCGATCGGGCATCTGTCCTATGGGAACGTGACCGGGACGGCATTTTACCTCGACCCGAACGAGTTGCCCTCCACCGACGGAAATAACGAATTGGCGGGGGTCGATCTGCGCTATGACGATCCGCGCGGTGGCTATCTGGGCGCGACATTCGTGGATGTTCTCAAGTCCAACTCGTCCTACCCGCAAGCCGCCCCGGGCGGGGTCGGCGCCCCGACGGTGACGCCGGGCGCGCGGGAGGGAACCCGGACCCTTGGGATCTACGGCAAGACAAACCCGTTCGAGGGCGCTTTGGAAAACTGGGCCTTTACCGGTGAGGTCGCCCTTCAAAGGAACGACAGGATCGACCTGGAGGCCTGGGGCGGCCGCGTGACCGCCGGGTATACCTTCGCGGATCTGCCCCCTGGTCGCCGAGCCTCACCTTGGGCTACCAGACCTTTTCTGGCGACGACCCGGACACGACGAAGCTCGAAAGGTTCGACCCGCTCTATTACCAGGGCAGCCCGAGCGCCTGGGCCACGGGATCGAAATCCGCCTCGACCTTCATCAATTCGAACGTGAACGCGCTGACTGCTGCGCTCCGCGTCCAGCCGACGCAGGCCGACACCTGGACGCTGCGATATGCGCATGTCTGGGCGAACGAGTTGAACAGCCCCGTTCAGTTCGGCCAGGCGACCCGTGTCGATGTGAACGGAAACGTGGTCTCGGGCGTTAACGACGCGCATCTCGCCGACGACCTGTTTCTTGAATACAGCCGGATCATCAATCGCAACACGTTCCTGACCGCCGGTGTCTCGGTCTCTTTCCCGGGCGCAGGGATCGACAATGTTGTCGGCGGGAGCGCAGATCCATGGACGGGAGGGTTCATCAATGTCGTTGTCAATTTCTAGAGCGCTCGCTTGGGGGGCGGGGCTGGCGTTCGTGCTCGGGTCTGCGCCCCTGGCCCAAGCGCAATCCGCTCCGCTGTCGGCCCAAGAGTCCGACCCCCGCGTTTTGGGCTGGATGGGCGTTGTTGCATAAAGGTGGCTTGAGGCATGACTTCCCCTTGCCCCTTCCGGTTCAGGCCACGCGGACGATCTCGGCGGTGCCGAGGGCATT
>NZ_SLWW01000037.1 GCF_004342445.1 Rhodovulum euryhalinum
GCTCGGTGACGGGTAGGTCGAGCGTGGTGTAGCGGTTGAGCACGGCGGCGCGGATCTGGAGTTCGGCGACCTGACGGTCAGGCTCCCGCGCATGACCTTGCGCACCGTGTTCCGCGATACCCGCAACTCCCGGCAAATCTGTTTGATCGACTTGCCGTCGACGAGATGCGCCCGCCTGATCTTCGCGATCGTCTCCACAACCAGCATCCCGCAAGACGTCCCCCGAATGTTCCCCGGGCGAACTATGGACCCATGCCCCGCAGGAGGGGTCCCTTTTGATGGGGTGGATGCCCCCGCCCGACGGCATCGCGATGTGCCAGGATGGTGATGCTGAAGTCACCATAGAAAGAGGAGGCATCCATGAATGAGGTTAGCATCGTCGGCGTCGACCTGGCAAAGCAGGTCTTTCAGGTTCACGGCGCTGCGGCGGACGGGCGGGTGCTGTTCCGCAAGAAATTGTCACGCCCGCAGTTCGCGAAGTTCATGGCGGCCCTGCCTCGGTGCGTCGTGGCGATGGAGGCCTGCGGCACCGCGCATTACTGGGGCCGGGAGTTGGCCGGGCACGGGCATGACGTCCGGCTCATCCCGCCGGTCTATGTGAAGCCGTTCGTGAAGCGGCAGAGTGAGGCGGACAGGAAAACGATCCAGTGAATCGTTTTCCCGCCGAACGATGCGGCCGATGCGGAAGCCGTCGCCGAGGCGGCCCTGCGCCCGACGATGCGCAGCGTGGCTGTGAAGACGGCCGGACAACAGGCGCGGGCGATGCTTTTCCGGACCCGCGATCTGCTCGTCGGACAGCGCACCCAGTTGATCAATGCACTCCGCGGCCATCTTGCCGAGCATGGCATCGTCCTGGCCAGGGGCATCGGCAATATCGGCCGTCTCGCCACGCGCCTCGAAGAAGAAGGCCTTCCCGATCTGGTCCGGGACCTGGGGCGGCTCTACCTCCACCGGATCGCCGGACTCAGCGACGAAATCGACAAGCTGGACGGGCGCATCGCGGCCGCCGCGAAGGAAAGCGATGTCGCGCGCAGACTTCAGACGATGCCGGGGATCGGTCCGGTCTGTGCCATGGCGATCGCCACCTTCGCGCCCGACATGCGGGAATTCCGCGGGGCGCGCGATTTCTCGGCCTGGCTCGGGCTCGTTCCCCGGCAACATTCCAGCGGCGGCAAGCAGAAGCTCGGCCGCACCTCCAGGATGGGCCAACGCGACATCCGGCGCCTGCTGATAGTGGGGGCGATGTCCGTCGTGCATTGGCGAGGGCGCGATGGCGGCAGGCCCGGGTCGTGGCTCTCCCGCATGCTGGCCCGGAAACCGCGCATGCTGGTCGCGATCGCCCTGGCCAACAAGATGGCCCGGATGGTCTGGGCCATGCTCTCGCGCAACGAGGACTACCGGGATCCGGTCGGCGCGGTCTGCTGACCGCGGCCGCCGGAGCGTCGGCGATGTGAGGAGGACGACGACCAGCATGGGCAAATGATCGACAAGATCCGGAACGGGAAAACCAGTGGCGTCCAACGAGCCCGAGCTCGCAATTTTGATCTGGACCCCGGTCCGCGCATCACCATACCGGCCCGCGACATGTCACGGCCGCACCTCAGAGGCCTGAAACATGACCGCATCCGATCACATGCTCAGAAGGTCAGAAAATCCTTGCGTCGAAGGGGGCATCCAAACATGGGCGCCGACCCACCCCCGACCTATAAGATCAAGAACTGGCGGGCCTACAACGAAGCGCTCAAGCGCCGGGGCTGGCTGACGATCTGGTTCGATCCCGAGATGACGTGGGAGGCCAGGCCGACGGGCAAGCGGGGCCGACAGCCCACCTATAGCGACGCTGCGATCCAGACCTGCCTGACGATGAAAGTCCTGTTCGGCTTGGCGCTCAGGCAGACGACAGGCTTCGTCGAAAGCCTCCTGCGGCTGACCGGTCTGGACTGGTCGGTGCCGGATTTCAGCACGCTGTCGCGCCGGCAGAAGACCCTCGCCGTGAACATCCCGTATCGTGGCTCGGAGGGGCCGTTGCATCTGCTGATCGACGGCACCGGGATCAAGGTCGAGGGCGAAGGCGAGTGGAATGCGCGCAAGCATGGTGG
>NZ_SLWW01000038.1 GCF_004342445.1 Rhodovulum euryhalinum
AGCCCCTGTTCATCCTGTTTTCGATGAGTGTCTCGACGACGGATGGGTCGGCGAGGGTTGAGGTGTCGCCGAGGGCTCCGAAGTCGTTTTCTGCGATCTTGCGCAGGATGCGGCGCATGATCTTGCCCGAGCGGGTCTTGGGCAGGCCCGGCGCCCACTGGATGAGGTCGGGCTTGGCGATCGGTCCGATCTCGGTGCGGACCCATTTTTCCAGCTCGGTCTTCAGCGCGTCGGTGGGCTCCACGTCGTTCATCAGGGTGACATAGGCGTAGATGCCCTGGCCCTTGATCTCGTGGGGGTAGCCCACGACCGCGGCCTCGGCGACCGCGGCATGGGCGACGAGGGCCGATTCGACCTCGGCGGTGCCCATCCGGTGGCCCGAGACGTTGATCACGTCATCGACCCGGCCGGTGACCCAGTAATAGCCGTCCTTGTCGCGGCGGCAGCCGTCGCCGGAGAAGTAATAGCCCTTGTACTGGCTGAAATAGGTGTCCTGGAACCGGTCGTGATCGCCCCAGACGGTGCGCATCTGGCCGGGCCAGCTGTCCTTGAGGCAGAGCACGCCCTCGGCCTCGGTGGTGGTGATCTCCTCGCCGGTCTCGGCGTTCAGCACCACCGGCTGCACCCCGAAGAACGGCAGCGTGGCCGAGCCCGGCTTGGTCGGAATGGCGCCGGGCAGCGGCGTCAGCAGGTGGCCCCCCGTTTCGGTCTGCCACCAGGTGTCGACGATCGGCCGCGTGCCCTTGCCGACATGGGTGTTGTACCATTCCCAGGCCTCGGGGTTGATCGGTTCGCCCACCGAGCCCAGCACCTTGAGGGACGACAGGTCGTATTTCTCGACCCATTCGGGGCCCATCCCCATCAGCGAGCGGATCACGGTCGGCGCGGTGTAGAACTGGTTGACCTTGAGATCCTGGCAGACCTGCCAGAACCGGCCCGCATCCGGGTAGGTCGGCACGCCCTCGAACATCACGGTGGTCGCGCCATTGGCCAGCGGGCCGTAGACGATGTAGCTGTGCCCGGTGACCCAGCCCACATCCGCGGTGCACCAGAACACGTCGCCCTCGTGATAGTCGAAGACGTATTCGTGCGTCATCGCGGCGAAGACCAGGTAGCCGCCCGAGGAATGGACCACGCCCTTGGGCTTGCCCGTGGACCCCGAGGTATACAGGATGAACAGCGGATGCTCGGCGCCGAGTTCGCGGGCCGGGCAGTCGGGCGAGGCATGTTCCATCAGCGCCAGCACGTCGACATCGCGCCCGTCGACCCAGGTGGTCTGGTCGCCGGTATGCTTGACCACCATGCAGCGCACCCGGTCCGAACAGTGCAAAAGCGCCGCGTCGGTGTTCGACTTGAGGTTGGTCCGCCGCCCGCCGCGGGGCGCGGTGTCGGCGGTGATCACCACCTTGGCGCCGCAATCGTTGATCCGGTTGGCCAGCCCGTCGGCCGAGAAGCCGGCGAAGACGATGGAATGGATCGCCCCGATCCGCGCGCAGGCCAGCATCGCATAGGCCGCCTCGGGGATCATCGGCATGTAGATCACCACCCGGTCGCCCCGCATGACACCCTGCGAAAGCAGGACGTTGGCCATCCGGTTCACCTTCTCGTGCAGCTCGCGATAGGTGATGTGGCGGACCGGATCCTTGGGATCGTCGGGCACCCAGATGATCGCGGTCTGCTCGCCGCGTTTGGCCAGGTGCCGGTCGATGCAGTTCGCCGCCACGTTCAGCGTGCCGTCGCGGTACCAGTGGATCTCGACCTCGCCCATCTTGAACGAGGTGTTCTTCACCTCCGTGTAGGGCTTGATCCAGTCCAGCCGCTTGCCCGCCTCCCCCCAGAACCCCGCAGGGTCCTCAACCGAAGCCCGGTACATCGCCTCGTACCGCGCCGCATCAACATGCGCACCGGATACAAAGTCCGAAC
>NZ_SLWW01000039.1 GCF_004342445.1 Rhodovulum euryhalinum
ACCCACGAATTCCAGTCGGGGGGCTGGACCCTGCCCTCGATGGCCATCGAGGTCGTTATGCCCGAGGTGCCGCGGTTCGCCATGTATGCGGGCTGCGTTCTGGACCAGCTCAGCTGGCAGATGAACCGCTCGGGCCAGCTGACCGCCACCGCCCGGCTGATCGCCCAAGGCGAGGCCATCGCTGCGACCACCGGCGCAGGGACGCCCACGGCGCTGGGCCTGCAACGGTTCGGGCATTTCAACGGGGTGGTGAAGCGGAACGGCACGGCGCTGGGCAATGTCGTCTCGGCCGAGATCACCTATGCCAATGGCCTCGACCGGATCGAAACCATCCGCAACGACGGAAAGATCGAGGGCGGCGATCCCGGCATGGCGGCGCTCACGGGGCGGATCGAGGTGCGCTTCGCCGACAGCACGCTGGTCACGCAGGCCATCGACGGCACGCCCTGCGAACTGGAATTCGCCTGGAGCCTTGGGGCCAACGCCAGCTTCACCTTCACGGCGCATGCCGTCTATCTCCCGGTCCCGCGGATCGAGATCCCCGGACCCTAGGGCATCCAGGCGAGCTTCGACTGGCAGGCGGCCAAGGCCACCGCCCCCGCTCGCATGTGCACCGCCGTCCTCGTCAACACCGTCACGGAATACTGACCATGATCCGCCTGAACCTGTCGAACCGCCCCGAATGGCTGGACCTGCTGCCCGGCCTGCGCATCAAGCTCGCGCCGCTCACCACCGCGCTGATGGTGGCCGCCCGCGCCGATCCGGCGCTCTCCGCCCTGCCGGACACCGCCCGCGCCGAGGACATGGCGCTGGCCATGGCCAAGGCTGTGGCGCGGCTCGCCATCCTCGAATGGGAGGGCGTGGGCGACGACAATGGCGATCCCCTGCCGCTCTCGCCCGCAGGGATCGACGCGCTCCTCGAGGTCTGGCCGGTGTTCGAGGCCTTCCAGGCGCAGTATGTCGCCCGCGGCCTGATGCTGGATCAGGAAAAACGCCTCCGCGCCCTTGCCGAGTGGTCCTTCGGCGGGGGGGACGGCTACTGCGCGGCCTGTTCGGGACCCTGCCCCGACTGTCCCGCACGACTGAACCAGCCGCAGACGGTCGAGGGCTGGCAGGTCTGGGATCTGACCCAGCGCCTCGGCGGCCAGCTGCGGATCGCGCCGGGGGCCATCATCGGATGGGACATGGGCACGGCGCTGTCGCTGGCGCAGGCACTGGGCGTGAACACCCCGATCGCCGCCGAACTGCTGCCCGAGATCGAGGCGGTGATGGTGCGCAAGCTGAACGACGCGCTGCGTTCAGGCAGCTTGCAGGGGCACGATCCCTGAGACATCGACCGTCTCGCGGGCGCGGGCGAGGTCCCAGGCCCGTTGCAGGTTCATCCAGTATTCCGGGGTGGTGCCGAAGTAGGTGGCCAGCCGCATCGCGGTGTCCGCGGTCAGCGATGTCTCGCCCTTGACCAGCCGTTCGATCCGCGTGCGCGGAACCAGCAGGTGCCGGGCAAGGGCGGGCGCGCTCATCCCGAGCGGCAGAAGATAGAGTTCGTGCAGGACTTCGCCCGGATGGGAGGGGTTGGTGATCAGGCTCATCGTCTTTCCTTTCAGTGGTAATCCACGATCTCGACATCCTGCGGACCCTGATCGGTCCAGACGAAGCAGATGCGCCACTGCCCGTTGATGCGTACCGAATGCTGCCCTGCGCGATCCCCACTCAGGGCTTCCAGATGGTTGCCCGGCGGAAAACGCAGATCCTCAAGTTGCATGGCCGCGTCCAGTGCCGA
>NZ_SLWW01000040.1 GCF_004342445.1 Rhodovulum euryhalinum
GCCATCGCCCCAGCATCCCAATGCTTGCGAAAGAAGCGAGGGCCCGGCGGTCAAACGGGTGAGTACCCTGCCTTTGCCGTCAGAATGGAAAGACGACGGGGATGATGAAGAACGCAATGGTCGCGATGCCAAGCGTCAGCGGCACGCCGACCTTCAGAAAGTCGGCAAACCTGTAGCTGCCCGGACTGACCACCAGAGTCACCACCGGCGACGACACAGGCGAGGCAAAGCCCGCCGATCCCGCGATCAGCACCGCGATGGCCATCGGCACCGGCGAGACCCCCATCGAGAGCGCTGCGCTTACTGCAATTGGTCCCACCAGGACCAGCGTGGCGGTGTTCGAGAGGATCCAGCTCAGGGACATCGTCAGGAAGAACAGCGCCATCATGACCGCCCGCGGACTGTCGTTGCCCGCCATCTGCAACAGTGCGGTCACGATCATGTCGCCGCCGCCGGTCTTGTCCAGCGCCGTCGAAAGCGGCAGCATGCCCGCGATCAGCACCAGCGTATCCAGACGGATCGATCGATAGGCCTGGCTGGCAGAGATGGTGCCGCTCATCACGGCCGCAATCGCTGCCAGGATCACCGCGATCGTGATCGACAGCCCCCCGATCGAGACCGCGATCATGCCGAACAGGATGATGATCGCGATCCAGAGTTTGCTTGAATTCGGCACCGACCGCGCCCGCTCGGCCGGCTCTTCGAGAATGACGAAGTCGCGCGTGGCGGCATTGATCCCGTCCAGCCTTGACCACGGGCCGGCGACCAGCAGACGGTCACTGCCGCGCAAGGGGGTCGTCTGGATGTCGGCCACCGGCCTGGCGTCGCGCAGGATATCCAGAACCTCGAGCCCGTAATTTTCGCGGAACGCCAGATCGGCCAGGGTCGATCCCCTGATGCCGGCCTCGGGGTGTATCATCACCTCCATGATCCCGAGCGTGTCGATCCATCTGTTCATGTCGTCGTAGAACGAACCGGCCGGCGCGACACCGGGCGTCCGGGCAAACCGCGCAAGGTCGGCCTCGCTGCCGGTCACGACAACCAGGTCATCACGCTGCAAGTCCATTCCGATCGAGAACAGCGTCACATGCGGGGTGCCGCGCGGGCCGCGGCGCCAACGCGACAGGATCCGCGGCGCGATGGCGGTCAGGTCGCGCGCGGCGCTGCCGGCAAAGCTTTTCTCGATCCGCATGATCTCGGCCCGGTCCAGGCCGTGAATGCGGAACATGTCGGCAAAGGACCGGTCGCTGCGCCGTGGCTGGTCGGTGCCGTTCGCTGTCAGCGGGCCAAGCAGGTGACGGCCGATGAAGACAAAGAATAGCACCGTGAGGACCAGAATGGTCACCCCGATGATGGTGAAGCTGAAAAAGCCGAGCGGCTGGCCGGTGGCATCGCGCAGCGCGTCGGAAACCGCCAGGTTGCCGGGCGTGCCGATCAGCGTAAGCATGCCGGAAATCAGGGCGCCGAACGCCATCGGCAACAGCAGCCGGGCGGGGTTTATGCCCGAATCGCGCGCGATGCGCAGGACGATGGGGATAAAGATGGCCACCACCGCCGTCGAGGACATCACCGACCCCAACACCGCCGCGCCAACGCAAAGCGGCACCATCAGCCGCACTTCCTGACCCCGGCCGTATTTCAGGATCTGGTCGCCCACCGTGCGGGCGACGCCGGTCCGCTCCAGCATCTCGCCGACGACGAACAATCCCGCAACCATGATGATGATGGTTGCCCCGAACCCCGCAACAGCCTCGGCTGGGCTGAGAA
>NZ_SLWW01000041.1 GCF_004342445.1 Rhodovulum euryhalinum
CTTGCAGTTACCCACAAGTTGGTGCGGTGAATTGATTCATCTGCCAGCCTTGGTCTTGGCGACGACACTACGGTCATGATTCGTCATGTGGCACCGAATGCGTGAGGTGCGTGCATGGGGCAGAGCTGGGTGGAAACGGAAACCGCGGGATGCGATCTGGGGGATGAGCGGCTGAACCGGCGGCTCGGGGCTATGCTCGAGGCCCTCGGGGAGCGGCCGGGGAAATCGCTGCCGACGGCGTTCCAGGATTGGTCGAACACCAAGGCGGCCTACCGGTTCTTTTCCAACGGGAATGTCAGCGAAGACAAGATCCTCGAGGGGCATTTCGCGGCCTCCGCCCTGCGCATCCGGGCAACAGGCGGTCCCGTGCTGATCCTGCAGGACACCACGGAATTCAACTTCAAGCGCGCAGCCCCGGAGAAAATCGGCTTCACCCATGTCTCGACCGGGCACAAGCTGAAGGACGGCCGCCGCAGGAAGCACGCCGTCTGCGGGTTCCAGATGCATGCCAGCCTTGCGATCACGCCGGACGGGTTGCCGCTCGGGCTGACGGCAGCCAAGTTCTGGTCCCGCGCCGCATTCAAGGGCACCGCTGCGCTCAAGCGCAAGATCAACCCGACCCGCGTGCCCATCGAGCAGAAGGAAAGCATGCGCTGGCTCGACAATCTGCGCCTGTCGACCGAGTTGGCGGGTGCGCCGGAGCGCTGCGTTCATGTCGGTGACCGCGAGAGTGACATCTACGAGCTCTACTGCCTGGCCGAGGAACTCGGGACCGGCTTCCTCGTCCGGAGCTGCGTCGACCGCCTGGCGGAGGATGGCGGCACGACCATCGCCAAGGTCATGGCGCAGGTGCAGGCGAGCGGCACCCACGAGGTGCGGTTCCGGGACGCGCAGGGCGAGGACCATTGCGCCGTGCTGACGGTCCGGCATGCCACGATGACAGTCCGCCCGCCGATCGGAAAGCAGCGGCAATACCGGCACCAGGAGCTCCAGATCATCCATGCCGAGGAACTCGACCCGCCGCAGGACCGGGCGCCTGTCCACTGGAAGCTGATCACGAACCTGCCAGTGGCGACCCACGTGGAGGCCGTACACAAGCTCGAATGGTACGCGCTGCGCTGGAAAATCGAGACTTTCTTCCGGACGCTGAAAACCGGCTGCCGGATCGAGGAGCTGCGCCTGGCCACGGCCGATCGCCTGGCCAACTGCATCGCGCTCTGCTGCGTCGTGGCCTGGCGGGTGTCATGGCTGGCGATGCTCAGCCGCGAGACGCCACGGGCCGACCCCGCTGCCGTTTTCACGCAGGATGAGCGCCACCTGCTCGACCAGGCGACGCCAGAGAGGAAGCGCCAGGCACCGCGCGACCTCGAATTCTACGTCAGGGCTGTTGCTCGTCTCGGAGGCTATCTCGACCGCGCTTCCGATGCGCCACCGGGGACGACGGTGATATGGCGGGGCTTCTCCCGCCTCGCCGACCTCGTCGAAGGTGCCCGCCTCGCAACGCCCCCGGCGGATACTTGTGGGTAACTGCAAG
>NZ_SLWW01000042.1 GCF_004342445.1 Rhodovulum euryhalinum
GAATGCTGCCCTGCGCGATCCCCACTCAGGGCTTCCAGATGGTTGCCCGGCGGAAAACGCAGATCCTCAAGTTGCATGGCCGCGTCCAGTGCCGACAGCATGGCGCGCGTCCGCCTGACCAGATCAGCCGGAAAACCCTTGCCGAAACGGCCCTGAACCGCACCGGCGGCAAGCTTTCCACGCGTGCTGATGATCATGCCAATATGTATCATGACATGATACAGAAATCAAGGTTTCCCCCATGGCTGAGAAGAAGGTCTCCGTCCGCCTCGTGGCGGAGGGCGGCCGTCGCGTGCGCGCCGAACTGGAGGGCGTGGGCGAGGCCGGAGCCCGCGGTTTCGGCCGCCTGTCGCGCGAGATGGACCTGGCGAACACCCGGCTTGCGGCCTTTGCGCGCCGGGCGGGCCTCGCCCTCGGGGCCGCCGCTGCCGCCGCCACATCCCTCGGCCTGATCGTCCGCTCCACGGCCGAGTCCTTGGCGAAGGCACGCATGATCAACGCAGCCTCGATGCAGTGACGGCGTATCGCGGAGTTGTACGTCGCGAGATCATGGACAGACCGCGCGACGCGATCGGCGCCCAAAAGCTTGTGCAAGTTTCGATCGACGTAATAGTGGATGACGCGTTCCACGATGTTCGCGTGGAAATGGTGGGCCAGAGCGCCAAATTTCTCCGGCGACCTCAGAGCCGCCACTGAAGCCTGCACATCTGTAGCATTTGGAGACCACATCGGCATGCCCGCCTCTACGGCCTCGGCGAGCGCGGCAGCTCCGGCCTGACGGGCGATGTCGCCAAGGTCCGTCGCCCCCGCATGGGCGCGCCGTTGCACGCGCTCCTGCCGCGCGTGCCGTCAGCGACACAAGCTATGCCGCGCTGGGCTTCCCCGCCCTTCGTCGTGATCGGCCGGCGCGTCTACTACCGCATCGAGGCGGTGCGCGAGTGGCTGCTCGCCCGCGAGCAGGAAGCCTCCCGCAAGCCGAGCGCCCCGCGCGCCGGGAGGGGCCGATGACCGCGCCCGCCACGCTCGCGCCCGACATGATGGTGGGCGCCGCCGAGATCGCCCGTTTCCTCTACGACTCCGACGAGTTCCGGTTCCAGCGCCGCGTCTACTACCTCTGCACGCGCTCGAAGCGTCCGCTGCCGCATTTCCGGCTGGGCCACCGCATCGCCACGCGCCGCTCTACGCTGATGGACTGGATTGCCCTGCAGGAGGGCTTCGCCAATGCCTGACACTCCTATCCAGTTCACCGGCTCAATCCTCGAACTGCTGGAAACCAAGGTCGCTGCGGAGGCCGCGCACCTGCTGCCCATCGTCCAGGCGATCCGCGATCACGGTGTCGGCTTCCTGGTGATCCCCCAGCGCGCGACAGGGCTCCACCGCTGTTGGCTGTCACTGAGAACTGACCCGGCGTTGTCACCGAGAACTGACCCGCCCGGTCGTTATGTTTGCTACTTCATGCTGGGGTCAATGGTG
>NZ_SLWW01000043.1 GCF_004342445.1 Rhodovulum euryhalinum
GCCGGATCATTGCCAGGACGAATGTGACGACGGCGGCAAGAAGCCTCCGCAGATGGGCGAGGATCTTGCGGATGTTGTGGCCGCAGCCGCAGAGGACGGCGAAAAGCGCGTCGCCGAGGGCGCCCTTCAGGAAGCAGCGCGACAGCCTTCCGTCGGTCTTCATGTGGCCGATCTCGGGTTCGATGCTGCTGCGTCGGCGAAGCGCCCTCGCCAGCGCCGGGGTCAGGCCGCGGCGGGTGCCGCTGATCAGGACCTGGGTGTGCTCGACGCCGTGTCCCTTGTATCCGCGGTCGACCACGGCCCGTTTCGGCGGATGGTCGGTGAGGATCGCCACCTGCTCCAGCGCCTCGCCGAGGGTGTGGCCGTCGTAAGGGTTGCCCGGCAGCGAGCGCATGCCGACCACGAACCCGCCCTTCAGCGTGGTGGCGATGCTGACCTTGGTGCCGAATTCGTAGCGGACGCGGGCCTTGCCCTTGGAGATGCAGTCGACCTCGGGCTCATGGAGCGAATAGATCTTGCCCGCGTCCTTCGGCGTCTGGTGCAGAAGCCGTGAGACCAGCACGAGCTTGTCCAGCACCCGCTCGCGCAGCGGCCCCTCGGGGATCTCGTCGAGCTGCCGACGGATGTCCCGCATGACGCGGCCGGTGTAACCTTTCAGCGTTCTCAATGCCTTGCGCATCCTCCGGAACTGCTTGGCATGGGCGTAGCGCCCGACCTGCGCCGCCAGCCGCGGTGCCAGGCGCGCGTAGCTCTGGCGCAGCTCGATCCCGGCATCCCGGGCCAGATCCACCAGCTGCGCCCGGGCGCGGTCGTAAAGCCGGGAGTCGGTCGGATGCGCGATATTCTTCTCCATGACGGTGGTGTCGACCGCCACCTCGTCCAGGCTCGCGTCCTCGACCGCGCCGGACGTCCGACCGGCCTCGATGGTCTTCGTCAGCAGCCATTCGACACCCTCTTCCCCGATCCGCTTTCGCCAGCGGATGAGCGAGGTCGGGTCGATCGGCGGACGGTGCTGAAAGAAGGTCTCGCCGGTGAAGTGCTGAAAGTACGGGTTCTCGACCCAGCGCGCGACCACCGCCTCGTCCGACAGACGGAACGCGTGCTGCAGATAGAGCAGCCCTGCAACCAGCCGCGGCGAGGTCGCCGGCCGTCCGGTCGCGGACGGGAAGAAGCCCGCCCATTCGCGCTCGAAGAACTCCCAGTCGATCAGCGCCGCCAGCGTGACCAGCTCATGGCGCATGTCGATCATGTCGACGAGGCGCGGCCGGAAGAGATCGTTCTGCTCGGGCGGGC
>NZ_SLWW01000044.1 GCF_004342445.1 Rhodovulum euryhalinum
GTGCTGACATGTGTCCGGCCTCTGGTGCGGCCATCTTCATGCCGCGGGCCCGTATGGTGTCCGCAGGTCGGGTCCAGATCAAAGCCGCGTGCTCGATGGCACTCTGTTGCGCTCTGGTTCTCCCGATCCCGTCTCACGACCGTTGCGCCAAACCTCTCCTTGCCCTCTTCCGCTCCGACGTCCTCGCGACCGTTACGGCTTACGCCACCGCGGCCGGAGACTGGTAGACGCCACCCCGGGCCATCAAGGCCCAGACGATCCGCGCCATCTTGTTCGCCAGCGCCACCCGCACCAGCATCGGCGGTTTGCGCGTCAGCATCCCGCCCAGCCAGGTGCCCGGTCGGGCCGCGGCATGGACATGCCGCTTGATGATGACGCTGTTGGCCCCGATGATCAGCAGCCGTCGCAAGGAGCGCTCGCCCATCTTGGTCGTGGCCCCGAGGCGCTGCTTGCCCCCGGTGGAATGCTGCCTCGGTGTGAGGCCCAGCCATGCCGCAAAATCCCGCGCCTTCCTGAACGTCTCCGGCGGCGGGGCCAGGACCGCGATGGCCGTGGCGATCAACGGTCCGATACCCGGAACGGTCATCAGGCGCCGGGCAACGTCGTTCTCCTTGGCCCGGCGGGTGATCTCGGCGTCGAGCTCGCCGATCTCCGTCTCCAGATGGGTGAGGGCTTCGACCAACACCTTCAGCGTGGCAATGGCATCGGCGGGCAGTCCGCTGTCCGGGTCCTCGACGATGGTGATCAATCGCGCGGCGTTGGCTGCCCCCTGCGGCACGATCTGGCCGAACTCCCCGAGATGGCCCCGGAGCGCATTGATCGCCTGCGTCCGCTGGCGGATCAGTAACTCGCGGATCCGGAACACCATCGCGGCCCCTTGGGTCTCTTCACTCTTCACGGGAACGAACCGCATCGTCGGGCGCATGGCAGCTTCGCAGATCGCTTCAGCATCGGCAGCGTCGTTCTTCTGGCGCTTCACGAACGGCTTGACGTAAGCGGGCGGGATGAGGCGGACCTCGTGGCCCAGCTTGCCAATCTCGCGGCCCCAGAAGTGCGCGCCGCCGCAGGCTTCCATCGCCACCAAGCAAGGCGGCAGGTGGCTGAAGAACGCCAGAACCTGATCCCGTCTCAGCTTCTTGCGCAGAACACAAAGCCCCGACGCGTCAGCGCCATGCACTTGAAACACATTCTTCGCCAGGTCGAGCCCGACCGTGATAATCTCCGACATGACCGCCCTCCTTTGTGGATCGTCGC